>CAVQJX010000001.1:0-274260 GCA_963712935.1 uncultured Actinomycetota bacterium
GGTCTGCCCACGAAGGCCGCCCGGGCGCCCAGCGCGCACGCCGTGAGCACATCCACGCCGCGGCGGAGACCGCCGTCGACGTACACCTCCGCACGGTCACCGACTGCGTCCATCACCTCCGGCAGCGCCCAGCGGGTGGACTACCGCCTGGTCGAGCTGCCGGCCGCCGTGATTGGACACCCAGACGGCGGCCGCGCCGGCTTCGACGGCGTGGACCGCGTCGTCACCACGCAGCACGCCTTTGACCACGACCGGCAGCCCGGTGACCTCGGCGAGCCAACCGATCACGTCGGGCGTGAGGTCGTCGGCCTTCGTCAGGTCGAAGCCACCTGGTTCCCCAGCCGCGCGGACGTTCGTGTGGCTGAACCCGTCCGGCGTCGACTCCCAGACCGATGGGCCGTCGTCGTACTTGGTGCCCGTGATCGGCGTGTCGACCGTGACCACGACCGCTCGCGCTCCGGCGGCTACCGCTTGATCGAGCATCCGCTCGGGTCAGCCCACGGTCTCTCAGCACGTACGCCTGGATCCACCAGGGTGCGCCGGCAGCGCCGATGGCGGCGAACGACGCTCCGGCGTTGCTCGACACCACGACCAGCGTCTCGGCGGCGGCCGCTCCCGCCGCCATCGCGACCTCGCCCTCGGCAGCGGCGTGCCGCTGGAGGCTCGTCGGTGCCAGCGCGAGCGGAAGCGCGACGGGCGTTCCGAGCAGAGTCGTCGCCGTCGTGATCGTCGAGACATCTCTGAGCACACGCGGACGCAGCCGCACGTCACGCCAGCTCTGCTCGGCCTCGGCAGCGCTCAGGCCATCCCGTGCACCCTGGCGGTAGTAGGCGGCGACGACCTCGGGCAGCAGCCGACCGGCCGCCGCCTCGAGGTCGTCGACCCACCGTGACACCTCAGCCGACCCGCGGTGACATCTCAGCCGCCGGTCCCCACGCGGACGCCCGCCAGGTTGCGCTTGCCCTTTCGCAGCAGGAGCCACCCGCCCGGCAGCAACGCCTCCTTGTCCACGCGAGCGTCTGGATCGGTGATCCGCTCGTTGTTGACGTAGGCGCCGCCCTCAGCCGACCGTCCGCCGTGCCTCGCTCTTGCTGCCGACCAGGCCCGTCTCGGCGAACAGGTCGACCAGCAGGGGGAGCTCCGGCGTCAGAGGAACCTCGACGTGCGGTGCCTCGCTGAGCGCGGCGGCCAACGTGGCCGGGTCGAGGTCGGACAGCTCTCCCCCGCCGAACAGCGCCGCTGAGGCCGCCTTGACCCGCTCGGTCTCGTCAGCGCCGTGCGTCAGCGTGGTCATCTCTTCCGCCAGCGCCCGTTGGGCGGCGCGGAGGGACGGCTTCTCCTCCACGAGCCGAGCCCAGCTGCTCGATCTCCTCGTGTGACTTGAACGAGTAGTACTTCAACAGCGAGACGATGTCGCGGTCGTCGGTGTTGAACCAGAACTGGTAGAAGGCGTACGGAGAGGTCATCTCGGCGGAGAGCCAGATGGAGCCCGACTCGGTCTTGCCGAACTTCGTGCCGTCGGCCTTGGTGACCAGGGGCGTCGCGAGCGCGTGCACCCGCTCGCCGTCGGTACGCCGCACCAGCTCGACGCCGGCCGTGATGTTGCCCCACTGGTCGCTTCCACCGGTCTGCAGCCGGACGCCGTGGTCCCGGAACAGGTTGAGGTAGTCCATCGACTGCAGCAGCACGTAGCTGAACTCCGTGTAGGAGATCCCGGCCTCGAGACGAGACCGCACCACGTCGCGCGCCAACATCCGGTTGACCGGGAAGTGCTTGCCGATGTCACGCAGGAAGTCGATCGTCGAGAGGCTGGCCGTCCAGTCGTAGTTGTTGACCACGAGGGCGGCGTTGGCGCCTTCGAACGACAGGAACCGCTCGAGCTGTTCGCGGATGGTCTGGGTCCACTCCTTGACGACGTCGAGGGAGTTGAGCCCGCGCTCCCCCGCTTCCTTCGGGTCACCGATCATGCCGGTGGCGCCACCGACGACTCCCACCGGACGGTGCCCGGCGTGCTGCAGCCGCTTCAACGTCAGGATCTGGAGCAGGTTGCCCATGTGCAGGCTCGGTGCCGTGGGGTCGAATCCGCAATACGCCGCGATCGGCCGCTCCGACAGCTCGGCGCGCAAGGCGTCGATGTCGGTCGAGTGCGCGATGAGGCCGCGCCACTCGAGGTCGTCGAGGACGTGCTGGTTCACGATGTTCCCTTCGTGTCATGAGCCCGCCCGTGCAGGCGGTGCATGCGGACAGCCTGCCCTATCGGGAGTGGCGCCAGGCAAGCGGATATCTCATCCGCCCACCGGTCGGACCCACGTCTCGCCTCACGCCGGGGGCAGGGAGACGCCGAACCCGGCAACGGCCAGCCGGAGGAGCACCTGACCGGGCCGCAGCAGGTCCGCGATCCGCGCCGCGCTGAGCACTTCCAGCTCAGCCAGCCGTCGGTCGTAGGCAGCCGGACCGTCCAGCCGGGCCTGCTGGAGCTCCCGACGTTGTGCCAGACCTTCTGACGCGCCTCCCGCAGGAATCGCTTGGAGGCCAGCCGGTTGAGCGGCGTGAGCACCGTGTCGAGCCAGGACCGTCCGCCGCCCAGGGCCTCGTCCTCCGCCGAGACGCGGGACGAGAGCACCGCGTCGATCCGCTCATGGTCGCGGCGCCGACGGTCGATGACGACCGCGTCGGTGAAGTCCTCATCGCTGATGACAGCCAGCATGGCCTGCGGCAGGTCGTAGTTCACGTGCGCGTTGATCCCCAGCAGGACATGCACCAACGCCGGCAGGCCGGGATCGGCCGCGAAGGCCAGCCGCCAGGGCCTCGGCACGTCGGCGGTTCGGCCCGCCTCGTGTGCGTCGTGGGCGTCGAGATAGAGCCGGGCGAAGACCACGTCCCAGCGCTCGACCCAGTCCGGGTCCTCGAACCGCGCATCGGCGATCGCGGTGCCCACCGCCTGGGTCGTGCGCTGGTACGTCTCGACGAAGATCCTCCGGTGACGGAGATCGTGCGGAAGCGAGTCGATCCGCTGCTGCAGCTGCGCCACCACGGCCTCGATGGTCTCGTTGTCGCTCACTCCGGTCCTCCCGCTCATCGACTTGCCGCGATCTTCTTCCCCCTGGTCACTCTTGTCGAGATCACCTACCCGCCGATCGAGCCTGTCGAGATCACCGAGGGCTCGACAGGCGCGGCGCCCGCAGCGAAGATCAGGCAGGTGACGACGATCAGTCGGCCACCGCAGATGTCGTGGGCCTTCGACCCGGTGGTCCTGGGACACCACGAGTGCGACGCGTGGGTCGCGTACTACCGACACGAGTGGCGGCGCTTCCTCAGGGCGGCTGTCGGGATGGTCAGCACAGGCTTCGGCATGGGACCTCGCCGTAGCGTCCTCGGCGCCTGGCACGTGTTGCGGGCCAATCAGGCCTGGGCACCCTTCCCCGACAACGACCCCGACGTCGCGCGGGCAGAGATGCGCCGCTTCTACGCACTGGTCCGGTCGTCCGGGCGGCATACCCTCGACCCCGACCGCGCGGCAGCACTCGAAGTGGCCTGGTGGGACGTGCACCGCCGACACCAGCACGACGAGGGAGTCACGAGCGAGGAGCTCGTCGACACGCTCAACGCGCTGTACGCGTTCGTGTACCAGGCCCGGCCCGAGCTCACCCGGCCGGCCGCCGAGCACCGGGTCGCGGCGATGGACCTGTCGGACGACTGGGTGCGTGCGGGTCGGCGCCTCGACGACCCGCTCATCGCGCAGGAGCGACTGGCGCTCGTCGCCTCCTACACCGCCTTGCGGGACGCCAGCGACCGAGGCCTGTCGTGACCGTCGACTCCGACCCGCTGTCGGTGCTCGGCCGCCCGGCCCCGGAAGCCGCTCCCGCCGTGCTCGGGTGGCGGCTGACGCACCGCACCCCGGACGGCGCCGTCACGGTCGAACTGAGCGAGGTCGAGGCGTATGCCGGTGAGAGCGACCCGGCGTCGCATGCCGGCCGCGGTCCGACGCCTCGGAACGCGATCATGTACGGCCCGTACGGCCGCCTCTACGTCTACTTCAGCTACGGCATGCACTGGTGCGCCAACCTCGTCGTCGGACCCGAGGGCACCGCCGCCGCTGTCCTGTTGCGCGCCGGCCGGGTCGTCGAAGGGGTGGAGCTGGCTCGGTCCAGACGCGGAGATCGTGTGGCGGATCGCGCGCTCGCGCGAGGACCGGCCTGCCTGACCCAGGCGCTCGGCATCGGCCGCGAGCACAACGGGGTCGACCTGCTCTCGGACCGCGCCTTCGCGCTCGACCCGGCCCCTCCCCCATCAGCTGTCGCCAGCGGCCCGCGGGTAGGCATCCGGCAGGCCGCGGACGTGCCGTGGAGGTTCTGGCTGCGCGACGACCCGTCCGTGTCGGCGTACCGACGCAGTCCCCGGGCTCCCACCGATCTCCGGTGACGGGCTACGCGGTCCGGGGCGCCAGCCCGCGAGCGCGGCCCTCAGCTCCACGATCTGCTCCGCCACGCGACCAGGCGCGGTCCCGCCCCTACCGTCGCGCGAGGCCAGCGAGCCGTCCACGGTCAGCACCGTCCGGACACCAGGAGTCAGGTGCGGCGAGATGGCGACCAGGTCCTGGTCGGAGAGGTCCCAGAGCTCACAGTCGAGCTCCTCACATCGGCGTACACAGGCTCCGGCGATCTCGTGGGCGGAGCGGAACGGCACACCGCTGCGCACCAGCCATTCCGCCACGTCCGTCGCCAGCGAGAACCCCTCCGGGGCCAGCGCCGCCATCCTGGTCGTGTCGAACCGCAAGGTTCGCACCATCCCGGTGACAGCCGGCAGCAGCACCTCCAACGTGTCGATCGCGTCGAAGACCGGCTCCTTGTCCTCCTGCAGGTCACGGTTGTAGGCGAGCGGCTGCGCCTTCAGCGTCGCCAGGAGGCCGGTGAGGTCACCGATGAGGCGTCCCGACTTGCCGCGGGCGAGCTCGGCGATGTCGGGGTTCTTCTTCTGCGGCATGATGCTCGACCCGGTCGAATACCCGTCGTCGAGCCGCACGAACCCGAACTCCCTGGTCGCCCAGATGATCAGGTCCTCGGCCAGGCGCGACAGGTCGACGCCGATCATCGCCGTGACGAAGGCGAACTCCGCGACGAAGTCTCGGGCGGCGGTGCCGTCGATACTGTTCGCCACCGACCCCGTGAAGCCGAGGTCATGCGCCACCTGTTCCGGATCGAGCCCGAGCGACGAGCCTGCCAGAGCCCCGGATCCGTACGGCGACTCGGCGGCCACGCGCGCATCCCAGTCCCGTAGCCGACTCAGGTCTCGGAGCAACGGCCAGGCATGGGCGAGCAGGTGATGGCCGAGCACCACCGGTTGGGCGTGCTGGAGGTGGGTGCGACCGGGCATCGCATCGGCGCGGTGCTGCTCCGCCTGGTCGGCGAGCGCCCCGGCCAACGCCGCGACCAACGCACCGATCGAGACGGCACGGTCGCGCAGGTACAGCTTGAACAGGGTCGCGATCTGATCATTGCGGGAGCGGCCCGCGCGCAGCCGACCACCCAGCTCGGGACCTGCCGTCTCGACCAGCCCTCGCTCGAGCGCCGAGTGGACGTCCTCGTCATCGCGGCCGGGCGTGAACCGCCCGGCCGCCACTGCCACATCGAGCTCGTCAAGGCTGGCGAGCAGCCGGGTCAGCTCCGTGTCGGTCAGCAGGCCGGCCCTGTTCAGCGCGCGGGCGTGCGCTCGGGACCCGGCCAGGTCGTACGGTGCGAGTCGCCAGTCGAAGTGCGTCGACCTGCTCAGCTCGACCAGCTCGGCCGACGGGCCGGTCGCAAAGCGCCCTCCCCACAGCCTCGAGCCGGAGGCACCGGAAGCCTCAGCCATCATGGTGCTGGGCGCGGGTGGCCTGTTGAGCCGCTCCCCGCGGCTCCGCCGCCGTGGAGCTTCCATCACGGCGAGCCGCGATCTTGCTGGGCAGGCCCCACAGCTCGACGAAGCCCTTGGCGAGCGACTGGTCGAAGGAGTCGCCCTCGTCATACGTGGCCAGGTTGAAGTCGTACAGGCTCGCCGGTGAGCGCCTTCCGGTCGGGACGGCCCGACCGCCGTGCAGCGTCAGCCGGATGTCACCCGTGACGTGCTGCTGGGTCGACGCCACGAACGCGTCCAGCGCCCGGCGCAGCGGAGAGAACCACAAGCCGTCGTACGCCAGCTCGCCCCACCGCTGGTCGACGGTCCGCTTGAACCGGGCCTGGTCCCGCTCGACGGTGACGCTCTCGAGCTCCTGGTGCGCAGTGATCAGCACCATAGCCCCTGGGGCCTCGTAGACCTCGCGGCTCTTGATGCCGACGAGGCGGTCCTCGACCACGTCGAGCCGCCCGACACCCTGGGCGCCGCCGCGTTCGTTCAGCTCCTGGATGGCCTGCAGCACCGTCACGTGCCGGCCGTCGATGGCGACCGGTACTCCCGCCTCGAACGTGACCGTGACCTCGTCGGGTTCGCGGGGCGTCGCCGGGTCGGCGGTGTAGGAGTAGAGCTCCTCGATCGGGGGGTTCCAGATGTCCTCGAGGAAGCCGGTCTCGACCGCCCGGCCCCAGACGTTCTGGTCGATCGAGTACGGCGACTTCGTGGTCACGTCGATCGGCAGGTCGTGCTCCTCGGCGTACGCGATGGCCTTCTCCCGCGTCCACGCGTAGTCGCGAACCGGTGCGATGACCTTCAGGTGCGGCGCGAGGGCTCCGATGCCGACCTCGAACCGGACCTGGTCGTTCCCCTTGCCCGTGCACCCGTGGCTGACGATCGTGGCGCCGAACTCACCGGCCGCGTGGACGAGGTGCCGGGCGATCAGCGGACGCGACAACGCCGAGACCAACGGGTAGCGATCCATGTAGAGCGCGTTCGCCTGCAGCGCCGGCAGGCAGAAGTGCTCGGCGAACTCATCCTTCGCGTCGATCACCACGGCCTCGACCGCGCCGCACGCGAGCGCACGTTTGCGGATGGTCTCCATGTCCTCGCCGCCCTGGCCGACGTCGATCGCGACCGCGACCACGTCTGCGCCGGTCTGGTCCGCCAGCCAGCCGATGGCGACCGAGGTGTCGAGTCCGCCGGAGTAGGCGAGCACGATCCGGTCCTGGCCGACCGGTGCGGGTAGTGCTGAGGTGGTCACGACGCTCTCCTTGTGGTGCAGGGCTGGTGGTGCAGGTAGTGAGGTTCAGATGGTCTTGCGCTCCGTGTTGAGCTGAGGTCACGTTCGGTCCGCCCCGCTCTCCGCGAGAGCGAGCAAGCGGGTGGCGAGAGGCTCGCCGCCGTTCGCGTCCCGGGTGATGACGAGGACGGTGTCGTCCCCGGCGATCGTGCCGAGCACTCCGCGACAGCTCGGCCTTGTCCATGGCCGAGGCCAGGAACTGCGCAGCGCCGGGGGGTGTGCGGAGCACGACGAAGTTCAGCGAGGCCTCGGCGCTGACCAGGAGCTCGTTGCACAGTCGCGCCAACCGGCTCTCGGCCACCGCCGACTCGGTCGCAGGACGCGGGGTCCGGTCACCGCCCTCACCGGGGACGGCGTACACGAGCACGCCCTTGCCGTCGCGGACCCGGACGGCGTCCAGCTCGACCAGGTCGCGCGAGACGGTGCCCTGGGTGACCCGCTGCCCGGACCTGGCGAGCAGGTCGGCGAGCTCGGCCTGCGAGCGAATCTGGTAGCGGCTGAGCAGCTCGACGATCTTGGCGTGCCGGGCGGCTTTGGTGGTCGCCACGGTGACGGACTTCATCGTTCCTCCGCGCGGGCGAGCAACCAGGTGAGCAGCGCCTTCTGCGCGTGCAACCGGCACTCGGCCTCGTCCCACACGATGCTCTGCGGCCCGTCGATGACATCCGCGCTGATCTCGTTGCCCCGGTACGCCGGCAGGCAGTGCAGGACCACAGCCTCAGGGTCCGCCAGCGCCATCGCCTCAGCATCCACCCGGTAGGGAACGAAGGGCGACGACCGGTCCCCCGCCTCACCCTCCTGGCCCATCGAGACCCAGGTATCGGTCACCACCACGTCGGCCCCCTCGACGGCAGCCTGCGGAGAAGCCTCGTGCAGCACCGAGCCACCCGTCTCCGCGGCGTGGCGGGCGGCCGCGCCCATCACCTCCGGGTCAGGTTGGTAGTCCGCCGGCGAACCGATGCGCACGTGCATGCCGGCCAGCGCGCCACCGAGCAGATAGGAGTGCGCCATGTTGTTGGCGCCGTCACCGAGATAGGTCATCGTCAGGCCGGCGGTCTTGCCCTTGTGCATCCGCACGGCCTGGAGGTCGGCGAGGATCTGGCACGGGTGGAACTGGTCGGTCAAGGCGTTCACGACCGGCACCCGCGAAACCGCCGCCATCGCGGCAACCCGGTCCTGTCCGAAGGTCCGCCACACGATGGCCCTGACCTGCCGATCGAGAACGCGCGTGGTGTCCTCGATGGGTTCGCCACGCCCCATCTGGGACGACTGGGCGTCGATGACGAGCGGGTAGCCGCCGAGCTCGGCGATCCCGACCGCGAACGACACGCGAGTCCGGGTCGACGGCTTGTCGAACAGCACGGCCACGGCGTGCGGACCCGAAAGCGGTTGCTCGTGGAACCGGTCGGCGCGGAACTTGTCGGCGAGGTCGAGGATCTCGCTCTGCTCGGCCGCAGTGATGTCGTCGTCGCGCAGGAAGTGTCGGATCATGGTGACTCCACATCGTCGGTCGGGCGGTGGCCCGGTGGCGCGACCGACGAGGCGAGGGCCGCTGCCAACACAGGGACAGCCTGCTCCATCTGCGCCATCTCGATGAGCAAGGGCGGCGTCAACCGCAACGTGTCGGGCGTGCAGTCGTTGACGATCACGCCGCCGTCCAGCGCGGCACGTGCAACGCCGTTCGCTGTCCCGGGCGTGATGCTCACGCCGACATGCAGTCCGCGCCCGCGCACGGCCAGCACGCCGGGGATGCCGGCCAGCGCGTGCCGCAGCTGCCGACCGGTCTCGACGGTGTGGCGCAGCAGGCCATCGCGCTCGATCACGTCGAGGACGGTCGAGGCGACGGCGGCCGCGACCGGGTTGCCGCCGAACGTCGTACCGTGGTGGCCCGGACCGAGCAGGTCGCCGGCAGCGCCGAGCCCGACGCACGCACCGATCGGGAAGCCGGCGCCGAGCCCCTTGGCCAGCGTGACGATGTCCGGGCGGGCCTCACCGAGACCTGTCGAGGGGTCGGTGAAGGCGAACCAGGCCCCGGTCCGGCCGATCCCGGTCTGCACCTCGTCGAGCCACAGCAACGAGCCGTGCTGGTCGGCGACCCGACGGGCGGCACCGAGATAGCCGTCCGGGGGTACGACGACACCCGCCTCGCCCTGGATGGGCTCGAGCACGATGGCGGCGGTGGCGTCGTCGACTGCCGCCTCCAGCGCCGCGACGTCGCCGTAGGGCACCCAGACCACGTCACCGGGCAGCGGTTCGAACGGCTCGCGGTAGGCCGCCTTCGCCGTCAGGGACAACGCGCCCATCGTGCGCCCGTGGAACGCTCCCTCGGCGGCGACGACCTTGGTCCGACCCGTACGACGGGTGAGCTTGAGCGCGGCTTCGTTGGCCTCGGTCCCGGAGTTGGTGAAGAACACCTTGCCGGGCGCACCGAGCAGGTCGAGGAGCCGTTCGGCCAGCTGGATCTGGGGCGTGGTGGCGAAGAAGTTCGAGACGTGGCCGAGCGTCTGGGACTGCTGGACCAGGGTCTCCAGCACGGCCGGGTGAGCATGACCGAGGGCGTTGACCGCGATTCCACCGAGCAGGTCGAGGTAGCGGTGGCCGTCGACGTCCCAGACGTAGCAGCCCGCACCGCGGCTGAGCACCCGGCGCGGCGGTCCGAACGTGTTCATGAGTGCACCGGCGTAGCGACCCGTGAGCGCCGCGGTCTGCGACTCGGCAGCACTCGCTGTCGTCGTGGGCGTGGTGGACGTGGTCATGACGTCACCTCGTCGCGCGCCCGCGAGCGCGGTACGGATCTTGGTCTCGGCAGCCGGCAGGACCTGGGTGCCGACACCCTCGTCGGTGAAGATCTCGAGCAGCACGGCGTGCGGCTCCCGCCCGTCGACGACCGTCGCCCGGGGCACTCCTTCGCTGACCGCGCGCAGGCAGGCGGTCATCTTGGGAATCATTCCGCTGGCCAGGCTCGGCATCAGCTCACGCAGTGCGTCGACGCCGATCTGGCCGATGATGTCATCGCTGGCCGGCCAGTCGCGGTACAAGCCCTCGACATCAGTCAGCACGAGCAGCTTCTCGGCGCCGAGAGCGACCGCGAGCGCTGCGGCGGCCGTGTCGGCGTTCACGTTGTGGACCTGCCCGAGCTCGTCGGGCGCGACGGTGGACACCACAGGGATCCGCCCGGCCGCGATGAGGTCGAGCACTGCTTCGGGACGTACCTCGGCGACCTCGCCCACCAGGCCGAGGTCGACGTCCTGGCCGTCGACGACGGTGCCGGTACGGGTCGCGCGGAACAGCCCGGCATCCTCACCGGAGAGCCCGACCGCGAGCGGTCCGTGCGCATTGATGAGGCCGACCAGCTCCCGACCGACCTGGCCGACGAGCACCATCCGGACCACGTCCATCGCCTCGGGCGTGGTCACCCGCAAGCCGCCGCGGAACTCCGACCGGATGCCGAGGCGGTCGAGCATCGAGCTGATCTGCGGGCCGCCGCCATGGACCACGACCGGCTTGAAGCCGGCGTAGCGCAGCCACACGATGTCCTCGGCGAACGCACGCTTCAGGCCGTCGTCGGTCATGGCGTTGCCGCCGTACTTCACCACGATCGTCTTGCCGTGGTACTTCTCCAGCCACGGCAGCGCCTCGGCAAGTGTGGCGGCCTTCGCGGTGACCTGCTTCCAGTCGACGCTCATGACGCATACGCCGAGTTCTCGTGCACGTAGGCGTGCGTGAGGTCGTTGGTCCAGACGGTGGCGGTGCGATCGCCGGACTTCAGGTCGACCGTGACGGTGACGTCGCGACCGGACAGGTCCACGAGCTCGCGGTCCGCACCGAGTCCGCTGTTGCGGCAGACCCACACGTCGTTGAGGGCGACGTCGAGGTCCGTCGGGTCGAACTGCGCATCGGTGGTCCCGACCGCGGCCAGGATCCGACCCCAGTTCGGGTCCCGACCGTAGATCGCGCACTTGAAGAGGTTGCTGCGGGCGATGGAGCGCGCGACGGTGACCGCGTCGTCCTCGGTGGCCGCCCCGACCACGGTGATGGCGATGTCGTGCTCGGCACCTTCGGCGTCCCGCAGCAGCTGCTGGGACAGGTCATGGCAGAGCGTTCGCAGCGTGTCGGCGAACTCGTCGTACGACGGCCGCGCTCCACTGGCGCCGGACGCCAGGAGCACGACCGCGTCGTTGGTCGACATGCAGCCGTCGCTGTCCAACCGGTCGAACGTCACCGCGGTCGCCTCGCGGAGCGCCTTGTCGGCAGTGGCGTGGTCCACGTCGGCGTCGGTCGTCAGGAACACGAGCATCGTGGCCAGCCCGGGCGCCAACATGCCCGCACCCTTGGCCATCCCGCCGATCGACCAGTCCCCTGCCGCCGACCATCGCCTGCTTGGGGACGGAGTCGGTGGTCATGATGGCCGCGGCCGCAGCGGGACCGCCGGCCTCGGTGAGCAGCGCTGCCGCGCGGTCGATCCCGCTCAGCAGGCTGGCCCGGTCATTGAGGACACCGATGAGCCCGGTCGAGCACACGATCACCTCGACCGGAGCGACGTCCAGGACCTCGGCGGCGTGCTCGGCCGTGGCGTGCGTGATCTGGAAGCCTGCGGCACCGGTGTAGCAGTTCGCTCCTCCGGAGTTGGCCACCACGACGCGGGCGTGCCCGGTCGCGGCCACGCGCTCACTCCACAGCACCGGGTTGGCCTTGCACCGGTTGCTCGTCCAGACGGCTGCCACGACGTCGCGGGGCCCGTCGTTGACCAGCAGGGCGAGATCCTCCGCGCCGTTGGACTTCAGTCCGGCTGCCACGCCGGATGCCCGGAAACCGCGTGGGTGGGTGACGGTCACGGTGCTACCCCGATCGTCGTGAGGCCGGTGTCCTCGGCGTACCCGAGGGCCAGGTTCATGCTCTGCACCGCAGCCCCGGCCGTGCCCTTGGTGAGGTTGTCGAGCGCGCCGACCGCGACGACTCGTCCGGCTCGCTCGTCGAGGGTCGCCTGGACGTGGACGGCGTTCGATCCGATCGTCGACTGCGTCTGCGGCCACTGTCCGGTCGGCAGCAGGTGGACGAACGGCTCCTTCTCGTACGCCTCGGTGTACGCCGCCTCGACGTCCTGCCCGGTCACGCCGGGGCGAGCCGGGGCCGACACGGTCGCCAGGATGCCGCGTGGCATAGGCGCCAGCACTGGCGTGAACGACACCTGGACCGGGTCATCGGTGAGCAGGCGCAGGTTCTGCTCGATCTCCGGGGTGTGCCGGTGCACTCCCCCGACGCCGTAGGCGGAGGCGGAGCCCATGACCTCGGCTCCGAGAAGGTGTGGTTTGGCGGCCTTGCCGGCACCCGACGTACCGGACACGGCGACGACGACCACATCGGTGGCGTCCACCAACCCGCGGCTGACCGCCGGCGCGATCGTCAGGGTCGCCACGGTCGGGTAGCAGCCCGGCACGGCGATCCGCGTGGCACTGCGCAGCACGTCCCGCTGACCTGCGAGCTCGGGAAGGCCATAGGGCCAGGCCCCGGCGCGCTGACCGCCGTAGAACGTGGACCAGGCGTCGTCGTCGGTCAGCCGGAAGTCTGCCCCGCAGTCAATCACCAGGGTGCCGGGCGCGAGCTCCTCGACCAGGGCCGCGGACGTGCCGTGCGGCAGCGCCAGGAAGACCACGTCGTGCGCGGCCAGCGCAGCGGCGTCGGTCGGTTCGATCACGCGGTCGGCGATCGGCACCAGGTGCGGATGATGAGCACCCACGGTCGTCCCGGCCGACTCTCCCGCCGTCACGGCGCCGACCTCGACCGACGGGTGGGTCAGGAGCAGCCGAAGGAGCTCTCCGCCGGCATACCCGCTGGCTCCGGCTACGGCTACAGTCACATTCATCGGCATGATTATTCTGGACCACGAAGATATATGCAAATTCGCAGTCCGGTGAACCAGAAGGGGCTTGCGTGCGTTGTGCAGGCATGAGGGTGGTGTCCGCCAGGTCGGGACCGCAGCCCGCGGCCGGCGGCCGACGCGCTGGTGGCCGAGCTCTTCCATGAGCACGGGCGGGTGCTGCTCGCCTATGCGCGGCAGCTGACGTCCGGCGACACACAACGCGCTGAGGACGCCGTCCAGGAGACCCTGCTGCGCGCCTGGCGGCACAGTGCAGCGTTCACCGACGGAAGCGGGTCGGCGCGGGGCTGGCTGATGACCGTGCTGCGCCACATCATCATCGACGAGGCTCGGGCGCGGAGCACCAGGCCGCACGAGGTCGGCGGCGACCTGATCGAGCTCGCGACCGATGCGCACGACGACATCGAGGACGCCCTGCGCTCGTGGACCATCCTCGAGGCGCTGACGTCACTGAGCGCCGAGCACCGCGCGGTCATCGTCGAGACCTACTACCGCGGGAGCAGTGTTGCCGAGGCGGCCTCCCGCCTCGGCATACCCCCGGGAACGGTGAAGTCACGCGCGTACTACGCCTTGCGCGCTCTGCGCCTGGCCCTGAGCGAGCGAGGTGTCACCTCATGACAACCGACCACCGAGATGCCTGCCCTGACATCCGCCCGTTGCTGGGTGCCGCTGTCCTCGGGCTGGCCGACCCCGCCGAGCAGCAGGCAGTCGAACGCCATGTCGCGTCCTGTGCGGAGTGCGCGGCCATCCAGGCCGAGCTGACCCCGCTCCCCGACCTGCTGGGCAGTGTCGACGCCTCCGACGTCGCCGCCGACCTCCCGCCGCTGCCCGCGGGTCTGCTCCGGCGGACTCTGGACCAGGTCGCCGTCGCTGCCGAGGAGACTGGGACGACCCGACGACGTTCCCGGCGGATGCGCCTCAGCATCGCGGCCGCGGCAGCCGCCGTAGCCGCCACGGCCACGGTCGTGCTCGGACCGTGGAACGGCACCCCGGACACCAGCGGCGTCCCTGGCCGGATCGTGGCCGCGGTCTCCGACCCCGCAACCCAGGTGCGCGGAAGCTTCGTGATCACCAGCGTCGACACCGGGAGTCAGGTGCGGGTCAGCCTCTCCGGCGTCCAGCCGGGCGAACGCTGCCGACTGCTCGCGTTCGCCGCCAGCGGCCGGCCCGAGGTCGCTGCCACCTGGGTCGCCCGGTACGACGGCACGGCCGTGGTCACCGGCAACACCGGTCTGGCGCCCAGCGACATCACTGGCCTGCAGGTGGTCACCCAGCAGGGCCAGACGCTGCTGCGCGCCAACGCCGCGGACCTTCGTCCGGCGGGTTGACCACGGCGTCGGCGCGGCGCTTGCTGTTGCTGTGGCACAAGGACTGCCGTCCCCGTTGAACCATTCGGCTCTCCCACTCGTGTTCACCGGTGAACGACGAGATCGGAGAACGACATGGCAACACACACCACAAACCGGTTGATGGGGCTGACCGCCCTGCTCGCGCTCTCGGCGTGCGGTGGTGGCAACGGCTACGGCGGCTCAGCAAACAACGGTGGGTCAAGCACCGGGACCGGAGGCGGGTCAGGAGTCGGGGTCAGCAAGACGTCGACCTCGCTGGGCACCATCCTCACCGACGCCGGCGGCAAGACGCTCTATGCGTTCGCGGCCGACTCCCCCGGCAACTCGAACTGCTCCGGGTCGTGTCTGACCTACTGGCCGTTGGACCCGGCTCGGGAAGGCCGCGCCGAACGCACCGGCCGGGGTCACCGCGCAGCTCGGCGTCCTGGACCGCAGCGACGGGACCAAGCAGCTGACCGTGGATGGCTACCCGGTCTACACCTATGTCGGCGACCGGGCGCGAGGGAGACGTCACCGGCGAGGGCCTGAACCTGTCCGGCGGCCTGTGGTGGGTGCTCGGCACGGATGGCCACTGGATCAAGGGCGGCTCGCCCTCGCCCTCCGCGTACACCAGCTCAGGTGGAGGCGGCGGCTACTGACGGGACTGTCGAACCGCGGCGGCACCCGACTGGCGGACCAGTCGTCAGTAGTCGTCCTTGACCGCGTGGATGAACTGACCGTGCAGGTGGTCGAGCTCTCCGGCAACGAACCGGCGTACGAAGTTCTCGACCGGCTCGGTCGACCCGAACTCGATGTCATCGGACTCGTCCCACATCTCCTCGGTCATGTCCGTGCGGACGACGCCCGGACTGACGTTGACGACACGGACGGGCGAGTCGGCGCCGAGTGCCGTGGCGACGTTGTCGAGCCACCGATAGGCGGCCGCCTTGGAGACCGAGTACGCCGAGTAGCGGGGTTCGGCCCGGAACGCGATGCCCGACCCGAGGTCGACGATGTGCCCGCGGCCGCGGGCGATCATCCCTGGCAGCACGGCCGAGGTCATCAGCATCACCCCACGGACGTTGACCTCGAGGGTCCGCCACCAGTCGGCCGGGTCGGACTCCCACGGCAGCGCACGTTGATCGCGGACCCCCGCGGCGTTGACCAGAACGTCGATCGGGCCAAGACGCCCGGTCACCGTGGCGACGACCGCCTCGGCCTGAGCCGGATCCGTCACGTCGGCCGCGACCCCGAGCGCACGACCGTTCAGGTCGGCGGCCACCTGTTCGGCCCGCACCGCGTCCCGGCCGCAGACAGCCACGGCGTACCCGCGCTCCGCCAGCATCGCAGCGAGGCGGGCGCCGATCCCGCGGCTGCCTCCCGTCACGAGAGCGACTGGATCGCGTTCGTGGTCAGACACGTTGGACAGCGCCGGTCCGCTCGGCAGCGCGGGCCACTGCCATGTCCCGAGCCGGCCCGATCTCGGCTTCGGTCAGGGTTCGATCTGCCGCTCGGAACCGCAACGAGAACGCCAACGACTTCTTGCCCGGCTCGATCTGGTCCCCGGTGTAGACGTCGAAGAGCCGGACGGACTCCAACAGCTCGCCCGCGCCGTCGCGCAGCGCTGCTTCGACATCGGCAGCGCTGACCTGAGCGTCGACGACGAGCGCCACGTCCTCCTTGGCAACAGGGAACGTCGAGAACGACTGCGCCAGCGTCAAATCGGGCGCCTGCAGCATGAGTACATCGAGGTCGAGCTCCAACGCGGCAGTCCGTGCGGGGACGTCGTACGCCGTGCAGACCTTGGGGTGCAGCTCACCGGCGTACCCGACCGGTGTCTCGTCGACGAGCAGCCGCGCACATCGACCGGGATGCCAGGGCGAGTGCTGCGCCGACTCCACCTCGAGCGTGAGACCGACCGACCGGGCAATCTCGCGGGCCGCCTCGACCGCATCCGCCCAGGTCGCTGCGCGGCCGGCGCCCCACCAGCCCGGCTGTCCACGCAGCCCGGACAGTACGACACCGACATGCAGCGGCTGGTCGGGCAAGGCAGCCTCCAGCGCCTTGAGCTCATCCCGCGTCGGGGCCCGATCGACCCCGAGGCGCGGTGCGGCCGGGCGGCCGGCAACGCCGGGCAGGAACACGCTGCCGAGCTCGAAGAGCCCGATCGCGTCCTGGCCACGGCTCACGTTGCGGGCCAAGGTACGCAACAGGCCAGGCACCAGGGTCGTGCGCAGGAGTGGCTCCTGCTCCGACAACGGATTGGCCACGCGCAGAGCACTACGTCGTCCGTCGTCAGCAGGGAGGCCGAGGGCGTCGAGGTCACGGCTGCCGATGAACGGGTACGCGAGAGCCTCGACGTACCCGGCCGCGGCCAGCGCGATGCCCACGCGGCGACGCAGCCGCTGGTGCTTGGTGAGCCCACGGCCGGCGGGAGCCGCCGGCAGCACGCTGGGCACCAGCGGGTAGCCCACGATGCGGAGCACCTCCTCGACCAGGTCGTTCGGGTCGTTGAGGTCAGGCCGCCAGGCCGGCGGCGTTGCCGTGATTCGTCCGGCTGCCACCTCGACCTGGCACCCGACGGTGCGAAGCGCGTCGGCAGCGGTGTCGTCGGCGATGGCGAACCCGGCCACGCGGGCAGCCAGCTGCGCGTCGATCGCGATGGACGCCCGCGTGGCCGGCTCTCCCACGACCGTCGCCGTCGGAGCGATCGCGGCCGCCTCCGTACTCGACGAGCAGGTCGGCAACTCGTCGGGCGGCAACGGGTGCGATCGTCGGGTCGATGCCTCGCTCGAAGCGCTTGGACGCCTCGCTGGGCAGCTTGTGCCGACGTGCCGCGCGGGCGATCGTCACCGGCTCGAAGTGCGCCGCCTCGATCACCACGGACGTCGTGGCGGCGCTCATCTCGGTCTCAGCGCCTCCCATCACGCCGGCGAGTCCGATGGGGCCACGGTCGTCGGTGATGAGCAGGTCCTCGGGGTCGAGCTTGCGCGTGGTCCCGTCGAGGGTGGTGAGCTTCTCACCCGCGGTGGCCCGGCGTACGCCGATCGCTCCCTGCAGCGTGGCCCGGTCGTAGCCGTGGATGGGCTGGCCCAGCTCGAGCATCACGTAGTTGGTCACGTCGACGGCCAGCGAGATCGGTCGCATCCCCGCCAGCTGGACCCGGCGCGCCAACCACCGCGGCGACGGTCGGGAGGCGTCGAAGCCGTCGACGGTGAGCGCGACGAACAGGTCACAACCGGCCGGGTCGTCGACCTCGATCGGGTAGCCCTCCCCCGCTGGTGCCGCCGGCAGCGTGAGCGCGGGATCGCGGAACTCGAGCTCGTACGCCGTGGCCGCCTCACGGGCGACTCCGCGCACGGACAGCGCGTAGGCCCGGTCCGGGTTGATCTCGAACTCGATCACGTCGTCGCGCAGATGCAGCACCGGGGCCGCCTCCGAGCCGACCTCCGCCGAGCCGGGCGGAAGCACGATGATGCCCGTGTGGTCGTCGCCGAGCCCGAGCTCACGGGCAGAGCAGATCATCCCGTCCGACAGGTGGCCATAGGTCTTGCGCGAAGCGATCTCGAACCCGCCGGTGAGCACGGCTCCGGGGAGCGCGACAACGACCAGGTCGTCGGTGGCGAAGTTGCGCGCACCGCAGACGATCCCGCGCGGCTCGCTCTCGCCGACCTCGACCTGGCACCACCGGATCGTCTTGCCGTTGGAGTGCTCCTCCTCCTCGAACGCGAGCACGCGGCCGACGAGCAGCGGGCCGATGACGTCGGCGCCGGCAGCCTCCAGGGCTTCGAGCTTGAGACCGAGGAACGTGAGTCGGTCAGCGAGCTCCTTGACGTCGAGGTCGGCGGGCAGGTCGACGTAGTCGCGCAGCCACGACACGGGGACGCGCATCTCAGAGCTCCATTCCGAAGGGCAGCGTGAAGCGGACGTCGCCCTCGACCATGTCGCGCATGTCCTCGACGCCGTTGCGGAACATCAACGTGCGCTCGATGCCCATGCCGAAGGCGAAGCCGGAGTACTCGTCGGGGTCGATGCCACCGGCGACCAGGACACGCGGGTTGACCACCCCGCAGCCGCCCCATTCGATCCAACCCTCACCCCGACACGTACGGCAGCTCTGCACTTCCGGCTCGACGCCGCGGCAGACGAAGCAGACCAGGTCGACCTCGGCGGAGGGCTCGGTGAACGGGAAGTACGACGGCCGGAACCGCGTCGTGATGCCCTCGCCGAACATCGCGGAGGCGAAGTGGTCGAGCGTGCCCTTGAGATGGGCCATCGTGAGCCCCTTGTCGACCGCGAGCCCCTCGACCTGGTGGAACACGGGCGTATGGGTCGCGTCGAGCTCGTCGGTGCGATACGTACGTCCCGGGCAGATAACGTAGATCGGCAGGTCGCGGCTCAGCATGCTCCGCGCCTGGACCGGCGAGGTGTGGGTGCGGAGCACGACACCCGCGTCCTCGGGCTCGAGGAACAGCGTGTCCTGCATCGACCGGGCCGGGTGGTCCGGACCCAGGTTGAGGGCGTCGAAGTTGAGCCACTCCGCCTCGACCTCCGGCCCCTCGGCGACCTCCCATCCCATCGCGATGAAGACGTCGCCGATCCGCTCCTGCAACGTCGTCAACGGGTGGCGAGCCCCACGCGGGTCGCGGTCATAAGGCAGCGTGACGTCGACGGTCTCCTCGACGAGCATCCGCTGCTCTTGCTCGGCCTCGAGGGTCGCTGTACGCCGCGCGAGGGCAGCGTTGACGGCCCCGCGCGCCTGGCCGATCCGTTGGCCGGCGTCCTTGCGCGCCTGCGGGGGCAGCGCGCCGATCTCACGGTTGGCGAGTGCCAGCGGAGATCGGTCGCCGGCGTGGGCGAGACGGACGGCCTTGAGCTCGGCCAGGTCGGCGGCGGCCTCGATGGCGGCCACCGCCTCGTCGCGCATGACGGCGACCTGGTCGGCGTGCAGGGGAGTGACCTCGACGGGGTCGTACTCCTTGTTCGGACCTGACATGGGTCTGGCTCGCTCGCTCTCGACGGTCGGACGACGGCTCGGACCGCCCGGGTGACGTTGCAGAGTCTAGGAAGTCGGCGCCGTGGACCGCGAACCGGTTTCGCTGATGAGCACCCGGCGTCGGCGTCCGCCTCTCAGCTGAGCACGTCCGGGCGTCCGTTGGGCAACACGATCCGCATCCGCGCGCCACCGTCGGGCGACCCTTCGACGTGGACCTCGCCCTCGTGCGCGTCGACGAGTCCACCCACGATGTACAGGCCGAGGCCGGACCCGCCGGTGGAGCCGTGCTTCCAGAACTTCGTGAAGATGCGGGGCCGAATTTCGGGGCTGATCCCGTTGCCGGCGTCGTCGACGAGTAGCTCGGCGCCGCCGTCGTCGGTCTCCATGACCGTGACGGTGACGTCGCCGTCACCGTGCTTGACGGCGTTCTCCACCAGGTTGGCGACGACCTGCGCGAGCTTGTCCCTGTCTGCCCAGACGTTCGGCCGCCCCGAGTTCACGAACGAGATCGTCCGGCCGCTGGACATGCTGATCGGCTCGAGCTGAGCAGAGACGGCCTCGACGAGGTCGACGGGTTCCTTGCGCACGGTGAGCCGGCCGGTGTCGATCCGGGCGACGTCCAGGAGCTCGCCGATGAGCCGGGTCAGGCGGTCGGCGTCGGCATCGACCGTGCGGAGCATCAGCTGCTTCTGTGACTCGGTGAACCGATCCCACTTCGACAGCAGCGTCGCGGTGAACCCCTTCACGCCGGTCAGGGGTGACCGCAGCTCGTGGGCGACCGTCGCGACCAGGTCGGAACGCTCCCGGTCGACGCGTTGCCGTGACCTCGCATCGCGGATCCCCCAGGCGGTCGAGACGACCTTGCCTCCTGGTCGGTCGCGGTGGAGCTGGCCGGTGACGAGCAGCTCGACTCCCGACGACGTCAGCCAGGACGACTCCAGGAGTCGGCTGCGCAGGGACAAGCCGTCGTACGGGACGCACCGCGCTGAACCAGTCCGCGCCCCCGAGATCCTGCAGCGCCATCACATGCGTCAGGTGGCGCCCGACCGCGTGCCCATCGACTTCCAACAGTCGCTTCGCCGCCGTGTTGACCGTCGTCACGTACCCGTCCGCGTCCGCGAGTACGACGCCATCAGGCAGCGCGTCGAGCACGGCAGAGTCGGGAGCAACGTCAACCACGCGCGCCTCCCCTTCAGGTCTGAGACCAGGCCGCTCACAGACTAGCCCGCGAGCCGTGAGACCTGCAGACATGACGCGGGCGGCGCAGAAACATGACGCGGGCGGCGCCGAAAATCGGCAGTGCGGGGGACGACCGCGCCGTCCGCTGCAGGGCTGACCCATGCGTACGGCACAATTCGGTCAATGGGCACGGAACTGTCAGACGAAGGGGTCGAGCAGTCCGCCAGGCTCGCAGCCCCCTGGGGTTTCGTGCTCGCGCACGCTGCGTTGGCCGGGCTGCTGTCCGTGGTGCTGCTGGTGGCCCAGGCACAGGGCACCACGGAAGACGCGAACATCGGTGCCGGGTTCGCGGGTGTGCCCGTCGCCGCCTTGGGCTTTCCCTGGTCCGTGCTCCTGCCTGGACACTTCGACCTGGGGGGCTACCGCTACGACGTGTTCCTCATCGCCACCGGGTTGGTGAACGTGGCGATCCACTGGTCGATCATCCGGCTCGTCAACCGTGCGGGCGGGTCCGGTTCAGCCCCCGTCTGACCTCACGGAAGCACCGCGTTGTCAGCCGCGGCGTTGGGCGCGCGCTGAGGTGTAGAGGCAGATCGCCGCGGCGGTCGCGAGGTTGAGGCTCTCGGCGCGGCCGTAGATCGGCAGGCGCACGACCTGGTCGGCCAACGCTGCCGTGTCGGGCTCGAGACCCCAGGCCTCGTTGCCGAACAGCCAGGCGGTACGCCGACTCAGCGGCCCCCTCGACAAGCTCGTCCACGTCGACCGCGCCGGCACCATCGGCGGCCAGCACCTGCAGCCCCGCAGCGCGGATCGCGGCCACCGCGTCGTCGACACCTACCCCCGACACGACCGGCAGGTGGAACACGGATCCGGCGCTGGCTCGTACGGCCTTGCCGTTGTAGGGGTCCACGGACTCCCCCGCCAGGACGACGAGGCCCGCTCCAGCAGCGTCGGCACAGCGGATCACGGTCCCGGCGTTGCCGGGGTCGCGGATGTGCGCGCACACGACGACCAGGTCGGGCGCAACCGCAAGGGCGGTGTCGAGCGAGGTCTCGAGGAAGCGGCATACGGCGACGACGCCCTGCGGGGTCACCGTCTCGGTGAGCGACGCCAGCCCGGCGTCGTCGACCTGCTGCCAGGCCACGCCCACCGCATCCGCGGTCGAGCGCAGCTCCGGATGACGCTGAGTGGCTTCGACGGTCGCGAAGATTTCGACCACACACGGGCTATCTGGCCCGTCGTACG
The DNA here is from genome assembly GCA_963712935.1 of uncultured Actinomycetota bacterium. GTDB lineage: Bacteria > Actinomycetota > Actinomycetes > Propionibacteriales > Nocardioidaceae > JANLYC01. Next base: position 21,795 of record CAVQJX010000001.1, read on the forward strand.
CCAACGCTTCACGGACCGACTGGGGCCCCTCCGCGAGGAAGCGCCGAGCCGCGTTCCGCCCGGCTCGGCGCTTCAGTGCGCGAGCGGCCTTGATGCGAGCCGACCGCGAGGTCAGGACTGTCAGGCGGGAGCCTTCTCGGCCTGAGCGGGAACGTTGGCCCGGGCGACCTCGACGAGCGCCACGAACGCAGCGTTGTCGTTGACGGCGAGGTCGGCGAGGATCTTGCGGTCGACCTCGACCCCGGCCTCACGCAGGCCCTGGATGAACCTGTTGTAGGTCATGCCGTTGGCGCGGGCGCCGGCGTTGATGCGCTGGATCCACAGCCGCCGGAACTCGCCCTTCTTGGCCTTGCGGTCACGGTAGCTGTAGACCAGCGAGTGGGTGACCTGCTCCTTGGCCTTGCGGTACAACCTGGACCGCTGACCGCGGTAGCCGGAGGCCTTCTCGAGGGTCTCCCGGCGCTTCTTGTGGGCGTTGACCGCCCTCTTGACGCGTGCCACGTGTTACTCCTTGAACTCTGTTGTCTGCGGGGGCCTCAGAGGCCGAGAAGCTTCTTGACCTTCTTGGCGTCGGCGGGCGACACCTCGGTGGTACCGGTCATCCGGCGCGTCATCGTCGACGGCTTCTTCTCCAGGTTGTGACGCTTGCCTGCCTTCTGGCGCAGGAGCTTGCCGGAGCCCGTCACCTTGACGCGCTTACGGGTTCCTGAGTGGCTCTTCATCTTCGGCATGGCTGCCGTCTCCGTCCCTCATGTTTGCTTGGCTGTACTGGCGTGCTGGCGGTGCTGCTTGCTGGGCGTTGCTGGCGGTGCTGCTTGCTGGGACTGTTGCCGACTGCTGCTGGCCGCTGCCGGCCGTGACCGGCGGGCGCTGGTCACATGTCCGGGTCGAGGTTCTCCGAGCGGCGCGGCACTCTCTTCGGCTTGTCCGACACGGCTTCGGAGTGCGCGACCCGTTCGGCCCGCTCAGCGTCCCGGTCGGCTGCCCGCAGTGCGGCGCGCTCGTTGCGCTCGGCTTTGGCCTCGGCCTTCGCTTCGGACTTCTTCTTGTGCGGCCCGAGCACCATGATCATGTTGCGGCCGTCCTGCTTGGGCGAGGACTCGACGAATCCGAGCTCCTCGACATCGCCGGCCAGGCGCTGCAGCAGCCGGTACCCGAGCTCGGGCCGATGCTGTTCGCGACCGCGGAACATGATCGTGATCTTGACCTTGTCGCCCTGCTTGAGGAAGCGCACGACGTGACCCTTCTTGGTCTCGTAGTCGTGAGCGTCGATCTTGGGGCGAAGCTTCATTTCCTTGATGACCGTGTTGGTCTGGTTGCGCCGTGTCTCGCGTGCCTTCTGGGCGTTCTCGTACTTGAACTTCCCGTAGTCCATGAGCTTGCACACCGGCGGACGTGCCGTCGGTGCGACCTCGACGAGGTCGAGGTCGGCCTCCTGGGCCAGGCGCAGGGCGTCGTCGATGCGAACGATGCCGACCTGCTCGCCGTTCGGCCCGACCAGACGTACTTCGGGAACGCGGATACGGTCGTTGACGCGCAACTCCGTGCTGATGAGTCCTCCTGTTGTTGGTTCAGTGGTCCTGACCCAAACGCCTTTGCCGTCGCCCGCTCCCCCGGAGCCGGCCAACAAAAAAAGGCCTTCGTGCCTACGCACGAAAGCCACATCCTCGCCGCCGGAGCGACGCTGGGCGATCCGCCGCTGCTCGTGCTGTGGGATTCATCAGCACGCTCAACTGCTTCTCGCGACCTGGACCCGACGACCTCGCGGTCGTTGCGGGTGGGAGGTGGCCTCCGCTTGTGCATCTGTCATAACGTCAGACCGCGGTCTGACGATTCCCAGGATCGGACGGCTGCGGACAGCCGACGACAGAATGGTCAGGAGCAAGACTAGCAGCCGGTATGTCCGGTCGTCACATCACGACGAGCCGGCTAACCGCTCGCGACCCAGGCATAGCCGTGGGGCGTCGCTGCGAGGCGGTGGCCCTGCGCGAGCTGCTGCAGCTCGGGCGTCTCGACCACGAACATGGTCGGGCCCGCCACGTCGATCAACAGCGCCGACGCGCCTTCCTGGAGCGCCGAGCCGGCGGCGTCGCGGACCGTCACCGGTACCGGACGCGCCTCCGAGTTCCACGTCGTGAGCGCGCTCAGGCTGCTGAAGGCCAGCAGGGCGGTCCGCCCGTCGCGTCCGCGCATCAGAACCGTCGCGATGTCCGCACTCTTGTCGTGAGTCAGGCCGGCGTCGTCGACCTCGGCCGCACCGAGAAGAGCGACCACCGGGACGAGCAAGCGGGCCTGCGACAGGGCCACGAGAACCGGTGAGTTGCGTCCGTCGACGGTGTACACCCGCAGCGCCGCGCACAGCGGCTCATCGGCAGCGCCAGAATCGCCCGCGAACCCCGGATCCGGCAGCGACCTTCCCACCTAAAAAACCTACCGCCTCCCCCGCTGCCCTCGGGGGCCGTCCGTTTGCCTAGTGAACAAGCCGGAAGGATGGTCCCCTAGGCAACCGCGCCTCGGGAACAGGGGAACTGCCTTGGTCACGTCGACCGCCGGGGGCCCGGACGACCTCGCGAAACGCCACACCGCGAGATCTCGTCACGGCGCTGCTCGAACGCCCGCCACGATGTGGCACGACCCGTCTCCTCGCCATCGATGGACCGGCCGGCTCCGGCAAGACCACCCTCGCCGAGCGTGTGCGCGCCGAGCTCGCCAACCGCTCGGTCGCCGCCGTAGTGCTCCACATGGACGACCTGTACGACGGCTGGACGGGCCTCGATGACACGCTGGCACCACGAGTGGAGCAGCAGGTGCTGGCGCCTCTCGCGGCCGGGCAACCGGCTCAGTGGCAGCGCTACGACTGGGCCACCGGGCGATTCGCCACCTGGGAGACCTTCGAACCGCCCCAGGTCCTGGTGCTCGAGGGCTGCGGCTCAGGCGACCTGCCCGTCGCGACGTACACCAGCCTGCTGGTGTGGCTGGAGGCCGACCCCGACGAGCGGATCAGGCGCGGCGTCGCCCGCGACGGCGAACAGGTGCTCCCGCACTGGCTCGCCTGGACCCACCTCGAAGCCGCCCACTTCGCTGCCCACGACACCCGCGTCCGGGCTGACCTCCGGGTCACGGGCGACTGACCACGCCGGCTTTCAGGCAGTCGTGCAGATGGCTGTCCCAGCGAACCCCGTCGTGGTCCCGAAAGCCGCCTCGCTCGGTGCCTACGAGGCGATAGCCGACCTTCTCGGCCACTCGGCACGACGCTGGGTTCGCGGCGGAGTGCAGCAGTCGCAGCCGTTCCAACCCGAGGACGTCGAACGCATAGGCCGTCATGGCCACCAGAGCAGCGGTCGCCACGCCTCGACCCCGCGCCCACGGCGCGGTCCGATACCCCACCGAGGCGTCGAGCTGGTCGGGATCGATGCTGAAGACGTACGCCTGCCCCACCAGTGAATCCGCCTCGTGCACCGTCCACACCGCGGCAGAACCGCCGGACCAGTCACGACCCCGCTCCAGCCAGTCGCGAACCGAGCCCAGCGTGAGCGTCGCCGGCCCCGGATGCCACTGCCGCACCGCGGGATCGGCCAACATCGCCAGCGCGGCTTCGGCATCCGCGGGACGCGGCGGCCTGAGCTCGAAGTCGCCTGCTGCAAGCGTGACGAGCTCGAGCGCGTTCATCGTCCGGGAAGGGTCAGCTGGTAGGTCGCCGTGCGCCTCTCGACGACGTACCCGTGCCGCTCGTACAGCCCGAAAGCACCGGTCGGGATTGTTGGTGTCGACGTCCAGGGACGTCTCGTGGAAGCCGGCCTCGCGGTACGCCGACAGGGCGTGCCGCAGCAGCCCGGAGGCGATCCCGCGGCCACGCATCTCCCGGCGTACGCCGATCTTGGCCAGGTACGCCTCGCGCCGGCCGGTCACCTGCTCGAACGCGTCGAACACACTCGTGAGCACATAGCCGACGACGTGATCGGGACGGTCATCAGGAACCACCGCCCACGACAGGTCGAAACGGGAGTTGCGGGTCCCGTCGACCCACTGCTCCCACATCGCCGGTGTCCAGGGGACGAAGCCCCAATGGTCGAGGAACGCGGCGTTGTGCGCGTCCCGGGTGGCCGTGCTCAGGCCGCGGTCGTAGGTGCGGAGGTGATGGCCCTCGGGCCACGTCACCTCGGCTCGGTTCGGAACCTCGCCGGTATCGAGATGGGCCCGCATCGTTGCCGACCAGTTCACCGCGGTGAAGCCGGCCTCCTCCAGCAGCGCAACCTGATCGGCCCGGTCCGGGGACGCCGTCACCTGCAGCCGCGTCTCGACGGTCGGGTGGCGCTCCTGCTGGAGCTGCCGCGTGCGGCTGGCGGCCCACTCGACGCCGTGCCGACCCAGGCCCTGCCCGCGATGCACGGGATCGACCACGCCTTCCCCATGAACGCGCCAGTGGTCGGTCACCGCCTCGCGTGGCATCAGTCCAGCGAAGGCAACCATGGTGTCGTCGACCCAGCCGGCAGTCCGGTCCTCGGGGCCGGACGCGGGATCTGCGAGCTCCTCGGCGAGGTCGGCCTCGTTGTAGTGCTCGCCCGTGCGGTCCACTTCTTCGGCCCGCGCGAGCAGACCGTTCCACGCGGGGATGTCGTCGACCGTCACGGGTCGCCACACGACCGCGGCATGCTGGGCCGCGTCGGCCCTGGACGAAGTCTCCATGTGCTGCACCCTAGGGATGCCGTGGTGCTACTTCACCAGGTTTTCCGACTCCTGCCGCACGCGTGAGCGTGGGACGCCGCACCACGTCCGGTCTCCGCGCCGGTCCCAACCGCTCGAACAGCGTCGTCGTCAGCTGTTGCCACTCGTCGTCAGGGACCGCCCCGATCGGTACCACGAGGAAGTGCAGTCGCTGACGGCCCACATGCCGGACGAAGATCAGCGAGTCCCGTCGCAGGGACCAGGCCGTGAAGTAGTCCCAGCCGAACGAGACCGCAACCAGTCCCTGGGACATGATGCCGTCGGGCGAGAACGTGATGACGCGGTGCAACCCCTGGTTGGCCGCATAGTTGCGCCGGAACCGGCGTACCTGGACCGCGATCAGCAAGGGCACCTCGACCAGGAGCAGCAGCCCGAAGAGCATGAACCAGCCCGAGTGAGACGCCAGCCCGGACCCGATGGAGAGGAGGCCGCACAATGCCACCGCCCCGGACAGGTAGAGCAGTCCGCGCCGTAGCCACAAGGCGGTCCGAACCACCTCGTCCACGTTCAGGACGTACTCGTAGCGGAACACGCCCGCACCGTCGCTCACTCCTGGAGGGTACGCGCTGAAACACCCACAGCGACGCAAAACCGACCTGTAGTCCTTCGAACGGCCCAGGGCGTCCCACCGCTGTCTCCCCAGTCGTGCTGGTCAGTCGTGCTGGTCAGGGGCGATAGCCGGTCGGGTCGTCGCCGAGGTCGACGATGGCCGCTACCGGGCCGCCACCGTCCGGTCCTTGGTGTGCGGCCGAGACCGACACGAAGACGGCAGGGTCGCCGGTCACGGCGGCCGCCACTCCCCCGACGCACGCCTTGATCTGGCGGTGCCAGTGCACGTCGGAGTCGTCGAGCATGGCGTTGCGCCGACCGTGCACCTGTCCGTCCTGCGAGACCTCGCACTTGAGGAACACATTGACGAGCCGTCCGTCGATGTCGGTCGGATGTGGCCGGTCGGGGAGGTCGAGACCCGCATCCTTGATGGCTGCCCAGATCCCGTCCTGGTCGAGTGCATCGGTCATCACGGAGTGTCCGACGCGGTAACGGCCGCCGACCCCTCGAGCATTGCCGACCACGACGACCTGAGCCTGGTCGAGCTCGACACCGGACGAACAGGACGCCACCGCTGAGTACAGGGAGCGGTCGTGCATGACGTCGGCGTCGGTCGGCATGTCGATCTCGCCCAGCGCGACGGCGATGCCGAGCGCGGTACAGCCGTTGGACAGGTCCATCGAGAGATGGGTCTCCTCGGTCCAGACCGTCTTGCCTCGGGACTTCGCGTCGCGAATCGTGTGGATCGTGAGCAGCGGCGTCTTGGTCTGGACGTAGTGCACGTCAGCCGTGTCTGTGATGCCGGCCCGCTCCATCGCCACCTTGACCGCGTCGGCCACCTTGCTGACCATCGCGGTCCGCCCGATGTCCTCCGGGTAGAGCTGCTCGCTCATCGCGAAGCCCACGGTGAGGCGGGGCTCGTCGGTCTGCGGACGCCTGCTCCGGCGGGACCGTCGCGAAGATCGTGGCGTGCGGGCTGATGACGCCGTCGGTGCCGCCGGACCACACGATCGGCACCTCCTTGGCCTGTTCGGCCGTCCGGGTGCCCTTGTCGACCAGCACCTCGCGGAACGCGCGGTCGGCGATGATCCGGGTGTAGTCGTTGACCCCGCCGTTGCCCTCGGTCTTGCCGATCACCGCGACGACCCGGTCGGCGTCGATGAGACCTGCGTCGATCAGGTCGGACAGTCCGCTGGCGTCCGAGACGTGCTGGATGGGGACCTTGCGGACCTCGATCGGCTCCGGCATGGCTTCACTCTCTCTCTTCGTCTGGTGCAGGTGGTCTGGTCGAGGAGCTCGCCGTGGGGGGACACGATGGTGCCGACCTCGCCGCGAACCCCGTCGACGATGTGGGTCAGGCTCGTGATGACACCGATCTGGCCGGAGGCCTCGACGAAGGCGCAGATGGCATCGACCTTGGGCCCCATCGAGCCGCTCGCGAACTGGCCCTCGGCGGCGTAGATGCGCATGATCGAGGCGGCCACCGGCCCGATCGGGCGGGCGTGGTCGGTGCCGTAGTCGAGGATCGCGTGGTCGACATCGGTGGCGATGACCAGCCGGTCGGCTCCCACGGAGCGAGCCAGCACCGCAGCCCCTAAGTCCTTGTCGATCACGGCTTCGACGCCACGCAGTCGGCCGTCCGGCTCGCGTACGACCGGGATGCCGCCGCCGCCGTTGGCGATCACGACATACCCCTGGTCGGCCAAGGTGGAGACCACTCCGGCGTCAAGGATCTCGACCGGCTCGGGCGAAGCGACGACCCGGCGCCATCCGCGCACGCCACGATCTTCGAAGTTCTGACCGTGGTCGATCAGCACAGCCGCCTCCTCTTTGGGGAGGTACCGCCCGATCGGCTTGCTGGGGCGCTGGAAACCGGGGTCGTCGAGGTCGACCAGCGTGCGTGTGACGATGGCGGCGACCGGCCGGACTGCGCCTCGCCGAGCAAGGGCCGGCTCGAGCGCGTTCATCAGGACGAACCCGAGGGTGGCCTGGGTCTGTGCGCCGCACCAGTCCAGCGGCACTGGCGGTACCACTCCTGCCGAGAGCTCGTTCTTGACGAGCAGGTTGCCGACCTGAGGGCCGTTGCCGTGAGTGATCACAACCTCGACGCCGGACGCCACCAGGTCGGCGACGGCCTCCATCGCGGTCTCGGCAGCGGCGATCTGGTCCTCGACGCGCGCGCTGCCGTCGGGACCCGTCATGGCGTTACCGCCGAGCGCCACCAGTACGCGCACGCCACCTCGCTCTCGTCGCCGGACCGGACCTACCGGCCGAGGTCCGCCTTGCGGACTTCTGGTCCCACCCTAGGGATCGCGCCGGGCGCACACGCTGGCACCTGTCGCCCAAGCACGCGATCCGGTTCGGGCAGAGCTCGCCACCCCGCCCTGCCGCTGCCAGGTAGCCCGGTGTGGCGAGCTCAGCGCAGGTCGGGGAGATCGAGGTCGAGCCTGCGGGCCATCAGCGTGCGGGCGCGGGCCGCCGCTCGGCGTACGACCAGGTCCTCGTCGTCAGCGGCGTCCTCGACGACAAGACAGTGCTCGGTGTCGCCGACGACCCCGAGGCAGCGGACTCGCGTTGGCGCGCACCCGGGGCAGCTCGTGGGCGACGAGGGGCACGGCGCCGGGCCCCGCCTCGCCGATCTCGCGCTTGGTCGCGACCTTCAGGCACATCTCGGCCGGCCGCCAGTGCTCGTCCGCGAGCCCGGCGATGACGACGCCGGCGGCCGAATCGGCCCACACGTACAGCAGGCCGCGGGCGCCCCACGTGCGATGCCAGTAGTCGTGCCAACCGGGATCGAAGGCTGCCGTGGCACAGTTGCGGCCCAGGTAGGCCAGCATGGCGGCGTAGTCGTGCACGTCGGCCCCGGCCAGCAGGTCGGCGCACCACATCGCGGCCGTCGTCTCGCCGACCCGCACGCCCAGCTCCGTGACGAGGTCGGACGGCGTACCGTCCGGCTCACTCGGCGGGGGCAGCGAAGCAAGGGGCGGTGTGGAGGGCGTCGGGGGCACGATCCGATGGTCGCATCCGGTCCCGACAGGCGCTCCCCTCCTCTCCGGTGGAGGCTGCGTCTGAGGTAGCCCGCCGGGCGGGCACGCGGGGCAGATAAGGCATTCTCCCGATGCCGGTGGCTGCCTCAGAGCGGCAGGTTGATGGTGTCGGTGCAGCCCGCACCGCGAAAGGAGGACCACGATGTTGAACCCCCTGGACATTCCCGCCCCGTTCATCGTCACGGAGCTCGACTTCCACCGGCAGCGCATTGCCGAAGAGGTGGCCAACGCCGAACTGCGCCGCCGTTACCGGCTGGCCCGTCGCCAGCGTCGGCAGGAGCTGGCCGCCAAGCGCAGCCAGCGCCGGAACGCCCCGCGGACGGCCTGACGAGTTCCAGCCCCCGCTGCATGCACACCCGAGCCCGCTGACCCCTTGAGCCCCCGGAGCGATCGATGACCACAACCGGACACAGAGCGGACACCGACATTGCGGTGTCGGCACCACCCGCGATGATGTACCCCGTGCCTTCATCAGCGCTGCGCCCGATGATCGGACGCGCCGACGAGCTCCGCCAGCTCATCGACCTGGCGGGGTTGCCGAACGATCCGCCGCAGGACCGTCCGGGCGGACCGCAGACGGGCGTGCCGGCGGTCATCGTCTCCGGCGACGCCGGGGTGGGCAAGAGCCGGCTGTTGGCCGAACTGCGCGAACACGCTTGCGCGGCGGGCTGGCAGGTCCTGGTCGGTCACTGCCTCGACTTCGGCGACAGCGTGCTCCCCTACCTGCCGTTCACGGAGGTGTTCGCGCGGCTGAGCAGCGACGAGCCCGAGGTCGCAGACGCCCTTGCCCGCGCGCATCCAGCCGTACGGCGGCTCATGCCCGGCCGGCGTGCGACCGGTGACGCAGCAGACGGTGATCGCGATCACGCCGAACCCATGGACCGGGCCGACCTGTTCGCCTCGGTGCTCGTCACGCTCGACGAGCTGTCCGCCAGTCGGCCCGTCCTCGTCCTCCTCGAGGATCTGCACTGGGCCGACCAGTCCACCCGCGAGCTGCTCAGCTTCCTGTTCGCGCGTCGACTCGGTGACGACGTCCACATCGTCGCCACCTACCGCAGTGACGATTTGCATCGCAAGCACCCGCTGCGGGCCTCGGTAGGCGAATGGACCCGGTTGCCGTCGGTGGCCCGACTTCAGCTCGACCGCCTCAGCGACACCCATGTACGCACCCTCGTGCACGCGATCCACCCCCGCGCGCTGCCCGAGGCGGCGATCCACACGATCGTCGAGCGGGCCGAGGGCAACGCCTTCTTCACCGAAGAACTGGTCGCGGCCACCGACCGCTCCAGCTTGACGTCGAGGGCCATCCCCGACGACCTCGCGGACGTCCTGCTGCTCCGTCTCGACCAGCTCGATGACGCCGGCCGACAAACGCTCCGGGCTGCGTCGGTCGCCGGTCGGCGGGTCTCGCACGAGTTGTTGTCACGTGTCGTCGACCTGCCGGCCGATGAGTTCGACCGGGCGGTCCGAGCGGTGGTCGACAGCAACCTGCTGTTGCCGCTCGGCGCCGACGGATACGCGTTTCGCCATGCCTTGCTGGCCGAAGCGGTCTATGACGACCTGCTGCCGGGCGAGCGAGTCCGGCTGCACCGGACCTACACCGCCGTGCTCAGCCAGCCGGACGTGACCAGCACAGCCGCCGAGATCGCTCGGCATGCGCGCGCCTCGCACGACCTGCCCACCGCCGTGCGCGCGAGCGTCGCCGCCGGCGACGAGGCCATGGCCGTCGGCGGTCCCGACGAAGCCGCCCAGCACTACCAGATCGCGCTCGAGATGAGCCAGCAAGCAGGCGATCCCATGATGTCCCCCTCCGCACTCGTCGACCTGTCGATCAAGGCGGCCGACGCCGTCACCACGGCCGGGCACGCGCTGCGCGGCGCGCAGCTGCTCCGCGAGCAGGCAGCCTGCCTCGATCCCCTCATCGACGACGACGACCGGGTCCGGCTCATGCACGCGCTGTCGAGTGCCGCCCTCGTCGTCGACTCCGACATCGACGTCCTCGGCATCGTCGACCGCGCGCTCTCCCTCGTTCCCGCCGACCCGCCGACGGCGATGCGCGCCCAGCTGATGGGGATCCGCTCGCGAGCCTTGCTGTCGTGGAGCCGCGACGAGGAAGCGATGGCAGCTGCCAACGAAGCCCTGGCCATCGGTCAGGAGCTGCGGTTGCCTGGGGTGATCGCCGAGATCACGACCACGATGACGCGCATGGACGAGCGGTCCGGCGACCCCGAGGCCTCCCGGCGCACCCTGGTGGCGATCATCGAGAAGGCCCGCGCGGCCGGCGACGTGGTCGGCGAGCTGCGCGGCCTGCACAACATCGGTGGCGTGCTCTTCGAGGCCGGCCGGGTCGGTGACGCCCGCGCGGCGTACGAGCGTGCCTACCGGCGGGCCGTCGAACTCGGCCGACCATGGGCCCCCTACGGTCTCGACGCGCGCGTCATCGCAGGCATCACGGCCTATGTGTCCGGAGACTGGGACGGCGCGCTCGGCATCCTCGACGCGACCGGAGAGGCGCCACCCGAGCCCGCCGAGGCAGCGCTTGCCGCGGCTGCGCTGATGGTGTCGGCGTCGCGAGGGGACGTCGCCGCTGTCGAGCGGTCGGCACACATACGCGCTCTGTGGGACTCCGACGGCATGTTCGCGATCCTGTCCGGCGGGGCGCTGATCGACCTCTACGGCGACCACGGTGATCTTGCTGGGGCGCAGGCCGCCCACGACCATGTTCTCGAGGTCATCCGCAGACACTGGGACAGCCAGTACTTCATGGCCCGCATCCGCCTCAGCGCCCTGCTGGTCGGCCAGCTGGCCACCGCCGCGGCCACCGCCAGCGCCGACGAACGCGGCGAGCTGGTGACGCGCGGCGTCGAGCTGGCGGCTGCGGCTGAGGAGACGTTCAACCGAGGGCTGCGGCGCTGGAAGGTCATCGGCCCGGAGGGTCAGGCCTGGCTCTCTCGCTGTCGGGCCGAGCTCGCCCGGCTGGGCTGGATCACCGGCCAGGACGCACCCGACCAGACTGCCCTCGTGTCGGCCTGGTCCCAGGCAGTCGACGACTTCGCGAGCTTCGGCCACGTCTTCGAGACGGCGCGGTCCCAGGCCCGCTTCGCCGCCATCCTGCGCGCTCTCGGCCAGGTGGCCGAGGCGCGTCCCCTGCTCGAGTCGGCTCGCCGAACCGCCGAGACGCTCGGGGCCGCGCCGCTGCTGGCCGAGCTGCGCGCCCTGGGTGCCACCGCGCCGCGGCGTACCGACAGCGCCGGGCACGACACGCGCCTGACGACCCGCGAACGCGAGATCCTCGCGCTGGTGGCACAAGGACGGAGCAACGGAGAGATCGGCAAGCAGCTGTTCATCAGCACCAAGACCGTGAGCGTCCACGTGTCGAACATCCTCGCCAAGCTCGGGGCGGCAGGTCGCACCGAGGCCGCCGCTATCGCCCGCCGCGACGGCCTCCTCGACTGACCGGTCACCCCGCTGATCCGCCCGTGGTGGTGGTCAGGCGGCTCGGGTCACGGCGTAGGTGAAGCACTGAGTCGCCAGTGCACGCACATGCACGACGTCGACCTCGTCCTCGCTCAGCAGCTCGGAGATCACGTCGCCGAGGTCTTCACCGGGGTCGACCACGCGCACGTGGTCGTAGCGGAGGCGGCGATCGCGGTCGTACCCGCGCACGACCCGGGGGTCGGTCCGCAGCTCCACCGGCAGGTCCGGCTCGGTGTAACCGTCGCAGGCGTCCGCGTGCACGTAGACCGGGCCGACCTCCATCCACGCCGACGCGGTGGTGAACGGTGCGTACGAGATCAGCACGATCGACTCCTGCGGACGCGCCTGCCGCAGGCAGCACCGCAGCCCGACCTCCGCGAATTGCGGCAAAGTGCAGGACGACACGCCGCGCGGCGCTTGCACTTTCCCGCAATTCGCGGTGAGGGTCAGCGGAGGAGATCGACGTCGGCGAAGGCGGCGCCACCGGCCAGCGTCGCGTACCCCGGGCCACGGTCGAAGAACGGCTCACCATCGGCGGCCCAGCGCTCGGCGCGCCGGGCCCGGTGGACCTCGCGCAAGGCGTCCGAAGCGGGCCCATCCACGTGCACCGCGTCGACGAGGTCGTCGGTGCGGGTCACGACGACGCCGTAGTCGTCGCGCGCGCCCTCGATGGACACCTTGCCCCAGGCCACGTCGCGCGCCACGTCGTCGTACGGCCGTTCCAGCGGATCGCCCCACCCGCCACCGCCAGTCGTGCGGATCCGGATCACCTGACCTGCCGCGACGAACTCCGCGTCGGCGAGTGCGTCGACCACACGTTCGTCCGGGCCGTCCGCGTCGATGGTCACCTCGAAGGAGCGACCGGCGTGGCCGCCCTTGACGCCCCAGCACGCCAGGATCGACCGGTCGGCGATCGACATGAAGTGGGCGTCCTTCAGCATCCGGATCTGCTTCTCGTAGCCGCAGCCACCGCGGTAGCGACCGGCCCCACCGGAGTCGACGGCCAACCCGAGCCGCTCGACGACGAACGGGAAGCGGCCCTCGCTGAACTCGGTCGGCAGGTTGCGCGAGTCGGGTACGACGTGGATGGTGTCCTCGCCGTCGGCGTAGTAGCGGCCACCGGACCCGCCACCCAGCACTTCACGCATCAGATAAGGCTTCCCGTCGAGGTCGTCGCCGTACACCCCGGTGTAGCGGATCGTCTCCTGATCGGCCGGCATCCGACCGTCGACCGCCTTCGCCAGCACGCCGGCCAGCACCCCGAGCAGCCGGAGGATCACGAACGTGCGCGCGTTCGTCGGCGCAGGGAAGATCGGCGTGAGCAAGGTGCCCGGCGGTGGGAAGCGCATCTCGATCAGTGGCACGACCCCTTCGTTGACGTCGAGCTCGGCCATCCGCTCCGGGGTGTCGGCAAGGTTGCGCAGGATCGGCGCGAGCCACTTCTTGAGGAAGTTGCCATCGGCGTAGTCACCGCAGTGGTTGATCGGTCCCTTGGCCTGCGGACCGGTGCCGGTGAAGTCGATGATGATGCGGCCGCCGTCGTCGGGCAGCTTCGTCAGCGTGATGCGCTGGGCGTGCAGCCGCGGCTCGTCGACACCGTCGTGCTCGGCGTAGTCCTCCCACACATAGACGCCGTCGGGGATCTTCGCGAGGATCTCGCGGCGGAACGTCTCGGTGGTCTTGTCGAGGATCGCGTCGAAGCAGGCCTCGACCTGGTCGACGCCGTAGCGGTCGAACAGCTCCGCCATCCGCCGCGCTCCCATCAGGCAGGCCGAGCACTCGGCGTCGAGGTCGGCAGCCAGCGACTCCGGCATCCGGGAGTTGCGGGTCATGATCTTCAGGGCCTGCTCGCAGGGAACGCCCTCGTCCCAGAGCTTGATGGGCGGCACCATCAGCCCCTCCTCGAACACCGACGTCGCGTTCGAGGGCATCGACCCGGGGACCGCTCCCCCGATGTCGTCGTGGTGACCGAACGCCTGCACGAACGCGACCACCCGCGGGCCGTCGCCGGCGTCGTGGAAGACCGGCGCGGTGACGCAGAGGTCAGGCAGGTGGCCGATGCCTCCCTCGGAGCGGTAGACGTCGTTGTGGAAGAACACGTCGCCCGGCTTCATCTCGTCGATCGGATAATCCCGTGTCGACCGGATGCACGAGAGCGGAGTACGACCGCCCGGTGAGCTTGCGCAAGTGCCGGTCGTGGATGCCGGCGCGATAGTCGTGGGCGTCGCGGATCATGGGAGACCGGGACGTCCGTCCGATCGCGGTCTCGACCTCCATCTCGACAGACGCGAGGTAGCCCTCCACGATCTCGACGAGGATCGGGTCGACGTCGGTGACATCAGTGAGCCGGTACGGCGCGGCCGTGCCTGCCTCAGCCATGCGACACCACGAGGTTGCCGAAGCGGTCGACCACGGCCTGGAACCCGGGGTGCAGCGGCACCGTCGACGAGAACTCCTCCAGCACCGCCGGTCCGGTCAGCACGTCGCCGTGTCCGAGCCGGGATCGGTCGTAGATCGTCGCCTCCACCCAGCCGTCGAAGTACACCGGCCGCGTGCCGGTCACGGCGGCGTCAGCACCGGACCCCGCCGCGATCTCACGCACCTCGGGCTTCCGGATGGGTCCGATGCCGGTGACCCGGATGTTCACCCACTCCACCTCCTGGCGGTCGTCGTCACGGAAGTCGTAGCCGTACAGGGATCGGTGCTCGTCGTGGAAGGCGGCCACGACCGTCTCGGTCAGCGCGGCGTCGATCGGGCCGGTCGGCACCGGAATACGTACTTCGTAGGCCTGACCGAAGTACCGGAGGTCGGCCGACCGCTCGAAACGTCGGTCCGCTGCCGGGAAGCCTTCGCGGGCCAGCGCCTCGTCGCCCTGGTTGGTCAGGTCGTCGACGATGCGGGTCAGCTCGCCGACGTCCAGCGCGGCGTGCTTGGTGACGGACGTCTGCACGTAGTCGTTGCGCACGTCGACGGTGAGCAGGCCGTAGGCCGAGAGGTTGCCCGGGTTGAGCGGCACGACGACGCCCTTGAGGCCGAGGATGTCGACGAGTCGGCAGGCCAGCAGCGAGCCGGAGCCGCCGAACGTCACCAGATGGAAGTCGCGGACGTCGAGGCCGCGCTTCACCGTGATCTGGCGAAGGGCGTTGGCCTGGTTCCAGGCCGAGATCTCGAGGATGCCGGTCGCGGCCTTCTCCCAGGACAGGGCGAGCTTGCCGGCCAGGTCCTCGACGCCACGCTTGGCCAGGTCGACGTCGAGGGGGACCTCGCCGCCGAGCAGGTGCGGCGGGATGCGGCCGAGCAGCACGTGGGCGTCGGTGATCGTCGGCTCCTGACCGCCGTGGCCGTAACAGAGCGGGCCCGGGTCGGCACCTGCCGACTGCGGCCCGACCTTGAGCGTGCCCTCCGGCGTGATCCAGGCGATCGAGCCGCCTCCCGCGCCGACCGTGACGACGTCGATCATCGGGATCTTGCTCGGGTAGGCACCCACGGTGCCCTCGGTCGTCAGCGCAGGGCGACCACCGATGACCACGGTGACGTCGGTCGAGGTGCCGCCGCCGTCGCAGGTCACGACCTGGTCGAAGCCGGCCGTGCTCGCCACCACCGCCGCCCCCAGGGCGCCCGCGGCCGGTCCGGACAGCACGGTCGAGATGGGTTGGTTGACGACCTCCTCGGCGGACAGCACGCCGCCGTTGGACTTCATCACGTAGAACGGCACGGCGCGTGGTTGGTCGGATGCCCTCGTGGTGTAGGCGTTGAGGCGATCGGTGATGTTGGCGACGTAGCGGCGGATGTTCGGCTTGACGGCCGCGTCGACCAGCGTCGTCACGGACCGTTCGTACTCGCGGTACTCGCGCAGCACATCGGACGAGATCGACACGACAGCCTCGGGGTAGACCTCCTCGATCACGTCGCGCATCGCGCGTTCGTGACCGGGGTTGGCGTAGGAATGCAGGAAGCAGACGCCGATCGTGCCGATGCCGGCGGCTTTGAAGAACACCGCCGCCGCACGCGCCGACTCGACGTCGAACGGCCTGATCTCGGACCCGTCGACAGCCAACCTCCCGTGCACCGTCTTGACCCGGTCGGCAGGGACGATACGGGGCGGCTTCACCCAGAAGTAGGAGTTGCCATAGCCGTCCGGGACCGACTGTCGGGCGATCTCGAGGACGTGCTCGTAGCCCTCGGTCGTGATGAAGCCGAGGTCCTCGACCTTGCCCTCGAGCAGCTTGTTGGTGGCGACCGTGGTGCCGTGGGACACGGCCGTGAGCGCATCGCCGCCGACGCCCAGCGCTGCGAGCACCTTGTCGACGCCGGCCATGAAGCCGATCGCCGGGTCGGCCGGTGTCGACGGTGTCTTGGTGGTGACGAGCTCCCCGCTGTCCTCGTCGACGGCGACCACGTCGGTGAACGTGCCACCGGTGTCGATGCCGACCCGGATCCGTCGGGTCACTGGATCTCCTCGGCGTGGTTGTGCTCGTGCACCACGGCGGGGTCCGGCTCCGGTCGCGGGGCGCCCGCACGCCGGTAGTCGAACCGCGTGGCGCCCGGCGCGGACAGGGTGTCGGCGTGCCTCTTCAGCAGGTCGAGATTGCGGTCGGCCAGGTGGTCGAACCCCTGGCGCACACTGCTGCCCGGTGTCAGCGACCGCAGCGCGGTCGTGGGGTCCAGACGGGCGACGACCCACTGCTCGTACGTCGAGCCTCGGGCCACCACCTCGGCGACCGGAGTCACGATCATCGAGTTGCCGAAGTAGAGCACACCCGCCGGGTCGATCCCGGTGGCGTTGGCACCGATCACGTAGACGTGGTTGTCGTAGGCACGCGCCCGGTTGGTCAGTTCCCAGATGTCAGCACTCCGCAGCAACGCGGAGGGGCGCACGATGATCTCGGCGCCTTGGAGCGCCGTGATGCGGGACAGCTCCGGGTAGTCACCGTCGAAGCAGATGATCAGACCGATCGCGCCGAGCTCGGTCTCGACCACGCAGGTGTCGTCGCCGGGTGTCACCCAGCCGCCCCCGGTGACGATCTCCGTACAGAACGGGTGCGTCTTGTGATAGATCCCGCGCGCCGACCCGTCCGGCCCGACCAAAACAGCCGAGTTGTAGACCAGGCCGCGCGTCCTACCTCGCTCGTACGCCCCGTAGACGAGGTGGATGCCGAGCTCTGCCGCCACCTCGTGCAGCGGCTGGCACTGCACGCCGGGGATCTCGTCGACGAGGTCCCACAGCTCCTCGGGTCCGACCCCGGGGGTGAAACCGGTCGTACAGGTCTCGGGCAGCACGACCAGGTCCGAGCCCGTCGCCGCGACACAGTCCCGGACCCACCGCACACAGTGTTCGACGTTCGCCGCGATCGACTCCGGCGTCAGCGGGCCAGGTTGCGGCTGGACCTGGAGAGCCGCAGCGGTGAGGGCGCGCATCAGCCGCGCCGCCGCCTGCCGGACAGCCATCCTCCGACGATGACGCCGACCAGGGCCGCGGCCGCGCCGACCAGCGCGCCCTGGAGGAAGCCGCCGTTCGGCTGGGACAGCGCCGCGGTGGCCCCAGGGGCCTCGAACACCCCCGGAGCCGTCGACGGCGAGCCCGCGGCTCCGGCGGCGGCAGCGACCGGTGCGGCCCTGCCATTGATGACGTCGTCGACAGCCGCGAAGAACTCTCCGGCCGTCTTCTTGGCGACGCCGGTGAGCATGCGCTGCCCGACCCCGCCGATCATGCCGCCGACGATGGCGTCCGCGTCGTACGTGAGCGTCGTGGTGCCGCCGTCGGCCGGGGCGAGCCTGACCTTGACGTCGGCGCTGACCGTGCCAGGACCGCCTGCTCCGGACGCCTTGAGCACGAACGTGTCCGGCGGGTTTTGGTCGGTCAGCCGGACCTGCCCCGTGTAGACGCCCTTGATGGAGGCGACGCCGGCTGTGACGGTCATCGTGTACTCGTCCGTACCGATGGCCTCGAGGCGCTGGCAGCCGGGAATCGTCCGCACGAGCACAGCGGGATCGTTCAATGCGCGCCAGACCGCGTCCGGCGGCGCGTTCAACGTGGCCGAACCAGAAACCATCATGGCGTGCCCTTCGCTCGCGTCAGTCCGTCGGTAAGACCCTCCGAACCCTATGAACCTTATGAAGCAGCCTAGGGCAGTCGTACGGCGACTCTCGCCCAAGAACCAGCCGCTCTCTGGGAGACTTCGTCAGCGTGGCTGCCGCGCCAGGTTCGAGGTCAGGCCGCGGCCAGCAGGTCGCTCAAGGTGGTGGTCGGGAGGTCGGGTATCGCAGCGCGGGCTGCATCGAGCGCCAGCGTCATGTCCGTGGTGTCCATGATCACGCCGAACTGGGCCAGCATCGCGACCGAAGGTTTGACGTGGCGCAACAACATCGCCATCGTCCTCATGACGGGCAGCGGGACGTGGCGGACCGACCCATCCGAGCCATGCGCAGCCAGCACCGAACCCGCGAGCGTGTTGAGGGTGATGTCCTCGGGACCACCGATCTCCAGGACTGCGGCCACCTGCTCCGGTGAGCTGCTCAGCCGCTCCACGGCCACGGCCACGTCATCGGCGCTGACGAAGTTGATCGGGTTCTCTCCGCGGCCGAACAGCGTCACCGAGCCCTTGCCCGCGATCATCTCTCCCAGCAGACCAAGCCACGTCTCGAGGTAGACGGTCGGTCGGAGGATGGCCCACGACAGCCCGCTGTGCATCAGGGCCTGCTCGGCCTGGTACTTCGCCCGCCTCAGCTCGAGGGGGCTGTCGGGCGTCGAAAATGCTGCCGACACGAGGACGAACCGCTCGATCCCCTCGGCCAGGCCGGCCTGCGTGAGGTTCGCGTTGCCCCGGACATCCACCGCCGTACCTCCCTTCGCGTTCGGACCCGCGAAGCCTTGCGCCGCCGACACGACCCTCGTGATGCCGCCCATCGCAGAGCGAACCGCTCCGGGGTCCAGCAGATCCCCGACGAACACCTCCGCGCCGGTGTGCTTGAGGTGACGTGCGCGCTCGGCGTCACGAGTCAGGACACGGACTGCTCTCCCGCCGGCAGTGAGGGTCGTGACGACGCGGCTGCCCAAGGTGCCGGTGCCGCCGGCAACGAGGATCACGAGACACCCCCCGGTGTCGGCGTTGGAACGTCGGGATCCCCAGCGCCGACGAGCTCGCGCACCGCAGCGTCAGCATCCGCCGGGTCGGCCTCGACCGGCTCGAGGTAGAACCGCCCGCTCGTGGCGCGTCCGTCGTGGACCGTCAGGATGATCACGCCGCGCATGTGGAAGGGCCCACCGTCGAGCCGGGTGCCGGTGTATTCCCACTCGCTCCAGATGTCGTCTCCGGCCACGACGTGACGGACGATACGTGCCTGCACGTCGGGGACTGACCCGAAGATGCGTCCCCAGTTCCGTCGCACTTGTTCGGTGCCCGAGAAGGTGCGGGCAGGATGCAGTGGCCAGACGCTCTCGTAGTCGGCAGTGAAGCACTCGGCCAGTGTCTCGAGGTCATGCTGGTTGATCGCCTGGCTGATCCGCTGTGCCAGCGCGTAAGGCCCGTTGCGGGACGGGTCGTCGTTCATCCCGCCCACCTCCAATCCTAATTCTGCTACAGTTTCCTGTAACTAATACAGGAGTCTGTACCCGATGAAGCCAGCCGTCAAGCCCACCCGACCCTACGATTCGCGACGTCGGCGCGAGCAGGCCGACCAGAACCGACAGACCGTGATCGAAGTCGCTCGCGAGCTGTTCCTGCAACAGGGGTACACCGCGACCACAATCCCGTCGATCGCTGCGGCGGCAGGCGTGTCGGGCGAGACCGTCTACAAGACGTTCGGCAACAAGCCCGGGCTGGTCCGGGCCGTCGCGGACTCGGCACTGGCCGGCCCCGGCCCCGCACCGACGATGAGACTCTCCGACGAGATGGCTGCACGCGAGACCAACCCGCACACGATCGTTCGTCGCTGGGCTGAGTTCGCCTCACAGGTCACACCCAGGCTGGCACCCGTCGTGCTGCTCATCCGTTCGGCAAGCGGCGGATCAGGGCAGCTGGCCGAGCTGCTGGAACAGCTCGATACCGATCGCCTCGACCGGATGGCACAGCAAGCCCGCCTCCTCAACGCGCGCAGCTACTTACGTCCGGACGTCACTGAGCGGGAGGCACGAGACGTGATGTGGGCCTACACGGACCCCGCCATGTACGACATGCTCGTGCTGCGCCAGCACTGGTCCATCGAGCGCTTCCGCGAATTCCTCGGTGACGCCCTGACTGCCGCCCTGCTCCCGCCGACGACCGCTGGGCAGCGGTGATCGCCCGACGGCCCCGGCTGCGCGTATCAGTCGCGGTAGCCGTCGCGGAGACGCACGGCGGCCCGCACGTTGTTGGTCGTGACCAGCCAGCAGCGCGGATCTCGCAACCAGCGGCGGAGTCCGCGTTTGTCATCGACGGTCCACACCAGCAGCCGCAGTTCGTGACGGTGCGCCCACCGGGCCACCCCGAACCTGGCGAGCCACCTGTTCGCGGCGAGCACGTTGGCGCCGGTCGCGGCCACCCGCCGAGCCGGGAAGAGCTCCGACCAGCGCCCGGCGACCTGTCGTCGTAGCGACCAGCCGGAGCGCGATCCGCCGAGCGACAGCCCCACGAGCAGCTGCGGACACGCCGTGGCGGACCAGCGGACCAGCGCGGCGACGGCCCGATCCTTGCCGGTCGTGACCACGATGTGCTCGGCGCCGAGCGCCGCCACGGCCAGCGCCGTCGCCTGTACCTCCCACGTCTGCTCGTCCGGACCGTCGTACGTGCGCGCCGGGGCGGACAGCTTGAGGTCGATGTGCGCCGAGGCGCGTCCACGCAACGCGGCCAAGGCGTCGGTGTAGGTGAGGACGTCCTGTCCGTCCGCGTGCAGCTCGTCGAGGGTCACCGTGTCGATCCGCCGTTGCTCGCCGCCGACGACGATCTCGCGGTCGTGCCGGACGACGAACACTCCGTCGGCGGTACGCCGGACATCGAACTCCACGAAGTCGGCGCCCAGCGTCAGCCCGTCGGTGAACTGCTGCGACAGCCTTCCACCGGCGCTACCGAGGCGTGCCCCGTACTCGTGGGCCGACACCATGGCCATCCGGCGGCCTCCGTCACCCGTCAGCGGACAGGCCACGCAGCGCGAACAGCTCGCTCGGGGAGATCGGCATCGCCCGGATGACGATCCCCTCGGCGTCCTCGATCGCTGCCGCGATGGCGGCCGAGCCCGGGATCACCCCTGCCTCACCGGCACCCTTGACGCCGAGCGGGTTGAGCGGGGACGGGGTCTCGAGGTGGTCGATCTCGATCGTCGGCACCTCGCTGGCGTAGGGCATGAGGAAGTCCATGTACGACGCGTTGAGCAACTGGCCGGAGGCGTCGTACTCCATCCGTTCGTAGAGGGCGCCACCCACGCCCTGCGCCACTCCCCCGTGCACCTGGCCCTCGACGATCATCGGGTTGATGATCGTGCCGCAGTCGTGCACGACGCAGTACCGCAGGATCTTGATGTCAGCCGTCTCGGGGTCGGTCTCGACGATGACAGCGTGCATGCCGTTGGCGAACGTGGATCGCGACGGTGAGTAGTAGTCGGTTCCTTCGAGACCTGGCTCGTCATCGTCGTCGACGGGCGGTTTGTCGGGATCGGCGGGGCGGCGAACTGGGTCGCGCGGGCCGAGGCCTCGTCGAACGCGTAGCGCAGGGGGTTGGAGAGCACGGCCACCGCTCCGAGGTCGATCTGCGCACCGGGGCTGCCCTTGACCTGGACGTGCCCGTCGACGATCTCGAGGTCGTCGACCGATGCCTCGAGCGCGTTCGCGGCGATCCGCAGGGCCTTGGCCCGGACCTTTCGAGCGGTGAGCGCGACCGCGCTGCCCGACATCACGGCGGTCCGCGACGCGAACGTCCCGACGGCGTACTTGAACCTTCGGGTGTCACCCGTGGTCACCCGCACCTTGTCCATGGGTACGCCGAGCTCGTCGGCAACGATCTGCGCGAGCATCGTCTGATGTCCCTGGCCCTGTGTGGTCAGACCGGTCGACACCACCACCGTGCCGTCGGTCTCGACGCGGAGGTGGCCGCCTTCGTAGGGCCCGACGCCCGTGCCCTCGACGTAGCAGGCCAGCCCGATGCCGACCTGCCGCCCCTCGGCTCGAGCCTGTTGCTGGAAGGCCGGGAAGTCGTCCCAGCCCACCAGCGCCTTGAGCTTGGCGAGCGAGGCCGGGAAGTCGCCCGAGTCGTAGATGAGCGGCCGGCCGTCCTGGAAGGTCAGGCCGTGGTCGTAGGGCATCTGGTCCGGCTGGATGAAGTTGCGCTCCCGGACCACGGCGCGGTCGAGGTCGAGGTCGCGCGCGATCGCGTCCATCACCCGCTCCATCACGAAGCAGCCCTGCGGCCGACCGGCACCCCGGTACGGCGTCACGATCACCGTGTTGGTGTAGAGGCTCTGGAACTCGACCCGGTAGGCGCGCGGCTGGTAGGGCCCGAGCAGCTGGGTCGACGTGATGATCGGGACGATGAGCCCGTAGGGCGTGTAGGCGCCGTTGTCGTGCCAGAACCGCACCGACAGGCCGAGCAGGTGCCCGTCGTCGTCGTACCCGAACTCGACCTCGTGGAGCTGGCCGCGCTCGTGGGCGGAGGAGATGAAGTGCTCGCGGCGGTCCTCGGTCCACTTCACGGGCCGGCCGAGCCGGATCGCCGCCCAGGGCACCAGGATCTCCTCGGGCCAGGGGTGCACGATCTTGACGCCGAAGCCACCGCCTACGTCGGGGGTGACCACCTCGACGCGGTCGACCGGTAGCTCCGAGCTTGGCCGCGATGGCCTGCCGGACGCTGGTGGACGTCTGGGTCGAGGTATGGACGAGCAAGGACTCGTCGTCAGGATCCCAACGGGCGAGCACTCCTTTGCCCTCCATCGGCATCGAGGCGCTGCGCTCGATCGACAGCGAGAGCGTGCCCTGGTGCGGCGCCGACCCGATCGTGGCTGCGGCGTCACCGACCTCCTGGACCATGGTGGCGGCGACGTTGCCGGGCACGTCCGCGTGGACCAGGTCTGCGCCGTCGCGAGCGACGGCGACGCCGACGACGGCCGGCAGGAAGTCGTACGTCACCTCGATGAGCGCGACGGCGTCCTCGGCGATGTAACGGTCCCGGGCCACCACCATCACGATCGCCTCGCCGACGTGGTTGACCTCGTCCTTGGCCAGCGCATGGGGAGTGCGCCCGTGGGTGAGCGTCGGGTGCGGGATCAGCAACGGCAGCGCCTCACCCGTGCGGCCGTCGAGGTCGTCGAAGGTGTAGATGGCGACGAGTCCCGTCCACGTCCAGGGCAGCGCTGACGTCGATGTCGACGATCCGCGCGTGGGCGTGCGGGCTGCGCACGAAGGCTGCCGCCAGCGCGTCGTGGCCTAGGTCATCCAGGTACCGGCCCCGACCGCTCAGCAGCCGGGGGTCCTCCACGCGCGGGATGCGCTGGCCGAACAGCTTGGTGGTCACCGGGTCGGCTCCGCGGCCGGCGTCATGGTCTGCTGTTCGCGCCGCAGCTCGGCCGCGCGCTGCACCGCGGCGACGATGTTCTGGTAGCCGGTGCATCGGCACAGGTTGCCGCCGATCGCTTCCCGCGCCTCGGCCTCGGTGGGGTCGGGGTTGGTCTCGAGGAAGGCGGTGATCGTCGTGATGAAGCCAGGCGTGCAGAAACCGCACTGCAGGGCGTGGCAGTCGCGGAACGCCTGCTGCACGACCCCGAGCTCACCATCAGGCCGCAGGCAACCCTCAGTCGTCGTGATCCGGGCTCCCTCGGCCGACACAGCGAACATCAGGCAGCTGCGCATCGGCGCGCCGTCCACCAGCACTGTGCAGGCACCGCAGACGCCGTGCTCACACCCGACGTGAGTGCCGGTGAGTCGCACGTCGTGGCGGATCGCGTCGGACAGCAACCGCCGGGCGGGGACCCGTAGCTGGTGGGGTACGTCGTTGATGACGAGCGTCACGTCGTGGAGCTGTTCAGGCAGATGTTCGGTCATCGACTCCCCTGCCCTCAGACGTGCTGCTGTCAGCCGCCGCCTCGGCGAGTGCCCGGGCGGTCAGCACCCGGGCCAGGTGGCCACGGTAGGCCGCGCTGGCGTGGATGTCGCCTTCCGGGTCGATCGCCGCCGTGACCAGGTCGAGCGCCTCGCCCCAGCTCACCTCGGAGTACGCCGACCCGCGGACGGCCTCGGAGAGGTCGACCAGCACCGGTGTCAGTCCCACGCTGATGAGCGCAACTCTCGCCTCGGTCACGGCCCCGTCCACGACGGTCACGAAGGCGCCGACGCCGACCATGGCGTAGTCGCCGTGACGCCGGGCGAGCTCGACCCACGAAGATCCGGACCCCTGGGGCGGGTTCGGGAAGAACGCCGACACGGCGACCTCGTCGTCGGCCAGCGAGGACTCGAGTGGCCCGACGAAGAAGTCAGCGGCCTCGATGCGCCGTGCCCCCCGGTCCCGGCTCAGCACGTCGACGTGTCCGCCCAGCAACCTCAGCACGGCCGGCATCTCCGCAGCCGGGTCGGCGTGCACGAGGCTGCCGAGCGTCGTGCCTCGGTTGCGGATGGTGGGATGTGCGACGTGGCGCAGCGTGCGTCCGAGCAACGGGTTGACGGCAGCGGCGGGCCTGTCGTGCTCGAGGGCGGCATGGCGCACCAAGGCCCCGATGCGTACACCACCGCTTTCGACTTCGATCGTGTCGAGCCCCGGCACGTGGTTGAGGTCGACGAGCGCGCTCGGCGCCGCGAGCCGCATCGACATGACGGGCACCAGGCTCTGACCGCCCGCCAGCACCTTTCCTCCGGTGGCGGCCAGCACGTCGACAGCATCGTCGAGGCTGGCCGCTCGGTGGTAGACGAACGGCGCCGGCTTCACGCGTGGAGAACCTCCCAGCTGGTCGGGCTCGGCTACGGAGCCTTGTGGGACCCCGTGTCCCCGGGTCCGTCACCGTCCGCCGGTTCGTCCTCGAGCTTGTGCGCTCCGGAGTGACCGACGGCGAGGATGGTCCCGTCGTCCTTGAGGTTAGCCGGAGCGACGAACCGGGCGAGGTGATACCCGACCAACGTGACGATCGTGCCGAGCGCGATGCCGGACAGGATGAAGTTGTCGCTGATCTTCAACGACGTGTCGCCGATCGCGATGACGATGCCGGCAGCCACCGGAACGAGGTTGACCGGGTTGGCGAAGTCGACGTTGTTCTCTTTCCAGATCTTGGCGCCGAGCAGACCGATCATGCCGTAGAGAATGACCGTGATCCCGCCGAGCACGCCGCCCGGCGTGGCCGACACCAGGGCGCCGAACTTGGGTGAGAAGCCGAAGAAGATCGCAACGCCCGCCGCCACGAAGTAGGCCGCTGTCGAATAGATCCTCGTCGCCGCCATGACGCCGATGTTCTCGGCGTACGTCGTCGTAGGAGACCCACCCACCGAGGACGCGAGGACGGTTCCGAAGCCGTCAGCCGCGATCGCGCGGCCCATCACGGGGTCGAGGTCGCGCTTCGTCATCTCGGCGACCGCCTTGACGTGGCCGGTGTTCTCGGCGATCAGTGCGATCACCGCAGGCAGCACGAGCAGCACGAACGTGATCGAGATGTTCGGACCGTGCCAGCCGACCGAGCCGAGGTTGCCGACCAGGGTCTGGTTGCCCACAAGGTTGTCAGGGGTGTGTGGCGGGAGGCCGAACCAGTCAACGGCCTTGACGGTGTCCCAGTTGACGCGGTCGTGCGTGGTGATCTTCCCGGAAGCGGCGTCCAGGGCCGTGATCTGACCGAAGACGCCGTCGAAGATCCAGGACAGGACGTAGCCGAACACGAGTCCGAGGAAGATGGCGATCCTCCCGATGAAGCCACGAGCGCCCACCGCCACCAGGATGACGAAGGTCATCGTGAGCAGAGCTACCCACTGGTCCTGCGGCCAGTAGATGTTGGCCACCACCGGCGCGAGGTTGAACCCGATCAGCATGACCACGGCGCCCGTCACCACCGGGGGCAGCACGGCATGCAGGATGTGAGAGCCGAGGAAGTGGATGAGGACGCCCACCACGGCCAACACCGCGCCAGCGACGAGGATGGCCCCCGTCACGTCGTCAGGGCCGCCGTTCTGCGCGTAGATGGCGGTGGCTCCGCCGACGAACGACGCGCTGGTGCCGAGATAGCTGGGTACCTGGCCCTGGACGATCAGGAGGAAGCAGATCGTGGCAATGCCGCTCATCATGATCGCGAGCTGCGGGCTCAGCCCCATGATCACGGGGAAGACGAAGGTGGCACCGAACATCGCCACCACATGCTGAGCGCCGAGGCCGATCGTCCGGTCCCATGACAGCCGTTCGTCCGGCGCGACCGCCTCTCCCGGTGGTGGCGTCTTGCCGTCGTACACGACCTTCCAACCCAAGCCCAGCGCCATGATCGCTCCCTCAGTCAGAGATGGTGGCGGTGCCATGTGCGGCCACATGACCACCATGCCCGAATCCAAGGGCGTTGCGAGCCCGACGCGCAGTCCACAACTTTGCCAAACGGGGTGACCCTCCGTTGGCAGATGCTGACGGGTACGGGGCAACGTGTACCGGATCGTCCGATCCGGTCAGTGGGCCGTCGGTGGGTCAGAGTCCGCGCATCTGCATGACCCGCAGGGCGAGTGAGAGGTCGAGCTGCAAGTCGGGGTCCTGCGTGAACGGGCCGACGATGCGCTCGAGCTTGGTGATCCGGTAGCGCAGCGTGTTGTAGTGGAAGTGCAGCCGGCGCGAGGTCTCGGCCACGTTGAAGTTCGTGTCGAGCAGCACCCGCAGGGTGGCCCGCATGTCGGCCGCCTCAGGCTTGGACTCGTGCGCGAGCTCACCGAGGACCTCGTGCACGAAGGTGCGGAGCTCGCTGACGTCCTCGATGAGGCTCAGCAGCCGGAAGGCTCCGAGGTCGTCGAAATGGGCCACCGCTGAGCTTCCCTGGAGCTGCCGCCCCACATGCACCGAACGCCGCGCCTGTTCATAGCCGGCCGGGATCCCGGTCGGGTCAGTGATGAGCCGGCTCACGCCGGTACCGAAGGAGCGACGTCCGCCGCCTCCGTCGCCGCGGACGGCTTGGATGAGCGCGTCGACGACCTCCCGCGGGCGATGACCGTCGGGTACGCCGACCAGCGCCACCACCTCCTGCGCGAAGCCCACCGCGGGCGCCGTCCGGTCATGGCGGCCGACCACCTGGACCCAGGCGTTGGCAAACCGGTCCTGCGCCGTACGGCCGAGCTGGGTGTCGCCGTTGTCGGCGGCCGCCTGCTCCTGGACCGGGTCGAGGGCGGCGACCACCACGACGAGTGGCCGGGCCACGTCCCAGCCGAGGGACTGGAAGTGCTCGACGACAGCGCCGGGTGCGCCCGCTCTGCCGATGAGGACGTCCCGGACGAAGTCGCCGCGATACTTGGCCTCGACCGCCTGAACGGCGATCGACTTGGTGATCGCGAGCGCGAATACGGTCGCTGCCCGCCCGAGGACAGCCCGGTCGGCGAGCGGGATGTTCCCCCGCCGACGCACATGCACGAGACGGCCGTGGTCCGCCTTCCCGGCCAGCACGGCAACAACCGACAGGGCCACCGCGCCGCTCCGGTGCGTGCCCGGGGCGAACCGCTCGGAACGGAACCGGCCAGACGCGGAGAACAAGTCGGGAAGATCCAGATCGTCGCCGCCTTCGACGCCATGCGCTGCGAGCACCCTGCCGTCGGTCGTGGTGACGAACGTCTGACCGTCGAGCAGCCGGCCCAACGTGCGGACGAGCTCGTCGAGGCCGCCCCCGTCGAGGATGACGGACACCAGCGTGCGATGGACTTCCTCGCTACGGTCCTGCACTGGCGCCTGACGAGCGATCGCGTCACTCAGCACCGCGCTGATCAGGTCGTCGAAGGCAACCCCGTCATCGACCAGAAGCACCGGAAAACCCAGCCGGTCGGCTTCCGCCAACATGTCCTCGGGCAGCTCGCGCAGATAGCGGCGCAGCTTGACGGCGAGGGCCGACACGCCGGCTCGATCCAGCGTGGACACGAGCGACGCCAGGCCCTGGGGGAAGTCACGGAGGGGGTAACCGGTCGTGATGAGCAGCTGATCCGGTTTGACCCAGGGCTCGATATCGGGAACTTCCATGACGTTCGCACAGGTCACGACGCGATCGAGACCGGAGTGACCAGCGACCACCCGCGCACCGGAGAAGGCAGGAAGTGACAGCAGGTCGGCCACCGACAGCGCGACAGGCTCTGACAACTCACCGTGCAATAGCCGAGGATCGTTGGCAACTTTGCCCATGCGAGGGACCGTAGCGCAGCGACTAGCGTCGCACCTAGTGTCTGGACGACTTCGTACTTCGCGTCGGGTGGTTGCCGCTCCCGCAGCCGGTGCCCGCCACAGGACGCGATCGCGAGACCAGGGAGGTTGGGCGTGATCACGGCCCCGGTGCGACCGATGGCTGCAAGCGTGCTGGTAGCGCCCCTGCTCGATGGTCCCCACCGCCCGCTCACGGTCGCCCACCGTTCCCGCCTCGCCCTGCAGCTTGCAGACGAGCAAGGCCGTGTCGTTCTCGGCGTCATGTTTCCCGGTGCTGTGCGTCTTCCCTACGGATGTGCGGTCGCCTCATCACCCAGCACCTCGTCCTCGCTCTCGGTCGGAGACGGTGTCCTGTCCCTTGGCGACGACGTCTACACGGTGGCGCGCTGGTGGCGGCCGTCTCGGCCACGCCACCGCTCGCTCGCCGGCGCCGTCGATCCTGACGGCGTACGCCGGTTGGCCGAACAGTGGCGCCGACTCCTCGGACGTGGTCCCGGCCTGACGCCGTACGGCGACGACGTCCTCTGCGGAGCGCTGGTGATGCTGCACGCCGTGGACCACCCCTCCCTGCCGGCCCTGCGCCAGTCCATCGGCGCCACCGCGCTCGAGACGTCGACCACAGCCACCTCCGTGTCCCTGCTCCGGGCCGCGTGCGAGGGTTGGTGCATCGACGAGCTCGCCGACCACCTCGCCGCCGTCGCCCGCGGCGGCCCTGCATCGACGTCCACGAGGGCGGCGCTGATGCGGGTCGGGTCGTCGTCAGGAGCGGGATTGCTCGAAGGTCTGGCCCTCGTCGCGCCGACCATCGACCGGCAGGAGGCCGCATGACCCGAACGGTCCAGGTACGTCGAGGTGCCTACCAGGACTCCGTCAGCCTGATGCTCATCAGCCGGGAGCTGAGCGACCGGCCCGACGTCTCGACGGTCCAGGTTGCGATGGCGACCGAGCTCAACCTGGACCTGTTGAGGCAGATGGGCTTCGACGTGCCCGCCGACGCCTCCCCCAACGACATGGTGATCGCGATCGACACCGACGACCCGGCTGCAGCGGAGGCAGCCGGCGCGGCGCTGGACGAAGCGCTCACTCGCCGACCCGCCCGCGGTGGCGCGCTCGACCCGGGTACTCCTCCGCCAGCGACCATCGGCGCAGCCGCTCGACGTGTCGACGCGTCGTTCGCCCTGATCAGCACGCCCGGTCGCACTGCGGCCATCGATGCGGCCGATGCACTCGCCGCGGGGCTCGACGTCATGATCTTCAGCGACAACGTCTCCGTCGCCAACGAGGTGGCGCTGAAGTCCTGGGCCGGGGAGTCAGGGCTGCTGGTGCTGGGACCGGACTGCGGTACGGCCGTGGTGGGCGGCGTCGGGCTCGGGTTCGCCAACGTCGTACGACCTGGGCCGATCGGCATCGTGGCGGCCTCGGGGACGGGCGCGCAGCAGCTCATGGCACTGCTCGACGGTGTCGGGTTGGGAGTGACCCACTGCCTGGGCGTGGGCGGGCGCGACCTGTCGGCCGACGTGGCCGGCCGGTCGACACTCGCGGCGCTCGACCGTCTCGACGCCGATCCGGACGTCGACACCATCGTGGTGATCTCCAAGCCACCCGCCGATGAAGTCGCCCAACGGGTCACTGACCACGCGCGGACTCTCGACAAGCCGGTCGTCATCGGCTACCTGGGAGTCGGCCAGCCCGATCTGACGGAAACTGCACGCCGGGTAGCCGAGGCCGCCGGAGCCAGCTGGCAGATCCCGCGCAGATGGGGAGGCGAGCCACCCCCGCCTCGCCGCGGGTACCTGCGCGGCCTGTTCGTGGGCGGCACCCTCTGCGACGAGGCGATGATCCTGGCTGCGGTGACGCTCGACGCGGTGGCGTCGAACATCCCGCTCGCCGGCCAACCCCGGCTCGATGCCGCACTGACGAGCCTCGGCCACACGTTCATCGACTTCGGTGACGACCAGTTGACGGCTGGGCGACCCCACCCGATGATCGATCCCAGCTTGCGCCTGGACCGGCTGCGTCGCGAGCTCGCGGACCCCGACTGTGCCGTCGTCCTGCTCGATGTGGTGCTCGGCCACGGCGCCCACCCCGATCCGGCCACCGACCTGACGGCTGCCATCGACGGCGCCTCGACCCCGGTGGTCGTGTCCCTCACGGGCACCCGGGACGACCCGCAGGGGCTCGACGGTCAGGCAGCCCGGCTGGTCGGAAGCAGGAGCCATCGTGCACGCCTCGAATGCCGCCGCCACCCGTGAAGCCCTGTCCCTGCTGGAGGTGAACCGGTGAGCCCGAGCCCCGACGCGACCCGTCCGCTCTCGGCCGCAACCGTCGTGACCGCTGGAGCGCAGCTCCTCGACGACGCACTGCTCGCCCAGGGCGTGACGACTGTTCCGGTGACGTGGTCGCCACCGGTCACGGGCACGGAGGACGCCCTGACGGAAG
The DNA here is from genome assembly GCA_963712935.1 of uncultured Actinomycetota bacterium. Lineage (GTDB taxonomy): Bacteria > Actinomycetota > Actinomycetes > Propionibacteriales > Nocardioidaceae > JANLYC01. Next base: position 52,336 of record CAVQJX010000001.1, read on the forward strand.
TGATGCTCGATCACCGCAGAACCGCGGCCAACGCCGAGGCCGTCCGTCGGATGACGTCGGCTCGGGCGGCTCTGGTCGACGTCCGCCCAGCCGGCGAGGTCCTGGGCCTGGAGCCAGGACAGTTCCTGCACGCCGGTCCCCCGGTCACGTGGGAGCGAGCCAGCGGACCGATGCGCGGCGCTCTGATCGGAGCAGTGTTGTACGAGGGTCTGGCGTCCTCGCCCGAGCAGGCCGAGACGCTGCTGGCGTCGGGAAGTCTCAGCTGGGAGCCGTGTCATGCGCGGGGAGCAGTCGGGCCGATGGCCGGGGTCGTGTCCCCCTCGATGTGGATGTTCGAGCTCGTCGACGACGTCCATGACCACACCTCCTGGTGCTCACTCAACGAAGGTCTCGGCAAGGTGCTGCGCTACGGCGCCTACTCCCCTGACGTGATCGAGCGACTGCGGTGGATGACCGATGTCCTCGGGCCGGCGCTCCAGCAGGCCACCCGCGCCCACGGGCCGGTCGACATCATCGCGATCATCGCGCAGATGGTGCAGATGGGCGACGAGGGCCACAACCGCAATCGCGCCGGGACGCTGATGTTGCTCAAGGAGTGGCTCCCCGACCTGATCACGTCCGGTCGCGACCCGGCCGACGTGGCCGAGGTCGTCCGCTTCATCTCCGGCAACGACCACTTCTTCCTCAACCTGGTGATGCCGGCCTGCAAGCTGATGACCGTTGCGGGGGCCGGCATACCGGGCAGCACCGTCGTCACGACGATGGCACGCAACGGCACCGACTTCGGCATCCAGGTCTCGGGGACCGGGGACCGCTGGTACGTCGGCCCGGCGCAGATCGCGGACGGGCTCTACCTCGGCAACTTCGGCCCGGACGACGCCAATCCCGACATCGGCGACTCGGCGATCGCCGAAACCGCAGGGATCGGCGGCTTCGCGATGGCCACCGCCCCGGCGATCGTGCGCTTCGTCGGCGGCTCCGTACCCGACGCTCTGGCCACGACCCTGCGGATGTATGACCTGTGCGCCGGTGAGAACCCCGGCTGGGCGCTTCCGATCATGGAGTTCCGGGGCACCCCGACCGGCATCGACGTCACGACGGTGCTCCGTTCGGGCCAGCTGCCGCAGATCAACACCGGTATGGCCGGGAAGGTCGCCGGCACCGGCCAGGTGGGTGCAGGTCTCGTCAACCCACCGCTGGAATGCTTCATCGCGGCCATCGAAGGGCTCGCCGCGGAGCTCCGCTGAGACCGATCCGTGACCACGCTGGCGGGCGCCGGATGCGCGTCAGAGGCCGGTTGGGGGCTACCGTAGGTAGATGGCCCACGTCAGCATGATCTCGTCCAGTCAGTCCCGGGCTCGACGAGCAGCAAAAGAACTGTCCGCGCAGGGCTGGAGCTCGCGGCCTGGTCAACGGCTGTCCTCAGCGCTCATCACCATCACCTGCGACGAGGCCGACCGCGATCGGGCGCTCGCCGCCATCCGCGACGTCGACCCCGAGGCCACCCCGAACAACGACCCAGCCCCAGCACCTCGTCGCTGACACTTTCGTCGGCTGGGCTCTGCTCAGCTGTCGTGGTCAGGCCGCGATCTCAGCGCGATCACCCGCGCGACCTCCCTCGCTGACCTGGTCGCCCGCTTGCCGTCGGCACTCTGAATGGCCATGACCGCGAGCGTCGTACCGTCATCGAGGTCCAGCAAGGCCCACGGGCGATTCGGGGTCAGCGAGATCCGCACCAGCTGACCCCACTCGAGCTCGTGCCGTCGATAGCCGTTCACCACGGTGAGCCCGTGGTCCGTGGCGCGTGCTGAGGTACGGAAGATGCCGTTGAGCACGACCAGAACCGCCACGAAGAAGCCGAGCAGGGTGACGCGCTGGGCCACGGAGAACTCGGCCCGCACATCGCTCGAAAGCATCAACCACAGGAACGCAACGGACGCCACGATCGTCGCCGCGGCGATCGCGGTGGCGATCCGGGCACCCCGCGGACGGTAGGTGTGCGGGAGCGCCACGTTCGGCGGCGGGGCAGCCCGGTCCGACCCGGTGGGGTCAACGGGGCCAGGGCCGTCAGAGCCGGCAGGCATGGATGTCAGTGACCAGGATTCCGCGTGCACCGAGGTCGAACAGCTCGTCCATCACCTGTTGTGCCTCGTCGCGCGGAACCATCGACCGGACTGCGACCCAGCCGGCGCGGTGCAGCGGTGACACGGTCGGAGACTCGATGCCCGGCGTGAGAGCGCAGGCCTGCTCGACCTGCTCGACGCGACAGTCGTAGTCCATCATCACGTAGCTGCGGGCGACGAGTACGCCCTGGATCCGGCGCATGAAGACGTCGAAGCCCTCGGGGTCGGGGGCGTTCTCGCGCGTCACGAGGACCGCCTCGGACTGCAGGATCGGGTCGCCGAAGATCTCCAGACCTGCCTGGCGCAGCGTGTTGCCGGTCGAGACGACGTCGGCGATCGCGTCCGCCACGCCGAGCCGCACGGCGGACTCCACGGCGCCGTCGAGTCGGACGACTTTGGCGTTGACGGCGCGCTCCTTGAAGTAGTCCTCGAGGATCCCGGAGTACGACGTCGCGACGCGTACGCCGTCGAGGTCCTCAGGCGTAGCGAACCGGCCGAGCGGCGCGGCGAACCGGAACGTCGACTCCCCGAACCCGAGCGTCGACCTCTCGATCACCGGCGCTCGGGAGTCGAGGACGAGGTCACGTCCGGTGACACCGATATCGAGCGTGCCCTCGCCGACGTACACGGCGATGTCACGCGGTCGAAGGTAGAAGAACTCCACGTCGTTGGCGGCATCGGTCATCACCAGGTCACGGACGTCCCGACGCTGGCGGTAGCCCGCCTCACGGAGGATCTGAGCGGACTCGTCGGACAGGGATCCCTTGTTGGGGACGGCGATCTTCAGCATGGCGGCCGGCTTCTAGAGGTGTGCGTAGACGTCATCGAGGGTCAGTCCGCAGGCGAGCATCATGACCTGGGTGTGGTAGAGCAGCTGGCTGATCTCCAGGGCGGCGCGCTCCTTCGACTCGTGCTCGGCCGCCATCCACGACTCGGCGGCCTCCTCGACCAGCTTCTTGCCGATCGAGTGGACGCCTGCGTCGAGGGCAGCCACGGTGTGCGAGCCGTTGGGTCGCTGCTCTGTGGTCGCGGTGAGCTCGGCGAACAACGTGTCGAAGGTCTTCATCGCGTACCAGCGTAACGGGGTCGCTGCCAGGGCATTCGTCGCGTCTCGGCGGTCAGGAGCGACGCACGGCCCGGAGGGTCAGGGCGGTGGACAGCGCGGCGTGGGTCGCGTCGTAGCCCTTGTCCTCCGCAGAGCCCTCGAGACCCGCCCGATCGAGGGCCTGCTGCTCGGTGTCGCAGGTCAGCACGCCGAAGCCGACCGGGACACCGGTGTCGAGGGCGACGCGAGTCAATCCGTCGGTGACGGCGTTGCAGACGTAGTCGAAGTGCGGGGTCCCTCCCCGGATCACGACGCCGAGTGCGACGACAGCGTCGTAACCCTCATCGGCGAGCGCCTTGGCAACGATCGGCAGCTCGAAGCTTCCCGGTGCACGGACGAGCATGTCCGAGCCAACCTTGGCATCGGCGATCGCTCGCTCTGCACCGGCGATGAGGCCGTCCATGACGACTTCGTGCCACTGCGCGGCCACGACAGCGACGCGTAGGTCGCTGGCGTCGAGATGGTCGAGGTGTCGGTTGTCCGGCGCCGCTCACGCGAGATCTCCTTCGGTCTGGCGGACAGGGCTGGTGTCCATCGGATCGCCGTCCGGCTCGAGAGCCTGCTCGAGGTCGAGGTGGCCGAGATCGTGACCCATCCGGTCCCGCTTCGTGGTCAGGTAGCGGCGGTTCTCGTCGTGCGTCGTGCCGGGCACTGCGATGCGCTCGGTCACCGCGATTCCGAAGCCCTCGAGCGCGGTGTGTTTCTCCGGGTTGTTCGTCAGCAGCCGGACCGACCGGATACCGAGCTCGTGCAGGATCTGCGCCCCCGTTCCGTAGTCGCGGGCGTCGGCCGGAAGCCCGAGGTCGAGGTTTGCGTCCACGGTGTCGAGGCCGCCGTCCTGCAGCGTGTACGCCTGGAGCTTGTGCAGCAGGCCGATCCCACGCCCTTCGTGGCCGCGCAGGTAGACGACGACCCCGCGGCCCTCGCGGCTCACCGCCTCCAGGCACGCGTGCAGCTGGGGACCACAGTCGCACCGCCGCGAGCCGAAGACGTCGCCCGTCAGGCATTCCGAGTGCACCCGGACCAGGACATCGGACCCGTCCGAGATATCACCGTGAACCAGGGCGATCTGCTCAGACCCGTCGACCACGTTGCGGTAGCCGAACGCCCGGAAGGTCCCGAAGTCTGTCGGCAACGGCGTCTCGGCGACCCGTTGCATCTGGCGCTCGTGCTGCCGCCGGTAGCGGATCAGGTCCGCGATGGAGACCAGCGCCAGCCCGTGCTCGTCGGCGAAGGTCCGCAGCTGTTCACCACGCTTCATGGTGCCGTCGTCGTTGACGAGCTCCGAGATCGCACCGGCGGGTGTCAGCCCGGCCAGTCGGGCGAGGTCGACCGAGGCCTCGGTGTGTCCGGGACGCACCAGCACCCCCCCTTCGCGGTAGCGCAGCGGAAACACATGCCCGGGCTGCACCACCTCGAAAGGTTCGGTCGCGGAGTCGACCAGCACCCGGATCGTGTGCGCGCGGTCGGCGGCCGAGATCCCGGTCGTGACCCCGTCGCGCGCGTCGACCGAGACCGTGTAAGCCGTGCGCATGCGCTCACGGTTGTGCGGTGTCATCAAGGGGATGTCGAGCCGGTCCAGCGCCGAACCCTCCATCGGCACGCAGATGACGCCGCTGGAGAAGCGGATCGTGAAGGCGACCAGCTCAGGAGTGGCCTTGCCGGCGGCGAAGATCAGGTCGCCCTCGTTCTCGCGGTCCTCGTCGTCGACCACCACGACGGCGTGGCCTGCCCGGACGTCGTCGATCGCCCGCTCGATGGTGTCCAGCCGCACGGTCATGACGCCACTACCTCTGCTGTCGGTTCGGAGACCGGCTCTTCCCGGGCGATCCGCCGCCAGGCGAAGAAGCCGTAGATCACGAGTACGCCGTAGACGCCGTACAGCAGCGCCGACGGGTAAAGCTTGAAGTAGATGAGCTCGGGGACCCCGACCAGATCGACGGCGATCCAGCACAGCCAGAAGTCGACCCAGCCGCGAGCCATCGCGTACGTCGCCAGGATCGAGCCGACGAAGATCCAGGCGTCGGCCAGGAAGTACCAGGTGGGTGCCGGCCAGACCGCGCCGATCTGCTGGAACGCGAAGAACAGCACGAGCACACCAAAGGCCGCAGCAGCCAGATAGGTGGCGCGCTCCTGGCCGGTGGCCCACCGTGGCAGCCACGGCCGGAGCCCGCTCGACGCCGGCGCCGGCGCGGGTCTGCTGCCACCGCTGCCAACCGTAGATGCTCACCATCACGAAGAAGATCTGCCGGCCGGCCTGGCCGAGCAGCGGAATGTGCTGGTCACCGACCACGGCGGTCCCGACGAACACGGTGAACAGCACGATGTTGCCGACGATCCCGACCGGCCACGCCCAGACCTTCCGGCGCAGACCGCCGATCGCGGACGCGAAGCCGAAGGCGTTGCCGATGATCTCGCGCCAGGTGATCTCATGACCGCTGATCGTGAGATGCGCGTCGTAGGCGGACTGGAAGAGGCTCACGAGCCCTCCTGACTGTCGGGATCGGGCTCGCCGGATGGTGTCGGGTCCGGGATGGGTGAGTCGGCCGGCGTGAGCAGCCGCTCGACGTACTTGGCGATCACGTCGACCTCGAGGTTGACCGGATCGCCGACCTGTTTGAAGCCGAGCGTGGTGAGCGCGAGCGTGGTCGGGATCAGGCTGACGTCGAAGGTGGGAGCCGGGGCGTCGACCAGACCACTGACAGTCAGCGAGATGCCGTCGACCGTGATCGAACCCTTGAGAGCGACGTAGCGGGCCAGCCCCACCGGCAGCGAGATCGTGACGACGTCCCAGTGCTCACTGTGCACACGCTCGACGATCGTGGCAACGCCGTCGACGTGACCCTGGACGATGTGACCCCCCAGTCGTGCGTGTGCCGGCACCGCCCGTTCGAGGTTGACCCGACTTCCGGGGGCCAACGCCCCGAGCGAGGTCTTGTCGAGGCTTTCGGCCATCACGTCGACGCTGAACTGCTCGTCGTCGCTGGTCACGACGGTGAGGCAGCAGCCGTTGACCGCGATCGAATCACCATGTGCGGCGTCGCTCACCACCCGTGGGCCGCGCACCGTCAACCGGATCGAGTCGTCCAGCGGGCTGATGGCGACGACCTCGCCGAGCTCTTCCACGATGCCGGTGAACATCAGCTCCGCACCGCCTCGTCGTCTGGTCCGCGCAAGGGACGCATCGTCAGCCGGACGTCGTCACCGATCCGGATGGCCTCGAGCAGCTCCAGCCGGCTGATTCCCTCGATGGAGGTGATGCCGAGGTCGCCGACCCCCGCGATCCCGGCGCCGAGCAACGCGGGCGCCACATACGCGACGACCTCGTCGACCAGCCCAGCCCGGACGAAGGCGGCAGCCAAGGTCGGACCACCTTCGAGGAAGACATGCTGGCGGTCCTGGGCGTACAGGGCCGCCAGGGCAACAGCCGGATCGTGAGTCGGCAGCCGTATCGTCTCGGCTGCATCATCACAGACGCGTGCGGATGAGGGGAGGTCGCGCATTCCCATGACGGCACGCAGCGGCTGGCGCGCACGAGGCCAGGGCACGCCGCTCTCGTCGCGCACGGTGAGCTGCGGGTCGTCGGCCTCGACGGTGCCGGTCCCGACGAGGACGGTGTCGCACACGGATCGCTGCCGGTGGACGTCGGCGCGCGCCTCCGGGCCCGTGATCCACCTCGCCGAACCGTCGGCTGCTGCGGATCGCCCGTCCAGCGTGATCGCGAACTTCCACGTGACGTAGGGGCGACGGTGACGCAGCACAAAGGTCCACACCTGGTTGATCGTCTCGGCTTCGTCGGCCAGCACGCCGCCCTCGACGTCGATTCCGGCCGCCCGCAGCGCCTCGGCGCCGCCGTCCGCGACGGGGTTGAGGTCGTCCTGGGCGAAGACCACGCGGCGTACGCCGGCTTCGATGAGGGCCTCGGTGCAGGGTCCGGTGCGTCCGGTGTGGTTGCAGGGTTCGAGACTGACCACGACCGTGCTGCCTCGGGCGCTGTCACCTGCGGCGGCCAGCGCGACGACCTCGGCGTGCGCGGTGCCCGCACCGCGGTGGTAGCCCTCAGCCACGACCTGGCCGGTGTCGTCGATGACCACGGCGCCCACCCGCGGGTTGGGGCCGGTGGGTACACCGGGCGTGCAGGCCAGCGCGAACGCCTGCGCCATACCCTGCAGCTCGCTGTCGGTCGCCACGTCGTCTCTCCCGTCGTCAGCCTCGTCCTCACGGACTCCGGGGCTGCGACGCGTACGGCGGCCGACACGGTTGCGACGCCACGACAGGCGCGGCCGCGCAACCGCCGCCAACGGGCGACGTGCGTGCATCCTCCCATCCGGACTTTCACCGTCGGTTCCGGAGTTTCACCGGATCAACCGGCCGCCTGAACGGCCGGGTCGCGGACTTTCACCGCCGGCTCGGACTTTCACCGACCCCGGAGCACGCAAGAGTTGTCACTCTGCGCCTCCAGTATGCCATCACCCTCCGGCAGCGGGTCCCACTCCATTTCGGTGGGCGGGCGCGCTGGCTCAGCCGGCGGCCGAGGCGAGATCCCGTAGATGGGCCACCATGGCGTCCGGTTGGTCCGCCCCGAAGACGGCCGACCCCGCCACGAAGACATCTGCTCCCGCGCTGGCGCACCGCTCGATCGTGTCAGCGGAGACACCCCCGTCGACCTGCAACCACACCTCACCGCCGAGCCGGCTGATCAGGGCGCGAGCGCGCTCGATCTTGGGCAGGCAGATATCGAGGAACGGCTGTCCGCCGAAGCCAGGCTCGACCGTCATGATGAGCAGCAGGTCGAGCTCGGGCAACAGGTCTGCGTAGGGTTCGACGGCCGTCGCGGGCTTGAGCGCCATGCCGGCCCGGGCCTGCTTCGCCCGCAGCTCCCGCGCCAGCCGGACCGGAGCTGCACAGGCCTCGACGTGGAACGTCACGCTGGCTGCTCCGGCCTCGACGTAGGCCGGTGCCCAGCGGTCCGGGTCGTCGATCATGAGGTGGCAGTCCAGTGGTTGCTCCGCGACCTTCGCCAGCGACTCCACGACCGGCAGACCGAGTGGTCAGGTTGGGGACGAAGTGGTTGTCCATCACATCGACGTGCAGCCAGTCGGCACTCCCGACGGAGCGAGCAGCGGCTTCGAGGTTGGCGAAGTCGGCCGCCAGGATGCTCGGCGAGATCTGAATACCCATGGTTGGAGGAGTCTAGAGGAGGGTCGTCGCCGGCTCAGGATCGGCGCAGCACCGCGAGGAACATCGCGTCGGTGCCGTGGACATGCGGCCACAGCTGCACCGACGGACCCGCGCCGACGTCACCGACCTCCGGCAGCAGGTCACGAGCATCCTCCTCGATGACGTCCGAGCGAGCGGCGAGTACGTCGTCGACGACTCCCCGGGTCTCGTCAGCAATGCGGCGAGCAGGTGACGTAGGCGACGACTCCGCCGGGACGTGTCGAGTCCAGCGCAGAGTTGAGCAGCGCATGCTGCAACGGCACCAGGTTCACCACATCAGCCGGGGTGCGGCGCCACCGCGACTCAGGACGTCTGCGCAGCGCGCCCAGGCCGCTACATGGCGCGTCGACCAGGACCCGGTCGAAGGTGTGCGGCTGCCACGGCGGGTGCGTGCCGTCGCCGCACACGACAGTCGACGGTGGACCGTAGCCGCGTAGCCCGGCGCGTACGAGCGCCGCCCGGTGCGGGAAACGCTCGTTGGCGATAAGGGTGGCCCCACGTTCGCGCGCCAGACCCGTGAGCAGGGTCGCCTTGCCACCCGGTCCTGCGCAGAGGTCGAGCCACTGTGTGTCGCGGCCGGTGACAGCGGCCCGCGCCAACGCCAACGTGACCAGCTGGGACCCCTCGTCCTGGATGCCCACCCGCCCGGCCCGGACCTCGTCGAACCCGCCGGGGTCGCCCGACTCGAGGATCGCGGCGTAGGGCGACCAGAGTCCGGGCCGGACCTGCGTGCCGTGCCGTGCGAGCAGGTCAGCCGGCTCGGAGAGGCCCGGTCGCGTCACCAGCGTGACCTCGGGGGCGACGTTGTCGGCCGCCAGCACGGTGGCCACCTGATCGAGGTCATCGAGCACCCGCAGCAGCTCCTCGACGATCCAGCGCGGGTGCGCATGTGTCACGGCCAGATGTCCGATCGGGTCCTGGTCGGGATCGGGCGCGAGTCGGGACATCCAGCCGGCCAGGTCGTGCTCGGCCACTCGCCTGAGCACCGCGTTGACGAGCCGGACCGGGCGTTCGCCGACACCGGCCCGCACGAGCTCCACCGTGGTACCCACGGCCGCGTGCGACGGCACGCGCATGCTGACGAGCTGGTGGGTGCCCAGGCGCAGTGCGGTCCGCACCGCCGGTTGCAGGGTGGCGGAGCCGGCCGTCACCAGCGTGTCGAGGATGGCGTCGTAGCTGCCCTGGAGCCGCGCCGTGCCGGCCGCGAGCTCGGTGGCGAACGCCGCGTCCCGACCGCGCAGCCGGCGCTCGGACAGCAGCCGTGGCAGCACCAGGTTGAGGTAGGCGTCGTCGGTGTCGACGGAACGCAGGGCGTCGTAGGCAGCCTGCCGTGGCGGGTCGACTGCGGTCCGGGCGCGAGCCCTGCGCGGGACCTCGGCGCTCACGGTGTCAGCTGCCCAGCCGGAGCGGGGCCGCACGCAACCCGCGTGCCCAGTCGGCCGCCCGCATCCGCGGCTTCCCCTGCGGCTGGACGTCACCGAGAACCAGGGCGTGACTGCCGGTGCCGACCAGCACCGCCGACTTGCCGACGACCAGGTCGCCCGGCCCGAGCTCGGTGCGGTCCGGACGGACCTCCACCGGGCCGATCTTGAGGCGGGCTCCATCGAGCGTGGTCCAGGCGCCCGGCGCCGGTGTACACCCGCGGATGTGACGATCGACGGCGAACCCCGGATGGCTCCAGTCGATCCTCGCGTCGTCCACGGTCAGCTTGGGCGCATAGGACACGAGCTCATCGTCCTGGTCCCGCTCCTCGAGGATGCCGTCCTCGATGCCGTCGAGCGTGGTGACCAGCAGCCCGGCGCCGTACTCCGCGAGTCGGTCGAGCAACGTCCCCGCCGTGTCGTCCGCACGGATGCGTTCGGTGAACAACCCGTAGGTAGGACCGGCGTCGAGCTCCTTCACGATGCGGAACGTCGTCGCGCCGGTCACCTCGTCGCCGGCCATCAGCGACCGCTGGACCGGCGCTGCCCCGCGCCATGCCGGCAGCACCGAGAAGTGCAGGTTGACCCAGCCGCGCGGCGGGATCTCCAGTGCAGCAGGCGGCAGCAGCGCGCCGTACGCCACGACCGGGCAGCAGTCGGGAGCAATGTCGCGCAACCGGGCGAGGAAATCAGGATCGCCGGCCTTGACCGGTTTGAGGACCTCGATGCCCTGCTCGCTCGCGAGCTCGGCGACCGGAGACGCGGTGAGCGTACGACCGCGCCCGGCGGGTGCGTCGGGACGGGTCACGACGGCCACGACGTCGTGGCGTGAGTCCAGCAAGGCCTGGAGCGGGGGCAGCGCCACCGCGGGGGTACCGGCGAACACGAGACGCACGGCTACATGCCCCGGCCGAACATCGGGTGCGGGCTCTCTTTGACGGTCGGCGCCTGGAGGCCGTTCCATTCGGCCTCGCGGATCGCCTTCATCGCCGCCTTGCGCGTAGCGGCATCGAGCCGGTCGACGAACAGGATGCCATCGAGATGATCGGTCTCGTGCTGGATGCACCGCGCCAGGGTCTCGGTGCCCTCGAGGACGACAGGTTCGCCGTACATGTCGAAGCCGCGTGCGACGACCCCGAGTGCACGAACGCAGTCGAACGTCAGTCCCGGGATCGACAGACAGCCTTCGTCTCCGGTCTGGGTCTCCGCAGTCAACGACAGCTCGGGGTTGATCAGGTGACCGACGACGCCCTCGACGTTGTAGGTGAACACGCGTAGACCCACGCCGATCTGTGGGGCGGCCAGGCCCGCTCCCGGTGCCTCGAGCATGGTGTCGGTCAGGTCCCGCACGAGCGTGCGCAGCTGAGCGTCGAAGTCCACCACCGGGGCGGCCATGGACCTGAGCACGGGATCGCCGAACAGCCGGATGTCACGGACGGCCACGAGCACTCCAGAAGGACGAGACGGCGATGGTGCGGCGCCAGTCTAGAGCGTGGACAGAGCCTGTCGGGCCTCGGCCAACGCGGGCGGGACCGTCACGCGGGTGGCGCTATCAGCCACTGAACAGGGCATCGACGTTCGGGAGCCCCTCGAAGCCGGCGAAGGTGCCCGACTCAGCGATCTCCCGAGCCGCGCCGAGAAAGCCTGCCCAGGCCGTGCGCGCCAGGGTGCCCGCCGACGCTGATGCGTCGTACCCCGAGCGACGCCGCCTCCGCCACCGTGGTGAACGGGGCGTTGATCAGCAGGTTCACGGGCTTGGGCGCGATCGCCGCAACGACGGCGACCGCGTCGTCGGTACTGACGAGCCGTGGGGCGTAGAGGCAGTCCGCGCCTGCGTCGGCGTACGCCTGAAGTCGTCTGATCGTCTCGTCGATGTCGGGACGCCCGACCACGAAGCCCTCAGATCGACCCGTGAGCAACACGCCGCTCCCGCTCTCGTCGATGGCGCGGCGGGCGGCCCGGATCCGCTCGACAGCCAGGTCGAAGGGATGCAGGGGATCAGCATCGTCCCCGGTGGAGTCCTCGATCGACAGCCCCGCGATCCCGGTCTCTGCGGCCCGCTTCACGTTCGCGTGGACCTGGTCTGGATCGACGGCGAAACCACCCTCGAAATCGGCATTGACAGGCACGCGTACAGCGGCGGCGATCGACCGCAGGTGGTCGAGCGCCTCGTCGAGCACGACGGCATTGTCCGGACGGCCCAACGTCCAGGCGAAGCCGGCGCTGGTCGTCGCCAGGGCCGGGAAACCCAGCTGCTCCAGCGCCCGGGCACTCCCGACGTCCCACGGGTTGGGCATCACGAAGCAGCCCTCCGCGTGCAGCTCGTGGAAGGTAACGACCCGTGCATCGTGGGAACTCATGGCACACCTCACCGCCGGGACATGGCCGACAGGCCCGACTCTAACGGAACGCTGAACAGCCCACGTCAGAAGTCGAAGTCGCTGGGCGGGTCCTCGCCTGTGCGGCCGTCGACGGCCTCTCGGAGCAGGTCGGCGTGACCGGTGTGCCGGCCGAACTCCTCGATCAGGTCACACAGCATCCGCCGCAGGCTGGGCTTGCGCCCGTCCGGCCAGCCGAGGTCGATGACCTGGTCGAGACCGCCGTCGGCGATCGCGGCGGCGAGATGGGCGCGCGACCGCGCGACAGCCGCGTCGTGCAGCGCGTAGAGCTGCGCCGGACTGTCGGAGGCCGCCGACGACCAGTCCCAGTCGGGCTCGGCGTCCCAGTCGACGTCCTCCCAGGGCTTTCCCGGGGAGGTCTGCTGAAGCCGCGCGGTGAAGTAGAAGTCCTCGACGAAGGCGAGATGCTTGAGCAGCCCGCCGAGCGTCATCGTCGAGGCGCCGACGGTGAGAGCGAGTCCGGCGGAGTCGAGGTCGGCGGCCTTCCAGCGGAAGGTCGTGCGCTGGCGCTCGAGCGCACCGACGAGGTGCTCCTCCTCGGTGCCGGCAACGGGTGGGTGCCACCACGGGTCTTGCGGACGTCATGGTTTCGGTCATGCCGACACCGTAGGACCGAATCCGGACGGATTCCTGCCGTTGTCGGCGAGATCGTGGCCGGAGCTGGGATCCACCCACCGCAGCAGGCGACCGTCACCACCCCCTGCCGAGCGCCCGGTCAGAGCAGGTCGGCGGGATCTACCTGGACGCGGACCGGGGGAAGCTTGCGGCTGGTCCGGCCCGCCTGCAGGTGCTGGAGCGCCTGAGCCAGCGCCGCGCCATGGGCGCGCGTCGTGCGGACGACGACACGGACCTGGTCATCATCGACCGGCACCGGCCCGAGCAACTCCGCACCACGTGGAAGCTGGAGCGCCGCCAACGCCTCTGTCACCGCCTCAGGAGAGGCGGTGATCGTCGCGAGACGGGCGGCCGGTGTCAGGTGGGCCGAAGTGCGCTCCGCCAGCTCGCGGGCGGCGAAGCCGGCCGGATCCCACCGGACGAGCGCCTGCAGCGCGGGCTCCGAGGGTTCGCCGACGGCGACAACACGACCGCCGTCGCCGGCCGGCCGCACCAGGCTGGCGATGTTGAACCAGCGGCGCAGGGACTCCTCACTCGCGCGCATGCCGGGCCGGCTGAGCGACAGCCACGTGTCGAGCAGGACCGCTGCTGCGTATCCGGTGGCGGCGCGAGGCTCGGCACCCGGCGTGGCGACCACGATGGCCGGGCCGTCCGGGATCTCGTCGTGGACATGGTCGCCGCCGGAGGTGGTCACCGAGGTGCCGGGGAAACTGCGCCCCCACTCCTCGGCGGTCCGCAACGAGCCGACGACGGGCGCGCGCATGCTGGTGCCACTGCAATGGGGGCAGCGCCACGGGTCGGCGCGCAGGCCGCACCATCGACACGACGGGGGCGCGCCCGAGGACGCCCGCGCCAACGGACCGTGACAGCGCGCGCAGCGGGCGGCGCCGCGGCAGTCTCCGCATGTCAGGGCGGGCTGGTAGCCGTAACGGGGCGTGTGGACGAGCACCGGGCCGGTCGTGAGCGCCTCGCGCACGACCTCGAACACCCGCCGCGGCATCCGGCTCGACGCCCCGGGGATGTCGCGCTCGCGTTCACGATCGGTCTCCCCCGCCACATGCACCTGTGGCGCGACGGCGCGGATGGTCTCGCGGCGCGCGGTCAGCCCGGCCGTCCAGCCGCTCTCGACCAATGACTGTCCCTCGACGGAGCGAGCATGCCCGGCCATGAGAAGAGCCGCCTGCTCGTGGTGCGCCCGCAGGAGCAGCACCTCACGGGCATGGGGGTACGGCGCGCGCGGCTCGGCGTAGAGGTCGTCTCCGTCGTCCCAGAGGGCGACGAGGCCGAGGTCACGCACCGGCGCGAAGGCGGCGGCGCGCGTGCCGACGACGATCTGCGCGACACCGCGCGCAATCGCCAGGAAGGCGCGGTAGCGGGCGGCTGGACCGAGGTCGGCGGTGAGCACGACATGGCGGCCGGACCCGAGACGAGCGGTGAGAGCGCGGTCGAGGCGGGCCACGTCGCGGGCATCGGGCACGAGCAACAGGGCGCCGCGCCCGGTGACCGCCGTCGCCGCGGCGCTCACGGCCAGGCATGCCGCCCAGTCCTCCCCGGGGAGGGCGGACCAGACCGCGCGGGGGGACTCGCCTGTCGCCAGCCGGCGTACGAACGCCGCTCCGCCGGGATAGCGGCGCCACGGCTCAACGAGCTCGTCGATGGCGGGGTCAGCAGGCTCACGGACGGGGGCCACCGGCTCTCCCTCGACCCGAGCGTGTCGGGGCGGGACGGCAAGCCTGAGTACGTCGGCGAGGGTGCCGGCATACCGGTCCGCCACCAGACGGGCCACGGCCCGCACCTCTGGAGCGAGGACAGGCTCGCTGGAGACCACGCGGCGCAGCGGCGCCAGCCGGCCGACATGGTCGGTCTCGTCCGCGCGGGCGATCAGGAAGCCATCGACGTCGCGGCCGGCGAACCGCACCCTGACGCGGCAGCCCGGCACAGCCTGCTCGTGCAGGGTCGCCGGGACCGCGTAGTCGAATGGGCGGTCCAGGTGAGCCAGCGGCAGATCGACGAGGACCCGCGCGATCGGCTGCTCGGGAGCAGGTCCCGGTGCCGGTTTGGGTCGCTTGCCACGGACTTCGCCGCGCAGCAACGCCAGCTGCTCCCCATGCCCGTCCATCGTGTGTCAGTTGTATCAGCCGGCCAGGACAAGAAGGCCCGCGCCGACCTCGGCCAGACCGGAACTCAACGTCTCCTTGTGAGGCGGGCCTCAGTACATCCGGTCGCGGTTACCGGGGCCGCCCGCGAGCCGCTGGTCGACCTGGTCGAGCTCACGGCGCTTCTCCGACACCCGCTGCTCACGCTGCCCCCAGTAGATGAAGGCGGCGGTCAGGACGACGAACACGATCACTGCAGGCGTCATGGCGCCTCCCCTCCGACCCGTAGGTCGGCTGATGCCGGCAGCTACCGGTGCGTGCAGCATACGCCGTTCGTCCCGGTTGAGCACCGGTTTGACTCAACGGGAGACAGCGGCCTTCAACTCGTCGGCACGATCGGTGCGCTCCCAGGTGAACTCGGGGAGCTCACGGCCGAAGTGCCCGTAGGCAGCGGTGAGCGCGTAGATCGGGCGCAGCAGGTCGAGGTCGCGGATGATCGCCGCAGGTCGGAGGTCGAACACCTCGAGGATCGCGGTGCGGATCTGCGCCACGTCGACCGTCTCGGTGCCGAAGCACTCGACGTAGACGCCGACCGGCTGGGCCTTGCCGATCGCGTAGGCGACCTGGACTTCGCAACGCCGGGCCAAGCCGGCCGCAACCACGTTCTTCGCGACCCAGCGCATCGCGTAGGCGGCTGACCGGTCGACCTTCGAGGGGTCCTTCCCGCTGAACGCTCCGCCACCGTGGCGGGCCATGCCGCCGTACGTGTCGATGATGATCTTGCGACCGGTCAGGCCGGCATCACCCATCGGACCACCGATCTCGAACCGGCCCGTCGGGTTGACCAGCAGCGTGTAGTCGCTCGCGTCGATGTCGAAGTGGGACAGCACGTCGTCAACGACGTGCTTCTTCACGTCGGGGGCGAGCAGACCCTCGAGGTCGATGTCGGCCGCGTGCTGTGACGAGACCACGACCGTGTCAACGCGCACCGGACGGTCGCCGTCGTACTCGATCGTGACCTGCGTCTTGCCGTCGGGTCGCAGGTAGGGCATGGTGCCGTCCTTGCGGACCTCGGTGAGCCGCTCCGCGAGCCGGTGCGCGATCGTGATCGGCAACGGCATGAGTTCGGGGGTCTCGTCGCAGGCGTAGCCGAACATGAGCCCCTGATCGCCGGCACCCTGCCGGTCGAGCGGGTCGACGGAGTGATCATGCCGCTCCTCGTAGGCATCGTTGACACCCTGAGCGATGTCCTGGGACTGCGAGCCGATGGCGACCTGGACGCCACAGGATGCTCCGTCGAAGCCCTTCTTGGACGAGTCGTAGCCGATCTCGAGGATGCACCGACGCACGATGTCGGCGATGGGTGCGTAGGCGTCGGTCGTGACTTCACCGGCGACGACCACGAGGCCGGTCGTCAGCAGGGTCTCGACGGCGACCCGGCTCTTCGGGTCATCGGTCAGCAGTGCGTCGAGCACGGAGTCGCTGATCTGGTCAGCGATCTTGTCGGGATGGCCCTCGGTCACCGACTCCGACGTGAACAAACGTCCTGACAACGCCTTTTCTCCTCCGTTGAGCGGTCAACCCCAGGTCGACCTGTCCGTGCTCCGAACCACCACCAATGTAGCCGGAGCGTGCGCCGATACCTTACGCCGTCCGGTGCGGCCCGGTGTCAGCCAGCCATTGCGGCGACGAGATCCCAGACGACGTGCGCCAGCGCGATCTTCGAGCCATGTGGCACGGATCGTTCGGTCCCGTCCGCGCCGAGGATCACGGCTTGGTTGTGCTCCTGCCCGAAAACCGCGCCGCCACTGACGTCGTTGAACACGAGCAGGTCGCATCCCTTGCGCGAGAGCTTGGCCCGCGCATGGTCGAGGGCCGAGCCCACGCTGTCGCCGGTCTCGGCCGCGAACCCGACCAGCACGGGCGCGGTGCCGGCTTCGCGGCGGCTGACCAGATCGGCCAGGATGTCAGGGTTTTCGACCAGCACGAGGTCGGGCACCGCCCCGTCTGCCTGCTTCTTGATCTTGTGACCGACGCGACTGGCTGGGCGGAAGTCGGCAGGAGCAGCCGCCATCACGACGACGTCGGCATCGGCAGCAGCCGCGAGCACGGCTTCGTGGAGGTCACGGGTGGACACGACGGGTACGACTTTGGCTCCGGCCGGGTCGGGCAGATCCACGTTGGCGGCGATCAACGTCACGTCAGCGCCCCGGGCGACGGCCGCGCGCGCCAGCGCATAGCCCTGCTTGCCCGAACTGCGGTTGCCGAGATAGCGGACCGGGTCGAGGAACTCCCGGGTCCCGCCGGCACTGATGACGACTGTGCGGCCACGCAGATCCTGACCGAGGCTGTCCTGGCCGCGCCGGAGTACGTCGACCGCGATCTCGAAGATCTCGTTCGGCTCAGGGAGTCTCCCCGGGCCGGTGTCCGAGCCGGTGAGGCGCCCGTAGGCCGGATCGATCACGAGCACACCTCGTTCGCGAAGCGTGTCGACGTTGGCCAGGGTGGCCGGGTGCTCCCACATCTCGGTGTGCATGGCGGGCGCGATCACCACCGGGCACCGCGCCGTCAGCAAGGTCGCAGCGAGCAGGTCGTCCGCGCGGCCATGCACGGCTCGGGCCATCAGGTCCGCCGTCGCCGGAGCGATGACGAGGAGATCGGCGCTCTGGCCGAGGCGCACGTGCTGCACGGTGTCGACGCGGGAGAAGATGCCGGAGGCGACCGGATGCCCGGACAATGCCTCCCAGGTGGCGGCTCCGACGAATTTCAGGGCCGACTCGGTCGGCACGACGGTCACGTCGTGGCCGGACTCGGTGAACCGACGCAGCAGTTCACAGGCCTTGTACGCAGCAATGCCGCCACTCACGCCGAGCACGACGCGAGGGCGGCTGGTGCTCATGACTGCTCGAGCGGACCGGTGCAGGCGGTCAGGCCTGCTCGGGCTCCGGCTCGATGTCCTCGCAGGTCAGGAGGTCGGCGTTGATCTCACGCAGCGCGATCGACAGCGGCTTCTCCTGGACATGGGTGTCGACGAGGGGTCCGACGTACTCCAGCAGGCCCTCGCCGAGCTGGGAGTAGTACGCGTTGATCTGGCGCGCGCGCTTCGCGGAGTACAGCACGAGCTTGTACTTCGAGTCGGTCTTTTGGAGCAGGGAGTCGATCGGAGGGTTGGTGATCCCCTCGGCGACGGGCAGGGTGCCGGACACGCGTGATGCCTCACTCAGTGGTTGGGTGGAGATGCGAACCGGTACGACGGTCGTCCGTCGATTCGGCCGGGTCGAGCTCTTAACTCATCAAGGATACCAATTCCTCGGCGGCAGCACGAACTTCGGTGTTGACGACGGTCACGTCGAACTCCTGCTCGGCGGCGATCTCTTCGACCGCGGTCGCGAGGCGTCGCGCGCGCTCGTCGTCGGATTCGGTGCCTCGCCCGACCAGCCGACGGACGAGTTCTTCCCACGAGGGCGGCGCGAGGAAGACGAACAGGGCGTCCGGCATGGACGCGCGCACCTGCCGGGCACCCTGCAGATCGATCTCGAGGAGGGCGAGGCGACCCTCGCGCAAGGCGCCCTCGACCGGGGCGCGCGGTGTGCCGTAGCGGGCTGAGCCATGGACGACGGCCCACTCGAGGAGCTCACCATGGGCGACCATGCCGTCGAAGGTCGCATCGTCGACGAAGCGGTAGTGCACGCCATCGACCTCACCGGGACGCGGCTTGCGGGTCGTGCACGACACGGAGATCCACACCTCGGGGTGGTCGACCCGGATCTGCGCGGACACGGATCCCTTGCCTACGGCCGTGGGTCCGGCCAGCACGGTGAGCCGGCTGTGCCTCCGGCCCGAAGGTTCACCCGGCGCTACGTCAGGAGCGGTGTTCAAACTCGCGCTCGAGAGCGGCGATCTGGTTGGCGCCGAGGCCGCGGACACGACGGGACTCGGAGATGCCGATGCGCTCCATCAGGTTACGAGCGCGCACCTTGCCGAGTCCGGGTACGGCCTGGAGGAGATCGAGGACCTTCATCTTGGCGACGACCTCGTCGTGCTCTCCGCTGTGGAGGACATCGGTGAGGGAAGCGCCGGAATGCTTGAGGCGGTTCTTCACCTCGGCTCGCTGCCGGCGTACGAGAGCTGCCTTCTCCAACGCAGCCCGACGTTGCTCGGCGCTCAACTCCGGCACAGCCACAGCTTCCACCTCAGTTGGTCGACGGTCTCACCCAGGTGCCTGGGCGGTGCTTGGGACAACGTAGCGCGGCAACCCCCCTTGTTCGCAAGGAGAAGCCGTCCCATTTGCCGACGACAGAGTAGCGAATGCCGCGACGTAGTTGTAGTCGTGGTCGGACGTCTTCCACCGGGGCCGTCATGGTGGCCACATCGTGACCCGAACAGGTAGTTGCTAGATCAACGGAAGGCCGAGATCGAGCTCGCAGTTCTGCTTGGCATCGGTGGCGATCACCTTCAACGCGTTGAACGCCGTCAGGGCCTGCGCCATGTCGGGGGAACCACCTTGGGCGTCGTACGCGATGGACATCAGCGTCGACCAGTCGTCCGCTACTGCGCCCGGTGCCACCTGCTGCACCTTGTCGAGCTGGTCCAGCGTCTTCGCGTTCGCACCTTCGACTGCAGCCATGAGGTCGCCGCCGTGGGTCAGGTCGCGAAGCGCACTGCAGTACGCCTGTCGGCTCCCCTCACCGTTGTCGCGCATCGCGAGGTAGGCGACGCCGCCACCCACCACGAGAGCGAGGACGAGGACCAGCCCGATCACGAGCGATCGGCGGCTGCGGCCGGGTCTGATCTCCTGCGGCAACAGCTGTTGGCGGGGGTATGACGGCTCGGGCTCCCGCTCCCACGGCCGCGGGTTCTCCTCCGACATGCGCGCTCTCCTCTGTCAGCCTTGGTCGACCGCGCACGGTGACTCCCCGCCAGTCGGCTGGCGTACAGGGCCTGGACGCAGTCGTGCTTTGCAGTCTGCCTCACCGGGTGGCGTTTGCCAGGTGAACCACCCAGGTGCGGGGCTCGAGAGGCGGATCTGCGGTGTCCAGCAGCGACCTGGCTTGTGAACTAGGCAAACAACTCGGCCAGGCGGGGCGGGGCGGTCAGTTCGTGCTGGGGTTGCTGTAGGTGACGTCGCAGGTGCTCTCGTCGTACTTCTGGATGTTGTCGATGGCCGTGCTGACCTTGGCGGACGCGTTCGCCGGATCCTGGAACGCCTTGACCACCTCGGCGTAGTCGTCCTTCAGGTCAGCCGGCGCGTCGGCTTGGAGCTTCTTGGCCTCGTCGATGAAGGTCTGCAGGTCCTGCGGATCGCTGGGGTCGAGCTTTTCCAAGGTCTTGTTCTTGATGCCGTCCTGGACACGGTTGCAGTAGGCGCTGCCGTCGCCACCTCCGCCGCAACCACCGAGCAGAGCCATGCTCAGCGCCGCCGCCGCAGAAACCGCCATCAGACGCTTGGTCATCGTGTCTCCTTCAGGGGGCGAACCCATCGCCTCGTGTCGTTGCGCACGTCACCCTCTCACGCAGCGGCACCGGGCCACCGATCGGCTCGCTGGCGTCCGAGAGGCAGTCGTGGCCCGACCAGCCAGGCCCGGACGTCAGCAACCCAGGACGACCCGCACGGCATCGATCGACCGCCGCGCTGCGTCGCGCAGCGCGGTCGCGGACGGACCCACCCCGAGCACTTCGCGCGACGTACTGGGCAGGACCGTACTCTCGACGCCGGCGAAGATCCGGTGGAGGTCGTCGGGGCCGCCGCCCTGGGCGCCGTAACCCGGCGCCAGCAGCGGCCCGTTGACCGCGAGGTCTTCGACACAGTCCGACAGGTTCGCAGCCACGACAGCCCCGACCGAACCCATCGGTTCGGCGCCGACGTTCTCCTTCGCGATCGCCGACGAGCACGGCCGAGGCCACCGAGCCGGCGGAGGTGGCCGCGTGCTGGACCTCAGGACCCTCGGGGTTGGACGTGAGCGCCACCACGAAGACGCCTGCGCCGTGGCTGCGCGCGATGTCGAGCACCGGCCGCAACGACTCCGAACCCGAGGTACGGGGTCACGGTCATGGCGTCGACGGCAATCGGCGAGGACTGGTCGAGGTACGCCTCGGCGTAGCCCTGCATCGTCGAACCGATGTCACCGCGCTTGGCGTCGAGGAGCACCAGTGCGCCGGCATCGCGCGCGGCCCTCACGGTCTTCTCGAGCACACCGATACCAGCGGCGCCGTGTCGTTCGAAGAACGCCGACTGCGGCTTGAGCACGGCCACGTCGGCCGCCAGCGCCTCGACGCAGGTGAGCGCGAACGACTCGAGCCCTGCCGGGCTGTCGTCGAGACCCCAGGCGGACAGCAGGGCGGCGTGCGGGTCGATCCCGACGCAGAGGGGACCTCGACGGTCCATGGTCTGGCGCAGACGAGCACCGAAGGGTTGCATTCTCAGCCTTCCTGGGAGGTCACGGGCGGCGCGAGCACGTCGGACAGGTCGCTGACGACCGTGGTCGCGTGGGGGCGATGTGCGAGCCCGATCGCCTCACCCACCTTGGCGATGCCGCGACGGGCGAGCTCCTCGCGGAGCTCACGGACGACGCGGATGGGCGCGCTCGGGTCGTTGAAGATCGCGGTGCCGACCTGGACGGCGCAGGCACCCGCAGCGAGGAACTCCAAGGCATCAGCGCCGGTGCGGACACCGCCGACGCCGACGATCGGGACGCCGGGCAGCGCCGCTGCCACCTGCCAGACCGCACGGACCGCGACCGGACGGATGGCGGGACCGGACAGCCCACCGGTGACCCCGCCGAGCTGAGGTCGCATCGTGTCGAGGTCGACGCGCAGGCCGAGCAGCGTGTTGATCAGTACCAGTCCGTCCGCACCTGCTTCGACGACCGACTCGGCGATCTCGACGATGCTCGTGACGTCCGGGGAGAGCTTGGCCAGGACAGGCACACCGCGAGGTGTGTCCCGGCGTACGACGTTGATCACTCGGGCCGCCTGCACCGGGTCGCACGCGAAGACCAGTCCGCGGTTCTCGACGTTGGGGCAGGAGATGTTCACCTCGATCGCCGCGACCCCGGGTGTGTGCCCGACGCGTCGGGCCAGTTCGGCGTACTCCGCGAGGGACGAACCGGCAATGGAGACGATCGGTCGAGCGTCCTGCTGGAGGAGCCACGGCAGGTCCCGAGCCAGGAACGAGTCGATGCCGGGGCCCTGCAGACCGATGGAGTTGAGCATGCCGGACGGGGTCTCGGCCATCCGCGGCGTCGGCCGCCCCGAGCGCGGATCGCGCATGATCGACTTCGTCACGACCGCGCCCAGGTCGCGCACGTCGAAGAACTGCTGCAGCTCGCGACCTGCCCCGGCGCACCCGCTCGCGGTCATCACCGGGTTGACCAGGTGGGCGTCTGCAAGCACCGTCGAGAGGTCGACGTCTGCGGGGTCCAGGGGCTGCACGTCGGACATCAGTGACCGCCTCCGGACGGTGCCCCGAACGTGCCTGGTGGGATCGTTCCGACCGCATCCCACTGCACCTTGTCGCCGCCGAAGACCGGACCCTCGACGCAGGACCGCACCATCTTGATCACTCCGTTGTCTCCTGCGACGGGCAGGACGCAGGTCATGCAGACTCCGATCCCGCACGCCATCGACTCCTCGACCGCAGTCTGGCTCCAGGCGCCCAGCTCGACGGCAACGTCCGTGACCGCCTTGAGCATGCCCATCGGGCCGCACGAGTAGACAACCTCGATCTTGTTCCGGGTGATGAGGCCGGGCAGGGCGTCGGTGACGAGACCCTTGATGCCGACCGAGCCGTCCACCGTCGTGACGGTGACCGACTGGGCAGCCCGCCTGGCCTCGAGCGTGCCGAACAGCCGCGTCTCGGTCGCCGCTCCCAGCACCATGTGGACCGGGCACTTCCGCTCACGCAGCCGCTCGGCAAGGCCGAACAACGGGGCGGATCCGTAGCCGCCACCCACCAGCGCGCAGGCCACCGGTTCCTTCGGCAGGGCGAACGGGCGACCGAGCGGTCCGACGACGTCGACCGCGTCATGCGGTTGCAGCCGAGAGAGCCACTCGGTGCCAGGCCCACCCGCCGCGAAGACGATCTCCACGGTGCCGCCGTAGATGCCGGCCGGGCGGGCACGGTAGATCGAGAAGCAACGGCGGAGCAGGTGAGCGGACGTGTCACCGCCGACGGCGAGGGCGACGAAGTTGCCGGGCCGGGTCTGCTCGCCGATGCCGTCGGCGACGATCGTCAGGTGGAAGTAGTCACCCACCCGCTTGTTGGAGAACACCTCCCCCACGACCTGGAGCGGCCGCCGATCGGTGCTCGGCGGAGCGAAGGTGCTGTCTGTGGGGGTCACGCGTTGCCTTCCTCATCCAGCGCAGTGGCGTCCGTGGATCCCCGTCGCCAGCTCTGCAGCGACCGCACGCCGAGGTTGCCGGCGCGCAACGCCTCGATGCCCTGCACCGTGGCGCCGAGGCCCTGGACGGTCGTGATGCACGGGATGTTGGTCGCGACGCACGCGGTACGGATCTCGTAGCCGTCGAGGCGCGGTGAACCTCCGGAGGTCGTGCCGTGTGGAGTGTTGATCACCAGGTCGACCTCACCGGCGAGGATGCGCCCGACCGTCGTCAGCTCGCCGTCGGGGCCGACACCGGCCGAGTGCTTGCGGACGACGGTCGCGGGCACCCCGTTGCGGCGCAGCACTGCCGCGGTGCCCTCGGTCGCAAGGATCTCGAAACCGAGGTCGGCCAGTCGCTTGATCGGGAAGATCATGTGCCGCTTGTCGCGGTTGGCCACCGAAACGAACGCCCGGCCCTTGACCGGAAGTCCGCCGAAGGCGGCGGTCTGCGACTTCGCGAACGCAGCGCCGAAGTCGGCGTCGAAGCCCATGACCTCACCGGTCGACCGCATTTCCGGACCCAGCACGGTGTCCACGTTGCGTCCGTCTTCGGTGCGGAAGCGGTTGAACGGCATCACCGCCTCCTTGACCGCGACCGGCGCGTCCGGCGGAAGCTCGCCGCCGTCGCCCACGGCGGGGAGCAGGCCCTCGGTCCGCAGGTCGGCGATCGAGGAGCCCAGCATGATGCGCGCGGCCGCCTTCGCCAACGGCGTCGCGGTGGCCTTCGAGACGAACGGAACCGTGCGCGATGCTCGCGGGTTGGCCTCGAGGACGTAGATCACGTCGGACGCCACCGCGAACTGGATGTTGATCAGGCCGCGGACGCCGACGCCCTCGGCGATCAGCCTGGTCGACTCGCGGATCCGGGCGACGTCCTCGGCTCCCAGGGTGATCGGCGGTAGCGCGCAGGAGGAGTCGCCGGAGTGGATGCCGGCTTCCTCGATGTGCTCCATCACTCCCCCGAGGAAGAGGTCGGTGCCGTCGTAGAGGGCATCGACATCGACCTCGATCGCGTCATCGAGGAACTTGTCGATGAGGACGGGACGGGCCGCGGACACATGGTGGTGTCCGTCGCCGAGCCGTTGCAGGGCCCGTTCGAGCTCGGCCTCGGCGTACACGATCTCCATGCCGCGTCCGCCGAGCACGAATGACGGACGGACCAGGACGGGGAAGCCGATCTCCTCGGAGATCAGCTTCGCCTCGGCGAAGGACGTAGCGGTTCCGAACTTCGGGGCCGGCAGCCCGGCGGTGGCGAGCACGTGGCCGAAGGCGCCGCGGTCCTCGGCGAGGTGGATCGCCTCCGGACTCGTTCCGACGATCGGCACCCCTGCCGCTGCCAGGCCGGCCGCGAGCCCCAGCGGGGTCTGGCCGCCGAGCTGGACGAGGACTCCCGCGATCGGGCCGGCCGCCGTTTCGGCAGCGACCACCTCGAGGACGTCCTCGAGCGTGAGCGGCTCGAAGTACAGGCGGTCCGACGTGTCGTAGTCGGTGGAGACCGTCTCGGGGTTGCAGTTGACCATCACGGTCTCGTAGCCCGCGTCGGACAGTGCCATCGCGGCGTGGACGCACGAGTAGTCGAACTCGATGCCCTGGCCGATCCGGTTCGGTCCGCTGCCCAGGATGATGACGGCCGGCCGGGTCCGTGGCTGGACCTCGGTCTCCTCGTCGTACGACGAGTAGTGGTACGGCGTGCGAGCCGCGAACTCGGCAGCGCACGTGTCGACGGTCTTGTAGACAGGGCGGACGCCCAGAGCGTGCCTGACCCCGCGCACGACTTCGTCGCTGTTGCCCGTCAGCTCGGCCAGCTGGACGTCGGAGAAACCGTGCCGCTTGGCCATGCGCAACAGCTCGGCGGTCAGGGTGGGGGCGGTGCGCACCTGCATGGCCACCTCGTCGATGAGCAGCAGCTGGTCGAGGAACCACGGGTCGATCCCAGTGGCGTCGTAGACCTCGGAGACGCTCGCGCCCGCCCGGATGGCGTCCATCACGACGCGGAGGCGCCCGTCGTGCGGGACGGCTGCACGAGCCAACAGGTCGGTCACGTCCCCGGGCTCCTGCGCCCAGCTGAAGACGGCGTCGGCCTTCTCCAGCGAGCGCAACGCCTTCTGCAGCGCCTCGGTGAAGTTGCGGCCGATCGCCATCGCCTCTCCCACGCTCTTCATGTGCGTGGTCAGGCGAGGGTCGGCAGCCGGGAACTTCTCGAACGCGAACCGCGGCACCTTCACCACGACGTAGTCCAGTGCGGGCTCGAAGCTCGCCGGCGTGCTCTGCCCGTTCTCGCGGGTCGTGATGTCGTTGGGGATCTCGTCGAGTGAGTAGCCGAGCGCCACCTTGGCCGCGATCTTGGCGATGGGGAAACCGGTGGCCTTCGACGCCAGCGCGCTGGAGCGCGAGACCCGCGGGTTCATCTCGATCACGATCATCCGGCCGTCACGCGGGTCGATCGCGAACTGGATGTTGCACCCACCCGTCTCGACGCCGACGGCGCGGATGACGCGGATCGCCATGTCACGCATGGCCTGGTACTCGCGGTCGGTGAGCGTCATCGCCGGTGCCACCGTGATCGAGTCACCGGTGTGCACGCCCATCGGGTCGAGGTTCTCGATCGAGCACACGATGACGGTGTTGTCGTGCCCGTCGCGCATGACCTCGAGCTCGTACTCCTTCCACCCGAGGATCGACTCCTCGAGGAGCACCTCGGTGGTGGGGCTGGCGTCGAGGCCGGCACCGGCGATGCGACGCAGGTCGTCGACGTCGTAGGCCATGCCGGAGCCGACTCCACCCATCGTGTACGACGGCCGGCACACGACTGGGAGCCCGAGCTCCTCGACCGCGGCCTCGCAGTCGGCCAGGGAGTGACACACGACGCTGCGGGCGACCTCGCCACCCAGTGACTGGACGATGGCCTTGAAGGACTCGCGGTTCTCGCCCTTCTCGATCGCCTCGATCGAGGCCCCGATCAGCTCGACCCCGAACTTCTCCAGGGTGCCGTCGTGAGCCAGCGCCACCGCGGCGTTGAGCGCGGTCTGACCGCCCAGTGTGGCCAGCAGCGCGTCGGGACGTTCCTTGTCGATGACCTTGGCGACGAACTGCGGAGTGATCGGCTCGACGTACGTCGCATCGGCGACGTCGGGGTCGGTCATGATCGTGGCCGGGTTGGAATTGACCAGGATCACCCGGATGCCCTCGGCCTTGAGGACGCGGCAGGCCTGGGTGCCGGAGTAGTCGAACTCGCACGCTTGCCCGATCACGATCGGACCCGAACCGATGACGAGCACGGACGAGATGTCGGTACGGCGCGGCATCAGCGGTTGTCTCCTTCGACAGCGGTGGCAGCTCGCTTGTTGAGCTGGTCTGCGCGGCTTCGCCGCTGCCGACCGTCCATCATGAGCTCCACGAAGCGGTCGAAGAGGTAGCCGGCGTCGTGGGGTCCGGCGGCCGCCTCCGGGTGGTACTGCACGCTGAACGCCGTCAGCGCACCGTTCTCGTCGGTCAGCGCGAGGCCTTCGACCACGTCGTCGTTGAGGCACACGTGACTGACGGTGGCGTCGCCGTACGGTGTCGGGGTGCTGCCCGACAGCGGCGCGGCCACAGCGAACCCGTGGTTGTGGGCGGTCACCTCGACCTTCCCGGTGGTGCGATCCATGACCGGTTGGTTGATGCCGCGGTGGCCGTAGGTGAGCTTGTAGGTGTCGAAGCCGAGCGCCCGCCCGAACAGCTGGTTGCCGAAACAGATCCCGAAGTAGGGGATACCGCGCTCGAGCACGCCGCGCAGCACCGCGACCTCGTGGTCCGCCGTGGCCGGGTCACCGGGACCGTTGGAGAAGAACACACCGTCCGGCTCGACCGCAAGCACGTCGTCGAGGGTGACGGTCGCGGGCAACACCGTGACCTCGATCCCCCGCTCGGCCATCCGTCGCGGCGTCATGGTCTTGATGCCGAGGTCGACGGCCGCGACGCGGAACAGCCGTTGCCCCACGGCCGGCACCGTGTACGGCTCCGCTGTCGAGACCTCAGCCGCCAGGGCGGCGCCGGACATCTGCGGAGCAGCTCGCACCCGGCCGAGCAGGCCGTCCGCACTGCTCCCGTTGGACGAGATTCCCACGCGCATCGCGCCGCGTTCGCGCAGGTGACGGGTCAGTGCCCGGGTGTCGATGCCGCTGATCCCGACGATGCTCTGCGCGACCAGTTCGTCATCGAGGCTGCGACGTGACCGCCATGAGCTCGGCTGCCTGGCCGGGTCGCGCACGACGTAACCGGCGACCCAGATGCGTCCGGACTCGCCGTCCTCGTCGTTGATGCCGGTGTTGCCCACGTGCGGGCTGGTCATGACGACGACCTGCCGGTGGTACGACGGGTCGGTCAGCGTCTCCTGATAGCCGGTCATCCCGGTGGAGAACACCGCCTCACCGATGGTCTCCCCCACGGCGCCGTACGCCGCGCCGTGAAACGTCCGCCCGTCCTCGAGCACGAGCACCGCGTCAGTCATTGCAGCTTCCCGTCCAGGACGGTGGCCCGGCCGCGCAGGAAGGTCGCGACCACGCGCCCCGGCAGCTCGAGTCCGGCGTACGGCGTGTTGCGGGACAGCGACGCGGATTCCCGGGGATCGATCACGCGAGTGGCGGTGGGGTCGACCAGCGTGAGGTTGCCGGCACTGCCGGGCTCGAGGCGACCGCCGTGGTCGGACAGCCGGCCGATCGCCGCCGGTCGGCCGGACATCCGGTCGGCCACTCCTGCCCAGTCGAGCAGTCCGGTGTCGACCATGGCGTGCTGGACCACGGACAACGCGGTCTCGAGGCCGAGCATGCCCATCGCGGCCGCGGCCCACTCGCACTCCTTGTCCTCGGTGGGGTGCGGCGCATGGTCGGTGGCAACAGCGTCGATCGTGCCGTCGGCAAGACCGGCGCGGAGCGCTTCGACGTCGTCGGCGGTCCGCAGCGGCGGGTTGACCTTGTAGATCGGGTCGTAGCTGGCCACCAGGTCGTCGGTCAGCATCAGGTGGTGAGGCGTCACCTCGGCGGTGACGTTCCAGCCCTTGCTCTTGGCCCAGCGGATCAGCTCGACGGAACCCGCGGTCGAGACGTGACAGACGTGCAGCCGCGAGCCGACATGGGCCGCGAGCAGGCAGTCCCGCGCGATGATCGCCTCCTCGGCGACCGCGGGCCAACCGCGCATCCCGAGGACGCCGGACATCGTGCCCTCGTTCATCTGCGCGTCCTCGGTGAGCCGGGACTCCTGCGCGTGCTGGGCGACGACCCCGTCGAACGCCTTGACGTACTCCAGCGCCCTGCGCATCAGCACGGCGTCGGAGACGCACTTCCCGTCGTCGGAGAAGACGCGCACCCGGGCCGCCGAGTCGGCCATCGCACCCAGCTCGGCCAGTCGCTGACCGCCCAGCCCGACGGTGACGGCCCCCACCGGACGCACGTCGACGTAGCCGGCGGCCAGGCCCAGGTTGAGGACCTGCTCGACGACGCCGGCGGTGTCAGCCACCGGATCGGTGTTGGCCATGGCATGAACGGCCGTGAACCCACCCAGCGCGGCGGCTCGTGAGCCCGACTCGACCGTCTCCGCATCCTCACGGCCCGGTTCGCGCAGATGGGTGTGCAGGTCGACCAGCCCCGGCAGGGCGACCAGCCCGTCCGCTTCGACCGTGACTGCGCCTGCCGGGGCAGCCCCGGCTTCGCCGATCACCCCGTCGACGAGCGCCATGTCCGTGGGCTCACCACCGAGCGGGCGAGCCCCCTTGATCAGATACGCCGTGCTCATCGGGCGCCCTCCTCGTGGGTCGGCACTGCATCCTCGGTCGGCGAGTCCGGATCAGCACCCGAGAGCAGCAGGTAGAGCACGGCCATCCGTACCGCGACTCCGTTCGTGACCTGTTCGACGATCACCGAGCGAGCCGAGTCCGCCACGTTCGCCGAGATCTCCATGCCGCGGTTCATCGGGCCGGGATGCATCACGATCGCGTGATCGGGCAGCCGGGCGAACCGCCGGTCGTCCAGGCCGTAGCGACGGCTGTACTCGCGCGCGCTCGGGAAGAACGCTGCGTTCATCCGCTCGCTCTGGACCCGCAGCATCATCACCGCGTCGCACTTGTCGAGCGCGCCGTCGAGGTCGTACGACGTCTGGACCGGCCAGGTGTCGACCCCGACCGGCAGCAGGGTCGGAGGCGCGACCAGCGTCACCTCGGCGCCGAGGGTGGCGAGCAGCAGTGCGTTGGAACGCGCCACCCGGCTGTGCAGGACGTCACCGACGATGGTGATCCGACGGCCTTCGAGGTCGCCGAGGTGTCGGCGCAGGGTGAACGCGTCGAGCAGGGCCTGGGTGGGGTGCTCGTGCGTGCCGTCCCCAGCGTTCACGACACTGGACCGCACCCAGCCGGAGTTCGCGAGCCGGTGTGGTGCGCCCGACGCCCCGTGGCGGATGACGACGGCGTCGGCGCCCATCGCCTCCAGGGTCAGCGCCGTGTCCTTCAGGCTTTCGCCCTTGGACACGCTCGACCCCTTGGCGGAGAAGTTGATGACGTCGGCCGACAACCGCTTGGCGGCCGCCTCGAACGAGATCCTGGTGCGGGTCGAGTCCTCGAAGAAGAGGTTGACCACCGTGCGCCCGCGCAGGGTCGGCAGCTTCTTGATCGGGCGGTCCGCCAATGTGAGCAGCTCGGCCGCCGTGTCGAGGATGGTCAGGGCGTCGTCTCGGGTGAGGTCCGCGGCAGACAACAGGTGGCGCTTCATGAGGCGCTCCCCTCCGGTGTGGAGATGACCACGGCATCGGCGCCACCGGGGCCGGTCTCGCCGCCGCCGTCGTACTCGGTCAGCGACACGTGCACCCGCTCGGCCAGCGACGTCGGCAGGTTCTTGCCGACGAAGTCCGCCCGGATCGGCAGCTCGCGGTGGCCACGGTCCACGAGGACGGCAAGCTGGACCGCACGCGGCCGACCGACGTCGTTCAAGGCGTCGAGAGCGGCCCTGATGGTGCGGCCGCTGAACAGGACGTCGTCGACCAGGACGACGATGGCGCCGTCGATTCCGCGCGCCGGGATGTCGGTGGCGCCGAGCGCGCGGGCAGGCTTCATCCGCAGGTCGTCGCGGTACATGGTGATGTCGAGCGAACCGGCCGGCACGTCGGTGCCTTCGACCCGGCTCATGACGGCCGCGATCCGGTGTGCCAACGGTGTGCCGCGCGACGGGATACCCAGCAAGATCACGTCGGCTGAGCCCTTGTTGCGCTCCAGGATCTCGTGCGCCACCCGCGTCAGGGCACGGTTGATGTCGTTCGCGTCGAGGACGACGCGAGAGACCTCGGCAGAGGGGGTGCGAGCGGATCCGGGCGGATCAGCGGGGGAACCAGGGTGGGAAGCTGTCCCCGAGGATGGTGCTGATGCGGTCGTGGCGGACGAGCTGCCTTGCGCAGACGACACGGCTTCGACCTCCTTCTCCGCCTCACGGGACGGCTCGTTAAAGGATGTCTGTCGGTCGTCACCGTATCAGGTGCCCGGGACCACCCCCACGAACGAGTTTTCGAATACACAGAGTATTTTTGGCAACTCTGAGTAACCAACGCCGATTCCTCGGTACGCTTTTCATATCG
The DNA here is from genome assembly GCA_963712935.1 of uncultured Actinomycetota bacterium. GTDB lineage: Bacteria > Actinomycetota > Actinomycetes > Propionibacteriales > Nocardioidaceae > JANLYC01. The sequence continues at coordinate 83,289 of CAVQJX010000001.1, forward strand.
GTGCAGGACGATCCATACCATTTTCGTCCGCAGAGAAAGGGACGAAACATGACAGAGAACTACGCCAAGGCCCTCGGCATGCGCCTGCGAGCCATCCGACAGCAGCAGGGTCTCTCGCTGCAGGGTGTCGAGGAGAAGTCCGACGGCCTCTGGAAGGCTGTTGTCGTCGGCTCCTACGAGCGCGGTGACCGAGCGGTGACCGTCCAACGACTTTCTGAGCTGGCTCAGTTCTACGGCGTTCCCATGAACGAGCTGCTGCCCGGCGCGCACGAGCTCGGGGCGGCCCGCGAAGCACAGCCGAAGCTGGTCCTCGACATCGAGCGCCTGCACCAGCTCGACCTCAACGACGCGGCGCCCCTGTCCCGGTTCACCGCGAGCATCCAGTCGATGCGCGGCGACTACAACGGACGCGTGCTGTCGATCCGCCAGGAAGACCTGCGCACGCTGGCCGTCATCTACGACGAGCCGCCGAGCGCGCTCGCCGAACGCCTCATCAACTGGGGCGTCATGCGCCCCGACAGCAGCCGCGAGGTTGTGGAGTACTGATCGTTTTTCGGGAACGGCGGAGCCGTTAACCGGAAAAATGATCAGTGCTGGCGCCGTCGGCGGCGGCGAAGCCGCGACGACAGAAGGCGAACCAGCTCATTGAGCGAAGCCGCGGGATCTGGCTCACGTGGCTTGTTGAGCCGGCCGCTGCGATTCCGTCGCCTGCGGCCGTCCATCGGCGATCTTCGCCAGCAGGCCGTTGATGAAGGCCGGCGAGTCGTCGGTCGACAGCTCACGGGCGAGAGCCACGGCTTCGGACAGCGCGACCGCGTCAGGCACCTCGTCGACGTGCTTGAGCTCGAAGACCCCGATCCGCACGATGTTGCGGTCGACGGCCGGCATGCGCGCGAGCGGCCAGCCCGACGAGTATGCCGTGATGGTCTCGTCGATCTCGGCGCGATGCAGGTCGACGCCTTCGACCAGGGTGACGGTGTAGGGGTTGAGCGGCGTCTCGGCCGCCTCCTGCCGCGCGGTCAGCGTCTCCTCGGCCGCAAGTCCACGCAGCTCGGACTCGTAGAGGATGTCGAGAGCGCGTTTGCGCGCCTTGGTGCGTGCACCCATGAGCGTGTGCTCCTGCCTCAGCCCGTTAGCTGGTTACGCGGCCGAGGTAGCTGCCGTCGCGAGTGTCGACCTTGATCTTCTCGCCCGTGGTGATGAACAACGGAACAGCGATCTCGTGGCCGGTCTCGAGCCGTGCGGGCTTGGTGCCACCCGTCGAGCGGTCACCCTGCAGGCCCGGCTCCGTGTACTCGACCTGCAGCTCGACCGACGCCGGGAGCTCGATGTAGAGCGGAGTGTTGTCGTGCACCGCGACGATCGCCTCCTGGTTCTCGAGCATGAAGTTCGAGGCGTCACCGACGGTGTCCGGCGTCAGGTGCGTCTGCTCGAAGGTCTCGGCATCCATGAAGACGTAGGAGTCGCCGTCGTTGTACAGGTAGGTCATGGTCCGCTTGTCGACGTTCGCGACGTCGACCTTCACGTCGGCGTTGAACGTCTTGTCGACCACTTTGCCCGACATGACGTTCTTGAGCTTGGTGCGCATGACGGCACCGCCCTTGCCTGGCTTGTGGTGCTGGAACCAGACGACGGACCAGAGCTGTCCGTCGAGGTTGAGCACCATGCCGTTCTTCAGGTCGTTCGTCGTCGCCATGAGGGCTTCCTGTGTCTCGTCGTCGCACTCGTGGTGCCGGAGTCGTCCTGGGCCGTGCTCGTCCAGGGAACGATCACGGGGTTGACGCGTCAGTCTAGCCGCAGGCACGCCGACCACCCGAATCGACGGCGCCCGTGTCTGCGGCAAGGACACCAGGTGGAACCGGTCCACGAGACGACTAGCGTGGACACATGGGCTTCTGGATCGTGCTCGGAATCATTGCGTCGATCATCGTCGTCGGAAGAATCCTGCGGTGGGCAGCGGTCCGCGCCCGAGACCGTGCGGTCCAGGCCCTCAACGCCCTCCCACCCCGGCCCAGCACACCAGCGGGAGCCGTCGCCATGCTGCCTGCGGCCGCGGCGGCCCGGACGCCCTTCTGGCTCACACAACCCCCCCAGTTGCCCCAGGTGGACCCCCAGGTCCAGTTCGAGGTCGCGGAGATCGACGTGGTCGGACCCGGGGACGAGGTCGAGGTGATCGAGTACGGGTCGGGACCGGAATCGCCGCCGTCCGCCCCGCCGAGCGCGTTTCAGGCAGGGTCGACCGGCTCCGAGCCGACCCGCGACCGTTATGTCGGGTCGGCGGCGCTGGAGAGCACCTTGGACTCGACCATCGAGAGCAGCCTTCTGGGCGTGCCCAGCGGACCGGTCACGGCGGCGCTGCTGCCTGGAGCCTCCGTGTTGGAGCTGCCCTCCCAGCTCCGTGGGCAGGTGATCACCTTCATGGCCGACGGGCACGAGGTGGCCGCGGTGCAGCTGGTGTGCGACGAGCTGGGCTGCAGCATCCTCGAGGCCGTGCAGACCGTCCGCAGCGTCAGCTGAGGTCCGGGTCGCCGGCCAACGCCTGGAGCGCCAGCCGGTACGAGTCGAGCCCGAATCCCGCAATGGTTCCGCGCGCCACCCCGGAGACGACGCTGGTGTGCCGGAACTCCTCGCGCGCCATCGGGTTCGACAGGTGGACCTCGAGGAGTCGGCCGCCCAGCTGGGCGCAGGCATCGCGCAGGGCGTAGCTGTAGTGGGTGAACGCGGCCGGGTTGAGGACGACCGTCGCTCCCCCGTCGACAGCTTCGTGGATCCAGCCGACCAGGGTCGCCTCGTCATCGGTCTGGCGGACGTCGACGTCCAGCCCGAGCTCGTCGCCCCACCGACGGCAGGCGGCCACCAGGTCGTCGTAGGTTGCCGTGCCGTAGACCTCGGGCTCGCGAGCCCCGAGGCGGCCGAGATTGGGCCCGTTGAGCACGAGGACGGACTGTCTGGCTTCCACGCGGCGGAGCCTATCGCTGTCGAGCCGGCGAGAGCGCCGCAAACGCAGCGCTGAGCAGGCTCGGGTCGGGCGCCTCGAGGATCGTCGGTCGACCTGGTGCCTCGAGGACGACGAAACGCAGTCGGTTGCCGCGGGCCTTCTTGTCGATGCTCATCGTCGCCCGCAGCGTCTCCCAGGGCGCACCGTCGTATGTCGTCGGCAGGCCGAGTGACGACAGGATTTCCCGGTGTCGCACGGTGGTCTCCGCATCGAGGACACCCGCCGCGCGGGCGAGCTCAGCGGCGTACACCATACCGACGGACACGGCAGCCCCGTGCCGCCACGTGTACCCCTCGGCTCGCTCGATCGCGTGCCCGAGCGTGTGCCCGTAGTTGAGCACCTCACGGCCCAGGCCGGTGGACGCCAGCTCGTGCAGGTCACCCGCCACGACGACCGCCTTGACACGGATCGCCCGCTCGATCAGCTCGCGGCACACCGCGGACGTCGGGTCGTGCGCGGCAGCGGGATGCTGCTCCACGAGCGGCAGGATCGCCGGGTCGGCGATGAAACCGCACTTGACCACTTCGGCCAACCCGCTGACCAGATCGGCCGTGTCCAGGGTCGCCAGCGTCTGCAGGTCACACAGCACTCCGGCCGGCTCGTGGAACGCGCCGACCAGGTTCTTGCCCTCGGCGGTGTTGATGCCGGTCTTGCCGCCGACGGCAGCGTCGACCATGCCGAGGAGCGTGGTCGGCACCTGGACCACCCGCACCCCGCGCAGCCAGGTCGCGGCCACGAAACCGGCGAGATCGGTCGTCGCGCCGCCACCGACCCCGACGACAACGTCTGAACGGGTGAAACCGGCCCGGCCGAGGGCATCCCAGCAAGAGGCGGCGACATCGACGGTCTTGGCCGCTTCGGCATCGGGGACCTCGATCGACACGGCCTCGAACCCTGCCGCAGCCAGCTCGTCGTGGACGCGGCGCTCCAGCGAACCCAGCGCGGCCGGGTGGATGACCGCCACCCGCTGCGCCTGGGCACCGACCAGGGACGCGAGCTGGCCCAGGATGCCGTCCCCGACCACCACGTCGTACGGCGCTGCGGTCTCGACGCGGATCCGGGTCGATGCCGTCATCAGGGTGGGCCGATCAGCTGTTCGACCGCGGCCGCCACCTGATCGACCACCTCATCGATGTCGACGCCGTCGGTCCCGACGATGACCTGGGCCACGCCGGCGTACAGCGGACGACGGGCGTCGAGCAGTGCCTTGAGCTGGCTGCGGACGTTGCCGAGGAGCAGCGGGCGGGTGACGCCGAGGCCGACCCGCGACGAGGCGTCGGCGAGCCCGACGTCGAGGAACACCACCCGATGACCGTGCAGCCGATCGCGGGTCGTCGGGGTGGTCACGGCGCCGCCGCCGAGGGCGAGCACGCCGGGATGGTCTGCCAGGGCGGACGCCACGGCTGCCGCCTCGAGCTCGCGGAAGTATCCCTCGCCCTCATCGACGAAGATCTCGGCTACGGGCTTGCCGGCCACCGCTTCCACGTCGGCATCAGTGTCGCGGAACTCGAGGTCCCACCGGTGCGCCAGCGCCCTCCCGACCGTGGTTTTGCCCGCGCCGGGCGGACCGACCAGTACGACGCGCGGCCGACTGTCGTCCGTTGCGGTCACGGCGTCCTCAGCGAAGCGAGGTAGCCATCGCAGTTGCGCCGGGTCTCGGCCACTGAGTCGCCACCGAACTTCTCCACGGCAGCCTCGGCCAGGACCAGCGCCACCATGGCTTCGGCCACGACGGCCGCAGCCGGAACGGCGCAGACGTCGGACCGTTGATGGTGTGCGACGGCGGCCTCGCCGGTGGCGACGTCGACGGTGCGCAGAGCGCGCGGGATCGTGGCGATGGGCTTCATGGCCGCGCGGACCCGGAGCGGCTCACCGGTGGACATCCCGCCCTCCGTGCCGCCGCTACGCCCTGACGTCCGGCGCGGACCGTCCGGACCCGGCTCGATCTCGTCGTGGGCTGCCGACCCCGGACCGCGCGCGACGTCGAAGCCGTCGCCGACCTCGACGCCCTTGATCGCCTGGATGCCCATCAGCGCTCCGGCCAGCCTGGAGTCGAGCCGGCGGTCCCAGTGCACGTGGGACCCGAGGCCGGGTGGCACCCCGTACGCCAGCACCTCCACGACACCGCCCAGCGTGTCACCGTCCTTGTGCGCCTGGTCGATCTCGGCGGTCATCGCCGCGCTCGCGGCCCGGTCGAGGCAGCGCACGGGGTCGGCATCGAGTGCGGCCACGTCCGCGAAGGTGGGGATGACGCCCGGCGGCGCCTCGGACTTGCCGATCGACACCACATGGGCGACGAGCCGGACGCCGAGGGCTTGGTGCAGGAACGCCGACGCAACGCGCGCCCAGCGCCACGCGCGCAGCGGTCTCGCGAGCGCTCGCGCGCTCGAGGACCGGCCGCGCCTCGTCGAAGCCGTACTTCTGCATGCCGACCAGGTCGGCGTGTCCAGGGCGCGGTCGCGTGAGCGGGGCGTTGCGGGCGAGCCCAGCCAGCACGTCCGGGTCGACCGGGTCGGGGGCCATCACCTGCTGCCACTTCGGCCACTCGGTGTTTCCGATCGTGAGCGCGATCGGGCTGCCGATGGTGCGACCGTGCCGGACGCCACCCAGGAGGGTGACCTCGTCCTGCTCGAACGACATCCGGGCACCGCGGCCGTAGCCGAGTCGGCGGCGCGCGAGCACCGCGACGATGTCGTCGGTCGTGATCTCGACGTCGGCGGGCAGGCCTTCGAGCACCGCGACGAGGGCAGGACCGTGCGACTCACCAGCCGTCAGCCAACGCAGCATGGCCAAAGTCTGTCATGTGCCTGACCTGTCAGGGCTGCCCCCGCGGCGGAGTGGACAGCCGAATCTGACCAGCCGGTCAGAATCCGGTGTACCAGTTGCCGACGGCGGCGCCCCAGGCGAGCCCGACCAGCGACCCAGCCAGCATGAACGGCCCGAAGGGGTAGCGCTTGCGGTCGACGATACGCAGCAGTGACAGCAGCCCGCCGCCGATCCCACCGAGCAGGAACCCGGCGTACAGGCCGACGAGGACCGGACCCCACCCGAGGTAGCCGAGCGCGAGACCGAGGAGTCCGGACAGGCGGACGTCGCCGTAGCCCAGCCCCTTCGGGTAGACGTACCACATCACGAAGTAGAAGCCCCCGAACACCAACCACCCGAGACCGGCATGCACGAGGCCGTCGGTGTCACCGTCGATCGCCGCCGCGAGGAGGATCAGCACCACGAGCACGGCGTACGAGGGCGCGATGATCCGGGTGGGCAGCAGCCGCGTCTGCGCATCGACGTAGCCGAGCACCACACCGACCGCGGCCAGGAAGACCCAGGCGAACAGGATCGCGTCGCCGGCGAGCACCCAGCCGGTGACCAGACCGGCGAGTCCCCCAACGACGGCCAGCTTCAACGACAGTCCCGGACGCGCCGCGAGCGTGGCGTAGGGAACCTTCTCCTCTGCGTCGATGGCGAGCTCCGGCTCGGGCAGCCGGGCCACGACAGACGGTCCCAGCGCGCACAAGCCCGCCACCGCGAGGACGGACAGAACGACGACAAGGACCTCGGGCACAGCGCGAGCCTAGTGTTGCCGCCCTCGTGCGAGCGGATGCCACGCGGAGCCTGTGGATGGCCCGGTCTCGCCGGGCGGGGCGGCGGGCCGTGTCAGACCGTGTAGGCCGACTGGAAGAACCCGCCGGGGTCCTGCTGCTGCTTGATCTGCCGCAGCCGCGCGAGGTTGGCACCGTAGTAGTCGGCCACCGGCCGATGCGGCTCGAGATAGTTGACGTAGCCGCCGACACTGGCCGAACCGATCGCATCGTGCGCGTCGCTGATCCAGGTGTACGCCGCCGAGACCTGCGCCGCGGACGGGTGCAGCGGCAGGCCGACGTACCACTGGATGTCCGCGAGGTGGCGCCGCCACGGGAACGCCGTCGCGCCGACGCCGACGTCTCGCACGGCTCCGGTCAACGGGTCGAGGATGACGGCTGCGGCACGGTGGCTCGCAGCCCGGGTGGCGACAACGGCCGGCAGGGCCTGGGACAGGCTCCTGGTCATGTCGGCGACGACGTCGCTGCCGGCGGCGAAGGCCTGACGCGCCGACGTGGTGCCGCCACCGAGGAACGAGATCCCGTCCAGGAAGTCCTTCTGGAAGGTCGACACACTGGTGCCGTCGACGCCGACCGCCTGTTGCACGGCCGCCGCCTCGGCGTCCTCGTCGCCTGCCCGGCAGACACCGACCACCCTGATCCGCGTAGAACCGTCGGAGCCGGCTTCGAGGTGCAGGTTCATCCACGAGCTGCGTGGCATCTGCTTGACGCGGCGTGCCCACCCGCGCACGACGCGGGACGCCGCCGACCACGGGAACGTCACGAGGAAGAATCCCATCCGGCGAGCCGGGTGGGTGGCGTAGGTGAACGACGTCACGATGCCGACGTTGCCGCCTCCCCCGCCACGGCAGGTCCAGAACAGGTCGCTGTTGCGGCTGGCGTCGGCGGTCCTGATGACCCCGTCGGCTGTCACGATCGTCAGCGATCTGACCCGGTCGCAGGTGAGTCCGTAGGCGCGGCTGTCGACTCCCAGCCCGCCGCCGAGCGTGAGACCGGCGGCGCCGACAGTGGGACAGGTGCCGGTGGGGATCGACCGACCATGAGCCGCCAGCGCAGCGTGGACACCATAGAGCCGGGCCCCGGCACCGACGGTGGCGAGTCGGCTGCCTGCGTCGTACTGGGTGGCGGTCATGCGACCGACATCGATGACCAGCCCGTCGGTCACCGTGGACGCGCCGACGTAGGAGTGCCGACCGGCCCGCGGGCGCGCCGCCAGGTCGAACCGCTTGGCGAAGGCGATCGCCTCCTTCACATCATGTGGCGATGCTGCTTCCACGATGGCCAGCGGGCTGGTGTGGTCGAAGCGCGGGTCGAACAGCTGCTTGACCTCGTCGTAGTCGCCGGCGTTGCGGCGTACGACGTCCCCACTGATCGAGGTTGCCAATGCCTGCCAGTCGGCTCGGGTCGGTCCGCTGGGCTGAGCCCTGACGCCGGTCGCCGGACCGGAGCTGGACGGCGAACCGCTGGTGAACCCGGGCCGAGAAGTGGCGTCGGGTTTCGCAGCCGACGTACAGCCTGCCGCCAGTAGCCCCGTCGCCACTGCCGCCGACTGCAGCAGCGCGCGACGGGACAGTCCTGCTGGCTCAGCAGCGGTGTCGGCCATACCCGTCTCACGCAGGACCGGGCTCCCGGGTTGCCTGGCCGGCTCCGCCGCATGGCTCACCGGCTCAGCATTGCATCTCCGGGGCCGCCCCCGGAGCGGGCGGCCTTCTGGGGGTGCCTCGATCGGCGCACGCGATCGCGGCTCAGTGCAGCGCGTCGCTCATCGCCTCGATCGGCGCCACCGCGACGCCGGTCATCAGCTCGACCTGGCGGACCGCCTGGCGAAGGAGCAGCTCGAGCCCACCTACGCCGGCTGCGCCGGCCCGCTCGGCTGCCACCAGCAACGGTGTCGACACGGGGTCGTAGACGACGTCGAGGATGACGCGGCTGCGATGCGCCAGATCGGCGGCGTAGGCCGCCTGCGCCGATGCGGGAATGGTCGAGACCAGGACGTCGACCCCGCCCCGGTCGGGCGGACCGCCCGGCTCGACCGCGGCCCCGAGCTCCGAGACCTGGACGGCGATGTCGAAACGTTGCCCCAGCGACACCAGTGCGGCGGCGCGCTCGACCGACCGGGCCAGCACCTCGACCCGGGAGACGCCGAGCTCTGCCAAGGCGGCGAGGGCCGAGGCAGCCGTGGCGCCGGCGCCAACGATCAGCGCCGTCTCGGCCCGGGCGACTCCAGCGTTCTGCAGCACATCGACGCAGCCGCCGATATCGGTGTTGAAGCCCTGCCAGCCACCGCCGTCGTACCGCACCATCGTGTTGACGGCGCCGACACGTGCGGCCTGCGCATCGACCATGGAGCACAACGGGATGGCGGCCACCTTGAGCGGCATGGTCAACGAGAGCCCGCGCCACTCCGGACCGAGACTCTCGACGAAGGCGGGCAGCTCCTCGGCCGTTACTTCGAGGGCGTCATAGCGCCAGGACAACCCGAGAGCCGCGTACGCCGCGCGATGCAGGGCAGGAGACCGCGAGTGGGCGATCGGGCTGCCGAGCACAGCACACCGTCGCTGAGGTGGGGCTGAGTCCGGCTCAGCACTCATCCGAGGTCTCGCAGTACTTCCTGTACTCGGCGACATTGCGGTTGTGCTCGTCGAGGGTCGACGCGAACTTGGTCTCGCCGGTGGCCAGGTTGACCGTCACGAAGTAGAGGTAGTCGGTCTGAGCAGGCTCGAGCGCGGCCTTGAGAGCGGCCTCGCCCGGGGAGTCGATCGGCGTCGGAGTCAGGCCGGTGAGCTTGTAGGTGTTGTAGGGCGAGTCGAGGTTGCGTAGGTCGCTGCCGGCGAGGACCTCTCCCCGACTGTCGACGGCGTAGTGCAGTGTCGAGTCGAACTGCAGGGGCATACCCGCGTCGAGCCGGTTGTAGACCACGCTGGCGACCTTGGCCATGTCGTCGGGCGGCGACTCGGCCTGCACGAGGCTGGCGATCGTGACGATGTCGGTCGGCGACTGTCCGACGGCGGCGGCCTTCTGCTCGAGACCGAGCGCGTCGGCCTCGCTGACGAACTTGGCCACCATCTCGTGCAGGAGCTCGGCCGCGGTCGTGTTCTTCTTCACGTCGTACGTCGACGGAAAGAGGTACCCCTCGGGGTCACCCTTCGCGTAGTCGGGCAGCCCGAGGGCAGCCGTGTCGTCGTACGCGGCCTTGAGTGCCTTGGGAGTGAGGCTGGTCTGCTTGGCGATGGCCGCCAGGATCTCCTCGGCCCGCAACCCCTCGGGGATGGTCACGCTGGGCGTCTTGACGATCGAGGCCGGGTCGACCAGGATCGCGAGCGCGCTCTTCGCGGACATCTTCGACTTCAGCAGATAGGTGCCGACCTGGATGGTCAGCGACCGCTCGTCGGCGCTGGCCGCGTCGGTGAAGGCTCCGACCGACTTCACCACGCCCTTGTCGTAGAGCGTGGTGCCGATGTCGGTGGCCGTGTCGCCGTCCTTGACCTCGATCTTGACGGCCGGGTCGACTCCGGATCCCGAGTAGTCGGCAGGACCGGACAGCTGGTTCTTGATGAAGTCGACGCCCTTCACGTACGCGAAGCCGGCCAGCACCGCGATCACCACGACCGCGATCAGGACGGGCACGCAGCCGCGCCCACGCCTCGACTTCGCGCGGTGGCCGCTGGCGCGCAGCCCTCCAACTCCCAGGTCGTCGCTCACTGACCTACTTCCTGCCCAGGCGGTCTCCCCGTGGACCGTTCCGTGTCGATAGCGTGCTGCAGGATCACCACGGCGGCCGCCTGGTCGACGACCGATCGTTGGTGCGAGCCCTTGCGGCCTCGTTCGCGCAGCACGCGTTCCGCGCTCACCGTAGTCAATCTCTCGTCGAAGAGGCGAACCGGGATGGGGTGACGCGGCAACGCCCGACCCTCCCCGGTCGTCTCCGGGTTGAGGACGGTGAACAGGTCGGAGGCGAACGCGCGGGCCTTGACCGCCGCAGGCCCCTCACGTCCGGACAACGAGACCGGTAGGCCGACCACCACCTCGATCGCCTCCTCCTCGGCGACGATCGCCACCAGTCGTCGCCAGGTCACCCGAGCACCACGGCGCACGGTCTCGACCGGCGTCGCGATCAGCCCGTCGGGGTCGCACCGCGCGACCCCGATGCGGACGTCGCCGACGTCGATGCCGAGCCGGACCCCGCGCCGGGGGCGGGGGGTATCGGGTTCCACGGCTGAGTCGTGGTCGGGTCTCATCGCCGGGTGCTCAGGCGCTCGTCACCCGCTGGCCGATCGCACGCTCGACGTCTCCGAGGGCCTGCGGGGCGGCCGACACGTCCGTGCCGCCACCCTGGGCGACGTCGTCCTTGCCACCACCACTGCCACCGAGAGCCCTCGCGGCGACCTTCACGAGCGCTCCGGCCGTGAGCCCCCACTCTCTCGCCAGGTCGTTGACGGCGATCACCACGGATGGTTTGCCCTCACTGGAACCGATGACGGCGACGACGGTAGGAACGTCGTTGCCGAGGCGGCCACGCACGTCGAGAGCCAGGCGACGTACGTCGCTCGCCCCGGCGCCCTCGGCGACATGACCGAGATAGCGCACGCCGAACACGTCTTGAGCGCCCTCGGCAAGCTCACCGGCCCGCGACAGCAGGGATGCCACCCGAACCCGCTCGATCTCCTTCTCGGCCGTGCGCAGGCGCTCGATGATGTCGTTGACGCGTTCGGGAAGCTCGTCGGGCCGTACCTTCAGCACCTCGGTGAGCTGGGCAACCAGCACGTGCTCGCGCGCGAGGAACTGGTAGGCGTCGGCTCCCACCAGCGCCTCGACGCGCCGCACCCCGGCGCCGATGGACGACTCACCGAGCAGCTTGATGACGCCGAGCTGCCCGGAGCGTCCGGCATGGGTGCCACCGCAGAGCTCCCGGGCCCAGTCGCCGACGGAGATCACGCGGACCTCGTCGCCGTACTTCTCACCGAACAACGCCATCGCGCCGATGGCACGGGCCTGTTCCTGAGACATCAGATCCGCCTCGACGGCGAGGTCGGACAGCACGAGGTCGTTGACCCGTGCTTCGACGTCGTGCAGGACGGACTCGGGCACGGCGCCCGTCGCGGAGAAGTCGAAGCGGAACCGACCGGGCGCGTTCTCGCTACCGGCCTGGGTGGCGGTGTCGCCGAGCGCTTCACGGAAGGCCTTGTGCACCATGTGGGTGGCCGTGTGGGCGCGGCTGATCGACTTGCGGCGTTCGACGTCGACGACGGCTTGCGCGCCGGCACCCCGGAGCACCTCCCCCGAGAGCACCGACACCTTGTGGACGATGACACCCCGGGCGGGAGCCTGGACGTCGAGGACTTCGAGCCGGGCACCGTTGTCGAGCGTGATGACGCCCTGGTCGGCGAGCTGCCCGCCACCCTCGGCATAGAACGGCGTGCGGTCGAGCACGAGCTCGAACGTCTGCCCCTCGCCCACCTGCGCGACCGTTCCCTCATCAGTCACGAGCCCCGTGACAGTCGCCTCTGACACCACCTCGTCGTAGCCGGTGAACGTGACCGCGCGGCCCATGGCGTCGGCGATCTCGCGGTACGACGACGTGTCGCTGTGCTGGCCCTTCTTGGCCTGGGCATCCGCCTTCGCCCGCTGCCGTTGCTCGGTCATCAGGGTGCGGAACCCGACCTCGTCGACCGTCAGGCCTTGCTCGGCGGCCATCTCGAGCGTGAGATCGATGGGGAAACCGTAGGTGTCGTGCAGCTGGAAGGCCCGGTCGCCGGAGAGCTCGTAGCTGCCCTGCTGCCGGGTCTCCGTGGCCGCCAGGTCGAACATCGAGGTGCCGGCCTTCAGCGTGTGCCGGAACGCGTCTTCCTCGGCGTACGCGACGCTGGAGATCCGCGGCCAGCCGGCGTCCAGCTCCGGGTAGGACAGCCGCATCTTGGCGAGAGCGACCGGCAGCAGCTCGGGCAGCGTGCGGTCCTCGACCCCGAGGAGGCGCATGGACCGGACGACCCGGCGCAGGATCCGGCGCAGGACGTATCCACGCGCCTCGTTGGACGGGGTGACGCCGTCGCCGATCAGCATGAGCGCGCTCCGCACATGGTCGGCGACGACCCGCATGCGCACGTCGTCCTCGTAGACGTCGCCGTACTTCTTGCCCGAGAGCTCGGCGGCCGTCTCGAGCACGGGGTAGACCTCGTCGACCTCGTAGATGCTCCCCTTGCCCTGGAGGATCATCGCCATCCGCTCCAGGCCCATCCCGGTGTCGATGTTCTTCTCCGGCAGGTCGCCGAGGATCTCGAAGCTGTCCTTGCCCGTGCCGGGACCACGCAGGTTCTGCATGAACACGAGGTTCCAGAACTCCATGTAGCGGTCAGCGGCCTTGACGATGTCGCCCTCGGGTCCGTAGTCGGGACCACGGTCGTAGAAGATCTCCGAGTCGGGTCCGCACGGGCCGGGGATGCCCATCGACCAGTAGTTCTCCGACATACCGAGCCGGTGGATGCGTTCGTCCGACAGTCCGGCCACGCGTTTCCAGATCGCGACGGACTCGTCGTCGTCGAGGTACACCGATACGTGCAGGCGCGACTCGGGCAGCCCGAACCCACCCTCGGACTGTGGCCTCGTAACCAGGTCCCACGCCATCTCGATGGCGCCGTCCTTGAAGTAGTCGCCGAAGGAGAAGTTGCCGTTCATCTGGAAGAACGTGCCGTGCCGGTCGGTCTTGCCGACCTCCTCGATGTCGAGGGTGCGGATGCACTTCTGCACGCTGACAGCCCGGGCGTACGGCGACGTCTCCTGGCCCAGGAAGTACGGCACGAACGGCACCATGCCGGCGTTGACGAACAACAGGTTGGGGTCATCGAGCAACAGCGACGCACTCGGCACCACCGTGTGGTCGCGCTTCTCGAAGTGCGCCAGGAAGCGGCGGCGGATCTCAGCGGTATCCATGAATGAGGGCTTTCTGGTCGACCGCCGCGGTGGACGGCGGAGGGCTGGGCGGGTCTAGGCGCTCGCGCGGTGCGAGTCGAAGGCGGCGGACGCCGCCTGGGTAGCTCGCTTGTCGCCCGACCGCCGTCCCTCTTCGAGAAGCCGCCGTGAGCTGTCGCCTGCGCTCAGCTGGTGGCGCAGCTCCTGCTCGCGGTCGGCCATGCCCGTGAGCACCTCATCCTTGAACATGCGCGCGCCGAGATTCCATGCGGCGAGCCGCGCGGCGACTCCGTCCGGGGTGAAGTTCTGCGCGGTCCGCTTGGCCTTGACGAGGGTGTAGACACCCGAGGCCGCGCCCGCAGCGAACCAGAACACGCGGCTCATCGCGGCCCTCCTCTCTCGTCGACCCGGCCTCTCGGCTGGCTGCTCATCGCATCCATCCCTTCGAGGGTGCCTGTTCGCTGCGCCGCCGTCGACGCAATTTCCGCTGCCGTCGCAGTTCCTTGCGAACGGCGTAGGAGATGCGCATCCGCTGCTCCTCGTCGAGAGCCCGGCGTACGCCATGGGAGAACGCGGCCACCTTGATGAGTGGACCGCCCAGCGTGACGGAAGCGATGCGAGCCGTCGTCAGGTCATCGGCGTCGGCACGGCGGTGCGAGATGTCGGTGATGAGCGGCACAGCGGCCGTCGCCTCGTCGGGTTCGTCCACCTCGTCGGGGGCCGGCGGCGGCGTCTCCTGCAGCACCAGCTCGACGGCGTGCAAGGTGGCGCGTTGGTCGCTGGCCACGTCGTCGAGTCGGCGGAGGGCGGCGTCGTACTGGCGGGTGCTGTCCTGCAGTCGGCTCTGCAGCTCGCGAACGAGCCGATGCAACCGGAGCACCAGCCACAGCAGGACGAGCGCGAGCAGCGCGGCCGCCGAGGCCACCGCGATCGCGACGTTCGCCGTCATGGCTCTCCCTTGGTATCACCGTGGTCACCGTCAACGTCTGATGGTCCTTCCCACCAGGGCAGCAACCCTACCGCGCAGGGCTGTTCGGCTCCTCCCCTCCCAGGATGGCCTTGATGCGCTCCAGCCTGGCGGCGTACTCCGCTTCCGCACCGCGGCCGGTCGGGCGGTAGTAGCTGGCGTCCTGGACCTCCGCCGGGGCATGACGCTGCGGTGCGACGCCGCGCGGGTCGTCGTGCGCGTACAGATAACCGGCCCCGTGGTTGATCGTGCCCGCCCCGGCGTAGTGTGCGTCGCGCAGATGCGCCGGCACTGTGCCGAGCTTGCCCGCCGACACATCGGCCATGGCCGCATCGATGGCGGTGATGACCGCGTTGGACTTGGGCGCGAGGGCCAGCGCGATGACCGCCTGGGCCAGGTTGAGGCGCGCCTCCGGCATCCCGATCAGCTGGACGGACTGCGCGGCAGCCACTGCCGTCGGAAGCGCCGTCGGGTCGGCGAGCCCGATGTCCTCGCTGGCCAGGATCACCAGCCGGCGGGCGATGAAGCGAGGGTCCTCCCCGGCCGCGATCATCCGGGCGAGATAGTGCAGCGCGGCGTCGACGTCGCTGCCGCGGATCGACTTGATGAAGGCGCTGATCACGTCGTAGTGCTGGTCGCCCTGCCGGTCGTAGCGGACGGCAGCCCGGTCTACGGCCGACTCGAGCGTCTGCATCGTGATCGCGGCGCCGCCGGTCGACCCGGCGCTGCTGGCGGCTGCCTCCAGGTAGGTCAGCGCTCGTCGGGCATCACCGCCCGCGAGCCGTACGAGCTGGTCGAGCGCGTCGGCGTCGATCGTCACCGCGCCACCGAGACCACGTTCGTCCGTCAGCGCACGGTCGACCACCTCGCGTACGGCATCGTCGGTCAGCGGCTCGAGCGTCAACAACAACGACCGGGACAGCAGCGGCGAGATCACGGAGAAGAACGGGTTCTCCGTCGTGGCCGCGATCAGCGTGACCCACCGGTTCTCGACGCCCGGCAGGAGGGCATCCTGCTGCGCCTTGCTGAACCGGTGCACCTCGTCGACGAACAGCACGGTCTCCGGGCCACCGCGGGCCAGCTCGCGGCGGGCACCGTCGATGACCTCGCGCACCTCTTTGACACCGGCGGAGACAGCGGAGACCTCGACGAACCGCCGGTCTGTCTGTGCCGAGACGATGCCCGCGATCGTGGTCTTGCCCGTGCCGGGAGGGCCCCAGAGCATCAGGGCCGTCGGTTGGTCGGCCTCGACCAGCCGGCGCAGCGGCGAGCCGTCGATGAGCAGGTGGTCCTGGCCGGCCAGCTCGTCGAGCGTGCGTGGTCGCATCCGGACGGCCAGTGGCGCCCCGGCGTGTTCGCGGTCGGTCAGGCTGCCGCCCTTGCCGTGCGGGGGCGTGGGCGTGGCCACGTCGAACAGCGCCTCGTAGGGCAGCGAGTCGCTCACGGCGTCACCTTACGTCGTACCGCCGGCGCGGGCTGACTGGTGCACCTGTGAACGCGGCGAGCCAGGGGTCAGCGGACCTCGAGCTGGGGAGATCCTTCGCCGTCGGTCTGGGCGGCGATGTCACCCTCGACGGCGGCCACGACCTGCAGCGGCTCGGCGAAGTGACAGGCGACGTCGCGTCCACCGATCTGCAGCAGCGGCGGCTCTTCCTTGGCGCAGATGTCCTGTGCCTTCCAGCACCGGGTCCGGAACCGGCAGCCCGAGGGCGGGTTGATCGGGCTGGGCACGTCGCCCTCGAGGCGGATCCGCTCGCGCCGCCCACCGATCGCAGCCTGCTTCACGTCGGGCGCGGCGGACAGCAGCGCCTGCGTGTAGGGGTGGTGCGGCGTCTGGTAGATGGCTTCCCGGCTGCCCTTCTCGATGATCTTGCCGAGGTACATGACGGCGATCTCCGGGCAGAAGTGCCGCACGATGGCCAGGTCGTGCGCGATGAACAGGAACGCGATGTCCATCTCGCGCTGCAGGTCCTGCAGCAGGTTGACGACCTGCGCCTGGATGGAGACGTCGAGCGCGGACACCGGCTCGTCGGCCACGATCAGCTTGGGGTTGAGCGCCAGCGCGCGGGCGATCCCGATGCGCTGCCGTTGACCGCCGGAGAACTCGCTGGGGTAACGGTTGAAGTGCTCGGGGTTGAGACCGACGGTCTCGAGCAGCTCCTGCACGCGCGGCAGGATCTTGTCCTTCGGCATCGTCTTGTGGATCGCCATCGGAGCGCCGACGATCGTGCCGACGGTGTGGCGCGGGTTGAGCGAGGAGTACGGGTCCTGGAAGATCAGCTGGATCTGCCGTCGGTACGGCATCATGTCCTTGCGCGAGAGGGTGGCCAGCTCGTCGCCCTCGAACTTCATCGACCCCGACGTCGGGTCGTACAGGCGCGTGATGACCCGCCCCGTGGTCGTCTTTCCGCAGCCGGACTCACCGACCAGACCGAGCGAGCTCCCCTTGGAGATCGAGAACGAGACGCCATCGACGGCCTGCACCTGGCCGATGGTGCGGCGGATGACGCCAGAGCTCTTGACCGGGAAGTACTTGACGAGGTCGGTGACCTCGAGCAGCGGTGGTCCGGTCGTGGTGTCCTGCTCGGTCACATGACCACCTCTTTGACTTCCGACTCGAAGACTTGGTCCGGATCGCTCAGATGGCAGCGCAGGTAGTGGTCCTTGAAACGACCCTGGCGCAGCTCGGGCAGCTCGTTCTCACACCGACCCGCGGGCACCTTGTCCTTGTGCGGGCAGCGGGGGTTGAACGCACAGCCACTCGGCGGGTTCAACAGGCTCGGGGGCGTACCCGGGATCGGGATGAGCGGCTTGGTGACGTCGCCGATCACGTCGGCGATGCTGCCGAGCAGACCCCAGGTGTACGGCATCTCGGGATGGGTCAGGATCTGTTTGCACGGACCCTTCTCGACGCACCGGCCGGCATACATGACCAGCACTTCGTCAGCGATCTCGGCGATGACGCCCAGGTCGTGGGTGATCATGACCACCGCGGACCCGAACTCCTTCTGCAGGTCCTGGATCAGGTCGAGGATCTGCGCCTGCACCGTCACGTCGAGGGCCGTGGTGGGCTCGTCAGCGATCAACAGGCGCGGGTTGTTGACCAGCGACATCGCGATCATCGCGCGCTGGCGCATGCCGCCGCTGAACTGGTGGGGGTAGTCGTCCACCCGGCGGTCGGGCTGCGGGATGCCGACCCGGTCGAGCATCTCGATGGCGCGCTTCTTGGCGACCGACTTCGACACCTTGTTGTGCAGCCGGTAGGCCTCGGTGATCTGCCGGCCGATCGTGTAGAAGGGGTGCAGTGCCGTCAGGGGGTCCTGGAAGATCATCGCGACGTCGTTGCCCCGGATCCGCCGCAAGTTGCTCTCCGACGCACCGATCACCTCGGTGCCGCCCACCCGGATCGACCCGGTCATCCGGCTGCGCTTGACGTCGTGGAGCCCGAGAACCGCCATCGACGAGACGCTCTTGCCCGACCCGGACTCGCCCACGATGCCCAGGGTCTCGCCCATCCGGACGGAGTACGACAGGTCGGTGACCGCCTGAACGAGGCCGTCGTACGTGGGGAACTGCACCGTGAGGTTCTCGACCGTGAGAAAAGGCTCTTCGTCGTTGCGGCTCGGATCTTGGTACCCAGACGCGGTGTCGGTCAGGACCCCTGTCATGCAAGTCTCACTCTCGGGTCGATGAAGCTGTACACGATGTCGACGATCAAGTTAGCCGTGACCACAAGGATGGCACTGACCAACACCGTTGCCGAGATGATCGGGAAATCTGTCGGTGACAGTGCATCGATGGACCACTTACCGATCCCGTCGAGACCGAAGATGTACTCCGTGAAGATCGTACCGGCGAGCAGGCCGGCGAAGTCGAGTCCGAAGATCGTGATGATCGGCACGATGGCCGCGCGCAGCGCGTGCTGGAACACGACGCGGTTGGACGAGATGCCCTTGGCTGAGGCCGTGCGCACATAGTCCTCCCCCAGCACCTCGGCCATCGATCCGCGCGTGAACCGCGCGTACTGCGTCGAGTTGGCGACGCCGAGCACCAGCCAGGGCAGCAGCAGCGCGCCGAACCAGGCGGACGGACTCTGCGTGATCCCCTTATAACTACCTCCGTCAGGGAATATCCCCCAACTGTTGACCAGGTAGATCCAGGCAATCAGACACACGACGTAGTAGGGGACGGCGCTCAGCAACAGGCTGCCGGTGACGAGGGACTTGTCGGCCACGGTGCCACGCCAACGGGCCGCGAGCGCGCCCATGGAGATGCCTACCGAAAGGAAGATGATGGAGCCGCCGACGGCCAGGGAGATCGTGAGCGGATACCGCTTGACCATCTCCTTGCGGACTTCCTGCTTGCTCAGGTAGCTGATGCCCAGGCACGGGGCGTCGCACTTGTAGCTGGCACCGGCTTCGATGGTCCGGGTGACGAAGAGGCCCTTGACGAAGGCGCCGTACTGCGTCACCACGCTCTGGTCGAGGCCGAGCGCATGCTCGAGCGCCTTCTGCCGCTCGGCCGTGCAGCGGCCGTTCTTGTTGCAGATGCTGTCTGCAGGGTTGCTCGGCCCCAGGAAGAAGAGTGCGAACACGAACATCGACGTCAGGACGACGACGAGAAATGCCGCCACCAGACGACGGACGATGTAGCCGAACATTTCAGCTCCTACTTCCTCGAGGGTTCCCCGTCCCGACTCTGTGGTGCCCTAAGGGTCCACCAGCGCCTGGCCGGGGATGTGGGGTGGGCTCAGACGAGCCCACCCCACACCTGCTATTCAGCCATGACCGAGGTCACGGATCAGCTGACCCAGATGTCCTTCCAGGTCGGCATGGCGAACACGTTGTCGTCTTCCACGTTGTTCAACTTCGAACCGTGCATGAAAGCGACACCGTCGTAACCGGTCGAGAACGTCGGGAAGTACGTCTCAGCGATGTACTTGTCCAGAGCGTCCCAGGCTGCCGGCTGCTCATCCACCTTCATCGCTTGGATGTCGGCGATCTGCTTGTCGACATCCGGCTCGGAGAACACGGCGTAGTTGCTGCCGAGGCCTTCGGCCTTCAGGTTGGTGCTCTGGAACAACGGCGGGAACCAGGACCCACCGGTGGGCCAGTCCGAGCACCAACCAGCGGAGCGGACGTTGATCTTCGTGTTGGGGTCGGCACGCAGCGTGGAACCATCCGCGATGGTGGTCGCGTACGGCTGCGGCGTGAACCCAGCGGCCTTGAGGGCCTTGACGATCGTGTCCTTGACGTCGGTCGAGATCGGGTCGTCCTGCGCATACAGGAACTGGATCTTGTAGCCCAGGTTGCCCGAGTCCTTCAACAGCTGCTTGGCCTCATCGGCATTGGTGGTGCCGGGCTCGTGGTCAGGCAGCGGGTTGTACTCGGTACGACCGGGGATACCCGGCGGCATCATGTTCGTGCCCGGCTGACGGGTCACACCGACGATCTCGCCACCAGCGTTCCAGGCATCCTGGTACGGGTAGGCGTAGGCGAGGGCCTTGCGGACCTCGATGTCGGTGATCTTGCGGTAGTCAGGCGCCCAGTAGAACGAGCAGGGCGAGGAGCCCAGGACCAGGCGGTCCGACGCGTTCTGCTTGGCCTTGATGAAGTCCGACGCCAAGATGTTGTCGTACGTCAGCGTGGTCTGACCGTCACCCTTGTCGCTCAGCATGATCTGGTCGACCTTGGCGCTGGGCACGTCGAACGTCATGTCGAACTCGTCGGCGTACTGGTGCCGACCCGGGTCGGTGCTGGGGTCCCAGTTCGGGTTCTTGACCAGCGTCAGAGACTTCTCGGGCGTGTAGTCCTTGAACATGTACGGACCAGTCGCCCACGGGTGCAGGGCGTACTTGGCCGGGTCACTGGCCTTGCCCTCCGGGATCGGGCCGATGGCCGGGAACGCACCCCAGTACGGCATGTCGGGGAACGGCTTGGCCATCTCGATCGTCAGCGTGTTGCCGTCGACCTTGACACCGTTGTAGTTGCTGTTCGAGGAGTAGGGACCCTTGTACTTGTCGCCGTCCTTGAAGTAGTCGTTGCTGTAGGCAGCGCCCTCCGGGAACGTCGCCCGGTCGAAGGACCGCTTGATGCCGAACGCGACATCCTTGGCCGTGACCGGGGTGCCGTTCTCGTACTTCACACCGTCGCGGATGGTGAACGTCCACTCGGTGAAGTCGTCGTTGGGGGTTCCGAGGTCGGTCGCCAGGTCGGGGATGAGGATCATCTGACCGTCCTGGTAGACGTACTGCGTCAACGAACGGACGACGAGGCTCGACAGGATCGATGCGGTGTTGATGTAGTAGGCCTCAGTCGGGTCCATCGAGTTCAGACCAGCGACACTGATGACCTTGACGGTGCCACCCGCCTTCGCACCGGGGATCTCCGGAGCAGGACCCTCTGTACGGTTGGGGTCGGTTCCCGCGCCGGCGTTGCCTCCCGTCTGGAATGTGTTGTCACTCACCCCAGGACCGTTGCTCGAGCCGCCACAGGCAGCCAGAGCCATCAGTCCCAGGGCGGAGACGGCAATGATCGGTTTCTTCAACCGCATGTCCTACCCACCCTTTCGTTGGTTGGTTGTGCTTCTCTCGCGGACCGGCAAACGGTCAGCGACGAGTCTTGGGGTCGAACGCATCTCGGATCGAGTCGCCCAACAGGTTCAGCGCCACGACGAGGATCGTCACAGCGAACACCGGCGCGTAGAGGTACAGCGGATAGGTGTCGTAGTACGGCGAGGCGCGCAGGATCGTCTGGCCCAGTGACGGGAAGCCGGTGATGCCGATACCGAGGAAGGACAGTCCTGCCTCAGCGGCCACGTAGCCGGGCAGGGTCAACGAGATCGAGACGACGATCGGCGCGATCAGGTTCGGCAGGAGCTCCTTGAACAGGATGCGGCTCGTCGGTGCACCGAGCACCTGCGCCGACTGCACGAACTCCCGTTCGCGCAGCGAGAGCACCTGGCCGCGGACGAGCCGGGCGAGGTACATCCAGCCGAAGATCACGAGCACCGACATCAGCGAGAAGAACTGCACCCACTTGAGCTTGTCCTCCTGGGTGGCGAACTTCGAGGTGATGATCGGCGCCAGCGCCAGCGCGCCGAGGATGAAGGGGAAGGAGAGGAACAGGTCGATGATGAAGGAGATGATGCGGTCGAGCCAGCCGTGGGCGAAGCCGGCCATGAGCCCCATCACGATCCCGATCATCGTGCTGAAGATGGTGGCGCCCAACGCGATGCCGAGCGAGACGCGCAGGCCGTAGACGAGCCGCGCCAGGTTGTCGTACGCCGTGCTCGGCGTGAGGCCGAGCGGGTGCGCCCAGGTGAACCCGTGGAACGGGGGGCCGACGTTCGGATAGCCGAACTCGAGGTCGGCCGAGCCGTTGGTGGCGTAGGGGCCGTCGATGCCGAAGGCCTTGCAGATCAAGCGGGGCGAAGATGGCGGCCAGGACCAGCATCGTCACGATCGAGCCCGAGACCACTGCCAGCTTGTCCTTGCGCAGCCGCTCGAGCGCGATGCGACTCGGAGAGCGACCGGTGATCTTCTTCCCGGACGGGTCTGTCGGGGGCTGTACTTCTTCGTCTCCGGGACCGAGGGTCTCTAGATCGGCAACGGTCATTATGGCCTGTCCTTGCCCTCTCGTCGGCTGCTCGGTGGCAGGTCTTGCCGGGGCCGCACAGTGTGCAACCGAGAGGACTCTAATCCACCGCCTGTTTCCTTACAGGGCCCACGAGGTAACGGTTTGGGAACAAGGCGTTTATCCGAGGTGCCCGATCAACCCCTTTTGTCCGCGCCACCCGCCTGTTCGCCCTCCGGCGCCGGTACGGCGTCCACTCCGGCCTCCTTGCGCTGCGCGGCCGTGATCGGGCTGGGCGCACCTGTGAGCGGGTCACCACCCGAAGCGGTCTTGGGGAACGCGATGACGTCCCGGATGCTGTCGGCGCCGGCCAGCATGGCCACGAGCCGGTCGATGCCCAAGCGCGATGCCGCCGTGCGGCGGTGGTCCGTACGCGAACGCGTCGAGCAGGAAGCCGAACTGGTGGACGGCCTCCTCGTGGGACAGGCCGATCACGTCGAACACCCGCTGCTGCATCTCCGAACGGTGGATACGGATCGACCCGCCACCGATCTCGGATCCGTTGAGCACGATGTCGTAGGCGCGCGAGAGCGCCTCGCCCGGTCGCTGCTCGAAATCGGCGGCGTGGCCCTCGATCGGCGCGGTGAACGGGTGGTGGATCGCAGTCCAGCCGGTGCCACCATCCTCGAGGTCGACCCGCTCGAACATGGGTGCGTCAACGACCCAGACGAACCGCCACCCGTCGTGGTCGATGAGCCCGCAGCGCTCCCCCACTTCCAGGCGAGCTGCCGCGAGCAGGCCCAGCGCGTCCGCTCGCTTGCCCGCGGCGAAGAAGACACAGTCGCCGGGTTCGGCGCCCGCATGCGCGGCCAGTCCCGCCCGTTCGCTCTCTGAGAGGTTCTTGGCGACGGGGCCACCGAGCTCACCGTCGTCCTGGACGAGCACATAGGCCAGTCCCTTGGCCCCGCGCGAACGCGCCCACTCCTGCCACGCGTCGAGCTCCTTGCGGGCTTGCGAGCCACCACCGGGCATGACCACGGCACCGACGTAGTGGTCATCGCTCGATGGCTGGAACACCCGGAACGGCGTCTCGGCGAAGAACTCCGTGAAGTCCACGAGCTCGCAACCGAACCTGAGGTCGGGTCGGTCGATGCCGAAGCGGCGCATCGCCTCGTCGTACGTCATCCGCGGGATCGGCGTCGGTACGTCGTAGCCGTGGATGTCCCGCCACAGCCGTACGAGGAGCTCCTCGATCAGGGACTGGATGTCTTCGGGCTCGCAGAAGCTCATCTCGACGTCGAGCTGCGTGAACTCGGGCTGCCGGTCGGCCCGGAAGTCCTCGTCGCGGAAGCACCGCGCGATCTGGAAGTAGCGCTCCATCCCGGCCACCATCAGCAGCTGCTTGAACAGCTGCGGCGACTGCGGGAGGGCGTACCAGGCCCCGGGCTGCAGCCGGACCGGGACCAGGAAGTCACGGGCACCTTCAGGAGTCGAGCGGGTGAGGTACGGCGTCTCGATGTCGAGGAAGTCGTGCTCGGCCATCACCTCGCGGATGATCCGCGTGACGGCTGACCGGAGCCTGATGTTGGCTGCCATGTCCGTGCGTCGGAGGTCGAGGTAACGGTGCTTGAGGCGGACCTCTTCGTTGACCGGCGTGGCGTGATGCTCCTCGACCGGGAACGGCAAGGCGGCAGCCTCGCTCAGCACCACCACGTCATGCACCACGACCTCGATCTCACCGGTCGGGAGAGCCGGGTTGGCGTTGCCGGCCGGTCGTGCGGTGACCTCGCCCGTGACCGCGAGGCAGAACTCGTTGCGCAAAGGACGTGCCGCCTCCTCATCGCGGATGACCACCTGCGCCAGTCCGCTGCCGTCGCGCAGGTCGATGAAGGCCACGCCGCCGTGGTCTCGTCGTCGTGCGACCCAGCCGGCCAGGGTCACGGTCTGTCCGACGTGCTCGGCACGCAGGCTGCCTGCGTCATGGGTGCGGATCACGAGGTCTCTCCTTGGGCCGCGCGCTGCGCGGGGTTGATGATGTGGGGCCTGAGGTCCTCGGCCGGTGGGGTCCAGGCGCCGGCGTCGGCCGGCTGTTGGTCGCCGGACCGGATGTCGCGCACCTGGTCGCTGTCGCCACTGCCCTCGTCGGCGGGGAACCAGACGAACGGGATGCCCCGTCGGTCGGCGTGCCGGATCTGCTTGCCGTACTTGGCCGGGGTCGGCGCGACCTCGGTCGGAATACCGCGCGCTCGTAAGGCCCGCGCGACCGCTCTGACCCGGACCCGGGCGCCTTCGTCCGGGAGCGCCACCAGGACAGCCGACGGCACCGAGCGATCGGCGTCGAAGAGGCCTCGCGCCACCAGCGGAGCCACGAGTCGGGTGATCCCCAGCGAGATCCCGACACCGGGATAGGTCGAGCGACCGTCAGAGGCCAACGCGTCATATCGTCCGCCGGCGCAGATCGAGAGCGAGCCGAGGAGGTCCATCCGGCCCTCGAACACCGTGCCCGTGTAGTAGTCGAGGCCACGCGCGATCTGCAGGTCGGCCACGACGCTGAACTGGTCTGAACGGGTGTGCGCGGTCGACTCCACAGCCCTGACGAGGTCGGAGAGCCCCTCCTCGAGGAGCTCGTGCTCGATTCCGAGGCTGCGCACTTCGTCGGCGAAACCGATGTCGGTGCCCTTGATCGAGGCCAGCGCCAGGCACTGCTCAGCCTGGTCGCGGCTCAGACCCTGCGCGAGCAGCAGCGCCCGGACTCCGTCAGGACCGATCTTGTCGAGCTTGTCCATCGCCCGGATCACGTCGATCACCGGCGGGCCCGCACCGATTCCGAGCCCCAGGTAGAAGCCCTGGATGAGCTTGCGGTTGTTGACGTGCAGGGTCAGCGGCGGCACCGGGAGCCGGCTCATCGCCTCGGCCATCACCTCGAGCACTTCGATGTCGGCCTCGAACCCCAACGTGTCGCGCCCGATGATGTCGATGTCGGCCTGGGTGAACTCGCGGTAGCGCCCTTCCTGCGGCCGTTCACCACGCCAGCAGCGCTGGATCTGGTAGCGACGGAAGGGAAAGGCGAGCTGGCCTTGGTGCTCGACGACGTAGCGCGCCAACGGCACCGTCAGGTCGAAGTGGAGCCCGAGGCCGGGCGCACTCTCGTCGTCATCGTCAGCGTGCAGGCGACGCAGGACGTAGACCTCGTTCGATGTCTCGCCCTTGCGGAGCAGCTGGTCGAGAGGCTCGACGAAGCGTGTCTCGAGGGACGCAAAACCGTGCAGCTCGAAGCTCTCGCGCAGACTGTCGATGATGACGAGCTCCGCTGCGCGCTGGCTAGGGAGGAACTCGGGGAAGCCGCTCAGGGCGGAGGGACGACTCATGTCGGCGTGCCTGTCGGACGGGTAGCCGGCTGCAAGTCCAGCAGGTACGGGTTGGTGGCGCGTTCGCGCCCGATCGATGTCTGCCCGCCGTGCCCGGGCAGGACGACGATGGCGTCGTCGAGCGGGAGCACCTTGGTCGCCAGGCTGCGGAGCATGGTGGGGTGGTCTCCGCCGGGCAGGTCGGTGCGTCCGATGGAGCCGGCGAACAGCAGGTCACCGGAGAACATCACCTCCGGCACCTCTTCCGGCCCCTGATAGGGCGCGCGGAACGTGACGGAGCCCGCCGTGTGGCCCGGAGTGTGGTCGACGACGAACTCGAGGCCGGCCAGGTTGAGGGTGGCCGCGTCGGTCAGCTCCCGCAGGTCGTCGGGCTCGGTGAACGTGTGCGCTCCGCCGAGCATTCCGCTGAGCATCGCCGCTGTCTCGGGTGAGATGCCCGCGCCCGGGTCGGTCAGCAGGTGCCGGTCGGACGGGTGGATGTAGGCGGTCGCGTCGTACGCCCCCGCTACGGGTGTGACCGACCAGATGTGGTCGATGTGCCCATGAGTCATCAGCACGGCCGCGGGCCGGAGGCGGTGCTCACGAACCACGTCGGCCACCCCTGAAGCTGCCTCGTAGCCGGGGTCGATGACGACGCACTCCTCGCCGGGGCCAGGGGCGACGACGTAGCAGTTCGTGGCCCAGGGCCCGGCCGGGAACCCGGCAATGAGCACGGACACACCTCTTCCCTCAGTTCCTGCTGTTCCCGCTGTCTCGTGCGGTTGGCGAGCCCAGGCAGCCTATCGAGCGCGAACCGGTCGCTCACCCCCGCTCCCCGTGAAGCAGCAACACATTGGTCACGATCGGCACGGCGTGCACGGCCCCTGAACCTGTCCTCTTAGACTGGTCCACCGGTCGTCCGGGTCGCGGAGGTACGTGTGGTTACGAGCAAGCAGCGTCAGCGTCAGCTGGCGCGTGCAAAGTGGCAGCGTCAGCAGTATCGACGCATGCGCATGGCCAGCCGCCAACGAAAGATCGCAGTGGTGGTCGGGATCGTCGTCGGACTCGTGGTCATCGTGTTGCTGGGCCTGCTCGTCAAGAACATCTTCGCCGACGAGCAGTCTCGCTCGCCGGGAGTGCCGACCGATACGTTCAACACCAACCTGCTGACGCCCTCGCAGAACACCGGGAGCCCGACGGCGACGAAGCCGACCACGTCCGCACCGACGAAGCCCACCAGCACCAAGTCGTCCAAGACCGGGGGGAACTGATGACCGAGGCACCCGAGCCCGCTGACTTCGGCCGGGTCGGCGCCGACGGAACCGTCTATGTCCGGACCACCGACGGTGAGCGCGTGGTCGGACAATGGCCGGACGGTGACCCTGAGGCTGCGCTCCTGTTCTACCGGAACCGCTACGACGGACTCGTCGTCGAGGTCGACCTGCTCGAGCAACGCATTGCGGCCGGCTCGCTCACTCCCGAGGACGCCTCCACCACCGTCAAGAAGGTACGCGCTCTCGTCGTCGACGCCCAGGCGGTGGGCGACCTGGCCAGCCTCGTGGCACGCCTGGATGCGTTGGCCCCCGTCATCGCCGCCAGACGCGACGCACGCCGCGCTGAACGCGCCGCCAAGGCCGACGAAGCCAAGCGCGACAAGCAGCGGATCGCCGAGGAGGCCGAGCGACTGTCCGTGGGCAGCGACTGGCGCAACGGCGCCAACCGTCTCCGTGAGCTGCTGGCGTCGTGGAAGGGGCTGCCGCGCATCGACAAGCCCAGCGACGACGAGCTGTGGCACCGTTTCTCGTCCGCGCGTACGACGTACACGCGCCGGCGCAAGCAGCACTTCGCCGAGCTCAACGAACGTCGCGACGGCGCCCGCGTGATCAAGGAGAAGCTCGTCGTCGAGGCCGAATCACTGGCTGATTCGACCGACTGGGCCTCGACCGCCCGGGCCTACCGGGACCTGATGGCCCAGTGGAAGGCCGCCGGCCCGGCCCAGAAGGACGTCGACGACGTCCTCTGGACGCGTTTCCGCGGCGCCCAGGACACGTTCTTCGGCGCCCGCGACGCGGCCAACACGGCGCTCGACCAGGAGTACGCCGCCAACGCAGAGGTCAAGCGGGGTCTGCTCGTGCAGGCCGAGTCGCTCCTGCCGATCCAGGACCACAAGACAGCACGCGAACAGTTCCGCGAGCTCGCCGAGAAGTGGGACGCAGCCGGCAAGGTGCCACGACAGGACATGAAGGACCTCGAGGGGCGCTTCAAGACCGTCGAACAAGCTGTGCGAGGCGCCGAGGACGATCAGTGGCGTCGGAGCAACCCGGAAGCCTACGCCCGCGCATCTGACACGGTCGCCCAGCTCGAGACCTCGATCGCCACGCTCCAGTCGAAGCTCGAGAAGGCGGAGACGGCCGGCAAGGACAAGGCAGCCGCGCAGGCGAAGGCTGACATCGAGGCCCGCCAGTCCTGGCTCGACGAAGCCCGCAAGGCCCTCGCGGAGTTCTCCGCCTGAGTCCTGCTCACTACCCTCCGGCGGCTTTCAGCTTGTCAAAAGCCTTTGGGCAGTCCGTCGGACTCGTGTCCGACCTCATCGGTGATGCAGTCTTCCCGAGGAGGGTCCAACAGCCTGCGCAGCCGTTCCCCGTCGGGGCAGGTTTTGTCGCCGGCCTTGCGGGTCTCGCAGTACGCGCCTCCTTGCAGATCCTCAACAACCATGACCTCGTCGCCGGAGCGACAGATGCGCTCCGGACCCGCCAATGAGACGAACAGCGATCGGTGAGCAAGTACACCAGCGCAACGAACGCGACCAGCACGACCAGAGCGAGGCGAAAGGCGACCACACCGACGGACACGCTTCACTCGCCTACCGCCGTGCACGCACACATTGTGACGCATCCGACGCGACGAAGACCGATACTGAGAAGCGGAGCGTATCGGCGACGACGCGCGAACGCCGCAGATCGCCGCCTGGGCGGTCGCGGCAGGCCCGCGCCGGTCAGGTGGATGAGCTGCCAGGCGGCGGAGGAAGCCGATACCTGGGAGCGGAGCGTATCGGCGACGACGCCAACGCCGCAGATCGCCGCCTGCGGCGGTCGCGGCAGGCCCGCGCCGGTCAGGTGGATGAGCTGCCAGGCGGCGGAGGAAGCCGATACTGGGACGGCCCCTGGGCGATCGCGCATCGCCCCGCAAACTGCCAGGCGGCGGAGGAAGCCGATACTGGGAGCGGAGCGTATCGGCGACGACGCCAACGCCGCAGATCGCCGCCTGGGCGGCGCGGGGGTTATTGGGTGACGCGGTAGGCGTCGAATACCCCATCCACGGTGCGAACCGCCTTGAGGACGTGGCCGAGGTGCGTGGGGTCGGCCATCTCGAACGTGAAGCGGCTCTTGGCGATCCGGTCGCGGGTCGTCGCCACCGACGCCGACAAGATGTTGACGTGGACGTCGGACAGCACTCGGGTGATGTCCGACAGCAGCCGGGCCCGGTCGAGCGCCTCGACCTGGATGGCGACCAGAAACATGGACTGCGCCGTCGGGGCCCACTCCACCTCGACCATCCGGCCCTCCTGCGCCGACAGGCTCGCGATGTTGGTGCAGTCGCCGCGGTGGACCGAGACACCGGCGCCGCGAGTCACGAAGCCGACGATGTCATCGCCCGGGACCGGCGTGCAGCAACGCGCGAGCTTGACCCAGACGTCGGTGATGCCCTTGACGATCACGCCCGCGTCGCCCCGCGGTGAACGCTTGCGCCGCTCGCGCTCGGTGGTGATCTTGACCGTCTCGGCGGCTTCGTCGGCCGCCGCGTCGTCGCCTCCGAAGAGCTCGAGGATCCGGCGTACGACGGTCTGCGCGGTCGTGTTGCCCTCCCCCACTGCCGCGTACAAGGCGGTCACGTCAGGGTGGTGGAGGTCGGAGGCGACCGCGGCCAGCGTGTCGTGCGTCAACATCCGTTGCAGCGGCAGGCCCTCGCGGCGCATGAACCGGGCAATGGCCTCCTTGCCCTGCTCGATGGCCTCCTCGCGGCGCTCCTTGGTGAAGAACTGCTTGATCTTGTTGCGGGCGCGCGGGCTTCGCACGAACGTCAACCAGTCGCGGCTGGGCCCGGCGTTCTGCGCCTTGGACGTGAAGACCTCGACGACGTCACCGTTGTCGAGCTCGGACTCGAGAGGCACCAGGCGCCCGTTGACGCGTGCGCCGATGCAGCGGTGGCCGACCTCGGTGTGGATGGCGTACGCGAAGTCGACCGGCGTGGATCCGGTCGGCAAGGCGATCACCTCACCGCGCGGGGTGAACACGTAGACCTCGGACGAGTTGATCTCGAAGCGGAGCGAGTCGAGGAACTCACCGGGATCCTCGGTCTCGCGCTGCCAGTCCATGAGCTGGCGGACCCAGGTCATGTCGCCGCTGCCCTCGTTGGGGCCGCTCTGGTCGGTGTCGAGACCGGCGCGCCCGTCCTCCTTGTACTTCCAGTGAGCGGCGACGCCGTACTCCGCGCGACGGTGCATCGCGAACGTCCGGATCTGCAGCTCGACCGGCTTGCCTCCGGGACCGATCACCGTCGTGTGCAGAGACTGGTACATGTTGAACTTCGGCATCGCCACGAAGTCCTTGAACCGGCCGGGCACGGGGTTCCAGCGTGAGTGCAGGACGCCCAGGGCCGCATAGCAGTCCCGCAGGGTGTCGGTGAGCACCCGGATGCCCACGAGGTCGTAGATGTCGGTGAACTCGCGACCGCGGACGATCATCTTCTGGTAGATCGAGTAGTAGTGCTTGGGGCGGCCGGTGACCGACGCCTTGATCTTCGCGCCGCGCAGGTCCTGCTGCACCTGGTCGATCACGGTGGCGAGGAACTCGTCGCGGGCCGGCGCGCGCTCGGCGACCAACCGGACGATCTCGTCGTAGACCTTGGGGTGCAGGGTCGCGAACGAGAGGTCCTCGAGCTCCCACTTGATCGTGTTCATACCGAGCCGGTGAGCCAGCGGCGCGTAGATTTCGAGCGTCTCGCTGGCGATCCGTTCCTGGGTGACCTGCCGCAGGAAGCGCAGCGTCCGCATGTTGTGCAGCCGGTCGGCGAGCTTGATGACGAGGACCCGGATGTCCTTGCTCATGGCGACGATCATCTTGCGGATGGTCTCGGCCTGCGCCGAGTCGCCGTAGCTGACCTTGTCGAGCTTGGTGACACCGTCGACGAGCTGGGCCACCTCGTCTCCGAAGTCGAGCCGAAGCTGGTCGATCGTGTAGGAGGTGTCCTCGACCGTGTCGTGCAGCAACGCGGCGCACAACGTCGGTGGGGTCATGCCCAGCTCCGCGAGGATGGTGGTGACCGCGAGAGGGTGGGTGATGTAGGGATCGCCGCTGCGCCGTGTCTGGCCGTGGTGGTGGAGCTCTGCGGTCTTGTACGCCTTCTCGACGATCGCCAGGTCAGCCTTGGGGTGGGTCCCCCGGACGATGGCGAAGAGCGGCTCCAGCACGGGTTCGGACCCGCTCGTGCGCCCGATCCGGGCCAGCCGCGTGCGCATCCTCGTCGGTGCTGTCGTGCTGTCACCGGCTACCGGTTCGTCGGTGGGGGGAACGAGAACCTCGTCGGCCACGCAGTGCTCCTGCCCATCCGCCGTATGTCGCTGTCCGAAAGATCATTCTACGGGGTTGCCGTCCCGCTTGAGAACGCCTGCGTCAGGCGGTCATGAGCGAGGTGACGGCTCGTCCGGCGAGCTGGTCACGGCCGTGCAGGAACGCGAGCTCGATGAGGAACGCGATGCCGGCCACCTGGGCACCGCTGCGTTCGACCAGGGCGATCGTCGCCACGGCCGTGCCACCGGTAGCCAGCACGTCGTCGATGACGAGCACCCGCTCCCCCGGCGCAAAGGCGTCCTGGTGCACCTCGAGGGTCGCCTCGCCGTACTCCAGCGCATAGGACTCGTTGTGGGTGGCGCCCGGGAGCTTCCCCTCCTTGCGCACGGGTACGAAACCCGCGCCGAGCAGCAGCGCCACCGGAGCGCCCAGGATGAAGCCGCGGGCCTCGATGCCGACGACCTTGTCGACAACCACCTGGTCCGGCGTCGTCTCGCCCGGCCGCGGCCAGCGCCTCGACCACCAGCGTGAACGCCGCGTGGTCGGCCAGCATCGGTGCGATGTCCTTGAAGACCACCCCTGGCTCGGGGAAGTCCGGGACGTCACGGACCAGCGTCGACAACGCACGCTCGAGATCGGCGCGGACCGGCGTGGTCACCGCTTGCCGCGCCTGGATCGCGTCTGGCGTTTCGGCTGCGCGCGCTTGCTGGCGTTGCTGCTCATCGGACGCGCGGTGGTCTTCGCCACCGCGACGGGCGCTGGTCGATCGACGGCGGGATCCGCACCTGAGTCGCCAGCTGCGGCCGGTGCCGGTACGGCGTGACGCTGCTCGGACGCGCGCCGGGCGAACACCCGCTTGGCCTGTGCCTGCATGGCCGGCTCGCGCATCTTGAGCTGAGCCAGCAGCGGCGTCGCGATGAAGATCGACGAGTAGGCGCCGGCCGCCATCCCGACGAAGAGCGCCAGCGCGAGGTCCTTGAGCGGTCCGGAGCCGAGCTGGAACGTGCCGACGTAGAGGATCGCTCCGACCGGCAGCAGCGCCGCCACCGAGGTGTTGATCGACCGGACCAGAGTCTGGTTGACGGCCAGGTTGGCGCCCTCGGCGTACGTGCGCCGCGTCGAGGCGACGATGTTGCGCGTGTTCTCGCGCACCTTGTCGAACACGACAACGGTGTCGTACAGCGAGTAACCCAGGATCGTGAGCAGACCTGTGACGGTCGCCGGGGTGACCTCGAAGCCCGTCAGGGAGTAGACGCCGATCGTGATGGTGAGGTCGTGCGCCAGCGCGACGATCGCGGCCACCGACATGCGCCACTCACGGAAGTACGCCCAGATGAAGATGACCACCAGGATCACGAACACGACCAGGCCCGTGAGCGCCTTTTTCGCGATGGCCTGGCCCCACGTCGGCCCGATCGAGGATGAGCTGACCTCGGTCGAACCGTCCTCGGTGAGCGCCTGGGTGACGACGTTGATCTCGTCGAGCGTGAGGGGTTTGGTCTGCACCCGCACGGAGTCGTTGTTCGACGCGACGACGACCGGGTTCTGTGCGGCCTGGATGCCGGTGTCGACCACAGAGGTCGAGATCCGCTCGACTTGCGCCGACGGGTTCGCGATGTTGGCCTGGAACTCCACGCCGCCCTTGAACTCCAGGCCGAAGTTGAGACCTCGCCACACAAGCGACGTGACCACGATCGCCAGGATCCCCAGCGAGATGAGGTACCAGGTCTTGCGGCGGTCGACGAATTCGATCTTCACCTTGCCCTGGTAGAGGGCGGCGCCGATCTGCGCGAACCTGGACATCAGGCTTCCCCTCCCGTAGCGCGCGGGGTCTTGGCCAGCGCGGGCATTCCGAGGTGCTGTCGATCAAGACCCGACCACTTGTGGCCCTGACCGAAGAACTTGGTGCGTGCCAGCATCGTGACCATCGGCTTGGTGAAGAAGAACACCACGAAGATGTCGATGAAGGTGGTGAGCCCGAGTGCGAAGGCGAAGCCCTTGACGACTCCGATGGCGAAGATGAACAGCACGATCGCGGCCAGCATCGACACGCTGTCGGCGGCCAGGATCGTCATCCGGGCGCGCGCCCAACCCGTCTCGACCGAGGTCCGCAGCGTTCGTCCGTCACGCACTTCGTCACGCAATCGTTCGAAGTACACGATGAAGGAGTCCGCGGTGATACCCACCGCGACGATCAGACCCGCGATACCGGGCAGCGTCAGCGTGAAGCCGTAGGCGTGGCCCAGCAGCAACACACTGGCGTAGGTGATGAGTCCCGCGATGAGCAGTGATGCGATCACGACGAGACCGAGCCCGCGATAGTAGAGCATGCAGTACACGACGACGAGGATGAGGCCGATGATGCCGGCGACGATGCCGGCGTTGAGCTGGTTGCTGGCCAGCTGTGGCCCTTCGTCGGATCGGCCCTGGACGATGAACGTCAGCGGCAGCGCACCGTACTTCAGCGAGTTCGCGAGGCTCTTGGCGGAGTCCTGCGTGAAGCCGTTCGACCCGCCGCCGGAGATCTCGGCGCGGCCGCCGACGATCGGCTGCTGGTTCGTCGGTGCGGAGAGCACCTTGCCGTCGAGCACGATGGCGAGCTGCTGACCGGTGCCGGCGATCTTCGTGGTGACGTCGCCGAACTCATTGGTGCCTTTGCCGTTGAACTCGACGTTGACGACGTACTCGACACCCTGCTGCGGGATGCCGTAGCTGGCGTCCTTGACGTCGGTTCCCTCCACCATGGTGGGACCGAGCAGGTACTTGTTGCCGTCGCCGTCACAGGCCAGCAACGGCTGGCTCGGCACGTCGATCTGCGGGGACGGCTGCCCTTGACCGGGGCACTGGAACTGGGAGAGCTTCGCCAACCAGTCCTGGGGCGGGTTCTGTGTCCAGGCGTACGGATCGGTGATGTCGACGAGGTCAGGTGGCTGCAGGACCGCCGGCGGCCCGGTGGTCGGACCGCTCGGCGAGGTCGGCTCGGTCGTGGTGCTGCCCGACGTGGTGCCGGTCGTGGTGCCGCTGGTGGGCGACGTCGTCGTGTCCTCGAGCCACGGCGCCACCGCACGATTCTTGCTCGGCGATGTCGCGCTGCCTGACGTCGAACCCTTGGTGCCTTGACTGAGTGTCGGACCCGTCGACTGCGACGTGGACGACGGACCCTGGGTGGCGCCACTGCTCGGCGACGTCGTGGAAGGCGTGGTCGGGAGGCTGGTCGGCGTGGGTGGGGTGACAGTGGTCGGCGTGCCCGGGATCTCCTGGGCCACCAGCCGGAACCGGAGCTGAGCCGTCGACCCGATCGTGCGCTCCAGGTTCTTGTCGACCTTGCCGGGGATCTCGACGACGATGATGTCGCTGCCCTGGGTGGTCACCTGGGCTTCGGAGACACCGGCACCGTTGACCCGGCTGCTGATGATGTCGACGGCCTGGTTGAGCTTGTCGCTGGTGATCGAGCCGCCGCCGCTGGACTTGGCCTGCAAGGTGATGCGCGTGCCCCCCTGGAGGTCCAGGCCGAGCTTCGGCTTCCAGTTGCCGATCGCCGCGGTGGCGCCGTACATCACCCCGATGATCAGCAGGAAGACGACCAGAGTGCGCCCCGGTCGTGACGTCTTGGTTGCCACGTCAGTTCGCTCCCGTATTCGTGCTGTCAGGGTCCGCCTGGGCCGCGTCGGCGTCGGTGGTCCCGTCGACGGGGCCGGCTACGTCGCGGACGATCTCCCCGATGGCGCCACGGTGGACCGTGAGAACAACGCCGTCGGAGACGGTCACCTCGGCACGGTCGCCGTCGAGCCGGGTGATCGAGCCGAAGATGCCGCTGGTCAGCATGACATCGTCACCGACCTGGAGCGAAGCCTGCAGCGACTCGACCTGCCGGGCTCGCCTGCGGGCGGGCCGGATCACCAGGACGTACACCAGCACGATCATCAAGACGATGAACAGCAACTGGAATTGGGCGTCAGGACTCACCTGTTGACTCCTTGGTACGACCGGCGCCCGCTGGGCGCGCTGATCGACTCGGGGACATGGCACGAGGGGGCCGGTTCACGGCCAAAAGCGGAGTCTAACTGCACCACGGTCATTCTCCGAGTCGGAGGCACCCGCGTGTCCATTTCGTGACTCCCGCTGATCGCCGTCTGCGGCGTCAGTCGTCGGAGACCTCGAGACCCTCGTCAGGCTCGAACAGCACGTCCTGCCCTGCCATCGCCGCGCCTCTGGGCACCGGCAGGCGCAGATGCTCCCACGCTGCGGTCGTCGCAACTCGACCACGAGGCGTCCGGGCCAGGTAGCCGCACCTCACCAGGAACGGCTCGGCGACCTCCTCGACCGTC
This sequence comes from uncultured Actinomycetota bacterium, assembly GCA_963712935.1. Lineage (GTDB taxonomy): Bacteria > Actinomycetota > Actinomycetes > Propionibacteriales > Nocardioidaceae > JANLYC01. Next base: position 118,581 of record CAVQJX010000001.1, read on the forward strand.
TCCCGCTCCTCCCCCACGGCCACGGCGAGGGTGGAGAGACCGACCGGACCGCCACCGAAGCGGCGGCAAAGGGCGTCGAGCACTCCACGATCGAGGCGGTCGAGTCCGGCCTCGTCGACCTCGAACAGCGCCAGGGCGTCGCGCGCCAGCCCGCGTGTGACCTTGCCGTCAGCGCGCACCTGGGCGAAGTCACGGACCCTGCGCAGCAGCCGGTTGGCGATCCTCGGCGTACCGCGAGACCGAGAGGCGATCTCGTGGGCACCGTCGGTGTCGACCTCGACGTCCAACAGCCGGGCGGAGCGGTCGACGATCTGGTGCAGCTCGTGCACTTCGTAGAACTCCAGGTGCCCGGTGAACCCGAACCGGTCCCGCAGCGGCCCGGGAAGCAGCCCGGCCCGCGTCGTGGCGCCGACCAGGGTGAAGGGCGGGATCTCCAAGGGGATGGCAGTTGCCCCGGGTCCCTTGCCGACGACGACGTCGACACGAAAGTCCTCCATCGCCATGTACAACATCTCCTCGGCGGGTCGGGACATCCGGTGGATCTCGTCGAGGAACAGCACCTCGCCCTCGGCGAGCCCGGACAGGATCGACGCCAGGTCACCCGCGTGCTGGATGGCGGGACCACTGGTCACCCGCATCGGCGCGTTGAGCTCGGCGGCGATGATCATGGCCATCGTCGTCTTGCCGAGTCCGGGTGGACCGGACAGCAGCACGTGGTCGGGACTGCCGCCGCGACCGCGGGCCGCGGCCAGCACGAGCCCGAGCTGTTCTCGGACACGCTCCTGCCCGATGATCTCGTCGAGGGTGCGTGGGCGCAGCGCTGCCTCGACCGCACGTTCGTCACCGTCGGCAGCCGCGTCGATGAGGTCGCGTCCCTCGAGCTGGGCCTGCAGATCGTCCACGTCGCTCACGCCCTCGACAACGATCGGAGCGCGGCACGGAGCAGCTCGGCCACCGGCGCCGGCTCACCGTCGGACAGGGACTCAGCCGCCATCGGCGCGACCGAGTCGACGGCGGCGTCGGCCTCCTTCGTCGACCAGCCGAGCCCGAGGAGCCCGGCGCGGACCTGCTCACGCCAGTCGTCACCACCGCGCATCGAGTCATGCACCGGCCGCCCGTCGGCGGTGGGCGCACCGATGCGGTCCTTGAGCTCGAGCACGACGCGTTGCGCCCCCTTGCGACCGATGCCCGGCACCTTGCAGAGCGAGACGAGGTCCTCGGTCACCACGGCACGCCGGAGCTCGTCAGGGCCGTGGACGGCAAGCATGGCCTGGGCGAGCTTGGGTCCGACGCCGCTGGCGGTCTGCAGGAGCTCGAACAGTCCCCGCTCGTCGTAGTCGGAGAAGCCGAACAGGGTGAGCGAGTCCTCGCGCACGACCATGGACGTCGCCAGCGTGGCCTCGTGGCCGACCTGCAGCGTCGCGAGCGCGCCGGGAGTGCACATCACGAGCATGCCGACGCCACCGACCTCGATGACTGCTGAGTCCACGAAGACGGCGGAGACGGTGCCACGGACGAAAGCAATCATCGGGCAGCTCCTCGCGCGGCCTGGGCGAGAGCGGCGTCGATGCGGTCGGTCGCGGCACCGCGCCAGATGTGGCACATCGCGAGTGCCAGGGCGTCGGCGGCGTCCGCCGTCGCCGGTCGGACGTCGAGCTTGAGAAGTCGGGTGACCATCGTGGTCACCTGGTCCTTGTTGGCACGTCCGCTGCCCGTCACGGCGGCCTTGACGGCGCTCGGGGTGTGCAACGCCACCGGCAGACCGCGCCGGGCGGCCACCAGGACCGCGATCCCTGACGCCTGGGCGGTGCCCATCACGGTGCGGACGTTGTGCTGGGAGAAGACTCGCTCGACCGCGACGGCGTCGGGGCGGTAGGTGTCGAGCCACTCCTCGAGGGCGGCCTCGATGGCGACGAGCCTGGCACCCAGGTCGGCGTCAGACGGCGTACGGATGACGTCTGCGGCCACGGACCGCAGCGGACGGGAGGGCTCACCCTCGACGACCCCCAGGCCACATCGTGTGAGCCCCGGATCGACGCCCAACACCCTCACGTCGTCCTCCTCCGTCGCAGCGAACACGGACCGAACAGATGTTCGACCGCCACCAAGGTAGCCCGCGAGGGCCGCGCAGTGCGGCAGCGACGCGCCCGGCGCCGAGATCGGGTGCGACGGGTCAGACCAGCTGGGCCAGGACGTCGTCGGACACGTCGAAGTTGCCGAACACGTTCTGGACGTCGTCGGAGTCCTCGAGCGATTCGATCAGCCGGAACACCTTGCCCGCGGCGTCCTTGTCGACCTCCACGGTGATGCTCGGGACGAAGGACGCCTCCGCCGACTCGTAGTCCAGCCCGGCGGACTGGAGCGCCGTCCGTACGGTGACCAGGTCGGTCGGTTCGCAGATCACCTCGAAGGAGTCGTCGAGGTCGTTGACCTCCTCAGCGCCCGCGTCAAGGACAGCGTCGAGGACGGCGTCCTCGGTGGCTTCGACACCGGTCTCCTCGTTGAGCCGCGGCACGATGATGACGCCCTTGCGCGTGAACATGTAGGAGACAGAGCCTGCGTCGGCCATGGATCCGCCGCCGCGCGTCATCGCCGTGCGGACCTCGCCCGCGGCCCGGTTGCGGTTGTCGGTCAGGCACTCGATGAGCAGTGCAACACCGCCGGGGGCATACCCCTCGTACATGATCGTCTGGTAGTCGGCTCCTCCGGCTTCGAGGCCGGAGCCGCGCTTGACGGCGCGGTCGATGTTGTCGTTGGGGACCGAGGACTTCTTGGCCTTCTGGATGGCGTCGTACAGCGTCGGATTGCCCGCGGGGTCACCTCCACCGGTGCGGGCCGCGACCTCGATGTTCTTGATGAGCTTGGCGAACAACTTGCCGCGCTTGGCGTCGATCGCCGCCTTCTTGTGCTTGGTGGTCGCCCATTTCGAGTGGCCGGACATGCCTGCGGAGCTCCTTAGCGGTGGCGTACGAGGTCGACGAAGTACCGGTGCACCCGGTCGTCGCGGGTGATCTCGGGATGGAACGAGGTGGCCATGATCGCGCCCTGGCGCACCGCGACGATCCTACCGACGGCCGGACCGGAGGCGACGGTGGCGAGCACGTCGACGTCGGCGCCGACCTTCTCGACCCACGGCGCACGGATGAACAACGCGTGGAAGGGCTCGTCGAACGGTGTGAAGTCGACGTCGCTCTCGAAGGAGTCGACCTGGCGCCCGAACGCGTTGCGGCGTACGACGACGTCGAGTCCGCCCAACGTCTGCTGACCGTCGACACCGCCCTCGATGCGGTCTGCGAGCAGGATCATCCCGGCGCAGGTGCCGAGGGCCGGCATCCCCGCCCTGAGACGCTCCTGCAGCGGCTCGAAGAGCTCGAAGACCGTCGCCAGCTTGTGCATGGTGGTGGACTCGCCGCCGGGCAGCACCATTGCATCGACGCCCGCCAGCTCTCGGGCTCGACGTACGGGCACTGCGGTCACGCCGGCATCGGTCAGCATGCGCAGGTGCTCGCGCACGTCGCCTTGCAGGGCAAGGACGCCGATGGTCGGTGTGTCGTTCACGGCACCATCGTAGGTGCGGGCACCGCCGACACCGAAACGCTCACCTCATGGAGAAGTTGACGCTCACCTCATGGAGAAGTTGACGATGTGCACAGTGACGTTGCCGGCGATGTCGGTCGTGGTCAAGCCTCGCGGTGTAGTCGCCGGACGGGAGACCGTTGGCGTTGGTGTCCTGGGCCCAATCCACTTCCGGCGTCACGTCGAGCGGCGAGCCGCAGGCCCAGGGTGTGAAGTTGCCGCTGGAGTCGGCAGGCGAAGTCGGCGCCCGGGTACGCCAGCTCGAGTGTGATGGTGCTGAGCCCGGACGTGTAGGCACTGCCTGCTTCGACCGCTGTACCGCAGAGCGAGTAGCTTGGACGCCCGGGTGATCAGGTCACTCGACGAGGATCTGGTGTCGTTGCTGTCCCTCGCTCAGCGACAGTGACTGCCCGTCGGAGCCGTCGTGTCAAGGAGACGGTCAGCGCCGCGGACGGCGTCGACACGTTCCCGGCGACGTCGGTTGCCAGGGCCGTGAAGCTGTTCGTCCCCTCGACGAGGGTGACGCCGGCACCGAAGGCGCCGCCACCGTCCGCGGTCGAGGTGGCCACGGTCGAACCGCTCCGCTTCAGCGTCACCACGGTGCCTGCTTCGCTGGTGCCGAGGACGGTCTGGTTCGCGTCCTTGGTGACCAGGTCCGTTGCCGAGGCGCCGGTGTCGTCACTGATGCCGGTCAGGACCGGGGCCGCCGGTGCTGTCGTGTCCAGGGTCACCGGCCACGGCGTCGACGTCACCGAGTTGCCGGCGACGTCGCTGCTGGTGACGGTGAAGTTGCTGGTGCCGACCGGCAGCGTCGTCGCCAGCGAGAACGTGCCGGTTCCACTCGCGGTCAGCGTGGCGATGGTCGTGCCGCCGCGCTTGACCACCACGGTGCTGTTGGCCTTCGCCGTGCCCGAGATGGTCTGGGCGGCGACGGTCGTGATCTGGTCGTTGTTCGACGACCCGGTGTCGTTGCTGATGCCCGTGAACGCCGGGTCCGCCATGGTGGTGTCGAGGGTGACGGCCAGGCTGGTCGACGCGGTCGACACGTTGTCGGCCACATCGGTGGCCGTCACGGTGAGGGAGTTGACACCCTCGACGAGCGTGAACGGGATGGCGTAGCTCACCCGTGCCACTCGCGGTGCCGGTGGCGATCGTGGCGCCGCCCCGGATGACCTTGACCGTGCTGTTGGCCTCGGCGGTCCCCGACAACGTCTGGGCCGGTGCGTTCGTGATCTTGTCCGTGCTGGAGGTACCGGTGTCGTTGCTGATGCCGCTGATGACCGGCTTCGCGGGAACGACACTGTCCATCTTCACGACCATGCTGCCGGAATCACCGACGTTGCCGGCCTTGTCGACGGCGTAGTACGACACGGTGTTGTCGCCCTGCACGGTGGTCGTCACTGACACGCTCTTGGTGGCGGTGGTCACCGAGGTGAACGCCGCAGCGTTGAGACGCGTGTAGAGCTTGTCGGTGCCACCGGTGCCGGCGTCGGTCTGGCCGATCACGACCGCAGTCGTTGCCCTGTTCCAACCCGCGGCGTTAGGCGCCGGGGTGATCGAGTTGACCGTCGTGGCCGGCGCGATCTGGTCGACCTTGACGACCAGGCCGGTCGAGACGGTCGAGACGTTTCCGGCGAGGTCGGTTGCTGTCGCGGTGATGGTGGTGGCCTGGTTGGGCGTGAAGTCCATTGCAAAGGTGAAGGCTCCCGAGCCGTCGGTGGTGGTCGTGCCGAGGGTGGCGGTTGAGTCGGCACGGTCTGCTTGACGGTGACCTCGCTGCCGGCTTCAGCGGTGCCGGAGACGACCTGTGTCGCCACGTTGGTGATCTCGTCGGTGGTCGATACCCCGGTGTCGTTGCTGATGCCGGTCAGCACCGGCTTGGCCGGCGCCGTCGCGTCCAGCGTGACGGGGAAGGTCGCTGACACCGCCGAGACGTTGCCGGCAGGGTCAGTCGACGTGGCCGTGAAGCTGTTGACTCCGGCGACCAGGTTCAGGCTCGTCGTCGTGAAGATGCCGGACGCGTTGGCCGTCACCGTGGACATCGTCGTCGTCCCGCGCTTGACGATCACGGTGCTGCCCGGCTCTGCCGTGCCGGACAGCATCTGGGCCGTCGTCTTGGTGACCTGGTCGGTCGGCGATGCGCCGGTGTCCGCGCTGATCGACGTAAAGGTGGGGGCGACCGGCGCCACGGTGTCGATCTTGACCGTCAACGACTTGGTGGTCTCGACGTTGGTGGCGTAGTCGCGGGCGTAGTACGTGACCGTGTGCGTGCCGTCTGTGCTCACGGCGAAAGAGGTCGAGGCGCCGTTCGCGACGACGCTCGCGGCGCCGTCTACGGAGTACGTGATGTTCTTGACGCCGGAACCGCCGCTGTCGGTCGCGGTGAGGGTGACCGTCACGGCCGCGTTGTTCCAGCCGGCACCGTTCGGCGTCGGTGTGACCGAGGCGGTGGTCACCGGCTTTGTCTGGTCGGAGACGAACGACTTGGTGGCGCTTTCGGGACCGACCCAGTTGAACCCCTTGCGCGCGACGACTCCGTAGGTGACGGTCCCGACGAGCGGGTTGTCGTCGGTGCACGTGGTACTCGGCGCAGTAGCGGTGCAGACGACGAGAGTGTTGCCGCCGACGTGACGGATGACGTCGTAGCTGTCCACTGCGGCGCCGTCGGGCATCGTGACGGCGGACCAGGTCAGGCGCACCGCCCCCAGGTCGTAGACGGCTGTCGGGACCGGAGGCGCCGTCAGGCTGGCCGCGGCCGCGGAGCCCGAGCCGGTTCCGGTGGACAACCAGGCCGCTAGTGCAGCCGTGGCGGCAAGCACCGGAACGGCGCCGGCCAGCACGAGACCACGTCGGGTGAGACCACGGGCGCGGCGATGCTTCCGCCGCGTGGACGCCGGATCGGCCGCCGCCACTGCCGGAGCAGTGGTGACGGCCGATCTCATGCGGCGTGTTCTCACGTGACGTGTTTCCTCATCCAGGAGCAGTGCTGGCGGTCAGGCCCGCTCAGTTGCTGTCAGCCGTCGCCGTGAAGTTCACGGTGAAGGCGGCGCCCTGGCACGCGTTGTCCGACGAGGCCGACAGCGAGACGGTGATCGGCAGTGCAGCCGAGTTGCCACCGGCGGCGATCACCGGCAGTGCGTTGATGACAGCAGCGCTCGGTGCGGTGGCGCTGGCGCCGCTGACAGCGACCGTGCAGCCGGCTGTCTCGTGCGTGGCGTCAGCCTTGACCGAGTTGACGCTGACCGTCATGAGCTTGACCGGGTAGCTGTTTCCGTTGGTGACCGTCGGGTTGAGCACGACGCTCTTGGTGGGGTACAGCCCGGTGACGGCGGCCCCGGCGTTGACGGTGAGACCGGTGGCGGTGCCGGCCGTCGCGGTGTTCGTGTCGCCGGTCCCGGTGGAGGTCCAGGCGGCGAAAGCCACTCCGGCCCCGACGAGGCCGAGCACGATGACGGCGATGGCAGCTGTACGACGAGTGAACTTCTTCATGAGGGCCCGAGCCCCTTTCGTGATCGAAAGAGGACGGCCGGTTTCGCCATTAGCTCGATGCGGGCCTATTAGGCGACCAACTTGGTCCGCATGTCATCGCTCCGTCCTGGAACTCCTCGAGCATGCGGGGTGGTTGGTACACAGTTCAACGATTCCCGGCCCCTTCGGACCCTTCGTCGCGCAAGCCTGACCAGATGACGCTGAGTGATGGGCCTCGGGGTCTCATCGGCATAGTCCGAACGGGTCATCGCGACCTAGTCACCACGAACATTCGAGCAGGTCAAAGGTCCCGCCGAGGCAGTGAAGACCGCACATACCGGACAGCCGGGGTCGCTCGGCAGACTACACAGCGTAAGGAATGTCAGACCTGGCGACGTTGCCAGGAGATCGACACCTCGATGCGTCCCTCGTCGAACAGCGACTCGAGACCATGCCGGGCGAGCGTCTGCTGCACGAGGTCGAGGAGCGCGTCACCGGGCGCGACATTGGCACTGGTCGCATGCCACACGTTGAGCTCGAGCATCCCGTGTTCGACCGCGTGCCACACGTCCGCATGCGTGAAGTAGGCGATCCCGGTCGGCGGCCCACCGTCGGTTGCTGCGTGCTTGAGCGCCGCGTCGGCAGCCCAGTGGTCCTCACACGCCTCGAGCACGATCACTCCGGCGGACCGCAGATCGGCGATGGCGGCCTGGAGGTGGTCGAACCCGGTGGTCGACGGCCAACTTGTCGAGGCCTCGGCGCGGTCCTGCTCGGCCTGCGCGATGTACTCGTCGGCCAGGCTCGCGGCCTCCGCCGGGTCGGTCACCTCGTCGAGGACGGCCTCCAGGACGTCCGCCCGGACCTCGGCGGCAGTCTTGTAGCCGGACCAGACCTGCACCCGCGCGAAAGTCTTCAGCTGCTCGAGACGGCCCGCCTTGTCGAGGCTTCCGATCGCCATCGGCAGCCGACTACCAGCCGCGCTCGGCGAGCCGGTGGGGCTGCGGGATGTCCTCGACGTTGATGCCGATCATGGCTTCGCCGAGGCCGCGGGAGACCTTGGCGACGACGTCGGGGTCGTCGAAGAACGTAGTCGCCTTGACGACAGCCGCGGCACGCTGAGCCGGGTTGCCCGACTTGAAGATGCCGGAGCCGACGAAGACTCCCTCGGCACCGAGCTGCATCATCATGGCGGCGTCGGCCGGGGTGGCGATGCCACCGGCAGTGAACAGCACGACGGGCAGCTTGCCGAGCGCGGCCACCTCCTTGACCAGGTCGTACGGCGCCTGGAGATCCTTGGCGGCGACGTAGAGCTCATCCTCACTGAGCGACTGGAGTCGTCGCATCTCGGCACGGATCGTGCGCATGTGGGTCACGGCGTTCGACACGTCGCCGGTGCCCGCCTCGCCCTTGGAGCGAATCATGGCGGCGCCCTCGGTGATCCGGCGCAGGGCCTCGCCGAGGTTGGTGGCGCCACAGACGAAGGGCACGGTGAACTGCCACTTGTCGATGTGGTGCGCGTAGTCGGCCGGGGTGAGGACCTCGGACTCGTCGACGTAGTCGACGCCCAGGCTTTGCAGCACCTGTGCCTCGGCGAAGTGACCGATCCGGGCCTTGGCCATCACCGGGATCGACACCGAGCTGATGATGCTGTCAATCATGTCGGGGTCGCTCATGCGTGACACGCCACCCTGGGCGCGGATGTCGGCGGGCACCCGCTCGAGTGCCATCACGGCGACGGCGCCGGCGTCCTCGGCGATCTTGGCCTGCTCGGCCGTGACGACGTCCATGATGACGCCGCCCTTGAGCATCTCGGCCATGCCGCGCTTGACCTTGCCGGTGCCGGTCTGCGGCGACGAGGCTGAGGTCGGGTTCTGCGATTCGCTGGTCACAATGCGCCTTACTGGAGAACTTCGGGGGTACGTCGAGTCTACGACCTGGACGTCAGGTGCGACAAAGCGTGTTGCCTCTGTCACGTCAGGGGCGGCTCATCGTCGAAGGCAATCATGGCGACCGCCGGTGCATGGCCGGCCAGGCGGAACCAGCGCACCCGCCGACGCCCCCGCAGTGCAAGCGTCGTTCCCACGAGGTCGTTGTGGATGCGGCGGGCCATGGTGACCCGTTCCGTGGCCAGCGCGAGCTCTGCCCAGGCGTCGTCCGAAGGTCCTGACGCTGCCCCTCGCTCGACAGCGACCGCGCGAAGCACAGCTGACAGGTCGGACTCGCGTTGCCAGCGGTCGAGCTCCTGATCACCGTCCAGCGGCTGCATCGCGGCGTCGGCGAGCAGCACCGCCGATGCGGGATCGGCAAGTCCGCCGCCTGACAGCTCGATCGCCACTGCACGACGACGGGCCAGGGCAGCGTCCAGGGCTGCCCGCGCACCGTCGACCCGCAGATGCATCCGGTCGAGACGCCCGGCGGTCCAGCTCAGCCACCCCGCGACGACCAGCGCGGCGAGGAGAGCCACCAGGCCGACCACGCCGATCGCGTTGACCACGGCGCTCATCGGGGCGCCGGCCGCGTTGCTACCTGAACGGCCGTGTCATAGACCGCCAGGATCGTCGGGACGAGGCGGGACCAGTCATAAGCCCGTACGGCGTCGGCCGCCCGGCCCTGCAGCACCAGTCGAGCCTCATCGTGCGAAGCCAGGTCGATGACGTGGCGAGCCAGGTCGCCGGCGTCGCCGGCCCGGAACAGCCGTCCGGTCTCGCCGTCGGCCAGCACGGCGCGAAAGGCGGGCAGATCGCTCGCGGCCACTGCAGTTCCGGCGGCCATCGCCTCGACGAGCACGATGCCGAAGCTCTCCCCCGAGATCTGCGGAGCGACATACACCGTGGCGGAGCGCAGCAACCGCCCCCGTTCGTCGTCGGTGACCATGCCGAGGTATTCGACCCCGCTGGGTGAATCCTCTGCAGCGCTGGGCGGGTCCCCCCGCCCCGCAACCAACAACCGGCACGTCGGCATCTGGCGTCGGATCTCGGGCCATGCTTCGAGCAGGACGGGGAGACCTTTGCGGGGTTCGTCGATCCGGCCCAGAAACGCCACCGTCGGCCCTGGCTGCTGCCAGCGCGGCTCCACCTCCGCAGTCGCGAAGGTGTCGCAGAACAGCCCGTTCGGGATGACCACCGGCTCACCACCGAGATGCTGCACGAGCGTGGCCCGGGCCGACTCCGAGACCGCGATGCGCGCGGTCACCTTCTCCAGCGCCGGCCGCACCAGCGCCGAGAGCGACGTCATGGCGCGCGATCGGATGTTGGCCGTGTGGAACGTGCCCACGACCGGGCCGTCGCTGGCCCACAGTGCGAGCAGGGACACACTCGGGGCCAGGGGTTCGTGGACGTGCAGAACGTCGAACTGTCCCTCCCGAAGCCACCGGCCGGTGCGGGCGGAGATGCGGGGACCGAAGGCCAGGCGGGCAATCGATCCGTTGTAGGGGATGGGGACCGCCTTGCCGACGAGCGTCACGTAGTCCGGAAGGTCCTGCGCCTGCTCCCCTGGCGCGAGTACGCCGACGTCGTGACCGTTGCCCCGGAGGGCGACCGCGAGGTCGCGGACATGGTTCTGGACGCCGCCGGGGACGTCGAAGGAGTACGGGCAGACGAGACCGACCTTCATCCTCGCGCTCCGGAGCCTGTCGACGTGTCGGGGCCGCTCCCTTCAGTCCAGTCGGGATCGAGATCCGCGACGAAGACGCGCTGCAGCATGTGCCAGTCCTGGGGCGTACGTCGGATGCCGGTCGAGAACGCGTCCGCGACGGTCTGCGTCATCGCCCGTACGCCGTCCTTGCCGCGCACGACAGGCACTGGGTCGCTGAAGTCGATCCGCAGCAGCGGGCCTGCGTAGGAGAGCGTGGCCGCTACCAGCGGTGCCCCGGTCATCCGCGCGAGCACGGCGGGTCCGCCAGGAAGCCGGGCCGCCTCGCCGAGCAGATCGACCTCGACTCCCGAACCGGACAGGTCGCGATCGGCGAGCAAGCAGACGAGCCGACCGCGCTGCAACGCCGCCCGCATGGCCTGCACGGGGTGGACCGCACCCGTGAGCGCCACGACCTCCATGCCGAGACTTTCGCGGTAGCTGACGAAGCGGTCGTACAGCGACTCCGGTCGCAACCGTTCGGCCACGGTCGTGACGGGCATCCCGGTCAGGCAGGCCCAGGCTCCGGCCAGGTCCCAGTTCGCCATGTGTGGCAGGGCCACGATCGCACCGCCGCCCTGGCCGAACCCCTCGCGCAGGGGCCGCTCGTTCGTCGTCACGACCGAGTCGACGATGCGCCGCTCCGTCCAGGACTGCAGCCGGAACGCTTCGTGCCAGTAACGGAAGTAGGACCTCACCGCGCGATCCGTGAGGGCCTGGCGATCGGCCCCGCTCAGCCCGGAGGTGGCTCGCTCGAGGTTGCGCTCGAGCCGACGGACGCCGGCCCCGCGGCGGCGCAGGACGACCGCGGCCGCGCCGCCCAGCAGCCTGCTCGTCACCGGCTCGGGCGTGTGGGCGCCTACCGTCCACGCGAGCCCGAAGGCATGGTCGACCAGGTGGTCCCGCAGGGCTCGCGGTGCGCGAGTGACCGTCACGCCGTCATACCGGGTCAGGAGGGGACGCCCGGGTCCGCGAGCACCTGGCGACGCACGAGAACCATCCGCTGGAACACGGTGACGGTGCTGGCAACGGCGAGGGCCCATAGCACCAGCGTCAGCAGGAACGAGACGTTGAGCAGGTCGGACAGCCCAGCCATCACCAGGACGGCCACCAGCCGGTCGGACCTTTCGGCGATGCCGCCCTTCGCCTGCATACCAAGGCTCTCGGCCTTGGCACGAACGTACGACGTCAGCGAACCCGTCACGAGGCACCAGAGGGCGACATACGCCAACACCCGGTCGTCGCCGCCCTGGAACAGCCAGATCGTGAGCCCGGCGAAGATCGCGGCATCACCGACGCGGTCCAACGTGGAGTCGAGGAACGCGCCCCACTTCGAGGACGTGCCCAGCTTCCGGGCCATCGAGCCGTCCACCAGGTCCGAGAAGACGAAGAGCGTGATGACAATGACACCGACGAGCAACTGGCCACGAGGAAAGAAGACGAGCGAACCGGCGACGACGCCCAGCGTGCCGACGACGGTGACGGCGTCGGGTGACACCCCGAGCTTGATCAGGCCGTCGGCGATGGGATTGAAGACCTTCGCCCAGAACTGGCGGAAGCGCTCGAGCATGCGGAGATGGAGCCTTTCCGGTGGGACGCTGAAGGGAGCGGTCAGTTCGAGCCCCGATCGTACCGGGGTCCCCGCGAACGCCGAGTCGGGTCCACCGGGGTCAGGTGAGCCAGGTGGGCTCTTGTGCGCTCGGCTGGATGGGTGAAGGGTGGGACCACAGTCGAGTTCGGCGACAGGAGCGACCCCATGTCAGGCAAACCAACAGGGGCGGGTGCAGCCGAGGTAGCGGCGCACCAGCCCACCACCCCCGATGCCATTCGTAACGTCGTCCTGGTGGGGCCAGCGGGCTCGGGCAAGACGACGCTCGTCGAGTCCCTCCTCCACGCCACCGGCGCGCTGAACCGGGTGGGGCGTGTCGAGGACGGCACCACCGTCTCGGACTACGACGATGCCGAGATCCGCCAGCAGCGGTCGGTCGGGCTGTCGCTCGTCCCGTTGCTCGTCGGACCCTCGGACAGCGCGATCAAGATCAACCTCCTCGACACCCCGGGCTACGCCGACTTCGTCGGTGACATGCGGGCCGGCCTCCGCGCGGCCGACTGCGCGCTCTTCGTGGTCTCAGCCAGCGACGGCGTCGACGGTTCGACGAAAGCCCTGTGGCAGGAGTGCGAGTCCGTCGGTATGCCGCGATGCGTGGTGATCAGCAAGCTCAACCACCCCCGTGCCGACTACGCCGGTGTGCTGCGCGCCGCCCAAGAGGCGTTCGGCGACAAGGTCGTCCCCCTCTACGTGCCGGTCCACAACTCCGGCAACGCCGACGCCGACGGTGTCAGTGACGACCTGGTGGCGTTGCTGTCCCAGACCGTCTCTGACTACTCAGAGTTCAGCAGCAAGGGACGCGTCGTGCGTCAGCCGACCGAGGACGAACAGCTGCTGATCGAGGAGCATCGCGGCACGCTGATCGAGGGCGTGATCGAGGAGTCCGAGGACGAGAGCCTCATGGACCGCTACATGGGTGGTGAGGAGATCGACTTCGACCTGCTGGTCGACGACCTCGAGACCGCGGTCGCCCGCGGCTCGTTCTTCCCCGTCGTACCCCTGTGTGCCTTGAGCGGGCTCGGCCTCGAAGAGCTCCTCGAGATCATCACCCAGGCGTTCCCGCCGCCGTCGGAGCACACCTTCCCCGAGGTCTACACGACCGCGGGGAAGTCCGTCGACCACCTGACCTGCGACCCCTCCGGCCCGCTGGTCGCCGAGGTGGTCAAGACGACCTCGGACCCCTACGTCGGCCGGATCAGTCTGGCCCGGGTCTTCTCGGGCACGGTCCGTCCCGACGCGACGGTGCACGTCTCGGGTCACTTCAGCGAGTTCTACGGCTCCGAGCGCGGCCACGAGGACCACGACGAGGACGAGCGGATCGGTGCCCTCTCCTCGCCCCTGGGCAAGACTCAGCGCCTCGTCGACATCTGTATTGCCGGCGACATCTGCGCGATCGCCAAGCTGTCGCGCGCCGAGACGGGTGACACGCTGAGCGACAAGGAGCAGCCGTTGGTGATGGAGCCGTGGTCGATGCCCGAGCCGCTGCTTCCGATCGCCGTGGTGGCACACGCCAAGGCCGACGAGGACAAGCTGGGCCAGGCGCTGCAGCGGCTGGCGGCCGAAGACCCGACGGTGCGGATCGAGCACCAGGCCGAGACCTTCCAGCTGATCCTGTGGTGCATGGGTGAGGCGCATGCCGACGTACTTCTCGACCGGCTGTCCAGCCGGTACGGCGTCCAGGTCGACCAGGTCCCCGTACGCGTGCCGCTGCGGGAGACCTTCGCCGGCCCGGCCAAGGGCAAGGGCCGGCACGTCAAACAGAGCGGTGGCCACGGCCAGTACGCCGTGTGCGACATCGAGGTCGAGCCCACCGGGGCGGGCGGCGGCTTCGAGTTCATCGACAAGGTGGTCGGCGGCTCGGTCCCGCGGCAGTTCATCCCCAGTGTCGAGAAGGGGGTGCGTGCACAGCTCGACAAGGGGCTCAGCGCGGGCTACCCCGTTGTCGACATCCGGGTCACGTTGTACGACGGCAAGGCGCACAGCGTCGACTCCAGCGACATGGCTTTCCAGACGGCTGGGGCGCTCGCCCTGAAGGAGGCGGCGGCAGCCGGCGGGGTGGCCTTGCTCGAACCGATCGACGAGATCGAGGTGTTGATCGACGACGACTTCGTCGGTGCGGTGATGGGCGACCTCTCGACGCGGCGGGCCAAGGTACTGGGAACCGAGCCGGTGGGGACCGGACGAACGCTGGTCAAGGCCGAGACGCCCCAGCTCGAGCTGATCAGCTACGCCACCGAGCTGCGGTCGTTGAGCCACGGCACCGGCACGTTCACCCGCAGCTTCGTCGGCTACGAGGCCCTCCCCAGCCACGTCGCCAGCAAGGTCCTCGCCGCCCCCTGACCCGGCCACCCAACCCAACTTCCAGTGCCAGGTGCCCAAGGCAGACCCCCTCTGGCCGTAGCGCGTTTGCCTAGTTCACAAGCCAGGTGGCTTGTGAACTAGGCAAACGTGCGGCGGGCACTGGGGAGTTGCCTAGGGGGCACCGGGGTCGGGCCAGGCGTCGACGAGCATGGCGCGCGTATCGCGGAGAAGCTGCGGCAGCACCTTCGTCCGACCGACCACCGGCATGAAGTTGGTGTCGCCGCCCCAGCGCGGGACCACGTGCTGGTGGAGGTGTGCGGCGATGCCCGCACCGGCCACCGTGCCCTGGTTCATGCCGACGTTGAAACCGTGCGCGCCCGACGCCGCGCGGACGGCCGTCATCGCCTGCCGCGTCAGCTCGGCCACCTCGGCCACCTCTCCCGGCTCGAGGTCGGTGTAGTCCGCGACGTGACGGTACGGGCACACCATCAGATGGCCCGGGTTGTACGGGTAGAGGTTCAGCACGGCGTACGACGTCTCGCCCCTGCGCACGATCAGACCCTCCTCGTCACCGAGGGACGGGATGACGCAGAACGGGCACTCGTCGCCCTCCCCGGAAGCCCCGGGCTTGTTCTCCCCCAGGATGTAGGCCATCCGGTGCGGCGTCCACAGCCGCTGGAACGGGTCGGGCTCCCCCGCCCCGTGCTGCGGCTCGAAGACCGTCATCCGCGTGGGTGACGACTGCCGGCAGACCCGCCACGCGCGCTCGTCATACCTGGACCCGCTTCTCGACCGCCTCGACGATGCGCGCGATGGCCTCGGCCACGGGTACGCCGTTGTCCTGGTCGCCATTGCGGTAGCGGAACGACACCGCACCCTCCTCGACGTCACGGTCGCCGGCGATCACCATGAACGGCACCTTCTGCAGCTGCGCGTTACGGATCTTCTTCTGCATCCGGTCGTCGGACTCGTCGACCTCGACCCGCACTCCCGCGGCGCGCATCTGGGCAGCGACCTGGTGAAGGTAGTCGTGGTGCGCGCGCATCTGGGCAGCGACCTGGTGCAGGTAGTCGTGGTGTCGCTCGGCGATCGGGATGCCTTGTACCTGCACAGGCGCGAGCCAAGGCGGGAACGCACCCGCGAAGTGCTCGACCAGGACGCCGAGGAACCGCTCGATGGACCCGAACTTGGCCGAGTGGATCATCACCGGCTGCTGCCGCGTGCCATCCGCCGCCTGGTACTCCAGTCCGAACCGCGCCGGCTGGTTGAAGTCGTACTGGACCGTCGACATCTGCCAGGTACGGCCGATGGCGTCGCGCGCCTGGACGGAGATCTTCGGACCGTAGTACGCCGCCCCGCCCGGGTCCGCCACGAGCTCGAGTCCCGACTCGGTCGCCACCTGTTCGAGGATGGCGGTGGCGGTGGCCCAGTCCTCGTCAGACCCGACGAACTTCGACGAGTCCGTCGTCGCGGGTGGACAGCTCGAGGTAGAAGTCGTCGAGACCGAAGTCCTTGAGCAAGCCCAGCAGGAAGTCGAGCAGGTGCTTGATCTCACCGAGGCGCCTGCTCGGCGGTGACGTAGGAGTGCGAGTCGTCCATGGTCAGCCCGCGCACCCGGGTGAGCCCGTGGATGACCCCCGAGAGCTCGTTGCGGTAGACCGCGCCCAGCTCGAACAGGCGCACCGGCAGCTCCCGGTAGGACCGCCCGCGCGACTTGAAGATCAGGTTGTGCATCGGGCAGTTCATCGCCTTGAGGTAGTAGTTGCTGCCCTCCATCTCCATCGGCGGGAACATGCCGTCGGCGTAGTACGGCAGATGTCCCGAGGTCTCGAACAGGCCCTGCTTCGAGATGTGGGGGGTGGCGACGAAGTCGAAGCCCTCTTCGATGTGTCGCTGCCGGACGTAGTCCTCCATGACCCGCCGAATGACGCCACCCTTCGGGTGGAACACCGCCAGGCCGGACCCCAGCTCGTCCGGGAAGCTGTACAGGTCGAGCTCGCGGCCGAGACGGCGATGGTCACGCCGCTCCGCCTCCTCGATGCGGTGCAGGTGTTCCTCGAGCGCTTCCTTGGACTCCCAGGCGGTGCCGTAGATGCGCTGCAGCTGCTGGTTCTTCTCATCTCCCCGCCAGTACGCCGCGGCGCTGCGCATCAGCTTGAACGCCGGGATGCGTTTCGTGGTCGGCAGGTGCGGGCCTCGGCAGAGGTCCTTCCACGCCAGCGACCCGTCGCGCTTGAGGTTGTCGTAGATCGTCAGCTCACCGGCGCCGACCTCGGCACTCGCCCCTTCGGCGGCGTTCTCGGCCTGGCCCGATCCCTTGAGCCCGATCAGCTCGAGCTTGTAGGGCTCGTCCTTGAGCTCCTGGAGCGCGACACCGTCGCTCACCGGACGACGGGAGAACTTCTGACCTTCCTTGATGATCTTGCGCATCCGGGACTCGATCTTCTCGAGGTCCTCCGGAACGAACGGGGTGGCCACGTCGAAGTCGTAGTAGAACCCGTCGGTGATCGGCGGCCCGATGCCGAGCTTGGCATCGGGGTAGAGCTCCTGAACTGCCTGCGCCATGACATGGGCGGTCGAGTGCCGCAGGATGTCGCGACCGTCAGCGGAGTCGATCGCCACCGCCTCGACGACGGTGCCGTCCGCGAGCTCGTGGGACAGGTCGCGCAGCTCGCCGTCCACCCGGGTGGCGATGACGGCTGGCTCGTCCGCGAAGAGCTCCCAGGCCTTCGTGCCCGTCGTCACGGTCCGCTCAGCACGATCGGCTGCGCTGACGACGGTGACACGGAGGTCGGACACGGAGGCTCCTGGAAGACGATGCCGCCGAAGCGGCGTACGGGCGACACGTGGTCGCGGACCCGTCGATCGTATCGACCGGGTTCGACCCTCGTCGCGGCAGTTTCCGCCCTGCCACGAGGAGGAGTCCATGGGCAGAGTCAGGAGGACCAGGGGTCCGTGGACAGATCAGGCGCGAGAAGTACGTTGGAGACTGTGGAAGCGGTCATCGAGGTCCAAGGTCTGCGCAAGCGTTTCGGGACCACCCAGGCACTCGACGGGCTCGACCTGGTCG
The DNA here is from genome assembly GCA_963712935.1 of uncultured Actinomycetota bacterium. Taxonomy (GTDB): domain Bacteria; phylum Actinomycetota; class Actinomycetes; order Propionibacteriales; family Nocardioidaceae; genus JANLYC01. Next base: position 136,235 of record CAVQJX010000001.1, read on the forward strand.
TGCGTCCTGGCGAGGTCCACGGGTTCCTCGGGCCCAATGGGTCGGGCAAGTCCACGACGATCCGCATCCTGCTCGGCCTGCTCCGCGCCGACGCCGGACAAGTCCGGCTGCTCGGTGGTGACCCGTGGGCCGACGCCACCCGACTGCACAGCAGGCTGGCCTACGTGCCCGGCGAGGTCGCGCTCTGGCCGAACCTGACCGGAGGCGAAGTCATCGACCTGCTGGGCCGGCTCCGTGGTCGGGTCGACGACCGGCGGCGAGAGGACCTGCTGGAGCGGTTCGAGCTCGACCCGCGCAAGAAGTGCCGCAGCTACTCCAAGGGCAACCGACAGAAGGTCGCCCTGGTCGCCGCCCTCACCTCCGACGTCGAGCTGCTGGTCCTGGACGAGCCGACCTCGGGGCTGGATCCGCTGATGGAGGAGGCCTTCCAGGAGACCATCAAGGACGCGCGCCGAGCCGGCCGGACCGTGCTGCTGTCCAGCCACATCCTGGCCGAGGTCGAGGCGCTGTGTGACCGGGTGAGCATCATCCGGGCCGGGCGCAACGTCGAGACGGGCACGCTCTCGGAGCTCCGCCGGCTCACCCGCACCACGATCGTCGCCGAGACCGCTCAGCCGGCGGAGGGTCTCGGACGGCTCCGCGGAATCCACAACCTCACGTCGGTCGACCATCGGGTGCGTTTCGACGTGGACTCCGAACATCTCGACGAGGCAGTGCGACGACTGTCGGCGCTCGGGATCACGTCTCTCGTGAGCCACCCGCCGACCCTGGAGGAGCTGTTTCTCCGGGCCTACGGTGATGACGCAACCGCTGAGGGCAGCCAGGACGAGCCTCCGTCAGTGACCGATGCCCCCACCGACGCAGTACGCCGATGAGGAACCTCGACTCGTTCACCGGGACGGCGACGCTCGTGCGTCTCATCCTGCGGCGGGATCGTGTGCGCCTGCCGATCTGGTTCGTCGGCATCGTCGGGCTGATGGGGTTCTCCGCCAACGCGGTCCAGAGCGTGTACGCCACCCCTCGCGACCGGCTGATCTACGCCGAGACAGTCGGCAACAGCACAGGTTCGATCGCCCTCGCCGGCCCACCGGTCGGACTGCGCACGATCGGCGGCGTGACGATCTTCGAAACCAGCGTGACCGCGCTCGTAGCGATCGCGTTGATGGCGGTGTTCCTCACCGTGCGGCACACCCGCGCCGAAGAGGAGGCCGACCGCACCGAGCTGATGCGGGCCGGGCGGCTGGGTCGCCTGGCGCCCCTCGCCGCTACCGGCCTCACCGTCGGCGGCGCCTGCATGCTCATCGGTCTCGCGATCGCTGTCACGTTCGTAGCGTTGGGGCTTCCCGCTGAAGGCAGCTGGGGTTTCGGCGCCTCGATTGCCGTGTTCGGGTTGTTCTTCACGGCGGTCGGACTGCTGGCCGCTCAGGTAAGCGAACACGCCCGGGCAGCAACCGGCGGTGCGTCCGCATTCCTTGCCGTCGCGTTCGTCCTCCGCGGGGTGGGCGACGTGGGGTGGGCGCCGCTGACCTGGAGCTCACCGATGGGCTGGGCGCAGGCGGTGCATCCCTACGTCGACGACCGGTGGTGGCCCATGCTGATCTCCCTCACCGCTACCGCAGCGATCGGCGTCCTGTCGGCGGCGCTTCTCGAGCGTCGTGATCTGGGCGCGGGGCTGGTGCCGACCCGGCTCGGTGCTCCGACAGCGGGACCTCGCCTGGCCAGTGCGTGGGGTCTTGCCGTGCGGCTGCAACGCGCATCGGTGGTCAGCTGGGCCGTGGGCATCGGTCTCGGTGGAGTCGCGTTCGGGTCGATCAGCGGCGACCTGAACAAGCTGATCGAGGACCGCCCCGAGCTGCGGGACCTCCTGACGCCGGGCGGCGGAGACATCACCGACGGCTACCTCGCCACGACGGCGTTGATCCTGGCTCTCATCGCCGGCGGGTTCACGGTCGCGTCAGCGCTACGGCTCCGGTCGGAGGAGTCGGCCGGTCGGGTCGAGCCGTTGGTCGCCACCCGGCTCAGCAGACTCCGGTGGGCCGGCGCCAACATCGGCTTCACCGCGGCGGGCACCGCTGTGGTGTTGATCGTGGGAGGTCTCGGCCTCGGCGCGAGCAGCGCCATCGCGACCAGCGACGCCGGTCGCTTGTGGGACGCTGCGATCAGCACCGTCCTGTACCTGCCCGCCAGCCTGCTCCTCGCCGCGATCGCGCTGCTTCTGGTGGGCTGGCTTCCGCAGGCGACGGCAGCGGCCTGGACGCTGCTGACAGCGTGCTTCGTGATCGGCTACCTCGGCGGCCTGTTCAAGTTCCCCACCTGGGTACGGGATGTCTCGCCGTACACGCACACGCCCTCAGCGCTCGTCGGCAGCGTGACTCCGACGGCCCCACTGATCTTGCTGAGCCTCGCGGCCATCACGGTCGCGGTCGGCCTGGCGGGCCTACGACACCGAGACCTCGGCTAGCCGGCTGGTCGATGGGGCCGGTCCTCAGGTCGCGGCGAACTCCATGACCCGTCGCCAGGCGTCGCGGCACTCGGCAGCCCAGTCGGCGTACGACCGGTCGAAGAAGCTGTGCGGCGCCTCAGGGTAGACGTGCAGCTCATGAGCGACACCGGCCTCGGACAAAGCCTGGTCGAACCGCGCGATGTCCTCCGCCGGAATCGACTCGTCAGCGCCGCCATACAGGCCAAGCACCTTGCACGCGAACTCGTCGGCCCGCTCGATGACGGATGGCAGCCTGCCATGCCAGGACGCGGGAGTGCCGTAGAAGCTGACCACTCCGTCGAGGTCGTGGCCGGCGAGGGCCTGGCGCAGCGAGAACGCGCCGCCCATGCAGAAGCCGACGGTCATCACCCGTGCGACACCACGTTCGGTGCGCAGGTGATGGACGGCTGCCGCCACGTCCTCGCTGAGCTGATCGGGCTGGGTCTGCGCTACGTGCGGCATCGGATCCCAGTCGCGGTCACGTGGGTCGATCCCCGCGGTGCGCCCGAAGTAGTCGAGCGCGACCGCGTCATAACCCGACGCGGCGAACGCCTCGGCCAGCCGCTCGTAGAAGGCGAACAGCCCGCGGATGTCGGGCAGGACGACGAATCCTGTCCCCGTCGGTTCGGCCGCAGCCACGACATGGGCCGCGAAAGGGGTCGAGTCGGCCGAGGTCAGGACGACGCTCTCGCCTGAACGAAGGGGGAACGGCAGACCGAGATCAGGCAGCTCGGCATCAACGGGCACACACACGTGCACTCCTCGGGACGGCGACGGGTCTACGACGCCGAACCTACCCGTCACGGTCAGACAGTCGCGGTGACGTCGGCTGGATCAGCGTGGGCGCCACGCCTCGCCGGGAGGCCGCTGGACCGGCCAGGAGCTCGAGGACGTCCGGGTGGGCGATACTGGGTTCGAACCAGTGACCTCTTCGGTGTGAACGAAGCGCGCTACCACTGCGCCAATCGCCCGTCGCCGTGACGGCGGGGGTCCCCCGACCCGTCCGGGGAACGTCGGGAAAGGCTAGCGCACCGTGGTGGCCTTGACGACATGGCCCTACCTATCCGACATACCGCTGAGTGGCCCCTCAGCCGTTCGTACAGATTGCCCCGCCCTTCCTCCGTGAACGTCCTATTTTGCCTGGCACAGGCGCGATGTCTCGCGGAATTCCTTTCAGTTACCGCGTCACGAGTTGGGCACTCCCGCGTTATCCATGTGACCGGCTGAAGGAAAGGCACATGTCATGGACATCGCACCCGTCACCGTGAGCCACCAGCTCACTTTGGAACTCATCGACACGAACGGCAACGCAACCCCGCTTGCCGCGGAGCTCAGCTACGACAGTGTCGACCCGTACGCCGTCTCGGCGAGCTTCGACACCGGGGAGGCTCGCGTCCGCTGGGTCTTCGCCCGTGAGCTGCTGGCTTCAGGCCTCAACGAGCCGACGGGCGACGGCGACGTCCACGTCTGGCCGTGCCTGGACGCACAGGGCCGCGCCGTGACGATCATCGAGCTCTCCTCACCCGACGGCGAGGCCCTCATGCAGGCTCGCAGCGTGGATGTGACGGAGTTCCTGCACAGCGCCGAGATGCTGGTGCCCGCGGGCACCGAGGCCGACTTCGTCGACGTCGACGGAGCCATCTCGCTGCTGCTCGCCTGACCTGCTGAACCGACGGCCGTTGGCCTCGGTGTCTACCCTGGTCACGTGACCTTCAGCCATGACACCGAGCTGTCCCTCCTGGTGGTCGTCGATCTCGTCAACACCAGCGCAGACTGTGGCGGCACCGAGCTGTTGCCTGACGAGGCCGCCCTCCGCGGGTGGGTGAGCAAGCATCATGTGTCCGGTGTCACCCAGGCCGACTTCAGCGATGTCGAGTCGGTCCAGCGGGTTCGTGAGAGCTTCCGGGCCTGCTTCGGCCTCGACGACGCGGCCGAGCTGACGCACCGCATCAACAGGCTGGTCGCGGAGGCGCCGATGCGACCGAGGTTGACCAACCACGACGGCCACGACTGGCACATCCACTACTTCGTCCCGGGCGCGACCCTCGCGGAACACCTGGCCGTCGACGGCGGCATGGCCCTCGCGCATGTGGTTGCCGCCGACGAGATCGACCGGCTCCGGGTGTGTGAGGCGCCGGACTGCGAGGCCGTCCTGCTGGACCTCTCGCGCAACCGGTCGAAGCGCTACTGCGACGCCCGCACCTGTGGGAACCGCCTCAATGTCGCCGCCTACCGCGAACGGAAACGCTCAGCCGCGTCCACCTCCCGCAGCTGACCGCCCGCGATGAGCTTCGAGATCACCCGGCGTACGACGCGATCGGCGGCCGACGCCTGGGCGCGGCTGACCGACTGGGAGCGACACACCGGCCTGATCCCCTTCACGACCGTGTCGCCGAAGTCGGGTCCGGCCGAAGGAGTTGGGTCCCGCTTCAACGCGCGTACGGCGGTCGGCCCGATCCGGTTCGACGACGAGATGGAAGTCACCCACTGGACGCCACCGACCGGCACCGAACCGGGCGTGTGCCGCATCGTCAAACGCGGCCGCACCGTCGTGGGGTGGGCGGTGCTCACCGTGACACCCGAAGGTTCGGGATCGGTCGTGACCTGGCACGAGGAGGCGAACTTCCGGTTGGCCGGCCCGTTCCTCAACTGGCCGAACGCGCTGGCCGGCAAAGCGGTGTTCGCGAAGCTGGTCGACGGGCTGCTCGAAGACTGAGCTGTGTCAGGGGTCGATGTCCTGCGGCTCGCGCGCCTGCCATTCCGCCGCCACCTTCTCAGTGACCGTGTGGTTGTCGAGGGCCTGGTCGTCGATCGCGTGGACAGCCTGGACGTCGCGGGTGGTCGACGTGAGGAAGACCTCGTCGGCCGCTGCGAATTCGGCCATGCTGATCGACCGCTCGTGGACGTCGTACCACTCGATCACCAGCGCTCGCGTGACGCCGGCCAGGCAGCCGGCCTCCAGCGGCGGGGTGACCACCGTGCCGTCGAAGACACAGAACACGTTCGTCCCGGTGCCCTCGCACAGGTCGCCCGCGGTGTTGGCGAAGATCGCCTCACTCGCGCCGCGCTCGGCCGCGTGGGCAAGGGCGATCACGTTGTCGGCGTACGAGGTGGTCTTGAGCCCAGCGGTGGCGCCGTGTTCGTTGCGCGGCCACGGGACCACGGCGACCTTGGTCGACTTGGGGAACGGGGCGGCGGCCGCGGTCACGACGGTCAACGTCGTGTCCTGAGTGTCGCGGTTGGAGCCCAACGGCGAGATTCCGGCGGTGTAGGTCACTCGGATCCGACCGTGCGCCAGCTGCTGGCCGTCGATGGTGGCGGTGATGGCCTTGCGCACGAGTTCGGTGTCGGGTTCGGGGAGACCGAGCCCGGTGGCGGACCGGGTCAGCCGCTGCAGATGCCGGGTGAGCGCGAACGGCTGGTTGTCGACCACCTTGATGGCTTCGAAGACACCGTCGCCGACGGTGAAGCCGTGATCGAGGACAGAGATCGCCGGACCGGACGGATCGACCAGGGAACCGTTGCACCACGCACGCATGTCGCCACCGTAACGTCGAGGCGAGCGCCGACGCGAGGACACGACACCCCGGATTTGTCCGATGACGCAAATCGGCTAGTCTTCTCTCTCGCAACGCCACACGGTCTGACAGGCTGGTGGGGTGCTGTAGGCGGACGTAGCTCAGTTGGTAGAGCGCAACCTTGCCAAGGTTGAGGTCGCGAGTTCGAGCCTCGTCGTCCGCTCGGAGAGGGTCGCAGGCTTACCCATCCAACGGTGGAGTGGCCGAGAGGCGAGGCAACGGACTGCAAATCCGTCTACGAGGGTTCAAATCCCTTCTCCACCTCGACACACTCTGCGAAAGCAGGTGCAACAAGCAGGGCCCGGGCGATTGGCGCAGCGGTAGCGCGCTTCCCTGACACGGAAGAGGTCACTGGTTCAATCCCAGTATCGCCCACCAGCAACACCGCAGGTCAGGGGCACTTCGCTCCACGCGCGCCCTCGAGATCGTCGACATGATGTGTTCTGCTGTCCAGACCTGCGACGATGCCATTAGCGACCTCCCGCAATTTCACGTTGCTGTCTTGCGATGTTCGGATCAGGAACTGGAAGGCTCGCTCATGGTCGATCTGGTATCGCTCCATGACGATGCCGAGGGCGGCGCCGATGGTTTGGCGGGTCCGCATTCCCCGATGGAGCGTCTCGACGGTGTTGATGAAGCCCATCGCGACTGAGGCGTGGGAGGCGAACAGTTCTGCGACCTTCACGGAGTCGGCGTCGAAGCTGCATTGCTCGTCGGCATACACATTGAGCGCTGACCGAGACCCGTTGTTGCTGGTGAGCAGCACCGCGAGCTGGGCGCGGATGCCCAGGCCCGCCGCGACTGGGCTGTAGCGCGGCCAGCGGAGATCGCGGCCGAGCTCGAAGGTGACATGCAGCGTCTCTTGGGTGACGGCCTCGTAGCACGGACCCTCTCGCAACTCGTACTGGTGAGCGTCCAGCTCACTGATGAGCGGGTCAGTCGGGGCCAGCGTTTCCAGCGTCCCGTCGGCATGACGCACGGAGATACTGGCCGAGGTCGCGCCGGGGATGGCGTCCACCGCACCGGCAGTGAGCGCCACAAGCGCCTCGCCGTCCTGCGCCTGGTGATGCAGGGTTCGCGCGAGCGTGTCCATGGCGAGACGAATACGTGGATCGGAAGGCATGGCGGGTCCGGCTCTCTTCGGCGCCAAACCCACTTCCGGTCTCTGACCCCCGGATTTGCAGTACCGCGGACTCACGCTAACTAGTGGCGGGGAATGACCCGCTCTACCGGGTTGATGGCACTTCGTCCCCGACCCGGATTTCCCAGTGTACGCCTGTGGGTTCCGCCTCGGCGGCGACCGTCAACGCCTTGACGAGCGTAGCCTCGATCTGACCTCGAAAGATACGGCGCCGAAGTGGTGTCGGGATTCTTCAGCTGGCGAAACATCCGGATCTACGAGAATGGCTACGTCAAGATACGCGGCAACTACGAGCTCCTGCTCTCGATCGAAGCGTCGAGGCGACGGTCACTCCATCGCGTCGAGCATCGAAGCGCCGGCCTTCGGTGACCGGATCTCCATCCCTGGGCGACCGACTGAGCGAGCCCAAGGATCTCTTCGACCAAGGACTCATTGCGCAGGACGAGTACGACGACCTCCGTAGGAAGCTGCTCTACGAAAAATAGGCGGTCGACCCTCGCCGCCGCTCCCCCACGTTGCGGCAGCGCGATCACCACGGGAGCCGGGCATAGCCCGATCGTGTCATGTCCGCCACGTTCGGGGAGGAGCACGCTGAGCAATGCCGGGCCATCGATCGGGTGACCAGCGACGGCACGGCCCCGCAGCCATCCCGAGATCGGCCACCATCGGAGGACCACATGACCGACAAGCAGAGCATCGACAGCCCGCACGAGCGGCGCGAATTCACAGAGCATGGACACATGGACGTGGTCACCCTCGGCGACTTCACCCTCGGCCGTGGCGTCTTCGAACCGGGCTGGCGCTGGTCCAACGACGTCAAGCCCATCGCCGGCACGGACTCCTGCCAGGTCCACCACACGGGCATCTGCCTGTCGGGTCAGATGACGATCCGCTTCGACGACGGCAGCGAGATCACCGTCGCTGCGGGCGACGTGGTCGATCTCGACCCCGGGCATGACGCCTGGACGTTGGGTGACGAGGCCTGCGTGATCCTGGACACCGGCGTCGCGGCGTACGCCAAGCCGGCCTGATCGCAGCACAGGCCCCCACGCTGAGCTCATCTGGTTGGTTCAGAACCGCAATGCGGCGTGGGGATCGGTACGACGACAACCACGTTCCGACCCGACGCAGTTCTGACCAGGTCAGGACTTGGCGTGCTCCTGGTTGCGGGCGCTGGCCCAGTCGACGGTGCTCGGACGCGAGTGACGCTGACGAGGCAGGCTCGGTGGCTCGGCAGCGTCGTCGAGACATTCCGCCCGCGCCGATTCGACCCCGAGGATGTCATCGATGCGGTCTTGGGGCAGCCGCCCGATGTTGTTCGTGGCGGCAATAACGAGCTCAGTGAGCAGATGGATCTCGTCCAGGAGATTCTGGTCGGGCGCGTAGGGGCCCAGATCGTCGTTCATCGGATGACAGCCCCTTTTCCCCCGGTCGCCTCGCTCTACCCGCAAGGTCTGGAGGCTGTATCCCTACGGTACGACGCGGGGGCCAGTAGCGACATGACCCGTTAGAGGGGCTCCCGGGTGACCGTATGGGGGATGGGTCCACCCCACTGGCACTGCTGGTGGCCTGGGGCCGGGCTGTCTCGTGGCCGAGCGAGGGCCGTCGAGGAATGCACAAGAACCGGGCTTGACCAGCGCAGACGCGGGGCCGACACTATTCCTCGACAGGATGCTCACAGGAAGTTTGGCAAACCCTGGGAGGTGTCTCATGAACATGTTTGCGCGGGCTGACAATCACGAGGCGATGTCCAGCATGACTGCCTCGCTCCGCGAGGTCACTGACCTCGAGAAGGTCCTCGACATCCTCACCCATGGCGCTGTCGACCATCTCGACGGAGTCGATTTCGCGAGCATCACCGTTCTCGACGGGCAGAACCAGCCCGAGACCTTGGCTGAAACCCATCCGGTCGCCTTCGACGCCGACCGTCTGCAATACGAGTCCCGCGAGGGCCCGTGCTTCGAATCGGCGCTGGGTGAACAGGTCCTGGTCTCCTGCGACGTCGGCCCCGACCCGAGGTGGCCCCGGTACGGGCCGCGGGCGGCTGCCCTCGGGATCCGGTCGCAACTGTCGTTCTTCCTCGGAGCCACCTCAGAACGCCGTACGTCGTTCAACCTGTACAGCAGACGCTGCGGCCAGATCCCGGAACGGCACGAACAACTCGACCTCTTCATCGCCCACGCCGCCTACGCCACCGGCGCGACGCTCGCCGAGTCGCAGATGAGCGAAGCCCTTCGGTCCCGCAAGGCCATCGGACAGGCGCTGGGGATCGTGATGGCGCGCTACTGGCTCGATGAGGACCGCGCGTTCCAGTACCTCGTCCGCCAGTCGCAGAACCGCAACATCAAACTGCGCGACGTCTGCGCCGAGGTGGTCAGCGAACACAGCGAACGCGTGCAGCGAGCGGACGCCGGTCCCAGCAAGCCATGAGGGGGCGCCGCCGCCTTCCCCTCGCGGCAGACGACGCCCTGCCCCAAATCTAGGAGCGGCCGTCCGTATCGTCACTGGCCCGAACGAGCCATGTCAGCGCCGTGTCAACGCAGCGTGCCGGTTCGGTCACCCGATCGCTCTGGCGACTTGTCCCACAAGGTCGTCACACTTCAACTCAAGAGCTCACGCACGGCGCCCTGCCCCTCGAGGCCGCGCGAGCACAGGCTCCGTCGGCCGCGGCGCGGTGAGCGCGGCTGACGGAGCCGACCTTCATCGTCGCCGACCATCAACCGCACCGTGTCGATCAACCCCCGACAACCAGGCGGCCGGTGCCCTAAGGTCCTCCCATGGCTGAAGACCTCGACCCCGCCACCACCAATCCGGGCCTGTACCGGGTGATCCTGGAGAACGAACGCGTGCGCGTGCTCGAGTACGTGGACAGGCCAGGCGAGCGGACAACCCCTCACGCTCATCCCGACAGCGTCATGTACACGCTCAGCTCGTTCCGCCGGCGGCTGCACGCCGACGGTCAGCAACGCGACGTCGAGCTTCAGGCCGGCGAAGTCTTCTGGCTGCAGGCGCAGCAGCATGCCGGCGAAAACATCGGCGACAGCGAGACGCACACGATCTTCGTCGAGCTCAAGGAGCCTGCGCCGACGGCTGGTCCAGGGTCGGCATCAGATGGGGCAATCGGGCCCAGCTGACAGCCCGAAGACAGATCAGGCGGTCAGTTCTGCCTGCGAGACGCGAACTGCCCAGCACTGCGTCGATCTGAGCTTGGGTCAAGGTCAACGCGGCAGAGGCCAACAACATCAACTCCGCCAAGAGGTCGATCTCCTCGAGCTGCTGCCCGTCTTGCAGACTGACGTCGTACTCGTCCATGAACCATGCCCTTTGACTCGGCGCCGCGCTTGTCGACGCGCGCAGGGGCGCCGATACAGCGCCCCAAGTCCAAAGGTGCCGTACGGCGGCTCGCTTCGCTCGCACAGCGGCCAAAGATGACACGAAGTGACCATGCATCGCCATCCCGTCCGGGCGCAGACCCGCCGCGGCCCTGGCGCAGTTGTCATCGACGCCAGGGCCTGGGAGCGGTCGGCGTCCGCGGCGTTCGGCCACTCCTATGCACCGTGTTCCCAGCCGGAGCATGTTTATTCGTCCGATATGTTCGACATTGGGCAGGCTTCCCCTCGCTGCAACGACGACCTCCTGCCCGCCCGCGCACCCCTCGGCATCGGGGTCGATCGGATGCAGGCGACAATGGATGCCGCCAGGATGTGCGCAGGACCGCGCAGCATCCTGGTTGGCGCACCTGATCACCCGCCGGACCTCGCGACCGTAGCTTTCGAGCTGCGACCGAGGCCCGATCCCTGAGGAGACCGATGGAAGTCTGGCCAGGCGGCCCCTACCCGCTCGGCGCCACGTACGACGGCGCCGGCACGAACTTCGCCCTCTTCTCCGAGGTGGCCGATTCGGTCGAGCTGTGCCTCTTCGACGAAGGCGGCACAGAGACCCGCGTCCCCATGACCGAGCGGGACGCCCTCGTGTGGCACATCTACTTGCCGCGGGTCACGCCCGGCCAGCTCTACGGCTACCGCGTCCACGGCCCGTACGAGCCCCAGAACGGCCACCGCTGTGACCCGAGCAAGCTCCTCATCGACCCGTATGCCAAGGCACTCGAAGGCGCGATCGACTGGGCGCCCGCGTGCTTCTCCTACAACTTCGACGACCCGAAGAAGCGCAACACCGACGACTCCGCGGCGCACACGATGAAGTCTGTCGTGATCAACCCGTTCTTCGACTGGCAGGAGGACCGCGCACCGCGGCACCCGTACCACGAGACCGTCATCTACGAAGCCCACGTCAAAGGCCTGACCCAGACCCACCCGGACATCCCTGACGAGATCCGCGGAACGTACGCCGCCCTCGGTCACCCGGCGATGATCGAGCACCTCACCAACCTCGGAGTCACGGCGATCGAGCTCATGCCGGTGCACCAGTTCGTCAACGACTCCGGCCTCGCCGACCAGGGCCTGGCCAACTACTGGGGATACAACACGATCGGGTTCTTCGCCCCGCACAACAGCTACAGCTCGTCCGGCCAGGTCGGCCAGCAGGTTCCCGAGTTCAAGGCGATGGTCCGCGAGCTCCACCGCGCCGACATCGAGGTCATCCTCGATGTCGTCTACAACCACACCGCTGAGGGCAACCACCTCGGACCGACCCTGGGGTTCCGCGGGATCGACAACACCGCGTACTACCGCCTTGTCGACGACGACCCGTTCCACTACTACGACACGACCGGAACCGGCAACACCCTGCTCATGCGCAACCCGCACGTGCTGCAGCTGATCATGGACTCCCTGCGGTACTGGGTCACCGAGATGCACGTCGACGGGTTCCGGTTCGACCTCGCCGCCAGCCTCGCGCGCCAGTTCCACGAGGTCGACCGGCTGAGCGCGTTCTTCGACCTGGTGCAGCAGGACCCGATCGTCTCGCAGGTCAAGTTGATCGCCGAGCCCTGGGACGTCGGCCCGGGCGGCTACCAGGTCGGCAACTTCCCGCCCCGGTGGACAGAGTGGAACGGCAAGTACCGCGACACGGTCCGCGACTACTGGCGAGGCGAGCCGGCCTCGCTCGGCGAGTTCGCAGCCCGGCTGTCGGGGTCCAGCGACCTCTACGAGAGTGACGGCCGTGCGCCGTACGCGTCGATCAACTTCGTGACCGCCCATGACGGGTTCACCCTGCGCGACCTGGTGTCCTACAACGACAAGCACAACGACGCCAACGGCGAGGGCAACAACGACGGCGAGAGCCACAACCGGTCGTGGAACTGCGGTGCCGAGGGCCCGACCGACGACCCCGAGGTGCTCGCCCTGCGCACGCGGCAGCAACGCAACTTCCTGGTGACCATGCTGCTGAGCCAGGGTGTCCCGATGATCCTGCACGGTGACGAGATCGGCCGGACCCAGCAGGGCAACAACAACGTCTACTGCCAGGACAACGAGCTGTCGTGGGTCGACTGGGACGACATGGACGAGGAGCTCCTCGCCTTCACGAGCAAGGTCCTCGAGCTACGGGCCGAGCACCAGGTCTTCCGGCGCCGGCGCTTCTTCACCGGCCACGCCATCGACGGCGGCCTGCCCGACATCGCGTGGCTCAGCCCCGACGGCACCCCCATGGGCGCCGACGACTGGGACCAGGCCTCGGTCCGGCCACTGACGGTGTTCCTCAACGGCGACGGCATCACCGAGCCCGGCCTGCGCGGTGAGGAGATCGTCGACGACTCGTTCCTGCTGCTCCTCAACCCCGGCCACGAGGACGTCGAGATGACGCTCCCCGACGGACCGTACGGCGATCAGTGGCAGCTCGTCCTCGACACGACCGCCCCGGTCGACGCGTCCGCCAGGGAGGACGACACCAAACCCGATCAGGCCGGGACGACTCGTCAGCTGCCGGCACGTTCGGTCGTCGTGATGCGGCGTGTCTGACCGACCCATCACTGCGACGTATCGACTGCAGCTGCACGAAGGGTTCACGTTCTCCGACGCGCGGCGGGTCGTGCCCTACCTCGCTGATCTGGGGGTGTCGCACCTGTACCTGTCGCCGGTGCTGCAAGCAGCCCCGGGCTCGATGCACGGCTACGACGTGGTCGATCACAGCGTCGTCTCGGCAGACCTCGGCGGTCGTGAGGGGCTGGAGTCGCTGGCCGACCACGCCCACCAGCACGGCCTCGGCGTCGTCGTCGACGTCGTGCCCAACCACATGGCGATCCCCCAACCCGAGCATCTCAACCCCCAGCTGTGGGACGTGCTGACGCATGGCCGTTCCTCGGCGTACGCACACTGGTTCGACGTGGACTGGGACCTCTGCGACGGGCGACTGGGTCTGCCGGTCCTCGGCGACACCCTCGACGCAGTGCTGGCTGCCGGTGAGCTGACCCTCGAACCGGCCGGCGGCCCTGCCGGCACGCCAGTGATCCGCTACCACGACCACGTCTTCCCGGTCGCGCCCGAGACCGTCGACGACACCTCCGAGGTCGGAGCAGTCCTGGCCAGGCAGCACTACTTGCTCGCCTCGTGGCGCGACAAGGACGCCGTGCTGGGCTACCGGCGGTTCTTCGACGTGGACACGCTCATCGCGGTGCGCGTCGAGCTCGACGACGTGTTCGACGAGACCCACACGGTCCTGCTCGACCTCCATGCGAACGGCGTGATCGCCGGCTTCCGGATCGACCATCCCGACGGGCTTGCAGATCCGGAGGCGTACCTCGAACGGCTGGCCGAGGTCAGCGGCGGTGCCTGGGTCGTCGTCGAGAAGATCCTCGTCGGTCGCGAACAGCTCCCGGCGAGCTGGGCCACCGCGGGCAGCACCGGCTACGACGCCCTGAGTGCGATCTCCACGGCGTTGGCGCCATCGACCGGCCACCGACTCGATGCCACCTGGCGTGCGCTCGGTGGAGACCCGTCACTTCACGACACCGAGCTGGCCGCCAAGCGCCAGGTCGTCACCACGATGCTGGCACCCGAGGTGGCCCGCCTCACCCGCCGCGCCACCGAGATGTCAGAAGTACAGGCGGCTACAGCCCGCTCCACTTCTGACAACTCGGTGCGGGACGCGTTCGAGGCCTTGCTGTCACACGTCGAGGTCTACCGTGCCTACCTGCGACCCGGTACGCCGCCGGACCCGCTGTCATTGAAGCGGCTGGACATCATGGTCGCGGCAGCGGCAGTCGAACGCCCCGACCTGGCCGACACCCTCGGCGTGCTCCGACGCGTGCTCGCCGACGTCGACAGCGACGTGCCTGCGGTCCGCGACGTGGTCATCCGCTTCCAGCAGGTCTGCGGGCCGGCGATGGCGAAGGCGGTCGAGGACACCACGTTCTACCGCTTCAACCGCATGCTGGCGCTCAACGAGGTGGGCGGCGACCCGGCGGTGCTCGACGAGCCCGGCCCCGAGCATCTCCACGCCTGGGCCGGCCAGGAGCTGCAGCACCACCCCCGCGGCCTGACGGCGCTGTCGACGCACGACACCAAGCGAAGCGAGGACGTGCGCGCCCGGCTGCTCGCCCTGGCCGCGGACGTCACCGCCTGGGATGCACTGTGGGGCGAGGTCGCCGGCCGCGCGGCCGGGCACGTGGTCGACGGGCCCACGGCGTACCTGCTCTTCCAGACGATGCTCGGCGCCTGGCCGATCGACGGGGAGCGGCTGGCGGCGTACCTCGTCAAGGCGATGCGTGAGGCCAAACGACACACCAGCTGGAACGACCCGGACGAGACGTACGAGGGGCGCGTGCTCGACCTCGCGGAGGACTGTCTCCACGACAAGTCGCTCTCCCGACGGATCGCCGAGACCCTCGAGGAGCACGACGGCGAGATCGCCGCCATCACCCTGGGGGCGAAGCTACTGCAATTGACCCTGCCCGGTGTGCCCGACGTCTACCAGGGTTGCGAGAGCGTGGCGCTGTCCCTCGTCGACCCCGACAACCGTCGCCCGGTCGACTTCGACGGCCTCATGGCGCGGCTGGACCGGCTCGACGAGCGGCAGCCGGACGGTGGCGCGGCCAGCCACTTCGGCCTGGCCGACGTCAAGCTCCACCTCACCGCCACCGCGCTCCGGCTGCGTCGTGACCGGCCCGAGCTCTTCGGGCCCGGCTCCACCTACACCCCACTCCCCTCCTCCCCTGACGTCATCGCCTACACCCGGGGTCGCGACGACGGACTCGTCGCCACGGTCGTCCAGACGACTGCCGGCGGGCCGGGGTCTGCCACCCTGGAGCTGCCCGACGGGCGTTGGGTCGACCTGCTCTCGCAGCGGGTGCATCGCGGGGGCGTCCTCGGCGCCGAGGTGTTCGGCGACCACCCGGTTGCTCTGCTCGTCCAGGAGGTCCGCTCATGAAGTTCAGCGTCTGGGCGCCGAAGGCCGAGCGGGTCGACCTGGTGATCGAGGCGGACGGCCAGTCGTCGTACGCCATGGCACCGACGGAGAACGGTCAGTGGGAGCTCGAGCACGACGCAGCCCCGGGTACGCGCTACGCGTACTCACTCGACGGTGGCGAGCCGCTGCCCGACCCGCGCGCCCTGCGACTCCCGGACGGGCCCATGGGCATGGGCGAGGTGGTCGACCTCGACGCGCTGCCCTGGACCGACACATCGTGGCGCGGAGTCCCACTGCCGGGCTCGGTCCTGTACGAGCTGCACGTGGGCACGTTCACCGCTGAAGGCACCTTCGATGCGGCGCTCGCCACGGCTGGACCACCTGGTGGACCTGGGCGTCGACATCATCGAGCTGATGCCCGTCGCGACGTTCCCGGGCCGCTACGGGTGGGGGTACGACGGGGTCGGCCTGTGGGCGGTCCATGACCCCTATGGCGGACCCGACGGGCTCGCCCGGTTCGTCGATGCCTGTCACGCACGCGGACTCGGGGTCGTGCTCGACGTCGTCTACAACCACCTCGGGCCCAGCGGCAACCGGCTCAGCGACTTCGGCCCCTACTTCACCAACCGCTACGGCACCCCGTGGGGTGACGCACTCAACCTCGACGACGCCGACAGTGACCCGGTCCACCAGTTCATCCTCGACAACGCTGCGATGTGGCTGCGCGACTTTCACATCGACGGGCTGCGCCTCGATGCCGTGCACGCGTTGTACGACGACCGCGCAGTCACGCTGCTGGAGGAGCTGTCCGCCGAGGTGAGCGCCCTCTCGGCGGGGCTTGGGCGGCCGCTCTGGTTGATCGCGGAGTCCGACCGCAACGATCCCAACACCGTCACCCCACGCGAGGGCGGCGGCATGGGCCTCCATGCGCAATGGGCCGACGACGTCCATCACGCGCTGCACACGGCGTTGACGGGCGAGACCCAGGGCTACTACGCCGACTTCTCCGAGCCGGGCGCGCTGGCCAAGGTGCTCGAGAGCGTCTTCCTGCACGACGGCACCTACTCCAGCTTCCGTCGACGCACGCACGGCCGACCCGTCGACCGGGCCCGGACACCCGGGTGGCGCTTCGTCGTCTCGCTGCAGAACCACGACCAGGTCGGAAACCGGGCGACCGGCGACCGGTTGTCGGCACAGCTCTCCCCCGGTCAGCTGGCCTGCGGTGCCGCGTTGCTGCTCACCGGGCCTACCACGCCGATGCTGTTCATGGGCGAGGAGTGGGGCGCGACGACGCCCTGGCAGTACTTCACCGACCACACCGATCACGGCATCGCGGTCGCGGTGCGACGCGGTCGCCGCGACGAGTTCGCTGCGCACGGCTGGGAGCGGGCGAACGTCCCGGACCCGCAGTCGGAGGAGACCGCGATCCGGTCCCGTCTGAACTGGGACGAGGTCGCGCAGCCGCCGCATGACCGGTTGTTGGCCTGGTACCGCACACTGATCCGCCTACGGCGTGAACGTCCCGACCTCGGCGACCCGCGACTGGACCTCGTCCAGGTCGAGCACGACGAGGACGCGCACACGGTCGTCGTACGCCGTGCAGCTCATCTGGTGCTGGTCAACCTGTCTGACGAGCCGCACGAGATCGCGGTCGAGTCGGAGTCTCCACTGGTCGTGGTCGCGGCCTGGGAGCCGGACGCCGGCATCGGCGAACAGGTCGAGGATCGGGTCGTCCTGGCTCCGCACAGCGTCGTCATCGTCGGCCCCGAAAACTGATCGTCAGCGGCCTCGGCGCGGCGTCCGGTGCTGCTGGGTGATCTGTCTCCACTGTCGTGGTCGTGGCGTGGTGCCGGAAGCCGGCTCGTGGGTAGAGGACGATGACGGGGGCGATCTGGCTCGGCACCGAATCGTCATCAGGCGGTCCCGAGGCGCCAGTGGGACGGAGCGGGTCGGAGGGCGACGCTTTAGGCATGCGGGCGTGAAGTCAACGAGAAGCTCGGGCCTAAGGAAGCCTAGACGGCGGCGTGGGGGGGCGTGCGGGATTCGCTGTCGAGAGCTGGCGCGGATCAGCGGCCTCTGGCGGAGCTCGCCGCCCGCGAGGCCGAGGTCGTTCCTGCATCGACGTCTCGGACTGATGTGGCCCACGAGCGCTCGGTAAGCTCGAATCGGTCGGTGACCGCGCCCTGCGCGGTCGACACCTGCTGCCGAGCCAACGAAAGCGCACGCCACGCGATCACAGGTACGCCGACCCACGCTGACATTCTCGAGCGACGCTTGATCGTCAGCGGCCGCGGCGCGGCGTCCGGTGCTGCTGGGTGAGCTTCTTCCACTTCTTCACTTGCTCGGAACGCAGTCGGGCGTCGGAGCGAGCCGCCACGTGCGCAAGCTCCCGCTGGAGGCGGAACCAGCTGTCGAGCCGCCGCTCGGCCAGCCGTCCGTCCGCGATGGCGGTCCGGATCGCACATCCCGGCTCACTGTCGTGGCTGCAGTCGCGGAACTTGCACTGACCGGCGAGCTCCTCGATGTCGGGAAACGTCGCCGCCAGTCCCGCGGGCGCGTCCGAGAGGCCGACCCCCCGCAGGCCGGGCGTGTCGATCACCGAGCCGCCACCGGGCAAGGGCACGAGCTCCCGGCGTACAGAGGTGTGCCGGCCCTTGCCGTCGTCACGAATCTGCTTGGTGGTCAGGACTTCGGCACCGACCAACGCATTCGTCAGCGTGGACTTGCCGTGGCCCGACGCCCCGATGAGTCCCACGGTGCCGGTGGGACCGATCAGGGCGCGCACCTCGTCGAGACCTGCTCCGGTCACGGTGCTGCACGCGACGACATCGACCCCGGGACATGCAGCGCGCACCTCGGCGGCCAGCCCTGCACCGTCAGGCACGAGGTCGAGCTTCGTCAGGACCACGATCGGCCGGGCACCGCTCTCCCAGGCCAGAGTCATGAGCCGCTCGATGCGCGAGATGTTGGGTTCGGGGTGCAACGCCACTACGACGGCGATCAGGTCGACGTTCGCCACCAGCACCTGCCCGAGCGACGTCCGGTTGGCGTCCGCCCGGATGACTGCCGTACGCCGATCGAGCACGGACTGGATCGTGACCGGGCCGTCGGGCCAGCAGGAGAGCACGCACCAGTCGCCGGTGCAGGGTGCCGTCGTCGGATCGGTCGCCGCGGCGTCGAGCAGCGCCCCCGACCAGGACGCGCGCACCGGTCCGTGCTCGGTCATGACCGTGCACACGCCACGGTCGACCCGCGTCACGCGGCCGGGCAGCCCCGGCGTCGGGCAGGCGGCAGCAAGCTCGGCCCAGGAATCATCCCAGCCGAGCTCGAGAAGCTTGTCCGGCGCTGCGGTCACGCCCTGAGCGTAAGTGTCCGTTCGCGGCAACGCACCGGATTTATGGCCGGGAGTGCCACCGAGCCAGGATGCGGTCGTCAGATGTCGTCGACGTCGGTCGGGCGCTTCGGCCGATCGCCGGAACGCCGACCGGTGAGCCGGCGGAGCACCTCGAGCCGCGCGCGACTGGTCGACGCCTCCGGGAAGACCCGGTCGATCGATGCGTTGAGCGCGGCTCCGATCAACACCGCGAGTGCCGTGAGGTAGAGCCAGAGGAGCACCGCGATCGGCGCTGCCAACGGACCGTAGATCGAGGTGGTCGCGGACTCCAGCACGAGCCGGAGCAGGTAGCTGCCGAGGACCCATATGGTGAAGGCCAGCACAGCCCCAGGGATGTCGTGCCGCCAGGACGTCCGGACCGGCACGGACAGGTGGTAGAGGGTCGTGAGGAAGGCGATGCTGAGCACGATCACGGTCGGCCAGTACAGCGCGTTGAGCGCGTCCGCTCGCGCCGGGAGCAGCTGGTCCACCAGCCGCGGGCCGGCCAGCACCAGCGGCAGCACGATCACGCCGACGAACAAGCCGATGACGTACAACGTGAACGACAGCATCCGGGTGCGCACGATCCCTCGCCGCCCACCGAGGCCGTACATGATCGTGATCGTGTCGACGAACACGTTCAGCGCGCGAGAACCCGACCACAGCGCCAGGATGAAGCCGACCGACACCACGTCGAAACGGGGTTCCTGCAGGACCCGGTTGACGGTCGGGATGACCACCTTGTGCACCGACTCCTGGGTCAGCACCTGGCCGGACAGGTCGATGATCTGCTGGCGCAGGAAGACGATCTGGTCGGGGTCGACACGGCGGACGATGAAGTAGATGCTGCCGGCAAGCCCGAAGACGAGTGGCGGCAGCGAGAGCACGGCGAAGAACGCCGCCTCGGCAGCCAGGCCGGTGACGCGGTAGCGGAAACACGCTCCGACGGTGGCGGTCAGCAACCGCCAGGAGACCTCGCGGACAGCCGGGAGCGAGAGACGTGACGTCGGGCGCGCAGGCTTGCTGCCTACCGAGTCGGACGCCATGGCCCCTACGGTATCGATATGTGTGCTTCATCCTCGGCAGCCACGAACCAGCCGGCCCCTCTGATTGGACACGACGTCCTGGCCTCCGACGCCGGGCTGGTCGACGCTGTGCGACGGGTCACGTCGACGGGGTCGGAGCCGGACGGCGCCGCCGAGGACGTGCTCGCCTCCCTCAAGGACCTCGGGCGGCTCGCGGGCACTGCCGAGGCTCGCGAGCACGCGATGCTCGCCAACCGCCATCCGCCCGAGCTGGTCCCCTTCGACCGCTACGGCAGCCGGGTCGACGAGGTGCGGTTCCATCCGTCCTGGCACTGGCTGATGGAGCGTGCAGTCGCCTTCGGTCTGGCGGCGGCGCCATGGACCTCCGACGACGCCCACACGCACCTGCGCCGCGCGGTGGGGTTCTACGCCTGGTCGCAGGTCGAGAGCGGCCACGGCTGCCCGATCTCGATGACGTACGCCGCGGTGCCGGCCCTGCGACGAGACGCAGCGCTCGCCGAGGAGTGGGTGCCCCGGCTGGCCTCGACGACCTACGACTTCGGACTCCGCTCCCCCGAGGACAAGGACGGCTGTCTCGCCGGGATGGGCATGACCGAGAAGCAAGGTGGCTCCGACGTGCGCGCCAACCTGACCGCGGCGACGCCGGACGAGGACGGCTACCTGCTCGAGGGGCACAAGTGGTTCACCTCGGCGCCGATGAACGACGTCTTCCTCGTGCTCGCCCAGGCACCCGGCGGGCTCACGTGCTTCGTCGTCCCGCGCGTGCTCCCCGACGGCAGTCGCAACCCGTTCGCGCTGCAACGGCTCAAGGACAAGCTGGGCAACCGGTCCAACGCGTCCGCAGAGCTGGAGTTCCACCGGACCCGCGGTTTCCGGCTCGGCGACGAAGGACGCGGCGTCGCCACGATCATCGAGATGGTCGCAGCGACCCGGCTGGACTGTGTCCTCGGGTCCGCGGCCCTGATGCGCCGTGCCGTCGCCGAAGCCAGCTGGCACGTGAGCGGGCGCTCGGCGTTCGGAGGACTCCTCGCCGACAAGCCGCTCATGCAGAACGTCATCGCCGATCTAGCGGTCGAGTCCGAGGCGGCGACAGCGTTGGCGATCCGGTTGGCAACAGCCGTCGACCGCGGTGACGACGAGCACGAGACCGCCCTCCGACGGATCGCGTTGCCGCTCGCCAAGTTCTGGGTCTGCAAACGCACCCCCTCGCTGGTCGCGGAAGCGCTGGAGTGCCTCGGCGGCAACGGGTACGTCGAGGAGTCCGGCCTGCCGCTGCTCTTCCGCGAGTCCCCCTTGAACTCGATCTGGGAGGGCAGCGGCAACATCAACGCCCTCGACGTGCTGCGTGCCCTGTCGTCAGCACCCGGCGCGCTGGATGCGTGGCTGACCGAGATGAGCCGCGTCCGCGGCAACAACGCGCACCTGGACGCAGCGGTCCACGACGTCCTCACCGGGCTGGCCGACCTCAGCGGTGCGGAGGTGTCGGCCCGACGCCTGGCGGCGCGGATGGCGACCTGTCTGCAGGGCGCCCTGCTCGTCGGTGGTGGCGACCCGGTCGTGGGTGATCTGTTCTGTGCGTCGCGGTTGGGTGGTGACGGGGGTCTGACGTTCGGCACCTTGCCCGCAGGGCCCGAGTTGGCGGACGTCACGCGTCGTACCACCCCCTGGGTCTGACGACGCGGGATACTGCGGCCATGCGCGCCTACGTCTCGGAACTGTTGGGCAGCACCCTGTTCGTGATGGCGGTGCTGACGGCCACGTTGTCGGGGTCGGACCTTGCGCCTGTCGCGGTCGGTGCGGCCTTGCTCGCGCTGGTGTACACGTGCGCTCCCATGTCCGGAGCGCACCTCAACCCGGCTCTGTCGCTGGCGACGGTGATCAGGGGGACGCTTCCCGTCGTCGAGCTCGTGCCGTACCTTGCGGCGCAGCTGCTCGGCGGGCTCGTCGCCTATCTGCTGACGGCCGGCATCTACGGCGACCAGATCGACGCGCTCCCCGGTCCGGTCGACCTGAGCGGCCTCGTGGTGGCAGCGTTCCTGGTCGAGCTCGTCTTCTCGTTCGCGCTCGCCTGGGTCTACCTCGGTACGCTCGGCCGACTGACCGGCCCCGACGCGACCGTCGAGGCACGTGACCACCAGCTCGGTCCGGCCGGCCTGGCCATCGGTGGGATCGTCGCGGCGGGCACGGTGGCGGCCGGTCCGATCTCGGGCGCGGCTCTCAACCCGGTCGTGACCTTCGCCATGGGGTTGACCGGAATCCTGGACTGGAAGTGGGTGCCGATCTACGTGCTCGCCCAGCTGCTCGGGGCGCTGCTGGCCAGCCTGATCACCCTCGGCACCCTCCCTGCCCGACCGGACACCCCCACTCCCCCGAATACGGCGGGCTGACGGGCCGATACGGGCCGTTCGGGGTGTCCGGAGCGGTGGGCCTGGTTGACCGATGCCGACCGCCTCTAGGCTGACGTCATGACCTCCTCCCTCGATGCCGACACCGTCACCAAGACGGCCAGCGCGGCATACCAATCTGCCCTGGAGGTCATCGCCTCCGTCGAGCCGCGGATCGCCGAGGCCACCCGCGCCGAGCTCGCCGACCAGCGCGCCTCGCTCAAGCTGATCGCCAGTGAGAACTACGCCTCGCCGGCGGTGCTGCTGACGATGAGCAGCTTCCTGTCCGACAAGTACGCCGAGGGGACCGTCGGGCACCGGTTCTACGCCGGCTGCCAGAACGTCGACCAGGTCGAGTCCATCGCCGCCGAGCATGCCCGCGAGCTGTTCGGCGCCCCGTACGCCTATGCTGCAGCCGCACTCGGGCATCGACGCCAACCTCGTCGCGTTCTGGGCCATCCTGGCCACCCGCGTCGAGGGGCCGGCTCTCGAGCGGCTCGGGGCCAAGAACGTCAACGACCTCAGCGAGGCCGACTGGGAGACGTTGCGCCACGAGCTCGGCAACCAACGGATGCTCGGCATGTCACTCGACGCGGGTGGCCACCTCACCCACGGCTTCCGGCCGAACATCAGCGGCAAGATGTTCCACCAGCGCAGCTACGGCACGGACCCCGAGACGGGCCTGCTCGACTACGACCGCGTCGCAGCGGCGGCGCGCGAGTTCAAGCCGCTCGTGCTCATCGCCGGCTACTCCGCCTACCCCCGGAGGGTGAACTTCGCGAAGATGCGCGAGATCGCCGACGAAGTGGGCGCCACCCTGATGGTCGACATGGCGCACTTCGCCGGTCTGGTGGCCGGCAAGGTCTTCACCGGCGACGAGGACCCGGTTCCGCACGCACACGTGACCACGACCACCACACACAAGTCGTTGCGCGGACCGCGTGGTGGCCTGGTGCTCGCGACCGCGGAGTACTCCGACGCTGTCGACCGCGGTTGCCCGATGGTGCTCGGCGGCCCGTTGTCCCACGTGATGGCCGCGAAGGCTGTCGCCCTCGCCGAGGCAAGGCGGCCGGAGTTCCAGGAGTACGCCGGTCGGGTCGCGTCGAACGCGAAATCGCTCGCCGAAGGCTTCTTGAAGCGTGACGCCAACCTCGTGACCGGGGGCACCGACAACCACATCGTGCTGCTCGACGTCTCGTCGTTCGGCCTCACCGGCCGTCAGGCCGAGTCCGCGCTGCTCGACTCCGGGGTCGTCACCAACCGCAACTCGGTGCCATCCGACCCGAACGGCGCGTGGTACACCAGCGGGGTCCGGTTGGGCACTCCGGCGCTGACGACCCGTGGCTTCGGCCATGACGAGTTCGACCGCGTCGCGGAGATCATCGTCGAGGTGCTGTCCCACACAACCGCGAACGCCGGCAAGAACGGGCCGTCCAAGGCGCAGTACACGCTGGCCGAGGGCGTTGCCGATCGGGCCAAGGCCGCGGCCTCGGAGATGCTCGAGCGTTGTCCCCTCTACCCCGGCCTGGAGCTCTAGCCAGCGCTCCGCCCCTCCACCTCTGCGTCCAGACTGAGGAATGTCGTCTCAACAGTCGGACACTGGACGCGAGGAACGTCCAGCGACGCCGCTCACTGTCTCATATCGTGGACTCGAATCTCATTCTTCGAGATAGCCGCTTGCGGGTGACTACCTCAGGTCGTCACGCTTGTCGGGCATGACATCGTTCGCTCGCCTCTCCGTACGTCTCGTGGCACGCCGCCATGTGGACTTCGGCAAGACGCGCAGCGCGATGTGTATGTCGGCCTGACCTCGCCCGCCAGACTCCCTAGTCCGGCCGCGATCGCCGCCCGACGACCCGCTCACCGTCGAGACTCGTCAGCGTCGACCGCGTGCCCCTCCCTCGAGGACACGCATGACACCCCCCAGCACCGCCACCCAGGTCCGCCCTGCGGCTGCCCGCCCACCCGGGGCGAGGGCCAGTGGGCGCTCGGCTACCGCGAGCCGCTCAACGCCAACGAGCAGGCCAAGAAGGACGATGACGCGCTCAACGTCCGGGCCCGCATCGAGAACATCTACGCCCACCGCGGCTTCGCGTCGATCGACCCCTCCGACCTGCGCAACCGATTCCGCTGGTGGGGGCTCTACACCCAGCGCCGGCCGGGCATCGACGGTGGTCGGACCGCGGTCCTCGAGCCGCACGAGCTCGACGACGAGTACTTCATGTTGCGCGTGCGCATCGACGGCGGCCAGCTGACGACCGAGCAGCTGCGCACGATCGCCGACATCTCCACGACGTACGCCCGCGACAGCGCCGACGTCACCGACCGCCAGAACATCCAGCTGCACTGGGTGCGGGTCGAGGACGTGCCGGCGATCTGGGACCGACTGGAAGCGGTCGGGCTGTCCACCCAGGAAGCCTGTGGCGATGCGCCGCGCGTGGTCCTGGGCGGTCCCCTGGCAGGGATCGCCGCAGCCGAGCTCATCGACCCGACGCCGGCGATCGAGGAGATCGTCCAGCACTACATCGGCTCGCCGGAGTTCTCCAACCTGCCACGCAAGTTCAAGACCGCGATCACCGGACACCCGAGTCTCGACGTCGCGCCGGAGGTCAACGACCTCGCCTTCGTGCCCACGGTCCACCCCGAGCGCGGTGTCGGCTTCGACGTCTGGGTCGGTGGCGGGCTGTCCACCAACCCGCAGCTGGCGAAGTCGCTGGGCGTGTGGGTTCCGCTCGACGAAGTGGCCGACGTATGGCGCGGTGTGATCAGCGTCTTCCGCGACTACGGCTACCGGCGGCTCCGCGCCCGGGCCCGCTTGAAGTTCCTGGTCGCCGACTGGGGCGTCGAGAAGTTCCGGGCCGTGCTCGAGGACGAGTACCTGCACCGCAAGCTCGTGGACGGCGAGCCGCCGGTCAAACCCGTCGGCAACGGTGACCACGTCGGTGTGCACCCGCAGGTCGACGGTCGCCACTACGTCGGCGTCTCCCCCGTCGCCGGCAGGATCTCGGGTACGACGCTGGCCAAGCTGGCCGACATCATCGAGTCACACGGCTCGAACCGGCTCCGGACGACGCCCTACCAGAAGCTGGTGATCCTCGACGTCCACACCGACCAGGTCGCCTCGCTGGTGGCCGCGGTCGAAGACATCGGGCTGTCGACGAGACCGAGCCAGTGGCGTCGGTCGACGATGGCCTGCACCGGCATCGAGTTCTGCAAGCTCGCGATCGTCGAGACCAAGGGCCGCGCCGCCCAGCTCGTGGCCGAGCTCGAGGAGCGGATCCCGGAGCTGGACACCCCGATCACCGTGCACCTGAACGGCTGCCCCAACTCGTGCGCCCGCATCCAGATAGCCGACATCGGGTTGAAGGGTCAGCTCGTCCTCGACGAGCACGGCAACCACGTCGAAGGCTTCCAGGTCCACCTCGGTGGTGGCGTCGGTCTCGAAGCCGGGTTCGGCCGGAAGCTGCGCGGCCACAAGGTCACCTCAGCGGCGCTGACCGACTACGTCGAGCGCGTGGTCCGCGGCTACCTCGCCGGACGACACGAGGACGAGCGGTTCGCGGCCTGGGCCCTGCGGGCGGACGAGGAGGAGCTGCGATGAGTGCACACAGTGTGCCCCTGCACTGCCCGTACTGCGCCGGGGAGAACCTGCACCCGCACGGCGAGGTCCACGGTGCCTGGGAGTGCCGCGAGTGCCTGCGCGCGTTCGGCGTGAAGTTCATCGGACTGCTCGCCGCGAACGACAGAGCAACGGGCAAGCCTGGAGAGGCCACGTCATGACCGTCACCCCGACCCTGCCCGACACCGAAGAGCTGCGGGAGACCGCACTGATCGCTGGACCGGAGCTCGAGCTCGCCCCGGCCGAAGCGGTCATCGAGTGGGCCGTCGAGACGTTCGGCAGCCGGTTCTGCGTGACCTCGTCGATGAGCGACTCCGTGCTTGCCCATCTGGCCGGTCGTGTAGCACCGGGCATCGACGTCCTGTTCCTCGACACCGGCTACCACTTCGTCGAGACGATCGGGACCCGCGATGCCGTGGCCGCCACCCATCCCGTCAACGTCGTGACACTGTCGCCCACCATCTCGGTGCGGCAGCAGGACGAGCAGTACGGCCCCGACCTCTGGTCTCGCGACCCCGACCTGTGCTGCTCACTGCGCAAGGTGCAGCCCCTCACAGACGGTCTGGCGGCGTACGACGCCTGGGCTACCGGGCTGCGACGCGAGGAGACGCACAACCGCGTCATCGCCCCCGTCGTCGGTTGGGACGCCGCCAAAGGGAAGGTGAAGGTCTCGCCGCTCGCGCGCTGGACCCAGCCAGACGTCGACCGCTACATCACCGAGCACGCCGGACCTGGCGGGGTCCTCGTCAACCCGCTGCACTACGACGGCTACCCGTCGATCGGATGCTGGCCCTGCACCCGACGTGTCGCCCCGGGCGAAGATGCCCGGAGCGGACGTTGGAGCGGGACCGGCAAGACAGAATGCGGAATCCACTCATGAACGCTCCAGCCCTCATCGCCCTGGCCCACGGCAGCCGCGACCCGCGCGCAGCCCGGACCGTCCGGCAGATCGTGGCCACGACGAAGTCGCTGCGACCGGACCTCAAGATCGAGCCGGCCTTCCTCGACCACGCCCGCCCCGACGTGGACTCGGTCGTCGACCGGTTGGCGGCGCGTGGCCATGACGAGATCGTGGTCGTGCCGCTGCTGCTCACCGAGGCGTACCACGCACGCATCGACGTGCCCGAGGTCGTCGCTCGCGCGGCCGAGCGGCACGACGGACTGGCCATCCGGGTCGCCGACGTGGTCGGGACCGACGCTGCGCTGCTCACGATCCTGGACGAGCGACTGCGCGAGTCGCTCAAGGAGTCCCGCGTCCGCGAGCTCGACGCGCTGGTGCTCGCCGCCGCCGGTACTTCGGACGCGCTCGCCAACGCCACCGTGGCCCGGCTGGCGCGGCTGTGGGGCAACCGGCACCGGCTGCCCACGAGCGTGGCCTTCGCGTCCACCGCTCCCCCGTCGACGGGCGAAGCCGTCCGCGACTGGCGCCGCCAGGGTCGCCGCCACGTCGCCGTCGGATCGCTGTTCATCGCGCCGGGTCGGCTGCCCGACCGCGCCGAGGAGCTGGCGCTGGAGGCCGGAGCCGTCGCGGTCTCCCGTCCCTTGGGTGCCCACGCCGAGCTGAGCCGCATCCTGCTGGCGCGGTACTCCGTGGGGGCTCTGCAGCTCGTCAAGCTGCCCGCCTGAGCGGACAGCCCGCGCCGCGCCACCTGAGCGTGAGGGCGCGACGTCACCCACCCGACGTCGCGCCCTCCACGGCGGGGACGAACCTCAGGTCGCGGCGAGCCGCGTGCGCTGCTCGTCGACGTCGAAGTCCCCCGGCGGGTACTGGGGATCCATGGCACGTAGCTGCTCGAGCAGGATCGACGTGATCGCCCAGTTCCGGTACCACTTGCGGTCGCTGGGGATCACGTAGAACGGCGACGCCTCGGTGTTGCAGCGCTCCAGCGCAACGGAGTAGGCCGCCATGTAGTCCTCCCAGCGCGCGCGTTCGTCGATGTCGCCCGGGTTGAACTTCCAGTGTTTTGTCGGGTCATCGAGCCGTTCAGCCAGCCGGTCGCGCTGCTCCTCCTTGGAGATGTGCAGCATGCAGGTGATCACGCGCGTGCCGCGACCGAGCAGGTCCAGCTCGAACGCGTTGATGGCGTCATAGCGCCGGTCGATCTCCTTCGCCGGAGCCAGCTCGTGGACGCGCGCGATCAACACGTCCTCGTAGTGGCTGCGGTCGAAGATGCCGATCATGCCCGGCGCCGGCACGTGCTTCTCGATCCGCCACAGGAAGTCGTGCGCGAGCTCGGTCTTCGTCGGCGCCTTGAAGGCGGTGATCCGGACGCCCTGCGGGTCGAGCAGGCCGACGCAGTGCCGCATCACGCCACCCTTGCCGGAGGTGTCCATGCCCTGCACGACGAGGAGGACGCTGCGTTCGACCGTGCCGCGCGACTCGGCGTACAACCGCTCCTGCAGCTCGGCGACCTCGGGAGCGAGGGCCGCGAGAGCCTTTTTGCCGGCGGCCTTGTCGCCGTCGAAACCGGGCGTCGAACGGGGGTCGACCTCGCCCAGGTCGACCGGGCCGGGCGGCAGGCGCAGCACGTCGGACACACCCGGAGGGATCACGTGATCAGCCATGGCAGCCATTGTCCACAGTGGTCGCGTTGACGGCACCGGCGCCCAGCACTCCAGCGAGGTGGCAGGATCGGCGTGTGCAGTCACTGTTTCCGACCTCGCCCAGCGAACTGACCGCTGACGACCTGATCGAGCTCTATGCCTACCCATCGGAGCGGACCTGGGTCCGGGCGAACTTCGTGTCCACGCTCGACGGTTCGGCCCAAGGCGCTGAGAGCCGGTCCGGTGCCCTGTCCAGCGCCGCCGATCGAGCGGTGTTCGCGCTCCTCCGGTCGTTGGCCGACGTCGTCCTGGTCGGCGGTCGGACCGCCCGCATCGAGGGCTACCAACCGGTGCTGCCGAGCGAGGTCGACAGCGACTTGAGGGCCCAGTCTCGGTCTCACGGCGACACCGGCGATCGCGGTCGTATCGCGCACGATGGACCTCGACGCTGGACTACTCGCCGGCGGGACGGCACCCACGTTGGTGCTCACGACCGCTGCCGCAGCGGAGGCACACGCCGACAAGCTGGCCGACACCACCGTGGTCGACGCCGGCCGCCCTGGTGATCCCGCTCACGTCGATGCCGGTCGGATGATCGATCAGCTCGCCGCCCTCGGCTACCAACGCATCTCTGTGCGAGGGCGGGCCGTCATTGCTCTACGGCTTGGTCACGACGCGGCGACTCGACGAGCTCTGTCTGACGATCAGCCCGCAGCTCGTCGGCGGAGACCCGACCAGAATCCTCACGACCGGGCCGTGGCTCGAGCCGGCCGTACGGCTCGACCTGCGCCATCTCCTCACCGGCGACGGTGACCTGTTCTCCCGTTATGCCGTCGTCAAGACGGGATAGGTTGACCTCCGATGGACCTTCCTGTCATGCCTCCGCTCTCGCCGATGCTCGCGAAGTCGGCCAAGGGAATCCCTGATCCGTCGAAGTACGCCGAAGGTCTCCTCTTCGAACCGAAGTGGGACGGGTTCCGCTGCATCATCTTCCGCGACGGCGACGAGGTCGAGCTCGGCAGCCGCAACGAGCGGCCCCTCACGCGGTACTTCCCCGAGCTGGTCGCGGCCGCGAAGGAGTCACTGCCCGAACGCTGCGTCGTCGACGGCGAGATCGTGGTCGCGATGAACGGCCGGCTCCAGTTCGAGGTGCTGCAGGAACGGATCCACCCCGCCGACTCGCGTGTCCAGAAGCTCGCCGCCGAGACGCCGGCGTCGTACGTCGCCTTCGACCTGCTCGCGCTCGACGACCGTTCGCTGCTCGACGCCCCGCTGACCGAACGCCGTGCGCTGCTCGAGTCCGCGCTCGCGACCGCCACCGCCCCCATCCACGTCACCCGGGCCACCCTCGACCGGGAGCTCGCCGAGGAGTGGTTCGGCAGCTTCGAGGGCGCCGGGCTCGACGGCATCGTCGCCAAGCCACGCGACGGCGGCTACCAGCCGAACGGGCGCGCGATGATCAAGATCAAGCACGACCGCACCTGCGACGCGGTCGTGGCCGGCTATCGCCTCCACAAGACCTCCACCGAGGAGAAGCCGCTCCTCGGCTCCCTCCTGCTCGGGCTGTACGACGAACAGGGACAGCTGCAACACATCGGCGTCTCCGCAGCGTTCGCGGCGGCCCGGAGAGCCGAGCTGATCACCGAGCTCGAGCCACTCCTGATCGACCCGAAGGACCACCCGTGGCGCGCCTGGGCCGAGGCGGAGGCGCACGAGAAGGGCCGGCTCCCCGGTGCGGTGTCCCGCTGGAACGCCAAGAAGGACCTCAGCTGGATCCCGATCGACCCGGTGCTCGTCGTCGAGGTGGGCTACGACCACATGGAGGGAACGCGGCTGCGGCACACGGCACAGTTCAAGCGCTGGCGACCCGACCGGGACCCGGAGTCCTGCACCTACGACCAGCTCGAGGAGGTCGTCGGCTACGACCTGGCCGATGTCCTGCGCTGACCTGGGGTTCCGCGCTCCCGGGGTTGGGTGCCAGGCCCGGGCGAGGGCATGATGGAGTTAGCCCCTGCGAACGAAGGAGCGTCATGTACAACGTGATCGTGCTGGCCGAGCAGGCCATGAGCGCAGGGGACGCGGCCGAGGTGGTCTCCCTGCACGAGGGTATCGAGGACGCCCGTCACTACCACGTCCTGATCCCCTGTGAGAACGCCGCCGCCAGAGTCGAGACCGCGCTGGGTGCGTTGGCTGCCAGTGAGGTGCTGGCCGCACCGCCGGTCGTGACGAACGAGCTGGACGCCGTCGAGTCCCAGAAGCAGATCGACGCTGATGCCGAGACCAGCGTGACGATCAGTACCGCGGCCATCCGGGCGCTCGGTCACGAGGCCAGCGGCGAGTTCAGCTCAGACGACCCGATCGACGCCCTGGACCGGGTGGCGGCAGCCCACCACGCCGAGGAAGTCATCGTAATGACGCGCCCGCACGTCGTGCAGGAGTTCCTGCACCTCGACTGGGCGTCGAAGGCCAGGCGACGTCTCGGCGTACCGATCCTCCACCTGGTCGAACACGAGCCACTCGACGCCGAATCAGGCGGCGGCGAGGGCGTCACCGGCATGTGACGCCGCCCATCGCGTCATCCGCTGCCGACGGCGAAGCCGACCGGCTCAGGAGTCCGACGGCCCCGCGTGCATGGCCCGGTGTTGTTCGATGTCGGCGTGCCGGGCCGGCACCTTTCCGCTGCAGAACAGGCAGACGTAGTTGTTGCCCTCTCGGGCAAAGCCCTCGACGGCCGTGTGCTCGGGGATCCACTCGCCGTCCGGATGCGACGGCGGCAGATTCCCGTTCGGCTACGTCGGGGACCCAGTCCTCGTGCAGCTCCTCACCCTCGGTGCCTTGCGCCACCTCGGGAACCCAGTTCTCCTCAAGTTCATCGCTCATACGGCGACGTTACCCCCTCACGGCCGGGTCACGGGCAGGTCTGACTCCTGTCGGGTTCCTTACCGTTCGCTGCACGTGCGGCATGCGCACCTGCTCCCGCTCACCGAAGCCGCTTCCCTCAGCCGGCCAGCATGATCCCGACGAACAGCGTGGCCAGAGCGGTCAGGCCCGTCAGAGCCCCGAAGAGTGCCATCGCCCGGCGGGAGGCAGCTCTTGCGTGCAGGAAGGCGGTCAGCCCGGAGGCCACGACGAGCGCGTACTTCAAGGACAGTGTGTGCTGGTACGCCGGGCCCTGGTCGCCCTCCGCCAGCACGTTCCAGACACCGGTCGCGATCAGCACGCCGAAGGCCGGCCAGGCGACCCGGTTGAATGCCTGTGCCGCGGCCTTGGGCACGTCCGCGCCAGCCGCGCGCAACGCCGGCACGAGCGCAGCAAGCGTGATCTGACCGCCGACCCAGATCGTCGCCGCGAGCACATGCAGGAACAGCCGTAGGGTTTCGAGATCGACGGTCTTCACAACCGCCAAGCCTGCCACCCGCAACAGGTGGCGGACGCAGGAGGTCGGAGTCAGCCGGGCACCGGGCGATCACGTTGTACACGTGCCAGTGCTTGGGGCCGCTCACGGCCTGCCCGTCCTCGTCCTGGACAGACAGGTGCTCGACGGTCATTCCGCGCAAAAGGTGGTCGAGGTCCCCTGGGCTGAGTCCCGTCGTGTCACTGTCGCTGGCCCAGGTGTCCCGGTCGCCGAGCAGCTGGCCCGCGAACCGGCCGCCGGGAAGCAGGGCCGCGCGGATCGACTGCCACAGGGCCGCGAAACGGTCGGGAGGCAGGAAGAACAACGACAGGCCGGCCCACACGAAGGCGGATGGCGGAACCGAGACCGCCCCCAGATCGATGTGCTCGAGGGTCAGCTGTGAGGCGTGGTTCGGCCGGGACCCGGGCTTGCAGTCGCTCGACGGCGCCGGCTGCACCATCGGCGGCGTACACCTCCCAGCCCGCCTCGAGCAACGCCAGCGTCTCGACCCCGTGACCGAAGCCGAGGTCGGTGGCTCGTCGAGGGTGCGGCAACGGCGGCAGCGCTGCCAGCGCCTCCCTGAACAGCACGCGGGTCTCGCGCGTGGCGTCCGTCGCCGCGAAGTACGTCTCCCAGTCCCTCATCACCTGAGCATGGTGGCGAAGCAGCAGCCCGAGCGCGACTGCTGGCTAACCGGTGGTCCGGTCGGTGTTGCCGTCGTGAGGGTCCACGCTCGTCTGGTCCCGGTTCGTGGACTCGCCGGCCGGCCGGCCGGCCCCGTCCTCGGACGCGGTGTCATGGCGACCACTCTCCTGACCGTCGCGATCCCCCACATGCTCACCTCTGGTGGTCCCGGCTGTGTGGGCCGGACCGACGCCCGGCTCGTCGCCCTCGGTCTCCGACATCTCCGAAGCAGGTTGCTCGTCAGCGGGCGAAGCCGTCGCACCGCCCGGCGTGCTGTCAGGGTCCGGTGAGGTCAGAGCCTCGCCTTCGGTGCGGTGCGTCCCAGCACCAGAGCTGTCAGAGCGATCTCCCGGAAAGTCCTCGCCCGTGCTGCGCCCCTCATACGGCGGAAGCGTGCTCCCACTGGTGTCGATATCTCCGCCCGGATTCGGGTTGGAGCCCTCGTGATAGTCGTTGCCGACCCTGCCCTGGGCGGGCGGGTTGACGTTCGCTTCGAACTCTCGTGACTCGTTGGAATCTGCCGACATGGCCGGGCTCCCTTCGTGGATGCGTGCCTTTCACATACCCACAAGGGAGATCTCCCAATCCTGACGAGCCTGCGATGTCACTCGTCCTCCGACTTCGGCCAGTTGTCCTGGTTCATCCGACTGGGTTGGACGCGTGGCGGTTCGCCCTCCATCTTCGGATACTCGGGCGGATACGGGAGGTCGCTCAGGCCGGCCTCCAGATCACGTTCGTACAGGTCGAGGAGCGGTTCCAGCGAGTGCTGCACGTCGTCGATCTCCGCATGCAGATCCCCGAGCTCGGCGAACCGCTGGGGCACCGTGTGCAGCGTGAATGCAGCGCGGGTCGAGACCGTCGAGCTCCTCCCAGGTGACCGGCGTGGACACCGGGCCTCCGGGGAGCGGTCGAAGTGAGTACGCGCTCGCGATCGTGCGGTCGCGGGCGTTCTGGTTGTAGTCCACGAAGATCGTCTCGCCGCGCTCCTCCTTCCACCAGTTCGTCGTCACCCGGCCCGGCATACGGCGGGCGAGCTCTCGTCCGAACCCGATGGCGGCATGGCGTACGTCGGTGAACGTCCATCGCGGCTCGACGCGGACGTAGATGTGGATGCCCCGGTTGCCGGACGTCTTCGGGAAGCCACGGATCCCGAGCTCTTCGAGCAGCGTCCGCGCCTCTCCGGCCACGACGACCGCGTCGGCGAAGTCGGTGCCCGGCTGCGGGTCGAGGTCGAGCCGCAGCTCGTCGGGATGCTCGACGTCGGCGCGCCGCACCGGCCAGGGGTGGAACGTGATGGTCCCGATCTGCGCCGCCCACGCAGCGACAGCAGCCTCGGTCGGGCAGACCTCGTCGGCCGACCGGCCCGAGGGGAACCGGATCGTCGCGGTCTCGACGTACGGAGGAGCACCCTTCGGGATGCGCTTCTGGTAGAACGCGTCGCCCTGCCGGTCGGTGCGGGTGGCCTGCTTGATGCCGGGATGGACGCCCTTCGGCCAGCGCTCCAGCGTGGTCGGCCGCAGGTGCAGGGCGCGCAGGATGCCAGGCCCGACGGCGGCGTAGTAGCGCACGACATCCAGCTTCGTGGCTTCCGGGGTGTGGTCGGTGGCCGGGAACACGACCCGGTCAGGACTCGACACGCGTACCGCTGTGCCACCCACCTCGATCTCGGTCGCCGGCGTCGCCATGAGGTCAGGCTAACCGCGCCGGGGCCAGCGGTCGTCGCCGGAGTCGTCGGGAAAAGTCCACCGGGAGGATTCCCAAACGTCCCGTTCGGCACCTAAGGTCTAGCCGGTACCGACCGGTACCCGTCGATTCAACCCGATACCTGCCTTCCTTCGCACCAAAGGACAACTTGTGAGCGCACATCACAAGCGTCGGCTCTTCTGGCTGCCGCTCTCCCCGTCACCGTCGCCACCGCCCTGATCGGGCTGCCCGCCCTGCAAGCCGATGCCGCGCCCTCCACGACCCTCGTCGTCAACGAGGTGTACGGCGGTGGAGGCAACTCCGGTGCGACGTTCAAGAACGACTTCATCGAGGTCCGCAACATCGGCGCGTCGAGCGTGGACGTCTCGGGCTACTCGGTGCAGTACAACTCCGCGACGGGGACCGGTTCGTTCCAGGTCACGAACCTGAGCGGCAGGATCCCGGCCGGAGCCACCTACCTGGTGCAGGAGAGCGCAGGCTCAGGCGGCACCACTGACCTGCCGACGCCCGACGCCACCGGGTCCATCAACCTGAGCGGCACGACGGGTCGGGTCGCTCTCGTGTCGACGCAGAGTGCGCTGTCCTGCTCGGCCGGCACGTGCGCGACCTCCGCCGGGGTCGTGGACTTCGTCGGCTGGGGTAGCGGCACCGTCAACGACTACGAAGGCACCAAGGGGCCGGCGAGCTCCAACACCACCTCGATCGCTCGCGACGGCGCGGGCAGTGACACCGACAACAACGGCACCGACTTCGTGGCCGGCGCGCCGAGCCCCACGGCATGCGGCAGCGCCTGCGTGATCCCGCCGTCGGCCGCGACCATCGCCCAGATCCAGGGCGCGGGACACCTCTCTCCCTACAACGGGCAGAGCGTCACCGGCGTGACAGGTGTCATCACGGCTCGCGACGCGCGCGGGTTCTACGTGCAGGACCCGCGCGGGTCCAGCGCGCCGGGATACGTCGCCGGAGCCAGCTCGGGCGTCTACGTCTACACCTCCTCCGCGCCGGGTGCCGCCCTCCAGCCGGGTGCCTCGGTGAGCATCGACGGCAAGGTGAGCGAGTTCCGCCCCGGCGCGAATGGCCTGACCACGACCGAGATCGTGACGCCGAGCGTCACGGTCGTCGACCCGAGCGCGGGTCTGGTGGCGCCTACGGAGATCGGGCCCAACGGCCTGCACGTGCCCACCACCGTGATCGACAACGACGCCCCGCCCGGCGGCCAGATCAACGTCGAGACCGGCGGTCAGTACCAGCCGAACGAGGACGGCATCGACTTCTGGGAGTCGCTGGAAGGCATGCTGGTCGATCTTCCGAACGCGCGCGTCGTGGGGCCGACCAACACAACGTACGGCGAGACGCCCATCGTCCCGCAGGGATCGGGCACGCAGACCAACCGTGGTGGCATCGTGCTGCTGCCGAACGACCCCAACCCCGAGCGGATCGTCCTCGACTCCAGCAACACTGCCGTTCCGACCGCCAACGTCGGGGACAGCTACTCCGACGCGGTCGGCAACGTCGGCTACGACTTCAACAACTTCCATCTCATGGCCAGCACGCCGCCGGTGCTGGAGCCCGGTGGCATCACCCGCGAGGTGGCCCAGCAGGCTGCCAACGACGAGCTGTCGGTCGCGACGTTCAACGTCGAGAACCTCGACCCGACTGATCCCCAGTCGAAGTTCGACGACCTCGCGCACATCATCGTGGCAAACCTCAAGGCACCGGACCTCGTCGCGCTCGAGGAGGTGCAGGACAACAACGGCGCCACCGACAACGGCACCACCGCGGCCGACCAGACCCTCAACCAGCTGATCGCCTCCATCGCCGCCCAGGGCGGGCCGTCGTACAGCTACCAGCAGATCGACCCCGTCAACGACGCCGAAGGGGGCGAACCCGGCGGCAACATCCGGGTCGCGTTCCTCATCCAGGACGGGACTCCGTTGTCCTTCGTCGAACACGACCCGGGTACGTCCACCCAGGACACCGACGTGGTGACCGCAGCGGACGGGTCGCCGCAGCTGACCCACTCCCCTGGCCGCGTCGACCCCGGCAATGCAGCCTGGGCCTCGACCCGAGTCCCCCTGGCCGGCCAGTTCACGTTCGGCGGACAGCAGGTCTTCGTCGTGGCCAACCACTGGAGCAGCAAGGGCGGCGACCAGCCGTTGTACGGCGCCAACCAGCCGCCCGTCCAGGGGTCCGAGCCCAAGCGGGTCACGCAGGCGCAGACCGTCAACCACTTCGTCCACGAGATCCTCGATGTCGACCCGCAGGCGAACGTCGTCGTGCTCGGCGACCTCAACGACTTCGACTACTCCGACAGCGTCACCACCCTGACCGAGAACGGGTCGGCACTGCTCGACCTGCCGAGCACGCTGCCTGCCCAGGAGCGCTATACCTACGTCTACGAGGGCAACTCCCAGGTGCTCGACCACATCCTGCTCAGCGACGGGCTGGCCAACCAGGGCTACGACTACGACATCGTCCACGTCAACGCAGAGTTCAACGACCAGGTCAGCGACCACGATCCCCAGGTCGTGGACCTGCACCTCGGGCTCGCGGCCGCCGGGCTCACGGCAACTTCGGCGCCGACGCCGGTCGTCTACGGCTCGAGCTCGACCATCGCAGGGACGCTCACCAACGAGGACGGCAGTCCGATCGCGGGAGCCACCGTGGCGCTCACGTCGCGGCAGGGCTCGGACCCGTTTACCTCGACCGGCGCGACCACGACGACCAGTCCAGGAGGGTCGTATTCCTTCACTGTGTCGCCGGCCGCCACGACCGACTACCGCGTCGAGTTCGCGGGTGACAGCGCGCATGCAGCAGCCACGAGTCCTGGCGTGACGGTCGAGGTGGCGACCCGGGTGTCGCTGGCCGTCGGCAAGACGCAGCTCAAGAAGGGCGACTCGACGATGTTCGCGGGTGTTGTCGCCCCCAACCACGCGGGCCAGACCGTGCTGGTCCAGGCCCTCCAGGGCAACACGTGGGTGACCATCGACAGCGTCACGCTCGACCAGGACAGCTTCTACAGCTACATCTTGACCACACCGAAGAAGGCAAAGAAGGGCACCACGACGTACCGCATCGCCAAGCCGGCGGACGGCGACCACGTCCTCGGCGTCTCCCCCACGGTGGCCATCACGATCACGTAGCCGGGCACAGACCGACGGGCCAAGTCTTACGAATTCGTGGTGCGTCTCGCCACGGCCTCGGACGGGCTCGACGCGCCCCGTAGGCTGAGGTCATGGAGAGCACTGAGACTTCCACGACCGGTACGGACCCAGGCACGCAAGAGCGCGTGACCAAGACCGACGCGGAGTGGCGCGCCCAGCTGAACCCGCAGGAGTACGACGTCCTGCGCAAGGCCGGCACCGAGCGGCCGTACACCGGCGAGTACGTCGACACGAAGACCGAAGGGGTCTATCGCTGTCGGGCGTGTGGCGCCGAGCTGTTCCGGTCCGACACCAAGTTCGACTCGCACTGCGGGTGGCCGTCGTTCTGGGCCCCGAGCGAGACTGACGGTGTCACGCTGCTCGAGGACAGGTCACTCGGCATGACGCGCACCGAGGTGCGCTGCTCGACCTGCGACTCGCACCTCGGGCACCTGTTCCTCGGTGAGGGCTACGACAATCCCAACGACGCGCGCTACTGCATCAACTCGATCTCGCTGACGCTGGAGCCGGCGAAAACCTCGCTCTAGCCAGGACTGCGCGGCCCCCCTTCCCGCAATTGCGGGAAAGTGCAGCCCGATACACCGATGGAGACATGTACTTTCCCGCAATTCGCGGGTGGCCGACGTGCACGGTGGCCACCTCGCGGCTACTTCGCGGGCAGCGACCGGGCGTAGGTGACGCCGAGGTCGACCCAGCGCGAGAGCTGCTCGTCGGACTCCGCGGCGGACGGCTCGATGTGCAGCCACCCGTTCATCGCGCGCCCCCGCATCTCGAACCGCTCCGCCCCGTCCTCGGCCACGAGCACATCCGTCTCGTCCGGGTCGACCCGGAGCAGGAGGCCACCCTGACCACTTGCAGCCACGGCCATGTTGCCGTTGACCAGGAACGCGAGCCCGCCGAACATCCGCTGCTCGGACACATCCCGAGTGATCGCCGATCGCCACGCGAATCCGGTCAGCGAGGTCTTCGTCGTACGCCATGGTTCAGTCTCCTCTCACGGCAGGGCGGTCAGGAGGTCCTTCACGCTGCGCCGACGTCCGGTGTAGAACGGCACCTCTTCGCGCACATGACGGCGGGCGGTGCTGGCGCGCAGATGACGCATCAGGTCCACGATCCGGTGCAGCTCGTCGGCCTCGAAGGCGAGAATCCACTCGTAGTCGCCGAGCGCGAACGAGGCCACCGTGTTGGCGCGCACGTCGGGGAAGCCGCGTGCCAGCTGCCCGTGCTCGGCGAGCATGGCCCGGCGCTCGGCGTCCTCGAGCAGGTACCACTCGTAGGAGCGCACGAACGGGTAGACGCAGATGTAGTCCCGCGCGGCCTCGTCGGCCAGGAACGCCGGGATGTGGCTCTTGTTGAACTCCGCGGGCCGGTGCAGCGCCATCTGTGACCACACCGGCACCAGCCGGCCACCCAATGCCGTCCGCCGAAGGCCGTTGTAGGCCGCCTGCAACGCCTCTGCAGTCGAGGCGTGCCACCACACCATCAGGTCGGCGTCGGCGCGCAACCCGGAGACGTCGTACAGACCACGCACGGTGACGTCCTGCTCAGCGAGTTCGGCGAACAGCGCCTCGACCTCGCCGATCTGCTCGGCCCGCTCGTCCTCGGACCCGGCGGGTTCGGAGAGCTCGAAGACCGACCACATCGTGTAGCGGATGACGTCGTTGAGCTCGCGTGCCGCCTTGCCCTGGCTCGGGCGCTTGGCCGGGAGCGGGATCCGCCGGCTCGGCGACCGGGGCAGACTGCGGAGTCTCGACCGGCCCGTCTGCTGCACTGCGGTGCGGCGAGTTGGAGAACGGCGAGGTGGGTGTGGTCATGACCCCATTGTCCCCGTCGGGGCCATCGCGGCCAGCACCCGGGTGGCGGCGGCGCGCCCGGAGGCGATCACGGCGGGGATGCCCACCCCGTCGAACGCAGCTCCGCACACCTCGACGCCGGGCACCTCCGCGATGGACGTCTCGACCCGGGCGACGCGGTCCCGGTGTCCGACGGCGTACTGCGGCAAGGCGCCACCCCAACGGGTCACGGTGGCGTCGAGCAGAGGGGCACGCAGCCCCGTGGCTTCTCGCAGGTCGAGCACCGCGTTCTCGACGAGGTCGGTGTCATCGCGCTGCAGGTCGGCTTCCTCCCGGAGGCGGCCGACCGAACAGCTCAGGATCACCACGTCGCCGGAGAGCCAGGCCCACTTCTGCGACGAGAAGGTCGCGGCCTTGATGAGCCTGCCGTCGACCGGCGGGACCAGGAAGCCGGACCCGGCCAGATCGACCGACACGGCGGCGGCTTCGAGGGCGATCGTCACCAACGCCATGGAGGCGTACTCGATCCGGCCGAGCTCGAGTGCGGCAGTCGCAGCGACCGAACGCAGGAGCCGCGCTGTCGGCGCCGCGGGAGCGGCGAGCACCACCGCGCCGGCTTCGACGGCCACCGGGTCGATGGTCGGGCCGTGCACGACCCGCCAACCCCGGCTGGTGCGCTCCAGCTCGCGGACCACCGCACCGGTCACGATCTGCCCACCCCGAGCGCGGATGTCCGCCGCAACGGCGTGGGCGAGTCGTCCCACCCCACCGGAGACTCCGGCGAACACCGGGACGGTCGGACCCGAGGGCTGGGTCCCGTCATCGGGGCCCGCGACCGTCGCCCGGACCGCGGCCAGCAGGCTGCCGTGCTGCTGGACCGCGGTCACCAGCTGTGGGAGCGCAGCGTGCGTCGAGATCTCGTCGGCGCGGCCGGCGTACACCCCACCGAGGAGCGGCTCGACGAGCCGGTCGCGGACGTCGGCACCAAGTCGGCGAGCGACCAACCGTCCGACTCCGATGTCCTCGGTGAGGTCCAACCGCGGCAGGAACCGTTCGAGCCGCGCCCGGGCCAGCGTCGAACGACCGAGAATGCCGCTGATCGACGCAACGCTCAGGTTGACGGGGATGCCCATGAGGCTCGGCGGCAGCGGCCGCAACGCGCCCCGGGTCCAGATGGCGGCGCCACTGACCTGAGGGTGCACGAGCTGGTCGCCGAGGCCCACGGCCCGGGCCAGCTCGGTGCCCTCGGGGCGGCGGTTGAGCATCGACTCGGCTCCGAGGTCGACCGGAATGCCGGCCACCTCTCCCAGCCGGAGCTTGCCCCCGACCTCGTCCGAACCCTCGAGCACGACGACGTCCAGGTCCGGCCGGCTGACCAAGGAGCTGGCGGGCAGCGCTCAACCCGGCAAGACCCGCACCGACCACGACGACGCGTCGATCGGCTGACGAGCCCGACTGCGAGTCAGACGTCGGCGGCGGCATGCGTCCACCCTCGCATGCGACCATCGCCGTGCGACATCACGGTCTCGCCAGGGAACCGACCCGTGGTCGCCAGCGTCGAAGGGTCATGCGAACCCGACGAACGTCCTCCCGCACGGTGGTGGCCGCGGCCGTGCTCTCGGTCGCCTGCCTGGTGACCATCTCCGCCTGCAGCAGCGGCTCGAGCGGGAGCTCGGCAGAGGCCATGAAAGATGTCGGCGCCGGCAACGTGGTCGGTGGACCCGTCGGAAGTCGGCACCGATTCAGGCGGCACCCTCGTCGACGGTGGGCGGGAAGCCATCGCCCCCGACAATGCCTCGAAACCCCCAGCGTCGGGTGGCACCCAGCAAGCCGATCTGCTGACCGAGTCCGCCCTCATCAAGACCGGCTCGGTCTCGCTGCAGTCCAGCCGACATCGGTCGCGTGCTCAACCGCGTCTACGCCCTCGTA
The DNA here is from genome assembly GCA_963712935.1 of uncultured Actinomycetota bacterium. Lineage (GTDB taxonomy): Bacteria > Actinomycetota > Actinomycetes > Propionibacteriales > Nocardioidaceae > JANLYC01. The sequence continues at coordinate 177,374 of CAVQJX010000001.1, forward strand.
GGGACCGTCGGCGGCGACATCAGCAGCGAGGACACCAGCACCGACGACAAGGGCACCGAGACCCGTTCCGCCCTCGTGATCCGGGTGCCCGTCGCTCGGTTCGACACGTCGCTCAACGAGATCGCCGGTTTCGCACACCTCGTCGGCAAGTCACGCAACTCCGAGGACGTCACCACCGCCGTCGCCGACATCAACTCGCGAGTTCGTAGCGCCGAACGCTCGATCGCCAGCCTGCGCCGGTTGTTCAGCAAAGCGACCGCGCTGGGTGACATCATCGCGCTGGAGAGCGAGCTCTCGCGTCGGGAGGCGGACCTCGAGTCACTGCAGGCGCAACAGCGCTCACTCGCCGACCGGACCACCTTCTCGACGATCACCGTCACGATCGACCAACCTCCGGCCGGGCTGACGCCGAAGCCCTCCGACGACAACGCAGGCTTCCTGGCCGGGATCCGCCAGGGCTGGGAAGCCATGACCACCACGATCGTCGCGGTCGGACACGGCCTCGGCCTCGCGCTCCCGCTGGGCACGGTCATCCTGCTGCTCGCCGGCGTCGGGTCTCTGGTCCGTACGCCGGTGGGCACCGCAGCACGAGTCACCGGCCAAGGAGGCCTGACCCGCTCGGCCTCAGCCGTCCAGGGAGTGCACGAGGTCGACGATGCGGGTGAGCACGTCCGGGTCGGTGTCGGGAAGCACCCCATGCCCGAGGTTGAAGATGTGACCCGGTGCCGCCCGTCCGGTCCGGAGGACGTCCCGTGCCGCCTCAGCGACCACTTCCCAGGGCGCGAAGACCAGGGTCGAGTCAAGGTTGCCCTGAACGGCCTGGCCCGGCTGGATCCTGCGGACCGCCTGGTCGAGCGGCACCCGCCAGTCGACGCCCATGACCTCGACGCCGGCGGTGCTCATGTCGGCCAGCAGCTCTCCGGTCGCGACGCCGAAGTGGATCCGGGGGACGTCGAGATCCGCGATCGCCGAGAACACGGAGGCGGAGTACGGCAGCACGTGGGCGCGGTAGTCGGCAGGCGACAGTCCCCCGGCCCAGGAGTCGAACAGCTGGACCGCGGACGCCCCGGCCTCGACCTGCACGCGCAGGAAGCCGGCCGAGATCTCGGCGAGCCGGCTCAGCAACGCCGCCCACACGTCAGGCGCACTGCGCATCAGCGCCTTCGTCGTCGCGTGATCCTTCGACGGGCCGCCCTCGATCAGGTAGGAGGCGAGGGTGTACGGCGCCCCGGCGAAGCCGATCAACGGCGTACTGCCGAGCTCCCCGGCCAGCGCCCCGACCGCCTCGGTCACGAACTCGAGCCGGCTCGGATCGAACTCGGGCAGCGCGTCGACACCGGCCAGGTCTCGAACCGGCGACGCGATCACCGGACCGACGCCCGGCTTGATGTCAAGGTCGACGCCGAGCGCCTTGAGGGGCAGCACGATGTCGCTGAAGAAGATCGCCGCGTCGACACCGTGCCGGCGTACGGGCTGCAGGGTGATCTCGACGATGAGGTCCGGGCGCATGCAGGCGTCGAGCATGGCAACGCCCTCGCGCAACCTCCGGTACTCCGGCAACGAGCGTCCCGCCTGGCGCATGAACCAGACCGGCACGTGCTCGGTCCGCTCGCCACGGGCGGCGCGCACGAGGGCGCTGTTCGTGGGCGAGGAGGCGTTCGTGATCACGCCAGGAATCCTCGCACGCAGCCCAAACGGACCGGGAAAGGCCCGTTCGCCCATCGGCGCGTCGGGCGGGACCGCGGCCGCGGAGAGGACCTACGCTCAGACCATGGCCGCGCGCAATGAAGTCGACGCGCCGCCGGAAGAGTTCCAGAAGGCTCTCGATCAGCTCCGGTCGGCGCGGCTGCGCCCTGAGATCTTCAGTGAAGAGATGCCCGCCCCGCAGCGGATCGCTCCCTACTCGGCGGCTCTGACTGCCGACGTGACCGTCGGGGGCGAGGATGTCGGCGGCGGCCGCCTGGTGCTGCTTTACGATCCGGCCGGCAACGACGCCTGGGAAGGCGTCTTCCGGTGCGTCGCCTACGTCCGTGCCGACATCGACCCCGAGATGGTGACCGATCCCCTGCTGTCCGAGGTCGGCTGGACCTGGCTCGCCGAGGCACTCGTCCACCCATCACGCCGAGTACGTCGCTCCGAGCGGCACCGTGACGCGGGTGGCTTCGGAGAGCTTCGGCGGGATGCAGGGCGATCCGGCGAACGCCGAGATCGAGGTCCGTGCATCCTGGACGCCTCTTGGTGACATCCGTTCTCACGTCGAGGCGTGGGGCGACCTGCTGTGCATCGCCGCGGGGCTCCCGCCGGTGCCCGCCGGAGTGGTCGCAATGCCGAACCGGCGCGGCCAGCGGGCTCGATGACGTCCGGCGAGCCGACCGACCCTGTCGTCCCCGCCCCCACAGCCCCCACAGCCCCCATCGAGGCCGAACCGCCTGAGCCCGAGGCTCCGCTGGCGCCCCTGCTCGAGCTGCGGGACGGCCTGCCGCCGGTCATCGACTCGATCGAGGGGCTGGAGCAGACCGCCGACCAGTTCGCGGCGGGCAGTGGGGCGTTCGCCATCGACGCCGAACGCGCCTCCGGCTACCGCTACGGACATCGCGCCTATCTGATCCAGATCCGGCGAAACGGTGCCGGCACGGCCCTCATCGACCCCATCCCGTTCGGCGCGGTCCCCCATGAGGCGCTGCAGCCGTTGGCCGCGGCGGTGAGTGACGTCGAATGGATCATCCACGCCGCCAGCCAGGACCTGGCCTGCCTCGCAGAAGTCGGCATGCGGCCCACCCACCTCTTCGACACCGAGCTCGCCGGCCGGCTGCTGAACTACCCCCGGGTGGCGCTGGCCGTGCTGGTCGAGGAGCTGCTCGGCTTCCGGATGCGCAAGGAACACTCGGCGGTCGACTGGTCGAGACGACCACTGCCCGAGCCCTGGTTGTTGTACGCCGCGCTTGACGTCGAGCAGCTGATCGAGCTGCGGGACGTGCTCGCCGACCAGCTCGAAGAGGCAGGCAAAGCCGAGTGGGCGCGCCAGGAGTTCGCGGCCTGGGTCGCCAACCCCGAACCCGCCCCGCGGGCCGAGCCCTGGCGGCGTACGTCGGGCATCCACCGCGTTCGAGGCCGTCGCGGGCTCGCGATCGTCCGAGCGATGTGGCAACGCCGTGACGAGATCGCGCGCACCCGTGACGTCACCGCGAGTCGGATCCTCCCCGACAGCGCGATCGTCGCAGCCGCGGCCGCAGCCCCCACCTCACGCAACGCGCTGGCGCGGGTCGAGGGGTACGCGACCAGGGGCGGTCAGCGCTACCTCCGTGACTTTGCCCAGATCATCAGCGACGCGCTTGCTCTTCCGGACAACGCGCTGCCCACGGTGTCTCCGCAGCATGACGGGCCACCGCCGCCGCGCGCCTGGGCCGACAAGAACCCGGTCGCGGCTGCTCGGCTCGCCCGGTGCCGCGAGGCGGTCCTGGGGCTGGCGGCACAGCACGACGTGCCGCAGGAGAACCTGGTCGCGCCCGACGCCGTACGTCGGCTGGCCTGGAAGCCACCCGATGAAGCCAGGGTGGAGACCGTCGCCGCGTTCCTGAGTGGTGTCGGCGCCCGTCCGTGGCAGGTCACGCTCACCGCGCCTGCGCTGGCGGACGCCCTCGTCGCCGACACCGACGCCTGATCCGGCCTCCGGCGGTAATTACCTCCGACTTGTGTTGCGTAAATTCTTCTGCGTAAAGTAAGCCTCACCTAACTCGCTGGACAACGCGCAGGAGAAAGCCGTGCTCGCCAACTACCTGATCGGCCTTCGTGAGGGACTCGAGGCCACGCTCGTCGTGAGCATCTTGGTGGCCTACCTCGTGAAGACCGGTCGCAAGGACCGGCTCCCCGACATCTGGGCCGGCGTCCTCGTCGCCGTCCTGCTCAGCCTGGGTTTCGGCGCGCTGTTGACCTTCACGAGCCACAACATGTCGTTCCAGGCCCAGGAGGCCTTCGGCGGGATCATGTCGATCCTCGCCGTCGGGCTGGTCACCTGGATGATCTTCTGGATGAAGCGCACCGCCCGGTTCATGAAGCGCGAGCTCGAGGGCAAGCTCTCCGACGCCTTGACCATGGGTCGAGTGGCGCTGGTGTTCATCGCGTTCGTGTCGGTGGCTCGCGAAGGCATCGAGACATCCCTGTTCGTGTGGTCCACGACCCAGGCGACCACCGGCACCCGGCCGTTCCTCGGCGTCACACTGGGCCTGCTGAGCGCCGTGGTCCTCGGCTACCTGCTCTACAAGAGCGCGGTCCGGATCAACCTCGCGTCGTTCTTCAAGTACACCGGCATCGGTCTGGTGGTCGTGGCCGCCGGGGTGCTGGCCTACGGCTTCCACGACCTGCAGGAGGCGGGCTGGGTCCCCGGGCTCACCAACACCGTCTTCGACATCAGCGCGCAGGTTCCCCTCTCGTCCTGGTACGGCACGCTGCTCAAGGGAGCCTTCAACTTCAACCCACAGCCGAGCGCCGTCGAGCTCGGCGTCTGGATCACGTACCTCGTGACGGTGATGACCGCCTTCCTGTGGCCAGGCAAGAAGCGTCCATCCGTTCCACAGCCGGCGGCGACGACGTCTGTCAGCGCCTGACCTCGCCACTCATCCCTCGCCCCTGCACCGCCGTACGACTACCCGACCCGACCGACCTGTGAGGTTCCTGCTCCTATGCCTGCTCCACACCCTGCCCTGCTGATCGCCGGACTCACCCTGCTCGGCGGGCTCTCCGCCTGCAGCAGCGACTCGTCGTCGAACAGCACGGGCCCCGAGGTCAAGGCCGGCGACACGACCTGTGCGGTCTCCACCACCACGCTCCCGGCTGGGAAGGTGACGTTCAAGGTCGAGAACACCGGGAGTGACGTCACCGAGGTGTACGTCTACGGCAAGGACGGGGATGCCTTCACCAAGATCATGGGTGAGGTGGAGAACGTCGGCCCCGGTACGTCCCGCGACCTCCAGGCGAACCTCAGCGCAGGCACGTACCAGGTCGCCTGCAAACCCGGGATGAAGGGAGACGGGATCCGTACCGAGCTCACCGTCACCGGCGACGGCTCGGACGAGTCACCAGCTGTTTCCGAAGCTGCCTACGACCGCGAGATCGAGGTCGAGATCGAGGCCAGCGGCGCCCCGAAGGCGGTCACGGCACTCACGGCCCAGGTCGGCGAGAAGATCGAGTTCAAGCTCGAGAACAACGCGTCGTCCGAGTACTACCTCGAGGTGCTCGACCCCAGCGGTCAGACGGTCGGGACCGCCGAGGCAGCCGCCAACGGAAGCGGCGAGGTCGTCGTCGAGCTCACGGCCGCCGGCGCCCACACCCTCAAGACGTACGCAGCCGGTGCCGAGGCCCAGGCCATTCCGCAAACCCTGATGGTGTCGGCCGGCAGCTGAGCCGTGGCTCCACCCCGCGGCGTTCCCGCGTGTTGGTCCGGTCGGGGCCAACGAGTTTGACATCCTGACCACGTCCCACCGCCCGGAGGGAGACCCCGGGCCCCGCTTCTGCGAGGAGTCACTTGATGAGCCGCCACCGCTCCGCCACGTACGCCGGGCTGGCCCTGGCCGCCACCCTGGCGCTGAGTGGCTGCGACGGACAGTCCACCGATGACGCCGGCAGCACCCCGACCGACGGCAGCACGACATCCAACCCGCCCGCCACGACACCGGCAACCACCGACGAGTCGAGCGAGCCGGGCGGCACCACCGAGACCTCTCCGACCACCTCCGGGCCCACGACGCGGGACGACAGCTCGGCGGCTCGGGCCCGACAGTCGAAGATCCCGATGGGACGGATGCCGGGCTTCAACGAGCCATGGACCTGGGATGGAGTCCAGAGCTGGAACTTCCCCCCACCGGAGGGCGTGGCGAGTTCGCGCTGCCAGCGCGCGTCCCTGACGGCGATCGGCGCCGTGGCGGAATACACCACCAGTCTACTCCCGCTCTGACGCCCCCGACGACGCGGCAGCCCTGACGACGGGGGTCTTCCCGGACGAGCAGACCGCCACCATGGCCGAGTCGGTCCTGGCGAAATGGCTCGCCACCTGCCGCAGCAACGTGCGCAAGCAACCCGGCGTCGAGCGGGCACGCGTCAGTGCGGACAGCACCGTCGACACCGTGGTCGGTCCCGGGCACGAGCGGCTGGTCAGCTACGGACCGGTGGAGGGTCACCCGGACGATGGCTACTTCAACGGCGAGGGGTACGTCCGTGACGGCGACGTGATCAGCTACGTCGTGTTCCACAGCGTCGGCCAGGACTACAACTACCCGGCCGGCCAGCAGCCCGCAGACCAGGCGCTGCGCGTGGCGGCGACCTTCCTCAAGCGCTCGCGCTGACGCAGGGCGGCGAGCCCCTCGCTCGACGACGAGCTCAGTTGACCGAGACGGCCTTCAACGGTGCCGTGTGACCCTGTCGCTGGTTCTTCTCGTACTGCCAGCGGTGGACGTACTTGGCATTGAGCTTCTGGTCGCGAGCGCGGGCATCACTGGCGTCGAGTCCGAGACGCTGTGAGCATGCGGGCCAGGCGCCCCAGCCCTGCCCGTGCAGGACCCGCTCGGCGATGGCGATCTGCTGCTCGCGCGTTGCGAGATCGGCCCGCGGGGCGAACTTGCCGCCACCGTTGTTGGTCCACGTGCCGGCGCTGAACTGCAGGCCGCCGTAGTAGCCGTTGCCCGTGTTGATGTGCCAGTTGCCACCGGACTCACAACCGGCGAGCCGGTCCCAGGTGCGGCCACTGGCGGCATCGGCGGTGTAGAGGCTGGAGGAGATGGGGGCGGCGACGGCGACGGTAGCCGTGGCGAGGACTGCGAGCTGGCGGAGGGGGCGCTTCTTGCGCGTGCGGTGGCGTGGCTCGTGAGCCATGGGTCAGACCTCTCGGCCGCCTACGAAGTGAGCTGTCGGGTTCGGACGGAAAGGTTCGCCCGGCCGCGGCCACGGTGCATGACCTCGGCTTCACCCCGAGACGTCTCGGCAACCGGTCGGAACCAGTTGTCTCGACGCCGAATTCACGGGTCCCCCGCTCCTACCCCTGCATGGGACAGCAGGCCGACCGCGGCGGGTAGGACTCGGCGTACCGCAGACGACGTCTCGCCAGGTGGTGAGACCGGGACGACGCTAACCCAGGTCAAGGTCACGGGCAAGTCACGACGCCGTGTCCATACCTGAGTTTCTGCGGAGTCTCGACGACCGGCCGGACGGCCGTATCGTGCGTGGTCTCACCGCGTGTGACGTGTGGGTCACCAAGAGGTCAGATCAGCTGCCCGAACGTCCCGTTGTGCCCGGTTCAGGCCGCCGAGAGACGCTCGAGCTCGGCCGCGCTCAGCTCCAGCCGGGACGCCGCCACGGACGACTCGATCGAAGCCGGGCGGCTGGCGCCGGGAATCGGGATGACGCACGGAGACAACGCGAGCTCCCACGCCAGGCAGACCTGTTGGGGTGACACGTCGTGGCGCTCGGCCACGTCGTGGAAGGCGGAGTGGGTGTCGCCCAGGGCCTTGGCGCTGCGGATGCCGCCGAGCGGGCTCCAGGGCAGGAAGGCCAGGCCCAGCTCCTCGCAGACGTCGATCTCGGACCGGCTGCTGCGAAATGACGGTGAGAACTGGTTCTGCACCGAGACCAAGCAGTCCCCGAGGATCTTGTGCGCCAGCCGAATCTGGTCCTCGTCGGCGTTGGAGATACCGGCGCGTTCGATGAGGCCGGCCTCGTGCAAGACCTTGAGCCCACCCATCGTCTCGTCGTACGGCACGGACGGATCGGGCCGGTGGTGCTGGTAGAGGCCGATCGTCTCGACTCCGAGTCTGCGCAACGATGCCTCGCACGCCTGGCGCAGATGCTCGGGCCGACCGTCCAGGCCCCAGTCGGCGCCGTCGCGCGTGTGTCCGCCCTTGGTCGCCACCAGGACGTCGTCGATCGAACCGCCGTAGGACGCCAGCGCCAGCGCGATGACCTCCTCGTTGGCTCCTGGACCACGCTGCGCCCACGTGTACGCGTCGGCGGTGTCGATGAGGGTCACTCCGGCGTCCAGGGCGGCGTGGATCGTGGTGACCGCGTCGGACTGACTGGGACGCTGGTCCATGGTGAGCGGCATCGCGCCCAGGCCGATGGCACTCACCTGCCGGTTCCCGAGGCGACGTGTCGTCGGTGTCTGCATCCGACCTTCATACCCGCCAGGACCCGCGTCGACACGTGCTGGTCCGGCTAACGGTACCGAGTGGCGGGTGCACGGCGGACGTGGCCAAGATGGGCACATGGACCTGTCGGCGCTCAGCGACCAGGCGATCGAGCGCAGCAGGCTGTCGGTGGCTGCCCGTTTCCGCCGGCTCAGGTCGAAGGCCTGGATGATCGGCCAGTGTGCGGTCGCCGCCGGCGTCGCCTGGGTGATCGCCGCCGACGTCTTCGGTCATCCGACACCGTTCTTCGCTCCGGTAGCGGCCTTCCTGTGCCTGGGCACGTCGTACGGACAACGGCTGCGGCGCGTCGGTGAGGTCACGGTCGGTGTCGCGGTCGGCATCCTCATCGCCGACCTGTTCAAGCACCTCTTCGGTCACGGTTCCTGGCAGATCGTCGCGGTCGTCGCGATCGCGATGTCGGCGGCGATCCTGCTCGACGCAGGCCAGCTCTTCGTGAGCCAGGCCGCCGTCCAGGCCATCGTGGTGACCACGCTGCTGCCCCTCGACCAGGCACCGAGCCGGATCGGCGACGCGTTCATCGGCGGTGCCGTGGGTCTGCTGGCAGCCACGATCGTGCCGGGCGCCCCCCTGCGACGTCCACGGGAGCAGGCCGCCAAGGTCACCCTCGAGCTCGCCCGGCTGCTGCGGGCGGCCCGGCAGAGCGCCCTCGACGTCGACTCCGAACAGGCAGAGCTGACGCTGTCACGGGCACGCGAGACCGAGGCCCTGCTCGACGAGCTGCGGGCGGCCGCGAGTGAGGGGCTGGAGGTCGTGCGGTCCTCGCCGTTCCGCCGTGGACATCGGCCGCACGTGCGCTCCATGTCTGAGCTGGTCGGGCCGCTGGACCGGGCCATCCGCAACACCCGGGTGCTCGTCCGTCGGGTGTTGGTCAGTGCCCGTCTCGACGAGACGATGCCGCCGGACTACCTCGTGTTGCTCGACGGCATTGCCGATGCGGCCGAGGAGATGGGGCAGGACCTGGCCGACAACCGGCCACCCGACTCCGCCCAGCCGCAGCTCATCGCCATCGCCGAGGAGACGGCGACCGCCAGTCCCCCGCTGACGCTCTCCGCAGCCGTCGTGCTCGGGCAGCTGCGCTCGATCATCGTCGACCTGCTCGAGCTCAGCGGCCTGTCGTACGTCGACGCCATCGCGTACGTGCCCCATCGCTGAGCCCACCCAGGGCCTGTGTCTGCGCTCAGGGCGAACACGGCCAGGCCGCTGGAATGTTCTGTCGGCGGCCGCTGCTTGGATCTTGGTGAACGTGATCGGGGTCTCCGGAAAATCCGTTGCTCGGATCCGAGGCACCGAATATGGTGCACATGAAACGAAACGGTTTCGTTTCATGTGGCGAGCAACCAAGGGGTGACAACGCCATGATGGCCGACTCGCAGACGCGGACCCAACGCCCGCGGATCGAGGGGGATCGCGAGGCGGACATCCTCGATGCCACCCTGCGGCTGCTCGCCACCGCCGGCTACGACCGACTGACGATGGACGGGGTGGCCATCGCGGCGAAGGCCAGCAAGGCCACGCTCTACCGCCGGTGGACCACCAAGTCCGAGCTCGTCATCGACGCGCTGCTGCGCGCCCGCGGGGCACCCCTGCTCGAGGCTCCTGACACCGGCTCGTTCCGTGGCGACCTGCTGGTCATGGCCTGTGACAAGTCCGGGCTCAACGACACGAGCACCCTGGCGGTCATGGCGAGCGTCATCACCGCGCTCCATCACGACGCCGAGTTCGCCACCGCATTCCACGAGCGCTTCCTGGGTCCGAAGGTCGACGCGGCTCGTCGCGTCTACGAACGCGCCCAGCAGCGGGGCGACATCCGACCGGACGTCGATCTCGACCTGATGGCGCACGTGCTGGCGGCCGTCATCCTGCACCGCTTCTTCGTTCTCCGGCTGCCCGTCGACGACGAGACCGTCATCGCCATCATCGACCAGATCGTCATCCCGGCTGCGGTCGCTCCGCGCCAGCCACCCGGCAACGACCTCTCACCCTGACCACCACCCGCTCACTGCCAGCACCTCACCACCGCGGGCTCTCCCGAGCTCGCCCCGAACCAGCAAAGGACCACCATGTCGACCAGAATCGAACCGCACGAGGAGGCCGCAGCCGACCACGGCCACCGGCACCTCGGGATCGCTCTTGCACTGATCTCGATCGCCCAGCTGATGGTCGTGCTCGACGCGACCATCGTCAACATCGCCATCCCCTACATCGCCAGCGACCTCGACTTCAGCAAGGCAGGACAGTCCTGGATCATCACCGGCTACACCCTGGCGTTCGGAGGACTGTTGCTCCTGGGTGGTCGCCTCGGTGACTACTTCGGCCGGCGGCGCATCTTCATCCTCGGCGTCAGCGTGTTCGCGCTGGCGTCGCTGCTCGGGGGCCTCGCGCAGAGCGAGGCCACGTTGCTGTCGGCGCGCGGGCTGCAGGGGCTGGGCGCAGCCATCGCGTCACCCACCGCCCTGGCGCTCATCACCACCACCTTCCCGGCAGGCAAGGAGCGCAACCGCGCCTTCGCCGTGTATGCCGCGATGTCCGGAGCCGGCGCCGCTGTCGGGCTCATCCTCGGTGGTTGGTTGACCGACTACTCGTGGCGCTGGACGTTCCTCATCAACGTGCCCATCGGCATCGCCGCTGCCCTGCTGGCGCCCACGTTCCTCGGCGAGAGTGTCCCGCGGCGGGTCAAGCTCGATCTTCCTGGCGCGCTGTCCGGCACGCTCGGCCTGCTCTCGATCGTCTACGGCCTCACCCGCGCCGCTGACCCGGCACACGGCTGGGGTGACGGGCTGACCGTGTCCGCGCTCATCGCCGGCGGAGTTCTGCTCGCGAGCTTCATCCTGATCGAGCGCACGGTCGCTGAGCCGCTGATGCCGTTCCGCATCCTCGCCGACCGCACCCGCGGCACCAGTTTCGCCGTCATGATGCTCGTCCCCGCGGCGATGTTCGCCATGTTCTACTTCCTGAGCATCATCGTCCAGGACGGCATGGGCTACAGCGCCCTGAAGACCGGCTTCGCGTTCCTGCCCTTCAGCTTCGGAATCGTGATCGCGGCGGGCATCGCCTCCAACCTGATGAGCCGGGTCGACCCCAAGTGGCTCGCCGGCACCGGCACGCTGCTCGCCGGTATCGGCCTGTTCGGGTTCTCCCGGATCCCCTACGAGACCGCAGACCTGAGCGACATCGGGGTCCACGCGTCCTACGCGACAGACCTGTTCCCGTGGATCGTGATCATGTCGTTCGGAATGGGCTTGGTCTTCGTCCCTCTGACGTTGACCGCCGTGCATGGGGTCAGCAACGACGACTCCGGCATCGGCTCGGGCGTGCTCAACGCGATGCAGCAGGTTGGCGGAGCGCTCGGACTGGCAACGCTGAGCACGGTCGCGGTACACGCGACGACGAACAAGGTGCAGGAGATCGGCGCCGGCGCGCAGGCCGCGGGGGCGATCAACGCGCAGGCCGGCGGGCCGTCACGCAATGACATCGTGCAGGCCGCGTTCGCCTACGGCTCGACCCACGCGTTCATCGTGGGCGCCGTGATGATCTGGATCGCCGCCGTGATCGTGTTCCTGTTCATGAACGCGAGCCACGAGGAGATCAACGACGTACAGACCGTGCCTGGGTCGCACGATCTTGGGGCGGAGCCGGACGACGGTCCTGGCTCCGCGGGCGACGGCGCGGCCGTGCCCGTCCCGGCCGGCTGACGTCCTGCGTCCTGCGTCCTGGCTGCTCCGTGCAACCAGGACGCAGGCCGCGTCAGGTGGGTGCGGCTCAGGAGTTCGTGTCGGCGTACCGCGCCCACGCGAAGCAGTACAGGCCGAAGGCGACGATGCCCAGGGCCACGATCCCCAACAACACCGGCCCGAACGCCTGGTCGAGGATCTTGCGCAGCGCCACGTCGAGGCCGCCCGCCTTTTTCGGGTTGTGGTCCCAGGCCGCCCACATGAACAGCAGGCCCACCACGCCCAGTGCCACACCCTTGGCGATGTAACCGGCCTGTCCGAGCTTGACGACGCCACTCCCGGACTCCCCCGACGTGGCCCCGGACTCGAGATCCTTCGTGAACGACTTGGTCACTCCGCGTTTGATGTGCATGACCGCCACGACGATGATGACGATGCCCACGATCGCGACGAGCCAGCGGCCGGCGGTCTGGTGCATGAGCTTCGCGGTCATGCCGTCGGTGTTGCTCTTGCCCCCCGACCCGGACTGCGTGGCGGTCTTGATGGCGCTGATGCCGATCGCGGTGTAGATGACGACCTTGCCGGCCGAGCTCACCCGTTTCATGGTGCGCTTGGGCTCGTCGCGGCTGCGGTGTCCCCACGCTGCCTCGGTGAGCTGCCACAGCGCCAGGATGAGCATGCCGATCCCGATGATCCACAGCAGCGGACCGCCGAACGACTCCTGCGCGATCTGCTGGAGCGCACCCTGCTGCGACGGCGCACCCGAGTGGTCGCCGAAAGCCAGCTGGAGCGCCAGCCAGCCGATCAGGATGTGGATGATGCCGTAGGCCACGAGACCCACGCGGATCCCACGCTCGAACCAGATGCTGTCATTGATCTGCCGCCCCGTGCGTTGGGCGGTGCTACCTAACACGTTGGACATCGGACCTCCCTCACTCACCGCCGGACTCTACGCCGGATCAGGCCGGTCGGCTCGTCGAGCTCAGGCCCTCCACAGCCCGTGTCCGGGCAAGGTCACAGGTCGCGCAACGCCTTCTCGACGCGCTGCACGGAGATCGGATGGGGAGTGCGCAGCTCCTGGGCCCAGGTGCTGACCCGCAGCTCCTCGATCATCCATCGGATGCGCTCCAGCGCCTCCCCCGGCGGCTGTCCGACAGGCAGGGCCAAGACACGGTTCAGGTAGGCCGTCTGCACGGCCGCCACCGGACCGAGCAACACCGCGTCACGCCGCGGATCCGTCCTCAGCTTGTGCAGGCGGATGCCCATGGCCTCCAAATAGCGCGGGTAGTGCCGCAGGGCTTCGTGCCCGGCACCGGCCACGAAGCCGGGCTGGACAAGCCGCTCCCACTGGCCCTTGAGATCCGAGAGTGCCGGCAGCAGCGCCAGCTCCGCGCGGCCCGACAGCTCTCGGTGGACGTCATGAGCCAGTGGAAGTACCCGCAACAGCAGGTCGATCAGCTCGCGTGTCCGCGGCAGCCCGTCGGCCCGGACAGCGGCCTCGAGCCGTTCGTAGCCCGGTCGGTCCCAGACAGCGCCGCCCGCTGCGGTGACGACCGCGTCGACGCCCGCGGCGTACGCATCGGCCACGAGGGCGCCGACCGTCGGATGTGGTGCAAGCCCGAGCGTCAGCTTCTCGGCGTTCCCCAGGTCTCGGATGACCGACTGGCTGGACAACGGAACGGCCAGCATCAGCAGCCGTCGCAGGCCCAGCCGGGTCGCGGCGACCTGTTCGGCCTCGCTCGCCAGCACCCGGATCGCCACCGACACCGGCCCGGTGCCGTCGTCGGTCCCTTCCTCGACGAGCGCGGGATAGCCCCGGACCTCGTGACCGGCACGGGTCTGGACGAACGTGCGCGGCAGCTCGCCGAAGTCCCAGCTCGTGAGGCCGGTCTGCTCCACCGCCCCGGCCGCCGTCGCGATGGCGGCCACGGAGGAGGATCGAAGGTTCTGGCGGAGGGCGTCGAGGTCCTTGCTCTCTCCGACCACCGATCCGTCGTCGGCGAGCACGCGGAACGAGAGCTGGAGGTGTGGCGGCACCTTGGCGACGTCCCAGGCTGCACGCGGAACGACGACCCCGGTCGTACGCCGTAGGTGCCGCTCGAGCGCGTCGAGCAGCGGCTCCTCCCCCGGTACCGCGGCCGTCAGGAACGCCCGGGCATGGTTCGGCGCAGGGACGAAGTTCACCCGCAGTGACTTCGGGAGCGAGCGGATCAGCGCCACGACCAGCTCTTCGCGCAGACCGGGAACCGGCCAGGAGAAGTCGGCTGCCTCCACCTGGTTCAGCGTCGCTACGGGGATGTCGACACGAACGCCGTCCTCGGCGGATCCGGGCTCGAAGCGGTAGTCCAGGGCCAGCTCGTCGGTCCCGTGCTTCCAGACCTCCGGGAAGTCCTCGTGGGACACCTCCTCGGCGGCGTCGTGCACCAGCATGTCGAGGGTGAAGGTCAACAGGTCGGGCCGGGTGCGACGTTCGGACTTCCACCAGGAGTCGAAGTGTGCGGTCGACACCACCTCGGCCGGAACCCGGGCGTCGTACAGGTCGAAGATCGTCTCGTCGTCGACGACGATGTCACGTCGACGAGCTCGGTGCTCGAGATCCTCGGCCTCGGCGAGCAGGGCCTGGTTGGCCGCGAAGAACCGGTGGTGGGTACGCCACTCGCCCTGCACCAGGGCATGGCGGATGAACAGCTCGCGCGAGACCTCCGGGTCGATCCGGCCGTAGTTGACGGCGCGCTCGGTGACGATCGGGACGCCGTACAACGTGACCTTCTCCCATGCCATCACCGCCCCACGCTTCTTCTCCCAGTGCGGCTCGCTGTAGGTGCGCTTGACGAGGTGGGCCGCCATCGTCTCGGCCCATTCCGGCTCGATGCGGGCGTTCATCCGGCCCCAGAGCCGCGAGGTCTCGACCAGCTCGGCTGACATCACGAACGGCGGCTGCTTCTTGAACAGCGCCGAGCCCGGGAAGATCGAGAACCTCGTCCCGCGCGCCCCTTGGTAGTCACGCTTGTCCTCGTCCCGCATCCCGATGTGCGACAGCAGCCCGGACAACAACGCCTGGTGGATCTCGTCGGCCGCTGCCGGCGTGGTGTTGAGCGGCAGGTCGAGCTGCTTGGCGACCTGGCGCAGCTGGCTGTCGAGGTCCTGCCACTCCCGGATCCGCAGGTAGTTGAGGTAGTCCGCCTTGCACATGCGACGGAAGGCGCTGGACGACAGCTCTTTCTGCTGCTCCTTCACGTAGCGCCAGAGGTTGAGCAGGCCCGCGAAGTCCGACACCGGGTCGACGAACCTTCGGTGCTTCTGGTCCGCGAGCTCCTGCTGGTCGGACGGGCGTTCTCGGGGGTCCTGCATCGACAGCGCCGCCACGACCGTGATCACCTCCCGCAGGCAGCCGCGCTGCGAGGCCTCGACCATCATCTTGCCGAGGCGCGGGTCGAGCGGGAGCCGCGCCAGCTGTTTGCCGAGCGGCGTCAGGCGCGGCCGGGTGGGACCGGTACGGGCTGGACCGGCGCCGCGGCCGCGTCCGCGCTTTCCTCGGCCGCGTCCTGACGAGGGCGGCTCACTCGTCAGCGCACCGATCTCGTCGAGCAGCTGCCTGCCCGACGCCACCGCGCGGGTGTCGGGCGGTTCGACGAACGGGAAGCGCGCCACGTCGCCGAGACCCAGCGCGGTCATCTGGAGGATGACGGAGGCGAGGTTGGTCCGCAGGATCTCGGGGTCGGTGTATTCCGGCCGCGCCTCGAAGTCCTCCTCGGCGTACAACCGGATGCAGATGCCCTCAGCAACCCTGCCGCATCGACCCTTTCGCTGGTTGGCACTGGCTTGTGAGATCGGCTCGATCGGGAGTCGCTGCACCTTCGTGCGCGGGTTGAAGCGCGAGATCCGGGCGAGTCCGGTGTCGACGACGTAGTGGATGCCGGGAACGGTCAGCGACGTCTCGGCCACGTTGGTCGCGAGCACGACGCGTCGGGTGCTGTGCGCCGCGAAGACCCGATGTTGTTCGGCTGCGGAGAGCCGGGCGTACAGGGGAAGCACCTCCAGCGTGCCGGCGGCGCGCGGCAGCGACAGCTTCTTCAGCGCGTCGGCGGCGTCGCGGATCTCGCGTTCGCCCGAGCAGAAGACGAGGACGTCGCCGGTGCCTTCGCGCATCAGCTCGGTCACCGCTTCGGTGATGCCCTGGGTCTGGTCGTCGACGAGCTCGCGGTAGCGCACCTCGACCGGGAACATCCGCCCGGAGACCTCGATGATCGGCGCATCGTCGAAGTGCTGGGAGAACCGCTCGGGGTCGATCGTCGCCGACGTGATCACGACCTTCAGGTCGCGCCGTCGGGGCAGCAGCTGCTTGAGGTACCCGAGGATGAAGTCGATGTTGAGGCTGCGCTCGTGCGCCTCGTCGATGATGATCGTGTCATAGCCGCTCAGGTCGCGGTCCCGCTGGATCTCGGCGAGCAGGATGCCGTCGGTCATCACCTTGACCGTGGTGCGGTCACTGGACCGGTCGGTGAACCGCACCTTGTAGCCCACGTGGCTGCCGAGCTCGACAGCGAGCTCCTCGGCGATGCGTTCGGCGACCGTGCGCGCCGCGATCCTGCGTGGCTGAGTGTGGCCGATCACCTTGCCCTCACGACCGCGGCCGAGCTCGAGGCAGATCTTCGGAAGCTGGGTGGTCTTGCCGCTACCGGTCTCCCCCGCCACGATGACGACCTGGTGCTCCCGGATGGCCGCGGCGATGTCGTCCTTGCGTTGTGAGACGGGCAGCTGATCGGGATAGGTGATGGTGAACGGCAGTGGCTCGACGGTGGAGGGCTGCGCGCACATGAGGACCCCAGGATACGTACCGGCGAGGGTTTGACCCTCTCCGCTGCTAGACACGGCGAGTGGTGGGTGCCACGAGGCGCCTGCCGCGGACGAAGAGTTCCCCCACGCAGCGCACCCGCTGCAGAACGGATACGCACATGTCTCGCACCCCCATGTCAGCGCGCACGCGCTCGGGCCTGCTCCGTCGTACCGGGCTCGCCTCGGCCGGCGTCGTGACCCTCGTCGTCGCCACCGTCGCCCCGATGTCCGGGGCCAGCGCCGTCACCAAGCTCACGGACGCCCAGGCCGCGGCGCAGCTGTCGGCCGTGGGCATCACGCGCTCGTCGAGTGGCGGCTGCACCAATCGCAACAACTCCACCTGTACGTCGTACGAGCAGATCAACCAGTCGACCGTGGACGGCATCAAGACCTACAAGAGCGTCAGCGGCTGCGCGGTCAACATCACGGGCGGCACGGAGACCGGCCACGCCAGCGGCACCTACAGCCACTGGAACGGCTACAAGGTCGACATCTCCCGCTCCACCTGCAACGACAGTTACATCACCTCGCACTACAGCTACATCGGCTACCGCAGTGACGGCTACCCGATGTACCAGGCCGCCTCCGGCAACGTCTACACCAACGAGGGCAGCCACTGGGACATCGTCTACTACAGCTGCGGCTGCTAGCCCGCCTGGCCGTGGCGTTTGCCTAGTTCACAAGCCAGCTGGCTGGTGAACTAGGCAAACGCGCCTTGTTCAGACAGGCTTTGCCTCGTGAGCTCCTCGCAATGGCGGACCTCAGACACGTGTCGCGAGGCAGGCCGCCGACTGGAAGCAGGCCCATGCCCGATTCGCTGAGCGCGCGACTGCTCCGGCTCGTGAGCCGCACGGCGCGTGAGCGACTCGCTCGTACGACGCGCCGGGGGTCCACGGGCCGGCGCCCACCGACCGGCTCGACCGGCCCGACCTCGCGACCGGGCGCCCATCCGGCCGGACCCGTCACGATCTCGTACTCCCCCCGCACCGACGGCCGACCCGACCCCGGCGAAGTGGTCTGGGCCTGGGTCCCCTACGAAGAGGACGCCTCCCGTGGCAAGGACCGACCCATCCTGATCATCGGGCGCCGCGAGGGGGCACGCAGGCAGCTCGTCGGCCTCATGCTGACCAGCAAGGACCACGACCGTGACGCAGCCCGGGAGGCCGGGCACGGCCGGTACTGGATGGACATCGGCACCGGCGGCTGGGACGCACAGCGCCGGCCCAGCGAGGTCAGGCTCGACCGGCTGCTCGAGGTCGACACCCGCGACGTACGCCGCGAGGGCGCTGCCCTCGACCGGGCCGTCTTCGACCGCGTCGTCACCGCAGCCCGCAGCCACCACGACTGACACAGCCCTGCGGCCACGAGCGGCCAGGCGGCCTCAGCCGAGCAGCTCGTCGACGAAGCACCAACGCCACCCCTCACCGGGTTCGAAGCTGCGCATCACTGGATGGTCGGTCTCCACGAAGTGGGCGTCGGCATGCCGGCCCACCGACGAGTTGCAGCAGCCGACGTGGCCACAGGTCAGGCACAACCGCAGATGCACCCACTCGAGCCCGTCGCGCAGGCACTCCTCGCATCCGTTCGGCGTTCTCGGAGCGGGCGTCTGCACCACTCTTTCCAGGTGCTCACAGCCACCTCCGACGACGGGAGAGCGCAGCACCGTGTCGCGGTCCTCTCCACTCCAGGTACGGCCCAGGTCGAGGACGGTCTCCTCGATGTCGATGGCCGCGATGACCCGACGCATCACCTCATCAGGGACCAGGCCTTGGTCCCGCAGATCGATCAGCTCGCGTCGCTCGGCCTCGATCATCGCGATCCGCAGGCGGGCGAAGGCTTGACTCGGTGTCTCGGCGGCGCTGCCCAGCTGTTCCCACATCGCCTCGGCGCGCTCGTTGCTGCGTCGCTCGAGCCGCTCGATGACGGCCTCGGAATCGGCATCGGTACGCAGCTCCGCCAGCCGGCGCAGACCCGCCGACGCCGCGCGTTGCGCCACGCTGGCGGCCTGCAGCGCATCCTCGCCCGGGTCAGGCCCCGACAGACCCAGCCGTCGCAGCCACCAGGGCAGGGACGACCCCTGGATCAGCAGGGTGGCACCCACCACGACCAGTGCGATCAGGATCAGCACATCTCGCTGCGGCGTGTCCGCCGGCAGGATGAACGCCGCGGCCAATGTCACGACCCCACGCATCCCGGCCCATGAGATGGCGGCCGGCACCGTCCACGGAGGGAAGGGGTCGACGGCGCGCACGCTCGGGATGAGCCGCGGAAGGTACGTCGCCGGGAACACCCACAGCGGCCGCACCAGCATCGTGGTCACGGTCACCGCGACACAGGCGAGGGCGATACGACCGGTGCTGAGTGAGTTGTTCGCCGCGTTGTCGAGGATCGAGCGCACCTGCAGCCCGATCAGCAGGAAGACGGTGTTCTCCAGCATGAACTGCACCGAAGCCCAGTTGGTGCGTTCGAAGACGCGCGACGACGCCGACTGCATCAGGTGAGACTTGTGGCCCAGAATCAGCCCGGTCACGACGACAGCCAGGACGCCGGAGGCGCCCAGCTCCTCCGCCAGCAGGTACGCGATGAACGGTGTGACGAACGAGACCGCAGTGTCCAGCACCTCGTCATCGATCTGTCGGCGCAGCTTGCCCGTGACGAAGGCGACCGCGACGCCCGCAGCGACCCCACCGGCCGCGACAACGACGAACCGCAGCCCGATCTCCCAGATGCTGATCGTTCCGGCCGCGGCCACGATCGCCGTCCGCAGCGCCACCAGTGCGGTCGCGTCATTGACGAGGCTCTCGCCCTGCAGGATCGTCACCATCCGGCGGGGCATGCCTACGCGCCGGGCGATCGCGGTGGCCGCAACGGCGTCCGGCGGCGCGACGACGGCACCCAGCGCGAAGGCCGGCGCCGCCGGGATCGGCAGCACCCACCACGCGACGAGCCCGACCACGATCGTGTTCACGATCACAAGCCCGACCGACAGCAGTGCGATCGGTCGCCTGTTCGCTCGGAAGTCGACCAGCGACGTCTCGAGTGCGGCGGCGTACAGGAGCGGCGGCAGGAAGCCGATCAGCACCAGGTCAGGGGTCAGCTCGACCTCGGGGATGCTCGGGATGTACGACGCTCCGAGCCCCACCAGCGTCAGCAGCAGGGGAGCCGGTACGGGCGAACGGCGAGCAGCTCCCGTGACCACGGTGACCGTCGCCACCAGGACCACGATCCAGAGGGCGGCATGCACGCGGCCAGTCTCGCAGAGCCCGCCCGCACGGACACCGTCGTTCCACGGCAGGAAGTCGTACACGCCGCCGGCCTGCGACCGATCGCTGGTTACGGTGGCTTGGTGACCACGACCGAGGACGTCTGGATGATGCCGCCGGACCGGGGGTTCGCGACGATGCTCGCCGACCGCCTCCGTGGCGAGGTCTCGGCGGACGAGGGCACGCGATCCGTGTACGCCGCGGACGCGTCCAACCATCGAGTAGTCCCTGCCTGTGTGGCCTTCCCCCGCGACGTGGACGACGTCGTCGCGGTGCTCGACACCTGTCGGCGCGAGGGCGTGCCCGTGACTTCGCGCGGCGCCGGCACCAACATCGCCGGGAACGCCATCGGCTCCGGCGTGGTGCTGGACTTCCACCGGCACCTCGGCCGCGTCCTCTCCATCGACCCCACCGAGCGGGTGGCGCTGGTCGAACCGGGCGTGGTCCTCGACACGCTGCAGCAGCGCCTCGCGGCACATGGGCTGCGGTTCGGACCCGATCCCTCGACACATGACCGCTGCACCGTGGGCGGCATGCTCGGCACCAACGCGTGCGGTTCCCACTCGGTGGCGTGGGGCACCACGTCCGCCAACACGCGCGGTCTGGAGATCGTGCTCGCGGACGGTACCCGCGCCGGCGTCGGCGATCACCGCGAGGGCCACGGCACCGTGCCCGCCCTTCCCGACGCCTTGAGCAGCCGGCTGACTGACCTGCGCGACGGGTCGCTGGCAGCCATCCGGACGGGGCTGGGTCGCTTCGACCGGCAGATCTCCGGCTACGGCCTGCACCATCTACTGCCCGAGCGGGGCTTCGACGTGGCCAGGGCGCTGGTCGGCAGCGAGGGCACGTGCGCCGTCATCACGGCCGCGACGCTCGACCTCGTCCGGCTCCCGACCCACACGCGCCTGCTCGTCATCGGGTGCCAGGACATCGTGCATGCGGCCGCCATGGCCGCCGGCCTCGTGCTGCCCGGCGTGCTCACGGTCGAGGGCATGGACATCGCGATGATCCGGGCCTTCGAGCACAGCCGCGGACCAGGTCGCACTCCCCCGTTGCCACGTGGTCAGGCGTGGCTGCTCGTCGACATCGGCGGTGACGCCGACGAGGTGGCCGACACGTCAGCCGCCGTACACCGGGCAGCTGCTGACGGTGGCGCCGTCGACGTGCAGGAGGCTCCGGACGCACACGTCGCTCGAGCGATCTGGCAGATCCGCGAGCAGGGCGCAGGACTGTCGACCCGGCTGGCGGACGGCCGCGAATGCTGGCCCGGGTGGGAGGACGCCGCGGTACCCGTCGACGCGCTCGCGCCGTACCTCACCGACTTCCGGGCCTTGCTCGCCGACCGGGGGCGGGAGGGCGTGCTGTACGGCCACTTCGGTGAGGGGTGCGTGCACATCCGTATCGACCACGACCTGCTCACTCCGCACGGTCGCCAGGAGTACACGGCATTCCAGACCGCCGCGGCCGATCTCGTGGTCCGGCACGGCGGGTCCCTCACCGGGGAGCACGGCGACGGCCGCGCCCGCTCGGCGTTGTTGTCGCGGATGTACGGCGCCGATCTCCTCGGCGCGTTCGACGCCTTCGCACATGCGTTCGACCCCACCCGGCTGCTCAACCCCGGCGTCATCGTCGACGCAGTGCCGGTGGACTCCGACCTACGGCTGGCGACGGCCCACCGGCGCCCGTTGCCACTGGCGTTCTCGTACGCCGACGACGACGGCGACCTGAACAAGGCCCTGCGCCGCTGCGTCGGCGTGGGCGCCTGCCGGTCCCCGAGCGGCGGGATGTGCCCGTCGTACGACGCAACGCGCGATGACCGGCACAGCACTCGGGGTCGGGCTCGCCTGCTGGCCGACCTCGTCGAGGGACGCCTCAGCCACGACCGCTGGGATCACGAGGCCGTGGGGGAAGCGCTCGACCTGTGCCTGATGTGCAAGGCGTGCAGCAGTGAGTGCCCGGTGTCCGTCGACATGGCCACCTACAAGGCGGAGTACCTCTACCAGCGGTATCGCGGTCACCGTCGACCACGCGCGCACTACGCGCTCGGCTGGCTACCGGTCTGGCTCGCCGCCGCCCGCCGCATGCCGGTGCTGGCCAACCGGGTGCTGTCGGGTCCTCGTTTCCACGGCTGGCTGAGCCGGCTGGGCGGCCTCGACCCGGCCCGTCCGTTCCCGGCCCTCGCCGGTCGCCCGGCACGACGCGCAGGTGGCCGCCCGGGGCACGGGTCAGCGGCGCTCGACGTCGTGCTCTGGGTGGACACGTTCACGGCCAGCTTCGATGCCGCCATCGTCACCGACGCGGTCGCGGTGCTCCGCGCGGCCGGGCTCGGGGTCGAGTTGGCGGGGGCCGGTCAGTGCTGCGGTCTCACCTGGATCTCGACCGGCCAGCTGGACCGGGCCAGGAAGGTCCTCGGGCGCGCCGTGGCGGACCTCGACGACGCCGGTGACGACCGACCGATCGTCGTGCTCGAGCCGAGCTGCGCGTCAGCACTGCGGGAGGAGGCGGTCTCGCTCCTGGCCACGGACGCTCCGGCACGGGTGGCCCAGCGGGTGTCGAGCCTCGCCGAGGTGCTGGTCGGCCACGACCTGCCCCGGGCCACGGCCGCCGATGACTCCGACGGCACCCCGTCAACGGTGGTGGCCCAGTTCCACTGCCACCAACGCGCTACCGCGGGCACGGCCGCGGATCACGCGCTGCTCGAGCGTCTCGGTATCGACGTGCACAGTGTCGACGAGGGCTGCTGCGGACTGGCCGGCAACTTCGGCTTCGAGGCGGGTCATGCTGAGGTCTCCCGCACGTGCGCCGACCAGTCGTTCCGCCCGTACCTCGTGGCCGACCCAACCGGCGACGTGCTCGCCGACGGGTTCTCGTGTCGTACACAGATCAGCCAGCTCGGTGGCGCCGACCTCGGTGGCCGTACCCCGGTGCACCTGGCGACGCTGTTGGCGCGGCTGCTCGAGCTCGGACCGACCGGCGCGAAGTAGTTCTCTCGGCGTGTGCCTGTTGGCGGCCTCGACAGATGGCAAGAGCCCCGCACGGGCGCGGATCTGTGCGGACGTCCAGGGGGCGGCGATGCACTCCTCGTGCCGTTCACCGATCATGAACCTCATGGAGGACCAGCAGGCGCCGCAGTCGGCCGAGGGTGAGGCGAAGGTCATCACGCTCTGCGGCTCGACCACGTTTGAGGCTGAGTTCGCGCAGGTCAACCAGCGGCTCACCCTGGAAGGTTGCGTCGTGATCAGCCTCGCAATGTTCAGCCTCCCGGATCTGCCGGACTACGACTGGACGGCCGACAGCTCGGATCTGAAGGCGCGGCTCGCCGGCGTGCACTTCCACAAGATTCGCCTGGCTGACGAGGTGTACATCGTGGATCCCGGCGGCTACGTAGGCGAGTCAACCCGACGGGAGATCACTTACGCGGAGTCGCTCGGCAAGCCGGTTCGGTATCTGAGTCGCGAGCGCTCGACTCGAACGGGAGACGGCCCCCACGAGTGAGTCCGAACGGGCGGTCTGCTCATCGACAGGAGTGAGTCGCACCCAGGCGCAGCGACCTGGTTATCCGGGTCGGGGTTTGAAGCGTTCGTGGCGGATCGGTCTTCGCTCGGGATCGATCCGTGTCGGTGGGATCACCTCGGTGATGCCGTCGGTAGCGAGGGTGAGGTCCCATTCGCCCTGGTGGATCAGATGATGGTGGAAGGAGCAGAGGAGGCAGCCGTTGTCGATGTCGGTCGGGCCGCCCTCGCTCCACGGGATCCGGTGATGTGCCTCGCACCAGGCGGGTGGACGTTCACAGCCGGGGAAGACGCAGCCCTGGTCTCGGGTGGCCAGCGCCAGCCGCTGGTGCCGGTCGAACAGGCGGCGGCTGGTGCCGAGGTCGAGGATCTTCGACTCACCCGACAAGACGATGGGGAGGAGGCCGGCGTTGCAGGCCAGCCGTCGAGTCTCCCCGACCGAGATCGCGCCACCGGTGTCCAAGGTGGCTTCCCCGGCCCCGGCCCGGAGTCTGGTTTCGTCGACGGTGACCACGATCGTCGCGTTCGCGACCCCGTGCTGGGGGTGGCCGTCGGTGGGGAGGTGCTCGATCAGCTCACACAACGCCCGACCGAGCCGGTTGCCATACGGCAGATCCGCCACGGCCGTCTCAGCCGGTAGGGCGGCGTCGGTGCCGGTGGCGACCCGGCGGGGTGACGTCACGGCTTCGAGATATTTGGTGAGCATGCCGAAGACCAGGTTCGGCAGCGCGAACCGGCCGCGGGTGATCCCGTCGGCACCGAGCTGGCCGACCAGCCACGCTGACGCCAACGCCTTGCGTTCCTGGGCAGCGAGCTGCTGTTCCAGGGTCTGGTCGACGATGTCGGGGTCGATCACCTCGACCAGGTGGTTCGCCGCCACCTGCAGCTGGCTGAACGACAACGTCTTGCGCATGCGCGAGCAGGTCCTTCTGCGCCATTTCGACCCGGTCCGGTTCGACCGTGGGGGAGAGCCGGTTGACCGCAGCCGCGACCACCACCCCCTGCTCCGCCGACACCACACCAGCGGCGACCGCACGACGGGTGGGTTCGGTCAGCCCGGTGGTGCCGTGCAGCTGCTTGGCGGTGCGCACGGTCCGGGTGGCTTCACCGGCCGACATCCGGTGCGCCGTCATCAAGTGCGCCCGGGTCGAGGACGCACCGTACCGTCGGGGCAGATTGCGATCATCAGCCTCGGCGACCAGCCGGGCGACCAGCTCATCGGCGGCGGCGCGGACCGCGAGTGCCTCACTGATGCGTGTGTCCAGCGGGGCGTCGTCCAGCGACCAGGTCGGGGTGTCGACCAGGTCCGCCAACTCACGACGCACGCCCGCGAACGTCCGGCCGAAAGCATCATCGATGCCCACGGTCGGTGGCGGTCCCTGCGTCGTGCTCATGGGACAAACCTAGAACCCACCACCGACACTCTTGGATCACCAGGAACCCCAGAACACGTTATCCACAAGGGTTTCGGGAGAAATTCCGCCGAGCGTGAACGCACGGTTGGACACTTGCGCGATCGAGTCGGCAGCCCGGGCACTCCCGTTGGGTCACGTGGAGGTCTTGAAGGGGGTGCAACTCGCGGCAGACGCCGACACAAGCGATTCAGAGTCAATGCAAATCGCCCTCCCCCGCGTGGAAGCCGAGGTGAGTGTGCCCGAAGAGTTCCCCATCGAGTCGTTCGTTCTGCTCATCGGCTGTGAGAGCGCGCCTGCGTGAGCCCGACACCCGCCCCACCGAAGAGGGCCTACCTTCACCCGCGGCGGCTGCGGTCTTCGAGCCCGAAGGCCACGGCGCAGGCGCCCAGCCCGGCGAGCGCGAGCACGACCCCGACTCGCGCCGGCCACTCATAGCCGTACCCGGCTGCCAGCACGAGTCCACCGAGCCAGGCGCCGGCCGCGTTGGCCAGGTTGAGGGTCGAGTGGTTGAGCGCCCCGGCCAGGGATTGCCCCTCGTGGGCCACATCCATCAGGCGCGTCTGGAGGGCGGGCACGATCAGCGACCCGACTGTCCCCAGCAGAAAGACGCCCACCACCGCTGTCACCTGGCTGGTGACCAGCCAGCCGAAGGTTCCGAGGATCACCATGGCGTACACCAGACCCCAGACCAGGGTGCGCCGTAGCGATCGGTCGGCCAGCCGACCACCCAGCATCATGCCGACGGTCATCCCGACGCCGTAGACCGCGAGAAGAGGGATGACGGCGCGCTCGCTGAAGCCGCCGAGCGTGGTCAGTGTGGGGGTGATGTAGGTGTACGCCGCGAACATGCCACCGAATCCGACGGCCCCGATGAGGAGGGTCAGCCAGACCTGCAGCTTGGTCAGGGCCGAGAGCTCGCGGGCGAAGGTCGCGTGGTGGGTCGGCCGGTCGCGAGGAATCCAGGCGACCGTCGCCGCGAAGGTGATCACACCGATCAGCGCCACCGCGACGTACGGCCACCGCCAGCCCACGTTCTGACCGAGCAGAGTCCCGAGCGGGACACCGACGATGTTCGCCACCGTGAGACCGGTCAGCATCATCGACACCGCCCACGCCCGTCGGTGGGGCGCGACAAGGGACGCCCCGACGACGGCTCCGATGCCGAAGAACGCGCCATGCGGCAGACCGGCGGCGAACCGCGCCACGAGCAGGGTGTGAAAGGTGGGGGCCAGCGCGGACGCGAGGTTCCCGACGATGAACGCTGCCATCAGCCACAACAACAACCGGTACCGCGACATGCGTGCGCCGAGCGTCGCGAGCAGGGGTGCTCCGACCACGACGCCGAGTGCGTAGGTCGAGACGGCATGGCCGGCCGCCGGGATCGACACGTCGACACCCCGGGCGATGTTCGGCAGCAGGCCCATCGAGACGAACTCCGTGGTCCCGATCGCGAAGCCGCCGATGGCCAGCGCCAACAGGGCGAGGAGCGGATGCGAACAGGGCTCCCCGGACGAGTCCGGCACAGGTTCGGGATGGGCGAGGGTGCCGTCGACGGTGCGGGCATCACTCACACCGAGATCCTGCCAGACCGCGAGGACCGTGGGGGCCGCCGTCCGGCCACCGGACCACCGGACCACCGGACCTCCCGAGCCCGCTGCCGGCCAAGGTCAGCTCTGTACTGGCACCGTGTTCGGCATTTCGGCGTGCACGATCGGCCGGCGATGCGACCACGGTCGCGCCCGCTCCAGCTGCCCGGCGAGGCGCAGGAGTGTCGCCTCGTCGCCGAAGCGCCCCAGCACGTGGACTCCGATCGGGAGGCCACCGTCGTTCCACGAGAGTGGTAGCGACATGGCCGGGTTCCCGGTGATGTTGGCGATCACACCGGCGTACTCCACCGTGGCCCCGCCGTGGCGGAGCGCACGGAAAGGGTCGTCCGGTGTCGAGGTGATGTGACCGAGCAGGGCGGGCGGGGTGGACAGCGTCGGCGTCACGAAGCAGTCGAAGCCGGTGAGGAAGCGGGCGACACCGCGCGAGAACCTCTGGAGCTCCTCGATGGCGCTGAGGTACTCCCCCGCCGTGATCCGTTCACCCCGCTCCCAGTAGGCGCGGGTGAGCGGCTCGATCTCGTCCTCGTCCGGCTCTCGACCGACGCGGCGGATCCAGTACCGCAGGATCCAGGAGACCGCGGCGTCGAACACCGCACCGATCGCGGCTCCCGCCTCCGGCGTCAGCCCGGGCAGGGGCGCCTCGACCACCTCGTGTCCGAGGCAGTCACACAGTTCGACAGCCTCCTCGAGGGCGCGCACACAGTCCGGGTGCCCCGCCGTGCCGGCTGCCGTCAACGCGGAGTACGCGACCCGGAGCCGACCGGGGTCGCGCCCGACCTCCGCCACGAACGGGCCCTGGGGAGGCGGCGCGACATACGGATCACCGGGTGCGGGACCGGACGTCGCGTCCAGCAGGGCAGCGCTGTCCCGGACCGTGCGCGTCAGCGCGTGCTCGACCGCCCAGCCGCTCACGACGTCGCCGTACTCCGGACCGAGCGGGATGCGGGCCCGGGTCGGCTTGAGGCCGAACAGTCCGCACGCCGACGCCGGGTAGCGGATCGAGCCGCCGAGGTCGTTGCCGTGCGCCATCGGCACCAGACCTGCCGCCACCGCGGCCGCGGAGCCGCCGCTCGAACCGGACGTCGACCTGCTCGGGTCCCACGGGTTGGCCGTCGCCCCGAACAGGACCGGCTCGCACGCAGGCACCATCCCGAACTCCGGCGTGTTCGTCTTGCCGAGGATCACCAGACCGGCAGCGCGCAGCCGGTGCACGAGCTCTGAGTCGAACCCGGACACGTAGCCGGCAAGGAACCGCGACCCCTCGTGGAAGGGGACTCCGGTGACCTCGAGTGCGAGATCCTTGACCAGGTAAGGCACGCCACGGAACATGCCGCCCGGGGTCGAACGCGCTTGCTCCAACGCTTGGTCGTACATCGTCGTGACGACAGCGTTGAGCCGGGGGTTCAGCGCCTCGATGCGGTCGATCGCAGCCTCGACCAACTGCACCGATGACACCTCGCCGCCCCGGACGAGCTCGGCCTGGGCGGTCGCGTCGAGAAAGGCGAGCTCTTCTGCCAGCGTGGTCATGACGCAGGTCCGACCAGAGCGGCGTGGATGTCTCCGATCGGCTCCACCCGCGGTGGTGGGAGTCCGATCGATGCCAGCACCGCGGAGAAGTCGGATCCGGTGCTGAAGCCGGCGAAGACCTCCCGGCTCGGACACGTGTCGTAGACCGTGATCCCACCGTCTCGCACGACGCAGATGCGGACGTCGTGCTGCCCGGCGGGGAAGGTCGCGTTGAGTCGCTCGTACGCGGCGATGAGGGTCGTCGGGTTGCCGTCGAAGTGGTAGGAGCCGAGGAACACGGCAGGTCTCCTTCTCTCGGACCAGGCGGTCAGACCTGGCCGGCTGGACGGGTCAGGGACGCGCGACGACGACCATGTTGAAAGGCAGGTCGGGTCCGACCCGCTGGACGTCGGTGAACCCGGCATCCGTCAGCACCTGCCGGATGGCGCTCTCACCGGCCAGCGCACCCAATGCGTACGGCCCGTGCTGGGCGATGGCTGTCGGAGTACACAGGAAGGTCGACACGGCGTACATGAGCCCGGCCATCGGATGGTGCGCGAGGTTGTCTGCCAGGGTGTCGGCGGCGGCCGGGTCGAGGCTCACCAGAACTCCGTCCGGCACCAGGAGCGAACGCAAGTGCTGGGCGGCGGCGACCGGGTCGCCCATGTCGTGCAGAGCGTCGATGAGAAGGATCACGTCGTAGCCGGATCCGGGCAGGGCGCGTGCGTCGGCGACCTCGAACGTGACATGGTCAGCGACGCCGCGCTCCCGGGCAGTCGCCCGCGCATGCGCGACCGACTGGTCGTGGAAGTCGAAGCCGGTGATCTGAGCCTGTGGATACCGCTCCCCCAGCAGGATCGTGGACGTGCCGTAGCCACAGCCGACATCCGCCACCTTCGCTCCGCGACTGAGTGTCTCGCTGAGGCCAGGGACAGCACCCAGCCACACATCGAGCAGGAACTCGCGCTGCAGCGGCCGGCTGAACTTCTCCTGTGCGGCGAAGAAGGAGTCGTCGTGCTCGTGCCAACCGATGCCTTCGCCGGTGCGGAAGGCTCCGGCGAGAGCGGGCATCAGCTCCATGATGCTCGGCAGCCCGGCGAAGACCGCCACCATGCTGACTGCCGTGTCCTCGTCGGCGAGCACCAACGCACCCTCCGGCGTCAGCCGGAACTCGTCCCGCGCGGCCTCGTACTCGAGGAACCCGTTGGCGGCCTGGCTGGACAACCACTCCTGGAGCAGTCGTTCCGACAGCCCGGTACGCCGGGAAAGCTCCCCCGCCGTGACCGGTCCCGACCGGGCGAGGGCACGCCACAGTCCGAGCTGGTCGCCGAGTGACACCAGTGCGGCGTTCACCGCAGCCGTCGCGTGCTGACCGACGTGCTCGGCAAGGGCGAGCAGGGCCTCTTCGTCCACTGCCGGTGCGACGTAGGTCGACTCGGTCTCACGCTGCTCCTGATCGATGGTGGTCATGACCTTTCCTCCTCTGACAGGGGTCCTTTCTGAGAAGGCGCGAGACCGGTTCCGACGGCCGCGAGATCGGATCTAGCGGCGCGACGCGAATCGGACCACGATGAGCGGTATGGCGACGCAAGCCCTGGTCGGCCGTGACCACGAGCTGGCTGTGCTCACAGCCGCGGTCGACCGGGCCTTCGGGGGCGCCGGGTCGCTGGCCCTCGTCACCGGCGAACCCGGCATCGGCAAGACGACGCTGGTCGCCGCAGCCGCCGATCATGCACGTCGGCTTGGTGCGTTGGTCCTGGCGGCCGCGTGCTGGGACGGCACGGGAGCTCCTGGGTACTGGCCGTGGGTTCAGGTGGTCCGGGCCGCCGAACGCGCTCTCGCCGCGGAGGAGTGGTCCGCCGTCCGGTCCGCCTCCGGACCGGTGATCGACCGGCTGCTCGGCGAGCCGTCGGCGGACGATTCGGATCACCTTCGGTCGGTTGACGACGCCTTCCGACTCAGTGACGCCGTGGCCAGCCTGTTGATGCGCGTCGCGGCGACTCGGCCGGTCATCATCGCGCTCGACGACCTGCAGTGGGCAGATGACGCGTCGGTCCAGCTGTTGCAGTTCCTCGTGCAGCACACCGCGTTGGAACCGGTGGTGGTCCTCGCCACGTGTCGCCCGTCCGAGGAGCCGGATTCGTCCGACCTGCTCGTCGGCCTCCAGGCGCGGGCGATCACGGTCCCCCTGTCCGGTCTCGACCCGGCATCCATCGCCGAGCTCGTGGCCCGGATGGCAGGTCGGTCACCGGAACCGGACGTGACCGCAACGATCGCCGGCCGCACAGGTGGCAACCCGTTCTTCGTGGAGCAGACCGCCCAGTGGTGGCGCAGCGGAGGGTCACTGTCAGCGGTGCCGCCGGGTGTCCGCGAGGTCGTCGAGCGGCGACTCGCTCACCTTCCGACCGCGGCCGTCGACCTGCTCGCCCACGCAGCCCTGTGTGGTATCGAGTTCGACGTGGACGTCGTGGCGGCTGCCCGACGAGAGGCGCCAGACGTCGTACGCGAACTCCTCGGGCACAGTGTCGAGGCAGGCCTGGTGGCGTGGCTCCCGGACCAGCGGCTGCGGTTCGTCCATGACCTCGTGCGGGAGACCCTCTGCGACGCCGTCGCTCCCGCGGACCGCCGGCGCGCCCACGCGGCCATCGCCCGAGCGGTCGCCGGTAGTGCAACGTTGGGCGCGGCGGTACTCCCCGCCCAGCTGGCCGACCACGCGTACCTGGCGGGTTCCGACCTGTCCACAGAGGAGGCGGTCGGTCCGATCATGCTCGCCGCGCGGTCGGCGACCACCCGGATGGCCGCAGCTGAAGCGGCACTCCACTACAGCCGGGTCTGGGAGCTGATCGACGCCGACCCGACGACCTCCCCCGAAGCGGGGGTCGAGATCGCGCTGGCGCTGGGCGTCGAGCAGCGGCGGGCGGGGCTGCTGGTCGCGGCGCGGACGACCTACGAACGCCTCGGCCGGCAGGCTCGTGATCGCCATGATCCGATGCTGTTCGCCCGCGCCGCGCTCGGGTTGCTGGAGCTCGGCCATGGCCTCGACACCGCCGCGGCCGTGGACCTCATCGACGAGGCGAGCGACGGTCTGGCGAGTGATCCCGCGCTGGCCGAGTCACCGCTCGCGGCGCAGACCGTGGCGGCGGCCAGCCGGGCTCGGGCCCACCACATCGGAGACGATCGTGACCACGCCGAGCGGCTCAGTGCGCGCGCTGTCGAACTCGCCCGGGGCGGCGGCGACGATGCCACACTGGGCTCCTGCCTGCTCGCCCGGCACGACGCCATCTGGGCACCGGGCACCGCAGGTGAGCGGCTTGCGCTGGCCGACGAGTTGATCGTCGTGTCCCGGCGGATCCCCGACCGTGAGCTCGAGCTCCAGGGATCGTTGCTGCGCTTCGTCTCGCTGCTCGAGCAGGGAGACCCGCGGAGCCTGGACGAGCTCGCCTCCTTTGCCGCGCTCGCCGAGCGATCCCACCTCCCCCGGTTCGTCTACCTCTCCCTGTCCCGCCAGGGCGCCCTCGCGACGTTGCGCGGCGAGTTCGACGCCGCACGACGGGTGATCGACGAGGCCCGCTCCCTCGGCGAACAGCTCGGCGAGGTGGACGGGCTGGGGGTCTGGGCAGACCAGGTGTGGCAGCTCGCTCGCCTCCAGGGCCGCTACGACGAGATCGACGAGCTCACGTCGTCGCTCCGGGACGCGGGAGACCAGCACGTCTTGGTGATCGAGGCCACGGTGGCGCTGGACCGGGGCGAGACGGCACTGGCGCTCGGCCGTCTCGACGAGGTCGAGATGCTGGGTCGCCGGTGGCCCCGGTGGGGTGGGCTCGTGTGGCTCACCTTCATGGCCGAGCTGTCTGTCGCATCGGGTGACCAGGAGCTGTGCCGACGGACCCGAGACAGTGTCGACGCCTACCTGGACACGTGGGCGGTGCTCGCCGGTGGCGTGCTCGTCCACGGGCCGATGCGTTACTGGGCCGCCACCCTCGACGCAGCGCTCCAGGAGTGGAACCAGGCCCTGGCCGGGTTCGACCAGGCCGCCGCGGCTGCGGACCTGCTCGGTGCCGCACCGTGGTCGCTCTTGGCTCGTCTCGGCACCGCCGAGGTCATGTTGGCGCGCGCCGAGCGCGACGACGAGGCCGGCGCTGCCGAGCTCCTCGCGCAGCTCGCGGAGCAGGCGGATGAGCTCGGCCTGCGCCGTGCCCAGGCGCGGATCCAGCAGCTCTCGGTCCAGCGTCGGCAGCCGGACGGCGGCGAGTTCGCGTCAGCTGACAACGTGTTCCGTTTCGACGGGCTCGTGTGGACGCTGCAGTTCGCGGATCGGACGACCACGGTTCCCGATGCCAAGGGACTGCGTGACCTGCACACACTTCTCGGCCGGCCGGGCACGGAGGTGGCCGCGACGGCGCTGCTCAATCCCACCGACACTGCGCTGGCGCAGGCCGTGAGCCGGCTCGGCGCGGACCCGCTGCTCGACGACGTCGCCAAGCAGTCCTACCGCCGCAGACTTGTTGAGCTGGACGACCTGATCGAGACGGCGCTCGACCACGGCGACGACGCGAAGGCGGCCGGGCTCGATCGCGAGCGGGACGCCCTCATCGCCCAGCTGACGGAGGCCGCCGGCCTGGCCGGTCGGCCCCGCCGGCTCGGTGACGCCACGGAACGGGCCCGGAAGACCGTCAGGGCGCGGATCAAGGACTCCCTGCGGCGCCTCGACGGGCGGCATCCGGAGCTCGCCCAGCACCTGCGTACGAGCGTGTCGACGGGCACGGTGTGCCAATACGCGCCCGAAACAGAGATCGCGTGGATCCTGTAGCCCCGGTGGCGCCTGGTAAGGAAATGCGACGGTCAGGAAATGTGGCCACGCTCAGCGTGGTCTGCATGGGTGTTGGGCAAGCTGCACCAACATGTGGAGCTCACTGGTTCGCGTCGTGATTGCCAGTCATTGCGCTGGCGCTGCCGCTCCACAAGTTGTCGTGTGCGTCCATCAGCGCGTCACGCGCCGGCTCTTTCCATGACCGCCACTCCATGTACACGATGGAGGCGAAGGCAGCGACGACGCCAAGACCCACGAAGATCCACGCCATGACATCTCCAAACATCCGATGGCGCCAGCGACGGGTGCGATCACCCCAAAGGTACGCCGCCCCGCAAGGGCGGCCGCTCGACGTTGCCTGGCCCGCCATCTCCTGGGAGCCCCGTATGAACGCAGACCAGCAACCCCGAGCCGACGTATCCGTGTGTCCGACCTGCCCTCGTCTACCTGATCGTTGACCTTCCTGGCGCTGGGAAGACAACTCACGCGAAGCAACTGGAGATCAGCGCGCCGGCCCTACGGCTGACGCCAGATGAATGGCAGATCGTGCTGTTCGGCGACCAAAACCCATCAGACAAACGTGACCTCGTTGAGGGCAAGCTGGTTCAGGTCGGGATGCGGGCCGCGCAACTGGGCATCAATGTCGTCTTCGACTTCGGGTTCTGGGGTAAGGACGAACGATCAGCGCTCCGCTGGATCGCCGGCGCGGTCGGCGCGCGTAGCCAAGTCGTCTACCTGCCGATCGACCCCGAGGAACAACGCAGTCGTGTCACCAATCGGTTCGCAGGTGCGCCGGATCAAACGTTCCACATGAGCGACGTCGAACTTGCGCAGTGGCGGGCTCAATTTCAAGCGCCGGACGAAGAAGAGCTGCGAGGTTCTCGAATTCCACCCGTCCCCCCTGAGCACGCGACCTGGTCGGAGTGGGCCGCGCAGCGCTGGCCATCGCTCCCAGACCAGTACGCAACGCCCGCCGCCAACTCCCACCACTCACACGAGTCCTGACCCAGGCGAGTTTCCATTCACCGTGCGAGCGCACAGAGCGATCTCGACAGGGCTCGATCAGCGGAGTGTTCAGCCGGGTCGGGGTTTGAAGCGTTGGTGGCGGATGGGTCTTCGTTGCGGGTCGATGCTGGCCGGTGGGATCACTTCGGTGATGCCGTCGGGGGCGAGGACCAGGTCCCATTCGCCTTGGTGGATGAGGTGGTGGTGGAAGGAGCAGAACAGGCAGCCGTTGTCGATGTCGGTCGCCCCGCCCTGACTCCACGGGATCCGGTGATGTGCCTCGGTCCAGGCGGGTGGTCGTTCACAGCCCGGGAACACACAGCCTTGGTCACGGGTGGCCAGGGCGAGGCGCTGGTGCCGGTCGAACAGGCGGCGGGTCAGTGCCGAGGTCGAGGATCTTCGACTCACCGGACAAGCACCATGGGGAGGAGGCCGGCGTTGCAGGCCAGCCGTCGGGTCTCCCCGATCGAGATCGCGCCACCGGTGTCCAAGGTGGCTTCCCCGGCCCCGGCCCGGAGTCTTGTCCTCGTCGACGGTGACCACGATGGTGGCGTTCGCGACACCGTGTTGGGGGTGTCCGTCGGTGGGGAGGTGTTCGATCAGTTCACACAACGCCCGGCCGAGCCGGTTCCCGTACGGCAGGTCCGCAACGGTCGCCTCAGCCAGCGGATCAGTCGCTGCGGCGTCGGTGCCGGTGCCGGTGGCGTCCCGGCGGGGTGACGTCACGGCTTCGAGGTATTTGGTGAGCATGCCGAAGATCAGGTTCGGCAGCGCGAACCGTCCGCGGGCGATGCCGTCGGACCCGAGCTGGCCGGTGAACCAGGCCGAGGCCAACGCCTTGCGTTCCTGGGCGGCGAGCTGCTGCTCCAGGGTCTCGTCGACGGTGTCGGGGTCGATCGACCTCGACCAGATGGTTCGCCGCCACCTGCAGCTGGCTGAACGACAACGTCTTGGCATGGGTGAGCAGGTCCTGCTGCGCGGCCTCGACCTGGTCGGGCTTGATGGTCGGGGAGAGCCGGTTGACCGCAGCCGCGACCACCACCCCCTGCTCAGCCGACACCGCCCCGGCGGCGACGGCGCGACGGGTGGGTTCGGTCAGGCCGGTGGTGCCGTGCAGCTGCTTGGCGGTCCGGACGGTCCGGGAGGCTTCCCCGGCCGACATCCGGTGCGCCGTCATCAGATGTGCCCGCGTCGAGGAGGCACCGTAGCGGTGGGGCAGGTTGCGGTCATCGGCCTCGGCGACCAGCCGGGCCACCAGCTCATCGAGCAGCGGCTCGGACCGCCAGCGCCTCACCGAGCCGGCGATCCAGCCGGGCGTCGTCCAACGACCAGGTGGGGGTGTCGACCAGGTCGCCGAGGTCACGACGCACCCCCGCGAAACCACGGCCGAAGGCATCGTCGATGCCCACGGCCGGTGGCGGTCCCTGCGTCGTACTCATAGGACAAACCTAGAACAGCCCACCGACACTTTCGGATCAGCGGCCGAGCCAGAACCCGTTATCCACAAGGGAATTCCGAGAAATTTCTCGGGGGTCTCAACAAGTCCTGAGCTTGTCGGCGCCGCGCCCTGCCGGCGTCCTAGTGCGACGTGCTGAGATGCTGCGTCCGGTGTCGGCGCAATCGACTCAGGTGTGGCTTGCGTCTCCCTTTCGCGGACGGGGTGGAAATCCCGCATCCTCTCAAATAGTCGCCAGCGCCTTCCCGGTATCCACCCTGCAATTTTGCTCAGTCATCGTGGTTGGACAGGCATAGATTCCCGCTCGAAGGTCAATCCGGTATCGCTGGCCAGCCACGGTGTACGACACGAGCACAGTCTTGCGGAACGCGGCGGTGTCCTTGACGAACCGGAATCCGATCAGGAGCTCATACCCGACCTTGCCCGGCTGTAGCACCGGCCCGATGGCGGACTCGAGCAGCCCCAGCGTGGCAGTCGGAGGTGGGTACTGGTCGAAGACTGCGTCAGCACTGGCTCACGTTTCGGCCCTGCGATCATGACGCCCAGGTATTTCGTGGCCGGATCGCCACCGTCGATCGAACGTCGGTGATGCTCGCGGGTGCGCTGCCGGTCAGCACCAGGTGCTCTAAGCCATCGGTCTTCGTTGCACCGAGTTCGATAGTCGGCGTCGACACGTGCGCGAACGGTTGCTTCAGAGGCCCAGACGGGAGCGCCGCATGTTGTTTCACGACGACTCTCGCGACCACGCCGGCTACGACCAGGCGCCAACATGCTCACCACGATTACCCACAGCCGTGTGCCGCGAGTCTGCCTGCCAAGCCAGTCGGCACGCCGACAGTCTGTCTAGCAAGCGACCGCAGGTCAGTCGAAGTCGTTACGGCGTCTGCGCAGCTGCGAGCTGAGCGTCTTGGCCACATCGACGGCCTGCTGCCGCTTGGAGGCGCTGGCCTGCCTGGCCCGGTACTGGTCCGGCGTCATCTTCTTCGTCAGGTTGGCGTCGGCGATGAGCGCCTCGAGCGACGTCGCAGCGGACGGGTAGGACGCCACCGGTTTGCCGCCGCTGAAGACGACCCAGTGGATCGTGCCTTGGTCCATCACCATCAGGATCGCGCCCTCGTTGACCGTCTCGGCGTGCTTGAGGGCGGTACGGCGGTTGGCGTGTGCGGCGTACGTGCGCTGGGCAGCAGCGGTCACAGGTGCGGCGGCGTACTTCCACACCAACGCAGCCTGCGGCCCGTACTTGACGGCCTTGGTACTGGCCCTCCTGATCCGACCCATCAGCGTCTACCCACCTCGCGTCGTCGCCGGTCCCCATCGTAAGGGCCGCCTCACGGCCCCGGCGGTGGCGGCTACGCGAAGAACTTCACCAACGTGGAGCAGAACGCCGGCAGGTCGTCGGGGTTGCGACTCGTCACGAGGCCCTGGTCGTGCACGACCTCTTCGTCGACCCAGGTCGCTCCGGCGTTGGTCAGGTCTGTTCGCAGGCTGGGCCAGGAGGTCAACGTGCGCCCCTCCACGACGCCGGCCTCGATCAGCATCCATGGCGCGTGACAGATCGCCGCCACCGGCTTCCCGGCCTCGAAGAAGCCGCGCACGAACGCCACCGCTTCAGCGTCGAGCCGCAGAGCGTCCGGGTTCGCGACACCGCCCGGCAGCACCAGGGCGTCGAAGTCGCTGACCTTCGACTGGCCGAACGTGACATCGACCGGAAACGTGTCGGCTTTGTCCAGGTGGTGGAACGCCTGGACCTCACCTTTCGCGCTGGACACGATCTGGGGCAGGCCACCGGCATCTTTCACGGCCTTCCACGGCTCGGCCAGCTCCACCTGCTCGATGCCTTCAGCGGCAACGGCGAAGGCGATCCTCTTGCCCCTCAGTTGACTACTCATGGGTGCTTTCCCGCTTTCGATGATTTTGTCGCAGAACCGTTGTTTCGTAACCCTTCAACAGTCCCCAACAGTTCAGCGTTCAAACACCCCTGGGCCGCATTGCATCAGTGTCGGACCGAGAACCGGCGCAGCCGCAGGCTGTTGGTGACGACGAACAACGAGGACATCGCCATGGCGGCCCCGGCGAACATCGGGTTGAGCAAGCCGGCCGCGGCCAGCGGGATCGCAGCGACGTTGTAAGCGAACGCCCAGAAGAGGTTGCCCTTGATGGTGCGCAGGGTGGCCCGGGACAACGAGATGGCCACGGCCGCTTTCCGCACGTCGCCGCTCACGAGGGTGAGGTCGCTGGCCTCGATGGCAACATCGGTGCCCGTGCCCATCGCCAGTCCGAGATCGGCCTGAGCCAGTGCAGCCGCGTCGTTGACACCGTCGCCGACCATCGCGACCACGCGGCCCTGCTGCTGAAGCGCCGCCACCGTGCTGACCTTGCCGGCGGGGAGCACGTCTGCGACCACGTCGTCGGCAGCAATCCCGACCTGCGCCGCCACGTACGCGGCCGCGGGTCGGTTGTCACCGGTGACCAGCATCGGCCGCAGCCCGAGCGCCCGGAGCGCCGTCACAGCCTCAGTGGCTTCGGGCTTGACCGCGTCGACGACGACCAGGACGCCACGGACAGCACCGTCCCAGCCGACCCACACGACCGTGGCTCCGGTCGACTCAGCCCCCCTGACGGTCTCGTCCAGGGCACCGTCGGAGGCCAGCCCGTGTTCGTCCACGACCCAGGTACGACGCCCGACCGCCACCGTGTGGCCGCCCACCTCGGCCACGACGCCGAGTC
The DNA here is from genome assembly GCA_963712935.1 of uncultured Actinomycetota bacterium. Lineage (GTDB taxonomy): Bacteria > Actinomycetota > Actinomycetes > Propionibacteriales > Nocardioidaceae > JANLYC01. The sequence continues at coordinate 215,374 of CAVQJX010000001.1, forward strand.
CCCCGGTGCTGGTGAAGTGCTCGACCGGCTCGAGAGTCCCGGCCTCGGCCGCGGCACGTGCAATCGCTGTCGCGATGGGATGTTCGGAGGCGGCCTCGACCGACCCAGCAAGCCTCAACAGCTCAGCCGCGTCAGTCGACGGCAGCGGGTGCACGTCCGCCACGCTCATCCGTCCTGCGGTGATCGTGCCCGTCTTGTCCAGCAGCACGGTGTCGACCCGCCGGGTCGTCTCGAGCACGGCAGGACCCTTGATGACGATGCCCAGCTGCGCTCCGCGACCGGTCCCCACCATCAACGCGGTCGGTGTCGCGAGGCCGAGAGCGCACGGGCAGGCGATGATGAGCACCGCAACCGCGGCGCTGAAGGCCAGCTCGGCAGTGTGCCCGGTCACGAGCCAACCGAGCAAGGTCATCAACGACACCACGATGACGGCCGGCACGAACACGGCCGACACCCGATCCGCCAACCGTTGCACCGGCGCCTTGCCGCTCTGCGCGGCCTCGACCAACCGGCCCAGCTGCGCCAGCGCCGTGTCAGCACCGACGCGTGCGGCCCGGACGACCAACCGGCCCGACGCGTTGACCGTGCCACCGACGACGCTGTCGCCGACGCCGACGTCGACCGGCACGGGTTCTCCGGTGAGCATGGAGGCGTCGACCGCGCTACGGCCGTCGACCACTTCCCCATCGGTTGCGATCTTCTCGCCGGGGCGAACCACGAACGTGTCGCCGACCACAAGGGCCGACAGTGGTACGCGCGTCTCGACGGGACCTTCGTCGGTAGCACGCAGCAACGCCACGTCCTTGGCACCGAGCTCCAGCAGCTCACGCAGGGCGGAGCCGGATCGTCGGGCTGCAAGCGCCTCGAGGAAGCGACCGGTGAGAATGAACGTCGTGACCCCGGCCGCCACCTCCAGGTAGATCTCACCGGCTCCGGCGCCCCGGGACGGCGCGAGTTGGAACGCCATCTGCCGACCGATCTCGCCGGCGTCGCCGAGCACGAGAGCGTAGAGGGACCAGCCGAACGCGGCCAGCACGCCGACGCTGATCAGGGTGTCCATGGTGGCCGCGCGGTGTCGGGCGTTCGTCCAGGCGGCCCGGTGGAACGGCCATGCGCCCCACGTCACCACGGGGACTGCGAGCAGGAGGCTGACCCACTGCCATCCGTCGAACTGGAGCGGGCGGGCCATCGCCAGTGCGATGACGGGTACCGACAGCACGGCACTGATCACCAGCCGCCGGCGCAGTGCGCTTGTCTCGTCCGTCGCTGCCTCAGCGTCCGGCCGTTCGCTCGGCAGGATCGCGGTGTAGCCGGTGGACTCGACCGCTTCCACCAGCTGTTGCGGTGAGACGTCCTCGCCGTACCGGACGTGCGCCTTGCCGGTCGCGAAGTTGACGCTGGCCTCGACTCCGGGCAGCTCGTTGAGCCTGCGTTCGACTCGCGACGAGCAGGAGGCACACGTCATGCCCCCGACGTCGAGGTCGAGGATCTGGCTGTCGTGGCCGTGTGCGAGGTCAGTGGTCATCAGGCGGTGCCTCCTGGGTCAGGACCGGACCAGCCGGGCAATCGCGGCTGAGGCCTCGGTGATCTTGTCGTCAGCCTCCTGGCCGCCCTCCTGGACGGCGTGGCTGACACAGCTGCGCAGATGTTCGTCGAGCATCGACAGCGCGAACGACTCGAGTGCCGAGGTGGCAGCGGAGACCTGGGTCAGGACGTCGATGCAGTACTTGTCCTCTTCGACCATCCGCTGCAGGCCACGGATCTGCCCTTCGACGCGGCGAAGCCGCTTCAGGTATGCCGATTTGTCGTCGACGTAGCCCGGCGACTGCGGACTGGTCATGGGGGGCCTCCTCGCTGGGCCGCGGGCGCGGCGACGATGTTGCGACGCCACCCACTCTACGGATACCCCTACCCCCTATTCAACTCGGGGCTGCCGGAGCTGCACTCATGGCTACAAACAGCTACATAACGACCACCCAGAGTCATCCGATCGGACGGTTCTTGCCGCAAAGCGAGACAACAGCACACGTCCTGACCTCATACTTTCCCATGCAGACCAACCCGGATCGGGCGTCCGCGCGGGCAGCGAAAGACAGTCGGGCCCAGCGCCGTGATGCCGCCCGCGACCGGGCCATGTCGCGCTCGACCCAGGGCGGCAGGCTGCTCCGTGTGTTGAGCGACGACCCCGCTGACATCAACGGCTACGGGCATGGTGGCGAGTGGACGCGCGAGCTCGCCCGCACCCTCAAGGCCGCCGTCCCCACCGGCATCTTCCTCTTCCAGCGACGCCTGGGGCCGACCAGCACCGAGGATCCCATCGATCTGCTCGCCATCGTTCCCTCGGGCATCTGGGTCATCGACATCCAGACCTGCTCCGGGGGTCAGGCAGCCGTCCGCGGGCGCAAGCACCTCCTCTCGTCCCACTACACCCACCTCGTGATCCGAGGAAGAGACCGCACGGCGTACCTGGACCGGGTGATCAACCAGGCGATGTCGGTCCAGGAGGCCCTCGGCGAGCTCGGGCGTTCCGAAGTCCCCGTGCGCACCGCATTCTGCTTCTACGATGCCGCCACGCGGTGGCGTGGGACCCCACGCGTCGGCCAGACGCTGTTGACCACACCCAAACGACTCACCGGCCTGCTGCAGAAGAGTTCTCACAAGCTCAGCGACACCGAGATCGCCACCCTCGGGCAGGCAGTCGGCTACGCGCTCCCTCGCCAACCCGTCCGCGACTGACAGCACGACGACTCACGCGTGCCCGCCGACCGGCCCCAGGCCATTCCACCCACGCGAGGGTTCGCGGATTGCCGTCCCGATGACCTCGCGTGCACCACAATGGTGCGCACACCGAACCGGCCCGGCGTCGGTGCTGTCACGACGACCCCGGAGACGCCGACATGACCCTGACCAAGCACAGCGTCGGCCTTGGTGCCCTCGCGCTCTGCCTTTCGCTGCCAACCGGACTGCCGGCGTCCGCCGCACCCGCACAGCCGGAGGCCTATGCCGCGACCGGTCCAGCGGCGACGAAGGCTCATGTCGCAGCGACCCGAACTCCTACCTCCGCAGAGCCGAACGGCACGGGCGTCGGACGATGGACGGTTCGCCGGGTCGCGAAGGACACTTACCGGGTGACGTGGACATCGCCGCAGGCGCTGCCTGTCACCGACGCCCGCCCGCTCATCGAGCGCGGCGGCAAGCCGTTCGCGGTGCCGACCGTCGTGCCGGGCGGTCGTCGCGTGCAGATCACGCTCACCCAGGCCACCCGGCCGACCACCGGCGCCCTCGATGTGGTCCTGTCCGACCGGGTTCTCGATGAAACGGCGACCGCCGCGCCGACTCCTCAGCAGGTGGTCGCGCCCTTGCCCGGCACGACGAGCCTGACCCCCGATCCCGGGACTCCGGGCGCGCATCCGGTGACGACCAGCACGTACCGGCTGCCCGGAGTCAAGCTGCCCGGCATGCCGGCCAAGATCGAGATGCTCGGTCACGTCGTGCGCCCCACGGATGCCACTCAGAACGCCCCGGTCGTCCTCTTCCTGCACGGCCGGCACGACGCGTGCTACCGCAACCCGCACCCCGTCGGTCACGGCAACGCCGAATGGCCGTGTCCCGCGCACACGAGCCCGGTGCCCAGCTATCTCGGTTATGACTACATCCAGCAGCTCCTCGCCAGCCAGGGTTATGTGACTGTGTCGATCTCGGCGAACGGCATCAACGCACAGGACTGGCGTCTCCTCGACGCTGGCGCGGCCGCCCGGGCCAGCCTGGTGCGGCGCCACCTCGCGGCGTGGGCAGACCCGGCCAACGCGGGCACGATCGGGCCCGCGGTCACCGCCGATCTCGGAAACGTCGTCCTGGTCGGCCACAGCCGTGGCGGTGAGGGAGCCGCCCGAGCGAGCACCGTGACCGGGCTGTCGGCGCCCTACCGGATCACCGGGCAGGTCCTCATCGGCCCCACCGACTTCGGCCGGCAGACCACGCCGTACACCCCGACGGTCACGCTGCTGCCGTACTGCGACGGCGACGTGAGCGACCTGCAGGGCCAGGCGTACACCGATGTCGCGCGGGGCCAACAGCCCGACGACACCGCCCTGCACAGCTCGCTGCTCGTGATGGGAGCCAACCACAACTACTTCAACACCGAGTGGACCCCCGGCCGCTCGGTGGCACCCTCCCATGACGACTGGTACGGCGATCCGAACGCCACGTGCGGCAAGAACTCCCCCACCCGGTTGAGCAAAGCCGAGCAACGCGCGGTCGGCAAGTCGTACGTCGCCGGAGCCGTTCGCCTGATGGCCGACGACGACGACACCATGCTGCCGTTGTTCGACGGGAGCCGAGTGAGCCTGGCGAGCGCCGACGACACCGATGTGCGCAGCCACGCCGTCGGTCTCGGACGCACCTACCGAGCCCCGGGCCACGGAGCCGTCCTCGCACCGGGGGCGACCGCCCGGACGCAGCTGTGCGTCGGACGTGCCGACGAACGGAAGAGCACCCAGTTCTGCGGTCGCGGCACCTCATCGGTGCGTACGCCGCACTGGCCCGGCACCTATCCGCCGGGACTCCCGACCCGCCGTGCCTTCGAGATGGCCTGGACCGCCGTCGGACAAACAGGTGGTCTCGCGTTCGTGGCTCCGCTGGACATCACCGGGCGCACCCTCCACCTGCGCACGGTCGCGGACCCCGCCCGCCCGACCGCCGAGCTGTCCGTCACGGTGCACGACGCGGGCGGTCACAGCTCGACCGTTCCGCTCCCCGACCTCCCGCCCCTGCCCACGGGTGACTACGTGCTCGGCAAGAAGTTGGGGCCAGGACCTGACGGTGGATTCCGCGCTCTTCGACCCCGGGGTGGACCTGTCGCAGATCGTCGAGGTCGACCTCGTCGCGGACAACGCCAAAGGTCGGGTGTGGGTGCTCGAGGTGGCCGCGGGCGACCAGACCCTGCCGCCGGTGCCCCATCGACGCTCTCCGACGGTCGAGCTGGACAACGTGCGAATCACAGAGGGCAACGCACGAGGCGTTCGCTTCGCCGCCGTTCCGTTCCACCTCACCGGCGACGTCAGCAGCCCCAGCAGGTTCACCGTGCTGTCTCAGAACTACTCCACCTACCGCTTCGGCAGGCCGATCAAGGTCATGGTGCCGGCCGGCCAGCGGACGGGAACGATCCAGATCCCGTACCGACCGAACCGGCGCGACGACCTCGCCCGACGCAGCATCGCGGTCCTGGCATTCGCTGTCTCCGGCGCGATGCCGACGAACTATCTGGCCAGGGTCACGATCCTGGACGACGACCCCACGCCCGCGGTCAGCGTGCGGGCGCAGCGCAGCACGATCCGCGAGGGCTGGACAGCCCGGTGGACAGTGACACTCGCGCGACCGGTCCGCTACTACACAGCGGCGATCGCGACCGTGCGCCGCGGACCGGCATCCGGACGGACGGGCTGCGCGCAGGCGACGTGAACCCGCGCTGGCTGCACGACCACCTCATCAAGCGCGTCGAGCCCGGAAACCAGCTCCTCGCCAGACTTCCGCTACGGCTGATCAAGGACCTGTCGCCGGGCGAGCGGACCGTGACCTTCTCGGTGCCGACGCGCGTCGACCGGCTCCTCGAGGGACGCGAACACATCACCCTGCGCATCCGCGTCCTGCGGCTGGGGGCACCTGACACCGTCACCATCGGCGTGCTGGACCGCCGCTCCCGGTGAGGTGACGTAGCTCCCGAAGCCCTCTTCCCGCGAGCCTGCTGACTTCGCTAATCTCGGTGCGACGGGAATGCGCCGGCGAGCGCCCCCAGCCTCTGGACCCCACGGCGTCGGCCGGATCAGTCCCCGGCGCCGTGGCTCGAGGTCACGGCGTGGCGTCCAGGCCGGTCGGAGCGACGGTGGGCTGTGCCGGATCGAGCGCGGGCGTCGTCGTCAGCCGGTGCATCATCCGCTCCCAGCGCCGATCGGCCCACCGACGTCGCAGACCCGCCCCGACGGCAACGGCGAAGATCACCGACTGGACCGCGGCGACCGCGTAGTACGCCGTCGGGAACGTCGGGCCGGCACCGAACAGCCCGACGTTGTGCGCGAAGCGCTCGCGGGCGTTGTCGACGATCGTGAGCATCTCGCCCGCAGCCAGGATCAGACCCAACACACCGAGCACGAGTGAGGCACGTGCCAACCGGAACAACGGGAACGCCACCAACGTGCCGGCCACCAGCCACGCAGGGCGAAACAGCTCGTGACCATCCAAGGGCATGCCGAACCACACCTGGCCGTCCGGGAGGGCCCCGAAGTCGGCGATGCCGCACATCACCGCCACCGCGGCAAGCCACACCGCGGCTGACCAGTGGTCTGGTCGACCGCGGAGCGAGTCCGCGCTGCCCGGGTGGGCCATGACTCACATCGTCGGCCCGAGCGCCGACAGTGCACCCTGCCGGAGACGAATAGAGATGCTGTCGTTATCAGTTCGCGACCATGGCCGCGCTGGCCGCGATGGCCGACCGAGCCCAGCGCTCAGGCTTCGCCGAGCACCCGGGCGAACAGCCGCCGCGTGTCGTCACTCAGCTCGTGCTCGTGCAGGGTGACCTCGCGCCCGCCGACGACGACGACGTACACGTAGCGGTCCGGCTGGGGTTTGGCGATCGCGGCGCTGTCGAGCGTCTCGACCAGCGCGGCCAGCTCGACGCCGCGCGGATCATCCGCAGGCAGTCTGGCCCGGCGGACCCGCCCGGCGAAGCCGCCACTGCGGCGTACCTCGACCACCGCGGCGCCGGACGGTGCGCCGGCATGCGCGTTCGTGCCGGTCGACGAGCGATCCGCCGGCACCACGACACCGACCTCGGTCCACGCCGAGCGGACTGCGTCGACCACGCTCGCGTCCGGCCAGCCGGCTTCGGCCGCCGCCACCGTGGCCGCCGCGAAGCCGGCGAATTCGGTGCCGGCGTCGACCTGGCCGGTGGTGAGGGCTGCGTACCAGATCGGCCCGGCGCGTTCCCAGGCATGACCGCCCAGGGCGGTCGCCGCGAGGTAGAACGCCCGGTTGGGGATTCCAGAGTTGATGTGGACCCCGCCGTTGTCGTCGGTCGTCTCGACGTAGTCGTCCATCGACGCCACCTGCGGATCGGTGCCGATCCTGGGATCGTCGTACGCCGTGCCGGGCGCCCGCATGGACCGCAGGGCCACCCCGTTGATCGACGGCAGGAAGATGCCTGCCCCGATGAGCCAGTCGGCGTCCGATGCGGTCTGCCCCAGCTGTCGTTGCTTCACCAGGATCCCGAACACGTCGGACATGGACTCGTTGAGTGCGCCCGACTGGCCGCTGTAGCTCAACGCGGCCGTGTACTGGGTGACGCCGTGGGTGAACTCGTGGGCGAGCACGTCGGGGGGCTTGGTGAAGCGGTCGAAGACGACCTGGTCGCCGTCGCCGAACACGAGCTGGTGGCCGTCCCAGAACGCGTTGTCGTAGTCACGCTCGTAGTGCACGGTCACCACGACCGGAGACCCGCGACCGTCGTACGACGAGCGAGCCAGGACCTCGGCGTAGAAGGCCAGCGTCGCCTCCGTGTGGGTCGCGGCCTCATCGACCGCGACGTCGCCGGACGAGGGTTGGCCGGGTGCACGCACCTGCCGGCCCGGGAGCGTGCCGCCCTGATCGGCCGAGTGCACCTGCCACGGCGGCGCGGCCGTCGGCGGTCCGGTCGGAGCCACCGCGTCCGACCGCCGGGTGCGCAGGTCTGCGTCGATGGACAGGGTGCGCCGGCAGCAGCGCACCGCCTGCGGATCGGGGTGTGCCCGGGCCACCCGCTCCAGGAGGTAGGGCGGAATGAACGTGCACCGCGGACTCATCTGTCCAGACCTACCGTGCTCGACCTGTGATGTCCAGGTTTGCGACCGTCCGCCGGTACACGGGGTCGCGGCGCGATGCCGGCCGGAGACAGATGTAGGGCCCCTCAAAGTATGAGTTTGAGGGGCCCTACGGTGGCCGGAGGGATGTGACGCCTCCGCCCGACCGGTCGTTCCGTGGGATCCCGGCTGTCTCGTCACCGGCAGCCTCAGCGAGTCGCCCCGCCGGGTAGATCCTCGGTCTCCGTCCGATCCCGCCTTCCCTTTCAGGAGGGCGTGAAGAGATGTCTACACGGCTGTGAAGAGGTCGCACAACCCTTTCCAGCAAAGAAGTTCGACGAATTCTCGATCGCTCCGGGTTACCCACAGATCCGGGCCGTTCGTCCACCGACAAGTAGGGTTTCTCCACAGCCTGAACCTCGAGCTGTGGACACAGCACACCGGTCAGCCCTCGAGCCAGCGGCGCGCCTCGACGCGCAACCGTTCCTTCTTGGCTGCGTCGAACCGGTCGTACTGGCGCACCATCATGGCGCTGCGCCGGTTGTCCAGGAACATGTCGCGATAGTCGGACACGAACTGCCAATACAGCGCGTCCCAGGCCGCGCACCAGTCGCCCCCGGGGAAGTCGCTCATGCGACGCAGGTAGCTCGACGCGCTGACGTACGGCTTGGTCGTGATGAGCTCACCAGCGGCAAACTGGCTCATCGCGTAGACGTTGGGGACCATCACCCAGTCGTAGGCGTCGATGAAGACCGTCATGAACCACCGGTAGACCTCGTCGGGGTCGACCCGGAGGAGGAGCATCGCGTTCCCGAGCACCATCAGTCGCTCGATGTGATGGGCGTACGCGGTGTGCTCGACCCGCCCGATGACCGTGTCGACGGGACCAAGGCCCGTCGTGCCGCTCCACCAGCCGGGCGGCAACGACCGCGACAGGGCAAGCGCGTTGCGGCTGCGCATCGAGCGTCCGAAGATCAGATAGGTGGCGCGCATGTACTCCCGCCAGCCGATGACCTGCCGGATGAATCCTTCGATGCTGGGCAGCGGGATGTCGTTGTCGTCGGCGTGGGTCAGCGCCGCCCGCACCACGTCGGACGGGTCCAGCAGCCCGATGTTGAGGAGAGGGCTGAGCTGCGAGTGGAACAGCACCGGTTCCGCCTCGACCATGGCGTCCTCGTACGGCCCGAAATTCTCCAGCCGTTGCTCGAGAAAGCTCGTCAACCACGCAGCCGCCTGCGCTCGCTCGGTCGGCCACGCAAAGCCGTCGATGCGGCCGGGATTGTCGGGAAACGCGGCCTGCACCCACTCCATCGCCTCCGCGGTGTGCGCGCTCGGATCGCTGTGCGGCGCCGCTGGGACGACCAGGTCGGCTGGAGCCTTCCGGCGGTTGTCGGCGTCGAAGCTCCACCGACCGCCGACGGGTTGGTCGCCCTCGACGAGGATGTCGAGCCGCCGGCGCTGCCAGGCGTAGAACTGGCTCATCCTGCGTGGACGGTTGGCGAAGTACTTGCGTAGATCGGTCCGCGTGGTCAGGAACCCCGGAGACTCCATCCGTTCCCGCCGGACGCCGACGGCCGACAGCGCGGCACTCACGTGCTGCTCCAACCAGTCATCGACCACGTCGTAGTAACCGGCGACGGTGACGCGGCGCCTCCGAAGCAGGGCGGCCAGCTGGTCGTGGGTCGTCGCGTCGGCGCTGGTCTCGACGCTGTCGACGGCGAAGTCGCGGGAGCGCAGCTCGTCCGCGAACGCGCGCATGCTCGATCGGTGCAACACCAGCTTCTGTCGATGGAACGGTAGCTGGCGGAAGAACAGGTCGTCTTCGACGAGCACCATCAGGGTCGGAATCGTCCGCATCGAAGTGCGCACGGAACAGCTGGTGGGGATAGATCAAGCGCGCGTGCACGGCTCAGCCGGTCCCCGCCGGGTGCGCCTCGCCGGGGCCGGCCTCGAACCTGGCCAGCGCGACCGCGCCGACCGCGGTCAGCACGAAGCCGACGCCGGCGACGATCGCCCAGCCCGAGCGCACCTGGTCGCCGAGCACGGTGAGACCGAGCAGTGCCGGGGTCGCAGTCTGCATGACGATCATGGGTCCGGTGGCCTCCGTGACGTCTCCACGGCGCAACGCGAGGGAGTACAGCGCGAAAGCGAGGCCCCCGCTCACCGGCAACGCGTACGTGGCCGGGGCGTCCCACAGCTGCGCCGGGGTCAGCCCGGGCAGGATCCGTGCGGCCAGACCGCTGCCGGCGAAGCCGAGACCGGCGAGAAAGCCCAGCGCGGTGGCGGCGTACCTCCCATGGCTGCGCGACCACAACGCCCCTGCGACCGCGACCGCGACGATGGCGAGGAACAGCCACAGCACGAACCCCCCGGGCGGGTCATCCGACCCGATGTCACCGGACGAGGTCGCGAGAAGCGCCAGGCCGACGCTGATCGCGGCGACCGCCGACCAGTCTCCCACCGTGAGACTCTCGCCCATCAGGAGAACGGCGAGCAGCGCCGTGACGGCGAGGCTGCCGGAGATGCCGGCCTGCGCCAGGTACAGCGGGATCGTCCGGATGGCGATGAGGTGCAGACCGAAGCCGGCGAGGTTGAGGGCGACCGCGAACAGGAACAGCGGGATGCGCACCAGGTGAAGCAGGAACGAAAAGGTGCTGCGGTGCTCGGAACCCGTGGGGACGCTGTCGACTCGCCGGACGGCGCGAGCCTGCAGGATGGCAGCGAAACCGAAGACGACGGCCGCTCCGAGAGCGGCGGACAGCCCGAGCAGCATTCCGCCCCGCTACTCGTCGAGCTCCGCGGCGATGACGTCCTTGGACAGACGCTTGGCGGGGCGGCGCGGAAGCACCCAGGACAGGTAGATCGACAGGCCGACGTAGTACGCGAGGTAGGCGAACGACAGCGCCACCACGACCGGCTTGGGGTCGGGCAGCTGCACCAGCAGGATCGCGTACGTGATCATCCAGATGGTGGTGAAGGCGACGTTGACCGAGCGCAGCACCTTGGTCCTGGAGGGGTAGACGTACCGGATCGGGACGAACACCAAGATCGTGCACAGCAGCAGGATCACTCCCGTGGTCCGGGTGCCGAGGTCGAGGACGAAGACGTAGAACGCGATGACGTTCCAGTAGCTCGGGAAACCCAGGAAGAAGTGGTCGGCGGTCTTGGCGTCGGTGCGACAGAACCCGTAGCTCGAGGCGAGCAATGGCAGGACGGCAATGACCTTCCCCAGCCAGCCGTCCGGGAGACGGTCGGTCGTCCACAACAGCACCATCGGGGCGAAGGCATAGGTGAGGTAGTCGACGATGTCGTCCAGCCGGGCACCGTCGAAGGACGGGATGGTCTCACTGACGCGCAGGTAGCGGGCCACCATGCCGTCGGTGCCGTCGATGAACAAGGCGACCAGCATCAGCCACAGCGCCTGCTCGACCTTGCCCTGGAAGGCTGCGACGACGATCAAGAATCCGAAGACAGCACCGGTCGCGGTGTACACGTGGAGTGCCACACCCGCCAGCCGGAGTCCGGTCGAGGAAGGGGAGGTGTGGGACGCTGGGCGCGTCGCCTCGTGAGTCGTCAGGGTGTTCCCCTTGCTAGCCCGTGGCCGAGTCGGTGCTGCTGACCTTGCGCCATTGCGCGACAAACACTCTCTCACAGCAGGCGGTCAGGCCACGTCCCCCGGCGCGCTGGACGGTCTTCGGCAGAAAGAGTGGTCTTCGGGTAGGAAGGGCGCATGGAGAAGATCTCCGAGGTTCCCGGACCGGCACTGGCGACCTTGACCAAGGAGCGCTTCTCGCGCAAGAACTGGATCTTCGAGCGCAAGCTCGACGGAATGCGGCTCATCGCGTCGCGCTCCGGAGATGACGTGCGCCTCGTCAGTCGCAGCGGGGCGGACGCCCGCGGAAGCTTCCCCGAGATCGTCGACGCGTTGGCGGTCGTGGACGCGCCGGACTTCGTCGTCGACGGTGAGGTCGTCGCCTTCGACGGCCGTCAGACGAGCTTTTCCAAGCTGCAGCCGCGGATGCATGTCAGCGACCCCACCAAGGCCCGGCGAACGGGGGTCAAGGTCTCCTACTACCTGTTCGACCTGCTGCACCTCGACGGCCACAGCACGCGGTCCCTGCCCCTGCGGGAGCGGAAAGCACTGCTGAGGGACCTGTTCGACTGGGCAGACCCGCTGCGCTACACCACGCATCGCAACGCCGACGGTGAGGACTACTTCCGCCAGGCCTGCGAGGCCGGCTGGGAGGGCCTGATCGCGAAGCGCGCCGACTCGACGTACCACTCCGGACGTACGACGGACTGGTTGAAGTTCAAGTGCGAGCAGGGGCAGGAGTTCGTCGTGGGCGGCTGGACCGATCCGCAGGGCTCCCGCTCCGGGTTCGGCGCCCTGCTCCTCGGCTACTACGACGCCGACGGTGGGCTGGCGTACGCCGGCAAGGTCGGCACCGGGTTCGACCAGGCGACGCTGGGCACGTTGTCCCGACAGCTCGCCGAGCTCGCGGCTGACCGGACGCCGTACGACGAGCGAACGCTGCCGAGCGCGCCCGTGTTCAGACGTGGGGTCCACTGGATCGAGCCACGCCTCGTCGCGCAGATCGGCTTCGCTGAGTGGACGCGGGACGGTCAGCTGCGCCACCCGCGCTTCCTCGGGTTGCGGACGGACAAGCCCGCCCGGAGCGTCGTGCGCGAATAGCCCGGGCCGGCCGCCCCCTGTCCTGGGTCGGGCTCAGCGAACCGGCAGCTTCCAGCCGCTACCGCAACCTTCGGCAGGCCGTGATCCAGAGCGTGGCATGCTGGCGAGATGGGCGGGGATCTGACGGACGTGGCGGCGCTGCTGGCTGCGAAGCGCGCCCAGCTCGAGGAGCAGCTGGCCGAGATGAGCGCGCCTCCCGCCGAGCTCGGCACGATCTCGTTCGGCAAGCGGGTCGGCGAGGGCACGAGCCAGGCCGTCGATCGGTTGTCCGCCGTCCCTGCCCACGCCAAGCTGCAGACCATGCTGGCCGAGATCACCCGCGCGCAGGACAAGGTGTCCGACGGCAGCTACGGCTCCTGCGACGTGTGCGGTCGACCGATCGGTGCCGGGCGGCTGGAGGCGCGGCCCTGGGCGACCCATTGCATCGACCACGCCTGAACCCGCCCCAGGCGCAGCGGACTCATACCGCGAGGCGCAGCCAGGCACTCCATCGCTCGAGCGCGTGGTAGCCCATCCGCTCGTAGACCGGACGGCCGTCGTCGCTGGCGACGAGCATCGCCGGGGCATCCGGCTCGGACAGGGTCGCCGCCCAGGTGACAGCGGCTCCGAGGCCTCGTCCGCGTGCCGGGGCAAGGTGGCGACGTACTGCACCAGCACTACCCCCGAGTCGTGATGCGCCACGGCCACGGAGACCGGCTCGTCATCGAGAAAGCCGAGCCAGAGCCGGGTCGGGCCTTCCAGGATCGTCGTACCGAAGACGTCGCCCCGGCTCAGGGGCTGCACGTCAGGCAACGGATAGCCCTCGACCACGATGCGCTCGGCGGTCGCGAAGTCGTCCGCGGTGATCACCTCTCGAACGTCCGCCGCCCGCCCGGACGTGGCGGGCGGCGGCCCCGGGAAAGCGCACCATGACAGGGGGGTGCCCGATGCAGCCGGAGCCCGTACGGCGAGAGGTCCGTCTGCCAGGCGTCGAAGAGGACGTACGACGCATAGGCGGGCACCAGGGCGTTGAATCCCGCCACGAGCGCTCGCCGGGTCATGCGGCGGACGGGTCGGCATCACCATGTTGGTGAAGTCGCCTCGATCGCCCAGCCAGGCTCCGGACCAGTCGTCGTCCCGGTGCCACGGCCGCCCCGAGCTGATCGCGACAGCGATCGGCCACGACGCGTGAGCCAGCACCGCCTGCCGGACAAGGCTGTCGGTCGCGGGCAGGTCGGGTTCCCAACCGTCGGTCAGGTGCTCGTCAGGCGCCGGCAGGATCGAGTCGCTCATCCCCCAGGTATATCGACCGCGTCAACGCAGCGACGCGACCATCCACGAGCCGCCCAGCGCCAACGCACCCACGGTCACCAGGAGAAACACGCCGACCCAGACGAGTGGTGGCAACGGTGTCAGGCGGCCGAGCTGGTCGGCGTCCGAGCCGGGAGCCCGACCACGCCGCCGCGACCGCTGCAGCTCCCAGACCGGGCGCGGCGCGGCCACCAGCAGGAACCAGGTGACCGCGTAGGCCACAGCCACCTGCGCCTGCACGTCGAGGCGCCACGACACGACGAAGAGAACCGCGCCGAGGCCGAGCACGACGAAGGCGCCGAAGACATTGCGGATCTGCAGCAACAGCGCAGCGAGCATCAGGAGGAGCAGCCACAGCACCGCCACCGCGTGCCCGCGCGACAGCAACCAGGCACAGCCGAGCCCGAGGACGGCCGGTCCGAGGTAACCCGCCGCCGCTGTGGCGACCATGCCCGGACCCCGGGGCTTCCCTCGCGACACCGTCACGCCGGAGCTGTCGGAGTGCAGTCGGATCCCGGCCAGGGTGCGCCCGGTCAGGCGGGCCACGAGTCCGTGGGCGCCTTCGTGCACGATCGTCACGACGTGGCGGCTGGTCTCCCACACGGGGCGCACGAGGACCAGTGCGAGGGCGACGGCGACCGTGCCCAGCGCCACGGAGTGGTCGGGCGCCGGCTGACTGGCCAGGACGCGGTGCCACACCACGCTCACCGCGTCCATCGAAACGGCCTCTCCGTCGTACGTCCGAATGTGGGGACCCATTGTGCCGGGCGCCCTGGACGGGGAGCCGTTCGGTTGATGTTCGCGTGTTCTGCCACGAAGACCGGGACCCGGTTGATAGAGACGTGGGGTGAAGACTCTCGTGACCACCACGGTGCTCGGCGTGGCCTTGGCTGCGACCGCGGGCATCGGCGGTCCCGCCCACGGCCAGGCCCCGTTCCGCTCGACGACTGATCCCGAAGCCGCCACCTCCGTCCGCGCGGGGCAGACGCCGCCGTACGCCGCCAACGCCAAGAAGGCCCAGCGGATCCGGTTCCGGGCCGCGGTCCGCTCTCTGCCCGTCGCCCGCCAGACGCCCCGCGGCTACGACCGTGCCAAGTTCGGCGACTGGCGGGACTCCGACGGAGACTGCCGCGACACCCGGGCCGAGGTTCTGGTCCAGGAGTCGCGCCGACCGGTGACCGGTCGGTGCACAGTGGTCCGCGGACGCTGGTTCTCCTCCTATGACAAGCGTTTCTGGCGTCTCGCGAGCGACGTCGACATCGACCACCTCGTCCCGCTCTTCGAGGTCTGGCGTTCCGGTGGCCGCAGCTGGGCGCCGGCCCGCCGCGTGGCCTACGCCAACGACCTCGCCGACGGACGCACCCTCAAGGCCGTGACCGACAACGTCAACCAGAGCAAGGGCGACAGCGACCCGGCACGCTGGCTCCCGCAGTACGGACGATGCGTCTACGTCGCCCAGTACGCCGCCGTCAAGATCCGCTGGAGCCTCAAGGTCGACGCGGCCGAGAAGCGAGCAATGCGCCAGGTCGCCGCCCACTGCCGCAACGTGATGATCACCGTGCATCAGGCCCGGGTCGTCACCCGCAGGTCGGGCGGGGCCGGCACCGACCCTCGGTTCGACACCTGTGCGGAGGCGATCGCGCATGGCTACGGCCCGTACTACCGCGGACGTGACCCGGAGTACGCCTGGTATGTCGACGCTGACGGTGACGGGGTCGTCTGCGAAAGCTGACTCCACCGCCGTACGGTGGGAGGTGAGGCATGACGATGACCACCCCCGAACCGGCGAACCACAGCCGCGACGTCTACGACAGGGTGCAGGCCGCCTTCGCTGCGGTCCCCCGGCAGCCCTTCCTGCCGCGACGCGAGCGACGACGGGCGCGGGAGGACCGTCCGCTCGACATCGGGTACGGCCAGACCAACTCCCAGCCACGCACGGTCCGGTCGATGCTCGAGCTGCTCGACCCCCGGCCCGGCGATCACGTGCTGGACGTCGGGTGCGGCTCCGGCTGGACGACCGCGCTGCTGGCCCACCTGGTCGGGCCACGGGGAGCCGTGGTCGCCGTCGAGATCGTCCCCGAACTGGCGGAGACCGCACGGGGTAACCTCGCCGACTTTTCCGACCGGGTCCGGGTGCGGACCGCGCACCGGGACGTGCTCGGGGCCCCTGATCTGGCACCGTTCGACCGCATCCTGGTGTCGGCGGTGGCGCGGGCACTGCCTGACCCGCTGGTCGAGCAGCTCACCGCGGGCGGTCGGCTCGTCGTACCCGTGCGCGGCGTCATGCTGGTCGTGGACAGGGTGGGTTCCGACCCCAGCGACGTCGTTGTCGATCGCGTGGGGCGCTACGCCTTCGTACCGCTCCTCTGGGATCCCCCGGGAGCCCCCTCCGCAGGCGACAGCTGAGCCCATGGGGTTGGTTTGCAGGCCTCAGGGCTCCGAGAGCGACGCCACCGACACACTGAGCACGTCGGGGACGGCGCGCAACCTGGCCAGCAGGTCGTCCGCGACCACACCCCCGACGTCGATGGTCGCGACGGCCGCGTGGCCACCGTCGAACACTCGGTTGTGCATCGTCTCGACGTTGAGCCGCTCCGCACTCAGCAGCTCCAGCACCCGGGCGAGGACGCCCACCCGGTCGAGATGCCGCACGCTCAGGGTCGCGGCGCCCAGCCGGCGCGGAGCGAGGTTGACACAGTTGGCGGCCTGACCCTCGGCGAAGGCATCGACGACCTGGACGACGCCGTCGGCGATGGCACGTTGCGCCTGTTCGGTGGAGGCCCCGATGTGATGGGTGCCCACCACGTTCGGATGCTCGGCCAGCGGTGACGACCACGACGCCTGGCCGGCGGACGGCTCGTCGTCATACACATCGAGACCGACCCGCAGCCCCTTCTCGTCGATCGCCGCCAGCAGAGCTCCTGGTCGACGACGTCGCCGCGCGAGGTGTTGATCAGAATGGCGCCGGGCCGCATCCAGCTGAGGAACTCCGCGTCGACCATGCCCCGGGTCTCGGGATGTGACGGGACGTGCAACGTCACCGCGTCACTGGAGGAGACCAGCTTCTCCAGGGAGTCGTAGAAGACAACCCCGACGGCATCGAGTTGTGCCTGGGTCGCCGGTTCGCGGTCGTCCTTGGCCACGACCTGCACCGTGATGCCGAACGCCGCGGCGCGTTCGGCGACCGCCAAGCCGATGTCACCAGCCCCGATGATGGCGAGCGTCGACCCGTAGAGGCCGTTGGCCGCGCTGTAGGCCTTCTTGTCCCAGCGCCCCGCGCGCAGGTCGGCGACGTTGTCAGCGATCCGTCGATCGATCGCCAGCAGCAACCCGAGCGTCAGCTCGGCGACCGCGATCGAGTTGCGGCCTGGCACGTTCGCCACGAAGACGCCCTTGGCCGCCGCCGCGTCACAGTCGATCGTGTTGGTGCCGGCGCCGGCTCGAACCACCAGCGCGAGCCGGTCGGCCGCTCCCAGCACGTCCGCGCCGACCTTGGTGCTGCGGACGACCAGGACGTCGTAGCCGCTGATCTCGCCGGGCAGGTCGGCCGCTGTGAGCTCGGGCCGGACCACGACCTCGTGGCCCCGCGACTCCAGCTGCTCGACCGTTGCCGGGCTCGTCGCATCGGCGAACAGCAGTCGCATCGTCCACACCCTCACAGCAGCCGTCCCCGTCACAGGCAGGCTAGCGCCCTACTGGTGGAGCGTCACCTCGATGTCACCGAGGTCGCGGTCTTCCCCGGTCCCGAGCTGCAGCGAGTCGTGCGCCGAGGTCAGGTAGTAGGGCGTACCGTCCTGCATCGGGTAGATCACGAAGTACCGCGGGTCGTTGATCTGCTCGAGATCGGCGGTCTGCGCCAACGCCGCATCGACGGTGCCGGCGGGCAGTCCGATGATCGAGAACTCACCGGTGTTCTTCACGGTCTGCGACCGTGCTGGGTGCTCACCGGTCGGGTTGCGCCACGAGCCCGCCGGGTAGCTCAGCTCGTAGGACAGCGTCGTGATCACCGGTGTGCCGGTCGACGCGTACACCAGCCGGCCGTGCACCTGCGCCCCGGTCTGGAGCGGCAGGTCGTAGGACCGGTCCGCCGTGATCGACACGTGGGGCACGCATCGGGGAGCGACGTTGGCGGGCCAACCATCACTACCGAGCATGTACCGTCCCGGCACCAGGCCAGTGATCGTGTAGTGGCCGGCCGCATCGGCCCTCTCGATCTGGTGGAACGCACCGTTGCGGAGCGCACCGTCCGGTGGGCAGAGGTTGCCCGAGAACGCTTCCACGACGGCGTTGGGCGCAGTCGTACCCGTCAGGGTGAGGGTCGGCCTGGCGATCCGGAGTACGCCGGCGTCGTACGCCTGGCCGCGCGCCACCGTCACGGTCTTGCGGGCGAACTGGTCCTTGGTGGCAGCCACGACGGTGTACTTCCCGGGCGCGAGGCCGGTGTAGGTCGCTTGACCGCCACCGTTCTGCAGGCCGAGCACCGGGCGACCCGTGCTGTCCCGGAGTTCGTCCCGCGCACGCGCGGCCGGCTTCCCGTTGTTCCGGAAGGAGATCGTGATCGAGGCCCCTTGTGGACCGCGATGGCCGTCTGCACCGACGAATTCGCGTCGGGCACGACAACCTTGACGGCCTTGCGCTGGTACTGCGACCCCTCGTAGAGGATCCCGACCGTATAGGTGTCGGGCTCGAGCCCGGCCACCTCGAACCGACCGGCGTCGTCCGTGGTCAGACCGGCGACCAGCCCGACTCCGGGCCTACTCACCAACAGGTCTGTGAACGGCACCGCTCGACCGCGTGACGTCAGCACCCCGTGGATGGACGCGCCGGACCGAAGGACCCCGTTCTGTTCGGCGTCCTGGCGTGGCGCCAGGTCGATCACGCCGGAGAGGTACGGCAGGAACCCGGTGCCGTTGCCGCCGGCGGCTATCCGGTAGTGGCCGGGCGCGAGGCCCTGGAACCGGTAGTTCCCTTTGGCGTCGGTCTGACCGTAGAAGGCCGTCGTGCCGTTGAGCCGCTGGAGCTGCACCGACTGGAACGACGCATGCGCGAGCCGCCCGTGCACGAAGCTCTGCGGCTTCACGGTGATCGTGCCGACGTTGTTGTTCGTCGCCGTCGGCTCGAACAGGCTCGTCTGGGTGACCCAGCTGTCGGTCACTCCCGCCGGGCCGGCGTACGTCGATGAGGTACCTGACCCCCTGCAACGTCTCGAGGCAGGAGAAGTCGCGGCCGGGATCGACCTGGCAGATCTGGATCAGGTAACCGGGCTCGGCCTGACGCACGCGGAAATGGCCGTTGGCGTCGGTGTGGTCGCGTCGGTCGGTGACGTCAGGCACCACGCCCACCTCCGGCACCTCACGCGGGTTGAGCGCGTTGACCAGCGCGCCCTTGACGGGGTCGCCGTGGCGGTTCACGACGACGCCAGTGACCCAGCCGTGGCTCGTGCTCGGTGTCAGGGTCTGTCGGGACGCGGCGTCCGCGTCGCCCGGGGCTACCAGGGTGGCAAGCGCGAGCAGCGCGGTCGCGGCCATCACGACGGCGAGCGCCGTACGACGCTGCCCGGCGGACGCGAGCCGGGCCTGCGCCGGGTCTGGGGCTGGCTGGGGGGCTGTACTTCATCAGGTCTCCTCGATGTGGTGTCGAAGACCTTGACGCCTCAGTCGTTCAAATGGTTGGGCCTGGCCTCGTGCGGGTGGCAGGGTCAGCGACGCGACGACCCGCGCGGCAGCGGACCCCGTGACGACTCGAGAGCGCCGGTGACCATGTCCGTGGCCTTGATCAGGTCGTCACCGAGGTAGGTCCCGGGAACTCCCTTGCGCGACTGCGGCGACACGAACGCGTTACCCGCGAAGAACAGCAGGGCGCCGGCGTGCTCGACGGACTTCAGCGCCTCGACCGCGGCGCGTCGACCCATCGCCAGGTGCGAGACCATGATCAGACCACTCGCGCCGGTGCCGTGAATGGCAGCGGACAACGACTTGACGGGAGTCCGGGCCCCGAGAACGCGCGAGGCGAAGCCGCGCTGCGCGAGCAGCACACCGATCGATTCCAGCCCCAGCGTGTGGTAGTCCCGGGGGCCGCAGGTGAGGATGATCGCTCTCGGGCTGCCAGGGCGAGGGGCCGAGGTAGAGCAGCCGGTTGAGCCACGCTCGAGCCGCCTCGGTCGCCAGGTGCTCGTGGGCGACATCGCAGCGGCCGGTCTTCCACCACACCCCGATCTTGCGCATCGCCGGCAGCAGCACTCCCGTGATGGCCACGTCGACACCTTCGGTCGCCCGCGCGTGCTCGAGCAGCGCGTCCGCGCTGCGCGGGTCGAGACGGTACGCCGCCTGGAGGAACCCGTCGATCAGCGTCTGGTAGGGCGAGTCAGCCTCGGACTCCGCCTTGACCCGGGCGGCCGCCTCGGACGCTCGCCGCCCTTTCGCGATCTCGTCGCGCATCTGCCGCAGCATCACGAGCTCGTCCGGGAAGAACCGCCGGTGTCCACCACTGCTGCGGCTGATCGGCGGTACGCCGTAGCGACGCTCCCAGGAGCGGATCGTCGGGGCAGGCACGTTGAGCAGCTTGCTCACGGCCTGGATCGTCAACCCGTCCCCTACCTCGGGCTCTTGGGGCACGGGTCGGACTCGAGTGCCTTCGGTCATCTGTCACCCTCTGACCATTGTGCAACCGTGGTTGCGATCGTGAAGAGTTCCCGGTTGACGATGAGGCCAGCATAGCGGTCGGTGACTGCGCCCTTATGCATCCGCTTGGATCGAGGCTGCATAGGTTCTGGGGTGGCGGCAAAGCCTGAGAAGTGGCGGCGTTTTGGCCATGCCCGGGCGCGTGGACGTCCCTGGTCCCGTGCAACAGCGTGCCAGGATGGTGTCCACGCGTTGGCGCAGTTCGGTGCCAGCCGGTTTCCGCGGAGGAGTCCCCGTGACCGACCAGAACCCCGAGCAGCCACCGCCCTACCCGACGTACCCCGGTGGAGATCCCCAACAGGGTTATCCGCCGCCGCCGTCCTCACCGCAGCAGATGCAGCCCTACGGTCAGCCGATGCCAGGCCAGCTTGGCCCGATCGGGCAGGTTCGTGGCACGGGGATGGCGATCCTCCTCAGCATCGTCACGCTCGGCATCTACTCGTGGTACTGGTACTTCAAGACGCACGAAGAGATGAAGCGTCACACCGGCGCTGGTCTCGGCGGTGGCGTGGCACTCATCCTCGCCATCTTCGTCGGCATCGTGATGCCCTACATCACGTCCTCCGAGGTCGGTGCCATGTACGAGCGCAGCGGCCGGGAGGCACCGGTCAGCGGCGCCACCGGCCTGTGGTACTTCCCCGGCATCCTGATCCTGGTCGGCCCGATCATCTGGTTCGTCAAGACCAATGGAGCGATCAACCGCTACTGGGAGAGCCTGGGGGCCCAGCGCTGAGGCTCACCGTCGAGCCGGCACATCGCTGGTCGACTCGTATCAGCCGGCGGTCGGGCCGACGCCGTGCTGGAACGCCGGGGACGGGCGGGCACCGTCGTTGAGCGAGACGTCCTTGCCGGCTGCATGCATCCCCAGGACTGCGGCGATCGCGATCGCCGCGACGCCGACACCGCCGGCGACGAGACGTCCGGTCCAGGTGCGGTACCACGGCGGCCGGGGCGCGGATGAAGGTTTGCGCTGCTGTGGCGGAGAGCCGCCATACGCATCGGTCGCGCGGTTGTGGTCGGCGTTCGTGTGAACAACAGGCAAAGCTCCGTCGAGCTCGACAGCGATGCTCGCGACCTCAGCCGTCGTCAGGACCGGGTCGCGGGTCTCGATCAGGTGCGCCAACGTCACCGTCGTACAGACACGGACGGCTTTGACCCAACCGCTGATCGGCTCCTCGCGGGTCAGACAGATCACGGGGTAGCAGTGGTCCCGCAGATGCGGCGGCAGGAGCAGCGCCACCTCACGGGCCATCTCCTGCGTGTTGTGGACCGCAGCGGTGCGGATGCGACCGTTCACCTCGAGAGCGTCAGGGGTCACGACGACCTCACCTCGCCAGCCCACGCCGTCGACGATGAAGACGCCGTTGGGCCCGATGGCAACGTGGTCGATGGTGTCGAACGGCCGTCCCGGCCAGTGTCTAGCGTGGAGGACCTTCCACTCCGACGACAGCCCTTCGAGGACTGACGTGGTCCCGACCGGCGTGCCGATCCGGGCACCGGGCAGCGAGCCATGTCGGCGGTCGGTTGAGCCTGCTGCGAGGTGCCGGGGAGCATGCGGCGCTGTGCAGACCGCTTTCCCCCCGGGTGCCCTCTTCGATCGACATCCCTGAGTTCCTCCTGTCCTCTTCCCTCAGGCTAGAGAGCAGACCGGTGCCCTGTCCCGGTCGCGGTGTCACCATTCGTACCGACTTCTGCGCCGTACGGTGGACGCGGGGTCAGTCGTTCGGTGGAGCCATCTCAGCGCGGACTCCGACCAACCTGACCGCCCGCTCGTGATCGAGGGTCGCGAGCAGCTCAGACGCGGCATCGGCGATCACCTGCGGGTCATCGGTCGGGGCTGGCAACGTCTTGCTCCGCGAGCGCGTCTCGAAGGGGGCGTACCGCAGCTTGAGCCCGACGCGAACCGCCGGTCGCCCCTCTCCGCGCAGGTCTGCGGCGACCCGGACCGCCAGCCGCCGGACTTCCAGGTCGACTTGGTCCCAGTCGCGCAGATCGTGCTGGAATGTCTCCTCCCGTCCGTGCCCGCGGGCAACGTAGGGCGTGGCGTCGACCGGTGACGTGTCGACGCCACGGCCGAGCCGGCGGTACCACGGGCCCATCGTCGGGCCCAGCTCATCCGCCAGGTAGTGCGGATCGGCGAGCGCGAGCTCTCGGACGGTGGTGATCTCCAGCGCGGCCAGCCGTTTGGCGGTCTTGCGACCGATCCCCCACAAAGCATCAGGGGCTCGATCAGCCATCACGGCAAACCAGTTGTCTGCCGTGAGCCGGAAGTGGCCACGTGGTTTGCCGAAGTCGGTAGCGATCTTGGCCCGGAGCTTGTTGTCCCCGATCCCGACCGAGCAGTGCAGCCCGGTGGCGTCGAGCACGGCCGCCCGGATCGCAGCGGCGAACGCTTCGGGCTCATCGGTCTCGACGCTCAGGAATGCCTCGTCCCAGCCCAGCACCTGCACGACGGCGTCCAGGCTGCGCAAGGTGTCCATGACCACCGCGCTCGCTGCTTCGTACGACGGCGCGTCCACCGGCAGGAACACCGCGTCGGGGCACTTGCGCGCCGCTGTGCGTAGCGGCATCCCGGAGCGGACTCCGAACTCGCGCGCCTCGTACGACGCCGTCGAGACGACCCCGCGCTCGGTCGGGTCGCCCCGCCCACCCACGACGACGGGCCGACCGGCCAGCTCAGGACGTCGCAGGACTTCGACCGCGGCGATGAACTGGTCGAGGTCGACGTGCAGCACCCACTTGGCGTTCACTCCCCCATCCTGACCGACTTGTCAGAAGTGGGGAGGGCTATAGCCGCCCCTGCTTCTGACAGGTCGGCTAGCGGTAGGCGCGGTGCACGTTCGGTAGGTCGCTCGCGCCTCGGCTCCACTCCGAGATCCACGGCCCGGTGCCCTCTGACTGGTCGAGCACCCCCGCCTCGAGCCACGCGTAGTCGCCGCGCACCAGCCTGGAGACGAGCCGGACGTCGGCGGCATCGGTGTTGCTCCACAACGCGCCGAACAGCGCGTCGACCCGCAGCCGCGCTTGGGCGCAGAACACGTCCGCCAGCTCGTACGCCCCCTCACCCTGCGCGGAGTCGTCAGCTGCCAACATCGCGGCACGCGAGCAGGTCGCCGCCATCGCGAACAGTTCCGCCCCGATGTCGACGATGCGACCGAGGAAGGCCTGGCGGTACTCAAGCTTCGCCTGCCACCGCGACATGCCGTAGAAGGTCTGCCGGGCCAGCTTGCGCGACGAACGCTCCACATAGCGCAGGTGCTTCGCCAGCCGACCGAACTCGTCGTACGACGTCGGCACCGTGCCCTTGCCGACCACGAGCTTGGGCAGCCAGGTCGCATAGAACCCACTCGCCTTGACCGCCGCCTTGGCCTTCGCCGTGGCGTCGGCGTCCGGAGACGCCAGGTCGCCGGCTGCCGACAGATGCGCGTCAACCGCCTCGCGGGCGATGAGCAGCCGCATGATCTCCGAGGAGCCCTCGAAGATCCGGTTGATCCGCAGGTCGCGCAGCACCTGCTCGGCCGGCACGGCACGCTCGCCGCGGGCAGCCAGCGAGTCTGCGCTCTCGAACCCACGTCCACCCCGCACCTGCACCAGCTCGTCCGCGATCTGCCACGCCATCTCACTCGACCACAGCTTGGCCAGTGCCGCCTCGATGCGGATGTCCTTGGCGCCGCTGTCGGCCAGCTGACCCGACAGGTCGAGCACAGCCTCGAGCGCGAACGTCGTGGCCGCCATGAACGACAGCTTCGTCGCCACCGCTTCGTGCTCCGCCAGCGACTTGCCCCACTGCACTCGGGCTGCTGACCACTCCCGCGCGATCTTCGTGCACCACTTCCCGGCCGCCGTGCACATGGCGGGGATCGACAACCGGCCGGTGTTCAAGGTGGTGAGCGCGATCTTGAGCCCCTCACCCTCCCGGCCGAGCCGGTTGGCCACCGGCACCCGAACCTGATGGAAGCGCGTCACGCCGTTCTCGAGACCGGCCAGCCCCATGAACGCGTTGCGGTGCTCGACGGTCACGCCCTCCGCGCTGCTTTCGACGACGAACGCCGTGATGCCGCCCCGCCCACCGTCGTGCTTCGGGACAGCCGCCATCACCACGAGCAGCTCGGCGATGACACCGTTCGTCGTCCACAGCTTCACGCCGTCGAGCAGGTAGGCCTCGCCGTCGTCCGTCAGGGTCGCGGTGGTCGCGAGCCGCGCCGGGTCGGAGCCGACGTCGGGCTCGGTCAGCAGGAAGGCGCTGATCGCACCCTCCGCGCAGCGGGGCAGGTACTCCTTCTTCTGCTCCTCGGTCCCGAACCGCTTCACCGGTTCGGGTACGCCGATCGACTGGTGGGCCGAGAGCAGCGCTCCGAGCGTGGGGTGGACCGAGCCGACGAGCATCAGCGCCCGGCCGTAGTAGGTCATGGTCAGCCCGAGGCCGCCATACTCCGTCGGGAATCTTCATGCCGAAGGCGCCGAGCTCGATGAAGCCCTTCACATACTCGTCAGGCACGAGCGCCTCGCGCTCGATGCGGCCGCCGTCGAGGGTCTCGCAGTAGGCGCGCAACCGAGCCAGGAAGGCGTCTCCTCGTGCCGCATCGGCAGGATCGGACCGCGGATGGGGATGGATCAGGTCGAGGTCGAACCGACCCAGGTACAGCTCCTTGGCGAAGCTGGGCCTGGCCCACTCGGTCTCGCGCGCGGCCTCGGCGACCTCGCGCGCTTCGCGTTCGGTGACCCGCGCGGGCTGGGCGGCAGGTGTGGACGGGTCTGCG
Source organism: uncultured Actinomycetota bacterium (assembly GCA_963712935.1). Lineage (GTDB taxonomy): Bacteria > Actinomycetota > Actinomycetes > Propionibacteriales > Nocardioidaceae > JANLYC01. The sequence continues at coordinate 240,626 of CAVQJX010000001.1, forward strand.
GTCTTGGCGGTGACGTCCGTGCTCACTTCGGCTCCTCGGATCGGGTGTCCCTCCATTGTTACTCATTGGTAGCACCGACACCAGCCCCGCCGTCCTCACCCGCGGCCCGGCTAGGGTCACAGGCACGACAGGCCACCACGCCCCCGGCAGGGCGAGCCAGACAGGGAAGGCGGGACGCGCGATGACAGCCATCCTGGTCACTGCTCTGAGCCATGACGGCGCCGAGCGCGACCACAACGAGGACAGCCTCGTCGTCGGCCCATGGACCACCTGCGCCGTCACCACGTCGACCCCCCAGACGCTGGCCTTCCCGACCCGGGATCCCGTGATCGTCGCTGTCGCCGACGGGCTCGGCGGCCATCCGGCCGGTGAACTCGCGTCGAGCGTGGTGGTGGAGTCACTGTCCAGGGTCGGTCACCTCATGGCGGATGAAGCAGTGCTGCGGGACGCGCTCATCGCCTGCAACGAAGCCGTCTTCGAGCAGGCCGGGCTCGACGCCTCCCGAGCCAGCATGGGGACGACCGTGGCGGGGGTCGTGGTGACCGAGGAGGGCGTACTGGTCTTCAACGTGGGCGACAGCCGGGTGTACGCCGCTGAGGCAGCCGGCGTGCGACTGGTCAGCCAGGACGACAGCCCTCCCCTTGCGCCCGGCCAGCGGCACACGTCGATCGTCACCCAGACGCTGGGTGGTGCGCCTTCGCTCCGGCCGGTCGATCCGCACGTGACGCGCTACGACGTCGAGCCCGGTGTGCGCTACCTGGTGTGCACCGACGGAGTCACCGACGTGGTAGACGACGATGACATCGCCGCTGTCCTCGGCGGGCTCACCGGACCAGAGGCCGTCTTCGCACTCTGGCGTGCTGCGATGAACGCCGGTGGGCCGGACAACATCACCATCGCCCTGGTCGAGCTCGTCGAGGTGGCCGGCCCTGCTGACGCATCGGCCGCCGACTGACTGGTTCAGCCCCGCCCCGGTCACCACGACCAGAGCTGGTCATAGATCCTCTCGACCGCACAACCGACCGCTGCGCCACCACCGGCGATGACGGCTGCTGGACCGATCGCCACCCCCGTCCAGGCCGCGATGGCGGCGCCGGTCGCTGCCGCGCCGACAACCAGCCCGTCACAGCTGAGGACCAGGCTCTTGGTCGCCTCGACTGCATCGCGCCAGTGCGAGAACGCTGAGCGGATCTGGCACCAGCCGACTGGCTTGACCGCCCATCCGAACACCCCCGAGCACGAGGTGTGCGCTTTGAACGCCCTCCACGTGCGGTAGCGCGGATAGGCGTCCGCGCCGGACTTGCCCGCTCGGTGGTGCCGGGCGACGAAGCGCTCGACGGCATCGTGGTAGAGCCGGCGCAGCTTGCGGTTGGCGGCGCGGTGCAGCCCGGCGTACTCGTGACGGCTCTGTCCCCAGCGCGCGGCGCCGTAGTGCCGTCGAGTCATTCGTTTCGTCCCTGCTTCGTGGGAGCGTGCCTGGGCCGGTGTGCACCCGGGGTACTCCGGAGCCTCGTCGCGACACATCAGCTGGTTGGCGACCACGACTGCGGACGGCAGGCTCGACGTCGAGGACATCGGCGGAGCATGACCAGGAGCGAGCAGGGTGACCTGGCCGTTGGCCTTGTCGAGGAGAAATCCCCCGACGAGACCGACGAGCAGGCCGACGACGGCGATGGCGACGTAGATGCGCTTGTCCTTGAAAGACCACGACATGGGCGGGACTCCTCACGGGTGTGGATGAGGTCCCTGACGCTAGGCAGGTGTTCCCCGGCTCGGGTGCGACCCAGCCAGCGGCTGTGGACGGCCGCCGCCACTGGGCCTGGCTGTGACTACTCGCGGGCGGGAAGCTGCTGCACCGTCCAGGGATTGCCGTCTGGATCCTTGAAGTAGACGAAGCGACCCCACGGCTGGTCATCGATCGGACTGACCTCCGTGCCACGCCCGGCAAGCGCACCACGCGCCGCTTCGATGTCGGCCACCACGAGCATCGCGCCTGTCGCAGAGCCCGGCTCGGCGTCGACGATGCCGTCACCGAACGCGATCGAGCAGGCAGACCCCGGTGGGGTCAGCTGCACGAACCGCAGCGTGTCGCTGACCCGCTGGTCATGGTCTGCGTGGAAGCCGGCCTGCTCGACATAGAACGCCTTGGCACGGTCGACGTCCGACACCGGCAGGAACATGACCTGGACCTCGAAATTCATGACCACACCTTCCGTGGGGCCGGTACGGCTCCGGCCGTCGCTGCCGACTCTAGAAGTGTGGACCGACAACGGCCGGCGGTCCCGGGTGAGCAACCGCACGAGCGGCCGACCCCGTCGAGGAGTAGCGTCAGGCCCGACATTTCGCTCATCGACTGTTCCGCACTCAAGGAGCACCATTCATGCAACGACTCAGCACACTCATCCCGGCCGCCGCAGTCGCGACAGCTGCCATCCTCGCGACCACGACAGGAGCCCAGGCCGGACCCCATGTGCAACCGTCGGCGGGCTCCGTCGGCGGACACGACAGCGGTCACCGGGGCCAGGGGTCGGACCGGCACGGCGGCCGGCTGGACCACATCTTCGTGATCATGCTGGAGAACCACTCGCAGTCCAGCGTCATCGACGACGCCAACGCGCCGTTCCTGACCAACCTGGCCCACACCTACTCGATGGCCGATCACTACTACGGCGTCACGCACCCCTCGATGCCGAACTACATCGCAGCCATCGCCGGTGACAACTTCGGCATCCAGGACGACGAGGACGAGAACGTCGTCAACCTCGACCGCCCCAACCTCGTCGACCAGCTCGAGGCTCGCCACATCAGCTGGGGTGCCTACATGGAGGATCTCCCGGCCAACAAGCTGGACCGTTTCGGCCCCACGGTCAACGGCACCCAGGTCCACCTCTATGCCAAGAAGCACAACGCGTTCGTCCTTTTCGACGACATCAAGAACAACCCCGCCAGGATGGCGAAGGTGAAGGACTACAGCGCCCTCGCTTCCGACCTCAACAGCCGGCACGCGCCGCAGTTCGTCTGGATCTCTCCCAACCAGTGCAACGACATGCACGGCGGCGTCTACGAGACAGTCGCCGGACATCCAGAGACGCCGTGCCCCTACGGCACGACCAAGGACGACCCGGCTGACGCCGCGTTGAAGCAGAAGGCGGACGACTGGACCAAGCAGGCCGTCACCACGATCATGAGCTCGCGCGCCTGGACGCGGCACTCCGCCATCGTCATCGTGACCGACGAGAACGACTACACGGGCAACGAGTCGACTGGCGGTTGGGAGAACGCGGACGGGTGCTGTGACTCGCCGTACGTCGGGGCCGCGGACCCGCGGATCAGCCCCAACTGGCCGGGTGGCACGTACGGCGGCGGACTCATCCCCGCGATCGTCGTCTCGGCCTCAGGGCCGCGCCACTTGGTCGACCACACTCCGTACAACCACTACTCGCTGCTCACCACCATCGAGGACAACTGGGGGCTGGCCCACCTCGGCCACGCGGGCGACCGAGCCGGTGGAGTCGTGCCCATGTGGCGGTCGTTCATCGGCCACCGCCACTGACGGCGGGGCACCCGCACTCACCTCAGCACGAGGCACAGAGCGAGAGTAAGCGGGCTGGCGGGCACCACGGAGGCCGCCAGCCCTCCCTCATCGGTCCCAGCCGCCGAGGATCGCCTGCACGGACCGGTCCACGTCCGCCTCGGTCGTGGCGTGGTTCGACACGGAGATCCGCATGTAACGGCGACCCCGCCAGGTCGTCCCGCCCATCCAACAGGTGCCGTCGCGCTGGACGGCGGCGATCACCGCGTCCGTCTGCGCGTCGTTGCCGAACGCGACCAACACCTGGTTGAGCACCACGTCGTTGGCGATCTCCGCGCCCGCCGCACCGAGCTGGTCGGCGAAACGACGTGCCAGCCCACATGTTCGCTCGACCAGCTCTGCTACGCCGTCGCGGCCGAGCTCCCGCAGCGCAGCCCACACCGCGAACCCGCGGGCCCGACGCGACGACTGCAGCACGAGGTCGCTGCCCGCCGGCGCACCCTGGCCAGAGCCGGTGAGGTAGGCGGCCGTGTACGACGCCGCCGCGGCATGCACGGCCGGGCGGGAGACGAGCACCAGACCTGAGTCGTAGGGAACGTTGAGCCACTTGTGGGCGTCACAGCCCCACGAGTCGGCCTGTTCGACGCCGGCCACGAGATGCTTCAACGACGGAGCGGCCGCCGCCCACAACCCGAAGGCGCCGTCCACGTGCACCCATGCGTTTTGTGCGTGCGCCAGCGCACAGGCTGACGCGAGGTCGTCGCAGGCGCCGGTGTTGACGTTGCCGGACTGCACACACACGATCGTCGGCACCGCCGAGTCCTGCTGCAGGAGCTCGTCGAGATGCGCCAGGTCCATGGCCCCGTTGGCGTCGGCCCGCACCGGCTGGACCGCGTGGTTGCCCAGGCCGAGCAGGCGAAGCGAACGGTCGATCGTCGCGTGTCTCTCCTCGCTCGCGACCACGCGCACCCTGGGCGCGCCCTGCAACCCGTCCGCCTCGACGTCCCAGCCTTGCTCGGCCAGGACGTGATGCCGGGCTGCCGCGAGCGCGACCGTGTTGCCCTCCTGCGCGCCGGTGACGAAGCCCACCGACGCGGTCGCCGGGATGCCCAGCAGGTCCTTGACCCAGCCGCCGGTTACCTCCTCGACGGCCAATGCCGCTGGGGACAGCGTGCCGTTGAACGCACATTGGTCCCAGCCGGTCGCCATGACATCAGCGGCCAACGCAGCCGGTAATGACCCGCCGATGACGAAGCCGAAGAACCGCGGTCCAGCCGAGGCGACGAGGCCGGGGTCAGCAGCCTTGACCAGCTCGCGCAGGACGACGTCCGGCGGCGTACGGCCTGCAGGCAGGGCACCCCCGAAGCCGTCGCGCACGACCTCAGGGTCGGCGGGTCGGCCCACCGGCCTCTCATCGACACCGGCGCGGAACCGGGCCACCTCGGTGGCAGCTTGTTGGAGGAGATCGTCGAGGTCGGTCACGCGGTGACGGTACGACGATCGAGGCTTCCCCGACAATGGCCAAGCTCCCGAGGAGCACGATCACTGCCGGGTCGACGGCTCCGTCACCAGGTGAGCGCGATGCCGGCGCAGGCGGCCGCCCACAACACGCTCACGAACGTGCCGATGATGAAACGCTCGGCGACACCATGCTGTGCACCGACCGTCTCGGAGCCGCGGATCTCGGGGTACCGCGCGACGCCCTTGAGCGCCAGGACGACGGCCATGCCCTCCGGCCAGCCGGCCACCAGCGTCGTGTAGATCGCGATCCGTTCGAGCACGCCGATCCAGACTCCACCCTGCAGGGTGCGCCCCGCGCCTTCGACGGAGTCGGGATCGCTCGAAGGTCGGTCGCCGTCGACGAGACGGAGCACCGACATGGTCAGCGGGCCACCGCCGGCCACGGCCAGCAGGGCAGCCAGCGCCACCGCGACCGCCCGGGCGTCGGGGGCACCGACACGGTCCCAGAGGGCGAGGCTGGCGGCGAGCACGAGCAGCGCGCCGGTGATGGCCACGAGACCGAGGCGGATGCGCGTCGGCCACGAGCTCTGCCACCCGGACGCGGCGAACACCAGCGCGATCGCGAGGACGACGAGTCCGGACGTCACGATGACTCCTCTTCTGCGAGCAGCCGGACGGCCAGCCGCTGGGCGCGTTGTTGCTCTGTCCAGCCAGCGGCGCGCAGACGTTGCGCGACTGCCGACTCCGTGATGCCGAGGCGATGAGCGGCCTCGCCACGCGAGTGTCCGGCCTGCAGCAGGTCGATGAGCTCCCAACCACCTGCCGTCCGACGAGCCAGCACGAACGCCACGAGCGACAGCACCGTCTCGACGCTCTCGGCCTGGCCGGCGTCGGAACCGGTCACCGCCACGTGATGCGGACCCCGCTTGGCTCGGGTGACCGCATCACGAGCGTAGGTGAACGCCTCCCCCCGGCCGGCGCGAGTACTGGGCGGCAGCGGCTCCTGGACCGCTCCGATGCCGAGGCCGACGTTCCACTGCTCCCTCCGCAACAGGTCGACGGCGACCGCCATCACCGCGTCCGGGACTCGTCAGGACCCCCTGGACCTCATCACCCGCGGTGCGCTCGAAGCCGCGGAGCAGCCCGTCGGACGGCGTACGACGGTTGAGGTCGTCGAGCAGGGCGGGCACGTGGTCGTCGCCACTACGGCTGTCGCGCTGGTCGACGGTCAGCACGTACACGGTCGCCCCCTCCGGCGTGGGCCTTCACTCGTCTTTGTTAAGGTCATGATCTAACAATATCATAATGTAGGTTAAGACCTTCACTTCACTGATCGCTGGACGATGCCCACAGGTTGATGCCCGAGTCGACCGCCAGGTGGTCGATCCGGGTGAGCTCGTCGTCGGTGAAGTCCAGGTGGTCCAGCGCTGCGACATTCTCCTCGAGCTGCTTCACGCTGCTCGCTCCGATGACGAGCGACGTCATTCGTTCGTCACGGAGGGCCCAGGCCAGCGCCATCTGCGCCAACGACTGACCCCTCTCGACCGCGATGTCGTTGAGTCCGCGGATCCGCCCGAGCGTCTCCTCCGTCAGCATGCTCTTGTCGAGGGTGCCCTCGGAGGCCGCGCGCGAACCCTCGGGGATGCCGTCGAGATACTTACCAGTCAGCAGGCCTTGAGCCAGCGCCGTGAACGCGATGCACCCTGCGCCCACCTCCTCGAGGGCATCGAGCAGGTCGGGCTCGATCCAGCGGTTGAGCATCGAGTACGACGGCTGGTGGATCAGCAACGGCGTGCCGAGTTCGCGCAGGACGGCCGCCGCCTCGCGGGTGCGCTCGTCGGAGTACGAGGAGATCCCGACGTACAGCGCCTTGCCCTGGCGCACAGCGCTGTCCAAGGCCCCCATCGTCTCCTCGAGAGGGGTGTCGGGGTCGAAGCGGTGGCTGTAGAAGATGTCGACGTAGTCGAGCCGCATCCGCCGCAGGGAATCATCCAGACTGTTCAGCAGGTACTTCCGCGAACCGTGGTCGCCGTACGGGCCTGGCCACATGTCGTAGCCGGCCTTGGTCGAGACCACGATCTCGTTGCGGTACGGCTTGAGGTCCTCGGTGTAGATCCGACCGAAGTTGGTCTCGGCGGTCCCGTAGGGCGGGCCGTAGTTGTTGGCCAGGTCGAAGTGCGTGATGCCGAGGTCGAAGGCCCGTCGCACGATCGCGCGCGAGCTGTCCAGCGGCCGGTCGTCACCGAAGTTCTGCCACAGTCCGAGCGACAGCGCGGGCAGCTGGAGGCCGCTGCGTCCGCAGCGCCGGTAGCGCATCGAGTCGTAGCGGTCTGCCGCCGCGAGGTAGGTCATGCCCACAGTCTGCAGGACGGCTCGGGCATCCGCGCAGGTCCTATCCCCCCGCCGGCGACACGCCGTTCAATGCGGACAAAGTATACGAGCCTGCCTGTCAAGGGGTCCCGAACGGCGGGACGGCAGGGTAGCCTGCGCACCCTTCACCCCTTTGAACAGGAGTACGACCTTTATGCCCTCATCTCTACAACGTCGGTCACTCGTATCAGGCGCGGTCACGGTGGCCCTGCTGGCGACGGCCGGACCGGCACTCTCGGTCCGAACCGTCGACGGTCCGGCCGCCACGCACGACGACTCCGCACAGCAGACCTACCAGCGCGACAGCCACGGAAAGGGTGCCAGCAAGGACGTCCGCCTCGACCTGCTGGCGATCAACGACTTCCACGGGAACCTCGACGTGATCCCCTCGGCGAGCTCCTCCGGCCGGATCAACAACACGCCCGCCGGCGGGGTGGCGTACCTCGCCCGCCACCTGCAGAACCTGCGCGACCAGGCCAAGGCGAATGGCGCCAGCACGTTGACCGTTGCCGCCGGCGACCTGGTCGGCGCCTCGCCGCTCCTGTCCGCCGCCTTCCACGACGAGCCGACCATCGAGGCCATGAACAAGATCGGCCTGCAGGCAGCCTCCGTGGGCAACCACGAGTTCGACGAGGGCTACCAGGAGCTGCTGCGCCTGCAGAAGGGTGGCTGCATCCCCGACGGTCCCGACGGGGCGAACAACCAGAACAGCTGCCCCGACCACCGGTTCAAGGGCGCCGACTTCCAGTACCTCGCCGCCAACGTCAAGTACGACGACGGCAAGCGCCACTCGGGTCGCTCGATCTTCCCGGGCTACAAGATCTTCAACGTCAAGGGTGTGAAGGTCGGCTTCATCGGCATGACGCTCGAGGACACGCCCGTCGATCGTGACGCAGTCGGGGATCCAGGGCCTGGCGTTCACCGACGAGGTCGACACCGCCAACGCGCTCGTGCCCGAGCTGCGCAAGAAGGGCGTCAAGGCCATCGTCGTCCTGCTCCACCAGGGCGTGGTCCCGTCCGACCCCACGGCGTACGACGCCTGCACGGGCGTCAGCGGACCGGCCCTGGCCATCGCCCAGAACCTCGACCCGGCCATCGACGCCGTGATCAGCGGCCACACGCACCAGGCGTACAACTGCACGGTGCAGGACCCCGCCGGGCAGCCCCGTCTGCTCACCAGCGCCTCGTCGTTCGGGCGCATGGTCACCGATGTCCACCTGCTGCTCAACAAGAAGACCAAGGACGTCGTACGGCCGGCCGCCTACGCGCAGAACAAGATCGTCACGAACACCGACGTCGCTCCCGTGCAGGAGCTGACCGACCTGGTCAACCTGTACAAGGGTCTGGTGTCGTCGATCGCGGACGCCGTGATCGGACACCTCGACGACGGCCAACGGCCAGGTGTCGAGGACGGCGAACGCTGCCGGCGAGTCACCCCTCGGTGATCTCATTGCCGACGCGCAGCGCACCGACCCGTCGGTGATCCCGAGCGGCGGCGTGGCGCCGACCATCGCGTTCATGAACCCAGGTGGCATCCGAGCCGACCTGCTCGCGGACGGCAGCAGCAGCGTCACGTATGGCGCGGCGTTCACCACGCAGCCGTTCAACAACTACGACGTGTCCATGGACCTGACCGGGCAGCAGATCCTCGACCTGCTCGAGCAGCAGTGGGTCGGCGGCAATGCCGCACCGAACAACAAGATCTTGCAGGTCAGCGGGATCTCCTACACCTGGGACCAGTCGAATGCACCAGGTAGCAAGGTGGTCGTGTCGTCCGTGCAGGTCGACACGAACGGTGACGGCACCCCCGACACCGCCATCAACCCGACGGCGACCTACCGGGTCGTCTGCAACTCGTTCCTGGCGGGAGGCGGAGACAACTTCAGCGTCTTCGCTGCGGGCACGAACCAGTACTTCGGCGGGCTGGACATCGACGCCCTCTCGCGGTACCTGGGAGTGAACGACCCGTACTCGCCGGCTGCCGGCAACCGGATCACCACGCAACCCTGAGGCACACCCCTCGCAGACACGCGGCGCACGTCCCGACCGGGAGGTGCGCCGCGTGTCTGCGTCGCCCGCGTTGAACCCAAAGCCAGCATCGTCGTGCGCCGGATGACATGATCGGGGCATGGACGTCGCGTCGATCAACACCCTCATCGAAGAACAGCTGACGATCGCCGCGCAGGCAGCGAGCGGGCGCAGTGCAGTCCGCGCGTACGGCCGACCGACGGCCAGCCTGAGACAGACCCTGGTGGCCCTGTCCGCCGGGCGGACGATGGGTGAGCACAAGAGTCCCGGGGACGCGACGTTGCTCTGCCTTCAGGGCCAGGTCGTCGTCCGCGCAGGTTCCAGCAGCGTGGAGCTCGGACCGGGCGATCTGCTCGCCATCCCCCCGCAGCGCCACGACGTCGAGGCCCTGCAGGACTCCGCGCTGCTCCTCACCGTCGCCCTGCACTGACCCTGTTGGTGCCCCCTAGGCAGATACCCAGTCCTGGCCGCACGTTTGCCTAGTTCACAAGCCAGCTGGATTGTTCACTAGGCAAACGCGGGTTGGGGACTGCAGACCTGCCTTGGGCAGTATCACGGTTGTGCCCAGGTCGACCTCGTAGCGTCACCTGCGAGATCATCACGAGATGAACCTCGACGCCGCGCTCGGACCTGCCCGGGCGCGGCGTTGGTGGGTCTCGGGCCGACGAGTGCGCTCACTCGATCGGGCAGCCTCCTTCGTCTCCGACGTGGGGTTCGCGCTGCTCTTCCCCTCCGAACGGATCCTCGTGCCGTCCTTGTGGGAAGCCGTCGCAGCGGAGGACACCGAGCCGTTCGCCACCGGGATGGATGCCGATGAGCAGCGGGTGTGGACGTGGAAGGACGAGCTCCCGCGCCGCCGACGTGCCTGGTACGGCAACTACGTCGCCGGCCGGGGTTCGTTCCTGTCCCCCACCCTCCTCGGACATCTGTACGCGGGAGCCGGCCTACCGGACGACCATCTCGGGCTGGACCTCTCCCCCACCGCCCACGAGATCGCCGACGCCCTGGCCGCCGGCCCCCTCACCAGCGCCGGCCTGCGCGCGCTGGTCGGCGACCGCAACCGCTACCAACGCGCCGCCGCCGAGCTGCAGCGAGCTCTGCTCGTGACCAACGCCGGCGTCGAGGAGAAGGCCTCCGGGTGGCCCTCCTCCGTGTTGGACCTGACCTGCCGGCGGTTCCAGGTCGGCGGCACCACCGACCATGCCGCAGCGGCTGCGATCTTCGTCGACGTCGTGCTCGACACATCGGCCGCCGAGCTCGCGCGCGCCTTCCGCTGGCCCCTCGCGCACGCACGGGAAACCCTCGCCCGGGTCGAGGAGACCGGCCTCGCGGTTCGCACCGACAAGCGATACCGCTCACCCACGCTCCTCGCGTGAGGAGTGGCACCACCGATGCCGCCCTTGCCAGGTCCGCACGGCAGGATGGGCGCGATGTCTCCCGAAGCCGCAGCGCCCCTGGTCGGCCGTATCCCGCCCGAGCCGACCCCAGACGCCTTGTATGACGCGTTCGAGACCTGGGTCGCGGAGCAGGGGCTCACGCTCTACCCGGCCCAGTCCGAGGCCCTGATCGAGATCGTCGACGACGCGAACGTCATCCTGGCGACGCCGACCGGCTCCGGCAAGAGCCTGGTGGCGGCCGGGGCCCACTTCGCGGCGCTGGCCCACGGCCGACGCAGCTACTACACCGCACCCATCAAGGCACTCGTATCGGAGAAGTTCTTCGCCCTGTGTGACCTGTTCGGGCCCGAGAACGTCGGGATGCTGACCGGCGACGCCGCCGTCAACCCGACCGCGCCGATCATCACTGCCACCGCGGAGGTGCTCGCCAACCAGGCCCTCCGCGAGGGCAGCGCCGCCGACATCGGGCTCGTCGTGATGGACGAGTTCCACTTCTACGCAGAGCCGGACCGCGGCTGGGCCTGGCAGGTCCCCCTCCTGGAGCTGACGGGGGCGCAGTTCGTGCTGATGTCGGCCACCCTCGGCGACATGACGCGGTTCCGCGACGACCTCACCCGGCGTACCGGCCGGCGCACGGCGATCGTCGCGTCGACCGAACGCCCGGTCCCGTTGCACTTCTCCTACGTCGCCACGCCGATCCACGAGACGCTCGAAGAGCTGCTCACCACCCATCAGGCACCGGTGTACGTCGTGCACTTCACCCAGGCCGAGGCGATCGAGCGGGCGCAGGCGCTGTCGAGCCTGAAGGTGGCCACGCGGGAGGAGCGAGACCGGATCGCCGAGCTGATCGGGGATTTCAGGTTCGCGGCCGGCTTCGGTCGCACGCTGAGCCGGCTGATCCGGATGGGCATCGGCGTGCACCACGCCGGCATGCTGCCGCGCTACCGGCGGCTGGTCGAGACACTGGCGCAAGCGGGGCTGCTCAAGGTCATCTGCGGCACCGACACGTTGGGCGTCGGCATCAACGTTCCGATCCGCACCGTGGTCCTCACCGGCCTCACCAAGTACGACGGCGTGCGCACCCGACATCTGCGCGCCCGGGAGTTCCACCAGATCTCGGGCGTGCCGGGCGGGCAGGTTACGACACCGTCGGCAGCGTCGTCGTGCAGGCTCCCGAGCACGAGGTCGAGAACGCCCGGCTTGTCAAGAAGGCCGGCGACGACCCCAAGAAGCTGCGACGGGTTCAGCGCAAGAAGGCACCGGAGGGGTTCGTGAGCTGGGGCGAACGGACCTTCGCCAAACTCGTGGAGGCGGAGCCCGAGCCACTGACCTCGAGCTTCGCGGTGACTCACTCGATGCTCCTCAACGTCATCGCCCGGCCCGGCGACCCCTTCGCCGCCATGCAAAGGCTGCTGACCGACAACCACGAGGACCGAGCCGCTCAGCTGCGACACATCCGGCATGCCGTCGCCATCAGCCGTGCCCTGCTGGCCGGCGGGGTGGTCGAGCGGCTGCCCGAGCCCGACGAGTCCGGCCGCGGCGTCCGGCTGACGGTCGACCTGCAGCCGAACTTCGCGCTGGACCAGCCGCTCTCGGCCTTCGCGGTCGCCTCCCTGGCCTTGTTGGACGTGGAGTCACCGACGTACGCCCTCGACGTCGTCTCGGTGATCGAGTCGACGCTCGAGGACCCGCGCCAGGTCATCGCGGCGCAGCTCAACAAGGCACGCGGCGAGGCGGTGGCGGCGATGAAGTCCGAGGGGATCGAGTACGACGAGCGGATCGAGCTGCTCGACGAGGTCACCCATCCCAAACCGCTGCTCGAGCTGCTCGACATGGCCTACGAGACCTACCGCAAGGGCCATCCGTGGGTCGCGGACCACCCGGTGCGGCCGAAGTCCATCGTGCGCGACATGTACGAGCGCGCCATGACGTTCGTCGAGTACGTCAACTTCTACGGGCTGGCCCGGTCCGAAGGTCTGGTGCTGCGCTACCTCGCCGACTGCTACCGAGCGCTGCGCCACACCGTGCCGGAGTCGGCTCGCAACGAGGAGCTCGAGGACGTCATCGCGTGGCTGGGAGAGCTCACCCGCCAGGTCGACTCGTCGTTGCTCGACGAGTGGGAGAAGCTCGCAGCCGGTGCAGACGTCGATCCCACCGGACTGGTCCGACCACCCCTGGACGCCGGGGTCCGGCCGGTCACCGGCAACGCCCGCGCGTTCCGCGTGCTGGTGCGCAACGCGATGTTCCGCCGGGTCGAGCTGGCGGCGCGACGGGACTGGGTGGCGCTGGGAGAGCTCGACGCCGACGCAGGGTGGGACGCGGAGGCCTGGCAGGACGCCCTCGCGCCGTACTGGGCCGAGCATGCAGAGCTGCGCACCGATGCCGACGCCCGCGGGCCGGGCCTGCTGGTCATCGACGACGCCTCCGAGCCCGGCGTCTGGCACGTCCGGCAGATCCTGCACGACCCGGAGCAGTTCCACGACTGGGCCCTGCTGGCCTCGGTCGACCTGATGGCGTCCGACGAGGCGGGGTACGCCGTCGTGCACCTGGACGACATCGCGGGCGGCTGAGGTCGCGTCTTGTGCGACCTCCGCAGACAGGCGAGGTCACTCCATGATTGGCTCAGACCATGCGCTCAGTCGTGGTGCTGGTCCTGGCTCTGGCGACGCTGACGGCCGGCTGTGCCGACACTCAAACGTCGTCCGATGCCGTACGCACCACGGCCCCGTCGCCCACGGCAGGCCCGACGACAGCGTCCGGCGCCGGCTCGTCAGGACCGACGACGTCGACTCCAGCCCCCACTCGCACCGCGCCATCGACCGCGACGAGCCGGCGAGGCACGATCATCACCACAGCCACCAGCGACTACGGAACCATGCTGTTCGACCGGGTCGGGCAGGCGATCTACCTCTTCGACCGCGAGGACACCAGCACCCCACAGTGCTACGGCGCCTGCGCACAGGCATGGCCGCCCGTGCTGACCACGGATCCACCCCGAGCCCGCGCGGCCGTCCGCGCAGGCCTGCTCGGCGCGACGCAGCGCAGGGACGGCTCTCGCCAGGTGACCTATGACGGTCATCCGCTGTACTACTACGCGCACGAGTCGCCTGGCCAGGTCCTCTGCCACAACGTCGACGAGTTCGGCGGCCTCTGGCTGGTGATCACGCCGGCCGGCAACGCCGCGTCCTGACGACGTGTCAGGTGCCCGGAGGTGGCCGGTCCGCTAGCGCTGCGTGAGCCGCGACCAGGCCTCGTCGGTAGCGGTCCCCTCCAGCGTGGCAAGGGCCAGCCAGGCGGCTCCCCCGACGCCGTCGGCGGCGCGTGCACACGGGTCCGGAGAACCGCTGGTCGACGCCGGTTCGCAGCGCTGCGCCGACCGGAGACTCCTCGCCGGCCACGCTCCCGGCGAGCACGATCGGGCCGGACTCTCCCGTTTCGCGCACGCCGCGCAGCGTCTGGAGCAGCAGCCGCGCAGCCTCCTCGACGATGCGCACCGCCTCGGGGTCTCCCGCCCTGTGGGCGACGCCCACCAGGGGCGCCAGCTCGGCGAGCTTGACCGGTGCGCGCGCGTTCACGGCGTGGATGAGCTGCACGCGTTGTGCCACCGGGTCGGGTCGGCGGGCGTCAGCGCCGGCGCCCACGAGCTCGGCCAACACCGCGCCGGCCAGCGGCCCGGGCTCCTTACCCGCGTCGAGCGTGCGCAACGTCGCGCGAGCCGCCTCCCGGCCGAGCCAGAAGCCTGACCCGTCGTCGCCCAGCAACCACCCATGGCCGTCGGCGGTCACCACCACGTGTCGGCCCACGATCCTGGCGGCAGCCGCACCAGTGCCTGCGATGAGCACCGTCCCGTCCGGCTCAGTGGTCCCCGACGCGAACGCCACCTCGAGGTCGGACACGTACGACGTCGGACACCCCATCCCCACCGCCGCCCACGCCTGCTCGAACATCGCGCCGAGCTCAGGCCGGTGGCGCGCGAACCCGCCGGCAACGCCTACGACCGCCCCGCCCACCCTGGCAGGATCCACGTCGCGCAGCGCGGCGCGCAGGGCGCGCACGACCTCCGCTGCGGCAGTCTGCGGGTGCGCTATCGGGTTGCCACCGCCCGCCCGGCCGCTGCCGTGCACGACGCCATGTCGATCGGCCAGCAGGAACCGGGACGACGTACCACCGACGTCACCACCGAGCACGAGCCAGTCGGTGCGGTCGTCAGCTTCATGGTCGGACACGTCGTCCTCCTTCGTGGGCGGGTGCGGCCGGACGGCGCTTGACATTGTCGCCTGGGTCGGAGAGGTTCGGGCACAGCAGTCTTGCCGACTCGGGCGCGCCCCCGCTCCGAGCCGCGCTGACTGCCGAAAGGACAGCTCGCAGATGGTCGCACCCACCATCAGCGCCGAGGCCTACCTCGCCCGCCTGACCCCGATCCTCGGTCAGGTCAGCGAGCAGGCGTCGGGGCCCGTACAGCAGGCGGCCGACCTCGTGGTCGGGTCGCTTCGCGCCGGCGGCGTGCTCCAGACCTTCGGGTCAGGGCACTCCGAGGCGCTCGCCATGGAGCTCGCCGGTCGCGCGGGCGGACTCGTGCCGAGCAACCGCATCGCCCTGCGCGACCTCGTCGTCTTCGGCGGAGAGCCACCCAGCGTCCTGACCGACGGCGTCCTCGAACGAGACCCGTCCGTGGCCCAGCGGCTGTACGACCTGGCCGCCCCGGACACTCGCGACGTCTTCGTCATCGGCTCGAACTCAGGAGTCAACGGCTCGGTCGTGGAGCTCGCCCGCATCGTCAAGGCCCACGGGCATCCCCTGATCGCGATCACCTCAGCCACCCAGTCCGCCGACCTCGTGAGCAGGCACCCCTCCGGCACCAAGCTGATCGACCACGCCGACGTCGTCCTCGACAACGCCGCCCCCTACGGCGACGCGGTGCTCGAGCTGCCGGGTGGCGGGTCGGTGTGCGGGGTCTCGTCGATCACCGCTGCCCTGCTGGCTCAGCTGCTGACGGCGGAGGTGGTCCGCCGTCTCACCGAGGCCGGTGAGACACCACCGGTGTACCTGTCGGCCAACATCCCGGGTGGCGACGAGCACAACCACGAACTCGAACAGCGGTACGCCGGCCGGATCCGGCGTACCGCCTAGCGCACCCCAACGCACCCACGTCCCTAGGAGACAGCAATGGCCACCCCACAGCGATACTCACGCAGGGTCTTCCTGCAGCGAGCCGGTCTGGCAGCGATGGCGGTCGCGGGCGGCTCGGTCGTCAGTGCCTGTGCCAGCAGCGGCGGCGGCTCGGACAAGGTCAGCGGCGGCGGCGCCGACAAGACCAAGGACAACCCGTTCGGCGTCAAGGCGGGCGACCCACTCGCCGTCGTCATCTTCAACGGTGGGTATGGCGACGAGTACGCGAAGTACGACGAGGGCCTCTACCAGGACCACTTCTCCGGCGCCACGATCAAGCACACCGCGATCACCGACATCCGGCAGCAGATGCAGCCGCTGTTCAACGCCGGCAACCCGCCCGACGTCCTGGACAACTCCGGTGCCGAGAAGATGCCGATCTCGACGCTCGCCGACACCGGTCAGCTGACCGACCTGACCGAGCTGTTCGAGGGCGACGCGATCGGCGCTCCCGGCACCAAGGTCAAGGACACGCTCAACCCCGCCGCGATCGAGTCGGCCCAGTACGCCGGCAAGCCGATGGTGCTCAACTACGCGCTCCAGGTCTACGGCCTTTGGTACGACCAGGCCATGTTCGACCAGAAGGGGTGGCAGCCTGCACAGACCTGGGACGACTTCATGGCGCTGTGCGAGGAGATCAAGGGCACCGGTATGGCGCCGATGGCCTACCAGGGGAAGTACCCGTACTACATCCAGCAGGTGCTCATGGACCTCGCGGTCAAGCACGGCGGACCCGACGTCGTCTACGCGATCGACTCCCTCGAGCCGAACGCGTGGAAGCAGGACTCGATCACGATGGCTGCCGAGGCGCTGTTGGAGCTGAACTCGAAAGGGTTCATGCTGCAGGGCACTGAGGGGCTGGACCACATCCAGTCGCAGACGCGCTGGAACGAGCACAAGGCCGCGTTCATCCCCTGCGGGTCGTGGCTGGAGAACGAGCAGAAGAAGGTCGCGCCGGACGGGTTCAAGACGACCGTGGCCCCGACACCGCTGTTGCCCGGGGCCGCCCTGCCGTTCGACTGCACCCGCGTCGAAGCAGCCGAGGCCTTCGTCGTGCCGTCGAAGGCGGCCAACCAGGCCGGCGGCATGGAGTTCCTGCGCACGATGCTCTCGAAGGACGCCGCCGCGAGGTTCACCACCATGACCGCGGCCCCGACCGTGGTCGACGGAGCGACCGAGGGTCTCGATCTCACCCCGGGCGCTCAGTCTGCCGTCGACCTGATCGACTCCGGCGGTGACAACAACTGGAACTACTACTACTCGATCTGGTACTCGCCGATGGACCCGAAGATCCAGTCGGCCGTGGGTGAGCTGGCCGCGGCCCGGATCTCGGCCGACGAGTTCGCCAGCCGTTGCCAGCAGGCAGCCGACGAGACGGCGAAGGACCCGTCCACCCAGAAGCGCACGCGGAGCTGACATGGCCCCACGCCGCCGATGCCTCCACCACCAGAACGGGACCCTGCGTGCAACACCGTAAGTACCCGTTCATCGTGAGCTTCCTGATCCTGCCGCTCGCGGTGTACGCCGTCTTCGTTGATCTCGCCGTTCGTGCAGGCGTTCCACTACTCACTGACCGACTGGACGGGAGTGTCACCCGACTTCCACTACGTCGGGCTGACGAACTTCCGCCAGCTGATGCACGACTCGCTGTTTCAGCGGGCGATCCGCAACAACCTCGTGCTGCTGGTCGGACTGCCTGTGCTGACGGTGCTGCTGGCGCTGTTCTTCGCGTTCCTGCTCAACGTCGGCGGCAGGTCGCGAGCCGGCGTCGGCGGGGTGCGCGGCAGCGGGTTCTACAAGCTCGCGTTCTTCCTGCCGCAGGTGCTGGCCGTCCCGGTGATCGCGGTGATCTGGTCGGTGATCTTCGACTCGACGCCGACCGGGCTCGCGAACTCCGTCCTCGACCGGGCCGGGCTGGGTCCGTCCGACTGGTTGGCCGATCCACGGCTCGCTCTCTGGCTCGTGCTGTGGGTCATGGTCTGGGGCAGCGTCGGGTTCTACCTCGTGCTCTTCAACGCGGCGATGTCGTCGATCCCGCGCGACATCTTCGAGGCAGCGCTGCTCGACGGGGCCGGTCGGCTGGCGACGTTCGCGCGGGTGACGATGCCCCTGCTGTGGGACACGATCCAGACGTCCTGGGTCTACCTCGCGGTGCTGGCGCTCGACGCGTACGCCCTGGTGGCCGTGATGACGGCCGGTCCCGGCGGACCTGACAACTCCACCCAAGTGATCTCGCTGCAGATCGCGCAGAACGGCTTCCAGTTCGGCCGTGCCGGCTACGCCTCGGCCATGGGCGTCGTCCTGTTCTTCTTCACGCTGGTCATCGCGGTGGTCATGCTGCGCCTGACGCGACGCGACCGGATCGAGTACTAGATGGCGCGCACGCAGGCGACCCCGAGTCGGCGCACTGACCTGGGTGTCAACGTGTTCTCCCACGCGGTGCTCATCGGCTGGTCGGTACTCGTGCTGGTGCCGTTCGTCTGGGCCCTCATCGCCTCGACCAAGACCGCCCGCGAGATCTTCGGCAGCCCCTGGTCGCTGCCGGCCTCACCCCAGTGGGACAACTTCGCCGGCGCGTGGGACGCGGGTGTGGGCGACTATCTCGTCAACAGCCTCGTGGTCGTGACCGGGGGTGTGGTCCTGACGATGCTGCTCGGCTCGATGGCGGCGTACGTGCTCGCCCGATACGAGTTCTGGGGCAACCGGTTCGTCTACTACCTGTTTGCCGCCGGGATGATGTTCCCGGTCTTCCTGGCGATCGTGCCGTTGTTCTTCGTCGTCCAGAATCTCGGGATGCTGTCGACGTACCACGGGCTGATCCTCGTGTATGTCGCCTACTCGCTGCCGTTCACGGTGTTCTTCATGCACGCGTTCTTCCGTACCCTGCCGACCGAGGTCGCCGAGGCCGCGCTCATCGACGGCGCCTCGCACACCCAGGTGTTCTTCCGGGTGATGCTGCCGATGGCGCGTCCCGGCCTGCTCAGCATCGGGATCTTCAACGTGCTCGGACAGTGGAACCAGTTCGTCCTGCCGTCGTTCCTGTCCCCGGAGAAGCCGGTGCTCGCCCAAGGCATCGCGACGCTGCTCGCCGCTCAGCGCTATCGCGGCGACTGGGGCGTGGTCTTTGCCGCGCTCACGATCGCGATGGTCCCGATCGTCGTGGTCTACCTGGTGTTCTACCGCCAGGTCCAGTCAGGGCTCACCAGCGGCACCCTGAAGTGAAGGAGGGATCAACTCACCGACATCCGGAACTCGATCGCGTCGCCACCGATGCGGGCCGACTCCTGGATGTCGAGCACCGGGTGGACGCTCATGTCGAAGAATGCGCCGAAGATGGCCATGTCGTGCGCGATCAGGGTCGGGTCCTCGGTCTCCACGACCGCGTAGCCGCCGCCAGCATCGACCCTGCCGAGGAACTGGTGGAACGTGGTGCCTTCTGATGGCGACCACTTGCCGAAAACCTGCAGTGATCGGGCCTGTGACTCTTCGTTGGAGTTGGCTTTGGGTGTCCAGCTCACGAGGTACTTCATCGATCTTCCTCTCGTCGCCCCCGTCCGCTACCCCCGTCCCTTCCACCCAACCGAGGTCTCCGCGAACAGTCCATAGCCCAAGCGGGCGGCTGGCTCCCTCCCCTCCCGCGTTTGCGGGGAAGTGGAGCTCGACACGCCGAGAGACGGCTGCGTTTCCCCGCAATTGCCGGAGCGGGCCGCGGCCGAGCGAGGCTGTCGATCAGCGCGGCGTGACGTAGGCGAGGTCGAGGCTGTCGGTATGGCCGCTCCACTGCAGCGTCAGGTGCCAGCAGCCGGCCGTGGGGAGATCGATGATCGACGGGCCGGGTCCGCCGGTCACCGTGCGCCTCACCGTCTCGGTACCGCCGGCGAGTCGGGCCTCGATACGCAGGTCAGGCGAATAGGCGCCTGCCGAACCACCACCGAGGTCTGGACGCGAGACCCACAGGATCTTGTTGTTGTGGTCCGCCGCCGGTGGGGCGTTGAGAGGCTGAGCGAACAGGATGGCGGCGATGTCGCCGTCCCGCCCGAGCACGTAGGGGGCGCGTGGTTGCGGGTCACTGAACCCGGTCCGCGCCCACGTGGGCAAGACTCGACTCGGAACGTTCGCTACGCAGCCGGCGGGCGACACGCCGGTCGTCGAAGGACCCGTTGCCGGGCCGGTCGCGTCCGGGTTGGAACCGGTGGCCAACGAAACCCCCGTGGCAACCGCAGGCGACGGCGGCCGCAACCCCCACCGCCCCCACGATGCGCCTCCGGCGGAGCCTGCGCTGCCCGGCTGCCGCCAAGCTCGTTGCCGGCGTGATGCTGACGTCGATGTCGTCTGTCCCTGCCCGCAGCAAGGCTGCCAGCTGCTCGTCGCGGATCATCGGTCCTCCTCGTTGCTGGTCGAGTCCTGGTGCGCAGGTTCGGGCGGCATCTCCAGGAGCTGGCTGAGCGACGCGTCCTCCGACAGCGCAGCAATGGCGCGAGCCGCCCGGCTCTTCACCGTGCCGTGTGCGATCCCCAGCACGCTCGCGATCTGCGCCTCGGTGAGGTCGGCGAAGTACCGGAGCACGAGGACCTGCCGCTGCTCCCTGCCGAGACGTGCGAGCGCGGTACGCACCGTGTGGCCGACCGTCACGTGTGTGGCGAGGTCGTCAGCCGGATCGGGCTCCGGCACCTGCTCGTACGCCAGCTCGCCCCGCCACTTGCGCCGACGACCCCGGGTGATGCCGTTGACCAGGATCCGGTAGACGTAGGCGTCGGGATCGTCAGCCGACCTGACGCGAGCCCAGGCGGTGTAGCACCGGATGAGCGCGTCCTGCGCCGCGTCCTCGGCGTCTGATCGGGTGCAGCCGAGCAGCACGGCCGCCCGGACCAGGGTGCGGTAGCGCGCGACGGCGAAGCCCTCGTACTCCTGGTCGTCTGACTTCACGTGTCGTCCTCATGGCGGTGGTGCTGTGACTCCTGCTGGGTATGAGCACCTGGCCTGCCCGATCGGTTCCACGATACGAAGTGGGCAGCCCCGGCGGTCGGGGAAGGGCCTCCCAGTGTCCGGTTTCGGCCCGCCTCTGGGACCGGAATCAGCGCGGCAACCAGCCTCGCTCGTTCCTCGCTCGGCGGCCAGGCCCATCCACGCCGACCGATTCCGGTCCCTGCCGCCCGACCGCAACCGGTTCGGTCGGTTCGAGCCCCCGGCGCCTTGGTTCAGACGAGGCGGACGCGGGGGTCGATGAAGCTGTAGGTGATGTCGACGATGAGGTTCGCCACCACGATCAGCACGGCCGACACGAGGACCGTCGCCGAGATGATCGGGAAGTCGACCGGTGACAGGGCGCTGATCGACCACTTGCCCACGCCGTCGAGACCGAAGATGTACTCGGTGAAGATCGTCCCCGACAGGAGGCCGGCGAAGTCGAGCCCGAAGATCGTCACGATCGGCACGATGGCCGCGCGCAAGGCATGGCGGAAGATGACGCGTCTGGTCGAGATGCCCTTGGCGTACGCCGTGCGGATGTAGTCCTCACCCAGCACCTCAGCCATCGACCCGCGGGTGAAGCGCGCGTAGTCGGTCGACCCGGTGATGCCCATCACGAGCCAGGGCAGCAGCAGCGCCCCGAACCACGCTGCAGGGCTCTGCGTGATCCCCTTGTACTCCCCTCCGTCAGGGAAGATTCCCCAGCTGTTGACCAGGTAGATCCACGCGATGAGGCAGACAACGTAGTACGGGATCGAACTGAGCAGCAGGCTTCCGGTCACCAAAGACTTGTCCGACACCGAACCCAGCCAGCGCGCTGCGGTCGCCCCCATCAGGATCCCCACACTCAGGAAGATGATCGAGGCACCGATCGCCAACGAGAGCGTGATCGGGTAGCGCGACACCATCTCTTTGCGCACCTCTTGGTTCGAGGTGTAGGAGATGCCGAGGCAGGGGGCGTCGCAGTGGTAGGTCGGACCCATCTCGATCTCGCGGTCGACGAACAGTCCCTTGACGAATGCGCCGTACTGCGTGACCACGCTCTGGTCCAGGCCCAGCTCGTGCTCGATCAGCTGCTGTCGCTCCTGGGTGCACCGTCCGTTCTTGTTGCAGATGGCGTCGGCCGGATTGCTCGGGCCGAGGAAGAACAACGCGAAGACGAACATCGACGTCAGCACGATGACGAGGAACGACGCCACGAGGCGCCGGATGATGTACCCGAACAAGGCGAGGCGCCTTCCTAGGCAGGCTCACCCCACAAGGCGTGCCGATGGACGATCGGGGACACAGTACCCACGCACGCCAAGAACTTCTGGTGTCAGACGCACATCAGGTGGATCTCGGACTGGTCACGAGACCACCCCACTGTAGCCACGCCGTTCGGAACGGTATTGCGGCGAAAGCGGCCGTCGCGCCGCAACAACGTTCCGAGTCGGTGTCACATCTCGGCTGGAGCGCCCTCACGCCCCCGGGAGACGTCGGTTGATGTCCTGGGACATCCGCACGATGGCGTAATAGAACTCCAGGGTCATCCGGATGAACGCGAGGTACACCAGAGCGATGATCGCTCCGACAACCAGCAGTACCAGGCCAGCGCCGGCGGACTGGCTGAAGCCGGCAATGACGACGATGACGTAGGCGAGGCCGAGCCCGATCGTGGCGAGAACGTAGACGAGCTTCACGATCTTGGGCGTGACGAACTGGCTGAAGCTGAAGTCGAACAGTGCACCGAAGAATCCGCTGTCCTGGGTCTCGAGCCGGTTGCCGCCAGTCGGGTACTGCGGCATACCGTAGCCACCCGGACCCTGCGGCGGCTGCCCGCCGGGAGGTGGTTGCTGAGGTGGCTGTCCTGCTGAGTTGTCAGCTGGTGGGTTGTAGTCACTCATGTCTACCCCTGCCGGATCTATGGGATCGGTCGGATCGTCGCCACCTTCATACCGAACCAGCACGGCTCTGTGCCTGCGCCGCGCCGCAGCCCTGGGTCAGTCCTCGAAGAGGGCGCGTACGTCGTCGGCACTGATCGGCGTACCGGCCGAGCCGTCTCCGTCGATCACCCGCGCGAACAAGGCGGCCTTGCGGGCCTTGAGCTCCATCACCTTCTCTTCGATCGTGGCCGCCGACACGAGCCGGTAGACCATGACCGGACGGTCCTGACCGATCCGGTGCGCCCGGTCGACGGCCTGGGCCTCGACAGCGGGGTTCCACCAGGGGTCGAGCACGAAGACGTAGTCGGCCTCGGTCAGCGTGAGGCCGACGCCCCCGGCCTTGAGGCTGATCAGGAACACGGCGTCGTCGCCCTGCTTGAACGAGTCGATCACCTCACCACGCCGGCGGGTGCTGCCGTCGAGGTAGGTGGACGCGATGCCCTCGCGATCGAGCCGGTCGCGCACCCGGGCCAGGAACGAGGTGAACTGGCTGAACACCAGCGCCCGGTGGCCCTCGGCCACCACCTCGGTCAGGTGGTCGACGAGCACGTCGATCTTGGCCGACCCAGCGTTCTCGTGGGCCGGGTCGACCAGTGCGGCATCGAGGCTGAGCTGACGCAGCTTGGTGAGCGAACGGAAGATCGCGATCCGGTGCTTGTCGAAGTCCTCGACCAGCCCGAGCACGGTCTGCCGCTCGCGCTGGAGGTGGGTGTCGTAGATACGGCGGTGTCGTGGGGTGAGCTGCACCTCGAGCACCTGCTCCTGCTTGGGTGGCAGGTCGGACGCGACCAGCTCTTTGGTGCGCCGCAGCAGGAACGGACGGATGCGGCGCTGGAAGCGGGCCAACGCCTCGGCATCGCCCTCGCGCTCGACGGGATCGGCCACGACCTCCTTGAAGCGGCCCGGATGGGCGTACAGGCCGGGCGCGACGATCGACAGGAGCGACCACAGCTCCATCAGCCGGTTCTCCATGGGAGTACCGGTCAGCGCCAGCCGGAAGGGTACGTCGAGCCGCCGCACGCACTGGTAGATCTTGGCCCGGTGGTTCTTCACCGTCTGCGCCTCGTCGAGCACCAGGCCGCCCCACGGCTGGCGCGCGTAGCCGTCGACCTCGAGCCGGAACAGCGTGTAGGACGTGATGACCACATCGGCGTCGGCCGCCAACGATGCGATCGACGCCCCCCGACGCGCTTCGGACTGCGTGACGGCCCGCACGACCAGGCCCGGTGTGAAGGTGGCGGCCTCGTGCTCCCAGGTCGACACAACGCTGGTCGGCGCGATGACGAGGAACGGCCCGGCCCCCTGCTCACGCGCGTGGGCGATCAGGGCGAGGGTCTGCAGCGTCTTGCCCAGCCCCATGTCGTCGGCCAGGATCCCGCCGAGCCGCGCCTGCCACAGGAACGCCAGCCAGCGGAACCCCTCGAGCTGGTAGTGGCGCAGCTCGGCCTTGACGCCGACGGGGTCGACCTCGGGCAGTGACTCGACATCGCGCAGCGCCTGCGCCGCCCGCACCCACTGCTCTGCTTGTGCGTCGACGATGCCGACCTCGTCGAGCTCCTCCCACAGGCCCAGGTCGTGATGGCCGACCCGGACACCGTCGCGCGGTTGGTCGTGGAGCTCATTGGCCGACGAGACCAGCTCGGCGAGCTGGGCGAACTCCGGTCGGTCGACCTCGATGTGCAACCCGCTGGGCATGATCACCCGGGGCTGCCCGAGCGTGAGCGCCTCGAGCAGCGCAGACAGCGAGAGGTACTGCCCATCGACGCTGATCACCACCTCGAGGTCGAGCCAGTCGGTCTTCAGCGGCACCCCGCGGTCGGTCTCGGCCGGGCGTTGCTCGAAGCGGATGACGGGCGCGCCGGTCGCTGCGCGGTAGTCAGGGCGGCCGCCGATCTCCTCGATCTCGAGCTGGCCGCGCGCCGCGAGTGCCTCGAGCGCAGGCAGCAGGTCGTCGACGAAGCCGATCGCCGCGCTCTGGGTGAACGTCCGCCGCTCGAGCAGGCCGCGTGACCGGCGGTGGCTCTCGCACAGCTGGAACACCTGCTGCTCGGTCAGGTCGAGGCCGGCGACGATCGCGTCCTCGAGGTCGGGTCGGCGTACACCGCTCAGCCCGCGTGTCTCGGTGAGACCGTAGACCCGGTCGGCACCGCCGATCTCATAGCGCCAGGTCCAGGCCAGCGTCACTTCCTCGACCGATACCCACGTGATCGTCAGCGCCAGCCGCGGCACCGCTGGTTCGGGCAACGAGACCGACCCGTCGGACGAGATCACCGGGACATGTCGCTGAAGTCGCGGCAGGTAGTCGGACACCAGGTCGTCGCGGTGCTCGGCCGGCACGAGCAGGTCCTCAGCGGCCGACAGCAGTCTCCGCAGCTGCGGTCCGGCGGGCCGGTCGAGCGGCGCGAGCATCACGACGCCATGGCCATGTCGGTCACCCGGAGACCACAGCGCGACACCGTGGCCGGGGTCGCCGAGCAGGTCGATCGCGTCGGCGTCGTACCACTCCCCCTCGGCCAGCACCCCCAGCCGCAGCGTGGCGGGGGCATCGTCGCCGGCGTGCACGTCGAGCTGCAGCCGAACGGGTTCGGTCAACAGATGTATGCCGTCGATGCCCGGCCCGGGCAGCAGCAGCCAGGCCGACTGCCTCGGCACGCACCAGCGCGGGCCACAAGGTCGGGCCGAAGGTCGCGAGCGTGAGGTGCGGCTCGCTGCCGAGGTAGTAGCCGTAGCGGCCTGCGGCCTGGTGGACGGCGGCCAGCTCGCTGAGCACCTCGACGTGGCGGCGATCGAGGGTGCGCTCGGTGCGCAGGCTCGGCAGGTCCTGGAACGACGCACCGGTCTTGATCCAGTTACCGCGCATCCCCCGCTTGAGCGGGCGGATCTGCAGTGAGCCCCGGCTGGCCGGATGGGCGGGCGCGCGCCACGATCGAGGGTTGCCGAGCCGTCCGAGCTCGACCTGGAGTGCCAGTGGCGTCGCCTCGGCCTGGGTCGCCGCCAACGTGGCCTCGTCGTCGAGCTCGTCGAGCACCGACGTGAGCTGTCGCTCCCAGCGGGCGGCGTCGCCAGACCCGTCGGCGCCGTGGGCGCGGTCCTGTGCGGCCCGCGTCGTCATGATCAGCGCGAGGACGTGCTTGCAGTCACTGTGCAGGGGGCAGTCACACCGCGTGGCGAACCACACCCCGTCGCCGTCGAGTCCGGCGCTGACATAGGAGTTGTAGGTGACGCCGCGTGAACCGAGCACCTGACCGCGGATCGCCAGGTCGCCGTCGCTGTCGAGCGCGTGGGTGCACGAGAGGACGTGGCCGTCACGCAGGTAGGCGCTCGCCCGCTCGTAGGTGGGCGTGCCGAACCTGCGGCGCAGGTCTTCTTCGGCGAGCAACACGGCCAGGTCCATGACACCCCGACCCTATGCGCCCCCACCGACCTTCTCGTCGAACCGTGAGTTGTGGCTCCTTCTCTGGCCCTTGTGGTTGCTGTTCCGTCCCCGTTTCGCCCAGCTGGCCTGTGGACAAAGCCGACGTAGCCGGCGCGGGCGGGCAGGCTTAGGCCCATGGCGTAGGGCGGTTCGGGCTCTCGCGCGGCAGGCGTGAGGCTCGACACAGCTCAGTAACAGACCAGCAACGGTCTCGTTGGAAGGGCAACCATGTCGCCTACCCCGACGTCATATTGAACAGACGGTCAACAACCGGAGGTGCACGATGACAGAACTCAACACGTTCGCCGCTGCGAGCGCGGTCGCCTCGTGCACCCTGGAGGCGGCGCACCGGCGCGACCACGACCACAGCGGCCCCGACACCGGCTGTCACCCGCACACGGTTGAGGTGGTCCACCTCGGTGAGCGCGCGGCCATGGTCTGCCACGACTGCCACACCGACTCGGGATTCATCCCCCACCGCGAGGCCTGGCACCTGGCTTGTGACCATCGCAGCGACACCGAAGCGACACCGAAGACCCCCCACGCCGCCTGATCCGGCCCCGATCCCGCCGTCTCCCCCGGCGGTCGGCAAGCCGGGTCAGGCGAGCGGGAGCACGGCGTACACCCGGCCACCCGACTCACTGCCGGAGACCGTCAACGCGCCCCCGAGCTGAGCCGCCCGCTCCCGCATCGAAGCGATCCCGACGCCGGTCGCCCACGCCTTACCGCCGCCGCTCCCGGAGTCCGTGACCTCGACGACCAAGGACGAGTCCGCCGCCTGCAAGCACACCGAGGCCGTGTCGCCGCCGCTGTGCCGCGCCGCGTTCGTCAGCGCCTCCATCACGATCCGGTATGCCGCCACCTCCACCGCGGCGGGCACCGCACCCGGTAGCTCACCGGCCGTGATCGACACCCGCAACGGCTTGCCCTCCGACGTCCGGAGCGACACCGCCTGCTGACGCAACGCCGGCACCAGCCCGAGCTCGTCGAGCGCCGGCGGACGCATCGCGTAGACCAGCCGCCTGATCTCCTCGATCGCCGTCACGGTCTCGGCCCGCAAACCGATCAACAGCTCGTCCGTTGCCTGGGGATCGGAGCGCAGGCTGTTGCGAGCAGCATCGGACGTGAACGCGATCCCCGACAACCGCGGGCCAAGGCCGTCGTGCAGGTCACGACGCAACCGCCGCCGCTCCTCTTCCAGCGCGGTGATCGTCTGCTCCCGTGAGACCTGCAGGTCGGCAGCCAAGGCACTCGCTCGCAGCGTCTGAGCCAGCAACGGCGCGACCAGCCGCAGCACGTGATCATCTCCTGGCGCCAGCCGCAGATCTCCTGCGCGCAGGCCGATGACGAGCTCACCCCGGAGGCCGTCGCCGAGCTCGAGCGTGATGCGTCGCGTGTGCGGAACCTCCGCGCCCGAGGTCGCAAGAGGCAAGCCATCCACGAGGAGGGCCGCGTAGGGGAGCACGAGCGCTTCCCGGATCGCGCGCAGCGCCAGCACCGGGTCATCGCCGATGCTGTCGACGACGGTCGCCGCGGCCCCGAGCGGGTCAGGCCGATGACCGAAGAGCAGCTCGTCGACCACGCCCCGCAGCGTTACCCGCGTCCAGTGGAAGGTGGTGGCGACGAACAGGCCGATCACCGCCATCCCACCGACGGCTGCCGCCCCCCCGCCCAGGATCTCCACGAGCGATGCCGCCGTCATGAACGCCGCCAGATAGACAGCACCCGCGAGCGAGAACACCACGCTGTGCACCACCAGGCCGCGGACGTCGACGAAGTCCGGCCGGGCCACCCCGATGTACATCGCCGGCCCGAGGACCACGAAGACGCTGGACGCGACCGTGGCACCGGTCGGTGTCGCCGCGGCGAAGAACAGCATGCCTGCGACCAGTCCGGGGACTCCCGTGCCGAGAGCCATCCAGACCAGCGCCCACCGTTCGTCACCCGAGCTTCGCTCGATCCGCCACCACGTGTGGGCGATCAGCGTCACACGCGATGGCCAATCCCATGGCGCCAACGGTGCTCGGGCTACGCCACTGGCTCGTCGCCAGCACGCCGGCCCCTGTGATCGTGGCCAGCGCCACGAAGTCGACCGGCGCCCGCCACGTTGCGCGCGGAAACGTCGTGAGTGCCAGCGGGAACAGCACCGCCAGCGCCAGCGTCCAGCCGAAAAGAGCGGCATCGAAGTGCCCGGCCCGGTCGACGCCGACGCTCGCGACACTGACCCCACCGCCGAGGAACAACAGCCCCCCGGCCACCCGAACCCGCTTCATGAAGAGGAGAAGCCCACTCGCCGCCAGCGACGACCCCACGACGACGACCACGAGCTGCGCGGCGGGCGTCATGGGGCTTGGCCCAGACCGCCCTGCCGGGCCCTGATGATGGCCTCCGTGCGGTCGGCGACCTCCAGCTTGGCGAAGACACTCGTGAGGTGGTTGCTCACCGTCTTGGGTGACAGGAAGAGTCGCTCGGCGATGGCGGACGTACGCCGTCCGGCCGCCAGCAGGTCGAGGATCTCTCGCTCGCGCGTCGTGAGCTCGGGGAACGGTTCGGCCGCCGCCACGGGGGGCGCGGCGAAGTACTCGAGCACCCTGCCCGCGATGCCCGGACCGAAGATGACCTGCCCGGCCACGACGGCGTGGATGGCCCCGACGATCTCGGTCTGCTCCGCCCCCTTCAGCAGGTAACCACGTGCGCCGGCCTGCATGGCGGTGAGCACGGTGGCGTCGTCGTCGTACATCGTGAGCATCAGCACCGCTGTCTCGGGCGTGTTCTCGCGGATCCGGCGGGTCGCCTCGACGCCGCCCACACCGGGCATCCGCACGTCCATCAGCACGACGTCGGGTCGGAGCAGCTGGACCTCCCGGACCGCGGCCTCACCGTCGGCAGCCTCGCCCACGACCTCGAGCCCGTCGATCGTGGCGATGAGGGCGCGCAGACCACCCCGGACCACCGGGTGGTCGTCGGCGAGCACGATCCGCACCGTCATACCTTCCATCATGGCCGCCAGCTGTCACCCGGGACCCGGGAACTTCTTCCCGGGATCGCGTGAAAACCCCGAAGATAGACAGGAAGGCCGTATCTGTCCGCGGGAAGGCCGGCGGCGCCACGGTGGAGACGTCAACTTCCGAGGCAAGGAGCCACGATGAGTACTACCACCACTCGACAGAAGATCGGGCTCGGTCTGGCCGGCCTGATGAGCGCCGGCAGCATCCCGAGCGTGTTCTTTCCCACCCCCGACGGAAAAACCGGGCCCCCGATGGCGATCCTCGTCCTCAGCACGGTCCTCGGAGTCGTCGGGCTGGTTGCGGTCGTGATCGCCTGGCGCAGCGGCAGCAGGGCGGCCGTACGTGTCGTCGCCGGCGCCCTGATCATCGGCCTGCTGAGTTCCCTCCCCGCGTTCTTCGTCGACGTCCCGGCGGTTGTCAAGCTCATGACCGGGGTGAGTGTCCTGGTGACCGTCCTGGCCGTGGTCCTGATGTTCTCCCCGGCGCAACGCCGCGTCGCAGTGCTGGACTGAGGGGAGCCGACCATGATCGCCGTCATCACCATCCTGCTGGCTTTCCCGGCCGGGTACTTCCTGCGCTCGCGACTGGCCGCCAACACGACGTACGCCATCGCCTACCTGTGGGCGTTCGTCTTCCAGACCCTCTACTTGATGCTGGACGCGCTCGATGGCGGCGCGAACCCTGCGTTCAAGACCGACGAGTTCCCGTGGCAGTACGGCCTCGTGGCCTTGGCGATCTTCGCCGTCGGCTTCGGACTCGTGAGCCTTGGCCACTGGGTGCGAGCTCGGCGCATCGCCCGGACCCCGGGTTCCTACGCCGTCACCGCGCCGATGGGCTCCGCGAACGTCTGAGCGCGTCGTCACACCCGACAGCCGCCGGTCTCCCTGCAAGACCGGCGGCTGTCGGGCGTCACGTGTGATCCGTCACTGCTGAGCGTTGCCCGGTCCTCCTGTGCTCGACGTCACGCCCGAATTTCACCCGATGTCGGCCTCCCGACATGAGCCGGAAACATTGCTTCGGCACTCTGGACGTATGACGAGTACGCACAGACGCCGTATCGCCCTGGTGGCCCACGACAACAAGAAGGTGGACCTCCTCCAATGGGCGGAGTTCAACCTGCCCACACTGCGCCAGCACGAGCTGTTCGCGACCGGCACGACCGGCAACCTGCTCCAGCACGAGCTCGGACTCGAAGTGACCCGGTTCCTGAGTGGTCCGGTCGGTGGCGACCAGCAGATCGGCGCCAAGATCGCCGAGGGCGACATCGACATGCTGTTCTTCTTCTGGGACCCGCTGGAGCCCCAGCCGCACGACCCCGATGTCAAGGCGCTGCTGCGTATCGCCGCAGTCTGGAACATTCCGGTGGCCTGCAATGTCGCGAGCGCTGACTTGATCATCTCCTCCCCGTTGATCAGCGACGGCTACCAGCACGTACGGCCTGAACTGGCCGTCGCGGTCTGAGCCAGGCCGGCTGCCGGCTGGGGCGGTCGAACTGCTCGAGCCGACTGTCCCAGCCGACGAACTGCCCTACTGGCTGTGGGGGTGGCTGATCGCTGATTGATCCTTCAGCGAGATCAGCCGGGTAGGTCGATGTGACCGAGTTGTCCGAGCATGGTCACCTGGTCGTACATGATCTGGCCCGACGCGACCTTCCCCTCGGCATCGAAGTGCAACATCTCCCACATCGGGTTGTCCATCCGCTTCTTGCTTGCGGGGAATGGACCGAGCTGGCCGTCGTTCGTCCCTGTGCCGCTGAAGTGGGCCAACGAGAAGTTCTCACCCTCGAAGTACGTGACATGGCTGACCTTGGCGTCGGAGAAGGACTTCTCCCATTCACGCAGCCAGTCCTTGAACTCGTCGATGTTCTTGGTCGTGAGACCTCGCGGGCTGTCCTCATACGTGACGTCCGCCCGCATGTGCGCGTCCATGGAGTCCCATTCGCGCTTGTTGAAGTATCCGTGCAGTTTCTTGTGAATATCCGTGTATCCCATTCGGCACCTCCGCCGAGCGATTGCCCCCGTCAATTCGCAGTCAACTCCCGAGGTCGGCGGATGTCCATGTGCCTTACGGTAAAGAGTTCCTGAGGTCGCGGCGTGTTGAGACGTGGCTCGCCCGCTCACACGGGCACCCAGGCGGGACGGTCGTCACATGGCTGCGCTCAGGCCGCCCATCAGCGCGTCGGTCAGGTGCTGATGCACGTGTCGGACCTCAGCCGGGGACAGCACGACGTCACGGCCACCCAGCATGGACGGCAAGGTCTGCGTCGAGCAGACGAAGGTGTTGCCGAGCCGCCCGGCAAGTGGTTCGTCGCGGCTGAAACAAACTGCCGCCCACGTGTGGATGTGGACGTACGCCGGCACGATCGAGGCAATCTGACGTGCAGCCATCGCCGCCGCCTCAGCGCACGACGCGCGCGCGTGACCGGGAACCTTCAGGATGCCGGCAGCCAAGCTGGCTCGCCCCGCCCAGCTCTTCGAGGTGATGACGAACACCCCTCCGGGCCCCACGGTGATGTGGTCGATCGTGGCGTCGCTGAAGCGTGGCCATCGCACGGCGTGCAGGCTGAGCCACTCCGGGCTCAGCGACGCCAGGACCGCGGCCGTCGCGGCATGTTCGTCTCCACCATGTCCGAAGGTTTCGCCCTGTTGCGACGACTCTGCCGAGTGCTCGTCCAACCGGTCGTCACCCGGCCTTGCGAGGGCTCTGCTCGCCCCACGTGGTCGATCGACGCGCCCATTCGTAGACGTTCATGACCTGGCCGAACGGGAGACAGTCTGGTCGCCGCTGGATCCAGTGGACCGCGGCCCGGGGGGTCATGACGCGCACGTGTCCGTCGCGCGGCTGCTCCCGTACGGCGAAGTGCTTCTCGTGAACCACGAGGACGAGCCCGGTGACCGGGACGGCGTACCCCATCAGGTCGGAGAGGATATGGGCGACCCGCTCGGTCTCGAAGCGGCTGTTGCGGACGTGGTGGACGCGTTGGCCGTTGATGAGGACGGTGTCACCACGGACCCAGACGCTCTTGCCCGCGTGTGACTTGGCATTGATGCTGTAGACACCGCTCGGACCGATGACGAGGTGGTCGATGTCGCTCTGGCGGTTGCCGATGGGGATGGAGTGAAGCATCTGGTAGGCCTCGCCGAGCTTGCTCAACCGCCTGGCGACGAGCTCCTCACCGGCCGCGCCGAGTCGCCAGCTGCGGTCGTCTCGCCGGGTCAGGAGGCGTCGGAAGAACGGCTGTTGGCGCCAGTCGGCGTACAGCTGGTCAGCGTGGTCGAGCACGGACTGACCTGGCCGGTTGCTGGCCAGGTCGATCCATGGCAAGCCGTTGATCGGCTCCACACACTCCACCCCCCTTGAGCAGAGCGTTATCGTCCCACTACGTGGCGAGATTCGTTACCCGAAAAGTCCGAAATCATACGATCGGCTGATGGGGCGGCGTCAGGATGATGACGCTCCGGCTATCGACCCGGCGACGATGGCACCGGTCATGGCTGCGTTGACCGCGGCGACCGCGTCCTTGACAGCCTGAGGCGCCCAGCTGTCCGCGCTGATCTCTTTGCCCCGTTGGCGGATCTGCCGCTTGCTGAGCCCGACGTTCTCCGGTGGCACGACTCTGGGGAGCTTGTCGATGGCGGCGAGGAGGGAGACCAGCGCGGACACGTGTGGGTCGGACTGACTCCCCTGGCCGAGCACGAGCTGCTCGACCGAGTACCGCGGGCGTTCGCGCTGTACCGGGTCGGTGATCGGCCAGCGGGTCCGCGGGAAGAGTCCCAGGACCTTGCTGTCCACCCGCCGTACGACGCCTCGCTCAGCCAACCGCGTGTAGACGTCGGTGCGAACGCCCTTGGCGAGATGGCGGATGACATCACGCGGTCTCTTGTTGCCTCGCCGGGCCAGCACCTCGAGCGCATGGTCGAGGAGTGCGTCTCCGGTCAGGCCCGGGTCGCGGACGACCAGCCGACCCTTCTTCACCGAGTCAGCCGGACCCGCGACGTCGACCTTGCCGGCGAGGGAGAGCTCGAGCAGGTTTGCCCCCGCCAACGCATAGGTGAGTGACGTGCTGTCGGCCAGCGGCGCGCCGGACTCCACCTCGGTCAGCAAGAGCAGCAGCTCCTCGGCAATGAGCATGCCGCACGCTAACCCGGCCCGCCGATGGACGTGGCGATCCTGATGGGCCGGCAACAGCCCACTTGGGGCAGCGTTCCGTCAACATGCGCCAGCATTTCTCCTGGTTTCGGCATGGCCCAGATGTGCCATGTCGTTCACCAGCCCCTCCCGTCACACTGATCACAGTCGGGGTACACGCAGGAGGATCAACATGGCGACCGAGACCCCCCTCGATAACCTCAGTGACGACGC
>CAVQJX010000002.1:0-24394 GCA_963712935.1 uncultured Actinomycetota bacterium
ACGGGGCGGCAAGCCGGACTCACGTGGCGGGAAGCCTGACTGCCCGGGGCGGCAAGCCGGCAACCCGAGGACCGTTCGGAGCGCGAGCAGGGAGCAAGCCCGGACCGCGACCGCAGCAAGGACCGCACACGTAGTACTGCCGGACGCTGGCGACGCGACGAGCTGCCGGAGGTCAAGCGCACGGCGGTACAGGCGGAGTACGACGGTCCCGAGATCCCCGAGGACATCACCGGCAACGAGCTCGACAAGTCCGTGATGGCACAGTTGAAGTCCCTGCCCGAGAAGCTCGCAGCACGGGTGGCCCGTCACCTCGTGGCGGCGGCTCGGCTGCTCGACAGCGACCCCGAAACGGCCTACAAACACACGCTGGCGGCCCGGGCCCGGGCTTCGCGGGTGGCGATCGTCCGGGAGGCGAGTGGGGAGGCCGCGTACGCGTCGGGACAGTTCAAGGACGCGCTCACCGAGTTCAAGGCCGCCCGTCGGCTCAACCACAGCCCGATCTACCTGCCGATGATGGCTGACTGCGAACGCGGTCTCGGTCGTCCGGAGCGAGCGCTGACGCTGGCGAAGGACCCCGCGGTGGTCGACCTCGACGAAGCCGGGCAGATCGAGATGAAGATCGTGGAGTCCGGCGCTCGTCGCGACCTCGGGGACGCCGCTGCCGCAGTCCGCACCCTCGAGGGCCGTGAGCTACGCAGCCGGTCGAGGGCGAGCTGGGCACCACGGTTGCGATACGCGTACGCCGAGGCGCTGCTGGCGGACGGACGGCCCGACGAGGCGCGCGAGTGGTTCGAACGTGCCGCTGGCGTCGACGCAGACGGATACACCGATGCTGCAGAGCGGTTGGCCGAGCTCGAGGGCGGGCAGCCTCAGCGCTAGGGCAGGTCTCCCCTTCCACCTCCAGCGCGGCGATGGGCGGCTGTCCACAGCCGATCGCTGAGGCGGCCGACCGTCGGTCTCGACGGCGACGCTGGCGGCCGAAGGAGGTTCGCCATGACCCGAGCCCAGCACGAACCGACAGAACCGGCCGCGAGCAAGCGGCAGGTCCCGACGGACGAGACAGCCGAGGCGAAGGGGACGACACGTCCGTCCGATCCCGGCGAACCTGCGGTCGCTCGCAACGACGTCATCCTGCGGGGCCGGGTCGCAGCACCGGTGGACGAGCGACAGCTGCCGAGCGGCGACACGATCATCACCGCACGCCTCATCGTCGACCGTGATGCGGTCGCCTTGAGCAGGTCCAGCCAACGCGTCGACACGATCGACTGCGTGGCCTGGCTGCGGAAGGCGCAACGTTCCATGCGCGGTTGGCAGGCAGGCGAGCACGTCGAGGTCTCCGGCGCGATTCGTCGGCGCTTCTACCGAGGCGCCTCCGGCCCAGTCAGCCGCGTCGAAGTCGAGATCCGCTCCACCCGCCGCCTCGACAAGCCCCGACGTCGCCCGCAGCTGGGATGAGGGGCGCGCTGAGGTTCAGTGCGTATCGGCGACGACGCCAACGCGGCAGATCGCCGGTTGTCATCCGGTGTCACAGGGGTCCAGCGGGGCTGGGGTGGATGAGCTGCGAGGCGGCGGAGGAAGCCGATACTGGGGGCGGAGCGTATCGGCGACGACGCCAACGCCGCAGATCGCCGCCCCAGCCCCGCTGGTCAGGCTTCGTCGTCGAAGGAGCGCATAAGCAGACCCATCCGTGGCTTGGGGCCGAAGGACGTCGACTTGCGCGGCATCATCTTGCCGGCGCGGGCCACATCCATCACTTCCGCCACCGTGGTCGGATGCAGGAGCACAGCGATGCCGTCGTCCTGGTGGGCGTTGTGAAGGGTCTGTTCGACCGTGTGGTGGTAGCCGACCTGGTCCTCGCTGCTGCCCCAGGCGGGCAACAGTCGCTCATGGAGCAGTTCGGCGTCGCTCACGGCGTGGTCGCGAGTGGCGGTCAACCGCACGGTTCGGGTGACCTGTCCGTCGCTGAGCACGAACAGTCCCGGTCTGTCCGGT
Source organism: uncultured Actinomycetota bacterium (assembly GCA_963712935.1). GTDB lineage: Bacteria > Actinomycetota > Actinomycetes > Propionibacteriales > Nocardioidaceae > JANLYC01. Next base: position 1,993 of record CAVQJX010000002.1, read on the forward strand.
GCCTCCGGGAGGCCGTCGATGGCTTGTGGCGGTGACAGCTCGAAGCCGGTCGGCGCAGTCAGGTCCTCGAGCGCGAGCTCCGAGACACTGCGATGGATCGCGCCGAGCTGGAGCGGGTACTCCGACTGGTCGATGAGCAGCGCCAGGCCGCGATCCCAGGGGCCGTTCCCGTCGCCGATCGAACGGTGCCGCTTGCGCAGCTGCATGTAGGTCGCGTACCGGTGATGCCCGTCGGCGATCAGCGCCTGATGGGGCGCCATGGCCACTCTGATCGCCCGGATGGACGGGCGATCGGTGATCGACCACACCCGGTGGAACGTGCCGTCCTGGGCGTGGACGTCGATCAGCGGCTGTCCCTGCTGGGTCTTGTGCAGAATGTCGTGGGTGGCGCCCTGACCGTCGTACACCAGCAGGATCGGCTCGAGGTTCGCACGGGACGACACGAGCATCGCGAGGCGATCGGCGACGATCTGCGGGATCACCCCTTCGTGCGGAAGGACTACGCCGGAGGCACGCTTGCGCAGCTCGAGGGCACCGACCAGACCACAGACGCGATGCACGGCGTCGCCGTACTCGTACACGTAGAGACCGGCCTGTTCGTCGGTACGTAGCACCCCGTGCTCGCGCCAGCGACGCAGCAGCTTCGCGGCGCGCGCATAGGGGTTCTCGGCACGAACGGGATCGCTCACCATCCGCGGCAGGATGAGCCGGACGATGTTACGGGGATGCTCGTTGAGCAGGTCGTCGATCATCCGGCGGTCCATGACGTCGTACGGTGGCGACGTGACTTCACTGATGTCGCCGACCACGGCCGGATCGAACCGCATCGCTGGAAACGGACGCAGCCGCAACTGTGCGCCGGGCTTCTTCGGGTCCGGCTGCTGCTGTTCGCTCACGCTGCATGGTAGCGAGCGGGGACCGGCGGGCGGTCTGCTGCCCGGGATGGGTGCAGTGCGGTGAGCGAGACACCACGGGGGCTCACGTCGTCGACGGAGCCGTTGGTCTCGGCCTACGACTGCGCCATGCTCGACCTCGATGGTGTCGTCTACGTGGGGGCGCACGCGGTCGACGGCGTCCCGGCGCTGCTGGCCGAGGCGCGCAAGCGGGGGATGACGTTGGCGTTCGTCACCAACAACGCGGCCCGGCCGCCGGACGTGGTCGCGGCGCATCTCACCGACCTCGGTGTCGAGGCGGCACCTACCGATGTCGTGACGTCGGGCCAGGCGGCGGCTCGCGAGGTCGCTGCCCGCGTCGAACCGGGCGCCCGGGTGCTCGTCGTCGGGGGTGACGGGCTCGTGCTGCCACTCCAGGAGCTCGGTCTCGTGCCGGTATCGTCAGCCGACGAGTCGCCGGCCGCGGTCGTGCAGGGATATCACCCGAGCGTCGGTTGGAAAATGCTCGCGGAGGCCAGCTACGCGATCGCCGCTGGTGTGCCCTGGATCGCGTCCAACCTGGACCTGACGATCCCGACTGCGCGGGGGACCGCTCCGGGGAACGGGACGTTGGTGAACGCAGTCGCCACGGCCGTCGGCCGCCGACCTGATGTGGTGGCGGGCAAGCCGTTCCGGCCGCTGTTCGACGAGACCGTCCGCCGGATCGCGTCCACGCGCCCGATCGTGGTGGGGGACCGGCTCGACACCGACATCGAGGGCGCGGTCACCTGCGGGGCCGATTCGTTGCTGGTCATGACCGGGGTGACCGACGTGGCAGCGTTGTGCCGGGCCGAGCCACGCCGGAGACCGTCGTACGTCGCCTGGACGATGGACGGGCTGATGCGGCCCCACCAGGCGCCCCAGTGCGAAGATGGGCCCAGGGAGAGATGGCTCCAGCGACGCTGAGGCGGCCGGCCGGGTGACCTGGTCGCTCGCTGGCTGGCGTGCCGGCGTCGATCATGGTCGTCTTGCCGTGGCGGCGCAAGGGGAGCGACCCGGATGCCGGCCTCGCCACCGTGACCGCGGCGTGTTGGGACTGGCTGGACCGTCAGGACGATCCCGACGCGGCTCGTCAACAGCTCGATCTGTCGGTCGTGGACGGGCTCTGGGGGGACCGCTAAGTTGACCGCGAGCAGTGACGAGGAGATGGCGATGACGGATCAGACACACGACGACTCCCGGGAGCAGGCCCAGGAACCTCACCAGGACCAGTCGGGCGCCCAGCCCGACGCGCCGTTCGACCCTCAGCCCGACCCTCAGCCCGACCCTCAGCCCGACTCTCGGTCCGACGAGCAGCCGGGCGAGCCCGGCGCGACGGACCGACCCGACAGCGGCTGGTCCACCGGAGACACGCGGGTCGATGACGCCGTGGCCAGGCTCGAGGGTCTCGACGAGCGCGATTTGAACGAGCACGTCGAGGTCTACGACTCGGTGCACCGCGACCTCGCCGACGTCCTCGATGACGCAGGGACGCCCCCGTCGTCGGCCTGAGCCGTATCCAGGGAGCCCGATGACGCCGCTGTACCGAGACCCGTCGTGACGCGTCGACTGCGGTTGGATGCCGAGCTCGTACGCCGTCGGCTCGCACGGAGTCGGGAGCACGCTGCAGAGCTCATCGCCGCCGGGCGGGTGACCGTCGGTGGCACGGTGGCCAGCAAGGCTGCGACCGGCGTCTCGACGGACGCGGCGCTCGTGGTGCGGGCCGATCCGGACGCGCCGGACTACGTCTCGCGGGGAGGCCACAAGCTCGCCGGTGCGCTCGCCGTGTTCGCGCCTGGTGGGCTCGAAGTGGCCGGCAGACACGTGCTGGACGCCGGCGCCTCAACAGGTGGTTTCACCGACGTGCTGCTGCGCGCCGGCGTCGCCGAAGTCATCGCCGTCGACGTGGGCTACGGCCAGCTGGCGTGGAGCCTGCAGCAGGACGCCCGCGTCCACGTCCTCGATCGCACCAACCTCCGGGATCTGGTCGCCGAGCTGCTTCCGTTCGCTCCGGACCTCGTCGTCGGTGACGTCTCGTTCATCTCACTGACGAAGGTTCTGCCCGCGTTGCTCAGCGTCAGCCGACCCGGCGCCGACTTCGTGCTCATGGTCAAACCGCAGTTCGAGGTGGGCAAAGACCAGCTGGGCAAGGGCGGTGTGGTCCGCGAACCCGAGCTGCGCGTCCGGGCCGTACTCGACGTGGCCGGCAGCGCGGCCGACCTGGGTCTCGGCGTCGTCGACGTCTGCGCCAGCCCGCTACCAGGACCGTCCGGCAACGTCGAGTACTTCCTCTGGATGCGACACGGTGCCGGATCGATCGACCCCGCGCGGGTGTGGTCGGTCGTCGATGCGGGTCCAGAGTGAGAGGCTAGAGCGGTGACGCACGACAACTCCGCCCCGCGGGCTGTTCTCCTGGTGACTCACACCGGGCGTACCGAGGCTGTCGAGGTGGCGACCGCGGTCGCCAAGCGACTCATGGACTCCGACATCGCGGTCCGGCTGCTCGGCGGCGAGGCCCCCGACCTGCCCATTGCCGGGGCGACGATCGTCGACGCCGACGACGAAGCGTCGCAGGGATGTGAGCTCGCACTCGTGATCGGCGGCGACGGCACGATCCTGCGGGCGGCGGAGCTGGTGCGGCTCACCGGGACCCCGTTGCTCGGGGTCAACCTCGGGCACGTCGGCTTCCTCGCGGAAGCTGAGGGCGAAGACCTCGACAGCACGGTCGACGCGATCATCGGCGGCCGCTACTTCGTCGAGGAGCGCATGACGCTCGACGTGCGGGTCCTGTACGACGGTGCTCTGATCGGGTCGGGCTGGGCGCTCAACGAGGCCAGTGTCGAGAAGGCGGCCCGGCAACGCATGCTCGAGGTCGTGGTCGAGATCGACGACCGGCCCCTGTCGCGCTGGGGCTGTGACGGCGTGGTGTTCGCGACCCCGACCGGCTCGACGGCCTACGCGTTCAGTGCCGGCGGACCGGTGGTCTGGCCGGAGGTCGAGGCGCTGCTGCTGGTGCCGATCAGTGCCCACGCGCTGTTCGCCCGGCCCATGGTCGCCTCGCCGGACTCGATCCTGGCCGTCGAGGTCCTCCCGCGTACACGCGCTGGTGGGGTGCTGTGGTGCGACGGACGCCGTTCCGCGGAGCTGCCCGCCGGCGCCCGTGTCGAGGTACGCCGTGGCACCCGGCCGGTTCGCCTGGCCCACCTGCACGAGGCCCCGTTCACCGACCGGCTCGTCGCGAAGTTCGACCTGCCGGTCACCGGGTGGCGTGGCGGCTCCGACCGGCGCGCCTGGCGAGGACGTTGATGCTCGAGGAACTGTCGATCCGGTCGCTCGGAGTCATCGACGACGCCACGCTCGAGCTCGGCCCGGGCTTCAACGTCGTGACCGGTGAGACCGGCGCAGGCAAGACGATGGTCGTCACGGCGCTGGGTCTGCTGCTCGGAGCCCGTTCGGACGCTACCGTCGTGCGTGCCGGAGCCCGTAGGGCTCGCATCGACGGCCGGGTCCGGGTCGACCCGTCCTCGACGGTCGGCCAACGCGCCGAGGACGCAGGCGGTGAACTCGACGACGACACCCTGATCCTGGCCCGGACGGTGTCCGCGGAGGGCCGGTCCCGCGCGCACGTCGGCGGTGCTTCGGTGCCGGTCGGCACGCTGGCCGAGCTCGCTTCCGACCTCGTCATCATCCATGGGCAGGCTGACCAGCAGCGGCTGCTCCTGCCGGCGCGGCAGCGCGAGATGCTCGACGCGTTCGGGGGCGACGGGCACGCTGACGTGCTGGCGTCGTACCGCGACACCTTCGACCAGCTCGCGGCGGTCCGCGGCGACCTCGACGACATCGTGGCGCGACGGCGTGAGCGAGCCCAGGAGGCCGACGCGCTTCGATTCGGGCTGGGTGAGGTCGAGGCCGCCGATCCGCAGCCCGGTGAGGACGTCGATCTGGCCGAGGAGGCCTCCCGGCTCTCCCACGTCGAGGGTCTCCGGCAGGCTGCGGACGAAGCCCGGTTCGCCCTGAGCGGCGACGACACGGGTGTCGACTCGCATGACGCCCTCGAGCAGGTATCGGCGGCCCGGCGCAGTCTCGAGCACGAACGCGACCACGATCCGTCCCTGGCGGCTATCGCCGACGCCCTTGCCTCGGCGTCGTACGCCCTGACCGACGTCGCCGCTGACCTCACGTCGTACGCCACGTCGCTCGACGCCGACCCGGGTCGGCTCGAGTGGGTGCAGGGGCGGCGCGCGGTCCTCGGCACGTTGACCCGGAAGTATGGCGACACCGTCGACGAGGTACTGGCCTGGTCGAAGCAGGCGGCCGCCCGGCTCATCGCGCTCGAGGACGACGACACGCTGCTCGAGGCGCTCCGCGTTCAGGAGGCCGATCTCGAGACACGGCTCCTTGCGCTCGGAGCCGAGCTCACGGCAGCCCGTGAGACGTTGGCCGCCGACCTCGGTCGCCGCGTCAGCGACGAGCTGGCCGGGCTGGCGATGCCGCAGGCCGTCCTCACTGTCGAGGTCACCCCGGCGTCGGCGCCGCTGCGGGACGGAGTCGATGAGATCACGATCCTCTTCGCGGCACACGCCGGCGGCACCCCACGACCGCTGCAACGAGGCGCTTCCGGAGGCGAGCTGTCGCGGGTGATGCTCGCCCTCGAGGTCTGCCTCGTCGGCACCCAACCGGTGCCCACGATGATCTTCGACGAGGTCGACGCGGGCGTCGGCGGCAAGGCCGCGGTCGAGATCGGGCGACGGCTGGCGCGGCTGGCCGGCGGCGTCCAGGTCGTCGTCGTGACCCATCTGCCGCAGGTGGCAGCGTTCGCCGACCAGCACTACGTCGTGGTCAAGAGCGACGACGGGAGCGTGACGACGAGCGGCGTCACTGCCCTCGACGAGGCCGGTCGGCGCAGCGAGCTGTCCCGGATGCTGGCCGGGCTCGAGGACTCCGAGGCAGCTTTGGCGCATGCCGACGAGCTCGTGGCGCTCGCGCGCGGGGAACGCGAGCACTAGCGCGGCCTGCCTCCCGAAATCGGCCGTTTCGTTTGGCAGGATTGGGCCACGATGAAACTATCCCTGCGCAAGTCCCGCACCACGAGGGCGTCCGGAGTCAGCGGACCCGCCCGCCTGGACCGTCGTACTCGCAACATCACCAAGCGGCTACGGCCCGGTGACGTCGCGATCATCGACCATGTCGACATCGACCGGCACGCTGCGCTGGCCCTCGTGGAGGCTGAGGTGGCGGCGGTGATCAACATCGCCCCGTCGATCTCCGGTCGCTACCCGAACCTCGGGCCCGAGCTGCTCGTGGAAGCGGGTGTCGTGCTCGTCGATGACGTAGGCCCGGCCGTGTTCCAGGCGATCAACGACGGCGACACCGTGCGGATCGACGGCGACACCATCTACCGCGGCAGCACCCCGATCGGGACAGGTGTCCGCCACGACGCTGAGTCGGTGGCGGCCGCCATGGAGGAGTCCAAGGACGGGATGGCCAGCCAGCTCGAGGCGTTCAGCGCGAACGCGATCGAGCACCTTCGCCGCGAGCGTGGACTGCTGTTGGACGGCGAGGGCGTACCGACCTTGAAGACCCCGATCAGGGGTCGACAGGTGCTCGTCGTGCTACGTGCGTTCGACTTCGAGGCCGACCTGCGCTCCCTGAAGACCTTCATCCGCGAGAACGCACCGGTCCTGATCGGCGTGGACGCCGGGGCCGATGCGCTGATCGAAGCGGGTCACCGCCCCGACCTGATCGTCACGGACGCCGACGAGATCTCCGACAAGGCGTTGCGCTGCGGGGCAGAGATCGTCGTCCATGCCGGTGCCGACGGGCGGATCCGCGGGGGCGAGCGCGTCGAACGACTGGGCATCCAGCACGTCACCTTCCAGGCCAGCGTCACAGCCGAAGATGCCGCGATCCTGCTCGCGCACGTCCACAAGGCCAACCTGATCGTGATGGTGGGGTCACACGCCACCTTGGTCGAGTTCATCGACAAGGGCCGCTCGGGGATGGCGAGCTCGTTCCTGACGCGGGCCACCGTCGGTTCGACGTTGGTCGACGCGAAGGCGGTGTCACGGCTCTACCATCACCGGATCAGGTCCTGGGTGGTCCTGCTCGCCCTGCTGGTCGGGCTGATCGCGGTGGCCGCTGCCATCGCGACCACGCCCGTCGGCCAGGAATGGTGGGACCACATCGCGAACTGGTACGACGACCTCGTCGGCTGGATCAAGGGGTTGCGCTCGTGAACAGCCTGCGACGCCTGATCTTCCCGATCCTGATCGGCTGCCTGGCCTTCGCCGTCGGAATCGCGCTGGGCGGCGGACCGCTCCAGGCCGACGAAGGCGACCAGACCAAGACCCTTCGCGCCGACAACACCAGCTTGACCAACCAGGTGACGTCCCTGCGAGCGAGTGCCGTCTTCGAGCAGGGTGTCAACCAGGCGGTCTCGCCGAAGCTGCTCGACGGTCGGCTGGCCGGGCGAGGCGTCACGTTGCTGACCCTTCCGGGCGTGCCCGACGAGACGGTGTCGGAGACTCAGCAGGCACTCAAGCTCGCCGGCGCCGACGTACCGGTCGTCGCGAGCCTGGCGGCCGACCTGATCGACCCGGGCAAGAAGACCTACGTCGACAGCGTCGTGACGAGCTCGTTGAAGGGGGCGCCTGACCTCACCAACCTCAAGGGCGAGAGCACGTATGTCCGGGCCGGTGCCCTGCTGGCCAGGGCGTATGTCGGCAAGGGCGGCAACGCCAACGTCGACGCCGAAGCAACGAAGATCGACGCCGAGCTCCAGGGCGCCAAGCTGGTGTCCAGCAATGGCGCACCGATCCGACGCGGGACATTCGTCGTCATCCTCGACTCCGGCGAGCACGGCTCCGACAGCTTCACCCAGGCCGAGATGGTCATCGCCCAGGATCTGATCACGGGGCTCGTCAAGGGCAGCGACGCGCTCGTGGTGGGCTCGACCCCGACCTCTTCGGAGAGCGGCGGTCTCATCTCCGAGCTCACCGACAACGCGGCCATGTCCGGCAAACGCGTGTCGACCGTCAACGTGATCGGCTCGGCGGCTGGGCCGACGGCGCTCGTGTACGCGCTGGCGGCGGCCGCGTCGGGTTCGCCGGGTCATTTCGGCGTGATCGACTCCGAGGCCGTTCTGCCACCTGGCCTGGCGGCCAAGGGCAACTGAGCCACCTCGCTCACCCTGCTCACCCTGGTCAGCGAGGTGCGAGGGTCACGTCAATTCCACCGGTAATTCCACCGGTAATTCCACCGGTAATGGCGTCTGCAATGGCGTCGGCAATCCCACCGGCCGGGCGTGGCGTGGCGTCGATCCGCCGAGCATGGGTAGACTGGAACCCCGTGGAAGGGCGAAGGTTTCTTCGCCGTACATCGATCCGCGGGAGAGTGAGTTGGCCGTCTCGACGCCGACCAAGCATCTGTTCGTCACCGGTGGGGTGGCTTCTTCTTTGGGCAAGGGGCTGACTGCGTCGTCCCTGGGCCGGCTACTGAAGTCGCGCGGTGTGCGGGTGACCATGCAAAAGCTGGACCCCTACCTCAATGTCGACCCGGGCACGATGAACCCCTTCCAGCACGGCGAGGTGTTCGTCACCAACGACGGAGCCGAGACCGATCTCGACATCGGTCACTACGAACGATTCCTCGACGTCGACCTCGGTCAGCACGCCAACGTCACCACCGGTCAGGTCTACTCGACCGTGATCGCGAAGGAGCGTCGCGGCGACTACCTGGGTGACACGGTCCAGGTGATCCCGCACATCACCAACGAGATCAAGGAACGGATCCGGGCCATGGCCGGCCCTGACGTCGACCTCGTGATCACCGAGATCGGCGGGACCGTGGGCGACATCGAGTCGTTACCCTTTCTCGAAGCGGCCCGTCAGGTGCGCCATGACATCGGCCGCGACAACTGCTTCTTCCTGCACGTCTCGCTCGTGCCGTACATCGGGCCGTCCGGGGAGTTGAAGACCAAGCCGACCCAGCACTCGGTCGCTGCGCTGCGGTCGATCGGTATCGCCCCGGATGCCATCGTCTGCCGCGCCGACCGGGAGATCCCGACCAGCATCAAGCGCAAGATCTCCCTGATGTGTGACGTCGACGACGAAGCCGTGGTCGCGGCTGTCGATGCGCCGTCGATCTACGACATCCCCAAGGTGCTGCACGCCGAGGGCCTCGATGCGTACGTCGTCCGGCGTCTCAACCTGCCGTTCCGCGACGTCGACTGGACGCGCTGGGACCAGTTGCTCAAGCAGGTGCACCAGCCGGAGGAGGAGGTCACGGTCGCGCTCGTCGGCAAGTACGTCGGCCTGCCGGATGCCTACCTGTCGGTTGCCGAAGCGCTGCGTGCCGGTGGGTTCGCCAACTCGGCTCGCGTCAACCTGCGCTGGGTCGCTTCTGACGACTGTCAGACGGAGGAGGGGGCCGCGAAGCTCCTCGGCGACGTCGACGCGGTGTGCGTCCCGGGGGGCTTCGGCGTACGCGGCATCGAGGGCAAGGTAGGCGCGCTGGCCTACGCCCGGACGCACCGGATCCCGACGCTGGGGCTGTGCCTGGGGCTGCAGTGCATGGTGATCGAGTACGCCCGCAACGTGGCCAAGCTGACCGACGCCGGCTCCACCGAGTTCGACCCGCAAGCGGCCGAACCGGTCATCGCCACGATGGAAGAGCAGCTCGACATCGTCGACGGCGAGGGCGATCTCGGCGGCACGATGAGACTCGGCCTCTACCCGGCGGACCTGGTGCCCGGCTCTGTCGTCGCGACGACGTACGACGCCACGCGCGTCGAGGAGCGGCACCGCCACCGGTACGAGGTCAACAACAAGTTCCGCGGCGACCTGGAGGCCGCCGGGCTCGTCTTCTCCGGCTTGAGCCCCGACCGTGAGCTGGTCGAGTTCGTCGAGCTGCCCCGCGAGGTCCACCCCTACTACGTGTCCACCCAGGCACACCCCGAACTGCGTTCGCGGCCCACGCGGCCCCACCCGTTGTTCGCGGGACTGGTCGCGGCGGCGATCGAGCGGCAGCGCGAGCTGCGGCTGCCCGTGGACGACAGCGGCCTGCGGCGTGCGATCCGAGACTCCGACGCCGTACCTGAGCCGGTCGAATGAGCGGTCCCGCGGACAGGCTCGTCGACGCCGACGAGTCGTGGCCGGTGGTGTCCCGAGAGGTCGAGAGCGAGGGCGCGATCGTCTCGGTGTACTCCGAGGTGGTGCAGACCCCGGACGGTGACACGTTCACTCGCCAGGTGGTCCGTCATCCCGGCGCCGTGGCCGTGGTCGCCCTCGACGCGCAGGACCAGGTACTGGTGCTGAGCCAGTACCGGCACCCGGTGAGGCAGCGGTTGATCGAGCTGCCGGCAGGGCTGCTCGACGTGCCGGGGGAGGACCCGCAGGTCGCCGCCCAGCGTGAGCTCGCCGAGGAGGCAGGGCTCGCGGCGCGGCACTGGAGCGTGCTCATCGACCTGCTGACCTCGCCGGGGATCCACGACGAGTCGGTGCGGATCTACCTGGCGGAGGACCTCCGCGAGGTCGACCCGCCCGACGATTTCGTGGCTCATCACGAAGAGGCACACATGGGTCGACATTGGATGCCGCTCTCGGAACTGGTGGCCGGCATCCTGGCCGGCGACATCAAAGACGGCCTGACAGTGTCGGGATCGCTCGCCTTGTGGGCACGTCACCACGAAAACTGGGGTAGAGAGCCTTCGTAACTTCGAATATCGTGGTGTCGACCCGGTGGAGACAACCGGTGGCGATGCAGTAAGTTGCGCAGGCACGGTTCAACGGAGATCCGGCGTCGGAAAGAGTGAGGGACATGAAGGTCGGCGTACCCAAGGAAGTCAAGAACCACGAGTACCGGGTGGCGATCACCCCGGCCGGCGTGCACGAGCTGGCCACCCGTGGCCACGACGTGTACGTCCAGGCCAGCGCGGGCCTCGGCAGCTCGATCCAGGACGACGAGTACGTCTCGGCGGGCGCGTCGATCCTGCCGACGGCGGACGACGTCTGGGAGACCGGCGACCTGATCCTGAAGGTCAAGGAGCCGATCGCCGAGGAGTACCACCGGATGCGTGACGGCCAGGTCCTCTTCACCTACCTGCACCTGGCTGCGTCCCGTGACTGCACCGACGCCCTGCTCAAGCAGGGTGTCACCGCGATTGCCTACGAGACCGTGCAGACGCCGGACGGTGCGTTGCCGCTGCTCGCCCCGATGAGCGAGGTGGCCGGCCGACTTGCCCCGCAATGCGGCGCCTACCACCTCATGCGTCAGGGCGGTGGCCGTGGCGTGCTCATGGGCGGCGTCTCGGGCGTCTACGCCGCGAAGGTCGTGGTCATCGGCGCCGGGGTGTCCGGCATGAACGCGGCCGCCATCGCGCTCGGCATGCAGGCGGAGGTGTTGCTGCTCGACCGCAACATCGAGCGGCTGCGGCAGGCCGACCGCATCTACCAGGGCCACCTGCAGACAGTGGCCTCGAACCGCTTCGAGGTCGAGCAGGCCGTGCTCGACGCCGACCTGGTGATCGGTGCCGTGCTCGTTCCCGGTGCCAAGGCGCCGACGCTGATCTCCAACGAGCTCGTGTCGCGGATGAAGCCCGGCTCGGTGCTCGTCGACATCTCGATCGACCAGGGTGGCTGTTTCGAGGACTCACGTCCCACGACGCATGCCGAGCCGACGTACCAGGTGCACAACTCGGTGTTCTACTGCGTGGCGAACATGCCGGGGGCCGTGCCGCACACCTCGACGTACGCCTTGACGAACGTGACCCTGCCGTACGCCGCGGCGTTGGCCGACAAGGGGTGGAAGCAGGCGCTGCTCGACGACCATTCGCTGGCACTCGGCCTCAACACCCACCAGGGCGAACTGACCTACGAGCCGGTGGCCACCGCGCATGGCCTCGACTACCGGAGCCTCGACTCGGCCCTGGCCTGAGCCCCGTGGCGGCCTCAGGCGTCGGGGAGTGAGACATGCTCCGGCGATGGCGATGACGGTTCCATGACCGACGCTGCGGCCGACCTGGTTCGTGCCGTCCGCACGTACCTCGACCACCTCGGGGTCGAGCGTGGGCTGGCCCCGAACACGCTCGGCTCCTACCGGCGCGATCTGCGGCGCTACCTCTCCTTCCTCGACAGTCACGGGGTGGGCGGGCTCGGCGAGGTGTCCGAGGCCACGGTGAGCGAGTTCCTCATGTACCTGCGCGAGGGGGATGCCGACCATCCCGCGCTCAGCGCTGCGTCGGCTGCTCGCACGGTGGTGGCCGTCCGCGGGTTTCACAAGTTTGCCGTCCGCGAAGGGTTGGCCGACGTCGATCCGGCCGCAGCGGTGAAGCCCCCGGCACCAGCCAAGCGACTGCCCAAGGCACTGCCGCTGTCGGACGTCGAGGCGATCCTGGCCGCGGCCGGTGCCGCCGGGACGACGCTGGCGCTGCGCGACCGGGCGCTGCTTGAGGTGCTGTACGGAACCGGGGCACGCATCTCCGAGGCGGTGGGGCTCGACGTCGACGACCTCGACCTGGACGAGGGCATCGTGCGGCTGGTCGGCAAGGGCGGCAAGCAACGTCTGGTCCCGCTGGGCTCGTACGCCCAGGAAGCGTTGTCGGCGTACCTCGTCCGCGGCCGGCCCGAGCTCAGCACCGTCGGCACGTCGACACCAGCGGTCTTCCTCAATGCGCGGGGCGGGCGGCTGTCCCGGCAGTCGGCCTGGACCGTGCTGGGCAAGGCTGCCGACCAGGCCGGGATCACCGCAGACGTGTCGCCCCACACCCTGCGCCACTCGTTCGCCACCCACCTGCTCGACGGGGGAGCCGACGTGCGGGTCGTCCAGGAGCTGCTCGGGCACGCCTCGGTGACCACGACGCAGATCTACACGCTGATCACCGTCGACAAGCTGCGTGAGGTCTATGCGACGGCGCATCCGCGGGCGCTGGGCTGAGCACTTTCAGCAACCAGGCTGAGCACTTTCAGCAACCAGGCTGAGCACTCGCAGGCTGAGCACTTTCACCAACCAGGCTGGGGAGTTCACCGAAGAGACGAAGCAACTTTGCCGGGAGAGTAAGTGTCGACAAATCTCCTGGGAACCGCGTGTCGTGCGGCTCTGCGCCGGACCCGCGTGATCGACTACGAGTGGACACCGTGCCCACGGCATGCACAGTTCCGGTGTCGCCTCGACGGTCGTCGCAGACCACCGCCCAGCGGCCCCACCGGCCGGTGCTGCGCCGACGCGTAGAAGAGGAATGGGAGAGGCCTGACGTGAGCGAGCCTACCTTCACACCGCCGCCGAAGAACCCTCTGGCCCACCGGCTCCAGCCCGAGCCAGAGAGCGAATCCGGCCCCGCTACCATCTCGAGCATCACCACGAGCCTTGCGATGGGAGCCTTCACCACCGTGCCAGTCAGTCCGCCGGCCAACCCGACCACGGAGCCGGCGCCGGACCCGGTCTTCGAGACCTCGCCGGACCCCACGCCCGACCTGCCCGCGCCCGACCTGCCCGCGGCCAGCGCACAGCCAGTTGCCCCACCGATTTCCCCACCCGTGGCCCAGCCGGTGGCCCAGCCGGTGGCCCAGCCGGTGACCCAGCCGGTGGCCCCACCAGCAACCGAGCCGTTTACCCAGCGCCCCACCGAACGCACCGGCGAGCGCACCGCTGAGAGCGTCACGGAGCGGATGACGGAGCGGATGAGCGAACGGCTGGCCGAGACCGCATCGGTCGCTGCACCCGAGTTGCGGACGCCGACCGAGGCGGCGCCGGCACCCGCGCCGGGACTGCATCGGCATGACCTCGACCCGCTCGCCCGGACCGGCGGCGTGCTCGGTCCGACGGGCCGTCCGACACCGGACTTCCCGGTCCCGGGGCCCGTCAACGAGAACAGCCAGGCCCTCGTCATCTCGATGTGCAACCAGAAGGGCGGCGTTGGCAAGACCACGACGACCATCAACCTCGGGTCGAGCCTGGCGGAGTACGGCCGCAAGGTGTTGCTCATCGACTTCGACCCGCAGGCCTCGCTGTCGGTGGGGCTGGGCGTCAACCCCAACGATCTCGACACGACGATCTACCACCTCATGCTCGACAACGAGATCGCCCCTGAAGAGGTCGTGCTGCACACGAGCGTGCCGGGGATGGACCTGATCCCGTCCAACATCGACTTCGCCGGCGCCGAGATGCAGCTCATCAACGAGGTCGCCCGCGAGCAGGTGCTGTCGCGTGCGATCGAGCCCTACCTGGACGCCTATGACGTCATCCTGATCGACTGCCAGCCGTCGCTCGGCCTGCTCACGGTCAACGCCCTGGCCGCGTCGGACGGCGTGCTGGTCCCGCTCGAGTGTGAGTACTTTGCCCTGCGCGGCGTCGCGCTCCTCAAGGGCACGATCGACAAGGTCAAGGAGCGGCTCAACCCCAAGCTCGAGATCGTCGGGTTGCTCGGGACGATGTACGACGGACGGACGTTGCACAGTCGCGAGGTCCTCCAGACCCTTGTCGACGGGTGGGGCGACGCGGTGTTCCACACGGTGATCCGGCGGACCGTGAAGTTCTCGGAGGCGACCGTCGCGGGCGAGCCGCTGACGGCGTACGCGAGTGCGTCTGGCGGAGCCGACTCCTACCGGCAGCTCGCACGAGAGGTGCTCACCCGGTGTCACGACGCGTAAGTCTGCCGGGAGCCGACGAGCTCTTCCGGCCCACCGAGACACAGCCAGACACGGCCAGACCGCCGGCGCCTGCTGTGGTCTCGGCCCCTCAGTCGGCCCGGTCGCAGCGTGTGGGGAAGCCCGCTGCGACCGGGACCGGTCCCGCCTCCAGCGGGCCGTCCGGACGGGTGCGCCACGACGAGAAGATCACCGTCTACGTCTCCACCGATGAGCTGATCGATCTCGAGCACACCCGGCTCGCCCTGCGCCGGGACCACGGGCTCGCCGTCGACCGCGGTCGACTCGTCCGGGAGGCGATCCATCTCGCCCTCGAGGACGCGGCCAACCTCGGTGCTGACAGTGCGCTCGTGCGACGGCTGAACGAGACGTGACGATCGCCGTCGACGAGAGACCCATGCAGGACGGTCCGGACAGTGCCGATGCCGCGATCGACGGCGGCGCGGCGTTTGCGGTCCATCTCGACAACTTCGAGGGGCCGTTCGACCTGCTGCTGCAGCTCATCTCGCGTCACAAGCTCGACATCACCGAGGTGTCGCTGTCGCGCGTCACCGACGAGTTCATCGCCCACATCAAGGCGATGGGGTCGCACTGGGAGCTCGAGCAGACGACCCAGTTCCTGGTCGTGGCGGCGACCCTGCTCGATCTGAAGATCGTGCGGCTGTTGCCGTCGGCCGAGATCGAGGACGAAGACGATCTGGCGCTGCTCGAGGCACGTGACCTGCTGTTCGCCCGGCTGCTGCAGTACCGGGCGTTCAAGCACGTCGCCGCGGTGATCGAGGCGCGCATGGCGCAGGAGTCCACCCGCATTCCGCGCTCGGTGGGCCTCGATGAGCGATTCGCGTCCGTCCTCCCCGACGTCCTCATCACGATCGGGCCAGACGAGTTCGCCCGGCTGGCCGAGGAGGCGCTGCGCCCCAAGGAACCCCAGGTGATGGGGCTTGCGCATATGCATGCGCCACAGGTCAGCGTTCGGGAACAGGCGACGGTGCTTATCCAGCGGCTACGGCGTACGCGCACGTCGACGTTCCGCGCGCTCGTGGCCGACTCGCCCGACACGCTGACGACGGTCGCCCGGTTCCTGGCCCTCCTGGAGCTGTTCCGTGAGGGTGCGGTGTCGTTCGACCAGGTCACCCCGCTTGGCGAGCTCAGCGTCCGGTGGACCGGCTCCGACGATGGCGAAATCGAGGTGGCCGACGAGTACGACGAAGCCGCCGACCCCGAACCCGAGCAGGAGCTCACCGACCCGGAGAACGCCACTGGCCTGGCCGACTCGGCGGAGCTGGCTGATTCCGCGGATTCCGGCGGGACCGTCGACCGTGATGAGCCCGTGGACCCTCGCGAGACCCTGCACGAAGGAAACCCTGATGACGACAACCCAGGCGACTGAGCCCATGGCAGACGAGGCGACTGAGCCCATGGCAGACGAGACGACTGACGAGCTGGACCCCTTTGCCGATGGCGCGACGCTACCGCTGCGGCCGAGCCTGGAAGCTGTGCTGATGGTGGCTGACCAGCCGCTGGACCACTTGCTGCTGGCGCAAGCAGTCGGTGCACCACCTGCCGAGGTGGCCGAGGCGCTCCAGGCGCTGGCTGCGGAGTACACCGAGCAGGGCCGCGGTTTCGACCTGCGCAACACCGGGGGAGGCTGGCGCTTCTACTCGCGTGAGGAGTTCGCGCCGGTCGTCGAGCAGTTCGTCGTCGACGGACAACAGGCTCGGTTGACCCAGGCGGCTCTCGAGACGCTCGCCGTCATCGCCTACCGCGAACCCGTCAGCCGCGCCCGGGTGTCGGCTATCCGCGGCGTCAACGTCGACAGCGTGGTGCGCACGCTCGTGTCGCGAGGCCTGGTCGAGGAGGCCGGTAACGATGCCGAGACCGGCGCCCACCTGTACCGCACGACCAGCTACTTCCTCGAGCGGATCGGGCTGAGCAGTCTCGACGAGCTCCCGGAGATTGCCCCGTTCCTGCCTGAAATGGGCGACATCGAAGGTGAGCTGGAGGAGTTCGCCGCCGCGCCCGACCCGGCCGCGAGCGAAATCCCAGCGCCTGTGACAGCCCCTGAACAGGAGTGAGCGACCCGAACCCCCTGGTCCGGCTGCAGAAGGTGTTGGCGGCCTCGGGAATCGCCAGCCGACGCAAGTGCGAGACCTTGATGGCCGACGGCCGGGTCGAGGTCGATGGCAACGTCGTGACGCAGCTCGGCGCCAAGGTCGACCCTGAGACGGCCGTGATCCGGGTCGACGGCAAGCGGCTTCCGGTGGCTGCCTCCAAGGTGTACCTGGTCGCCAACAAGCCCCGCGGCGTGGTGAGCTCGATGGCTGACGAGCAGGGTCGTACGGACCTGCGTTCGCTGCTCGAGGGCCGCGCCGAGCGACTGTTCCACGTCGGTCGGCTCGACACCGATACCGACGGGCTCATCGTCTTGACCAACGACGGCGAGTTCGCCCACCGGCTGGCGCACCCCTCGTTCGAGCTGAAGAAGACCTACCTGGCTCAGGTCGAGGGTGTCGTGAAGCCGGCCGTACGCCGCGGGCTGCTCGACACGGTCTCGCTCGACGACGGTCCGGTCGCGGTCGACTCGTTCACGATCCGGAGCAGCCAGGGTGGCAAGTCGCTCGTCGAGATGGTCATCCACGAGGGACGCAACCGGGTCGTCCGTCGGTTGTTGGCCGCCGTGGGCCACCCCGTCCTCCGGCTCTCGCGCACGGCGATCGGCCCGATCCGCCTGGGGAGCCTCCGATCGGGTGAGGTGCGTGAGCTCGACTCCGACGAGCTCGGCACGCTGCTCGACCTCGTGGGCTTGTGAGACCAGCGCCGAGACGGCCGTTCCGCGTCACTACGCTGGGCGCATGACGCAGCCAGCAGCAGCCGGGGCGGGCCTCGCCGGTCCGGTCCTCGTGGTCGGCGCCGGGCTGATCGGCGCCTCGGTCGGCTTGGCGCTGTCCCGCGCGGGCGTCAAGACCTACCTCCAGGACGCAGACCGGACGGCGGCTCACGTGGCGGCGTCCCGTGGCGCCGGCTCGGACGAAACCCCACCGGAGGACCTCGCGCTCGTCGTCGTCGCCACGCCGCCTGACGAGCTGGGCGCCGAGATCGCCCGCGCCTTGACGGCATACCCCGAGGCGATCGTGACCGACGTCGGCAGCGTCAAGGTGCGGCCCTTGGCTGATCTGTTGGTCACGGGCGTCGACACCGCCCGGTATGTCGGCGGCCATCCCATGGCGGGCAGCGAGCGATCGGGACCGCTGGCGTCGGCCGCGGACCTGTTCGACGGACGCGCCTGGGCTGTGGTCCCACATGCCGGCTCGAGTACGGCGGCGGTCGACGCCGTACGGTGGCTGGCCCGGACGTGCGGTGCCGTTGCCACCGACATGTCGGCCGGTGACCATGACCTGGCGGTGGCGCGCATCTCGCACCTTCCGCACGTCGTTGCGGCACTGACTGCGGGTCAGCTGGGCTCGGCGCCGGCTGAGCATCTCGCGCTGAGCGGGCAGGGAGTCCGTGACGTGACCCGGATCGCCGCCGGGGACCCGGCGTTGTGGCGGCAGATCGTGGCGGCGAACGCGGTGCCGTTGACCGAGCTCCTGCTCGGCGTCCGGGCCGGAATCGATGAGCTGGTCGAGTCGCTGGCCGCCGGGGATCAGGACCGGGTCGAGGCTGTGCTGTCGGCTGGGGTGGCCGGCACGGCGGCGATCCCGGGCAAGCACGGAGGGCCGGCGATGGAGCTGGCCGAGGTCACCGTCGCCATTCCTGATGAGCCGGGCGCACTGGCACGGTTGTTCGCCGACGCCGGGGAGGCGGGGGTCAACATCGAGGACATCCGGATCGACCACGACCCGGCGCGGGCGTACGGTCTCGTCGAGCTCGACGTCTCCGCGGCCGCTGCGGACCGGCTGCTCGAGGCGCTGGCTGCGCGTGGCTGGGCGGCGCACCGGTAGCCTCTGAGGCGATCAGGCAACTGCGGCAATCACGCAGTCGGACGAAGGGTGGCGGCAGGTGGCAGCGGGCACGGTGGTCGACACGCTGGTCATCGCCATGGACGGGACGGCGGGTTCGGGCAAGTCGAGCGCGAGCCGCGGCGTAGCCCGGGCGCTGGGTCTGCGCTACCTCGACACCGGGGCGATGTACCGCGCGATGACGTGGCAGATGCTGCTCGACGGCGTTGATGTGTACGACGCCGACTCCGTCGCGGCCCGGGCCGAGACCGCAATGATCGAGCCGGGCACCGATCCGGCTCACCCCACCATCACTCTGGGCGGCCGGGACGTGTCGCGTGAGATCCGCACGGGTGAGGTCAACGTCGCGGTGAGCCCGGTCAGCGCCGTACCGCGGGTGCGCGAGCTGTTGGCGGCCCAGCAGCGGCGGATCATCGGACCCGGCGGGATCGTCGTCGAGGGACGAGACATCGGCACTGTGGTGGCCCCCGAGGCCGCGCTGAAGATCTATCTGAGCGCGGAACCGGCTGCGCGCGCGAAGCGCCGGGCCGCTGAGCTGTCGCCGGACCAGCCCCGGGACGTCTCGGCGGTGGAGAAGGCGCTGGTCGCGCGCGACTCCTACGACTCATCCCGAGCCGCCGCCCCGTTGAGCGCGGCCGAGGACGCTGTCCGCCTGGATTCGACGGACATGACGCTCGAACAGGTCATTGCGCACATCGTCGAGCTCGCCAAGGCCTGCACAAGCCCCGTGTGAGTGGCCACATCGAGGCCCGCGGATGCGGGAAGTTGGCGACAAGGTCGATACAGTGCTTGTTTGTCTGCGAGTCAGCAGACCTGCCGCTCCACGGAGCGGCGTTCCCCATGACCGGGCCGCGCCATCCAGGGCTGCCCCACGAAACTCGAGGTAGTGCAGTCCGATGACGTCCGACGAGAGCCTGTCGACCACCGACGCTGGCCCAGGGGGCCTGGCCGGAGACGACGAGCCGTCGGGTCCGGTGCCCGTCCTGGCAGTGGTAGGTCGCCCGAATGTGGGCAAGTCGACGCTGGTCAACCGGATCATCGGGCGTCGGGAAGCGGTGGTCGAGGATGTGCCGGGGGTGACCCGGGACCGGGTGTCGTACGACGCGCTGTGGAACGGGCGGCGGTTCACGGTGGTCGACACCGGCGGCTGGGACCCGGACGCTCGGGGGTTGGCTGAGCAGATCACCCTGCAGGCCGAGATCGCGGTCTCGCTCGCGGACGCCGTGATGTTCGTCGTCGACGCCGGTGTCGGCATCACGGACTCCGACGAGACCGTGGTGAAGATCCTGCGCCGCTCGGGCAAGCCGGTCATCCTGGCGGCCAACAAGGTCGATGACCTGCGCGCGGAGGCTGACGCTGCCGCGCTGTGGAACCTCGGTCTCGGAGAGCCGTATGCCGTGTCCGCGCTGCACGGCCGGGGGAGCGGTGACCTGCTCGATGCCGTCATCGAGGCGCTGCCGGAGTCTCCGCCAGAGGACTTCGACGCGCCGCGCGGGCCGCGCCGCATCGCCATCGTCGGCAAGCCCAACGTGGGCAAGTCGAGCCTGCTGAACAAGCTGGCGGGGGAGAACCGGGTGGTCGTCGATGACGTCGCCGGTACGACGGTGGACCCGGTCGACGAGATCATCGAGCTCGGTGGGCGCGTGTGGCAGTTCATCGACACGGCAGGGATCCGGCGTCGCGTCCGGGAAGCGAGCGGACACGAGTACTACGCGAGTCTGCGCACCGCTGGCGCCATGGAGCGTGCCGAGGTGGCGGTCGTAGTGATCGACGGCAGCCAGCCGCTGACCGAGCAGGACCAGCGGATCATCGCGAACGTGGAGGAGTCCGGCCGTGCTGTCGTCATCGCCTTCAACAAGTGGGACAAGGTCGACGAAGAGCGCCGCCACTACCTCGATCGGGAGATCGAGCGGGAGCTGGTCCGGGTGCAGTGGGCGCCGCGCATCAATGTGACGGCGCTGACAGGCTGGCACGTCGACCGTTTGGTGCCCGCCCTCGACCGGGCGCTCGAGGGTTGGGAGACCCGGGTGCCGACGGGGACGCTCAACGCGTTCCTGGGTCGATTGATCGCGGCACAACCGCACCCCGTGCGCTCGGGCAAGCAGCCGCGCATCCTGTTCGCGACCCAGGCCAGCACCTCGCCGCCGCGGTTCATCTTGTTCACCACCGGCCTGCTCGATCCGGCGTACACGCGCTTCATCGAGCGTCGGCTTCGCGAGGAGTTCGGTTTCGTGGGTACGCCGATACACCTCACGGTGAAGCCACGCGAGAAGCGCAAACGCCGCTGACGTCAGCACCTCAGTCGGTGGGTGCGGAGCTGGGTCACGGTATGACGGACGAGATCTGCCTCGAGCCCTGAATCGGGCGGATGGACGAGCAGTCCGCGGAGGAAGCGCTGCCTGCGAGAGCCGCCGACGAATGCTGGTGGTGGCAGCGTGCGGTAGACCCGGCCGCTGGGGGTAGTCCAGGTGACCACACCGGTGTCGTGGTCGCGGGTGACGTGCATGCGCGGGTCGTCTCGCGTGGTGTGGCAGTTCTCGGACTCGCCCTGGAGGTTCTCCAGCGTGGTGAGTCCGCCCTTGGCGTGCTCGAGCAGGTGATCGAGATCGGTGATCGGGCTCGCGCACTGGATGCCCCGGCAGTGTTGGTCGCGCGCGATGACCAAGGCTCTGAGGCTGCCGTCGGCCTTCCGTCGTCGCGGGTCGCCGTGGGTGAGGGATCCGTCGACGGGGTCGGTGAGGAAGCGGCGTAGCCAGGCGTTGTCGTTGGTTGCCAGGTCGCGCGCGACAGACGCTGCCATAGGTCCGACGCCAGTGAGATGGGCCGGGTCGTCGGAGAGCCCGAGCAGGGTTGCATCGGTCATGACGACGTGGATCTCAGAGGGAAGCGAGTCCGTGCTGGTGCCCGTGAGGCGCTCGACGAAGGTGTCGCACATGAGGTGGCTCGTGGTGCGCGGATCCCCGGCGGCACGAAGTCGCTTGACGTGGTCGCGGACGCTCGTCCAGGCGGCTTGCGCCTGCTCGGCCGGGAGGTAGGCGTTGATCCAGGCCATCCCTGATCCGGCCGGGTCCAGCTGTACGTGCTTGTCGGCGCGCTCGCGCTGTGTGCGACGCTCGGCGGCGTCCGGGTCGATCTCGCACACCCGGCGCTCCGCCAGGGCGCGCACCTTGCCGGGCAGAAGGTCGACCGCTTCTTCGGAGATCACCCGGTCTGCCAGCGCCTTGGCGGCTGGGTCGTCGAGGACGATGCTCTCCAGCGCGATCATCCGTGCGGCATGCAGACCGATCGTGCCGGCCTTGAGAGCCGCCATGGTGCATGGATGGTCGACGGTCAGGCCCCAGGCGTCATCCATGAAGCGGCCCGCGGTGATCACGGAGACCCGCTTGGCCATCGCGACCTCGGCCACCATGCCGCGGTACTGGATCTGATCGGCCAGGAACCCGTGCTCCTGGTCGAAGTTGACGCGGTCTGCCACGAACGCCGCGGTCTCCTCGAGCTGGGCCGCCTGCAGTGCTCCGATCTGCCGTTCGAGGTCAGCGATCCGGTCCAGCCGCTCGCCCATCGCGTCCTGGTGGGCCCGCCAGACGCCGGGATCGACGATGGACTCACCGGGCCGCCGCCTGACCGGAGGATGGATGCGTGGTGCCTCGCTCATGTGTTCGAATATAGGGCACGGCGCCGACGGTTCGCCAGGGCCGGATGAGCGACTGTGGAAAGCTCGTGCAGCCGGAGCCGTTTGGTCTCGCGCGAGACCGCTGGGGTAGGCTGTCGCAGCCGTTCCGGAGCGTGTCGTTGGCGCTGTTTGGGGCGGCATCGGGCTGTGGCGCAGTTTGGTAGCGCACTTGACTGGGGGTCAAGGGGTCGCAGGTTCAAATCCTGTCAGCCCGACCGA
>CAVQJX010000003.1:0-65046 GCA_963712935.1 uncultured Actinomycetota bacterium
AAGGGTCTTCGTGACGGCCTTCTTCCAGTTGCGATAGGTCTTCTCGCGGGCGTCGGAGTCCATCTGCGGCGACCAGCGCTTGTCCTCGCCCCAGTTGTTGCGGATGTCGTCCTCGCTCTCCCAGTAACCGACAGCAAGACCGGCGGCGTACGCCGCACCCAGTGCAGTGGTCTCGGCGACCTTCGGCCGCACCACGTCGACGTCGAGCAGGTCGGCCTGGAACTGCATGAGGGTCTCGTTGACCACCATGCCGCCATCGACCTTGAGCTCCTTCAACGGAACACCGGAGTCGGCGTTCATGGCCTCGACGACCTCGCGGGTCTGGAAGGCCGTGGCCTCCAGGACCGCGCGGGCGATGTGGCCCTTGTTGACGAAGCGGGTCAACCCGACGAGCGCACCACGTGCGTCCGACCGCCAGTGCGGCGCGAACAGACCCGAGAACGCCGGCACGAAGTAGGCGCCACCGTTGTCGTCGACACCCTTGGCGAGCGTCTCGATCTCCGCGGCGTCCTTGATCAGGCCGAGGTTGTCCCGGACCCACTGCACGAGTGATCCGGTCACCGCGATGGCACCCTCGAGCGCGTAGACCGCGTCGTTGTCGCCGATCTTGTAGCAGACCGTCGTCAGCAGCCCGTTGTCCGACGAAACCGGCTCGGTGCCGGTGTTGAGGAGCACGAAGTTGCCGGTGCCGTAGGTGTTCTTGGCCATGCCGACCTCGAGGCAGGCCTGGCCGAACGTGGCCGCCTGCTGGTCACCGAGGATGCCGGACACCGGTACGCCGTTGAGGATGCCCGGCCGGCACTCGCCATAGACTTCAGACGAGGACCGGATCTCGGGCAGCATCGACAGCGGGATCTTCATGTCGGATGCGATGTCCTTGTCCCACGACAGCGTGGCCAGGTCCATCAGCATGGTGCGGCTGGCGTTGGTCACGTCGGTGACGTGCACACCGTCGTTCTCCGCACCACCGGTGAGGTTCCACAGCACCCAGGTGTCCATGTTGCCGAAGATCAGATCCCCGGCTTCGGCCTTCTCGCGAGCACCTTGGACGTTGTCGAGGATCCACCGGATCTTCGGGCCCGAGAAGTACGTCGCCAGGGGGAGACCCACCTTGGCCTTGTACTTGTCGTTTCCGTCTTTCCCGGCGAGCTCGTCGCAGATCTTCTGCGTGCGGGTGTCCTGCCAGACGATCGCGTTGTGCACCGGCTGACCGTTGGTCCGGTCCCAGACCACCGCGGTCTCGCGCTGGTTGGTGATGCCGACGGCCTTGATGTTGCCGGAGTTGAGGTTGGCCTTCGACAAGGCCCCACCGATCACCTCACGCGTGTTGTTCCAGACCTCGATGGGGTCATGCTCGACCCAGCCGGCCCGCGGGAAGATCTGCTCGTGTTCCTTCTGGTCCACGGAGACGACGCTGCCGGAGTGGTCGAAGATCATGCACCTGGTGCTGGTGGTGCCCTGGTCGATTGAAGCGATGTAGTCAGCCATAAAGAGTCACTGTCCGATCAGACGAAGTTGACGATGTTGGCAAGCACACCGGCGATGGCACCGCCGATGAGCGGACCCACGACAGGGATCCACGAGTACTCCCAGTCACTGCCACCCTTGCCCTTGATCGGCAAGATGGCGTGGGCGATACGCGGACCGAGGTCACGAGCTGGGTTGATGGCATATCCGGTGGGGCCACCGAGCGAGGCACCGATACCGACAACGAGCAGGGCAACCGCCAGTGGGCCAAGCCCCGCAGGAGTCTTGCCGAACGCGAGGATGACGTACACCAGCACGAACGTGCCGATGATCTCGGTGATCACGTTGTTGACGGGGTTGCGGATCGCCGGGCCGGTAGAGAAGGTTCCGAGCTTGGCACCAGGCTCGCTCTCCGGGTCGTCGAAGTGGTCGCGGTAGGCCAGCCAGCACAGCACAGCACCGATGAACGCACCGATGAGCTCACCCGAGAAGTAGGCGATCACATGGCCGAAGCCGCCGAGGTCGATGCCAGCAGAGAGCAAACCCACGGTGACCGCCGGGTTGAGGTGGGCGCCGCTCTTGTAGCCGACGTAGACGCCGCTGAACACGGCGAGTCCCCACCCGATGTTGATCATCAAGAAGCCGCCGTTGAAGCCCTTGTTCTTCGCCAGCACGGCGTTCGCCACGACGCCACAACCGAGCAAGGTCAGCATGCCCGTGCCCATGATTTCGCTGAGGAAAATGTCGCCAAAACTCAGGTCCACAGAATTGTCCTTCCGGACAGAGGAGGACGGAAAAGAGAACCCTCCCCGACCTCTGCGCCAATGGTTAGTGTGTATGACACTAGGGGCCTTGTTACCCGGGGGTCAACGACACGAATTGCTCATATTCCTCGATTTGCATAACACCACGAAGGGAACATTTCATGCCGATACCTGCTCGCCTCGACGGAGATTACCGAAGCGCTGCCTGGGATCGGCTGGCGGCAACCAAGTTCGACGTGCTCGTGATCGGAGGCGGCGTCACGGGGTCCGGGGCGGCGCTCGATGCAGCGACACGAGGTCTCTCCGTGGCACTCGTCGAAGCCCGCGACTTCGCCTCCGGCACCTCGTCGCGTTCGTCCAAGCTCTTCCATGGCGGGCTGCGCTATCTCGAGCAGTTCAACTTCGGCCTCGTCCGCGAGGCGCTGCATGAGCGCGAGCTGATGCTGACCCGGATCGCTCCGCACCTCGTCAAGCCCGTCTCGTTCCTGTACCCGCTGAAGCATCGCATCTGGGAGCGCCCCTACGTGAGCGCAGGCATGACCCTGTACGACTCGATGGGAGGCGCCCGCTCCGTGCCGCGGCACCGACACTTCACGCGCGGTGGTGCCCTGCGGAAGGTGCCGGCTCTCAAGCGCACGGCCCTGACCGGGGCGCTCATGTACTACGACGCGCAGGCGGACGACGCTCGCCACACCCTCACCGTCGCGCGAACCGCCGCGACCTACGGGGCGACCCTGCTCAACTCGGCTGAGGTGATCGCTCTCAACAGGGCAGGCGAGCGGATCGTCGGTGCGCGCGTCCGCGACGTCGAGACCGATCGTGAGATCGACGTGCGGGCCTCGGTCGTCATCAACGCGACCGGAGTCTGGACCGACGACATCCAGACGCTTGCCGGCGGGCGTGGTCGGTTCCACGTGCTGGCGTCCAAGGGCGTCCACATCGTCGTACCCCGCGACCGGATCAACTCCGAGACCGGACTGATCCTGCGCACCGAGAAGTCGGTCCTGTTCGTGATCCCCTGGCACACGCACTGGATCATCGGCACCACCGACACCGAGTGGAAGCTGCACAAAGCACACCCCGCGGCCAGTCGGGCCGACATCGACTACATCCTCGACCACGTCAACGAGGTGCTGGCGGTCCCGCTGAGCCATGACGACATCCAGGGCGTGTACGCGGGACTGCGTCCCTTGTTGTCCGGCGAGAGCGAGTCGACGTCGCAGCTCTCGCGCGAACATGCCGTCGCCCGGCCGCAACCTGGTCTCATCTCGATCGCCGGCGGGAAGTACACGACCTACCGCGTGATGGCGGCCGATGCCATCGACGCTGCTCTGGAGGACGTGGGCGGTGCCGTGCCGCCGAGCGTGACCGAGAACATCCCGCTCATGGGAGCCGAGGGCTACCACGCGATGGTCAACCAGGTGGAGCGGTTGGCCCGGCGCGCCGACGTCCCGGTGTGGCGGATGCAGCGGTTGCTCGACCGGTACGGCTCGATGACCGAGGAGCTGCTCGCGCTCGCCGCGGACGATCACACCCTGCTCGAACCGCTCCCGGGAGCCGAGGAGTACCTCCGCATCGAGATCGTCTACGCCGCCAGCAACGAAGCCGCGCTGCACCTCGATGACATCCTCGCGAGACGCACCCGCATCTCGATCGAGACGCCGGACCGCGGCACGACTGCCGCCGCTGCCGCGGCCGAGCTGGTGGCACCGATCCTCGGCTGGGACCAGGAGCGCATCGACAACGAGGTCGACGCGTACAGCGCCAGGGTCGAAGCCGAGAGACGTTCACAGGAGCAGGACGACGACCTGGCTGCCGACGCAGCCCGCATCGCTGCGCCCGACACCCGGGCCGTCGCCGTCGGGCGCGCTCTGGACTGACGGTCACGCCGTACCGACGAGGCCGATCGCCCTCCGCGCTCGCGCCAGGACGTGACCGGCCTGCGTGCGGGCTGATTCAGCGCCGTGCGCCAGCGTCCGCTGCAGGCTCGCCGGGTCGGCCATCAGTTCGGCGTACCGTCGCTGGATCGGCTCGAGCAGGCCGATGACCTCGTCGGTACAGGCCGCTTTGAGCTCGCCGTACGACGAGCAGGAAGCAGCCACGACCTCCGGGGCGACACCACGGATGGCGGAGACAATGTCGAGCAGGTTGGAGACTCCGGGCTTGGCCCCCGGGTCGTAACGGACGGCGTTGTCGGAGTCGGTGACGGCGCGGCCGATCTTGCGCCGGATCAGATCGGGATGGTCGAGCATCCGGATCACACCCATCGCGTCGTCGGGTGCGGACTTGCTCATCTTGGCCGTCGGTGTGCCGAGGTCAGCGACCCTGGCAGCCAAAGCGGCGCGTGCCAGACCGGGCACGACGAGCGTGTCGCCGTACTGCCGGTTGAAGCGGACGGCCAGGTCGCGGGCCAGCTCGACGTGCTGGTCCTGGTCACCACCGACGGGCACCGTCGCCGAGTCGTAGAGCAGGATGTCGGCGGCCATCAGGCACGGGTAGGTGAACAGGCTCGCGCGCGTCTTCGGGCGGCCACCCTTCTCCTTGAACTGGATCATCCGCCCGAGCTCTCCGACGTACGCCGTGCATTCGAGCAGGTATGCCAGCTCGACGTGCTCGGGAACCTGCGACTGCACGAACACCGTCGCCCGCTCCGGGTCCAGCCCCGCTGCGAAGAACAGTGCCGCCGTCTCCAGCGTCAGCTGGTGGAGTCGCGCTGGCTCGTGGTCGGTGGTCATGGCGTGCAGGTCGGCGACGAAGAAGAAGCCGTCGCTCTCGTCCTGGCCCGCGACGAACCGGCGCAAGGCGCCGAGGTGGTTGCCGAGCGTGAGCGGTCCGCTCGGGGTGATGCCCGACAGCACGCGCGTCCGGTGCAGTTTCGTGGCTCATGGTGACTCCTGGGTCGTTCGAGCCCAAGGTCCAGACGTACGACAGCCGCCCTCCCCGGGGCGGCTGGATGAGAAAAGACTCGATCAGGCGACGCCCGTCAGGGCAGCCACCACGCGCGCGGCGATGTCGACGTCATACGGTTCACGATACGGCATCGCGGTTGTCCGGCACCTGCCCTTTTTCGGGCGGCGACGTCGGGAGCGGGCTCGGGCGGCGACGTCGGGGCGGGCTCGGGCGGCGACGTCGGGAGGGGCTCGGCCGCGTCGGGCCGACGGCGACGCAAGGACTCGTCGAACGAGACGTCGACGCTCTGGAAACCCTTGTGTCCCTGCGCCTGGGCATAGCCGGTGTACACCGCCCGGTCGGCGTCGGTGAGATCGACGTTGTCGGTGAAGGGCGTGAGCAACGCCCGCGGGAAGAGCTGCTTGGCGTGCACGACGTTGACCTCGATCCCGAACGTCACCGCGAGCGCCCCGACGTAGATCCAGGCGATCATGCCCAGCACGATCGCGAACGTTCCGCTGGTCGCATCGGAGTCACGGATCACCCGGGTCACGTACGCCGAGCCGACCAGCTGAAGGAGCTGCCAGACCACGGCCACGAACAGCCCTCCCGGGATGTCCTGGCGGAAACGGTGGTCGTGGGCTGCCGCCATCCGGAACAACACGGTGAAGATGGCTGCGTTGACCACGACCGTGCCGGCCGTGATCAGCAGTCGTATCCCCGGCTCGAGGCCACCGCCCAGTGCCGAGACTCCGGCGGCCACGTTGGCAATCACCGTGGTCGCAAGGATCGCCAGGCCGGCCACGGAGAGCAGGACGACGCTGCGCATGCGCGCCATGATCGGGTTGGGTCGACGGTTCCGCGGAACAGCCCAGGCGATGTTGAGCGCGTTCTGGGTGGCGTTGGCCACGCCCAGCGCGCCATACAGCGAGACGATGGCGCCGACTGCGACCGCGACGCCGCTTCCCTTGAGGCCCCCCGGCTGCTGGAGGTCCGTGCCGATGACCGGGAAGCGCGCCAGGGTCGAGTCGAGGATCTGCTGCTGCAGGTCGGGGTTGCCCTGCAGGACGAAGCCGAGGATCGACGAACCCAAAAGCAACAGCGGGAAGAGCGAGACGAAGGCGTAGTAGGTGATCAGGGCCGCGAGGTAGTTGCCTTGGTCGTCGCCGAACTTGTAGATGACGCCCAACGGGAAACCGGCCCAGCGATGCTCACGCTGGTAGGTGTCGACCCGGTTGGCCCACGACACGTCGCGTCATCCTCTCGTCCTCAGCGCGCCTGCCGCGGCTGTCTCACAAGTCAAGCATGGCCGCCGCGACTCCGGGTACATAGACGGCATGTGCCCTTCAGCGGATACGCATGGCGTGGACACGGTGGTCTTCGACGTCGACGGCACCTTGGTCGACACGAACTACCACCACACGATCGCGTGGTCTCGCGCCTTGAGCCGCTTCGACGTGTTCCCCCCGTTGTGGCGGGTCCACCGAGCGATCGGGATGGGTGGCGACCGTCTCGTGGCGGCCGTTGCCGGTCAACAGGTCGAGGACCGCTTTGGTGACTCCATCCGTGATGCGTGGCGAAAGGAGTACGAGCCGCTGCTCGTCGAGGTGCGTCCTTTCGACAGCGCCGCGACCTTGCTGCGTTCGGTCCGTGACCAGGGCCTGACGGTCGTGCTGGCCAGTTCGGGGCCGGCCCAGCACGTCGAGCACTATGTCGACCTGCTCGACGCTCGAGACGTGGCCTCCCACTGGACGACGGCGGAGGACGCGGAGGAGAGCAAACCGGCGCCCGACTTGGTCGAGATCGCGATGAGCAAGGTCGGTGCTGACACGTCTGTGCTCGTCGGGGACTCCACCTGGGACATCGAAGCCGCCCATCGAGCGGGGATTCCGTCGTACGCCGTGCGTACTGGCGGCTACTCGGCAGCCGAGCTGGAGGAGGCAGGAGCACGTCACGTCTACGACTCGCTGTCAGAGCTCGACGATCGGTTCCGTGCCGACGTCACCGCCATGGACGAGACCAGATGACCGACGACGGCGGAGACTGCCTCGTTCAGTCGTCGGCGTCGCCCCACCCGTGCCACCGGTCGATCTCGACCCAGGCACTGACCCGCTTGCGCTCCCGGTTGGTGTAGGCGCGGCCGCGGTAGTGCATGGAGATCCGGTCGATGTCGGCCAGGTCCTCGTCGTCACGCATCTCGACGACCCTCCCCTGGATGCTCACATGTGTGTACCAGTCGCCTTCCTTCAAGGCGGTGAGCGAGATCCTGGGATCCTGACGCAAGTACTCGAGCCGCTTCCGGCCGGCGTCCATGTTGACGAGCACCCTGTCGCCGTCCAGGACGTACCAGGTCGCGACCGACACCGGATGCCCGTCCGGACGCAGCGACGTGATGACGGCGGGATTGGGCTGGTCGAACAGCTCCCTGACGTTCTCGGGCAAAGGTCCGCTGGGCATGTCATCTCCTGGTTGCGCGACGAGGTGCTTTCTACTGTGCCAGGGTGATCTCCAGCGGGGACGGCCAGGTGTGCGGGACGGACATGAGTGAGGTGGCCATGCGCGAGATCGACCGCGCGTGTCTGGAGGAGCGCATCGCTTCGGAGCAGACGACGTACGAGCAGCTGCACCCGACGAGCAAGCTGTTGCACGGAGAGGCGACCCACCTGTTCGGCGGCGTCCCGATGACCTGGATGAACCTGTGGCCAGGAGGCTTCCCACTGTCCTTTGAGCGAGCGCACGGCAACCGGATCGTGGACGTCGACGGTCACGAGTACGTCGACTTCGCGCTGGGCGACACCGGCGCGATGGCGGGTCACTCGCCCGAGCCGACGGTGCGGGCCGTCACGCGTCGCATCAAGGAGCTCGGTGGCATCACCACGATGCTGCCCACGTCTGACGCGGCCTGGGTCGGAGCCGAGCTGGCCCGGCGCTTCGGCCAGCCGCTGTGGTCGTTCACCCTGTCGGCGACCGACGCCAACCGCTGGGCGATCCGGATCGCGCGCGCGGTGACCGGTCGGTCCAAGATCCTCTGCTTCAGCTACAGCTATCACGGCTCTGTCGACGAGACGTTCGCGATCGCCGGTCCGGACGGGTCGACGCTGACGCGGCCGGGCAACGTGGGGCCGCCCGTGCCACCCGAGGTGACGACGAGAGCGGTTCCCTGGAACGACCTGGAGGCTCTCGAGACCGCGCTCTCACACGGCGACGTTGCCGTGATCGTCGCTGAACCCGCCCTGACCAACATCGGCATCGTGCTCCCGGACGCTGACTTCCACCAGGAGATGCGTGCCCTCGCCACGACCTACGGCGCCTTGTTGCTGATCGACGAGACGCACACGTTCTCGGCTGGTCCGGGTGGCGCCACGGCCGCTTGGGACCTGCGGCCCGACATCGTCGTGATCGGCAAGAGCATCGGTGGTGGCATCCCGTGCGGCGCGTTCGGGATCACCGACGACATCGCCTCCACGATCGAGACGATGGCCAACTCCGGCGATGCCGACATCGAGGATGTCGGCGGGGTCGGCGGGACACTCGCCGGCAACGCCCTGTCGGTGGCGGCGATGCGAGCCACCCTTGCGGAGGTGCTGACCGAAGAGGCGTTCGCGCACATGATCGAGATGTCCACCCGCTTCACCGCGGGCGTGCAGTCGGTCATCGAAGAGTTCGCCGTGCCGTGGTCGGTCACCCAGCTGGGAGCGCGGACGGAGTACCGCTTCGCCGCGAGCCCACCTCGCGACGGGGACTCGTCGGCCGAGGCGCACGACCAGGAGCTGGACGGCTACCTGCACCTCGCGTTGGCCAACCGCGGCATCCTGATGACGCCGTTCCACAACATGGCCCTGATGTGCCCGACGACCTCGGCCGAAGACGTCGACCGTCATACGGCCGCCTTCGGCGAGGTCGTCGGGGCGCTGCGTCCTAGCTGATCAGCAAGGCATCGAGTCGTGCATCAGTAGTACAGGTGCGACTCGTCGATGATCCCCTTCTGGGGAACGACGATGCGACGGTTGTCTGCTGTGCCCTTCAGGATGATCTTGCGGTAGCTGTTGTTGTTGGTCGTGCTGCTCTCCTGCATGACGTGGTTCAGGTTCGCCTTGATGGCGATGTAGTAGACACCGTTGGGCAGGTTCTTCACGTCGAACGACTGTCCCGGAAGGTTCTGGTAGTAGGTGTCACCCGAGCCGGTGTCCAGGACCTCGCGCACACCGAGCGCGCTGTAGTCACCGCACGCCGTGTGCAGGTCGGTGTTGTACGGGTTCCAGTTGGCACCCTCGACCGTGTAGTCGACGGCGTCGGTGTTGGCCAGGCAGAACGCTTCCTTGCGGCTGCGGACGGCCAGGTTCTTGTTCGAGTCGAGCAGCATGTACTGGGCGAAGTCACGGAAGTGCCAGTGCTGGTGTCCGTGCCGGGCATCCCACTCCATCGACCCTGCCGGCGCATGTCCGACCTCGTTGCCGTCAGCGTCGTAGAAGTACTGGTAGGCGTCCATCACGTCCTCGCCCTGCCGCCGGATGCCGTCGACCACCATGGGCGACGGGCCGGCGTTCCAGACCGTGGCGGCGAAGGAGACGAACCCCTTCTTGTTGAGCTCGATCGCATAGGCGGGGAGACTGCGCAGGTCGGGAAGCGGGGTCGACGGGGGTACGGCCGATGCACGGCTCATCCCTTGGTGCGCCGACGGGCGTCGGGGCACGATGCTGGAGCCTTGTCCTGACGTGGTGGACGACTTCGCCCGCACGCAGCCACGGCCACACTGGGCGCCGTCGACCACATGGACGGTGACCGTGCTGGTGCGGTCGGTTGGGCTGATCCCCATCACGGCGGCGTACTTGCCCTTGATCGTCAACGTTGCCGTGTAGTCACCGACATCCAGCTTGGCCCGACCGCCGTAGTAGCCCAGCGCCGGCAGCGCATGACCGGGACTGATCCCGTAGACACCGCCCACGGTGTAAGGGTTGTAGGGGCAGTACGGCGGATACGCCTTGCTCGGGTGCGGTGCGTTCGGGTCGATCCGGACGGACTCTCCCGCCGGGCAGAAGCCGGGGTAGCGGTTCATCACCCGGTTGCCGGCTCCGTCCGTGATGGTGAGGTGGAAGAACTGCCGTAGCTGCGTGAAGTTCTCCATCGACCCGTCCGGCAGCGCGACCTCGCCGCCACCGGGCATCTCGAGGAACGCCTGGATCGGCTGGTCCCAGGCGTAGCGGTGCGCCCGGATCTCGAAGGGCTGGTCGCCGGCAGCGGCATAGATGCCGAGGTTGAGGTAGACGCGCTGGCGGTAGCGCTCGAGCGTGACGCTGGGCGCCGCACTCGTCAGTCGCAACATCGGCGAGGGCGCGAGGGCCGCACCCGGCGCCCCGCCCTGCTGTTGCGCGGGTGCTGCTGTCGTGATCGTCGTGACAGCGAGCGTTGCCGCCGCGCCGACGAGCACACTTCGGCGTACGGCCGTAGCCATCCGTTTCATGTTTCCCCCTGCAGTAAGTGGATCCCCCGAATGAGGCGGTCTGTCACAGACGCGCGACAGACCGTGATCATCTAAGCACGGCTGTGGTTCACGGCGGAAGCAACGAAACGCCTGGTGAACCGCGTTGTTGCGGGTTCGTTGCCAACGTTCAGGCGAATGATCCCGGGTCGAGCTGATTGACCAGGTCGACGAGGTCCGCCACCGAATCGACCACTCGGGTGGCCCGGTAGGGGAACCGGTCGACCTGGTGCTCGTGCGTCGACCCCGACAGGACGAGCACAGTTCGCATGCCCGCCTCGAGACCGGAGATGACATCGGTGTCCATCCGGTCTCCGATCATCACGGTCGTCTCGCTGTGCGCCTCGATCTGGTTGAGCGCGCTGCGCATCATCAACGGATTGGGCTTGCCGATGAAGTACGGGTCGACGCCCGTCGCCTTCGTGATCAGGGCGGCGACGGATCCGGTGGCTGGCAGCGGGCCCTCCGGGGAGGGGCCCGTGACGTCGGGGTTGGTGGCGATGAAGCGGGCACCCGCGTCGATGAGCCGGATGGCGGTGGTGATGGCTTCGAACGAGTACGTCCGGGTCTCGCCCAGCACGACGTAGTCGGGGTCTCGCGTGGTGAGGACGTAGCCGATCTCGTGGATGGCTGTGGTCAGGCCGGCCTCGCCGATGACGTACGCCGATCCCTGGCTGCGCTGCTGGTCGAGGAACTGGGCGGTCGCCAGCGCCGAGGTCCAGATGGCGTCCTCGGGCACGTCGATACCTGACGCGAGCAGGCGGGCACGAAGGTCGCGCGGAGTGAAGATCGAGTTGTTGGTGAGCACCAGGAACTTGCGACCCGAGCGTCGCAGCGTGTCCACGAACTCAGCAGCGCCGGGGATGGCGCGGTCCTCGCGCACGAGCACGCCGTCCATGTCGGTGAGCCAGCTCTCGACCGGCTTGCTTTGCGTCATGGGTTGATCCTCCCAGGCGCGGTCATGGCGCCCAGATGCACGGTCGTCACCCGGCGCTCATCCCTCCCGGACGTGCCCGGGCCGGAGAGGTCTTTGGGCCCTCACGGCGCGGGCGACGACCACGAAGGATGGTGAAGGAGGTTCCTACCACCGGGAGGAGATCACGATGGGCCGCGCGGACAGGTGGTCATGACCGTGGTGGTGGCAGGTTTCGGTGCGCTGAGCGGACTGGTCGTGGGGGTGATCGTGGTCCTGAACCTCAACATCCTGGCCGGCCTGGAGGACGGCTACGCCGCGACTCCCAGGCAGATCCTGGACATGTCGGCCATTCTCGCGCTGGCCGAGATCATGCTGCTGATCGCCGGTCCGGTCCTGGGCACCCTGGTCGCTCTGAAACTACGTAGCCGTCCTCGTCAGACCTAGACCCCCCCGAACGGCGGATGCCGGGACACCGGGAGGTGGCATACGCGTCAGTCGACGTACTCGTCGTACGCCGGGAGCGTGAGGAAGTCGACGAAGTCGTCGTCCAGCGCGACCCGCTCGAAGAGCGCGCGCGCCTGGTCGAGTGCCTTCATCGTCTCGGGTTGGTCGGCCCACGTGATGCTCAGCTCTCCGTACACCTCGT
The DNA here is from genome assembly GCA_963712935.1 of uncultured Actinomycetota bacterium. GTDB lineage: Bacteria > Actinomycetota > Actinomycetes > Propionibacteriales > Nocardioidaceae > JANLYC01. The sequence continues at coordinate 12,162 of CAVQJX010000003.1, forward strand.
CGACCACGGCCCGCACGTTGTCGGCGGTGATCGCGATGCCCTCCTCGGTCTTGCTGCCCGCATGCGTCCACTGCCAGAGCTGGCTGCGTGAGATCTCGGCGGTGGCTGCGTCCTCCATCAGGTTGTCGATCGCCGCCGCCCCGGTGCCGAGCAGCCAGGAGACGATGTAGCGCAAGGCGACCGAGATGTTGCCGCGGACACCGGCACGGGTGATGGCCCCGGTGGTGCCTGCGACATTGAGCAGGTCGGCGGCTGCCACAGAGACGTCGTCACGCTGGCGGGTCAGCTGGTTGGGTTGGTCGCCGAGCACGCTGTCGAAGACTTCCCGACAGATCGGGACGAGGTCCGGGTGGGCCACCCACGAGCCGTCGTACCCGTCTCCGGCCTCGCGCTCCTTGTCGGCGCGCACCTTCTCGAGTGCTGCCGCGTTGACCTCGGGATCGCGGCGGCTCGGGATGAAGGCCGCCATGCCACCCATCGCGAAGGCCCCACGACGGTGACACGTCGCCACGAGCAGCTCGGAGTACGCGCGCATGAACGGCTGCGTCATCGCGACCGCGGCACGGTCGGGCAGCACGAACGCGTCGCCGGCGTCACGGAAGTACTTGATCATGCTGAACAGGTAGTCCCAACGGCCCGCGTTGAGCCCCGACGCGTGTTCCTGCAGCTCGAAGAGGATCTCGTCCATCTCGAAGGCGGCGGTGATCGTCTCGATGAGCACGGTCGCCCGGACGCTGCCGTACGGGATCCCCAGGACGTCCTGGGCGTGGGTGAAGACGTCGTTCCAGAGCCGCGCCTCGAGGTGGCTCTCCATCTTCGGCAGGTAGTAGTACGGGACCAAGGCCGCGTTGCAGCAGCTCGTCGGCATTGTGGAAGAAGTGCAGGCCGAAGTCGAGCAGTGCACCAACCATCGGCTGGCCGTCGACGAGCACATGCTTCTCGGGCAGGTGCCAGCCACGGGGCCGCACGACCGGTACGGCCAGGTCACCGTCGTTGAGCGCGTACTCCTTGCCGTCCGGCGAGGTGAACGACAGCTGGTGACGGTGGGCGTCGTACAACGAGACCTGGCCCTCGATCACGTTCGCCCAGTGCGGAGTGTTGGCGTCCTCGAGATCGGCGAGCCACACCTTGGCGCCGGAGTTGAGCGCATTGATGGCCATCTTCGCGTCGGTCGGGCCGGTGATCTCGACGCGTCGGTCCTGCAGGGCGACCGGGGCCGCCGCGACCCGCCAGTCGGACTCACGCACGTCGCGGGTCTCGTCGAGGAAGTCGAGGGCGCCCGTCTTGCTGATCGCCGTACGCCGGTCGACCCGCGCCTGCATCAGCTCGTCCCGCCGGCCCCCGAACATGCGTTGCAGCTCGGCCACGAACGCCAACGCCTGCGGCGTCAGGATCTCGTCCTGCCTCGGCTCGTCACGGGGTACACGGATCTCGACTCCACTGAGGTCAGTCATGTGACCCATCGTTGTCCGCTGCGCGCCTCCCCGCAAATGCGGGAAGGTTCATCCTGTTGACGGCGTGTCGCCCTGCACCTTCCCGCAATCCGCGGCTCGAGCCGGGCGGAACCCTGATGTGTAGGTCAGCTGCCGCGGTACGTCGAGAAGGCGTAGGGACTCAGCAGGACGGGCACGTGGTAGTGCTCACTACCGGTCACGTCGAAGGTGATCGACACCTCGGGAAAGAAGGTCGGTACACCGATCTCGGCGAAGTAGGCGCCGGTGTTGAACCGCAGCCGGTAGGTGCCGGGCTCGAGCGTGTCGGGTCCGAGGTCGACGACGCGGCCGTCCTGGTCGGTCTGACCGGTGGCGACCGCAGGCGGATCGGCGAGGTCGTGCTCGAGCACCACCGTCACCCCGACGGCGGGCAGCCCCAAAGCCGTGTCCAGCACATGCGTCGTCACGTGGCTCATGCGGGGCACGATACCTGCGCGGCCCGTCACCGCTGATCAGCGCACTAGCCTGACGACATGCGCATCGTCTCGTTGCTCCCGTCGACGACCGAGATCCTGTTCGCCCTCGGCGCCGGACCTGATGTCGTGGGTGTGACGTTCGAGTGTGACCATCCGGCTGAAGCTCGCACGCGGACGATTGTCTCGACGAGCAGCCTGCCCGAAGGTCTCGACCCGGCGGCGATCGATGCGGCCGTGGCCGAACGGCTGGCCGCAGGCGAGGACCTCTACCACCTCGACGAGGGCGCGCTCGCCGATCTGGACGCCGACGTCGTCGTCACTCAGGACCTGTGCGCCGTGTGCGCCGTCGACGTGTCGGTGGTCGATGACGCCCTGGCCCACCTCGGCTGCCGCGCCGAGGTGGTGACGATCGACCCGCACTCACTCGACGAGGTCCTCGCATCGGTCGATGAGCTCGGCAAGGTCAGTGGCACGGAGGAGGCCGCGGCCGCCCTGGTCACGTCGCTGCGCGGCCGGTTGGCCGCCGTCGAGGCTGCGGTCGCCGGACTCCCGCGGCCGCGGTTGTTGGTGCTCGAGTGGACCGACCCGCCGTTCGCGCCTGGCCACTGGGTTCCGGAGATGGTGGAGCGGGCCGGTGCCGTCTCCACGCTGGGGACGGCGGGTGCGAAGTCCTTCCGGACGACCTGGGAGGACGTCGTCACGAGCCGGCCGGACGTCATCGTGTCGGCACCGTGCGGCTTCGGTCTGCCGGTTTCCCGAGACCTGGCGGCCGAGCTGCTCGACGCTGGTGTCCTGCCCGACGGCGTACCCCTGTGGGCGGTGGACGCCAACGCGTCGTTCGCGCGGCCCGGGCCACGACTCGTCGACGGAGTCGAGGCGCTGGCCGCCATCGCCCATCCCGAGGTCTTCGGCGCGCCCGACGACGCACTCGCCGCCCGCCTGCGCTGACGTCAGAGGTCGCCGGGGAAGAGGTTGGCGTCGGCGGGACGGTCGTGCTGGTAGATCCACTGGCGCCAGAACGTCGTGAGGTCGACACCCGTGCGTTGCTCGAGCTGATCGCGCAGGCCGTTCATCGAGAGGTTGCCGCCCGCCTTGGCATGCTGGATCGCCCGCATCGCCCGGAAGAACCTGACGTCCCCGATCTTGTTGCGCAACGCATGCACGAAGAACTTGCCCTTCACGTAGACGGGTGCGTCGAACTCGTGGCCGGCGCCCATGTCGTAGAGCTTCCCGGCGAAGAGCCGGTCGCCGTACTGGTGGACGAGCCGGCGGTATCGCTGGTCGAGATCGACTCCGTTGTGCTCGTCCCAGAGCCACTCGGAGTACGACGCGAGGCACTCGTTGAGGCAGATGTCTTTCCACCGGCGCAATGAGACGTTGTCGCCCCACCACTGATGTCCGTTCTCGTGCACGATCGTGGTCAGCGGGGTGAATCGCGAGTACATCGGCCGGGTGAACGTCTCCAGCTCGTAGGGAATGGCGTCGCTGATGAAGATGCCGCCGGCCTGCGGCGCCGGGTACGGTCCCCACCGCCGCGAGAGCACGCGCAGGATCTCGGGCAGCTTGCGCTCGCGTCGAGGTGCCTGGCCGGGCCGCGGCCCGTATGCCGAGATGACCTTGGTGCCGTCCGCCAGCCGGGAACGCTCGAAGGCCAGCTTGTCGATGTACATGCCGGTCAGGTAGGTGGCGGTGCGTTCGGTGAGGCGCCACCGGTAGGTGCGAACCGCCACGCCATCTCTTGTCCCTGAGGTCGTCCGACCCTGGTCGCCCACCGAGGCCACAGCCAGCGGTCGCGGCACGGTCGCCACCAGCGAGAAGCGGGCCTTGTCGGTCGGGTGGTCGTTGCAGGGATACCAGACGGCACAGCCGTGCGGCTCACCCATGAGGTATCCACTGCCCGGTGTACGGGCCGGCAGCCATCCACTGGGTTCGCCGCCGTCAAGGACGTATGTCAGCTTGCCGTGGTAGGTCACCCGGGCCACGAACGGCCGTCCCTTGCCAAGCGGACGCGCCGGGGTCACGACCAGCTCGTGGGCGCCGGCGCGTCGCCAGGACGCGGCGCGGCCGTCGACCGTGAGCGCCGTGACCCGGAGATGCTCGAAGTCGAAGTTGAAGGTCGTGAGCCGCGAGGCGGCCACGGCGCGGACCACCGTGGTCGCCGCGATCGACTTCCTGGTGGGGAAGTAGTCGAGCGCGACGTGGTAGCTGCGCACCTGGTAGCCGGGGTTGCCGTCGGCCGGGTAGTACGGGTCGCCGATGCCGCTGGCGCCGGCGGCATACCGCTGGGACGAGGGCGTGGTGACGGCGTGGCCGGTGACGTCGCCGCCAGCCAGGACCAACGCTGTCGACGCGGCGGCGATGGCGAACAGGCGGGGTCTCATGGTTTCCCTCGTTGGCGTCGACGACGGTGGGTTGCCGCGATCCTCGCATACGGGCTGCTCCGTTCCTGGCCCGCTAGGTCGCGACCGGTGGGAGAACTTTCGGCGCCGTGACGGTCGGCACGTAGGTCGACGAGGCAGGTACCGGGTGCCCAAGGCGGGTTTGCCTAGTGCAGCAGCCAGCTGGCTTGTGAACTAGGCAAACGCGGACGGCCAGAGGGGCAAGGGCCAGAGGGGGCGACGGCCAGAGGGGCAAGGGCCAGAGGGCGCCAAGGGTCAGAGGGTGGCGGGGTGGAGGTTGGCGTCGGTGGGGATGTTCGTGGTGAGGACCCAGTCTTCCCAGAAGCTGGTGAGGTCGACCCCCGTGCGCTGCTCCAGCTCGTCACGCAACCCGGTCATCGACAGGTTGCCGCCGGCATAATCGCGCTGGATGCCTTGCAGGGCAGAGAAGAACGCCTCGTCGCCGAGTAGCCGCCGCAGCGCATGCAGGAAGAACGTGCCTTTGTAGTAGACGCCGGGCCCGTCGAACTCGTGGCCCGGCCCCATGTCGTAGAGCGGCGCGTCGAAAAGGCCCACGTCCTGTGCCACGGCGGTGCGATAACGCTTGTCGAGGTCGACGCCTTTGTGCTCGTCCCACAACCAGGTCGAGTACGACGCGAAGCACTCGTTCAGGCAGATGTCCTTCCACCGCCGCACCGAGACGTTGTCACCCCACCACTGGTGACCGTTCTCGTGCACGATCGTCGAGACGTCCGCGCCTTCGGTGTAGATCGGCCGGCCGAAGGTCTCCAGGGAGAAGGGGACCTGGCCGTTGACGAAGATGCCACCAGCGGTCGGAGCCGGGTAGGGACCCCACGCCTGGCTGAGCACGTCGAGGATTCTCGGCAGCTTGGCCTCCCGGGCGGGGGCTGCCGCCGGACTGGGACCGTACGCCGACACGACCGGGGTCCCGTCGGCCAGCGTGGAGCGCTCGAAGGTGAGGCGGTCGATGTAGATGGTGGTCAGGTAGGTCGCGGTCGGCACGTTCAGTCGCCAGCGGTAGGTCCGCACGCGCGTCCCGTCGGCGAGCTTGCCTCGCGTCGTCTTCCCCTGAACGCCGACCGAGACGACCGCCAGCGGCCGCGGCACCGTCGCTGTGAGGTGGAACGTCGCCTTGTCTGTCGGATGGTCGTTGCACGGGTACCAGAGCGAGCACGAGTGCGGCTCGCCGGCGATGAAGCCGCCGCCGGGTGTCGTGGCGTCGTACCACCCACTGGGGACCTGACCGACCCGGTCGACGCCCGGCGCACCGTGGTACCGGACCACGGTGGCGAAGTCGGCGCCGGCAGCAATCGGCCTCGTCGGCGTGACGACCAGCTCGTGGGCGTCCGTCCGGTCGAAGGACGCCGGTTCCCCATCGACGTCGACACTGTCCACGGTCAGTCCGAGCAGGTCGAAGTGCACCTGGGTGAGGCGCTGGGTCGCGGTGGAGTCGATCGTCGTCCGGGCCACGATGGTCTGATCGTCCGGGTGGTAGCTGATCTGGACGTCATAGCCGGCCACGTCGTATCCGAGGTTGCCGTCATCGGAGTAGTAGGGGTCCCCGATCCCCTGGCCGGTCGCGACCGGAGTCGTTCGTAGCGGGTAGGGCGGCTGCGCCTGGCCACCGGTGCACGCCGTCACGGCCATCGCCATGGCCAGCAGCGTGGCGGCCGCTGTGGTCCGCCGCTTCGCCATCCGGCCAGCCTACGCAGTCACGAGGCTGCGCCCCGGAGGTCGTCGACGGTGAAGAGGGACAGGAGCTCGATCCCTGCGTCAGGGAGGACCTGCATATCCGGCGTCCGTCGATCGATCACGCACAGCGCCTGAGAGACGTTCGCTCCGGCCTCGCGCAGGTGACCGCTCGACAGCACGATCTGACCGCCCGAGGACACGACGTCCTCGATCACCAGGACCCGACGTCCGGCCACCTCGACCCCTTCGGCTGTGCGGCGGGTGCCGTACTCCTTGGCGCGCTTGCGGACGAACACAGCTGGGATGCCGGTCTCGAGCGAGAGGGCGGTGGCGACGGGAATCCCGCCCATCTCCAGGCCGGCGAGGACCTCGATGTCAGCCGGGACCAACGCCGCCAGGGCCACCGCGATGCGGCGCAGCAGATCGGGTCGGGACTCGAACTGGTACTTGTCGAAGTACTCCGACGCCGTCTCGCCGGAGCGAAGGACGAACGAACCGGTCAGGTGCGAAGCCTCATACAGAAGAGCGGCAAGGTCGGCGCGACTGTCGGCGGCAGGTCCGGGTGCTGGCATCCAGAAAAGAATAGGGGTGCTATCCGCCCTGGTCACGATGGATACAGTTGAGGCGTGGCGACGCCCCAGAGAAACATGCGCGAGCACAAGGCCGCTGTTGATGCCCTTCGTGCGTCCTACGCCGCCATTCCGAAAGGGCCAGACGGTCCGGCTGGCCAAGAAGACCTCGAACCTGTTTCGACCCCGCGAGGACGGACCCCGGGGTCTCGACGTCTCTGGCCTGGACGGTGTGCTGTCGGTGGACGTTGGTGCCCGCACTGCAGACGTTCAGGGGATGTGCACCTACGAGCACCTGGTCGAGGCGACCCTCCCGCATGGGCTGATGCCGCTGGTCGTTCCGCAACTGAAGACGATCACGCTCGGGGGCGCAGTCACCGGACTCGGCATCGAGTCGTCGTCGTTCCGCAACGGCCTTCCGCACGAGTCGGTTCTCGAGATGGACATCCTCATCGGCGACGGGCGCATCATCACGGCTTCTCCGGACAACGAGCACCGGGATCTGTTCGCCGCGTTTCCCAACTCCTACGGCAGTCTCGGCTACGCGGTACGGCTACGTATCGAGCTCGAGCGGATCAGCCCGTACGTCGCACTGCGCCATGTCCGCTTCGACGACCTGGACTCACTTGCCAAGACGATCGCCACGGTCTGTGAGACACGCGTCCACGATGACGAGCCGGTCGACTTCATCGACGGGGTGGTGTTCGAGCCGGACGAGGCCTACCTGACGCTCGGCCGATGGGTCGACGATGTCACCGAGTCCGGCCTGCTACGACCGAGCGACTACACCGGCCAGCAGGTCTACTACCGCTCCCTCCGCGAGCGCAGCCGGGACGTCCTGACGGCGTCCGACTATCTGTGGCGGTGGGACACCGACTGGTTCTGGTGCTCCCAGGCGTTCGGCGCCCAGCATCGCCTGGTGCGCCGGCTGTGGCCGTCGAAGTGGCGACGCAGCGACGTCTACCACCGCATCGTCGGTCTCGAGAACAAGTACGGCGTCATGGCCCGCCTGGACCGGCGACGGGGCAAGCCCGAGCGCGAGCGCGTCGTGCAGGACGTCGAGATCCCGGTCGAGCGCACGGCCGACTTCCTGCGGTGGTTCGCTGACCACGTACCGATGCGGCCGGTCTGGCTGTGTCCGCTGCGGCTGCGCGAGCTCGACGACACGGGCACCTCCCGCGACTGGCCGCTCTACCCGCTCCGCCCGCAGCAGACCTACGTCAACGTCGGCTTCTGGGGAATGGTCGACATTGCACCCGGGCGCACCGACGGCGACGTCAATCGCATGATCGAGCAGGCTGTGGCGGACCATGACGGCCACAAGTCCTTGTACTCCGATGCGTACTACGACGAGCAGACTTTCGCCGCCATGTACGGCGGATCGACGTATGAGGTCGTGAAGGCAACTTATGATCCCGGCCGACGACTGACCGGGCTGTACGACAAGGCGGTGGGACGTAGATGACGATCGCAAGCATGGTGGAGAAGTTGACCGCCGACGAACCCCCGGTGCGCTTCGAGGCCTACGACGGCAGCGGTTTCGGCCCCTCCGACTCACCCGTCACGATCCGGCTCCTCAACGAGCGGGGACTGCGCTATCTCGTGACGGCTCCCGGCGACCTCGGCATGGCTCGCGCCTACGTCGTCGGCGATCTCGTGCTCGACGGCGTCCACCCGGGCGACCCGTACGACGCCATCAAGCGCATGGGCCGCTGGCGCGGTCGGCGGCCGTCCGTCAGCGAGCTCACGCAGATCCTGCGTGAGCTGGGCCCACGGCGCCTCGTCCCGCCCGAACCGCCCGAGCAGGAGGCACTTCCCCGGTGGCGTCGGATGGCCGAGGGGCTGCGTCACTCCCGCACGCGCGACGCCGAGGCGATCCAGCACCACTACGACGTGTCCAACGAGTTCTACGAGATGGTGCTCGGGCCGTCGATGGCGTACACGTGTGCGCTGTTCCCGACTGCGGACGCGACACTGGAGGAAGCCCAGGCGGCCAAGTTCGACCTGGTCTGCCGCAAGCTCGACCTGAAGCCGGGCATGCGGTTGCTCGATGTCGGCTGCGGCTGGGGTGGCATGGTGCGGCACGCTGCCAAGCATTACGGCGTTACCGCGGTCGGCATCACGCTGAGTGCTGAGCAGGCGAAGTGGGGACAGCTCGCGATCCAGAACGACCAGCTCGACGGCGCCGAGATCCTCCACGGCGACTACCGCGACGCACCGGGTGATGGCTACGACGCGATCAGCTCCATCGGACTGCTCGAACACGTCGGCGTGCACAACTACCCGTCGTACTTCGAATTCCTGCGCGACAAGCTGCGTGACGGCGGGCGCCTGCTCAACCACTGCATCACTCGCCCGCACAACAACACCCGGGTCACGACCGGTGCTTTCATCGACCGCTACGTCTTCCCTGATGGAGAGCTGACGGGCTCGGGACGGATCATCACCGCCGCCCAGAACGCCGGCCTCGAGGTCCGCCACGAGGAGAACCTCCGCGAGCACTACGCCCTCACGCTCAAGCACTGGTGCGCCAACCTCGTCGCCAACTGGGACGAGTGCGTCGCCGACGTGGGCGAACCCACCGCGCGGGTATGGGGTCTCTACATGGCCGGATCCCGTTACGGGTTCGAGTCCAACGAGGTGGAGCTCCACCAGGTGCTCGCGGTCAAGCCGGCGGCGAACGGCGATGCATCGTTCCCCCTGCGGCCGACCTGGCTCAGTTAGCCCCAGGGCGCACAGGAGGGCTGGAAGCTCTTCGCCATGGGACCGTCGGTCCGCAACGCGTTGAGCACCATCGCCTGCACGACTGGGTCGTTGGGCGTCTGGTCATGCTCGATGGCGTCGGTCGGGCACTTGTCCTGGATGACGACATTGGTCACCCGCCGAGCGGGTCCGGCAAGGGCCTGACTGGTGTACGGCGTCACGACCTCGTCGTGCGTCGTCGAGATCACCGTGTAGTCGGGACCGGGCACGAGATCGCCGCCCCGGTTGAGCTTCTGCATGAACGGAGACCCCGCCTGCTGGTCGAGGCAGGCCTGGCAGGCCGGCGAGCTGGCCGGGTATGACGGCTGCGGCCCGCCGCTCGGCGGCGCGACGATCAGGCCTTGTGTTCCGTGGTTGGAGGGCGCGATCCCGACCAAGTCGTCGACCTTGTCGGCGCCACCGAGGAACTTGAGGTAGTAGCGCGGCATCATCCCGCCCTGACTGTGGCCGACGAGGTCGACCTGGTCCGCGCCAGTACGCCGCAAGACCTGGTTGACGAAGCTCTTGAGCTCGAGCTGCGGAGTCGGCGACGGGTCCGGTCGCGTAGTTCCCGTAGTTGAACGCGAAGACGCAGTACCCGTGATCGGCGAGAAACGGCGACATCGTTGGCCAGTTCTTGGTCATGGACTCGAACGTGCCGTTGACCAGGATCACCGGCTGTGGGTGCCGCGCGTCGGGCTTGCAGCTCCAGTCGTTCGAGCCGGGTGGTGACGTCGGGTCCTGCGCTGCTGCCGAGCCTGTGCCGGCCGACGCAGGGTCAGGGACCGACGCAGCAGCAGCCGTCGTGAGCGAACCGATGAGCAGCCCGGCGATCCCGGTAGCGGCTAGGGCGAGCAGGGCACGTGATCTCATGAGCAACCTCCGGTGCGGCACCTCAGCAGTGCCGGCGTCAGGGGTTCAACGACTCAACAGTGCAGACGTGACGGTGAGCCGGGTCACGATCCTCTCAGGTGTCAGTCGGAGAGCTGCTGGAGCTTGCGGGCGGAATCGTCGTCCATCGGGGTGTACACCTGCAACCGCCTGGACCCGCCCTGGTCGACCCAGAGGTTGCTGGACTCCAGCCGCAGCAGTCCAACCTCCGGATGGTCGAACATCTTGACGCGTTGCCCCATCGGAGCCACGTCATGGCGCTGCCATTGTGCGGCGAACTCCGGCGACCTGCGGCACAGCCGGTCGACCAGGTCTTGCCAGGCTCTATCGCCGAGGTGGTTTGCCATCGCCGACCGGAACGAGGCCACGAGTCGGCAGCACGCACGGTCCACGTCCACCAGCCGGGCACGCAGCGGCTCGTGGGTGTAGGCCAGCCACACGATGTTGTGCTCCTCGACCGGAAGTGAGTCCAGGTCGACGATCACCGTGCTGTAGGCCGCGTTGTAGGCGAGGATGTCGAACCTGTCGTTGAGCACGGCGGCCGGGAACGGCGTGACCTGCTTCATGACGAGTCGGACGGAGTCGGACAGGGCAGCACACTGCTGCGGAGTCGGCCCCGTGCTGACCCCGGCCAGCGTGGACAGGTGTGCCCACTCGTGGCGGTCGAGCTTGAGCGTCCGCGCGATCGCATCGACGACCTGGGCGGACACATTGATGTCGCGGCCCTGCTCGAGCCAGGTGTACCACGTAACGCCAACACCGGAGAGCTGAGCGACCTCCTCGCGCCGCAGCCCCGGAGTGCGCCGACGACCCCCGGGCGGCAGCCCGACGTCTCGCGGCTGGACGCGTTCGCGACGGGTCCGTAGAAACGCCGCGAGCTCCCGGCGACGGGCGTCGGAGGCGACGGGCGCCTGGGTGGGACCTAGGTCGACCGACGTGGTCGGGGGTGCTCCCTCCAACCTCTGCGGCGACAACGGCAGGGTCGTCATGAGGTCATCATCGCGCTGATCGCGCCGGATTCCCAGCCAATATCACCCGGGTACCCAGGTGGTGCCGATACCAGGATCAACAGGCTCTCACTACTTCGCCGGGCGCGACGGCACACTCGAAAACATGGCACCGCACGTCCTCGCCCCACACCGCGACCCCAGTCGTCGTCCGGCTGCCACGGCATCTGCCGATCCGGTGCCGCCGCCCGGCTTCGCCGCCCTGCTCGCCCTGCTGGGTGGCGCGTTCGTGCCGATCTCGTCGTTCTTCGTCATCAACGTCGCGCTTCCCTCGATCGGCACCGACCTGCACGCCTCTCCGGCGACGCTGCAGCTGGTGGTCGGTACCTACGGCATCGCCAACGCTGTGCTGGTCGTGGTCGGCGGCAGACTCGGCGACGGTTTCGGCCGACGGCGGATGCTCCTCACGGGGATGGCCGGCTTCACCGCCTTCTCGCTCGTCTGCGGACTGGCCCCCACGATGTCCGTGCTGCTCGTCGGCCGCGTAGGTCAGGGGGCTGCCGCCGCCTTGATGACGCCGCAAGTGCTGGCGACGATCATGGCCACCATGCACGGTGACCAACGCAGCCGGGCCATCGGCATGGTCGGGGCAGCGGGCGGCGTCGCCGTGGCCGCCGGACAGGTGCTCGGCGGGGTGCTCGTGTCGTCGGACCTGTTCGGGCTCGGGTGGCGTTCGGTCTTCCTGATCTACGTCCCGGTCGGGCTGCTCGGGTTGGTGGCATTGTCGTCCCACCTGCCGGAGAACAAGGCCGAGCAACGAATCCCGACCGACTCCGTCGGCGCCGGGCTGCTCGCAATCACACTCGTCCTCCTCCTGCTGCCCGCGAGTGAAGGGCGTCCGCTCGGGTGGCCGGTCTGGATCTGGCTCGTGCTGGCCCTGGCAGCGCCGGCGGCGCTGACGTGGACGATGCACCAGCGTCGCGCCGAGCGGGCCGGTCGCGTCCCGCTCGTCCCACCATCGATCCTGGCGCTGCGCCAGATGCGGCTCGGGCTGGGGATCGGGATCGCGTTCTTCTCCACCTTCGGTGGCTTCATGTTCGTGTTCGCTCTGGCGACTCAGGCGGGTGCCGGCATGAGCGCACTCGAGGGCGGGCTCACCCTGACGCCGCTGGCCGCGGCGTTCCTCGTGATGTCGATCTACGGACCTGCCCTGCAACGCCGCTGGGGGCCGGGCATCATCGCTCGAGGCTGGGCCGTCCAGATGCTCGGCTTCATCGCGCTGGCAGCTGACGTGCACCTGACCTGGCCACAGGTCAACCCCGCGAACCTCGCGGTGCCGCTGGCGATCATCGGCTTCGGTGAAGGACTGGTGATGATGCCTTTGTTCGGGGTCGTGCTGTCGCAAGTCAGCCCTCAACAGGCCGGCCTGGGGAGCGGGATCCTCATCACCATGCAGCAGACCTGTCTGGCGTTGGGAGCAGCCGCGCTCGGCACCCTCTACCTGGCTTGGAGCGCCGGCGCCCATGGCGAAGGCGGCGCGCTCATCGAGATCAGCCTGTCCATCGCCGCGGTGTCCGCGTTGGCGATCCCGGTGAGCAGGAGACTCGGAGCCGTCTGAGGTCCGGGTGACTCCGAGGCGGCGCGTCGCTGGGTACCGTATGCGCGTGCCACACCTGTTCGACGCGCTGGAGCTCCACGAGGCGGCTCTCGACCACCCGGATGCGCTCCTGCTCGTCGAGAGGGTCCAGGCGTACTACACGTCCCTGTACGGCGCGCCGGACACCGGACCGATCGACCCGCGCGAGCTGGCTCCGCCCGCCGGACGCTTCTTCCTGGGGGCTCTGAACGGCGAACCGGTCCTCATGGGTGGGTGGCGGTTCGCCCTCGAACCGATCGGTATGGCGGCCGAGCGTCCCGCGGAGATCAAGCGGATGTACACCGTTCCGGAGTACCGGCGACGGGGCCTCGCCCGGCGACTGCTCGCCCACCTGGAGTCATCGGCACGGGCAGACGGGGCCGACGCGCTGGTGCTCGAGACCGGGCTTCCCCAAGCCGACGCAGTCGAGCTGTACCGGTCCAGTGGCTACACCGAGATCCCCCGCTTCGGGCACTACCAGCACGCACCCGACGCAATCCACCTGGGCCGGATGCTCTGAGGGACCGCGCTCCGGACAGGCTGGCACTCGGTGACGCTGGCGTCGACCGCTACACGTTGCCGGTGTCGACCTGCACGTCTGCTGGATCCGCCATCGTGATACCGAGGGCACCGGCCATGCCGGCCGTGAACGCCAGCAGATCGATCGGTGAGGTGTTGGCGACCGTTGCTCCGGCGAGGCTGGCGATCCCTCGAACGCCTTCCCACGTGCAGTCGACGAAGACCGCCTTCGCCGCGCGCACGGACGAGAAGTCGGCACCCGACAGGTCACACTGCTCGAACCGAGCACCCCGCAGATCGGTCGAGCCGAAGTCGGCGCGGTGGAAGCGACAGTCGCGGAACTCCAGCGCCAGGCTGGACGCGAAGCGGAACGAAGCCATGTCTGCGAGACAATCGACCATGGCCACGTGCCGAAGCGTGGCCTCGACCAAGGTGCCGCCTGTCAGTCGGCAGCCTGTGAACACGACCCGGTTGAACGCGGCGTCTCGCAACAGCACGTTGGCGAGGTCGCAGCGCGTGAACAACGTGTCGGAAACCGAGATCTTGTCCAGTTCGGAGCCGGCCAGGCTCGTGCCCGTCAGGTGGCATTCCTCGACATCGACGAGCCGGGCGCGTCGGCCCGACAGGTCGGCGTTGCCCCAGTCGATGCGACGCAGCATCGCGTCGTCGGTGAGGTCGTCGTCGGGCAAGGTCGCCGGACGTCCACTGGCGCTCAGGCGAGGTGCGATCCGCCGTACGGACCTGCCGGGTCGAACAGGCACGTCACGATGCTACAAGCGCACGCTTGTCCTGCAGCGGGGGCTGGCTGTGTTGGCCGGTCAGAGCACGTTCGCAACGGTGTGGATGACAAGCCCGGCGAGACCGCCGACGAGCGTGCCGTTGATGCGGATGAACTGCAGATCCCGGCCGACGAACAGCTCGATGCGATTGGCCGCCTCTTGCCCGTCCCACCGCTCGATCGTGTCGGTGATGACCGTGGTGAGCTCGTCGCCGTAGCGACCGACGACAAAGGCGGCGAGGTCTGCCGCGTGCTGGTCCAGGCGACCCCGCAGATCTGGGTCGTTCCTCAACTGCCCGGCGAATTCCTGCAGCCGCTGCTCGACCCGGGCGCGCAGCGGACTCCCGGGGTCGGCCAACGTCGTGTGGAGCGCCCGGCTCAGCGCGCGCCAGAGTGACATCGCCGTGTCGGCGACCTGCGGCTGGCCGAGGAGGCGGGCCTTGACCCGCTCGGCACGCGCCTGGGTGTCGGGGTCGTCGCGGAGGTCGCGCGCCAACTGCGCGAGCAGGTCGTCAACCGCCCGTCGCGCGCGATGGTCCGCGTCACCGCGCACTTCGCGGATCCAGGCGAGGACCTCGTGATGGATCCGGGCAGCTACCTGGTCGTCCAACCACGTAGGGGTCCACCACGGGGCTCTCGTACTGATGGCCTCCGAGAAGGCCTGTTCGTTGCCGGAGAGCCAGCGGTCGGCCTCGTCGAGAGCGAGGTCGACGAGGCCGTGGTGAGACTTGTCGTCGACGATGTCGCCGAGCAGCTGCCCGAGCAGTGGTGCGAGCGGTTCGTCGGCCAGCCGGGGCAACAGCTCGAGTCGGATGACGTCGTCGACATCCTCGTCACGGACCTTCTCGAGTCCCAGCCGCAGCAGGGTCGATGCTTCGGAGACGACGCGTGTGGTGTGCTCGGGCACGGCCAACCACTCACCGAAGCGGCGGCTCACCTCGGCATCAGCGACCCGCGTGCGGACCACGACCTCGCTGAGGAAGTTCTCGGTCACGAAGTCCTGCAGGCTGCGTGCGAGCATGTTCTTGCGGGTCGGGATCAGGGCCGTATGCGGAATCGGGAGATGCAACGGATGTCTGAACAGCGCGGTGACGGCGAACCAGTCGGCGATGGCGCCCACCATGGAGGCCTCGGCGGTGGCATTGACATAGCCCCAACCGCCACCGCGGTGCAGGGTGGCCAGGTAGATGACGGCAGCAACGACGAGGAGCCCGGTGGCCACGGTGCGCATCCGGCGAAGTCCACGTCGGCGATCGACATCAGCAGGCATTGAGGTCACGAACGCAGACACGCCCCGATCCTAGGACCGCGGAGCGATCGGGGTCGGGGCGTGAGGCGAGGCGGCGAGGCCGGCTCGCGAGTGCGGCGTTGGTTAAGTGAACGGGTCGTACTGGTCGCTACCGATCCGGAAGGTCACCGGTTCGTCCTCTTCGAACTCGGCGGCTCCCTCGGGGACGAGAGCGGGGGTGAGGTCCGCCGCGACGGACGTGCCGTCGACGTACGTCGGTTCGCGCGGTTCGTCGACCACCACGTTCGCGGTCAAGCGGTCGAACAGCTCGTCCGTCAACGCGTCGGTGAGCTCTGCCGGCAAGGGCTGCAGCAGGTCGTATGCCGGTTCCTCGATCACGTCCTCCACGACCGGCTGGTCCTCCACCAGGTCCGCCACGACCGGCCGGTCCTCGACCACGTCCTCCACGACCGGCAGGTCCTCCGCGACCACGTCCTCCACGACCGGCAGGTCCTCCGCAACCGGCAGGTCCTCCACGACCGGCAGGTCCTCCGCAACCGGCAGGTCCTCCGCAACCGGCAGGTCCTCCGCGACCACAGGTCCTCCACCACCGGCAGGTCCTCCACAACCGGCAGGTCCTCCAGCAACCGGCAGGTCCTCCAGCAACCGGCAGGTCCTCAGCAACAACCTCCGCAACCGGCAGGTCCTCAGCAACCGGCAGGTCCTCCACCACGTCCTCCACGACCGGCAGGTCCTCCACGACCGGCAGGTCCTCCACCACGTCCTCCACGACCGGCAGGTCCTCCACCACGTCCTCCACGACCGGCAGGTCCGCCACGATCGGCAGGTCCTCCACCACGTCCTCCACGACCGGCAGGTCCACGACCAGGTCCACCACGACCGGCAGGTCCTCAGCAACAACCTCCGCCACCGGCAGGTCCTCGACCACGTCCACCACGACCGGCAGGTCCTCAGCAACAACCTCCGCCACCGGCAGGTCCTCGACCAGGTCCACCACGACCGGCAGGTCCTCAGCAACAACCTCCGCCACCGGCAGGTCCTCCACCAGGTCCACCACGACCGGCAGGTCCTCAGCAACAACCTCCGCCACCGGCAGGTCCTCCACCACGTCCTCCACGACCGGCAGGTCCTCGACCACGTCCACCACGACCGGCAGGTCCTCAGCAACAACCTCCGCCACCGGCAGGTCCTCGACCACGTCCACCACGACCGGCAGGTCCTCAGCAACAACCTCCGCCACCGGCAGGTCCTCGACCACGTCCTCCACGACAGCCACCGGTGCAGGGACTGGCTCGACGAACGCCGCGAACTCGGGCTCGTGAGTGGCAGCCTCGTCCGCCTTGGTCGCGTCGGCTTCTCCGTCGCGGAGCATCGCCCAGGCCTCCTCTTCCGTCAGCAGGGCGACCTCGGGGGCAAGGTCCGCGTCAGGTGCTGCTGCCACCTCATCGACGACACTCTCCTTGGCGGCGCCGCGCAGCTCACTCGCCGGCTGCTCGGGAACTCGCACCCGAGCACCACGACGAGTTCGCGCGTCCGGGTCGGCGACGGCGGGCGGGGTCCAGGTCACCTCGACGTGCAGACCGAAATCGAGCGGCTCGTCGAAACCGAGTCGGCTGACGAACTGGAAGGAGCGGCTGTCCTTGAGCACCCGGATCTTGATGGGCACTCCCTCTTCGCGGGCCTCACCAATGATCTCGCGCATCAGCTGGGTGCCGACACCTTGACCCCGGAAGCGTGGCATCAGGCTGAGGTCGACGACGTGCAGGACTTCTTCGCGCATACAGACGAGCAACCGGCCGATGGAGGTTCCGTCGATGCCGATCGTCACGTGATCCATGCCGGGGTAGCGGCGGCCCAGCTTCCACTCCTCCGACTGCGCCTGCATGATCACGAACGACCGGTTCTCGGTCAAACTCCACCCGAGCTCGGCGAGCTCTTCTTCGTGGGTGGCGGCATACAACTCGAGCATGAACTCCGCGTCCGCGGGCAGCGACGGGCGGGTGGTGATCTTGCCGAGTGAGGGTTGGCGCTGCACGACGTTGTTCACGTCGGCTCGCGTCGGGGATACCGCAGCAGCCAAGGTCATCGGGTGACCCCTTCTCTCGTGCTCGCCGGCGTCAGCCGGAAGCTTCCCTATGTGCGGGGTGTGAGACGGGTGCGTCACCCCTTCATTGCGCTACGCAGTCATGGTGTCACTTTGTGTAACATTTCGGAACGAACGGCGGCAAGGATCAGCCGAACGAATGAGTAACGCATGCCGAATGGCCCAGTTCTGGTCCGGGCACAAAGGGATGACTAGTACCCTTTGCTCCCGATTCTCAAGGCGTCCATTCCGCCCGAGGAAGGCAAGCAGCGGTCTTGCTCGGTCGCAGCCTAGGAAACCTGGACAGGGAGACCGAGTCCTGGCGTCAGCTCAGCGACGGGGTACGCCGCGAGGGATGCGCCACTCAACAACAGCTTCGAACGGCGTACGCCACTGCCGATGATCGCGACGTCGATCTCAGCGACGGAGGCATCCACGAGCAATCGCCATCCAAGCGGAAGTCCGATCGGCGTGATGCCGCCGTATTCCATCGACGTCTCGGCGACCGCGCGCTCCATGGACAGGAACGAGGCCTTGCGGACGTCGAGTCGACGCTTCACCAGATTGTTGACATCAGCGCGGGTATCGGCCGTGACGACGCAGGCGGCGACGCGCTCCTCTCCGCCACGGCGCCCGGCCACCACGACGCAGTTGGCAGACGCGTCCAACGGCAGGTCGTAGGCCTCGGTGAGCGCTTGGGTGTCGGCCAGCGCAGGGTCGATCTCGACCACGGCCACGTCTCCACCGAGCACCCAGTCTTGCAGCGCTCGATGCACCGACGGCGCCAGCAGGTCTGGCCGGTCGAGCGCCGGCAAGGAGACCAGGGATCCGAGTGTCGGCACCGTCATCGAGCATCCCCCTCGACGTGCTGCTCCCCCACGACCACCTCGACCTCGAGGGTGTTGCCCGGCCCGGGAAGCGGGCAGACCCAGGCCTCGTCGTAGGCGCAGGAGGGTTGGTAGGCGAAGTTGAGGTCGACGACCAACGCCTCGGGGTCACCACCGAGGTCAGCACCCTTCACCGTGTCCAGCAGATAGCGCCCGCCGCCATACGATCTCGGCGCCCGGTCCCGGAACGGCAGGAAGAGACCGCCACCATATGAGCCCAACCACCACACGTCCAGGCTGCCCAGGTCGCCGAGGTGGACGCGTCCGATCCGGTCGAACGGGACGACGCCGTCCGTTGCGGTGACGAGCTCTCGCCGTTCGGGGTCGACGTTGCGGTCGATGGGAA
Source organism: uncultured Actinomycetota bacterium (assembly GCA_963712935.1). Taxonomy (GTDB): domain Bacteria; phylum Actinomycetota; class Actinomycetes; order Propionibacteriales; family Nocardioidaceae; genus JANLYC01. The sequence goes on from CAVQJX010000003.1 coordinate 30,809, forward strand.
CGACGAGGCGGAAGTCCGGGTCGTACGGTGCGACGACGGCGCCGGGATAGCCCGGCCGTAGTGCCGCGGGGACCGGCGACGCGGGGTGGGTCTGCAAGAGCTCATCGCGACCCTTGACCCAGAGCGCATGCGCGACCAGGGGATCGGCGTGGTTGCGCACCTGGGCATACAAGGCGAACATGCGGCGGCGCCAGTCCCACACCTCCAGACTCGACATAGGGGCGACCCTAGCGCGGCCGGGCAGCCGATGAGCCGGCCTGTTTGGATGGCGCCATGGCCTTCAGTGCTCTGCACCACCTCGAGTGTGCCCGATGCGGATCCGAGTACGACGCGACCGTCCGGCAAGGTCTGTGTGCGCGGGACGGTGGTCCCCTCCTGGCCCGGTACGACCTCGCCGCGGTCGGGACATCGCCCGACGACATCGCTCGACGCGCTCCCGACCTGTGGCGCTACCACGAGCTGTTGCCGGTGTCGGCCGTCGAGCATGTCGTGACCTTGGGCGAGGGGATGACGCCGCTGCTTCCCGTTCCCCGGCTGGCGGACGACCTCGGAGTCAACCGTGTGCTGGTCAAGGACGACGGGCTGCTGCCGACCGGTTCGTTCAAGGCGCGCGGTGCGGCGGTCGGGGTGTCGCGGGCCAAGGAGCTCGGCGCTCGACGGTTGGCGATGCCGACCAATGGCAACGCCGGTGCCGCCTGGTCGGCGTACGCCGCTCGCGCCGGTCTGCGCACCACGGTCGCCATGCCGCTGGACGCTCCGACGATCACTCGAGCCGAGACGGTCGTGACCGGGGCCGACCTGCGCCTGGTCGACGGGTTGATCTCCGACGCCGGCAGCCTTGTTACGGCCGCGGTCGCGGCCAGTGACGACGACTGGTTCGAGGTGTCCACGCTCAAGGAGCCGTACCGGATCGAGGGCAAGAAGACGATGGGGCTCGAGATCGCGGAACAGCTCGGCTGGCGAATGCCGGACGTGATCATCTACCCCACAGGTGGTGGCGTCGGCCTGATCGGGATCTACAAGGCCCTCACCGAGATCCGAGCGCTCGGGTGGGTCGAGGGTGACCTGCCCCGGCTCGTCTGTGTGCAGTCCACCGGCTGCGCGCCGATCGTGACCGCGTTCGAGGCCGGCGCGGTCGAGTCGGTCAAGGTCGAGAACTCCTCCACCATCGCCTTCGGTATCAATGTGCCCAAGGCGCTCGGCGACTTCCTGGTGCTGGAAGCAGTACGAGACACCCACGGGACCGCGATCGCCGTCACCGACGACGAGCTGATCGCCGACCTGTACCGGACCGCCCGGCTGGAAGGCATCTTCTTGTGCCCGGAGGGCGCGGCTACCGTCTCCGCGGCCCGGGCGCTCGTTGCGAGCGGCTGGTTGGCGGCCGACGACGAAGTGGTGCTCCTCAACACCGGGGCGGGGCTCATCTATCCCGACACCGTGCAGGTCGACGCGCCGACGATCGCCAAGGACGGCGTCCTGCGGCTCTGACGTCAGCGAACCCCTCGGGGCCGGAACTGCACGGAGATCCGCGGTCCGGCCGGCCGGGCTGTCTTGAGGATCGCGTGTTCCCAGGTGCGCTGGCACGACCCGCCCATGACGATGAGGTCTCCGTGGCCCAGCGAGAAACCGATCGACTCCCCGCCACCCCGGGGTCGCAGCATGAGTCGCCGCGGACTGCCGAACGAGGCGATGGCGACCATGGTGTCCTCGGTCCTGGCGCGCCCGATGGTGTCGCCATGCCACGCGACGGAGTCGCGCCCATCGCGGTAGAAGCAGAGGCCCGCTGTCGTGAAGGGCTCACCGAGCTCGTCGGCGTAGTGGGCGCTCAGCGCTTCACGGGCGTCATCGAGAAGCGGGTCCGGCAATGGCTGGTCCTCGCCGTAGAAGCAGAGCAACCGCGGTACGTCGACCACGCGGTCGTACATCTGCCGCTTCTCGGCGTACCACGGCACCGCCTCGACCAGCCGCTCGAACAGCGCGTCGGAGCCGTGCACCCACGCGGGCAAGACATCGACCCATGCGCCACGGCTGAGCATCGTGCGCTTCACGGTCGTCAGCTCGACAAGGCGCGGAGCCTCGAGATCGGGTCCGTCGAGCAGTGACCCTTGGAATTGAACCGCCATGACGCGATGCTAGGTCACTTCGAACACATGTTCTAGTGCCCGCAGCCATATGAGCCGAACTTCCCTGCGGTGCGCTGTTGCTTCTGGAGGTGTCGACAGCCAACGGCAGGTTAGGCGAAGGCTTCCGCGGCGACCGCCACTCCACACTCCGGGGTCACCGCGCTGCCGACCAGGACGATCAGGATGACCAGCGGAAAGTCAGGCGCCGGCTCCGCCACTCGGCAGATGTTCAGGAGGCGGGAACCCGGTTCCCAGCTGCTTGCCGCACTCGGAGCACTCCTTGTACCGGAAGGACCTTTCGTGGTCCCACTTCTTCGTCCACCGGTGTCGTCCAACCAGGCACCGCCAGGTCTTGGTCATAATCCACAGGTACGCCTGGACGGGCAGCAGCACAACCGGTGGACGCCTCGCAAAGAGCCACAGGACAGGCGTTCTGGTTCCCCGCGCCAGGGTGGGTCGATGTTTCCGGAAGAGGGTTGGGCCGACATGTCGGGAAGGATGGCGGCGTGAGCAGACTGCAGAACCCGTCAATCTGGGCGGACCCGCTACGTGACTGGGAGGTCCTGACATGACCAGCAAATTCACCGAGCTTGCGATCGACTCCGCCGACCCCCACGCGCTGGCAAGGTTCTGGTGCGCGGTCCTTGACTACGAGATCCAGGACGAAGAGGACGACATCGTCACCATTGGCTCCCCCATGGTGCCGGAGGGCAAGAACCAGCTCGGCCCTGTGCCACCCACGTTGACCTTCGCACCCGTGCCCGAGGGCAAGACCGTCAAGAACCGGCTCCACCTCGATGTGAACCCCACCGACAGGGAGCAAGACGAGGAGGTCCGCCGCCTGCTCGACCTCGGTGCTCGACACGTCGAAGTCGGCCAAGGCGATGAGAGCTGGGTCGTCCTTGCCGACCCAGAGGGGAATGAGTTCTGCGTTCTCGCGAGCCGCTGCCCCTGATCGCAGTCCACACGTGACGGCGGTCACGCCGTGCAGTCACATCCGGCGTCCGCATGGCGACGTATCCCTTCCGTACAGCAACGACACACCAACCCGAAGGGAACACCGCTCATGCGTAACGTCCGTAGCAGCTCCAAGTCCTCCAGGCGGGTGCTCGGCGTCTCCGCAGTCGCGGTACTGGCCCTGACGCTCGCCGCCTGTTCTGGCAACGACAGCAACAGCACCGACACGCCCAAGCCGGTCGCCCAGATCCAGCAGCTCAGTGGCAACGACACCTCCGTCGCACTCGACGCCGGCTTCGTCGAGGCTCTGACCTCGCTCAAGCTCACGCCCGGAGTCGTCGGCGACGCATCCCTGGCCAACGGCGCCGTCAGTTTCCCGATCACCGGCGGCAACGTCACCTACTACACGCCCGGAAGCGTCTCGCCCTACGTCACCGGCCTCATCGACCACGAAGGCTCCGGCCTCTCGCTGACGGCCGGCGGCACCACCGTCGACCTGACCAACTTCGAGATCAACCCCGGCAACTCACGGGTGTACGGCGACGTGAGCGTCAACGGCAAGAGCGCCGCGAAGCACGCGACGATCTTCAACCTCGACGGTCGCACCCTGAAGCCGCTCCAGACCCAGGGCAACGAGGCCGTCCTCGAAGGCACCAAGGTCATGATCTCCGGCGACGCGGCTGCACTCCTCGACCAGACCTTCCAGACCGACGCGGTCAAGCAGGGTCTGCTCGTCGGCATCGCGACGATCACGGTCAACACCAAGTAGCCGAACAACCCCCCGAGCCGCACCCACCCCGACCAAGGGCACGTCATCCAGCCGGTGACGTGCCCTTGTTCCATGCCTGTGCCTCGACGCGACGGACCTGGGTGTCCAGAGCCTCGGCCACAGCCCGGGCCATCGGGTGGCCCGGCAGATCATCGACCAGGACCGGAAGCGGGATCGACCAGTTCGGCCTCGTCGTCGTTCCAGGCATGTTGGGGCGCGGCTCCTGCCCCACCGCATCCTCGAGGGTCGCGGACACCAGTACGCAGGGGGACTCTCCCAGCCGTCGGTGAGACTCGACGATGACGGACTCGACATCAGGGCCCGCGGAGGGCAGCCGCGCGAGCAGCTCTGACCGGTCTCGCTCCAGGGCCGCCCTGGGTGTCGGAATGTTCGTCAGCTGATCCTCCAGATCGGATCCTGACCAGAGGCCAGCGACCGTCGGAAGGTCGTGCGTCGTGACGGCCGACATGGCCATCTGTGGCCAGCCGACGGGATCGTCGTCTTCGAACCAGAGCAGCCGGTAGGACAGGACCACGTGTTCGGCCAGCGCTTCACGCACCCCCGGCTCGACGGTTCCGAGGTCTTCACCGACAACCAGGGCCTGAGCCCGATGGCTCTCCAGAGCGACGATGTTGAGCAGGTCCTCGGCCGGGTACCGCACGTACGCGCCGTCCTCGGGCGACATGCCTACGGGGATCCACCACAGCCGGAAGAGCCCCATCACGTGATCGATACGGATGCCGCCACCACCGGCCATGGTGGCCCGGATCGACTCGATGAAGGGGACGTAGTCCGAAGCTCGCAGTCGCCAGGGCGCAAGGGGTGGCGAGCCCCAGCTCTGCCCCTGTGCGTTGAAGATGTCCGGCGGCGCACCGACGGTAGCCTGGTTGACCAGGGTGTCCTGCCATGCCCACGCGTCTGCGCCGCCCCCGCCGACGCCGATGGGCAGGTCCTGGAGGATCTTGAGGTCGTCTGCGGCGGCTTCGAACTGTTGGTCGATCCGCCACTGCAGCCAGGCATGGAAGCGGATGCGATCAGCGTGGTCACCTGCGGCGTCGGCCACCGCCTCGGAGGCCGGGTCACGTAGCCCCTCCGGCCACAGCCGCCAGTCGGGTCCGTGGAGCTCGGTCAACGTCGCCCAGACCGCGAAGATCTCCAGGCCGGTGCCTTGCGCCGCTCGCCACCTGCTGAACTCGTCGTCGACCGGCGCCTCGGCGAACTCGATCTCGAGGGCGGCCAGCTTGGCCCGCCAGACCTCATCGCGGTCGATGGTCGACGAGGCAGTCTCGGCCGGCACACCGGCTACCCGAAGATAGATCGGGTTGCGAAACCGGCGGGTGGCCGGCAGGTAGGGGCTCGGCTCCTGAGGGATCGTCGGTGCCACCGCGTGCAGCGGATTGATCAACAGGAAGCCTGCGCCGATGCTCTGCGCCCACGCACGGATGCTGCTCAGGTCAGCGAGGTCCCCGATTCCGGCGCTAGACCGAGACCTCGCGGCATACAACTGCACAGTGAAACCCCACGCACGCCACCCCTCCGGCAGCCAGCAGCGGCCGGGCGAGACGATCAGTCGACGACGCCCGGTGCCGGTGATCAGGTCGTGATAGCCGAGCGGGAAGTCGACCGGGACGGCGCCGTTGATCACTCGGCGTTCGCCACTCTCGCATTCGACCTGGACCTGGCCCAGACCCAGATCGAGACCCGGCTGCGTGACGAGCGGTGCCCACGCGTCGAGGTCAGCGGGCGGTGATCCCATGGCCTGACGCAGGCGATCCACCGTGACCGCGGGCACCTCGACGACCTCGTCATAGGCGTTGACCCAGTGGCGATGGATACCCCAGGCGTCGGGCTGCAGGGGGTCAGGTGCGGGAGCGGTCACGGGGCCATCATGCCGGGCAGGCGTCGAAGGCCGGCGCGCGCATCGCGGTCCGGAGTCACCAGGTGGCGGTGAAGGCCGCGGCTGCTCCGACAACGGCCGCGGCGCACCGCAGCCGGTCCCAGACCAGCAGCCGGTGCACGAGCTGACCGTCGCGGCCTCGTCCCAACTTCCCGTGGGTCGGCGCGGCCACCACAGCTGTCACGACCATCGCGACGACGGCGGCGGCGATCGCCGTCCAGATCATGGGTGGACGCCGGTCGGCCAGCAACGCGGCGACCGAGCTCGCGACGAGCGCACCGTAGACCAGGACGACGACCGGGGCGATGCGCCGACTGTGCGCGGCGTGCCGCGGTGCCCAGTCGCGGTCGTTCGTCTCCGCCAGGGCGGGGTAGACGACCAGGGTGACCACCAGTTGGAAGCCGGCGTGCAGTGCCGACGCGACTGCCAGCGCCGTCGTCGTCACGTCCGTGCTCATCGGCGGGGAATCAGCTCGTCGAATCGTCCGGAGCGCCGAGGCGTCGTACCGCCATCTCGGCGAGCCAGGCCGCCGCATCCGGCAGGATCGCATCATCGAAGGCCGCCCGCGGTGAGTGGTTGTCCGGCGCCGAGCGGAAGTCGTCGACCACACAGGCCCCGACGTTGAAGTAGGCGCTGGGCACGAGCTCCATCACGAACGACATGTCCTCAGCACCGAGCTCGGGGTTGGCGAGCTCGGTGAACCGGTCGGCCCCGAACAGGTCGACCACTGCCTGCCGCGCCCGTGCGTACTCCGTGTCGTCGTTGACGGTGACGGGGTAGCCGAGCCGGTAGTCCACGTCGACGGTCAGACCGTGCGCGGCGGCGATCCCGGCGACGACCCGCTCGATCTCCACCTGCACCTGCCTACGTGACTCACGGGACAGGGACCGCACCGTCGCCTCGAACTCGACATCGTCAGGGATGATGTTGTCCTTCGTTCCCCCGGCGATCCGCCCGACCGTGACCAGCACGGGGTCGAACACGTCGAAGCGACGCGTCGTCATCGTCTGCAAGGCGATTACCATCTCGCAGGCTGCGGGGATGGGGTCCTTGGCGCGGTGCGGCGCAGAGCCGTGACCCCCCACCCCATGAACGCGCACCTTTACTTCGTCGGCCGCTGCTCCGGTCGTTCCGGGCCTGGACGCCCACTGACCGAACGGCACGTCCGCTGAGTACACGTGCAAGGCGTACGCGGCATCGACCCGGCGGCCGGCAACTTCGAGCAAACCCTCCTCGAGCATCGGTTCGGCGCCGCCTGGACCTTCCTCTCCGGGTTGGAACATGAAGACCACGTCGCCCGGCAGCTCAGCCCGGAGCGCATGGAGAATCCGAGCCGCCCCCACGAGGCCCGCGACGTGCAGGTCGTGGCCGCACGCATGCATGCTGCCGTCGTGACGAGACTTGAAGTCGACGTCGACTTCCTCGGCCACTGGCAAGGCGTCCATGTCTCCACGGAGGAGGACGACCTGACGCACCCCGTACTCCGCTTCGCCCTGACCGCGCAGAACGGCGACGACAGAGGAAAGTGACTGCCCGGAGGTGATCTCGAGGTCGAGGCCGTTCAGCGCCTCCAGCACCGCCTGCTGGGTCATGGGCAGGTCGAGGCCGATCTCGGGAATCTGGTGCAGGCGTCGCCGAAGGGCAATCAGCTCAGGACCCAGTCCGCGCGCGAGGCGAAGAGTCGGCAGCAAGGTCTGGTCGTCGGTCACGAGCCGGAGTCTAGGGCCGCCCCGGCTGCCGGGCCGTCAGCTCCGGTCCACGCCGCGCAGGAACTCCCGCACGGCAACGTTGAAGGGCTCAGCATTCTCGACCTGGATGAGATGTGGACCATCGGGAATCACCACCAGCTGCGACCCCGGGATCATCGCGTGCATCGACTCGGCGACGTCCAGTGGCGAACGTACGTCGTCACTGCCGTACAGGAGCAGCGTGGGGATGGCAATGGACGACAGCATCGGCCGGAAGTCGACCTCAGCCATGCTCTCCACGGCCGCCCGCATGCCAGCAGGATGGAAGCCGCCCATGATCTCCGACACCTCTCCGATCAGGTCGGCGGTGGCAGATGCGGTCAGGATGGTGGGCATCCACTCCACGATGACCTCGTGCGGCGCCTTGGTCGTCTGTGCGATCACCTGATCCCGTCGGCGTTGCACCTCTGCAGCCGGCAACGAGCCGGCCCAGCCGGCATACGCCGAAGCCAGCACGAGTGACCGCACGATGGTCGGGTGTCGTTCGTAGGTTGCCAGGGCCAAGGTGGAGCCCCACGACGATCCAAGGAGGTGGGCGGTATCGAGCCCGAGTGCTTCGATGAAGCCGGCGACCGCGTCGGCGTAGTCGGCGGACGTGAAGCCGGGCGGCGGATCGTCTGAGCCACCGGCTCCCGGCGCGTCCCACGCGAAGGTGGCGAACTCGTCCGAGAGGAAGTCGAGCTGCCGCCGCCAGATGCGACCGTCCTCGAAACCCCCGTGCAGCAACACGAGCGGATGACCCGAACCCGCGCGTCGGTAGGCCAACGACAGGCCGTTGACCGTCACGTACGTACCGTCGGTGTCACGCATCGGAGCCCACTGCCAGTCTGCGCGTCGTCTCACACGGTGTCCACCGCGACGCCCGGGCCAGCTCGCTGACTGTCGGGGAGTAGGTTGCACACCACCCCGAAGGATCGAGGATCCGATGAGTGCCAGGTTCGAAGAGCTCGACTGGCGAGAGACCCCGATGGGTGCGATCAGCCTTCGACGCCGCAGAGAACCGCTGTCCGAAGTCGACGTGTACGAAGTCAAGCTCGACGACGACTACCTGATGTCCAGCCTCTTCACGGTCGCTGAGGTAGAGGTGGCCCGGCTGGCGCTTGCCTGGGTCGACGGCTCAGAACTCTCGGTTGCCGTTGGCGGGCTCGGACTCGGCTACACCGCGCAGACGGTTCTCGACGACCCGCGGGTCAGCGACCTCGTCGTGATCGACGCGATTGCCGAGGTGATCGAGTGGCATGAGCGTGGCCTGATCCCGCTGGGTGCGGAACTGACCGCTGACGCGCGCTGTCGGTTGGTGCACGGCGACTTCTTCGCGATGGTCGACAGCGAGGACGGCCTCGACCCGGCTCGGCCCGCCCGTCAGTTCGACGCGATCGTCGTCGACATCGACCACTCGCCCCGGCATCTGTTGAACCCAACGCATGCCGGCTTCTACGGGCCTGGTGGCGTACGGCGGTTGAGCACTCACCTACGGTCCGGTGGAGTCTTCACGCTGTGGTCGAACGATCCCCCGGACGAGGAGTACTGCGCGGTCCTCGACGAGGTCTTCACCGACGTGGCGGCCGAAGTGGTCACCTTCGCCAACCCGCTGCAGGACCGCGATGCCACCAACACCGTCTACCTGGCCCGCAACCGCTGAAGTTTCGGTGGGTGAGGAGCTGCCCGCACTGCCTGGCCTACCGCAGCAAGGATCCGGTGGGCAGCATCGTCGACACCCCGTGACACTGCCGGGGACAGCTCACATCCGGCGTCGTAGTCAGCACCTTCCACACCTACGAGCACCAGAGTGCGCGGAAGCCGGCCCAGCACCCGGCCGAGGGCGAAGACCTCAGCGAGACTCACATGGTGCGAGCTACCCCGCAAGGACTCCGCCACGACATCGTGCGCCCGCACGTCCCACCAGTGGACGGACCCCGCCGGGTCACCGCACCTGACCATGTCCGCCACGTAGACCTCGTCATCATCGGTCCAGAGGTCGAGAAGCCGTGCCACGTCGCCGTCGAGCTCGCAGATGCGAACACCTTCGGGCGCCAAGTCGGCCACCGCGCGCGCAACCGCCAGTCCCGCACCGTCGTCCCCTCGGTAAGGGTTGCCGACCCCGATGACGCAGGCACCGGTCATGACCGCTCGACCCGAAGCGTCAGGAAGTGTGTCGCGCAGGAGATGCAGGGGTCATAGCTGCGGATCACCTGTTCGCAGGCGTGGGTCAGCTCCGCGAGCTCGAGATCAAGGTGACTCTCGACGAACGCGCGGAGATCGGCCTCGATCTGTCCCTGGTTCTGCGATGTCGGCGGGATGATCTGGGCACGATTGATGAGGCCGTCCGCACTCAGTTCGTAGCGATGGTAGAGAAGACCACGAGGGGCCTCCGTCACGCCGTATCCCGTACCCGGTCTCGGCTCCACCCGGATGGACGGCTCCGCCGGTTGCTCGTAGTCCGCGATGATCCGGAGCGCCTCGTCGACGGCGTGGAGCACCTCGACAGCGCGGACGATGATGCTGCGGAACGGGTTGCGACAGCTCTCGGAGAGTCCCGCGTCGGTAGCGGCTGCCCGAGCCGATGGCGACAGGCGGTCGGCATTGAGAGCGAACCGCGCAAGTGGCCCGGCCAGGTAGGTCCGTCCGTCGAGCCGCGCATGAAGGGCGTTGGAGTGCTCGACCTGGTGCTCTACGACGTGCTGTTCGAAGGCGCTGACATCGACGTCGAGTCCGCCGCTGGACACGACTCGGCCGGACAGGATCGGGTACTCGTCGGCGTGCTGCAGCGCGACGAACTCGTAGTCGGGCTCGAAGTCGGGGAAGTCGAAGCCGGCAACCCAACGCACCGTCTCGAGCGCAGCCTCCCTCGCCCATTCCAGGCTCGCCGCGAGACCAGCGAGCTTCGCCGGCGTCGGGACCGCGAAGAAGCCGCCGACCTTGACGTTGATGGGATGGATCGCGCGGCCACCGACGAGCTCGATGAGGTCGTTACCGACCTTCTTGAGCTGCAGGCCACGTTCGACCTCGGTGGCGTGGTCGCGCGCCATGTCGAGCATTCCGTCGTAGCCGAGGAAGTCCGGCGCATGCAAGAGGTAGATATGGAGTGCATGGCTCTCGATCCACTCACCGCAGTACAACAGCCGACGCAACACCCGGATCTGCTCCGGCACCTCGACACCGCAGGCGTCCTCGATCGCTTGGCACGCGCTCATCTGGTAGGCGACCGGGCAGATCCCGCAGATCCGCGCCGTCAGGTCCGGTGGCTCGGTGTAGGTCCGCCCGCGCAGGAATGCCTCGAAGAACCGTGGCGGCTCGTAGATGTCGAGCCGTACGTCGGTGACCTTCCCGTCCTCGATGTGGACGACCATGCCGCCCTCTCCCTCGACCCGAGCCAGCGCGTTGACTGCCAGCGATCTGGTCCGTCGGCTACTCAGCTTCGTCATGACGTGCCGCCTCTTCTCGGAAGGCCGGGGCGTTGGTGTTGAACGTGCGGAACAGCTGTCCGACCTCGCGATGCGTGACTCCCAGCGGGATCAGTGTCTTGCCCAGCGGCACGGTGTTCGGGCTCTCCATCGGACCGAAGCAGCCAAAGCACCCCCGCGCGTACGCCGGACAGAGTCCGTGACAACCCGCCTGGGTCACCGGTCCCAGACATGCTGTCCCCTTCGCGACCATGACGCACACGGTGCCGCGGCGTTTGCACTCGATGCAGACGCTGTAGGCCGGGATCGACGGCCTGCGGCCCGCGAGGAACGCGGAGATGACTTCGAGCAGCTGCAACCGGTCGATCGGGCAGCCCCGCAGCTCGAAGTCGACGCGGACGTGGTCACCGATACCGGTCGACGTGGCCAACGTCGAGATGTAGTCCGGTCGGGCATAGACCGACGACACGAAGTCGTCGACGTTGCTGCCGTTGCGCAGCGCCTGGATGCCGCCGGACGTGGCACAGGCTCCTATCGTCACGAGGTGGCGTGATGCCGCGCGCACCTGCTGGATGCGTTCGACGTCGGCGGGCGTCGTCACCGACCCTTCGACGAGCGACAGGTCGTAGGGACCCTCGACCTGGGCCCGGGTGGCTTCCAGGAAGTAGGCGACATCGACCTCGTTCACGACCGTGAGTAACTCGTCCTCGCAGTCCAGCAAAGTCAGCTGGCAGCCGTCGCAGGAGGAGAACTTCCACACAGCCAGGCTGGGGCGACGCCGGCTCATCACAGCTCCCTCACGTCGAGCAGCGGCTCGACCCGCTCGTAGGAGAACACCGGGCCGTCCTTGCACACGAACGTGTCGGCGAGCTGACAGTGGCCGCAGTGGCCGAAGGCGCACTTCATGTTGCGCTCGAGCGATACCCGCACCTGACGTGCAGGGATGCCTGCCCCGAGCAACGCACGTGCCGTGAAGCGCATCATGACCTCAGGACCGCAGACGAGCGCCAGCGTCGAGGTCGGGTCGAAGCTGGCCCGGTCCAGCAGCTCGGTCACGACGCCCACGCTGCTGCTCCAGGAATCGGTGGCATGGTCCACCGTCAGGTGCAGGTCGAGAGTTCTCGACCAGTCGTCGAACTCGTCGGCGTACAGGATCAGGTCCGGAGATCGCGCGCCCACCAGGACTGAGACTCGCCCGAAGGCGGCCCTGTCACCCAACACCTGATGGACGACGGGCCGCAACGGCGCCAGCCCGACTCCACCAGCGATGATGACGAGGTCGCGGCCGTGAGCCTCCTCAGCAGTCCACGAGGTACCGAAGGGCCCCCGTACGCCGATCACGTCTCCTTCGGTCGCCCCGCACAGAGCACGGCTGACAGCCCCGACGTCGCGGATCGTGTGCACCAGCTCGGCCTCATCCGAGAGCGCACTCACCGAGATCGGCACCTCACCCACCCCGAAGACGTAGAGCATCGCGAACTGGCCCGGAGCGAAGGCGGGCAGAGCTTCGTCGACAGGACCCAGACCGACCGTGACGGTGTCGGCAGTCTCGTGCCGGCGCCACCGGATGCGATACCGGCTCGGCGTCATCGTCGCCGTGGTCATTGCACGGGCGACCCGGCGCGGCCGTAAAGGTCGAGCAGGCGCAACCGCGCCGATTGCATACGCTGCTGTGCGACCCGTGACAGCCGCTGCATGAGGTCGTAGCCCAGGCGTGGATCGGCGTCGCACTTGTCGCGCAAGCAGGCACCATCGATGGCGATCACGCGGAGGTCTGTCACAGCCCGGGCGTCCATCTGCCAGCGATGCGGCGAGAACAGCCACGAGAGTCCCACGATCTCGCCGGTCTCGACCGAGTCCACGGACAGCGCGCCTTTGCTCGGGACGTACAGCTCGAGTGCGACCCGTCCCTCCCGGACGATGTAGAACCGGTCCGCCGGTTCTCCTTCGTGGAACAGGTAGAGCCCTGCCGGGAACCGTTCGTTCACGGCGCAGCCGACGATCTCGGCCAGGTCCTCTGCCGGCATGTCCGTGAAGAAGGGGAGCTCCCGCAGCAGCCTCGTCAGGTCTTCCATCTCAGCGTCCTTCCAAGCCTTGGTCGGTGGCCCGGATGGCACGGACCTCCGAGGTGATGTCGATCCCCACCGGGCACCACGTGATGCAGCGTCCACACCCGACGCAGCCGGAAGTGCCGAACTGGTCGATCCACGTGCTGAGCTTGTGCGTCATCCACTGCCGGTACCGGCCGCTGTTGGAGGTGCGCACGCTTCCGCCGGACACGTAGGAGAAGTCCTCGGTGAAGCACGAGTCCCAGATGCGATGGCGTTCGGCCACGTCCCCCGACAGGTCACTGGTGTCCTCGACCGTGCTGCAGAAGCAGGTAGGGCAGACCATGGTGCAGTTGCCGCAGGTCAGGCAACGGTCACCGACGTCGTCCCATTGGGGATGCTGGCGGTTGCGAGAGAGCAGGTCCCTGATGTCGGTCGTGTCCATCACGCGGCCCATCTGCGCGGCCGCGTCCTCGCTCACCGCCTCGGCCAGGGTTGCTTCCTCGCCGTTCGCAGCACGACACTCGATGCTGTCGAGCACCTCCTGCCCACGGTCGCTGCCCACGTCGACGACGAACCGCGAGGTCCCGTCCTCGATGAGCTCGGTCAGGGCGAGATCGAAACCATGCGAGGCTCGAGGTCCCGTCCCCATCGACACACAGAAGCACGTTCCGGCCGGGCTGCCGCAGTTGACCGCCACGATGAACGCCTGCTCGCGGCGTTGCGAGTACTGCGAGTCACTCGACGTCCCGGACATGAAGACGCGGTCCTGGACCCCGACCGCGGCCAGATCGCAGGCACGCACTCCGATGAAGGCAAAGCGTGGAGTCTGCTCGGTGCTCGTCTCGACCTCGAAGCCGTCGTCCCCTCGTCGCGCCCTCCAGAGCAACGACTCCGCCGGGAACAGGTACTGCTTCCACGAGTGCGGCCCCACGGCAAAGCCGAAGAGCGCTTCGTCGTCGCGACGACTCAGCCGGTAGGTGCCCCCGTCCTGGAAGTCGGTCCAGCCGGCCGGCAGGTCTGCGACACCGGCGATCTCGTCGTGCACGATGGCGGCGTCGCGAACCTGCGGACCGACGACCGTGAAACCGCGCGCCCGCAATTCATCGATCAGCCCGTCCAGCCCAAGGCGGTCGATGATGTAGTGACGATCAGTCATGAGGGGCCACCACTAGATCTCTTCGTGGATCATCTGGATCGCCCCCGAAGGGCACTCAGCCGCACAGAGCCCGCAGCCCTTGCAGTAGTCGAGGTCGATGACGTATTCCTCACCGGGCCTTCCGATCTTGAGCACTGCATTGTCCGGGCACACGCTGTAGCAGTTGTCGCACGAGAAACAGTTGCCGCAGGACATGCAGCGCCGGGCCTCGAACAGGGCCGTGCTCTCGTCGAGTCCTTGGACGACCTCGTCGAACGTGGACTGGCGTCGCACCTGTTCGAGGAGCGGCCGGTGGACCCGTGGTGCGTCCGCGTAGTACCAGGTGTTGAGCGTCGAGAACGCCGCCAGCTCCTGCGTCTGGACCGGCTCCGGCGTAGCGCCGGCAAGCCAGGCGTCGATGTTGCGCGCCGCGGTCTTGCCCTGTCCGACGCCCGCGGTCACCGATCGCTCGTAGGGCACCATGTCGCCGCCGGCGAAGATCCCGGGATGCCCGGTCATCATGTGCTCGTCCACCTGCACCACACCGTCCTGGGCCTGGAGCCCGTGTACGCCGTTCAGCAGGCTGAGGTCCGACTCCTGCCCGAGCGCGAGCACCAGGGAGTCGGCCTCGAGCACGTCGAACTCGCCCGTGGGCTGCGGGAAACCCTCGTCGTCGAGCTCCATGCGTTCCACGGTGATCTGCCCCTCGTCGGCCTGCGTCACCGTCGTCAGCCAGGTGAAGAGCACACCCTCCTGCTTTGCCTCGCTCACCTCGGTCTCGTGAGCGGGCATCCGATCCTCTGTCCGTCGGTAGACGACGATCGCTTCGGAGGCGCCGAGTCGCTTCGCGGTGCGTGCCGCGTCCACCGCTGTGTTGCCGCCTCCGTAGACGGCAACCCGTCGGCCCAACATCGGCCGCGCCCCCTGGCCGACGTCGTGCAGCATCGAGACGGCGTCGATGACGTGAGAAGCCGACCCGGCCGGGATGTAAGCGCGCTTGCCGAGCTGTGCGCCCACGGCCAGGAACACGGCGTCGAAGGGACCCTCCTGCATCGTGGTTGCCAGGTCGGTCACCTTGGTGTTCAGCTGCAACGTCACTCCCAGGTCGAGGATCCGTTGCACCTCCGCATCGAGAACGTCGCGGGGCAGCCGATACGCCGGTATGCCGAACCGCATCATGCCCCCGGCCTGGTCACTCGCCTCCTGGATCGAGACGGTGTGACCGAGCCGAGCCAGGTGGTACGCCGCCGACAGCCCGGCTGGTCCGGCTCCAACGACGAGGACCCTTTTGCCCGTAGCCGGCACGTCGACGTCGACCCGCCAGCCTTCGCGGATGGCCTCGTCTCCCAAGAAGCGCTCAACTGAGTTGATCCCGACCGACTCGTCGAGATAGCCACGGTTGCAGGAGGTTTCACACGGGTGATAGCAGACCCGTCCCATGATGGCGGGGAACGGGTTCTGCGTCATGATCGTCCGCCAGGCACGCTCGTAGCCCGCGCCGCCTGCCTCCGCGTCGAACAGCCAGCCCTGGATGTCCTCACCGGCCGGGCATGCGTTGCTGCACGGCGGCAACCTGTCCTGGTAGACCGCGCGCTCGGTGCGCCAGGAGCCGGTCTTGTTGGCCCGGCTCGATCCGACGTCGAGAGTGATCGCGAACGGCTTCTCCTGCTTCATGTCAGGCTCCTGTCACGGCTGCGTCGTCTGTCGAGTCCATCAACCCGAACCGTTCGATGTTGTGATCGGCCGCCTGTTGGATGCGGGCGACGATGTCGCTGCGTGGATCGTCGCCGAACAGGTGCGCGAACCGTCCCTGCAGCTGCAGGTATTCGGTCACCGGAACCTTGTGCCGGATCTTGGAGACGGAGGTGACCGTTCCGTGCTCGGCCTCGAACACCGGGAAGATGCCGGTCTCGTGCGCCAGCCGGGCAATGCGGATGGTGTCGTGCGCCGCGGATGCCCAGCCGAGCGGGCAGGGTACGAAGACGTGGAGGTAGCGCGCACCTCGCATGCTCATAGCCTTTTCGACCTTGTACTCGATGTCGCGGAGATCGGCGACGGTGGCGGTGGCGACGTACGGGATCTCGTGTGCCATGGCAATCAGCGGCACGCTCTTGCCCTGCCCGAAGCGATTGCCCGGCTCGGGTCCGATCGCCTTGGTGTTCGCCGTCCGCGCGGCCGGCGGCGTTGCCCCCGAACGCTGCACGCCGGTGTTCATGTAGCCCTCGTTGTCGTAGCAGACGAACAACACGTCGTCGTTCCGCTCGAACATGCCGGACAGGCAGCCGAACCCGATGTCGACGGTGCCGCCGTCCCCGGCCTGGCCGATGACCCGGGTCGATTCGCGGCCCTTGGCCCGCAGGGCAGCCGCCATACCGCTCGCAACAGCCGGCGCGTTTCCGAACAGTGAGTGCAGCCACGGGATCTGCCACGACGACTCGGGGTAGGGCGTGGAGAAGACTTCCAGGCAACCGGTGGCGTTGGCGGCAATCAGGTCGCCGTCTGTCGCACGCATCGCCGCATCGAGGACGAACCGCGCGCCGAGGACCTCGCCACAGCCCTGACAGGCGCGATGTCCGCACGTGATCGAGTTGGAACGGTCCATCCGTGCCTGGACCGAACGGTTCTCTGGGTCGAGCAGCCGGTTCCCGGCGACGAAGGTTCCGGTTTGGTAGAACTTGATGTCCTGGACAGGCATGGTCCCTCCTCAGTGCGATCCGGATGCAACAGTCCCCAACCGGCGCAGCATGTTCTCTGCGTGCGGCCCCGGGTGCCCGTCATTTGCGCGCTCCAGTTCGTGCTCGACGAGCTCTTCGTTCAGGTCCAGGAAATGCAGCCGGTTGGCGGGCACCCGGTCGGCCAGGACGTCGTCGAACAACCGCCGAAGTGATTCTCGGGTGATGGGCCGACCGCCCAGCCCAGCAACGATGTCGTACAGCGACACGGGGAGATGAGCGAGGGCGAGCCGGGTGTTCTGGCCGACGATGCCGCCTGCCCCCACCGCGAACGCCTTCTCGACGACGATGACGCGGCGCGCACCGGCCAGCGCTACTCGCAGCTCCTCAGCCGGCCATGGCCGGAAGCACGTAACCCCGACAGCACCGATCTCGACTCCGTCCTCGCGCATCGAATCGACGACCTCCTCGATCGTGCCGAGCACAGAACCCAGCGCCACGACGATCGTGTGGGCGTCTTCGGTTCGGTACGAGCGCACCAGACCGCCGGACGGCCGATCGAACGCGGCCTGGAACTCGGCGGCGATGTCCGGTATCTCGTCCAGTGCCTGCATCTGCTTGGCATGCATCAGGTACTTGACTTCGGTGAACGCCTCAGGTCCCACCATCGCCCCGATCGTCAACGGCTGCAGGGGATCGAGCACCTGCCGCGGTTCGAAAGCAGGCACGAACGCATCCACGCTCGCCTGGTCAGGGACGTCGACCTCCTCGACCGCGTGCGTCAGCACGAAACCGTCCATGCACACCATCACGGGCAAGGACAGTCGCTCGGCCAGCACGAAGGCCTGGATGTGGAGATCGACAGCTTCTTGGTTGGACTGGGCATACAACTGAATCCATCCGGAGTCACGCATCGACATGGAGTCCGAGTGGTCGTTCCAGATGTTGATCGGCGCGCCGATGGCCCGGTTCGCGACCGTCATGACGATCGGCAGACCCAGCCCTGAGGCGTTGAAGAGCGCCTCTGCCATGAAGAGGAGTCCTTGGCTGGCGGTCGCTGTATAGGCCCGTGCGCCGACTGCCGAGGCGCCGATGCAGGCCGACATCGCACCGAACTCCGACTCCATCATCAGGTACTCGCACGCGACCAGCTCACCCGTCCGCACCTGGTCGGCCAACGCCTCGACGATGTGGGTCTGGGGCGAGATGGGGTACGCGGAGATCACCTCGGGACGACACAGCGCCACGGTCTGGGCAACGGCCTGGGAGCCCTCGATCTGTCTAAGCATCGACGGTTCCCTTCGCCGCCCGCTTCGCGAGCGCAAAGGCGGCCTCGGCAGCCTCGACGTTACCTTCGCCCACCGCACCGCTGAACCGCTGCCGAATGGCGTCCACGACCGCCTCGAGCGAGACGACGTCCGT
Source organism: uncultured Actinomycetota bacterium (assembly GCA_963712935.1). Classification (GTDB taxonomy): domain Bacteria; phylum Actinomycetota; class Actinomycetes; order Propionibacteriales; family Nocardioidaceae; genus JANLYC01. The sequence goes on from CAVQJX010000003.1 coordinate 48,987, forward strand.
CATCGCGGCGAACCCACCGAGCAAGGCCGCGTTGGGAACGGGTCTCCCGGCGTACTTCCGTGCGAGATCGGTGGCCGGCAGCGTGATGAGGTGACCCGGGGGGCGCTTCGTGAGCTCGTCGTCGAGGCCTAGGTCGGCCAGGCTCCTTGAGCTGTTGATGAGGATGTACGCCATCGGCCCGGCCCCTTCGAACACCTTGACCTGATGGAGGAGAGTCGGGTCCTGGATGATCAAGGCATCCGGCTCCGCGATGGGCTCGTGGACCTTGATCGGCCTGTCAGAGATGCGGCAGAACGAGACGACGGGGGCTCCCGTACGCTCCGACCCGAAACTCGGGAACGCCTGGGCATGCTTGCCCTCGTCGAAGGCTGCGACCGACAGGATCTCAGCGGCGGTGACAACCCCTTGTCCGCCTCGCCCGTGGATGCGCACCTTGAACATCGGACCTCCAGTCGTGGAAGAGACACGGTCGAGGCTCACTCAGCCGCGGCGCCCTGAACTCTGCTCGAGCAGACGGGGCGCCCTTGCGAACCGGCCGGGAAGGGCGAGCTCGTCGCTTGTTCTTCCCGGCCGGCGAAATGGCCGAAGGGACCACCGCCTGATGGTGTCGACGCTATTGACGCCCGCCCCGATGAAGACAGGGTCCTTCGGCCCGGGCCGGGAGCCGAGAGTCCCTCCGGAGGCTCGGGGTTCTTGCGTGCAGCCGCTCCGACCACGACCATCGGTTCCGATGAGTTCCGGCAGCGGGGACGGTCATACTCCCGTCAGCGGATCGTTCTCACCACGCCAAAGGAAGTGCCATGCGCAAGGTCGTGCTGCTCACACTGCTCACCGTCGACGGGGTCGCGGAGGCACCCGAACTCTTCGTGTCGGACTTCGATGAGGTGATGGAGGAGCACCTTGCCCGGGTGATCAGTAGCCAGGACACCGTCGTACTCGGGAGGCGGATGCACGACGAATGGGCGAAGTACTGGCCCACCTCTGATGACGAGCCGTTCGCGAGCTTCATCAACAGCGTCCCGAAGTACGTGGCCACCTCAACTCCGCTCACGGCGGACTGGACGAACGTGTCCGTCATCGACGGCGATCCCGTCGACTTCGTGCGCGCGCTCAAGGCCGAGCCAGGGGGCGACATCGGCGTACACGGCAGCATCGCGCTCTCGCAGTCGTTGCTCGCTGCTGGCGTGATCGACGAGCTGGAACTGGTGGTCACGCCGAGCCTGACCGGCCGCGGGCGTCGCTTGTTCGTCGGTGAGGAGGCGCAGCACCTCCACCTCGTGCGCAGTACCCAGTCACCGACTGGCTCAGTCGTCCTCAGCTACCGGGTCCCGCGCGTCAGCTGACGGCGGCCGGCCGTGCGACGCTCTTCGCACGGCCGGTCGTCGACTGTTTGCCTACGCGGGAACGGTCTCCCGGATCACCGGAGCCGAGGCCACCTGGCGGGAGTGCCGAATGCCCAGCACCGACAGCACCAGCAGGACCGCCGCTCCGAGGAACGACACGATGGCGGCGTACAGGGCGATCGTTCCGATGGTGGCGAAGGCGTAGCCGTAGAGGAGCAGGCCGCGCAGGGTATCGCCCATGAAGAGCGTCTGACGCAGGGCGGCGAGGTCCTGCCCTGCAGGGCTGGCCTGCTGTTCGGGTGTCATCGACACGAACTGACCGCTGATCTCGGAGTAGGTCTTCCCGCCACTGGCCGCAGCCATGTGTACGGCGATGTACTGGTCGGCATACGCCTTGGCCTGTGGACCAGTGGTGAGTTGCTGTCCGGCGTACTTGTCGAGCGCGTCATGTTGCGCCTGGGTCTCGAGGTCAGCCTTGGCCGGCATCGTGATGTTCTGTTGGGCGAGCTGGTCGTGGACCTCGTTGCCGATGAAGACGTGGGCCCACGTCAACAGTCCGCCAGCAACGAGCAGGCCAGCGACGAGCACGAACCCCGCCCCCGAGATCAGTTTGTCGAATGCAGATCGCATCATGGCCTCCTCAGCCGATGGGTGGCGCCATGCCACCCATCACTCGAGGAATCCTCTCGACCATGAGCGGCGTCGATCAGAGACCAACAGCACCTTCAGGCGGGGACCAACGTCCTGACCTTGACGGTCGCGCTCAGCCCTGCGCCATGTCGACGAAGCGGGAGTAGTGGCCCTGGAAGGCGAGCACGAGGTCGGCGATGGGGCCGTTGCGGTGCTTCGCGACGATGATGTCGGCCTCGCCGGGGCGGGTCGACTCCTTCTCGTAGATGTCCTCGCGGTGCAGCAGGATCACCATGTCGGCGTCCTGCTCGAGCGAGCCGGACTCGCGGAGGTCGGACAGCATCGGGCGCTTGGACGTGCGCTGCTCCGAACCACGGTTGAGCTGCGAGATGGCGACGACCGGGACGTCGAGCTCCTTGGCCAGCAGCTTGATCTGTCGGGAGAACTCCGACACCTCGAGCTGCCGCGACTCGACCTTCTTGCCGGACGTCATCAGCTGGAGGTAGTCGACGACGATGAGCCGCAGGTCGTGACGCTGCTTGAGCCGACGCGCCTTGGCGCGGATCTCCATCATCGTCAGGTTGGGCGAGTCATCGATGAACAACGGCGCCTCGGAGACCTCGCCCATCTTGCGGACGAGCTTGTTCCAGTCGTCGTCGCTCATCTTGCCGTTGCGCATGTGGTTGAGCGGGATGCGGGCCTCGGCCGACAGCAACCGCATCGTGATCTCGGTGCGGCTCATCTCGAGGGAGAAGATCGCACTGGTCAGGCCGTGCTTGATCGAGGCGGACCGGGCGATGTCGAGACCGAGCGTCGACTTACCGACCGCAGGACGGGCGGCGACGATCACCATCTGGCCACCATGGAGCCCGTTGGTCAGCTCGTCGAGCTCGGCGAAACCGGTCGGCACCCCGGCCATGGCACCGTCGCGGTTGCCGATGGCCTCGAGCTCGTCGATCGTGAGCTCCATGAGGTCGGCCAGCGGGGCGTAGTCCTCAGAGGTGCGCTTGTCGGTGACGGCGTAGACCTCGGCCTGCGCGCGGTCGACCACATCATCGACCTGGCCCTCACCGGCATACCCGAACTGGACAATCCGGGTGCCCGCGTCGATGAGGCGGCGCAGGATGGCCTTCTCGCGCACGATGCCGGCGTAGTAACCGGCGTTGGCCGCAACCGGGACCCCGGCCACCAGGGTGTGGACGTACGGCGCACCGCCGACCCGGGCCAGATCACCGGCCCTGGTCAGCTCAGCCGAGACGGTGATCGCGTCGGCCGGCTCACCTCGCCCGTAGAGATCCAGGACGACGTCGAAGATGAGCTCGTGACCGGGACGGTAGAAGTCGGCTCCCCGCAACACCTCGACCACGTCGGCGATCGCGTCCTTGCTCAGCAACATCGCGCCGAGCACCGACTGCTCAGCATGCTCGTCCTGGGGGGGAGTCCGGCCGGACGGTGCGCCACGGTCGAAATCGGCGGGGGCCGAACCGTGGATCTCGGCGATGGTCACGTAGCTCCCCTCGGCCTCGGACGATGCTGCGCGAGCTGGCTCGCTGGCTGTCTGATGGTGGGGCCACCAACCACATCCGCCACACCTTCATCTGCGAAGATAGGCGGGCGCGCCGACAGTCCCGAAGAAGGACGCTACGGGTCGCCAGGGGTCGGGCGATAGCCCGTCGTCAACACCTCCTTGTGGATAACCGGCATTCGCTGTGGAAAACGCCGGTGCATCGTGTGCACAGGTTGGGGAAAGACCCGTGGACAGACGCCGACCCGACTTCTCGATAGGCTTTCTGACCTGCGGAAACGTCCGTCCGCACATGTGGAGAAAAGAAAGTTGACCAAGTCGTGAGGGGGCATCATGGGCGCCGAACCGCCCGATGATCTAGCACCTTCCGGGGCCGCCAGCCAGCGGTTTCCCACAGATTTTCACGACACGCCGAGCGACACGCCCAACCCTGCTGCCGACCGCCGGTCGCGATGGCGGAACCAGGACCGGGAGATCTCCCGGTTGGCCATTCCGGCGTTCGCGGCGCTGATCTCCGAACCCCTCTTCTTGTTGGCCGATGCCGCCATCGTCGGGCATCTGGGGACCGCGCAGCTGGCAGCGCTGGGGATCGCCGGCACCGTCGTGCAGACCGTGGTCGGGCTGTTCGTCTTCCTCGCGTACGGGACGACGTCGTCGGTGGCCAGGTCGGTCGGCGCGGGCGATCGGCGCGGTGCGCTGAGTGTCGGCATCGACGGCATCTGGTTGGCCGTGGTCATCGGAACGGTCGCGGGCACCGCCACTGCTCTCTTCACCCCGCGCATCGTCGACGCGTTCGGCACGTCCCCGGACGTCGCGGCGTACGCCGTGGTGTACCTGCGGATCGCTGCCTGGGGCATCCCGGCGCTGCTCCTCATGTTCGCCGCGACCGGGGTCCTCCGCGGCCTGCAGGACACCCGCACGCCGCTCGCGGTGGCCGTGGTGGCCAATCTGGTCAATATCGGGCTCAACGTGCTGTTCGTCTACGGCTTCGGGTGGGGCATCGCCGGCTCGGCCATCGGCACCCTGGTTGCCCAGGGTGTGGCGGCCGCAGTGATCGTCGGTGTCGTCACGCGAGCAGCGAGCCGCCTGGGGGCCGCTCTCGTACCGCACCGCCCGGGGGTGATCGCGGCCATGCACGCCGGTCTGCCGCTGTTGGTCCGCACCCTCACCCTGCGTCTGGCGCTGCTGCTCGGGACCTACGTCGCGGCGTCGATCTCGACGGTGGCCGTGGCGGCGCACCAGGTGGCGTTCACGATCTGGGCATTCCTCGCCTTTGCCCTGGACGCCATCGCGATCGCCGGTCAAGCCATCACCGGCCGTCTCCTCGGCGCCGGGGACGCGGCGGCCGCCCGGGCTGCTACCCGCAGGATGATGTTCTGGGGCCTCGTCTGTGGCGCCGCGCTCGGGATCCTGACGGCTGCCGTCCGCCCCTGGGTGGTGCCCTTGTTCACACCAGATGCAGACGTGCAGCACCTGTTGTCGGCCGTGCTCCTGATCGCGGCCTTGCATCAGCCTGTGTCAGGCATCGTCTTCGTCCTCGACGGCGTCCTCATCGGTGCAGGAGACGGTCGCTACCTCGCGTGGGCAGGTCTCGTGACGCTGCTGGCCTTTGTGCCGATGGCGCTGGCCGTGCTCTGGTTGGGCGGCGGTCTCACGTCCTTGTGGTGGGCATTCAGCGCCTTCATGGTGGTCCGCATGGCCACGTTGCTCTGGCGAGAACGCGGCGACGCCTGGCTCGTGCTCGGCGCCGCTCCTGCCGCCCGGGGTCGCGACTGATGTCGTCACAAGGAATCAGCAGAGGACCGGCTACGAGCTGAGCTGCGTGGCTTGCTCCAGCAGGACGTCGATCTCCGCCAGCGTCGGCACGGCCCGGACCGCCTCGAAGATCTCCCGAGCGGAGAGGAGAGCAGCAGTGGCTTCGCTCGGGCGGGACTGGCGGAGCAGGCAGCGGCCGAGGCCGAGCCACGCGAACCCCTGCTCGTCCACGATGCTGAAGTCGTCCCAGCGTCGAGCCGCGAAGCCGCAGGACGCGCAGCCGGCGATGGCGGGACCAGAGGTCGAAACGGAGACCCTGCGGAGGCCTTGTCCTGCACGCAATCCGGCCGGCACCTCCACCAGGGAGGTACCGGCCGGAGTGCCGTTGCCGAGGGTTCGGTCAGCTGGCGACCACGTCGAGGGTGACCGTGGCGGACACCTCGTCGTGCACCTTGATCGTCACCTGGTGAGAGCCGAGCGTCTTGATCGGGTTGCCGACCTGGATGCGACGTTTGTCGACGTCGGGACCACCGGCGGACTTCACCGCGGCCACGATGTCGGAAACCGTCACGGCGCCGAAGAGCCGCCCGCTCGTGCCGGCCTGGGCCGGCAGCCGAACGGTGAGTCCCTCGAGCTGGGACTTGATCTCGTCAGCGTGGGTGACGTCGCGGACATCGCGGACCTCACGGGCTTTCTTGATCGAGTCGATCTGCTTCTCAGCACCTCGGGTCCATCGGATGGCAGCGCCGCGGGGGAGGAGATAGTTGCGGCCGTAGCCGTCCTTGACCTCGACCACGTCACCGGGGCCACCGAGGTTGGAGACTTCCTGCGTCAAGATGAGCTTCATGGCGTCGTCTCCTCTCAGCGCGCGGTGGACGTGTAGGGCAGCAGCGCCATCTCGCGGGCGTTCTTGATCGCCATCGCGACGTCGCGCTGATGCTGCGTGCAGTTGCCGGTCACCCGACGAGCGCGGATCTTGCCGCGGTCGGAGATGAACTTCCGGAGCAAGGTCGTGTCCTTGTAGTCGACGTAGGTGACCTTGTCCTTGCAGAACGCGCAGACCTTCTTCTTCGGTTTGCGAACGATCGGTTTTGCCATTGTGGTGCTCTCCTTTCAGAGCCCGGCGTGAGCCGGAATGACACGGTCAGGGTCCGGTGTGAGCCGGAATGACACAGTCGGAACCCGGCTTCAGCCGGGATGGTCGGAAGTAGCCGGCCGCAGCCGGATGATCAGATCAGAACGGAGGCTCGTCGGAGCCACCGGCCGGCGCCGCCCACGGGTCGTTTCCGCCCTGGTTGGCTTGCTGCCCGCCACCGACGGGTGCCGAGGTCGCCCACGGGTCGTTGCCACTCTGGCCGCCGCCGGTGGACTGGCTGCTGCCGCCCCCGCCGGAGTAGTTGCCGTCGCCACCGGACCGGCTGGCCCGGGTGACTTTGGCCGTGGCGTTGCGCAGGCTCGGGCCCACCTCGTCGACGTCGATCTCGAAGACGGTGCGCTTCTCACCCTCGCGGGTCTCGAAGCTGCGAGCCTTGAGTCGACCCTGCACGAGCACGCGCATGCCGCGCTGGAGCGACTCGGCGACGTTTTCGGCTGCCTGCCGCCAGACCGCGCAGGTCATGAACAGCGTCTCGCCGTCCTTCCACTCGTTGGTCTGCTTGTCGAACGTGCGTGGCGTCGACGCGATGCGGAAGTTGGCCACCGCGGCACCCGAGGGGGTGAAGCGGAGGTCGGGGTCATCGACGAGGTTGCCGACGATGGTGATGGTGGTTTCGCCTGCCATGGGCAAGCCTCCCTAAGAGAGCACAGTGGGTCAGTTGGCCAATCAATCAGTGAACTTCGGGTCGCATGACCTTGGTGCGCATCACGGACTCGTTGAGACCGAGCTGACGGTCGAGTTCTTTGACCGTAGCGGGTTCGGCCGACAAGGTGACGACGGCGTAGATGCCCTCGTTCTTCTTGTTGACTTCGTAGGCGAGGCGGCGGCGGCCCCACACGTCGACGGACTCGACGGTGCCACCGTCTTGACGGACGAGGTTGAGGTACTGGTCGAGCGACGGCTGGACCGTGCGCTCCTCGAGATCGGGGTCGAGGATGACCATGAGCTCATAGTTACGCATGACTGACATCCACCTCCTGTGGACTCTGCGGTCACGGTCTCTCCGTGACAGGAGGTCACATCGAGGCGACCGGATGGACAGGTCGCCGCTGATGTGGCGCGACCCGGCGTCTTGCCGGGTCAGCGCTGGCCAGATTATCAGCGCAGCGTCGTACGACGGAAATCGTCGTCCACAGCTGCGGTTCCCTACTCCGTGGTGATGGCGTCGAGCACGTTGAGCTTGGCCGCCCGACGCGCCGGCAGCACGGCCGCGAGGACGCCGACCAGCCCTGCTGCGACGAGGAAGATCACGAGCGTCACCCACGGGATCCCGAGACGTCGAGGCCCTGGTCGGCAATGGCGCGCTGCAGCGCGATCCCGAACGCATGTCGACGAAGCGGGAGTAGTGGCCCTGGAAGGCGAGCACGAGGTCGGCGATGGGGCCGTTGCGGTGCTTCGCGACGATGATGTCGGCCTCGCCGGGGCGGGTCGACTCCTTCTCGTAGATGTCCTCGCGGTGGAGCAGGATCACCATGTCGGCGTCCTGCTCGAGCGACCCGGACTCGCGGAGGTCGGACAACATCGGCCGCTTGGACGTGCGCTGCTCCGAACCACGGTTGAGCTGTGAGATGGCGACGACCGGGACGTCGAGCTCCTTGGCCAGCAGCTTGATCTGTCGGGAGAACTCCGACACCTCGAGCTGACGCGACTCGACCTTCTTGCCGGACGTCATCAGCTGGAGGTAGTCGACGACGATCAGCCGCAGGTCGTGACGCTGCTTGAGCCGACGCGCCTTGGCGCGGATCTCCATCATCGTCAGGTTGGGCGAGTCGTCGATGAACAACGGCGCCTCGGACACCTCGCCCATCTTGCGGACGAGCTTGTTCCAGTCGTCGTCGCTCATCTTGCCGTTGCGCATGTGGTTGAGCGGGATACGGGCCTCGGCCGACAGCAGCCGCATCGTGATCTCGGTGCGGCTCATCTCGAGGGAGAAGATCGCACTGGTCAGGCCGTGCTTGATCGAGGCGGACCGGGCGATGTCGAGACCGAGCGTCGACTTACCGACAGCAGGACGGGCTGCGACGATCACCATCTGGCCGCCATGGAGCCCGTTGGTCAGCTCGTCGAGCTCGGCGAAACCGGTCGGCACGCCAGCCATCGCACCATCGCGGTTGCCGATGGCCTCGAGCTCGTCGATCGTGAGCTCCATGAGGTCGGCCAGCGGGGCGTAGTCCTCAGAAGTGCGCTTGTCGGTGACGGAGTAGACCTCGGCCTGCGCGCGGTCGACCACATCATCGACCTGGCCCTCACCGGCATACCCGAACTGGACAATCCGGGTGCCCGCGTCGATGAGCCGGCGCAGGATGGCCTTCTCGCGCACGATGCCCGCGTAGTAGCCGGCGTTGGCCGCGACCGGGACCCCGGCCACCAGGGTGTGGACGTACGGCGCACCGCCGACCCGGGCCAGATCGCCGGCCCTGGTCAGCTCGGCCGAGACGGTGATCGCGTCGGCCGGCTCACCACGCCCGTAAAGATCGAGGACCACGTCGAAGATGAGCTCGTGACCGGGACGGTAGAAGTCGGCTCCCCGCAACACCTCGACGACGTCGGCGATCGCGTCCTTGCTCAGCAGCATCGCACCGAGCACCGACTGTTCAGCATGCTCGTCCTGGGGGGAGTCCGGCCGGACGGTGCGCCACGGTCGAAATCGGCGGGGGCCGAACCGTGGATCTCGGCGATGGTCACGTAGCTCCCCTCGGCCTCGGACGATGCTGCGCGAGCTGACTCGCTGGCTGTCTGATGGTGGGGCCACCAACCACTTCCGCCACACCTTCATCTGCGAAGATAGGCGGGCGCGCCGACAGTCCCGAAGAGGGACGCTACGTGTCGCCAGGGGTCGGGCGATAGCCCGTCGTCAACACCTCCTTGTGGATAACCGACAATCCCTGTGGAAAACGCCGGTGCATCGTGTGCACAGGTTGGGGAAAGACCCGTGGACAGACCGCGACCCTACTTCTCGATAGGCTCTCTGACCTGCGGAAACGTCCGTCCGCACATGTGGAGAAAAGAAAGTTGACCAAGTCGTGAGGGGGCATCATGGGCGCCGAACCGCCCGATGATCTAGCACTTTCCGGGGCCGCCAGCCAGCGGTTTCCCACAGATTCTCACGACACGCCGAGCGACACGCCCAACCCTGCTGACGACCGCCGGTCGCGGTGGCGGAACCAGGACCGGGAGATCTCCCGGTTGGCCATCCCGGCGTTCGCGGCGCTGATCTCCGAACCTCTCTTCTTGTTGGCCGACGCCGCCATCGTCGGGCATCTGGGGACCGCGCAGCTGGCAGCGTTGGGGATCGCCGGCACCGTCGTGCAGACCGTGGTGGGCCTGTTCGTCTTCCTCGCGTACGGGACGACGTCGTCGGTGGCCAGGTCGGTCGGCGCGGGCGACCGGCGCGGTGCGCTGAGCGTCGGCATCGACGGCATCTGGTTGGCCGTGGTCATCGGAACGGTCGCGGCCACCGCCACTGCTCTCTTCACCCCGCGCATCGTCGACGCGTTCGGCACGTCCCCGGACGTCGCGGCGTACGCCGTGGTGTACCTGCGGATCGCTGCCTGGGGCATCCCGGCGCTGCTCCTCATGTTCGCCGCGACCGGGGTCCTCCGCGGCCTGCAGGACACCCGCACACCGCTCGCCGTGGCCGTGGTGGCCAATCTGGTCAATATCGGGCTCAACGTGCTGTTCGTCTACGGCTTCGGGTGGGGCATCGCCGGCTCGGCCATCGGCACCCTGGTTGCCCAGGGTGTGGCGGCCGCAGTGATCGTCGGTGTCGTCACGCGAGCAGCGAGCCGCCTGGGAGCCGCTCTCGTACCGCACCGCCCGGGGGTGATCGCGGCCATGCAGGCCGGTCTGCCGCTGTTGGTCCGCACCCTCACGCTGCGTCTGGCGCTGCTGCTCGGGACCTACGTCGCGGCGTCGATCTCGACGGTGGCCGTGGCGGCGCACCAGGTGGCGTTCACGATCTGGGCATTCCTCGCCTTTGCCCTGGACGCCATCGCGATCGCCGGTCAAGCCATCACCGGCCGTCTCCTCGGCGCCGGGGACGCGGCGGCCGCCCGGGCTGCTACCCGCAGGATGATGTTCTGGGGCCTCGTCTGTGGCGTAGCGCTCGGGGTCCTGACGGCTGCCGTCCGCCCCTGGGTGGTGCCCTTGTTCACAACAGATGCACAGGTGCAGCACCTGTTGTCGGCCGTGCTCCTGATCGTGGCCTTGCATCAGCCTGTGTCAGGCATCGTCTTCGTCCTCGACGGCGTCCTCATCGGTGCAGGAGACGGCCGCTACCTCGCGTGGGCAGGTCTCGTGACGCTGCTGGCCTTTGTGCCGATGGCGCTGGCCGTGCTCTGGTTTGACGGCGGTCTCACGTCCTTGTGGTGGGCCTTCAGCGCATTCATGGTGGTCCGCATGGCCACGTTGCTCTGGCGAGAACGCGGAGACGCCTGGCTCGTGCTCGGCGCCGCTCCTGCCGCTCGCCGCCGCGGCTGATGTCGTCACAAGGAATCAGCAGATGACCGGCTACGAGCTGAGCTGCGTGGCTTGCTCCAGCAGGACGTCGATCTCCGCCAGCGTCGGCACGGCCCGGACCGCCTCGAAGATCTCCCGAGCGGAGAGGAGAGCAGCAGTGGCTTCGCTCGGGCGGGACTGGCGGAGCAGGCAGCGGCCGAGGCCGAGCCACGCGAACCCCTGCTCGTCCACGATGCTGAAGTCGTCCCAGCGTCGAGCCGCGAAGCCGCAGGACGCGCAGCCGGCCATGGCAGGACCAGAGCCCGAAACGGAGACCCTGCGGAGGCCTTGTCCTGCACGCAAGCCGGCCGGCACCTCCACCAGGGAGGTACCGGCCGGACGTGCCGTTGCCGAGGTTTCGGTCAGCTGGGGACCACGTCGAGGGTGACCGTGGCGGACACATCTTCGTGCACCTTGATCGTCACCTGGTGAGAGCCGAGCGTCTTGATCGGGTTGCCGACCTGGATGCGACGTTTGTCGATGTCGGGACCACCGGCGGACTTCACCGCGGCCACGATGTCGGACACCGTCACCGCGCCGAAGAGCCGCCCGCTCGTGCCCGCCTGGGCCGGCAGCCGAACGGTGAGTCCCTCGAGCTGGGACTTGATCTCGTCAGCGTGGGTGACGTCGCGGACATCGCGGACCTCACGGGCCTTCTTGATCGAGTCGATCTGCTTCTCAGCACCTCGGGTCCATCGGATGGCGGCCCCGCGGGGGAGGAGATAGTTGCGGCCGTAGCCGTCCTTGACCTCGACCACGTCACCGGGGCCACCGAGGTCAGAGACTTCCTGCGTCAAGATGAGCTTCATGGCGTCGTCTCCTCTCAGCGCGCAGTGGACGTGTAGGGCAGCAGCGCCATCTCGCGGGCGTTCTTGATCGCCATCGCGACATCGCGCTGATGCTGCGTGCAGTTGCCGGTCACCCGCCGAGCGCGGATCTTGCCGCGGTCGGAGATGAACTTCCGGAGCAAGGTCGTGTCCTTGTAGTCGACGTAGGTGACCTTGTCCTTGCAGAACGCGCAGACCTTCTTCTTCGGTTTGCGAACGATCGGTTTTGCCATTGTGGTGCTCTCCTTTCAGAGCCCGGCGTGAGCCGGAATGACACGGTCAGGGTCCGGTGTGAGCCGGAATGACACAGTCGGAACCCGGCTTCAGCCGGGATGGTCGGAAGTAGCCGGCCGCAGCCGGATGATCAGATCAGAACGGAGGCTCGTCGGAGCCACCGGCCGGCGCCGCCCACGGGTCGTTTCCGCCCTGGTTGGCTTGCTGCCCGCCACCGACGGGTGCCGAGGTCGCCCACGGGTCGTTGCCACTCTGGCCGCCGCCGGTGGACTGGCTGCTGCCGCCCCCGCCGGAGTAGTTGCCGTCGCCACCGGACCGGCTGGCCCGGGTGACTTTGGCGGTGGCGTTGCGCAGGCTCGGGCCTACCTCGTCGACGTCGATCTCGAAGACTGTGCGCTTCTCACCCTCGCGGGTCTCGAAGCTGCGAGCCTTGAGTCGACCCTGCACGAGCACGCGCATGCCGCGCTGGAGCGACTCGGCGACGTTTTCGGCTGCCTGCCGCCAGACCGCGCAGGTCATGAACAGCGTCTCGCCGTCCTTCCACTCGTTGGTCTGCTTGTCGAACGTGCGTGGCGTCGACGCGATGCGGAAGTTGGCCACCGCGGCACCCGAGGGGGTGAAGCGGAGGTCGGGGTCATCGACGAGGTTGCCGACGATGGTGATGGTGGTTTCGCCTGCCATGGGCAAGCCTCCCTAAGAGAGCACAGTGGGTCAGTTGGCCATCAATCAGTGAACTTCGGGTCGCATGACCTTGGTGCGCATCACGGACTCGTTGAGACCGAGCTGACGGTCGAGTTCCTTGACCGTAGCGGGTTCGGCCGACAAGGTGACGACGGCGTAGATGCCTTCGTTCTTCTTGTTGACTTCGTACGCGAGGCGGCGGCGGCCCCACACGTCGACGGACTCGACGGTGCCACCGTCTTGACGGACGAGGTTGAGGTACTGGTCGAGCGACGGCTGGACCGTGCGCTCCTCGAGATCGGGGTCGAGGATGACCATGAGCTCATAGTTACGCATGACTGACATCCACCTCCTGTGGACTCTGCGGTCACGGTCTCTCCGTGACAGGAGGTCACATCGAGGCGACCGGATGGACAGGTCGCCGCTGATGTGGCGCGACCCGGCGTCTTGCCGGGTCAGCGCTGGCCAGATTATCAGCGCAGCGTCGTACGACGGAAATCGTCGTCCACAGCCGCCGGTCCCTACTCCGTGGTGATGGCGTCGAGGACGTTGAGCCTGGCTGCTCTCCGCGCCGGCAGCACGGCAGCCAGCACACCGACGACCGCGGACACGAGCACGAAGATGACGAGCTGCGCATACGGGATCGACAAGACGTCGATGCCCTGGTCGGCGATGGCCCGCTGCAGCGCCACCCCGAACGCGATACCAAGGATCACGCCCAGCACTGCTCCCAGCACCGCGATCGCGACCGACTCCAGGCGCACCATCAGCCGCAGCTGACGCCGGCTCAGCCCCACGGCGCGGAGCAGCCCGACCTCCCGCGTCCGCTCGATGACGGAGAGCGCCAGGGTGTTGATGATGCCGAGCACCGCGATGATGACCGCCAGCCCCAGCAACGCGTAGATGATGGCCAAAAACTGGTCGATCTGCTTCTTTTGCTCGTCGACGTACTCCTGCTGGTTCTTCAGTGACACCGTCGGGTTGCCGGCGAGAATCGTGTCGATGGCAGCGCGGATCGACGACTCCTGTGCACCCGGCTCCTTGCTGATGTAGAGCAGCGAGTCGCGAGGCGCATAGCCACCTTGGGTCATCGCCTCCAGGGTCACCAGGTAGTCGGTGAACAGCACACCTCCGGACGGATAGATCCCCGCCACCGTGAGCTTCTCGGTCCGTGCCGGGAACTTCATGTCGACTGTGTCGCCAATGGTCAGGTTCTGACTCGAGGCGGTGTTCGAGCTCACCAGCACAGCGTTGTCCGCGAGCTTCCCGAGACCACCGAGCTGCATCGGGAGGTTGAGCGCCTGGGCCAGCTCCTGCGGATCGCTGGCACCGACGTACACCTGCTTGCCGTCGACCTTCGGACCTGCCTGCCGGAACTGGGCGACGCTCTCGACCCCCGGGACCTGCCGGATCTGCTCGGCGATCTGGGGCGAGAAGTCCTGTGCCACCGCATTCGAAACCACGAGCTGGGCCGTCAGGCTCGAGTCGATGGCCTTGGCGGTACTGGCCTTGGCCGACTCCCCGAGGATCGACATCAAGGACACGAGGGTCAGGCCGATCATCAGCGCACTGGCAGTCGCCGCCGTGCGCCGCGGGTTGCGCAACGAGTTCTCCTTGGCCAAGACGCCGACGGTCCCGAACATGCGGCGGAACACCGCTCCCAGACCGACGATGACGGGGCGCCCCACGATGGGAGAGACCAGCGCGGCTCCGATGAGGATCACGAGCATGCCCAGTCCGATCAGCAGCAGCCCGGTCCGACCGCTGCCCATGAAGCCGAGCACCATGAGCCCGATGCCGCCGATCATGGCCAGCAGGCCCACCACCAGCCGCTTGCGCAGGGTCGTCTGTGGCAGCGCGACGTCGTCGCGCATCGCGGCCACCGGCGCGATCCTGCCCGCCCGCCGCGCCGGCAGGTACGCCGCCAGCATCGTGACGATCAGACCGACGGCGACCGAGACGATGATGGTGCGCGGATTGACCGGCAGCGTGGCCGAGCCGAGGTCGAGTCCGAACGTCGCGAACAGCGCCTTGAGCCCGATCGCGAGCAGGTAGCCGGCGCCGATTCCGAGGACCGACCCCACCAGACCCACCACGAACGCCTCGGCGAGCACGGACCGGTTCACCTGCCGCCTTGACGCACCCATGGCTCGGAGCAGGGCCAGCTCTCGGCTGCGCTGGGCCACCAGGATCGAGAACGTGTTGATGATGAGGAAGGTGCCGACCACCATCGAGACCGCGGCGAAGACGAGCAGGAATGTGTTGATGAAGCCCAGCGCCTTCCCGATGGCGTCCTCGTTGTCCTTCGCGACCTTGTCGCCGGTCTCCGCGGTCACCCCGGCGGGAAGCAGGGGTTTGGCCGCATCCGCGAGCTGCTGCTGCGAGACGCCCGGCGCCGTCGTGAGCGAGATCCCCGTGACGACGTCCTTGCCGTCGTAGAACAGGTCCTGCATGACGTTCTTGTCGAAGATCGTCAGGGTGGCACCGACGAGGCCGCCCTCGGAGCCGAACTTCACCAGACCGGTGAGCGTGGCGGTCATGGTCGGGTTCTTGCCCGGAGTCACCAGCTTCACGGTGTCACCGACGGCGTACCCGGCCTTGTCTGCCGTCGCCTCGTCGAGCGCGATCTGCGACGGCCCCAACGGAAGCTTCCCCTGCGTGAGAGTGAGGATCGGGTTGCCGGTGATCGCCTTGGTGTCGGAGTAGTTGAACGCAAGGCCGGGTGGGCCGTTGCCACCCACGAGCTTGCCCTCGGCGCTGATGACGTAGACGCCCTGTGCCTGCACGACGGGGCTCGCCACCGCGGCCTCGGGCAGCGCGGCGAGCTTGTCGGCGAGCGACGCAGGCATCGTCCGTGCATCCTCGCCGAAGCTGGTGAAGTCGTTGGCTCCCTTGGGTGCCACCTCGACGTCGGCCGTGGTGCCCTTGATGATTCCGTTGAAGGCGCCGCCGAGCGCGTCGGTGAAGATGAACGAGCCCGCAACGAAGGCGACCCCGAGCACGATCGCGAACCCGCTCAGGGCAAGCCTGATCTTGCGGGCCATCAGGTTGCGCCAGGTGACTTTCCACATGGTCAGGCTCCCGCTGCGGTGCCGGCGGTCTCGCGAGCGCTCAGCTCACGCATCTTGTCGAGCACCGTGTCCGAGGTCGGCTCGCGGATCTCATCGACGATCTTGCCGTCCGCCAGGAAGATGACCCGGTCGGTGTACGCCGCCGCGATCGGGTCATGAGTGACCATCACGATCGTCTGCTGGTAGTCGTCGACGCTGCGGCGCAGGAAGCCGAGCACCTCCGCACCGGACGCGGAGTCGAGATTGCCGGTGGGTTCGTCGGCGAACACGATCTCGGGCCTCGACGCCAATGCTCGGGCACAGGCGACCCGTTGCTGCTGGCCCCCGGAGAGCTCGTTGGG
>CAVQJX010000004.1:0-105278 GCA_963712935.1 uncultured Actinomycetota bacterium
GGTACGCGTCCGGGTGCGGTTTCCAACGCTGTGGCGCGTCCACGGAGAGTCGGTGCTCGAGCAGCGGGAGGACACCGGCGTCAGCCAGCATCTGGTCGGAGATGGCCGTGGCGCCGTTGGTCAGCGTCACGAGCCGGATCCCGGCCGCGTGGATCCGCTGCAGGCCGGGTGCAACGTCGGGATGAGCGGGCAGCTGGGCGAAACCGGAGAGCACCACGTCAACGGCGTCACCGGCAGGCTGACCCTCGATGCCGTGGGACGACAGCAGAGTGCGCAAGGCTCCGGCGGCTACGTCGCGAAACGGTGCGTAGGTGCCCGCCGCGGTGAGGGCGAACCCATCCCGCAGGGTGGCCGCGAACCATGCATCGAGGGCGTGTCTGGGAAGGCCGACCGACTCGAGCCGGCCGCGCATCGGCTCCAGGTCCGACAGCGTTTCGTTGACGTCGAGGACGAGCACCTCAGGTCGGGCTGTGCTGTTCACTGGCGTCTCCGGTCCCGGTCGGTGGTCAGCTGTAGCGGTCGGCCTGTGCCGCCGGCGGTTCGGACTCGGTCCGGGTCAGCGTGAGATCGGTCGTCTCCGGGGCCCAGAGATGCGTGACGACGAGACCGACGACGCAGACCCCGGCTCCGATCAGGACCGTAGGGCCGACGCCGAGATGGTCGATCCCGATCGGCAGGAGGAACGTGCCACCTGCGGCGCCGATACGGCTCATGGCTGCCGCAAACCCTACGCCGGTGCCGCGCAGCTCCGACGGGAAGATCTCGGCAGGATAGACACCGGTGAGGTCCCCGGAGATCGCGTTGAAGAACGCGAATCCGATGAAGCAGACGATCAGGAGGTATGACGGCGCCGAACCCCAGCCGCCGATGACGGCGAGCGTGCCGACCATGACGTAGAACGACGTCAGCAACAGGGGCCTACGACCTACCCGCTCGATCACGAACATGCCGGCCAGGGCGCCGAGGAAGGCCACCGTGTTGGTCCCCACGACGCTGCCCTTCGGGTCGTGCACACCCAGCGAGGCGAACACCGTCGGGGCAAACGTGAAGATCGCGAAGTAGGGCGCGACCATGCAGGTGAAGAAGATGCTGGCGAAAGCCGTGCGTCGCCAGTTGTCCGCGTTGAAGAGGTCCGAGAAACGGGAGTCCTCGCCATCCTCCTCGTGCAGCTCCTCGTCCTCGTAGTACGCGGTACCGAGGTTCTCGGCGACCACTTCGCGCGCTTCCTCCTCCTGACCCTGGCTGGCCAACCACCGGGGTGACTCGGGGAGGCCTTGTCGGAGGATCAGGGTGGCCAGGCCGGGAATGGCGCCGGTTGCCAGGATCCAGCGCCAGTCGACGCCGGCGCCCTTCAGGGCATATGCGACGAGCACCGCGAGCAGGAAACCGCCGTACCACGAGGCCTGCAGGCTCGAGAGTCGCCGGCCGCGACCCTTGCTCGGGACGAACTCCGCGAGCATGGTCTGCCCGATCGCGTACTCGGCCCCGATCGCGAGTCCGAGCAGGAACCGCAGAGCCAGCAGCTGACCGTTCGAAGTGACGACGCCTTGCAGCGCGCCGATCACGACGAAGGCGATCAGGTCGAGGATGAAGATCTTCTTCCGGCCGAACCGGTCGGTGAGGTAGCCGAAGACCGGGGCGCCGAAGAAGATGCCGATCAGCGTCGAGGCGCCCATCAGACCCGCCTGCACGGCGGACAGGCCGAACTCGGTGATGATGAGCGGGAGGACGACGCTGATCACGCCGAGGTCGTAGCCGTCGAGCCCCTCGCCGAAGGCGGTCGCCGTGGTGATCCGGGCCAAGAAGCCCTTCTTCGGCTCCGTCCGCCGGGGACCGGGGCCGTCCGTGCTGTCGGGGGTGTCGGTGGCGTTGTCGGTGCTGATGACGGCTCCTCGGTCTCGGGGACTGCCCTCCACCGTCTCGCCCTGCGACATACCTCGCAACTCGAACCTGGGCCGGCGGGGGGTCAGGAAGACAGAAACGCGCGCACGAGGCTGCCCAGGGTCGGCAGGTGGTAGCCGCCCTCCTGGACCACGACGGTCGGCAGGTCGAGGCCCCGCAAGAGCAGGTCCCCGGCCGCGGCATAGCCGTCGTGAGTCACCCGGAGGGGACTCTCGGGATCGTCCGCAGCCGCGTCCACCCCGAGTGAGACGACCAGTGCGGTCGACCCACGCTGTCGAGCGCGGTCGCACAGGCGGCGTACGCCGTCGAGAAAGGCCTCGTCGCCCGCGCCCGGCGTCAGCGGGATGTTGAGGGTCGCGTCAGCCCCCGGCCCCGCGCCGGTCTCTGTCGCGTGGCCGACCACGTGGGGGAACCAGCCGGCGCCTGGATCGACGTGCACCGAGCCGTAGAGCACGTCGGCCCGGTCGTAGAAGATCGCCGCTGTCCCGTTGCCGTGGTGGGCGTCGACATCGATGACGGCCACGCGCTCGTGACCGGCATCACGGAGCGCCTGCGCCGCCAGGGCAGCGTTGTTCAGATAGCACGAGCCGCCGTACGCGTCCTTGGTCACGTGATGGCCCGGTGGCCGGCAGAGGGCGTAGGCCTGGCGCGCTG
The DNA here is from genome assembly GCA_963712935.1 of uncultured Actinomycetota bacterium. Taxonomy (GTDB): domain Bacteria; phylum Actinomycetota; class Actinomycetes; order Propionibacteriales; family Nocardioidaceae; genus JANLYC01. Next base: position 2,557 of record CAVQJX010000004.1, read on the forward strand.
GTGTTCCTGTCACCAGGTCGACGGCGGTCAGTGCGCAGTCCGCGGCCGCCTCGATCGCGGCCCAGCTGCCGGGCCCCACTGTGGTCATCGTGTCGTAGCAGTACTGACCGGCGCGGGCATGGACCGACGACGCTTCTGTGGGGGCGATCGTGCCGAGCATCGCGGCGGTGGGGAAGAAGTAGGGCACGACGCGATCCTGGCCGTACTCGACGAAGCCGCCGTCGACCCAGGCGTCGTAGACCGTGGAGAGGTGACGTACGAGCTCGGGACTGTGGACACTCTCGAGAGCGGCAGGCCCGTGCGGATCGGGTCCGACGAGTGGGTGCCCGGCGGCAGCGAGCGCGTCGCGGATGACCGTGACCCGTTCGGGGACCTCGGTTCCGTCGAGCGGCATCCCGATCCACACCTCGCGATCGGGACGGTGCGCCAGCGTGGCCTCGGACCAGATGACCGGGAGCGCGGCGGCGTCCATGGTTCCCCTCCAGAGCGAGTTGCGGCAGGATCTGATCATGCCACGCGTTACTGACTTGCCGATCAGTATCGGCTCGCTTCCCTCGGGGCCGACCAACTCAGTGCTGGACGTCGACGGTGTCGGGGTCGGGCACGCAACCGTGTGGCGTGACGAGCCCGACCCGCCCCACGGGCGCGGCGTCGCGCGAACCGGCGTCACTGTCGTGCGGCTGCGCGACGACCCCTTCCACGCGATGCTGCCGGCTGGTGGTGCCGTGCTCAACGGGGCCGGCGAGTGCACAGGCTTCATCACCGCCGGCGAATGGGGAACCCTGGAGACACCGGTCTTCCTGACCTCGACGCTGCAGCTGGGGCGGGTGTACGACGCAGCGTGCGAGCTGATGCTCGAGCGGTGGCCCGACGTGGCCGAGGACTTCATCATTCCCGTGGTGGGCGAGTGTGACGACTCCTTCCTCAACGACGCCCGACGGATGCAGGTGAGCCATCATGACGTAAAGCACGCCTGGGAGGAGGCGGACGCGTCCGTGGGGTCGTCGACACCACCCGCGGAGGGTGCGGTCGGCTCCGGCACCGGCATGAGCTGTCTCGGCTTCAAGGGTGGCATCGGCACGGCCTCCCGTGTGGTGGACGGGCACACCGTCGGTGTGCTGCTCATGACGAACTTCGGCACCCGCGACCAGCTCACGGTCGCCGGTGTCCCGGTCGGGCGGCTGCTCGGTCCGGCGACCGCTACCGATCGCGGAGCTGACCGCAAGCCCCCGGCCGGATCCTGTATCGGGCTGGTCGTGACCGACGCCCCTGTGGACGGGGCCGGCTGCGCACGACTGGCACGGCGGATCGGACTCGGTCTGGCCCGCACCGGGTCGGTGGCACACCACGGAAGTGGCGAGATCTTCCTGGCGACCTCGACCGGCGTACGCGTCGGGCGTGAGGATCGCATCTCGTCGACCCCGGTCGTCACCGGACGCGCGTTCGACCCGCTGTTCGCCGCCGTCGTCGAGGCGAGCGAGGAGGCGGTGCTGAACTCCATGCTCGCCGCGCCGACGGTCGTGGGTCGGTCCGGCAACACGTCGACCGGCCTCCCTGTCGACGAGATGCTGGACCTGTTGCGCAGACACGGCCGGGTCGACGCGTGAACCGCCCCGATCTCGACGAGCGGTGCCACGAGGCCCGGATCCCTATGGATGACGGCGTCGTCCTGTCGGCCACGCTGTACCTTCCTGCGGACGTCGACGGTCCGCAGCCCTGCATCCTCGAGGCACTTCCCTACCGCAAGGACGACCTCACCTCGTCGTACCGGCCGGACTACGTGCGTCTCCGGGACGAGCACGGGTACGCCGTCTGCCGTCTCGACCTGCGCGGCACCGGCTCGTCGGGCGGCGACGCCACGGACGAGTACCCCCCGCGCGAGCAGCAGGACCTGCACGCCGTGATCGACTGGCTGGCCGGGCAGGACTGGTGCGACGGCAGCATCGGTATGTACGGCACGTCGTACTCGGGGTTCAACTCCTTGCAGATGGCGTGCGAGAGACCCGAGCACCTCAAGGCGATCATCGCGATCTATGGCACCGACGACCGCTACACCGACGACGTGCACTACCGCGGGGGCATCCTGAAGGTGGTCGACCTCGTCGACTACTGCCACTACATGACGCCCATGAACGTCCTGCCGCCCGTGCCCGCTGTGTGGGGTGAAGGCTGGCGCGAGGAGTGGCTGCGGCGGATCGAGACCACGCAGCCGTGGGCGCTGACCTGGCTGCGCGAACAGCTCGACGGTCCCTACTGGCGACACGGATCGGTGCGGCCGGGGTACGACCGGATCGCGTGCCCGACGATGATCATCGCGGGCTGGGCCGACGGCTACCGCAACAACTCGTTCCGGATGATCGAACGGCTGCGCGCGCAAGGCGTACCCCACCGGCTGCTCGCCGGGCCGTGGGGTCATGCCGCGACCGAGTCGGCGATCCCCGGCCCGCGGATCGACTCGATGCCGGAGATGGTCGCATGGTGGGACCGCTGGCTGAGGGGAATCGACAACGGTGTCGACGACGGACTGTCTGATGACAAGCCCGCCATGACCTGCTTCGTGCGTTCGTCGACGCGCCCGTCGGCGGTCCTGGACCTGCATGAGGGTGAGTGGGTGCGCGAGGAGTGGCCGTCACCGCGCAGCTCGGTCGTGACGCACGCGCTGGCGGCCCGACCGCCGTACGCCGTGCGCCCGGATGTCGGCGTCGACGCGTGGATCGACTGCGCCGGGCACCTGCCGTGGGGACTCAGCCAGGACCAACGGTTCGACGACGCCGCGTCGCTGACGTGGGAATGGGACGCCGAGGCGCTGACGGTCATGGGTCATCCCCGGGCGCGCCTGCAGGTCAGCGTCGACCAGCCCTCGGCCTTCGCCTCGGTGAAGCTGTGCGACGTGTTCCCGGATGGGACGTCTGCCCTGGTAGCGCGGGGGACGCTCAACCTCGGGTGCCGGTCCGGGCTCGACCGGGTCGAGCCGCTGGTGCCGGGTCAGGTGTACGACGTGGAGGTCGAGCTCGAGGCCTGCGCCTACTCGTTCGACCCGGGCCAGCGGATGAGGCTGTCGCTCGCGGGTGCCGACTGGCCGAACACGGCGGCGCCTCCTGGCCCTGTGACCCTCACGATCCACGGTGGAGACCTGGAGCTACCCGCGTGGAGAGGACCGACGAGCTTCGATCCGCCGGAGCTGACGCCCGGTGGCGCCTCCGTCGAGGACCCGGCCGGCCTCACCTGGCGAGTTGACCGGGACGTGCTCGCCGGTACGACGTCCTGCGTCGTCGATCACGGCTCGACCTACGAGATTCCCTACGGGGGGACGGCGACCGAGCACTACGAGGGCCAGGTCTGCGTCGATCAGGCGACCTTCGAGCAGCGGTCCACGGCGACGACAACGCTGACCATCCGTTGGCCGGAGGTCGAGGTCTCGACGACGGCGACGATGGAGGTGGTCCTGGCCGCGGACACCGTCTCGGTGCGGATCGAGCTGGCCGCGCGCGAGGCCACCGACGCGGGTCAGACGACGGTCGCGACACGGCACTGGGAGGAAACAATCCCCAGAGCCATCTGAGACGAGGGGATCGCGCTGAAAACTCCGAGTATGACCCGGCTACAACAACGTCATACTCGGATCCTTGCGGATCCCCCCGTCAGAGGTTGCCGGCGGGCTCGTGGATGGGCTGGCCGCGGTAGGCGCGGGCGATCGTCGTCACGAACATGTGCACGGCGTCCTCACTCGGGCTGAACGGGCCTGGCTGGACGTGCGGCGAGGCAAGTCCACGCTGGACCGACTCACACGCGTTCCAGTCCTGCTTGTTGGTGATGTCCCAGAACTCCACGGCGTACGACGGATCGATCGCGGCGTCGTCGCCGGTATCCGGGAAGTACCACGAGCACTCGACCCAGGTACGACCCGGTGACAGCGGGACAAGCCGGTGGGCCATCACGTAGTCGGGGTGAGCCGAGATCAACAGGTTGGGGATCAGCCCGAGGTACTCGACCGCGGTCGGTGAGACGCCAGGAATCGGCCGGCCGCCGGACTCGCCGCTGATCGACATCGTCTGCATGCCGTCGCGCAGCACCATGCCACCGCCGACCCAGGCGCCGGGCAGGTCGTAGTTGTCGCCGGAGCTCGGCGGTGTGACCTGGCACAGCTCCGGATGGATGAGGGGGCAGTGATAGCACTCGTGGTAGTTCTCGGCGATCACCTTCCAGTTCGCCTCGACGACGTAGGTGTGGCGGTCGCCGAGCACCAACGCCTCCGGCGTGTACGGCGCCACGAGGCCCTCGAGGTCGCCGATGAACTGGTCGAACGGGAACGCGTCACCGGACTCCAGCGAGGTTGCAGCGTGGACGAACAGCCAGCCATGCCACCGGTGCACGGGCAGAGCGACGAGGCTGTGTGCGGAGGCATCGAAACCCGGCACCTCCTTGTAGCCGGGTGCGGCCCGCACCTGACCGGACAAGTCGTAGGTCCACGCGTGGTAAGGGCACACGATGGACTGTCTGCTGTTGGCCGTGTCGGCGTCGAGCAGCTCATGTGCTCGGTGACGGCAGGTGTTGGCCAGAGCCCGCACGGTGGCCTCGTCATCATCGGACCACGTCAGCAAGACGTGCACGTCGCCCACCATCACGGCACGCTGAGTCAGCAGCCTGCCGTCGCTGCCTGGTGTACGCAGCTCGTCCTCACGGCCCACGCAGGTGTAGGTGCCGGCGAACAGATGTCGCTGCTCCCACGCGAAGACGACGTCGCTGGTGTAGGCCTCCGCCGGCATCATCTGCGACTGGCCGAACGGCTGGAGCGTGGCGTCCAGCCCGGCGATCTCCAACGTTGCCGGGCTCCGGTGAGAAGTCGTCGTCATGAGTGAGCTCCGGGGCTAAGGTCGGGGACATGGGACGCAGGAACGTCGAGGTTCGGCGTGAGGAGATCCTCACGGCCACGATCGCAGAGATCGAGAAGAGTGGCATGTCTGCCCTGCGTGTGTCGGACATCGCGAACGCGCTCGGGGTCAGCACCAGCTTGGTCTTCTACCACTTCGACACCAAGGACGCCTTGCTCGTCGAGGCGCTGGAGTACGCCGTCGTCCGCGATGCCGACCGGCTCGACAAGGCCGTCGCCAGGGCCGGCACGCCGATCGAGCGACTGCGCCGGGTGCTGGCGTCGTACGGCCCGACGGGGGAGGCACACGGTTGGACGTTGTGGATCGAGGCGTGGTCGACCGCGCTGCGCGAGTCGTCGATCCAGGCCTCCCTGCGCAAGCTCGACGGACGGTGGCGTGACGCCCTCGAGCGGGTGATCGTCGAAGGGATCGACAGCGGTGACTTCCGCTGCCCCGACCCGAAGGGTGCCGTTGCCAAGGTCGGTGCGCTCCTCGATGGCCTGTCGGTGGCTGCGCTGGTCTACAAGAGCGTGAGCCGCAAGCAGCTGCAGAGCTGGGTGCGCGAGGCGACCGCCGACGAGATCGGTGTCGACCGCGCGCTGCTCGCCCGCCCGAACGACAGTGGCGCCCGGCCGACCGGAAGTCGAAAGCGCCGCCGCGAGGCCGTCGCGACTGGCTCGGCACGTCGCTGAGAGCACGGTCACGTCACACCAACCAGTGCACCGGCTGGTCCGGCTTGGTCAGCGCGTCGCGGCCGAGCCGGAACGGGCTCACGTCCTCGCTGCACGAGTCAGTGGCAGCCAGCTCGGCGAGCAGGCGGCCGAAGGTCGGTGCGAACTTGAACGAGTGGCCGGCCCCCAGACCGACCAGGACCGACTCGTGTCCCGGTACCGAGCTGAGCACGAAGTCGCGGTCGGGAGTCAAGGTGTAGAGGCAGGTCTTGGACCGCACCGGTGGGCCCGAGCCCGGCAGCGTCGCCGCCATGAAGTCCGTCAGACCCGCAAGCCGTGCGGGATCCGGATCGAACGGACGGTCGTCCCCGGTGACCTCGATCTCGCTGCAGTCCCTGGCGGCCTTGACCGTCGCCTCGCCGTAGCACGGGAAGCCGTAGTAAGCCGGGTCGTCCATCCAGATCCACAGCGGCAGAACTCCGGGCTGGTAGGGGAGGGCGTCTGCCGGCCGGAAGTACGTCACCTGCTCCAGCGTCACCGTCAACGGCAGTGCGAGGTCGAGGCCGGCCAGCACCTGGTTGGTCCAGGCGTCGGCGCAGACAATCACACGACGCGCGCGATACGTGGTGTCCGCCGTGACCACGACGACGTAGTTGTCGCCCGGCTCGAGTGCGACCACGGGCGTCCGGTCGCGCAGGGTTGCTCCGAAGCGTCGCGCCTGTGCCTGCATCACCGCCGTGCCGCGACCGGCCGGGACGATCGAGCCGCGTTCCTGGTAGAGACCTACCGTTCCGTCCGGGACCGCGAACTGCGGCCAGCGGACGGCGATCGCCGCGCGATCCAGCGCCTCGTACGCGACATGGTGCGCAGCCATGGAGGTGGTGTAGTCGTCGATCGGGATGGCGGCATCGGGCGGGAAAAGGTCGAGGCCACCGACCTGTGTGACGAGCGACTCGGCGCTGTCGGTCTCCAAGGTCGCCCAGTCGTCGTACGCCGCGAAGGTCAGGCCGACATAACCCGGCGTGTGGTAGCTGTGGCGCAGGATCCGTGACGTGTCGTGCGAGGCTCCCCGCGCGTGGCCGAGCTCGAACTGCTCGAGTCCGAGCACCCGGTGGCCGAGCTTGGCCAGCTGGTACGCCGTCGCGCTGCCCAGGGCGCCCAGCCCGACGACGACGTACTCGAAGGAAGAGTCTGGACGTGTCACGACGGCTCCCCGAGGCGCGGGAGCAGCCAGCGGCGGATGTCGGCGCTGGCGTCCTCCATGGGGGCGAACCAGCCCTGGCGGTAGGCGCGGGACGACATGCCGCGTTGGACCGACTCGCAGATGGCCCAGTCCTGGCGGTTGACCAGGTCCCACAGGTCACCGGCATCGTGCGGGTCGAAGTCGTCGGCAGCGATCGCCGAAGGTTCGAACAGCAGGTCGCAACGGATGCGCGTGCGACGCGTATCGAGCGGCCACGAGACGAACGACGCCACATGGTCGGCCGCGCAGGACAACCACAGGTTCGGGTAGACGAGCTCGCCCTTGTGGCGGCTGCGCTCGGCCTCGTTGAGACCAGGGAACGGCTGACGGTTGGTGGTGCCGGTCATCGTGAAGGTCCAGGCACCCTCGCGATGGGGCACTCCGTCTTCCCAGGCGAGACCGACACCACCGCCACCGAACGACGGGACCAGCCTCGTCAGCTCGGGGTGGACGGGCCCACAGTGGTAGCACTCGTTGTAGTTCTCGGCCAGCACCTTGTAGTTGGCTTCGACGTCGTAGGTCAGGCTGAACCCGGTCGCGAGCTCCGCCAGCGGATAGCGCTGGAGCCGGTCGGCGAACGGTGCGATGTCGGCGTCGAAGTCGCCGGCTTCTACGGGTGTGAGGTGGAGGAAGACGAAGCCGCCCCAGAGGCGTACGCCGACCTCGTGGAGGCTGAACTGTGCCGGCTCGAAGTCGTCCACGTCGTCGGTGTGCGGTGCTTTGAGCAGCCGGCCGTCGAGGTCGTAGGTCCACGAGTGGTAGGGGCAGCGCAGCGCCCCGATCTCACACGAGGGCTGATCGGTGCCCGGATCTGTCGGGACGATCTGGGAGCCCCGGTGTCGGCAGACGTTGTACGCCGCGTGGAGCCTCCCCGCTCTGTCGCTCGTCACGAGGATCGACTCACCGACGACGTCGAGCACCACGAGCCGACCGGGTCTGTCGAGGCCGAGGTCATCGTGCCGTCCAACACAGAACCAGCTCCGGAAGAGCACCTGGTCGCGCTCGGTCGCGAAGTGGTCCGGGTCAACGTACATCTGCTTGGGAAGGGCAGGCTGGAGAGTGCGATCCGCGCTGTCGGGGAGGGTCGAGTCGAGGTGGGAAGCAGGGGGTACATCCACCATCGTCACGACCCTCCTCCGAACCGGCAACATGCTGACTCGCGAGTCAGTATCGTGCATTCCTAGAGTGCCATCGCTGACGGCCCAGGGGAAGAGCCGGATGGATGATTTCCGGCGCAGGCGCTAAGCCTGGCAGCGGGAAAGCCAGCAGGCGGCGCGGTGGTCGCCGGTCGCGGCAAGGACCGGAAGCGGCTTGGTGCGGCAGTCACGGTCGATACCTTCGTCGGCTGCCTCTCCGGTCAACAGGGCCGGGCAGCGTGGGTGGAACCGACAACCCGGGGGCACCCGCGTGGGGTCCGGTGTTTCACCTTCGAGGACGATCGGCTCGATCTCATCGATCTCCGGAACCACAGACAACAGGGCTCGCGTGTAGGGATGCCGGGGAGTCGCCAACACCTCCTCCGTGGGCCCGACCTCGACGATCCGACCCAGATACATCACTGCGATCCGGTCCGCGATGTTCCACGCGAGCCCGAGGTCGTGCGTGACCACCAGGACCGACAGTCCGAGATCGTCGCGCAGCCTGAGCAGCAGCGCCAGGATCTCTCCGCGGATCGAGGCGTCGAGCGACGAGACCGGCTCGTCGGCGATCAGCACGTCGGGTTCGAGGGCGAGCGCGCCGGCGATCACGACACGCTGCCGCTGCCCACCCGACAGCTCGTGGGGGTAGTTGAGGAAGATTCTCTCCGGGGGACGCAGACCGGCTTTCGACAAGGCTCTGGCGACCAGGTCGCTCTCGGTGACCTGTTCTCCCCTGGCCCGGGTCCGGTCGACCAGCTTGTGGATGCGGATGCCCTCGGCGACGGACTCGTACACACTCTGTCGCGGGTTCAACGCACCGGATGGATCCTGCAGAATCAGCTGGACCCGACGGCGATAGCCCTTGAGGAACCGGCTGCTGTAGCCCAGCGGTTCGCCGTCGTACGTCACGGTGCCGGCGCTGGGGCGCTCGAGCCCGAGAAGCGTCCGGGCGAGGGTGGTCTTGCCGCAACCGGACTCGCCGACCAGCGCGAGGATCTCGCCGGACCCTACGTCGAGATCGACGCCGTCGACCCCCTTCGCATCGGGACGCCCACCGCGCCCCGGGAAAGTCACCTCGAGATCGCGCGCGGACAGCAGATCCTCGCGGCCGGCGGTGCGGGGTCCGCGAGCACCGGATCCCAGGTCGGTGCTCATCCGGCGGCCCCTTTCACGTCGGCCACGCTGGCGGCCAGCAGCAGCTTCATGTCCCGGGTCGGGTCGGCGTGCAGGCACGCCACCCTGCGGTCCGGTGCGGTGGTGGTCAGCACCTCCAGCGGTGGATCGGTCTCGGCGCACTCGGGCGTGGCAAGCGCGCAGCGGGGATGGAACGCGCAGCCGCTGGGCAACGAACGAGGATCCGGCGGGTCGCCGGGCAGCCCGACAGGGGCAAACCGTGCCACCGGGTCACCGATACGCGGAAAGGCAGCCGAGAGCGAACCCCCGTAAGGGTGCAACGGGGCGTCGAAGAGCTGGTCGGCAGGTCCTTCCTCGACGATCTTGCCGGCGTACATGACCAGCACCCGGTCACACGTCGTTCCGAGCACGGAGAGATCGTGACTGATGAGAAGCAGGCCGAGGCCGAGGTCTCGGACGAGACCGGTGAGGACGCCCAGCACCTGGGCTTGCACCATCACGTCGAGGGCGGTCGTCGGCTCGTCGGCGATGATCAGCTGCGGCCGGCACGCCAGCGCCATCGCCATCATCACCCGCTGCTTCTGTCCACCTGAAAGCTGGTGAGGGTAGGACTGGGCCCGCGCCGCGGGGAGTCCCACCTGCTCGAGCAGCTCACCGACGCGGCCGGCAGCCTCCTCCTTTCCGACCTCCGGGTCATGCAGCCGAATCGGTTCGATGATCTGAGTGCTGATGCGCTGCACCGGGTTCAGGGAATGCAGGGCCCCCTGGAACACCATGGCTGCCTCCGCCCACCGCAGCGCCCGCAGCTGACCCCACGGCACCCGCTGGACGTCCTGGCCGTTGAGGAGCACCGAGCCCTCGACGCGTGCGCTCTTGGGTTGCAGGCGGAGCACGGTCGAGGCGAGTGTGGACTTTCCGCAACCGGACTCACCTGCGATCCCGACGCTTTCGCCGCTGTCGACGGACAGCGAGACGCCACGCACTGCGGGCAGGTCGCCGCCGGCTGTCCGGTAGGAAACATGCAGGTCGGAGATATCGAGGAGGGATGTCATCAGCGCTTCTTCAGTCTCGGGTTGAAGATCTCCTCCAGGGACTGGCCAACCAGCGTGAACGACAGCACGACCAGCACGACACAGATCCCGGGTGGGAACAGGAACCACCAGGCGCCCAGGGTGAGCGCACCGTTGCTGAAGGCGGAGTCGAGCATGGTGCCCCAGGAGACCCGGCTCGGATCGCCGAAGCCGAGGAACGACAAGGTCGTCTCAGCCAGGATCGCTCCGGCGACCGTCAACGTCGTGTTGGCGAACACCATGGGCATCACGTTGGGCAGGATATGGCGTCCCATCTGGTGCCAGTTGCCCGCGCCGAGAACGCGTGCTCGCTCCATGTACGGACGGGACTTGATCGACAGGGTCTGGGCGCGGATCAATAACGCGGTTCCTGGCCAGCTGGTCACGCCGATCACGAATCCGATCGTGTACAGCGAACCGCCCAACAAGGTCGCCAGCACGAGCGCAAGCGGGAGGAACGGGATCACCAGGAACCACTCCGTGAGCCGGTAGAGCAGGCCACCGGTCCGGCCACCGAAGAAACCGGAAGCGATCCCGATCACCGTGCCGAGCACCATGGAGATCAGCGTTGCGAGCAGACCGACGAGCAACGACACCCGAGCACCGTAGATGAGCAGCGTCAGCACGGAACGCCCGTACTCGTCGGTGCCGAGCCAGTAGGACGAGGTGGGGCCCGCGAGCACCGCTCCCGTGGCCTTGGTCCGGGAGAGGCCGTCGGAGGAAGCGATGAGGGGTGCAAAGATTGCCACCGCGGCGAAGAACACCAAGACGATGAGACCGAGGACTCCGGTGCGGTGCCGCCGGAACTCCGCCCATGTGCGGCCCGCCGAGTCGCGTCGTCTTCGCCAGGTGACCTGGCGAGCGCTCAACGGGCGCGAGCCCGAGGTCTCGGCGGCGCTCATACCCGCACCCGAGGGTCGAGGTACCCGTACAGCAGGTTGGAGACCAAGTTGGCCAGCACGACGGAGGCCGAGAACACGAAGAAGGTGCCCTGCAGCATGGGTATGTCGGGGATCCGGAGCGCATCGGTCGTCAAGAGTCCGAGGCCGGGGATCGAGAACACCGTCTCGACGGTGATGGCGCCGGACACGATGAACCCGAGGTTGAGCGAGATGAGGGTGACGACCGGCAGAAGTGCGTTCCTTGTCGCGTGTCGACGACGAACCAGGATCTCGCTGAGGCCCTTCGCGCGGGCGGTTTGCAGGTAGTCCTCTCCCATCTCCTCCAGCAACGCCGATCTCATGATGAGTCCGTACTCCGCAAGGTAGGCCAACGTCAGCGTGAGGACGGGTAACACGAGATGCCAGGCCTGGTCGATGACACCGTTGACCGACCACGGGTCGATGCCCGGCGACCGCAGCTGTCCGATGGGGAAGAGGCGTGGGATGGGACCGAAGCCCGTGGCAAAGACCAGGAACAGGATCAGCCCGAGCCACCACTCCGGCATCGAGTACAACGTGATGGTTCCCGTCGTGGAGACCCCGTCAAACGTTCGGCCCCTGTTCCATGCCGCGATCGTTCCGATCCAGATGCCGATGATGATGGAGAGGATCGTCGACGTACCCACCAGGACGACGGTTGGCCAGAGGCGGTCGAGCATGAGTCCGCGAACAGACTGGCTGTACTGGTAGGAGTCGCCGAAGTCGAGCGTGACGATGTTCTTCAGGTAGACGAGGAACTGTTTGGGCAGCGGGTCGTCGAGCCCGTACTTGTCGATGACGGCCTGGATCTGCTCCGGAGTCTTGGCACGACCACGCGCCAAGGTCCGCTCCGGGTGCTTGTTGATGACCCGGAAGAGGAAGAAGTTGACCACGACGATGAACCCGAGCGTGGCCGCCGAGCCGGCCACCTTGCGTCCGAACCAGCGCCAGCTCGCGGCGCGGCCCGGCCGGGCGTTCTCATCCGCGTCCGACTCCGGCTCGTTGCCGGACTCGTAGGCGGTGAGATCAATCGTGTGGCTCACTCGCGGTCGTCCGCGCTTCGCCTCCGGTACACCATCAAGCCGCCTACCAGGGCTCCGCCGGCCGCGACCACCACGACGAGGATGATCATGACCTGGGTCGCGTCGATCCCGCTGCTGGATGCCCCAGCAGACTGGGGCGCTCCCTCAGCCGTCCCGGCAGGCTGCAGATTCAGATAGTTGGCGTGCCCGTACTGGAACAACAGGATCCCACCGGGGTTCGGTTGCGGGACGAATCCCTCCCAGCGGTCGCTGCGGTAGGCCTCGCCGATCTGGTTGTAGACCGTGTTGAGGTAGGGAGCGTCGTCGTAGAGCAGCTGCTGCATCTGCTTGACCATGTCCTCGCGGGCAGACTGATCCGTGGCGCTGTGCTGCTCGTTGTAGAGCTTGTCGTACGCCGGGTTGCAGTACCACGAGTCCGACCAGTTGCCGCGTTGGTCGCAGGTGAAGTAGCTGAGCATCGAGTCCGGGTCGGGCTCGACGTACCAACCCCACTGGAACACGTCGAACTCACCGTCGAGGATGATGTTCGTCAGCTTGCTGCTCTCCACCGAGGTCACGGACGAGTCGATCTGCACGTCCTTGAGCCATTCCTTGAAGAACGCCATCGTCGCCTGGGACGTCTCGGAGTCAGACCGGGCGAACAATCGCAGCTTGCCGATCGGAGAGCCGTCGGGAAGCGTCCGCCATCCGTCGCTGCCGACCTTGTAACCCGCCGCGTCGAGCAGCTGCTTGGCCTTGTCGGGGTCGTAGGCATACGCATCAGTGCTCGGCGGCTGCCAGACATAGCCCTTGTAGGCAGGCGGAATGATGTTCTCCGCCGGGGTGGCGGCACCCTGATACGCCTTCGTCGCCAACGCCTGTCGATCGATCGCGAAGTTCAGGGCGAAGCGGAAGTTCTTGTCGAGCACCGCGGGGTTGGGATCGCCCATGGGTTGATCCGTCTTGAGATTGACCGAACCCACGTTGAACGCGATCTCGTCGAACCCGGGGGAGTCACCTTCTTGGGCCGTGATGCCCGGCTCGTTCTGGAGGGCCTTGATCTGCAGGGGGGTCGGACCCTCGGCGAAGTCGATCTCGCCCGCCTTGAGCGCCTGGACCAAGGTGTCCTCGGAGCGGTAGACCCGCATGTCGACCTCGGCCACCTTCGGTTCGCCCGCCCAGTAGTTCGGATTGCGGACGAAGCGGTAGGTCGAACCGCCGGCCTTGCCTTCCACCAGCTCGAAGGGACCCGATCCGACGATCGGCTGGCCACCGGACGGCTCGTTGGAGTAGGTCTTGACCTGCTTCTCGCTGACGTCCTTCCAGATGTGCTCAGGGATGATCGGCATGGGCAGCAGAGGCAGCACGGCGTTCGGCTTCTTGAGCTGCAGGACGACGGTCTCGTCGTCGGGAGCGGTGATCGTGTCGACCGACAGCAGGTACGAGCCCCATGATGCCGACTCGGGGCCACCGTCGAGAATGCGGTTGTAGGTGTAGGCGATGTCCTGGGCGGTGAGTGGCACGCCGTCCGACCACTCGACGCCCGTACGGATGTGGAAGGTCCACGTCAGGCCGTCGGCGCTGGTGTCCCAAGAGGTTGCCAAGCTCGGCTGCGGGCTCATGTCCTTGTCGGAGTAGCTGATCATGTAGTCATACATCAGCGCCCAGGCTTCGTAGGACTCCGCCTCGATGCCATTGAAGGGGTTGAAGGAGTCGACCTCGTTCGTCATACCGATGGTGAACGTCGCGTCGTCCACCCCGGCCCGGGGGGCAGCGCCCGCCGTCGTCGCGCCCCAGAACGCGGTGCCCATCAGCAGCGTCAGCGCTGCGGCGGCGCCGATCGCTTTGGTGGTCAACTTCGGGTGGCGTGTCATCGGGATCTCCCTTGGGTGGTCGGCTCCGCCAGAGTCGCGGTAGATTTCGCGAGATGAGCGAACTTCCTGACTCGCGAGTCAGTATCCCCGAAGCGCGTCGGATTGAAAAGGTTCACGAAGCCCACGGTCACCGCCGGGTCGACGGCTACGCCTGGCTGAGAGACGGAGACGATCCGGAGGTGTTGGCCTACCTGGCCGCGGAGCGTTCGTTCTACGACGCTGCGACGGCTCATCTGGCTCCCTTGGTTCGCGGGTCTCACTGGCGACATGATGCGACGCGTTCCGGAGACTGACTGGTCAGTCAGTCATCGGCGCACAAGGTTTTCCTACTACACCCGCACGCCCGCCGGTAGTGACTACGAGCAATTGTGGCGGGGACTTGACCGGGCACCGGGCGATTCCGGACAGTCCGCTGGTGCCGATCAGCTGCTGCTCGATCCGGCCGAGCTGAAAGGCGACTCGGCGTACGTCGAGGTGGGCATCAGCCTGGTCAGCCCCGACGAGAAGCTGCTCGCCTACTCCGTGGACACCACCGGGGACGAGGTCTACACCCTGCGGTTCCGAGACCTCGAGGGTGGGGTGGTGCGCGACCTCGAGGACCTGATTCCCCGGTCGTACTACGGCGGTGCGTGGAGCGCGGACTCCCAGGCGTTCTTCTACACCGTGCACGACCAGGCGTACCGCCCCTACCAGGTCTGGCGGCACCAGGTCGGCACGTCGGGGAGCGACGACGTCCTGGTGCTGAGCGAGGAGGATGAGCAGTACGAGCTCGACGTGCGTGCAACGCGATCGGGTGACCTCGTCGTCATCCACGCCGCCAACCGGGACACCTCCGAGGTGTGGCTCGTCGACGCGCACCACCCGGAGCAACCGGTCCGCTGTGTCGAGGCACGCCGGCGAGGTGTCGAGTACACGTGCGAGCATCTCCGCACTCCGGCCGGGGACCGGCTGCTGATCGTCACCAACGACGGCGCGCAGGAGTTCCGTCTGGTGAGCGCACCCCTGGCATCGCCGGGGAGGGAGAGCTGGGTCGAGGTGCTGGCCGAGAACCCGGCCGAGCGGTTGTACGACGTCACGGCCTTCGCGGGGCACGTCGTGACCACGCTGCGCCGGGACACGTCGCTCATGGCCCGTGCGTACCGGATCACCGCTGACGGCGGCCTCGCCGATCCCGTCGACCTCACGACTTCGCTCCCGTCCGGCACGCTGGAGCTGGCGCACAACGAGCTCTTCGAGACCGGCCGGGTGCAGGTGGTCGAGGAGTCGTGGATCCATCCGAAGGCGTGGTACTCAGTCGACCTGACCGACGGGACCAGACGTCATCTGCTCGACCAGGACGTGCCGGCCTACGATCCCGCTCAGTATGTGACCGAGCGTTTCGACGCTCCGGTCGATGACGTGCTGATCCCGATCACGGTGGTGCGGCACGTCGACACACCGCTGAACGGCTCGGCGCCCTGTCTGCTCTACGGGTACGGGGCGTACGAGTCGTGCGACGATCCTGCGTTCGACGCCGCGCTCACCGGGCTGCTCGACCGCGGCGTGGTGTGGGCGTACGCCGCCATCCGTGGCGGCGGTGAAGGTGGCCGCCGGTGGTGGCTGGACGGGCACCTCGAGCACAAGCAGAACACGTTCTCCGACCACATCGCGGCCGCGAACTTCCTGGCGGACGGGTTGGTCGACGGCGCCCGGATCGTGACCCGGGGGCTGTCGGCCGGAGGTCTGCTCCAGGGTGCGGTGTTCTCGCAGGCCCCCACGCGCTGGGCGGGCGTGATCGCGGAGGTGCCGGCCGTCGACATCCTGACCACGATGCTGGACCCGTCGATCCCGCTGACGATCAACGAGTGGGACGAGTGGGGTGACCCGCGCAAGCCGGACGAGTACCAGTGGCTGCTGGCCTACTCGCCGTACGACAACTTGCCGCCGGTGGGTACGCGTCCGGACCTGCTCGTCACCGGTGCACTGCACGACTCCCGGGTGATGTTCTGGGAGCCGGCCAAGTGGGTGGCGGCCCTGCGCGAGACGGATCCCGACTGGTCACCACGCTGCGTGTTCCGCATCGAGCTGGGTCAGGGTGCGCACGCCGGGCCGTCGGGTCGCTACGGGCACCTGCGCTACGAAGCCGAGATCTACGCCTGGGCCCTGGACCGGTTCGGGCTGGCCTAGCCTGCAGGTATGGCAGTTCCCGGGCAACGAATCCCTGACAACGCACCACCCGCGCTGGCGGAGGCCGAGCTGTTCGCCGTCGACGCCTACCTGCGGGAGTTCGAGTCGCCGGTCGCCGCGGTGGATGAGGAGCAGAGCCGGGTCGCCCTGCGGCGGACGGCCTTCTTTCCGGGCGGAGGCGGCCAGCCCTACGACCTCGGCACTCTGCGGTGGTCGGACGGGACGGCCACGGTCAGCCGGGTCGGACGTGACCGGGAGACCGGGGTGATCTGGCACTGGCTGGACGGCGACGCGCTGCCCGACCCCGCGGCCGACGTCGCCGGCACACTCGACTGGGATCGTCGGCATCTGACCATGCGTACCCACACGGCCCTGCACATCCTGTGCGGCGTCATCTGGACAGAGTTCGGGCTCGCGGTCACGGGCGGCAACATGGATCCTGGCAAGGGCCGGCTCGACTTCCCGTTCGAGTCCATGTCGGTGGAGCTCGGCCAGCAGGTCGAGCGGCGGATCAACGACGAGATCGGAGCGGCCCGCGAGATCCTCGTCGACTTCGTCGGCCGAGAGGTCGCCGACAGCGACGCTGCTCTGATCCGGACATCGGCCAACCTCATCCCGCGCGAGATCGACCCGCTGCGGGTCATCGACATCGTGGGCCTCGACAAGCAGGCCGACGGTGGCACCCACGTGCTCAGCACCGCCGAGGTCGGGCGCGTGGAGGTCACGGGCACGGAGTCGAAGGGCAAGGGCAACAAGCGCATCCGCATCGAGATCCGCGACTGACCGAGTTGTCAGAACCCAGTAGCGCTATAGCCGCTAGCTCATTCTGACAACTCGGTGGGGTCAGCGGCCGAAGAGCGGACGGCAGGCGTCGAAGGCCGCGATCGTGATGCCGTCGGCCCCCTGCCGGCGCTCCCACTCGTCACGGCTCAGCCGTAGATGCACCATGTCGTCGACCAGCTCGTCGGGAGCCACCCGGCCTTCTCGTCGGTGTCGCTCGACACCGTTGTCGATGTAGCCGAGCGCACGCGAGACTCCCAACGAGGCTGCGTTGTCGTGCCAGGCGGAGGTGATCGCGTACTCCGCCGCGAGCGGGCCGAACGCCAAGGCGAGCACGGCGCGGCGCATCTGCTTGCCCCAGCCGCGACCTCGTGCGGCCGCGCTGAGGAAGGATGCCGAGTCGACCGTGCGCAGGACCAGGAAGTCGTCGCCCTCGAGGACCTGGGCACCGACCAGTTCTCCTTGGTGGAACACCCCGAACCGGATCGCCCACGAGTCGGGGGTCCAGGTGCCGAGCGAGCGCCAGTAGGACTGCGCGAACGACACGCCGCGCTGCTGCGCGACGTCCATATCGGCAAAGCGGAAGTCGGCCGGGTTCAGCTCGACATCAAGTGGCAGCACGCGCGCGAGGTCCGGAAGGTCGGCCTCGGTCAGGTGGCGCAGCTCGAGGTCCGAGGTGGTCAGGCGCAGGTCGAACAACGGCCACAGCGGGTGTCCCATGCGCCGATGGTATGGCGCTGCTCACAACCGCCGTCAATGATTTCCACGTCGACTCCACCGAGCGATAGGCTGTGCAGAGCAAAGGGCTCGTGCCGCGCTTGACTGCGTGGGACGAACAGCGTCTGTGTGGAGGGAAGACGCGACTACTCGTCGTCGACCCGGAGCCCTCATGTCACCACTCGCCGCCTACCGGCACCTCTTCTCCCTGACCGGACCGTCGTACGTCGTCGTGGCGTTCTTCGGACGGCTTCCGCTCGCCATGTCCCAGCTGGGCACGCTGCTGTTCGTCGCGGGCTCTACCGGCAGCTATGCCGCAGGCGGTGCGTCAGCCGGTGCGCTGGCCGTCGCCAATGCAGTGTCGGCCCCGGTCGCAGGGGCCTTGGCCGATCGCCTCGGACAACGGTCGGTGGTGCTTCTCCAGTCACTCGGCGGCGCTGTCGGACTGCTGGCGCTGGTGGCGGTCGCGTCCGAAGGGGCCGACTGGCACATCCAGGCGGCAGTGGCGGCCGCTGCCGGTTTCCTCATTCCCCAGGTCGGGCCACTCGCCCGCGTACGCTGGCGACCGATCACCGCGCAGCGCCGGCCTGGTGTTGCGGAGCACAGGTTGCTCGTCGACACCGCGTTCTCCTACGAAGGAGCCGCCGACGAGGCGTCGTTCGTGCTCGGTCCGGCCCTGGTCGGTGTCGCAGCGACGATCTTCTCCCCGGGCGCCTCGCTGGTTGCGGCCGCGGTCATGCTCGCGGTGTTCGGCACCTTGTTCGCCGTGCACCCCACCGCGGAGCTGACGCGGCGCGGATCGGTGCTCGCCGGCGCCAAAGGTCGGCTGATCACCGGAGCCTTGGTGCTGCTGTGCCTGGCGCAGTACGTCATCGGCATGGTGTTCGGCTCGGTCCAGACCGGCACCTCGGCGCTGGCCACCTCACACGGTGTGCCCGGCGCCACCGGGCTGCTGCACAGCCTGCTGGGCGTCGGCAGCGTGCTGGCCGGGCTCGCCGTCGCCGTCCTGTCGCCGAAGTTCAGGTACGAGCGACGGCTGTTGGTCTTCGCCGCCGGGCTGCTCCTGCTGTCGGCGCCGTTGCTGCTCGTGCAGGACCTGTGGTCACTGGCGGTCGTGCTGATGGTGCTGGGCCTGGCAGTGGCGCCGTACATGATCACGGTGTTCACACTCGCTGAGCGGATCACACCGCTGCGCCGCACCAGCGCAGCCATGACGTTGTTGGCGGGTGTCACCGGACTGGGCTACGCCACCGGGTCCTCCGTTGCCGGTCGGATGGCTGACTGGAACGGCTACACGCCAGCGTTCGCGGTCACCGTCGGCGCCGGCGCACTCGCCGTCGTGGTGGCCCTGGCGGCGGCACGTTCGCTCGCTGCAGCCCAGCGTCAGGTCACGTCCGCGTCGGTTGCGGAGCCCGCCTTGGGTGGTTAAGTGGGGGTTGGCGGGATACCTCCCGCCGCCTACCGCACCCCCACGCACCCGGGAGGCACCATGTCCCACGATCCGCTCCGGCCACGCCTGCGCGTAAGCCCACACCTACATCGGCGTGCCCGAGGAGGCCTTGCGCTCGGGGTGGCGGCCGTGCTGGCCGCGACCCTGCCATCCCTCGGGCCGGTCAACCCTGCCGTCGGCGCGACCCCGGTTATGACCGCGCCCCCGGGTCGGCCGGGGACCTCCGGGAAGGCGTCCGCCCACAACGATCGCCAGGCTGTGGCCAGGGGACGGGGCGGAGCAGTGTCGTCGGTCGACCCCGACGCCAGTCGGATCGGGCTCCGCGTGCTGCGATCGGGCGGCAATGCCGTGGACGCCGCCGTCGCGACGGCGGCCGCGCTCGGCGTGACCGAGCCGTACAGCGCGGGCATCGGTGGTGGCGGCTACTTCCTGTACTACGACGCCGACACGCAGCGTGTCTCCACGCTGGACGGGCGCGAAACCGCACCGGCAGGGATGGCTCACGACGCCTTCATCGACCCCAGCACCGGCGACCCCTACCCGTTCTTCCCCGACCTCGTGACCAGCGGCGTCTCGGTGGGCGTCCCCGGGACGCTCGCAACCTGGCAACAGGCGCTGGACCGGTGGGGCACCCGCCCCCTGTCGCGGGCGCTCGCGCCGGCAGCGCGGCTGGCCCGGAACGGGTTCCGCGTCGACAAGACCTTCCACCTGCAGACGAAGGAGAACGCGGAGCGCTTCCACGCCTTTCCCGCGACGTCGCGGCTGTACCTGCCGGATGGGAGGCCCCGCCCCGTCGGAAGCCTGCAGCGCAATCCCGACCTGGCCCGCACCTATCGCGTGATCGCTGACCGCGGCACGCGCGTGTTCTACCGTGGCGCCATCGCCCGCGAGATCGCGCAGACCGTGCAGCACCCACGGCATCGCAAGCACACGGACCTGCCCATCCCGCCGGGCTCGATGACGCGCAGAGACCTCGCGAAGTACGACGTCATCGTTCGGCGGCCGACCCAGGTCCGCTACCACCACCTCGACGTCTACGGAATGGCCCCGTCGTCGTCCGGCGGCACCACCGTCGGTGAGGTGTTGAACATCCTCGACGACTTCCATCTCAGCAGGCTTCACCCGGTGCGCGGGCTGCACCTCTACCTGGAGGCAAGCGCTCGAGCGTTCGCCGACCGCGGGGCGTACGTCGGTGACCCGGCGTACGTCGACGTGCCGACGAAGCGGCTGACGTCGCAGTCGTTCGCCAACACGCGCGCCTGCACGATCAACCCCCGGAAGGCGGCCACCAAGCCGGTGCCGCCGGGTGCACTCCATCAGCACGCGTCCTGTGCGCGGTCGCCCCGGGGGGCCAAGAAGCCGGACACCGAGGGGCTGTCGACGACCCACCTGGCCGTCGTGGACCGATGGGGCAACGCGGTGTCGTACACGTTGACGATCGAGCAGACCGGCGGCTCCGGCATGGTGGTCCCGCATCGGGGTTTCCTGCTCAACAACGAGCTCACGGACTTCACGGCCGTCTACGACAAGCACGATCCCAACCGCATCGAGCCGGGCAAGCGGCCGCGTTCGTCGATGTCTCCGACGATCGTGCTCAGGAACGGTGAGCTCAGGTATGTGCTGGGGTCGCCCGGCGGATCGACGATCATCACGACGGTGCTGCAAGTGCTGCTCAACCGGGTCGACTTCGGGATGACGTTGCCGGAGGCGATCCGGGCACCTCGGGCGTCGCAGCGCAACACGCCGGACGTCACCGCCGAGCGGTCCTTCATCCACCGGTACGCATCCGCGCTGGAACGGTACGGCCACACGTTCGTGCCTCCTGGTCCGGTCGGAACGTCATCGGCAGAGATCGGTGCGCTGGAGGCCATCGAGATGACGCCGTCGGGTCGGCTCATCGCTGCCGCTGAACCAAGCCGTCGCGGCGGCGGCGACGCCGAGGTGGTCCACCCTCGCTGACCTGCGCGTCTATCAGGTGCAGGCGCGCAGGATCATCCCGGCGTACACCCGGGCGCACGTGACGAGCTCGGCCACAGCGACGTGCTCGTCGCTGGCGTGGGCGTCCTGCGCATCACCCGGCCCGTACTGGACCGTCGGGATCCCGGCGGCGATGTAGTGCCGGAGGTCTGACCCGTACGGGCCACCGAGCGCCCTCGGCCGTCGCCCCGTCCGTTCCTCGACCTCGTCACTGACCAGGTCGAGGAGCGGGTGCCCGGGAGCCAGTCGGCCCGGTGCGAAGCGGCCGCCCGGCCAGGTCACCTGCACCGGGTGGTCTCGCAGCCAGGGGTCGCTCTCGCAGGCTCCCGAGACCGCGTCGGTGAACGCCGTCATCGCCTCGGACACGGTCTCGTCGATGCGGACGCCGTAACGTCCTTCGGCGACGAGTCGGTCGGGCACGGTGCTCGCCCAGTCGCCCGACGACACGATCCCCACAGAGAGCGGCCACGGCAGGTCGAGGTGGTCGAAGTACGGCGCAGACGTGGCGTTGCGGCCGGCCTCGAGGCTGCGAAGCGCCGTGTGCACGAGCTCGAACTTCTCGATCGCGCTGACGCCCCGCGTCCGGGTGGAGCCGTGGGTGGCGAGGCCGGCGACCTCGAGCCGGAAGGTCAGCGAGCCGGCGTTCGCAGGGATGACGGCCCCGCCGGTCGGCTCCGCGCTGATGCACGCGTCGGCGGTATGGCCGCGCCGGAGCGTGGCAAACGCTCCCAGCCCGCCGTCCTCCTCGGCACTCACGAGGTGGACAGCGACAGGGCGACGCAGCGGCAGGTCCGAGCGTCGTACCGCCCGCACGGCAGCCAGGATGGCGGCGACCCCACCCTTCATGTCGCAGGTACCCCGTCCCCAGGCCCGACCGTCCTCGACGCGCAACACGAAGGGGTCACCCGTCCAGCGCCCGGCGTCTCCGGGCGGCACGACGTCGGTGTGGCCGTACAGCGCGAGAGCCGGGGTCTCGTCGGCCGGCCCGAGGACGCCGACGCAGCCCAGGGCGGCCGAACGCTCTACCTCCATGCCCGGGAAGTCGCGGTCACTCGTAGCGGCTGCCACGTCGATGTCCCAGCTGTCGACCGCGAGGCCGAGGTCTCGCAGGCTGCTTGCGCACCAACGTTGCACGTCGAGTTCGGCGGGAGTCCCGTCCACTGACGGGATCTCCACCAGATCGCGCAGTGTCGCGACGATCTCGTCGCTGTCGATCAGGCTGGACACGTCGGCCCTGCCCGGGTCGTGCGTCGGCACGGACTGACTATGGCAGATGCGCGACAGCAGCCCCGCCGCGCTGGTGGACGACGGGGCTGCCGATCGGGGGTGGAGAACGGCAAAAGCGCTACTGGGTGAGCAACGTGAGACCGTTCGCGCTGAGCGCCTCGCCGACAGGCTGGTAGTAGCTCACGGTCGGTTGGCCGACCTTCGAGCCGCACACCAGGTTCGAGCCGGACTGGTAGAGCTGGGCTCCGGACGTGATGCCCTGCGCCAGGTTGCCGGTGATGTTGGACCCACCACTGTCGCCCTGCTCGACGCAGGCGCTGTGCTGGACGAGGCCGTAGACGATGTCACCGTTGCCGTAGTTGACGGTCTGGTTGTAGGCCTGGATCGTCCCGCAGGTCCATCCGGTGGTCCGTCCGCTCTTGCACACGGACGAGCCGACCGCCGCCTGGCTGTAGCCGGAGACGACGCGAGCAGAGCCGTTGTACATGTCGACGGCGGCCTGTGGCTGCCAGTACGCCGAGTCGTTGATGTTGACGGCGCCGTAGTCGTTGGTCGGGAAGCTGTAGCTGATGGTCGAGCCGAGTGTCACGCCGTTGCGCGAGAAGGTCGGGTAGCCCTCGGTGCAGTGGCCCGCTGTCACGAACGCGTAGCCGCCGGACGACTTCTGGGCGTTGAAGCCGAGCGAGCACACGTAACCGTTGGACATGTCGACCTGCTGGCCGCCGTACAGCGCCGTGTCGACATTGCGGGTGGTCGTCCGCTCGAGCTCGACCCGCTCGCCGTACGCGCGGGCCTTGGCGAGGAAGCGTTTCGTCGCGGGACTGTTGGCGCCCTTGAGCGTGGTGACGACCACGGTGTTGGTGGGGATGTCGACGTACCAGCCCTGTACACCGCCGACCGGGGCCGATCGCGAGTAGCGGTCCAGTGCGGACTGCACGCGGTCGAGCTGCCGGCTCGAGAACGTGACGAGCCTCGCGACGGCTGCGTGGTCGCGCACGGTCCGGGCCGCAGCGATGCCGGTGACCGTGACGACGACCTTGCCCGCGTCGCTGATGTAGGCGCCGCCGGTGTGGCGAGCGCCGAGCTGACGGGTGAGACGGTCCGCGAGTCTGTCGGCGCGAACCTGGGCGCGGGCGCGAGCATGGTCGGCGGCTGGCTGGGTGACGCCGACCGTGTGCGCGCTGGGTGTCGCGGTCGAGGCAGTCCGGGCGCTGTCAGCGCTCGAGGCCGCAGCGGACTGGGTCGAGGCCGCCAGGGCGACCAGGCTGATGACGGAAGCCGCTGCGATCAGCGTGCGGCTACGCATGGATGTGGACATGTGGGGGTCCTCCCGATGGGTGCGAAAGGGCCCGGAGGCAGGCCCCCCCGAACCCTGTTCGACGGGGTTTTTGCATCCCGATGAACCTCATGCAAGTTAATCGCCGGATTGCGGACGGTCAAGGGTTGATCGCACCCACATATCCTGATATCAGCCACGCCGCCGACCACCTCGGGGGAGGGTTCGCCGCGCCGCAAGCCACCGCAACGGATGCGTTTGCCATGATGCAAGGCGTGACGTCGAACCCGCAGAGCCCAGGGCACGACAACCACACGACGTACGCCGACTCCGTCGTGGGGATCCTGCTCGCGGCCGGTGAGGGTCGGCGGTTCGGACATCCGAAGGCACTGCTGCGAGGACCGGACGGCGAGACCTGGCTGGCCCGCTCGGCGCAGTCGCTGCTCGACGGTGGCGTTCGCTCGGTGTACGTCGTCGTGGGCGCCTCGATCGAGTCGGCGCGCGCCGAGGTTCCTGACTGCTGTGTCATCGTCGAGGCTGCCGACTGGGCCGACGGCATGGGCGCCTCGCTGCGCGCAGGGCTCCATGCCGTCGCGTTGACGCCGCCCTCCGTGCACGCGGCCATGGTGATGCTGGTCGACACGCCTGGCGTGGGAGCCGACGTCGTCGCGCGCCTGGTCGGCCGGGCGTCGTCATCGGCGCTGGCGCGCGCGTCGTACGACGGTGAACCGGGTCACCCGGTGCTGCTCGGTCGTGACCACTGGGGGCCGGTCCGGGAGCAGGCCTATGGAGACGAAGGAGCCCGCGGCTACCTGCGCCAGCACGACGTGTCGCTGGTCGAGTGTGCGGACATCGGGTCGGGCCACGACGTCGACACCCCCGAACAGCTTCGCTGACTCGGCCTGTCCTCGGTCGGGCTACGGAATACTTGGACGATGGCCCACACCCGTTGCTACCGCGAGGGAAAACTCGTCGACGAGGCCTTCTCGCTCGACGATGTCTCCGAACATCTGCAGCACGTGTCGTCGTTGGTGTGGGTCGATCTGCTCGCGCCCTCCATGCAGGAGCTGCAGCTCGTGGCCGATGAGCTCGGGCTGCACTCGCTGGCGGTCGAAGACGCCGCGCAGGGTCGGCAACGGCCCAAGTTCGTCCGCTACGAAGGCCATGAGTTCCTGACGGCCTATGCGGTGCGCGTCGACGCCGTGAGCGGTGACCTCCGCACCGGCGAGATCGCGGCGTTCATCACGCACAACGCCCTGATCACGGTCCGCAAGGACGAAGGGTTTCCGGTGGACGCCCTGGCCCGCCACTGGGACGACAACTCGGACCTGACGGCCCACGGCATCGGTGCCCTGGTCTACGGGCTGCTCGACTTCGTCGTCGATGGTCACTTCGACGTTGTGCAGTCGCTCGAGGACGAGATCGACGAGCTCGAGGACCTGCTGTTCGACGAGGGCCGCCAGGACAACGAGGTCCAGCGACGGAGCTTCGCGCTGAGGAAGAGCCTGGTCCAGCTCCGGCGCGTCGTGCTGCCGATGCGCGAGGTCGTCAACTCGCTCATGCGCCGCGACGTCGGTCTCGTGCCGGCCGAGCTGGCGCCGTTCTACCAGGACGTCTACGACCACGTCCTGCGTGTCACCGAATGGACCGAGGGCCTGCGCGACCTCGTCTCGACCATCGTCGAGACCAACCTGACCATCCAGGGCAACCGCCTCAACATCATCACGAAGAAGGTCACGAGCTGGGCGGCGATCATCGCGGTCCCGACCGCCATCACCGGCTTCTACGGCCAGAACCTGCCCTACCCGGGCTTCAGCGTCGAGTCGGGGTTCTACACCTCATCGGCGCTGATCGTCCTGGTGTCGATCACCCTCTACCTCGTGTTCAAGCGATGGGACTGGCTGTGAGACGCCACCAGCCATGAGACGCCACGGCGGATCCCGCTGGGCGGCACGAGGAGGCGCGTTGTTGTGTCGATGAGCGATGCTGGACGTATGCAGACGCAGCCAGCGGCCACCGTGACGTCCGCCGCCGACCTCTCCGAGCGCCTCGGTCGCACCGGCTACCTCACCGACGACGGCCTGGCGACGATCGGCTTCCTCGCGCTGACCATGCACCGACCGCTGCTGCTCGAAGGCGAGCCGGGCACCGGCAAGACCGCGCTGGCCGAGGCGCTGGCCGAGGCGCTCGATCTCGACCTCATTCGCCTGCAGTGCCATGAGGGCATCGATGCGAGCCAGGCCCTGTACGACTGGGACTTCGCCCGG
Source organism: uncultured Actinomycetota bacterium (assembly GCA_963712935.1). Taxonomy (GTDB): domain Bacteria; phylum Actinomycetota; class Actinomycetes; order Propionibacteriales; family Nocardioidaceae; genus JANLYC01. Next base: position 28,361 of record CAVQJX010000004.1, read on the forward strand.
CAGATCCTCCACCTCCGGACGGTCGAGGCCACCCGTGACGGCGAGAGCGTCGACCAGAACGAGGTGGAGAAGTCGCTGTTCGACGAACGCTTCCTGCTGGCGCGGCCGATCCTGCGGGCGCTGCAGGAGAGCCCCGTGGTGCTCCTCATCGACGAGATCGACCGCGCTGATGACGAGTTCGAGGCGTTCCTGCTCGAGGTGCTGTCGACCAACCAGGTGACGATCCCGGAGTACGGCACCGTGACGGCGGTGACGCCGCCGATCGTCGTGCTCACGTCCAACCGGACGCGTGAAGTGCATGACGCGTTGAAGCGCCGCTGCCTCTACCACTGGGTCGACCATCCCGGACTCCAGCGCGAGGTCGAGATCGTACGGCGGCGGCTGCCCGACGTACCCGCCGCCCTTGCGGAGCAGGTAGCCCACGCGACGAGCCGGATCCGTGCTCGCGACGACCTCGTCAAGCCACCCGGCGTCGCCGAGACACTCGACTGGGCCCGCGCCCTCCACACGCTGGGGTGCACCGAGCTCGATCTCGAGACCGCGGCCACGACTCTGGGGGCTGTGGTCAAGTACCGCGAGGACGCCGAACGGGTCCGCGCCGCGCTGGACAAGATCCTGACGTCATGACCTTGCCTGCCGAGCCCTCTCCCGACGTACGGCATGACGTCGACGAGGTACTGGCTGCGTTCTCGGCCGCGCTCCGGGCAGCCGGCGTGCCCGTCACGATGGATCGCACCCAGGCCTTCCTCACCGCGGCAGCGGCCGTGGGTGTCGACGACCAGACCGGCGTCTACTGGGCCGGCCGGGCGACCCTGTGCGGCTGCCTCGACGACCTCGACCGCTACGACCAGCTGTTCCTGGCCTGGTTCGGCGGTCACGGGCTGGCGGGCGGCACACCACGGGAGTCGCCGCGGCGGGTCGAGCAGGCCGATCTGGGTGAGGACTCGGCCGGCGACGCGGGGGAGGGTGACACGGTCCTGCGTGCGGCTGCCAGCAGTACGGAGGTTCTGCGGCATCGCGACGTCGCAGAGATGAGCGCTGCCGAGCGGGCGGAGCTCAACCGGCTGTTCGCGACCTTGCGTCCCGTGGCTCCGCGACGTTCGTCGCCCCGACGCCGTCCTTCCCGGCGCGGCGAGATCGACGCCCGTCGTACGCTCCGCGAAGAGCTTCGGCACGGCGGTGAGCCGGCCCGGCTCCGGCACCGAGCCCGCAGCACCCGCCCACGCCGGGTCGTGATCCTCGTCGACGTCTCCGGGTCGATGGGACCCATATGCCGACAGCCTGCTGCGGTGGGCGCACGTCGTGACGGGCGTCAACCGCGCCCGCACCGAGGTGTTCACGATCGGCACCCGGCTCACCCGGGTGACCCGGGCGATGCGGCTGCGGGACGGTGATCGGGCGCTCGAGGCTGCCGGTCAGGCCGTGCCCGACTGGTCGGGAGGGACCCGGCTGGGAGAGGCGCTCCAGGCGTTCCTGGACCGTTGGGGGCAGCGCGGCGTCGCCCGTGGCGCGGTCGTAGTGATCCTCAGCGATGGGTGGGAACGCGGTGACAGTGTCCAGCTCGGGGAGCAGATGCGGCGCGTGCAACGGCTGGCGCACCGCGTGGTCTGGGTCAACCCGCATCAGGGCAAGGCGGGGTACGCGCCGGTGCAGAGCGGAATCGTGGCCGCCCTGCCGTTCGTTGACTCGTTCATCGCCGGACACAGCATGGCGACGTTCGAGCGGGCGCTGGAGGTGATCGCGGATGCGTGACGTCCTGGAGCAGCTGCTGCCGTGGTGGCGTGCCGGCAGGTCGGTCGGTGTGGGGACGGTGATCGCGACGTTCCAGTCCGCACCGCGCGCGCCCGGCGCGGCCATGCTGGTCGGGCCGGAGGGTGAGGCGGTCGGGTCCGTCTCGGGCGGCTGTGTCGAGGGTGCCGTCTACGAGCTTGCCGAACAGGTGCTGGCCGACCGGGTTCCGGTGCTTCAACGCTATGGCGTCAGCGACGACGACGCCTTCGCGGTCGGTCTGACGTGTGGGGGGATCCTCGACGTGTTCGTCGAGGTGGTCGACCAGCAGACCTTCCCCGAGCTCGGCCAGATCGCCACCGACATCGACTCCGGCCAGCCGGTCGCGGTGGCCACGGTGGTGGCGCACGATGACCCGTCGTGGCTCGGCCGGCGGTTGGTGATCCGTCCGGAGGGACACGCCGAGGCGGTGCAGGGCACGCTCGGTTCGACTCGTGCAGACGATGCCGTGACGGCCGATGCGCGGGGCCTGCTCGCGGTTGGCCGCAATGAGACCTTGCACTATGGGCCGGACGGCCAGCGCCGCGGCGAGGGGATGTCGGTGTTCGTCTCGTCGTACGCCCCGAAGCCGCGGATGCTCGTCTTCGGCGCGATCGACTTCGCGGCCGCGGTGGCACGGGTGGGGTCCTTCCTCGGGTACCACGTGACGGTCTGCGACGCCCGGCCCGTCTTCGCGACGGCCACCCGGTTCCCGGAGGCGGACGAGGTGGTCGTGAAGTGGCCGCACAAGTACCTGCAGGAGGAGGTCGACGCAGGACGCATCGACCCGCGCACCGTGCTCTGTGTGCTGACCCACGACCCGAAGTTCGACGTGCCGGTGCTGGAGGTGGCGCTGCGGCTGCCGGAGGTCGCCTACATCGGCGCGATGGGGTCACGGCGTACGCACGACGACCGGCTCAAGCGACTCGAGGAGGCCGGACTGACTGCCGCGGAGATCAGCCGCCTGTCGAGTCCGATCGGTCTCGACCTGGGTGCCCGCACGCCGGAGGAGACCGCCATCAGCATTGCGGCCGAGATCATCGCGCTGCAGTGGGGCGGTAGGGGGGAGCGCCTCATGGAGGTGCAGGGCCCCATCCACCACCCCGGCTCCTAGCCCGCCCGCACCGTGGGCGGGGCCGGTTGCGGTCGGACTCCCGCGCCCATGCGACAGACTGGGAGCTGTGCAGGTGCCAGCGCACCATTGGCCTGCACAAGCTCCCACTCGACGCGTTCGGGCTGGCTCATGCCGGCGCCGGCTACCGGCTCGCCAACGCTGACCGGTCCGGGTCAGGATCGCTGCGCACGGAGACGGTCGAACGCCTTGGGGAAGGTGAGCGCCAGAAACTCGGTCGCGACTATCCGCGCACACGTCTCCGGGTCGCTGGTGGTGGTGTCGACCGTGATGTCGTTGTCATCCTGGTCGTGCACGTGCCACTGCGCGCGTGCCAGCCCGACTGGGCGGTCCCCTCGGGCACGCTCCCTCCTGTCGAGCTCAGGAGAAGAGCAATGCACGTCGACGAGGGTGACGTCGTATCCATCGAGGACCTCGAGAAGGTCTGCCAGCCGCCAGGGTTCGCTGAGCGCGCGACCGATGCTGCTCTTTCCGGAGCTCGAGGCCCCGTTCAACAAGATGATGCGGCCGCTTCGGTCTGCGTTCACTGCGCACAATCTACCGACCACGGCGGTCGGAATGGCGGGGGAGCTTCAGGCAGCCGGCAGTGCCCGGAGGGCGGGGAGAGCCTGGTGGGCAGGGTGGGTGCCGGTGTGGTCGACCAGGAGATAGCGACCGTGCGGGGTGCGCCAGACGAAGACGCCGGTGAAGGGTTGCACGACTTGCCAGTGACCGTGGGTTTTGACGCGGTGGTGGAAGCGGGTCATGAGGCCGAGCTTGCCGAGGCCGGTCTGACCCGGTGGTCCACCTTCGTCGGGTTTGACGAAGGCGATGGTGTGGTCGATGTCGCCGGATCTTCGGGTGGAGGTGGCGTGGGGGAAGCAGTCGACCGGGATCGCGAGGTGGACGGCCTCACGGATCCGGTCGGGGATCTCATAGGCGTCGACCGGGATGGTCCGACCTGAACGAACTGCGTGCGTCAGGGCATCGTCGGCCGGGTCGACGGGTTCGGTCTGGCCCCTGGTGGCCTCGGCTACTTCAGCGAACAGGTCCAGGGCGGCCTGAGGACGAGCCAGGATCCCGACCGCAGCGGCCCGGCGGGCGTCCTTGCCTCGGTGATCACCGAGCAGGCCGAGCCCGTCGGCGGTGCGGTCGACGCTGGCGTCGAACCAGATCGCATCGGAAGCTTCGGCCTGGATGAAGATCTTTTTGGTGCCGTGCTCACTGGACTGGTCCAGCCACACCCCCAACGATCCCTGTGCGGCCGCGTCGGCTTCAGCGGCTGCCTCAGGGTCGCACTCCATCCAGCAGGCGGCGATGATGGCTTCGATCCGGCCCCACGACAGGGAGTGGGCGTACTTCGCGATCCGCCGGTCCACCACCGCCACGGTGTCCATTAACAGGTGGCGGGTGGCTTCGGCGCACTTGCGGCCGATCCACGGCTTCACCTCACCCGCACAGACCCTGGCCCACACCAGTGGGAGCCGGTGGCGGAGGTCCAGGGCGTCCCCGACCAGCCGCTCCGCCGCCGACGACGAGGTCGCCAGCACCACACCGAGCTCGGCCGGTGCGAACTCCGCCACGCCTGGTGTCCCGTCGCCGCCGAAGCAGACCAGCTGCTCCGACCCGGGCAACAGCGGACTGGTCGCGCGGGCGAGCTCACCGTGCAGGTCAGCCCAATGGGCCGCGGCCTGCAGGATGTCGACCTCGGCCCGGTCCGCGGCAGCGCGGGCGGTCTCGACGAACGACAGGGTCGCCATTTCGTCGAGGGCACTGAAATCGGTGTCGAACATGTGTTCGATTCTACCTGACATGTCCGACAGTGACCAGTGACTTTCGCCTTATCCACAAGGGATTACGGGGCCGTGGGTGCCGACCGCAGTCGGGCGAAAGACTTCAGACGGTGTGAGAGACGACGAAGCCGGCGATCTGTTGGGCGCAGTCGCGGGCGCGGCCGTGTCTGGGCATGAGTGATGCAAGTCCGCCCAGGGGGTTGTACCGGCGGCCAAAAACAAGTCTGATGGGAGGAGACCCAATATCAGACCAGTGCAACGGTTGTGCCAGGCCGACTTCACCCAGCGTCCGAGCAAGGCGACCGTGCTGAGGCGAGAGGCGCAGACGCATGGCCAAGATCAACGTCAAGGTCGACGGGGTTTCGTACTCCGACGACGTCGAACCACGAACCCTGCTGGTGCAGTACCTGCGCGAGCAGCTCGGCAAGACCGGAACCGTGGTCGGTTGCGACACCAGCAACTGCGGCGCCTGCACGGTCCACCTCGACGGCAGCAGCGTGAAGTCGTGCACGATGCTCGCCGTCCAGGCTGACGGGCACGAGGTCACCACGATCGAGGGCCTCGCCACGAACGGTGAGCTGCATCCGATGCAACGCGCCTTCCACGAGAACCACGCCCTCCAGTGCGGCTACTGCACCCCGGGCATGATCATGCAGAGCGTCGCACTGCTCGCGGACAACCCGAACCCGGACGAGGCCGAGGTCCGGGACGGCCTCGAGGGCAACCTGTGCCGTTGCACGGGGTATCAGAACATCGTCAAGGCCGTGCTGGCCGCGTCCAAGGCAGGTGCCTGATGACCGTCACCGAAGACCCCCCTGTTGTCGAGATCGGACGCGCCCGCAACCGCAAGGAAGATGCGCGCCTGATCACCGGCCGTACCCGGTGGACAGACAACATCAGTGTGCAGGGACTGCAGCACATCGCCATGGTGCGCAGCCCCTTCGCCCGGGCCAGGATCACCTCCATCGACACCAGTGCGGCGAAGGCTGCCCCCGGCGTCATCGCCGTCATCACAGGTGCCGACATCGTCGATGAGCAGGGCGCGAGTCTGCCCTGCGCCTGGCCGATCACCGCCGATCAGAAGGCGCCGCCACATCCCGCGATGGCCGTCGAGAGGGTGAACTTCGCAGGCGAGATCGTCGCCTGCGTGGTGGCTCGGTCGGCTGCCGCCGCGCGCGATGCGATGGAGCTCGTCGATGTCGAGTACGACGACGAAACCCCCGTGCTCGACATGGCGTCAGCAGCCGGGGACACCGCACTGACCCATCCCGACCTCGGTACCAACGTCTCCGCAACCTGGGTCTACGACTCGGCCGAAGCCGGCTCGGGCACCAACGTCGACGACGAGATCGCCAAAGCCCGCGACAACGGGATCGTGATCGAGCGAACGTTCCGGCAGCAGCGATTGATCCCTTCGTTCATGGAGCCTCGGTCGATCGTGGTCGACCCGACCGGCGAGCAGATCGTCATGTGGTCCGCCACCCAGATCCCGCACATCCTGCGGTTGATGCTGGCGCTCACGTGCAACATCCCGGAGTCGAAGCTCCGCGTCATCGCACCCGACGTCGGCGGCGGCTTCGGTGGCAAGCTCCAGGTGACCCCGGAGGAGGCGATCACGTTGGTGGTGGCCAACCGCCTGGGCAAGCCCTGCAAGTACACCGAGACACGGAGCGAGTCGATCATGGCCGGGCACCACGGCCGTGACCAGATCCAGCACCTCACCCTGTCGGCCACCAAGGACGGCGTCGTTACCGGGTTCAAGGCCGACATCCTCGCCGACATGGGTGCCTATCTCGGTCTGGTCACCTCAGGGGTCCCGATCCTCGGCGCATTCATGTTCAACGGCATCTACAAGTTCGACGCCTACCGGTTCACCTGCCGCAACATCTTCACGAACAAGAACTGGACCGACGCCTACCGCGGCGCCGGTCGTCCCGAGGCCACGTTCGCGATCGAGCGGATGATGACCGAGCTCGCTGTCGAGCTCGGTGTCGACCCGGTCGAGATCAGGCGCAAGAACTGGATCTCGCACGACGAGTTCCCGTTCGCGACGGTCGCCGGCATGGAGTACGACTCAGGCAACTACGAAGCGGCCACCGACAAGGCCATGGAGCTCTTCGGCTATGACGCGTTGCGCGCCGAGCAGCAGAAGCGGCGCGATGACGGTGATCCCGTCCAGCTCGGCATCGGCGTTTCGACATTCACCGAGATGTGCGGGCTCGCGCCGTCGCGCGTCCTCGGTGCGCTGTCTTACGGCGCGGGTGGCTGGGAACACGCGGCCATCCGGATGCTCGCCAGCGGGAAGGTCGAGGTCGTCACCGGCACCAGCCCGCACGGCCAGAGCCACGAGACCGCGTGGAGCCAGATCGTCGCTGACCGGTTGGGCATTCCGTTCGACGACATCGAGATCCTGCACGGCGACACGCAGATCTCCGTACGAGGGCTCGACACCTATGGGTCCCGCTCCCTCGTTGTCGGGGGTATGGCGATCGTGGCGGCGGCCGACAAGGTGATCGAGAAGGCGAAGCCGATTGCGGCTCATCTGCTCGAGGCCAACGTCGACGACCTCGAGTTCAAGGACGGCTCGTTCAGCGTCAAGGGCACCGGTGCCAGCAAGGGCCTGGCCGAGATCGCGCTCGCCGTGTTCACGGCGCACGACATGCCGGAGGGCATCGAGCCCTCGCTGGACTCCGACGCGACCTACGACCCGGCCAACTTCTCGTTCCCGCACGGCACCCACCTCTGCGCTGTCGAGGTCGACACCGAGACGGGCAACGTGGCCATCCGCAACTACACCTGTGTCGATGACGTCGGCAAGGTGGTCAACCCGCTCGTCGTCGAAGGCCAGATCCACGGAGGCGTCGTCCAGGGGATAGCGCAGGCCTTGTTCGAAGAGGCCCTGTACGACGACTCCGGCACGCTGGTGACGGGTTCCTTCGTCGACTACCTCGTGCCGAGCGCTGCCGACGTACCGTCGCTCACGACGTCCCGGAACGAGACGGCTGCCACCGGCAACGCACTCGGCGTGAAGGGGGTCGGAGAGGCCGGCACCATTGCGTCCACGCCTGCGGTGGTCAATGCCGTGATCGACGCCGTTCGTCACCTCGGGGTCAAGGACATCGAGATGCCCTGCTCGCCACACCGGGTCTGGACCGCGATCCAACACGCGTCATCAGGAGCCGCCACCCCGACCGGCAACCCGACGGTCGATGACGGCGCTCTGCCGTCTCACAACGCCACAACCTCTGAAGGGGGAGCGTCATGATTCCGGCCGAGTTCGACTACACGGCACCCGAGACGATGGCCGGGGTCTTCGCGGCGCTCAGCAGTGACGCGGACGAGATCAAGGTGCTGGCTGGCGGCCACAGCCTGATCCCCGTGCTCAAGCTCCGGCTGGCCGCGCCCACCCTGCTCGTGGACATCGGCAAGGTCCCCGGGCTGCGCGACATCACCGAGGACGGCGACTCGATCGTGATCGGCGCCATGGCGACCCATGACGACGTCGCCACGCACCCGCTGGTGAAGGAGCATGCACTGGTCCTCGCCAAGGCCGCCCAGACGGTCGCCGATCCACAGGTGAGGCACCGCGGCACGCTCGGTGGGGCGCTTGCCCACGCCGACCCGGCCGGGGACCTTCCGGCACCGATCCTCGCGCTTGACGCCGAGCTGGTCATCGCCAGCGCGGAGGGCGAACGGACCGTGGCGGCAGCCGACTTCTTCGAGGACCTGTTCACGACGGTGCTCGGAGAGAACGAGATCCTCACGAAGATCCGCATCCCCAAGCACACCGGGTGGGGAGGCCACTACGAGAAGTTCACCAGGGTGGCTCAGCAGTGGTCGATCGTGGCGGTCGCAGCGGCGGTGCAGTCTGACGGTGGGCACATCACGGCGGCCAAGATCGGGCTGACCAACATGGGCTCGACCGCGCTGCGTGCCACCGCAGTCGAGCAGGCGCTGGTCGGGCAGCCGGCCTCGGCGGCGGCTGTCAAGGCAGCCTGCGCCCAGGCCGCAGACGGGACCAACCCGCCCTCGGACACCAACGGGGACGCCGAGTACCGTCGACACCTCGCGAGCGTGCTGACGGGTCGGGCTGTCCTGGCCGCAGCCGGCGCCTGAGCGACGATCACTCGCTCCGGTGCCTGGTTGATCGCTGTCGAGACGAAGGAGCCCCGCTGGCCATGGAGTTGACGCACACGTTCACCGTGCCTGCATCCGTCGACGTCGCGTGGGCGGCGTTCAACGACCTGGAGCGCATCGCGCCGTGCTTCCCCGGAGCAGCTCTCACGTCCTACGACGGTGAGACCTTCGAAGGACTGTGCAAGGTCAAGCTCGGACCCATCTCGTTGCAGTACACGGGAACGGGGCGCTTCGTCGAACGTGATGAGGCGTCCCACCGGGCCGTGATCGAGGCAAAGGGCAAGGACAAGCGCGGTAATGGAACCGCCGCGGCCAGCGTCACGGCGTCGTTGAAGAGCGCCGGCGACGACGCGACCGACGTCGTCGTCGTGACCGACCTCAACATCACCGGCAAGCCTGCACAGTTCGGGCGCGGCGTGATGCAGGACGTCAGCGACAAGCTGCTCGCCCAGTTCGCGGCCTGCCTGGAGGACAAGCTGGGCACCTCGGAGGCACCGCCGCAGCCGTCGGAGAAGGTCGAGAGTGCCCCGGCGGCCGACACCGAGGGCACGCCTATCGCCGAACAGGCAGCTGCGGCGGTGAGCGCTACGTCGAGCCGGACCAGCCCGCCTTCGGCACCTTCCTCGACTCGGTCGGCGGCGCAGTCGGCTCCGGCTGAGCCGGTGGCAGCGGAGCTCGATCTCGGGGCCACGGTGCTGCCCGTCCTGATCAAGCGGTACGCGCCCTACGTCATCGGTGCACTGGTCGCGGTGTGGCTGCTGCGCAAGCTCCTCCACCGCTCCTAGTGCGGCTCAATTCCCAGGGCCGCTCAGTTCCTGGTGCGGCTCGGTTCTCAGGGCCGCTCAGTCGTCGGGGAAGCTGAACGCCGGCAGGGCACCGAGCGGCGCGACCACGTGTCCCGACTCCGAGCAGACCCAGTAGGGATCCGGCCCGAGCTCCGGCTCGATCGAGAGGCTGTGCTCGATGGGGTCGGCGCACCCGGAGCACAACGGCCACCGACGCGACTCGTCGAACAACGTGTCCTGCACGTCCTGCGCCACCAGCCCGTCGACGAACGGCGCGCCCTTGGCCCACTGCGACAACCACCACCTGCGCTGGGAGACGCAGTCCTCGACCACGGACACCGTGTGCGGGTCGACGAGCCCCTGTGCCGCCAGATCGGCGAGCACACGTGCTCGCGCGGCCATCAGCGGGTCTGCCGAAGTCATGCCCTCCATCCTGGCACTCTGTTCAAATGAGCACAGAACTCCAACGATCGCCACTGGTCGAGGTGGTCGCACTCCACCCGCAGGACGCCGAGCGAGCCCAGCAGGGTGGGGCGCACCGACTGCACGTGGCTGCGGTCGGTGAGGCGGGGTTCCGCTCCGTCGAACCCGGCATCGTCAGCGCGATCGTGCGGGCCACCGACCTGCCGGTGCGCGTCACGCTGCGGCTCAGCGACGGCTTCACCACTCAGGGCGGCGAGTTCGCGCGGCTGCGCGGTCTGGTGGCCGACTACCTCTCGGTCGGCGTGGAGGGATTCGTGTTCGGGTTCCTGACCCGCGACCTCGACATCGACGTCGACACCTGTGCGGCGCTCGCCGACGGGCTGCTGGGCAAGCCCTGGACGTTCGACCGTGCGTTCGACCACATCCTCGAGCCGCGAAGGGCGGTCCGCCAGCTGGGCGGGCTGCCGGGACTCGACGGCGTACACACGGCGGGAGCCGTGCTCGGTATGGACTCCGGCTTCGAAGACCTGGTGACGCTGGCGCAGTCGGCCCCAGAATTCGCCGCGCTGGCCATCGCTGCCGACGGCGTCCGACCCGAACACGTCCCGTGGCTCGTGCAGGCCGGTGTCCGGGCAGTCCATCTGGGGGCGGCCGTGCGACCGGGGGAGTCCTGGTCCAAGGCGCACGTCGACGCGGGGTTCGTTCGTTCCTGGCGGATGCTGCTCGACGACGCCTGCGGCCTGGGTCGGGGCACCGGAGCAGGCACGGCCTGATCTTGGGCGCCCAGCTACCTCCCCGCGATCAGATTTTCGCGGTTTTCGATCGTGAACGGCCGTCGAGGAGGGAACTGGAAGGAGCGCCGTCCGGCGCGGTTGTTCTCCGTTTAGGGTGTTGGCCGTGACGGATGCGGATGTGGAGCAGCTGCGCGAGTTTGCGGAGCCTGGGCGGTTGGCGTCGGAGAGTGGGCAGGTGCCTGCGACGCTGGTCGCGAGGTCGAGACGTTCGGCAGGTGGCTGAACCGATGAGTCCCCGAGCGGTGTACTGGACGCTGGATGTCGCCATCATGGTCCTGATCGCGGCGGCTGTGGTGGTTTTTCACGACCAGAACGCGCTGGTGATCTTCTTCGGAGTGATCCTGTTCGCCGGACCCGTGGTGTACGGACGCAAGTACCTGCTGAGGTGGATGGCCCGGAGGCGGGATCAGAGTCACCTGCCTGGCTGACCTGATCAGCGCGGAGCGCCGACATCCGGTGGCTGGCGGCGCCGGGCGCACCGACCACGAATCGGGGGGTGTGGCACGGTGATCGGGTGACGATCTTCATCGATCCGCCCGCGTGGCCGGCGCACGGCCGGCTGTGGTCGCACCTCGTCAGTGACGTGTCACTGGACGACCTGCACCGGTTCGCCGCTCACCACGGGGTCCCGCGTCGCGGGTTCGAGCGGGATCACTACGACGTACCCGCCGAGGCGTACCACCGGCTGGTAGCGGCCGGTGCGATCCCGATCCCTTCGCGCGAGCTGGTGGCACGGTTGAAGGAGACCGGGCTGCGGCGACGCAAGGCGGTCGCCCCTGCCCGCCGAGCCTCGGCAACGCGCTGCTCCGGCCCCGTCGGCTCGTCGCCGGTGACACCGTGGGTGTGGTCGCCACCTCGGGCGTCGTGCCGGAGGAGCGCTTGCGCGCCGGCGTGGCCAGGCTCGAGTCCTGGGGTCTGCGGGTGCAGGTGGGGCCCCACGTTCTCGCGGGCCATCCGTCGCTTCGCTACCTCGCGGCCCGGGACACGGACCGGGCCGCCGACTTCACGGCCGCCTGGGCCGACCCCGACCTCGCCGCGGTCTGGGTGGCGCGCGGTGGGTACGGCGCGCAGCGCATGGTCGACCTGCTCGACTGGCGGCGGCTGGCGGAGGCGGAGCCGAAGCTGCTGGTGGGGTTCTCCGATGTGACGGCGCTGCATCAGGCGGTCGCCACGAGGCTGGGGCTTGTCACTCTGCACGGCCACGTGGTGACGTCGCTGGGAAGGGCGACCGAGGCGAGCGCCGAACAGCTCCGCTGCACCGTGCTGGAGCCGACCGCCGTCGACCTGCTGGTCGGCCACGACACGGCCACGCTCGTCGGCGGAACCGCGTCGGGCGTGCTCATCGGGGGCAACCTGGCGGTGCTGGCTGCCGACCTGGGTACGCCGTTCAGCCGGCCGGCTACCGGTGGGATCGCTGTCCTCGAGGAGATCGGTGAGGAGCCCTACCGGGTCGACAGGTTGCTCACCCAGCTGATCCGGGCCGGTTGGTTCGCAGGTGTCGCCGGAATCGTCGTCGGTGCGTTCACCGACTGCGGGGACCCGGCCGAGGTGGACCGGGTGATCGAGCAGCGACTGGTGCCGTTGGGGGTGCCGCTCATCCGGGGGTTCGATGTGGGACACACCCCCTCGAGTGCCACGGTGCCGCTCGGAGTCGCGGGGACGCTCGATGCCGACCGTCGTTCGCTGGAGCTGTCCGTACCTCCGCTCGCCTAGTCGGTCGCCCCTTCGGCCGGCTGGCCCGACCGTCCACGCACCCTGTCGCTCGACCCGGCAGTCAGCTCAGCGAGCTCGTTCGTCACGTTGGAGCGGGCAGGCACCTCCCAGGCGAGCCGGCCGTACGTCGTCCGGAACAGGCTCGGGAGACCGAGGAGCTGGCGCAGGACGGCGGATCGACCCGTGGCGAACGTGACATCGTCGACATGCCGGTACTCCGCTCGGACCCCGTCGACGTACGACGCGTAGCGGTCCGCGTCACTGGCGAGGATGGCGAGGTCGGCGTCGCACAACACCTCACCGTTGGCGTCACCGGGAGTGGGGTCATGAGTCTCGGTGAGGCGGACCAGCCGGGCCACCTCACCGACGGTTGCCTCGTCGACGCCATACGTCGGCAGCACCGCCTCGGCGAGCTCGGCGGAGCGTTCCTCGTTGTCCGCCGCCCGGACGTCGTAGACGGCGTCGTGGAACCAGGCGGCGAGACGGACGGCCTGCGCGTCAGCCGTCTCGTCGGCCATCGCGTCGACGGCGTCGAGGACCTCGAGCAGGTGTCGCGCGTCGTGGTAGCTCCGGGAGACCGAACCGTAGCGGCGTACGAGCTCCTGGCCGAGTGCGGACAGTCCTGGAAAGTCGCGTTCCCATCTCACGATCGCGACAGAGTCTGTGGGCTTCACGACTCCATGATCCATCCTCCCGATTACAGTTCGCCTCATGACTGAGATGACGGGTCACGCGCCCAACTGGTACCCGGACCCCTGGGGCCGTCACGAGCACCGCTACTACGACGGGCAGAACTGGACCGAGCACGTGGCCAGCCACGGGCGGCAGAGCGTCGACCCACCGGGAGGAACCGCGCACGTCCCTACCGTCAACCGGGCGACCGAGAAGGTACAACGCGACGTGCAGCGCGCGGGCGTGGCCGGTGTGGCGGACGGGGGAGGGACGCTCTTCACCGAGGCCGTGCTGGTGGTCAACCAGAAGGCGAAGCTCATCGAGATCAACCAGGAGTTCGCCATCTACGACCAGCACGGTCAGCAGATCGGTGCGGTCCGGCAGGTCGGACAGAGCACGCTGAAGAAGGTGGCCCGGTTCGTTGCCGACGTCGACCAGTTCATGACCCACAAGCTCCAGGTCGTCGACCGTGACGGCCAGGTGGTGCTGGCACTGACGCGACCACGCAAGTGGATGAAGTCGCGCATCATCGTCGAAGGCGGTGACGGACGGGAGCTGGGTCAGATCGTCCAGCAGAACGTGATCGGCAAGATCCGCTTCTCACTCGAGTCGGGTGGGCAGCAGATCGGCATGCTCAACGGCGAGAACTGGCGGGCCTGGAACTTCAACATCCAGGACCACACGGGTCGCGAGGTGGCTCGGATCACGAAGACCTGGGAGGGCCTGGCCAAGACCATGTTCACCCAGGCGGACAACTACGTCGTCCAGATCCACGAGCAGCTTCCGCAGCCGCTGCACAGCATCGTGCTCGCGTCGGCGTTCGGGATCGACACCGCGCTCAAGCAGGACGCCCGCGGTCTCAACGCCGGCGGGCTTTTCGGCTGACCTCCCCTCCGTAGCTGCCCACCTCGCCCTACGCGTTTGCCTTGTTCACAAGCCACCTTCCTTCTGCACAAGGCGAATCCGCCTAGGTAAGTAGGCGGGTGGCTTGTGCACAAGGCAAACGTCTCGGGTGTGCTCGGTGGCTCGGTCAGGCGCGGGGGATGGGACGGGCGTGGAGGACCACGAGCGACGTCACGGCGCGGGTGAGGCAGACATAGAGGCGACGCAGGCCCGTGACCCTGTCGGCTTCGGCGGCGGCGATGTCGGCAGGCTCGAGCAACACCACGTGGTCGAACTCCAGGCCCTTGACGAGTGACGCCGGTACGACGTCGACCCTGGCCTCGATGTCGTCGTCGCGACCCAGGACGCTGTGGTCGACCCCGGCTGCGGAGAGCGCGGCGTTCGCCGTGTCACTGAGGGCGTCGGGGACGATCAACCCGATCGAGCCGTCCTCATCGAGTAGCGCGCGCACGGCCGCGACCCCGTCACCGATCACGTCCCTCGAGGCGCGGAGGTCGAGCTCGCCGCGCGCCCGGCGTACCGAGGTCGGCTTGCGCAAGGTGGGTGCGATCGCCGGGAGCAGGCCGGCTGCGTAGTCGATGACGTCTCCGGGCACCCGGAACCCGACCGTGAGCTCCTCGACGTGAGCCGTCGGCTTGCCGAGGTGCTCCAAGGCCGTCTCCCAGCTCGAGACCGCCCACGGGGTCGTCGCCTGCGCCAGGTCACCGAGGATCGTTGCCGACCCGGTCGAACACTGCCGGCCCACGCTGCGCAGCATCATCGGCGACAGGTCCTGCGCCTCGTCGAGCACGACGTGTCCGAGACTCCGCGTGCGGTCGAGGAGGTCAGCCGCCTCGTCGACGAGCACGGCGTCGTGCAGGGACCACTTCGCCGATCCCGGCCCCTTCGGCGGCTTGGCCCAGCTGATCGCCGCCTGCTCGTCGGCGTCGAGGCTGTCGTCCGCGGCCGCAGCCAGCGCGGCCGGGTCGCTGAGGATCCGCATCACCAGGCGCCGCGGGTCGACGGCCGGCCAGAGGACGTCCGTCATGGCTTTGACCGGTCGGCTCCGTGCCACCGAGTTCTGCACCCGGTCATCCGGGGAGTCACCGGCGAGCTCCATCTTCACCAGGACCGCGTGCGCCAGCCGTTGCGGCAGCATGGCGCGGCCGGCGCCGTACCGGATGCCGCGGGCCCTGAGCTCCGCGACGATCTCGTCCGCCTCGTACGCCGGCACGCGCCACCTCCGGGCTCCGATCGGCACGACGAGCCCCTCCAGCGCCGGCTGCAGCATGGCCCACAGGGCGTTCTCGATCACGGTCGCCATCCGGACGTCACCCTTGATACGGGCGACCGGCACCGGGTCGACGGCCTTGACCGGCACATGAGCGACCAGCTCTTCGACGGTGGTCTGCTTGGCGTCGATCTCGCCCAGGGCGGGGAGCACGTCGGCGATGTAGCGCAGGAATGACGCGTTCGGACCGACTACCAGCACGCCCTGACGGTCGAGCTGGTCCCGATGTGTGTAGAGCAGGTACGCCGCCCGGTGCAGGCCGACCGCCGTCTTGCCCGTACCTGGCGCGCCCTGGACGCAGACCGAACGGGCCAGGTCGGCACGGACGATGTCGTCCTGCTCGGGCTGGATGGTCGCGACGATGTCACGCATCGGACCGGTGCGCGGCCGCTCGATCTCGGCCTCGAGGATCGCGCTGTGCAGGTCCACCGGCTCGCTCGCCGAACCGGCTGGCCGTCTCGGCGGTGCTGACAGCGTCCTGCCCGAGGGTCTCGTCCTCGTACGCCGTGACCTCGCCGTGGTGGAAACCGAAGCGCCGCCGGAGCCGCACGCCCATCGTGGTCGACGTGCTGGCGCGGTAGAACGGTCGGGAGATCGGCGCGCGCCAGTCGACCACCAGCGGGTCGCCCTGTTCGTCGGTGACGTGCCGACGGCCGATGTAGAACCGCTCGCCAGGAAGTCCCACGCTCTCGTCGGCGGCAGCCGCCGCGTCGCCGTAGTCGAGCCGGCCGAAGAAGAGCGGGACCGCGGGATCGTCCTCGAGGGCCTTCATGCGCTTCCAGAGGGTGAACTTCAGGTACTCGCCACTGACGCGATCTCCGCTCAGCGCCTCCATCGAGGCGGTCCGCTCACGCATGCGGTGCAACGCCTCCCGCGACTGGAGCAGGTGGTCCTGTTCGCGGGTGATCTCGTCGTTCACTGGCCGGAGCCTAGCAACCTGGCCAGCCCGCGGACGAAGCGTTTTCCGCCCGGGCGCCCCCACGCTCCGACGCAGCCCTCCCCGCCTGCCGCCACGGGCTGCTCGGTTGGTCGCTGGGTCTGGCCACTCGCCTGGCCCGAACTGGCTCCTCGACGAGTCAGGTTACGCCCGGTACGACAAGGGCCGTTCGTCCACGCCATACCAACCGATCGGCTGATACTCACGGAATCGCGTGCTCTCCGTGACACTAAGTGATGCAATCGATAGGTGAAAGAAGACGCGCAGACTCTCGCGGACGTCGTGGACGAGGCCGACAGCCGACTCCGCGGCGGCTCCCATGCGGCGGCCCGGGTGTGGCCGACCGGCTTTGCAGCGCTCGACGACCACCTCGCGGGTGGCTTCCGCTCCGGCGATCTCGTCCTGCTCACCGGACCCCAGGGCCTGGGCAAGACCACCTTCGCCCTCCAGATTTTGCGGTACATCGCGCAGTCCGGGCGCGCCGTCGTGAACTTCAACTTCGAGCACGACCCGATCACCATGCTCCAGCGACTCGTCGCGATCGAGGCCGGTGAGTTCGCGGGCATCCCGGCCGTCGGACTGGACCGGGTCCGCCGGGCCTTCGAAGGCGTCGACGGCAGCCGTGGCGATCTGCACGGCCGGCTCGCCGACTGCACCGGCGCCCCTGAGGCGCTCAAAGCGATTGCGACGTACTCCGACCGGCTCATCCTGCACCGTTCCACCGGAACGACCACCACCATGGAGGTCATCCGCGAGACGGTGGAAGCCGCACGGGAGCAGACCGGCCAGCTGCCGTTCATCGTCGTGGACTACCTGCAGAAGGTGAAGGTGCTGAATGCTCCGACCCTCGAGGACGACCGCATCAGCCGCGTCGTCGAGGGTCTGAAGGACCTGGCGATGGAGCTCGACGTGCCGGTCCTGTCGATCGTCGCAGCGGACAAGGAAGGCATGTCGACGGGCAAGCGGATGCGCACCGAGCACATGCGCGGGTCCTCATCGCTGGCCTACGAGGCCGACACCGTCCTCGTCATGAACGAGAAGTTCGACGTCGTGGCCCGCCACCACCTCGTCTACGACACCCGTAACGCCGACCGCTACCGCGACTTCGCCGTGATCTCGATCGACAAGAACCGCAACGGCGTCGACAAGATCGACCTGGAGTTCCGCAAGCGTTTCAACCAGGGCCGGTTCGAGACCGAGGGCAAGCGCGTCGCCGAGCAGCTCATCGACGAGCGGGTCTTCGTCGACTAGAACGTCGGTCAGGTCGTGTTCGGGTCGGACAGCGAGTCGGCGTCGACGATCGAATACGAGTAGCCCTGCTCGGCGAGGAACCGCTGCCGGTGCTGGGCGAAGTCCGCATCGACGGTGTCACGGGCGACCACGCTGTAGAAGCGGGCAGAGCGACCATCACTTTTCGGCCTCAGCAGCCGGCCGAGTCGCTGCGCCTCCTCCTGACGTGATCCGAACGTCCCCGACACCTGGATGGCGACGGTCGCGTCCGGCAGGTCGATCGAGAAGTTCGCCACCTTGCTGACGACCAGCAGCGAGATCTCCCCTTGCCGGAAGGCGTTGTACAGGCGTTCGCGCTCCTTGACCGGTGTCTCGCCCTTGATCAGGGGGGCGTCGAGGTGCTCGGCGAGGTCGTCGAGCTGGTCGATGTACTGCCCGATGACGAGCGTCGGCTCGTCGCGGTTGGCGGCGATGAGGGTGTCGACGACGTGCCGCTTGCTGTCGCACGCCGCGGCCAGCCGGTAACGGTCCTCGGGCTCGGCCGTCGCGTAGACGAATCGCTCGCTCTCGGTGAGCTGCACGCGCACCTCGATGCACTCGGCCGGTGCGATGTAGCCCTGCGCCTCGATGTCCTTCCACGGTGCGTCGAAGCGCTTCGGCCCGATCAGCGAGAACACGTCGCCTTCGCGGCCGTCCTCCCGGATCAGCGTGGCGGTGAGTCCGACCCGACGCCGGGCTTGCAGGTCGGCGGTCATCCGGAAGATCGGCGCGGGCAGCAGATGGACCTCGTCGTAGATGACCAGGCCCCAGTCGCGTGCCTCGAACAGCTCGAGATGGGCGTAGACGCCCTTCCGCCGCGTGGTCATCACCTGGTACGTCGCGATCGTGACCGGTCGGATCTCCTTGACGGCACCGGAGTACTCGCCGATCTCGTCGGCCGTCAGCGACGTACGGCGCAGCAGCTCTTCCTTCCATTGCCGGGCCGACACGGTGTTGGTCACGAGGATCAGCGTGGTCGCCTGAGCCTTGGCCATGGTGCCGGCGCCGACCAGGGTCTTCCCGGCGCCACACGGGAGCACGACGACCCCGGATCCACCGGCCCACAGCGAGTCGATGGCGTCACGCTGATAGGGCCGCAGCGACCACTCGGTCTCGTCCAGCGCGATCGGATGCGCCTCGCCATCGACGTACCCGGCGAAGTCCTCGGCGGGCCAGCCGAGCTTGAGGAGGGCCTGCTTGAGGTTGCCCCGCTCGGACGTGTGGACGGCAACGGAGTCCGCATCGATCCGGATGCCGAGCATCGGCACGATCCGCTTTGCGCGCAGCACTTCCTCGAAGACCGCGTGGTCGACGCTGGAGAGCACCAGTCCGTGGGTCGGGTGCTTGTCGAGGCGCAGCCGGCCGTAGCGGCCCATCGTCTCGGCAACGTCGACCAGCAGGGAGTTGGGCACCGGGTAGCGGGAGAAGCTCAGCAGCGCATCGACGACCTGCTCGGCGTCATGGCCGGCCGCGCGTGCGTTCCACAGCCCCAACGGGGTGAGCCGGTAGGTGTGGATGTGCTCCGGGGACCGTTCGAGCTCGGCGAAAGCCGCAATCACCCGTCGGCACTCCTTGGCCTGGGGGTGGTCGACCTCGAGCAGCAAGGTCTTGTCGGACTGAACGATCAGTGGACCGTCGGTCATGCGTCGGTGTCTCCCGAACTGTGAGGTGGGGTGGTCAATAGAAGAGGGTGGGGGATCGCGACTCAGCGTGCCTCGGCCTTGCGGCGGGCGCGGTAGGCCGCGACGTTGGCCCGGGACGAGCAGCGGTCCGAGCAGTACCGCCGCGACTGGTTGGGTGAGGTGTCGACGAAGACGTTGTCGCACTTGTCGGCCGAGCACACGCCGAGCCTGGTGGGGCCGAAGTCGACCACCAGCATCGCCAGACCCATGATGCACTCGGCGGTGATCAGTGCCGACACGCTCGACCCCCGCTCGGCGACGTGCAGGTGCCAGGACTCGGCGTCGTGACCGGCGATGTGTGGCGAGACCGGGTATTTCGAGAGCAGCGTGTTGACGAGCCCGACCACCTGCTCCTCGTTGCCGGCGTCGGAGGCTTCGAAGATCGGGCGAAGCTCGCGGCGGAGCCGGCGAAGCGGGGGCACGTCGCGTTCGTCGATGCGTCGCTGCAGCCACTGCCGGCGCTCGAGATAGTCAGCGAGGTCCTGCTGACTCTCCAGCGGGGCATTGACGAGCCCGGCGGCGAAATCGGCGTAGCGAACGAAGTCCACACGCCAATGCTAGGTGCTCCGCCGCAGATTGCGTAATGCCCATCCAGACATGCAGGCCTTACGTCCCGGCGCGGATGATGTGGGCAGCCGTGATGCGGTGGACGGCGACCGAGAACTCCTCGTCCGAGCGGGTGTCCTGGGCTCGCAGCAGCCCGTCGTCGAGGATCCGGGCCCGGACGAGGCGTTCGCTGCTGCTGCCGGTGGGATCGACGTACCCGACCCAGACGACCTCGCCCGTCTCGACTGCCTCGCGCAGCGTCGAGAGCGGTGAGTCGAAGAGGTGCTCGGTCGAGTCCCGGTCGGACGTCTTCACCCGGCGGGTGGGCTCCCCGGCCCTCCGTAGGGCGCCTACCAGCTCGGCCGCGAGTGCGGCGCTCATGCGGTCCTCCGGCGTCGCGTCGTCTGCGTCGGTGACGGGCGTGCCACGCTCGGGATCGCGGTGCACGCGGGCGGTCGCCGTCTCGGCCCGTGTGGGGAGGCGACGGTCGAGATCCTGGACGAGGTACTCCAGGGCCTGCGGCAGGGGCGTCCGGGATCGATGACGCAGGGTGGCCAGGATCTCGTCGACTCCCCAGCCCAGCCCGTACGCCCGCCCCAGTGACTCGGGGCTGATCCGATAGACGGTCGCGCCGCCGCGCGACTCGATGTCGGCAAGGGTGCCCAGATCGTGCGCCGCGTCGGGCGAGAGCGGTCCGGGGGCGATGGCGGTCAGGTCTGCCTGGACGAGGACATGCCCGACGCGCGTCGGCAGCAGGTCGTCCAACGCGTCGGCATCGATCGTGGCCGCGAACGAGGCCACGGCATCGAGTCCGGTGACGCCGATCCAGGCCGACTGGTCCAGCATGGTGGTGACGGCACGATCCGTCCGCGCCGGCCTCCGCGGTCGATGCCAGTCGACCCACCGGATCACGTCGCCGCGTTCGGCCACGCAACCCTCGCCGGGGTCACCGAACGCCTCGAGCACGGTGCGCTTCAGCCAGGGGGCGCCACTGTCGGGGTGCCGGTTGAACCACGTATCGACCACGACCGCCCACTGGTGGGCCAGCGACAACCGCTGCCAGTCATCGAACGCCACGGTCGGCAGCAGGACCTCGTGCGCACGGTCGCTGCTGAGACCGAGCAAACCGGCCCGACGAGCCAGGTTGGCCATCACACTGGCCTTGTCGGAAGGCACGTCGATGAGGCTCGCGATCGCGCGTACCTCCCGCGTCGACATGCCGCCGTCTCGACGCAGCACCATCGGCCTGTGGTCACAGTGTTCGAGCAGGACGTCCATCCGGCGTACGAACTCGAACGCCGAGCCCGACGCGACCGCGTCGACCACGGACGGCTTCCGCTGTCCCCGAGTCAGCTCCGGAGGCGTTGACGGGGGACGCTCGGGTGCGGGTTCAGCTTCGAGGACCGCCGACATGGCTCGCACCGGGCGCAGCGCCGTCAGGTCGACCGGGTTGCCCCAGACCAGACCCAGGTCGACCAGGCGCATGAGCGCGGCCCGGGCGGCGTCCGCGTCGTCGCTCATCGTGAGCTGGTCGAGCCCGTCGAGCGAGAAGAGTCCTGGTTGAGCCACCACCTGGTGGGCGACCCACACCTCGAAGGCGTTCAGCGTGGACAACGCCTGCGAGACCGAATGACGGGTGGTGCATCGCGAAGCGACGTCGCTCAGGTGGGACGGCGGCGGGAAGGCGAGGTCGGGACGGTCGAGCAGCAGGCGCTCGAGGGAGGCGTCGTCGCGCTCGCGAAGCATCTGCGTGAGGCTGCGCGGAGGCGAAGTGGAGGTGCTCATCACGTCCACGGTAGTCCGATTGCGCGCCGGGTGTGGATGGCCGCCTCTCCGCCTGCCCGGCATGGCAGGATTGCCCGGACACGACGAAGGGGTGGGGCGATGTCGCTCATTCAAGCGCGAGATCTCGGCAAGACGTTCAGCGGCAAGGCTGCGGTGCGCGGACTGTCGTTCGACGTGGTCCCCGGGTCTGTCACCGGATTCCTCGGTCCCAACGGTGCCGGCAAGTCGACCACCATGCGGTTGATGCTGGGCCTCGACAACGGCAACGGCGTGACGACGTACGACGGGGTCCGCTACCGCGACTTGCAGCAGCCGCTGCGCCACGTCGGGTCGGTCCTCGACGCCAAGCCGTTCCACCCCACGCGCAAGGCCGTCAACCACCTCCGGATGCTCGCGGTCTCCAACGACATCGCGAGGTCGCGCGTCGACGACGTGATCAACCTCGTCGGCCTCGGCGACGTGGCCAACGCGAAGCCGAAGACGTTCTCCCTCGGCATGGGGCAGCGGCTCGGGCTCGCTACGGCGCTGCTCGGTGACCCGGGGACCTTGATCCTCGACGAGCCCGCCAACGGTCTCGACCCGCAGGGCGTGCACTGGTTGCGCACCATGCTCAAGACCTTGGCCGGTCAGGGCCGTTCGATCTTCGTCTCGAGCCACCTCCTGTCCGAGATGGCGCTGATGGCCGACCACCTCGTGGTGATCGGGCGGGGCTCTCTCATCGCCAGCGGGCGGATGAGTGATTTCATCTCCACCAGCAACCGCAACGCCGTCGTCGTTCGGGTCGACGACCTCGAGCGGCTGGCCCGCGAGCTGCGGGTGCGCAACGCCGTGGTGACCACAGAACCCGATGGTCGTCTGGTCGTCACCGGCATGGACACAGACACGGTCGGGGGTGTCGCGTACGAGCTCAACCTGCGGGTCCTCGAGCTGACCAACCGCCACGCCACCCTCGAGGAGGCGTTCCTCGACGCGACGGGCGCATCCGAGGAGTTCCGCGCCTCGATGGGCTTCGGTCCGGGTGCGTCCGCGTTCGGTGGCCCGATGCCAGGTCAGCCCGGCTATGCACCGCAGGGTTATGGCCTGCCGGCTGGTCAGGGCCCGCCGCAGGGCTATGGCCCGCCACAGGGCTACGACCAGCCGACGTACGGGCAACCGCCCGGCGGGCCGCCCCCTCAAGGACCGCCACCCCAAGGACCGCCACCCCAAGGACCGCCGCCGCCATCGCAGGACCTACCCGACGATGGAGGCCACCGATGAGGGGCGCGCTCAGGTTCGAGTGGGTGCGGATCACCACGATCCGGTCCAGCTACTGGATGTCGGGCATGGCACTGGTCTTCACGGCCGCCATCACGCTCCTGATCTCCGTATTCGTCTCCGCATCCGACATGACCGACATGGATATTCCCCAGGTGACGACGTACGCCGTCCTGGCGGGGGCGTCCGGACCGGTGATTCCGGTGATGGCTGCGCCGTTCTTCGCCGTGATGGGCTGCATGGCGGTCGGCCACGAGTACCGATACGGCACCAACAAGGCCACTCTCACCGCGATCCCCGACCGGATCGTGCTGCTGACGGCCAAGCTGATCGTGCTGCTGGCCTGGGTGCTCACGGTCGTCGTGGCCACGCTGCTGCTCAACATGCTCATCACCTGGGCATTCCTCGACCAGGTGAACTTCTCGTCCGAGATCATCCGGCCGATGGCCACGTACACGGTCTACTGCCTCGGCTTCAGCGTCGTGGGATTCGGGCTGGCGGCGACGTTGCGCAACATGACCGGCGCGATCGTGGCGGCGCTGACCTACCCCTTGGTGGTCGAGCCGATCGTGTACGGCATCACGGTGGCGATCGGCACGAACAAGAGTGAGCAGATCGGCAACCTCACCAACCTGCTCCCGGCCGCGGCCGGGCGCCGCATGCTGTTCGACCCTTACAGCATTTTCGCGGGCTTCGGGGCGACCGACCTCAACGTGTGGGGCGTCGGCGCAGCCGTGCTCGTCTTCGTTGTGGGCGTTCTGATCGTCCTCACTGCCGGCACGACGCTGTTCATCAAACGCGACGCCTGAATCCGACGTGCGTGCACTCGTCGCCGAGTTGACCAGACCGAGGGGTCAGCCGATGGGCCGGCGCCCTTCTCGGGTTGGGCACGCGGCCTGATCTACCTGCTCCTGTCGATCGCGGTCACGCTCTAGCGTCCCCGCTGATCGAGCTTGTCGAGATCAAAGGGTCTCGACAGGCTCGAGCGCCAGAACTCGTTCGTAGCTATCCGGTTCGGGGTTTGAAGCGTGGGTGGCGGATGGGTCTTCGTTGCGGGTCGATCCGGGCGGGTGGGATGACTTCGGTGATGCCGTCGGGGGCGAGGGCGAGGTTCCATTCGCCTTGGTGGATGAGGTGGTGGTGGAAGGAGCAGAGGAGGCAGCCGTTGTCGATGTCGGTCGCTCCGCCTTCGCTCCAGGGGATGCGGTGGTGTGCTTCGGTCCAGGCGGGTGGGCGTTCACAGCCGGGGAAGACGCAGCCTTGGTCCCGGGTGGCCAGCGCCAGCCGCTGGTGGCGGTCGAACAGGCGGCGGCTGGTGCCGAGGTCGAGGATCCTCGAGTCACCCGAGAGGACGATCGGGAGGGTGCCGGCGTTGCAGGCCAGCCGTCGGGTTTCCCCGACCGAGATCGCGCCACCGGTGTCCAGGGTCGCTTCCCCGGCCCCGGCCCGGAGTCTGGTTTCGTCGACGGTGACCACGATGGTGGCGTTGGCGACCCCGTGCTGGGGGTGGCCGTCGGTGGGGAGGTGTTCGATCAGCTCACACAACGCCCGGCCGAGCCGGTTCCCGTAGGGCAGGTCCTCTACGGTCGTCTCAGCCGGGATGCAGTGCCGGTGCCGGTGCCGGTGCCGGTGCCGGTGGCGACCCGGCGGGGTGACGTCACGGCTTCGAGATATTTGGTGAGCATGCCGAAGACCAGGTTGGGTAGGGCGTACCTTCCGCGGGCGATCCCGTCGGCACCGAACTGGCCGGTGAACCACGCCGATGCCAACGCCTTGCGTTCCTGCGCGGCGAGCTGCTGCTCCAGGGTCTCGTCGACGGTGTCGGGGTCGATCACCTCGACCAGGTGGTTCGCCGCCACCTGCAGCTGGCGTGAACGACAACGTCTGCGCATGCGCCAGCAGATCGGCCTGGGCTACCTCGACCCGGTCCGGTTCGACGGTGGGGGAGAGCCGGTTGACCGCAGCCGCGACCACCACCCCCTGCTCGGCCGACACCGCCCCGGCGGCGACCGCGCGTCGGGTCGGTTCGGTCAGCCCGGTGGTGCCGTGCAGCTGCTTGGCAGTGCGCACGGTCCGAGAGGCTTCCCCGGCCGACATCCGGTGCGCCGTCATCAGATGTGCCCGGGTCGAGGAGGCGCCAAGTCGGTGGGGCAGGTTGCGGTCATCGGCTTCGGCGACCAGCCGGGCGATCAGCTCATCAGCGGCGGCTCGGACCGCCAGTGCCTCACCGATCCGGAGGTCAAGCCGCTTGTCGTCCAACGACCAGGTGGGAGTGTCGACCAGGTCGCCGAGCTCCCGACGCACCCCCGCGAAACTCCGGCCGAAGGCATCGTCGATGCCCACGGTCGGTGGCGGTCCTGCGTCGTACTCATAGGACAAACCTAGAACCCGCCACCGACACTTTCGGATCAGCGGCCGAGCCAGAACCCGTTATCCACAAGGGACTTTCAGAAAATTTCTACGGATCGAACTTGCTGCAACAACTGGTTTGTCGACGAGTCTCCTGAGCGTTGCGGAGGACTCGCCTCGCGCCTGAGGCCCACCAACGGGACGTGTGGGGATGGCCTGACTCAGGATGCCGTCCTAGGCTGCCGGATATGGCTGACGCAGCGTTGTCGTACACCGCCGGACCCACCGACGTACCCCTCCTCGAAGAGACGATCGGCGCCAACTTCGAACGCACCGTCGCGGCACATGGCGACCGCGAAGCGCTGGTCGAGGTCGCCACCGGACGGCGCTGGACGTACGCCGAGCTCGACCGGGACGTCGAACGCCTTCGCACGGGGGCTGATCGCCACCGGGATCGAAGCCGGCGACCGCGTCGGCATCTGGTCACCGAACTGTGCGGAGTGGACCATCGCCCAGTACGGCACCGCGAAGATCGGCGCGATCCTGGTCAACATCAACCCCGCGTACCGGACCCATGAGCTCGCCTATGCCGTCAACCAGTCCGGGTTGGCCCTGCTGCTCTCGGCCACCGAGTTCAAGACCAGCGACTACCGAGCGATGGTCGACGAGGTCCGGGGCGGCTGCCCGACCCTTCGCGAGGTGGTCTACGTGGGGACGGACGACTGGGACCGGCTGATCGCAGCGGGCGGGAGCGTCGACCCGCAGACAGTCGGCGAGCGGATGGCCCGGCTCCGCCCGGGGGATCCGATCAACATCCAGTACACGTCGGGCACCACCGGCCGACCCAAGGGCGCGACGTTGAGCCACCGCAACATCCTCAACAACGGCTACTTCACGACCGAGCTCATCTCGTTCACGCACGAGGACCGGTTGGCCATCCCGGTGCCGTTCTACCACTGCTTCGGCATGGTGATGGGCAACCTCGGCTGCACGAGTCACGGAGCGGCCATGGTCATTCCGGCGCCAGCGTTCGATCCCGGCCAGACGCTGCAGGCGATCAGCGACGAACGGTGCACGGCGGTCTACGGCGTCCCCACGATGTTCATCGCCATGCAAGACCATCCTGAGTTCGCGTCGTTCGACCTGTCCTCGCTGCGCACCGGGCTCATGGCGGGCTCACCCTGCCCGGTCGAGGTGATGAAGCGCTGTGTGGCCGACATGCACATGGCCGAGGTCGGGATTGCCTACGGCATGACGGAGACGTCACCCGTGTCGACGCAGACCCGCGTGGACGACGACCTCGAACGGCGGACGTCGACGATCGGCCGGGTCCACCCGCACGTCGAGATCAAGGTGATCGACCCCGTGACCGGTGAGACCCTGCCGCGCAACGAGCCGGGCGAGCTGTGCACCCGGGGCTACTCCGTGATGCTCGGCTACTGGGAGCAGCAGGACAAGACCGCCGAGGCGATCGACGAGGACGCCTGGATGCACACCGGTGACCTCGCGGTGCATCCACGACGACGGCTACGCCAACATCGTCGGCCGGATCAAGGACATGGTGATCCGCGGTGGCGAGAACGTCTATCCGCGTGAGATCGAGGAGTTCCTCTACACCCATCCCGACGTCGCGGACGTCCAGGTGATCGGGGTGCCGGATGAGAGGTACGGCGAGGAGGTCTGTGCGTGGATCCGGATGCGGCGCAGGCGCCGCACCGCTCGACGAAGAGGCGGTCCGAGCTTTCTGCGCCGGCAAGCTGGCGCACTTCAAGATCCCGCGCTACGTGCTGGTGGTCGACGATTTCCCGATGACCGTGACGGGGAAGGTCCGCAAGGTCGAGATGCGCGAGAAGTCGGTGGCCGAGCTCGGCCTCAGTTGACGGTGAGGAACGTCCGCTGGTCGGAGTCGTCGTAGCGGACGACACCGAGCCACCTCCACGCCCCATCGAGGTCTTGCCAACCGAGGGTCAGGCCGAAGGGTCGGCCGCCGGTGACGTCGACCGGCGACGGCGTGACCTGCAATGGCGCACTGGCCTCGTCGCCGACCGGGCGGTCCGTCGGGCCACGAAGGATCCATCCGGTCAACGACCCGAGCGTCACCTCGCCGACGGCCGAGGCCGCGTGGGTGTAGACCCGGTAGCGGCCGGGCCGCGGGTCGTCCAGGGTGACCAGCTCGTCGCTGCCCGGTGTCACGGATGCGACGACCAGTGAGTCTCTGCGGTAGACGTACAGGTCCAGGTCATCGCCGGGGCTCGCTGTGTGGGCGTCGAACCGCGCCGTCGTCGTGCCCGGGGGCACGCGGAAGTCGAACCGGCTGGTGCTGGCATCCGCGCGCGGCGCATTGAGGTCGAACGCGCCCGTCTTGAGCACGAAGCCGTGTGGTGCGGCGCCGACCAACCCGCTCGAGGATGCGTCGATCGTGCCGGTCACGCCCGCCTGTGCGGTCAGGCCCAGCGACCCGGTCAGCTGGGTCGCGGTGAGCTCGGCCGGCGCGTCGACGAGCTCGGGGCGTACGACGACAGGGCTCGACACGACATGGCCGGCCGACCCCTGCCAGACCAGCTCGCCATGAGCGAAGCGCCCGTACCGTGCGTTGTCTCGCGCGCTCAGAGTGACGTCGAAGGTGGCGGACTGTCCCGGCCGCAGGGTGATCGAGGGCTTCGACACGGAGGCGGCGATGCCACGCAGGCCCGTGACCCGGGCGATGTAGGTTTCGCTCGCGCCACCGACATTCGTGACGGTGCGGGTGACCGTTTCCTCACCGACGAGAGAACCGACGGCGATCGAGGCCGCATTCAGGTCGACCGGGTCGACGCCCGCGACCGACCCGCCCACCAGGCGCACGGCAGCGGCGTCGCCGCTGCCACGCAGATAGCCCAGCCAGTCGTTGTATCCGGCGTCGTAGACCAGCCCCGGATCGAGCATCGCCTGTGGTCCGACCTCACCGGCACCTTGCTGGAGCGGCAGCGGAACGGTCCCCACCGGCCGAGCTGTCGTCATCAGGGCTGATTTCGTCATGGCGGGGGTCCAGCGTGGGTGCCGGGAGGCGATGATGGCGGCCAGGCCCGCGACCTGCGGGGCGGCCATCGAGGTCCCGGAGTACAGGTCCCACAGGTGCCCGAAGTTCGACGGTGGAGCGACGGCTGCCAGCACACTCACCCCGGGCGCGGTGAGATCGGGCTTGAGGATGTCACCGGCGCTCACCCGTGAAGGTCCGCGCGAGGAGAAGTCGGCCATCGCCGCCGGCAGTCGGCGCTCGCTCTCGGCGTCGATGCTGGCCGTCGGGTGCCTGACGGACCGGACATAACCGAGGATCTGTTTGCCCTCGGCCTTGGTCACGTGCACCGTCGGCACAGCGTGGAGATCGGCGTCGGTGCTGCCGCGGGACTGGTTGACGAGGACCATGGCTGCCCCGCCCGCCTGCGCGACGGCGCGGCTCTTGGTGACCCGCCCGTTCTGGCCTCGTGCACAGATCACGATGGCACCCTCGACCCGGTGGGCTGCGAGCGAGCCCGGGAAGCAGTGGTCGGCTCGTCCCGAGGAGACACCGCGGGCGGGGACGTCCCGGGCCTCGAGGAGCGTGCCCTCGCGGATCGACCGGTTCGACACCATCGAGCCGGTGAACGTCTGGCCGTCGCCGAGGGTCAGCGCGCCCTGGAAGCTGTCCGTGCTGCTGGCGGCAACCGTCGTGACCCATGGCCCGGAGTGCGAGACCGTGCCCGAGGCCAGGCCCGTCGTCGCCGGCGGCCGCCGAGACGAAGACACCCGCCGCGGAGGCGTTGAGGAATGCGAGCTCGATGACGTCGGTGAGCTGGCTGTCGTGACCGCTCACGGAGTAGTTGAGGACATCGACTCCGTCGTGGACCGCCTGGTCGATCGCCTTGGCGGTGTCCGACGTCGCACACCCGTCGTCCACCGGGTCCGGCGCTGCCCAGCAGGCCTTGTAGACCGCGAGCGCAGCGCCTGGCGCCACTCCGGAGACGTGGCCGAAGTGCTGGTGGTCCACCGAGACGTCCACCCCGGCATTGCCCGCCGCGATGGCGGCCGTGTGGGATCCGTGCCCACTGCCGTCGCGCGGGGACTCGAACTCCGCCGAGGCCAGGTGGTCGGCGCCGAAGCCCGCGACAAAGGAACGAGCGGCGATCACCTTCGCATTGCACATCGAAGAGGCCCAGCGCTCGCCCGGTGGGCACGTACCGGTGAAGCCTGGATAGGTTGCCCGGGTGGTCTCGCGGTCGAGCGGGACCGCGGCGAAGGACGGGTTCTCGGGCCAGATGCCTGAGTCGATGAGACCGATGACGGTGCCCTTGCCGGCATCTTCGGCGCCACCCACGGACTGCCAGACGCCGCCAGTGCCGGCCAGGCCCAGGCGGTCGCGGGACCGGCTCCCTGCGACGTGCTCGACCCGACTCCGCTCGACGGCGAGGACATCCGTGTGGTCGCGCAGCGCGGCAGCCTGGTCGTCGCTGAGCTCGGCAGCGAAGCCGTTGAGCGCCGCCGTGTAGTGGTACAGCACCGATGGTGAGCCGAGGTCGCCGAGCACCTGCTCCTGCTCGGCGAGCAGGTAGGCGTGGTACGCCTTCGCCGCGCGTCGATCGGCGTGGAAGCGATGGCCGTCCTGGGGGGCTGTGCGATCCAGACCGGGGATGCCACCGTCGTACGTCGCCATCGGCGGTGACGCGAGCACGACCAGATAGGTGTGCGTCGAGGTCAGTCCCGCGGCCGTGCGGCGGCTGGTGCGGTCCGCGGGCGGTCGCAGCCGACGGCACCGCCAGTGCGACGGCAGCGGCCAGGGCAACCAGTCGGAACAGGGGCCTGTGTGGCTGCGCGCGGTGGGTAGGTCCGGACGCGTGCGAGCGGTGCAGCGAACGCACGGTCACCTCCCAGCCAGCATCGGATCGACGTTCGGGTCAGACGTCCAGGCCGTCGGACTCCAAACGTCCAGGCTGACGAGGGCGGGTCGCCGAGTCAACCCTGAGCGCAGTCGACCGGGACCGACTCCGCAGCACTCACCGGACCACCACGGTGGTCCCGGGACGAGCCGTCGCTGCAGCAGACCGGTCGGCCGGAGGCGGGTCGGGCTCGTTTGCTCCATTAGAGTCTAGGTTGTGCCCGATCCCCTTGTCGTCGGTTTCGACCTGGACATGACCCTCATCGACAGCCGACCCGGCATCAAGCGGGTCTGGGAAGAACTGTCGGCTGCAACCGGGGTGTACGTCGACAGTGACCTCGCGGTCTCCCGCCTCGGCCCCCCGCTCGAGGCCGAGCTGGCGAACTGGGTACCCGCCGACGAGATCGAGACGTTCGTCGGCCACTATCGCGCCCTCTACCCCGATCACGCGATCACCGGCTCCGTGGCCTTGCCCGGTGTTGCCGAGGCCCTCGCGGCGGTCCGCGGCGTCCGAGGTCGGAGCGTCGTGGTCAGCGCGAAGCACGAACGCCACGTCCGCCATCACGTCGACCACCTCGGTCTCGACGTCGATGAGGTCGTCGGCGGTCTCTGGGGAGTCGGCAAAGGGGATGCCCTGCGCGAGCACGGCGCGGCGATCTACGTCGGCGACCACGTGCACGACGTCGAGGGGGCAAGGGCGGCCGGCGCTGTCGCAGTCGCCGTCGCCACCGGGCCGTGTTCCGTCGACGAGCTCTCCGCGGCAGGCGCCGACGTCGTGCTGACCGATCTCCGCGACTTCCCCGAGTGGTTCGGCGAGCACGTGCTCGGTGCACGCCTGACCACGCTCGAACGAAACCTGGCCCGGCTCGGCAGCATGGTCGTCGCCTTCAGCGGCGGCGCAGACTCGGCCTTCCTGCTGGCCGCCGCCACCCGGGTGCTCGGGCCGGACCGGGTGGCGGCCGCGACAGCGGTGTCGGACTCGCTGCCCACCGCCGAACAGCAGGCCGCAACCGCCTTCGCAGCCTCGCTCGGTGTGCGGCAGCTGACGCCGTCGACGCACGAGATGGACCGCGCGGGCTATCGGGCGAACGCCGGTGACCGGTGCTACTTCTGCAAGGCCGAGCTGCTCGACGTCCTGAGCCCGCTGGCGGACCGGCTCGGCTTCGCGGCGGTGGCGACCGGCACGAACGCCGACGACGCGATCGCCGGCTTCCGACCAGGTATCCGGGCCGCGTCCGAACGGGGCGCGGTGACCCCGCTGCTCGACGCCGGCCTGACGAAGACCCAGATCCGGGAGCTCTCGCGCCGTTGGGGTCTGCCCACCTGGGACAAGCCGGCGGCG
This sequence comes from uncultured Actinomycetota bacterium, assembly GCA_963712935.1. Classification (GTDB taxonomy): domain Bacteria; phylum Actinomycetota; class Actinomycetes; order Propionibacteriales; family Nocardioidaceae; genus JANLYC01. The sequence continues at coordinate 59,784 of CAVQJX010000004.1, forward strand.
GCCTGCTTGTCGTCACGCATCGCCTACGGCATCGAGGTCACACCCGGGCGGTTGGCCCGAGTCGAGCGGGCCGAGGTGTCCCTGCGTGGCCTGCTGGCGGCGTACGACGTCAGGGTGGCCGACCTACGCGTGCGTGACCTGGGCGACCAGGGGCGGATCGAGGTGGATGCGTCCACGCTCGCCACGGTCGACGCCGACCCTGTGTTGGCTGCGGCATGTGTGCGGGCGGTCGTCGAGGCGGGATTCGAGGACGCGTTCGTCGACCCGCAGGGCTTCCGCTCCGGCGCGATGAACGAGCGGCTCGTGCAGCCGGAGCTCTTTCGCTGAGGTTGTAGTCTGAGAAGGCGCCTCCGGAGCCTCGGAGGTGCATTGTGTTTACGGGAAGAAACGGTTGGTCGAGCTGTGGCGACAGGCAAGGTGAAGTGGTACGACGCCGAGAAGGGCTTCGGCTTCCTGACCACCGATGACGGCGGCGACGTGTTCGTGCGTTCTGACTCCCTTCCGGCCGGAGTCGAGTCGCTCAAGTCCGGCACCCGGGTGGAGTTCGGTCTCGTCCAGGGTCGCAAGGGCGACCAGGCGATCCAGCTGACCATCCTCGACCCGACCCCCTCGGTCTCCAGGGCGCTGCGCAAGAAGCCGGAGGACATGGTCAACATCGTCGAGGACCTGATGAAGCTGCTCGAGAACCTCGAGCAGACGTTCCGCCGCGGTCGCCACCCCGAGCCGCGGGCGGCGAAGCAGACTGCACAGCTGCTGCGGGCGCTCGCCGACGAGCTGGAGCTCTAGCGCTCTCCGCTCACGTAGACGGCCTGGCCTGGGCGGTGCGGACCAGGCCGCGCAGCACCAGGAACAGCCAGGCGACCAGGATGCCGGCGATCGTGAAGAGTCCCAGCCGGGCGATCAGCGGCATGAGGACGCCGAGGAAACCGCCGACGACCCACGAGAGCTGCAGCAGGGTCTCCGACCGGGCGAAGACACTCGTCCGGACGTTCTCGCTCACGTCACGCTGGATCAGGGCGTCGAGGGAGAGCTTCCCGAGCTGTTGGCTCATCCCGGCGATCAGACCGAGCAGCATGGCCGTCAGCACGCCGAAGAACAGCGCGCAGAACACCGCCGCCGCCGCGTCGGCGATCAGCACCACCACGACGGTCGACTCCGGCTTGCGGTCCTTGAGCAAGGACCCGAGCGCGGTCCCGATCGTGCTGCCCACCCCGACCGATCCGATCACCAGCGCGAGCAGGAGGGTCCGCCTGCCCTCCCAGCCCGCGATCGGATGCTCACGGAGGAGGAACGCCATGAACATGGTGAGGAAGCCCGAGAGGAAGCGAAGTCCGGCGTTGCAGCGCAGGCCGGTCACGACGGTCGAGTGGATCGACACCCGTCGGGCCGAGGCGGTCACGTCCCGCAGGGCGACCTGCTCCTCGCCCACGGAGGAGTCCACCCGTGACGGCAGCAGGATCGAGAGCATGATCCCGCCGGCGTACACCAGGGCGCCGAACCGCAGTGACCACTCGGCGCCCACCGTCGCCAGCAGACCCGCGATCGGACCGACGATGACCGCCCCGGAGATCGCTGCGATCGAGAGCCGGGAGTTGACCTTGACCAGCGTAAGCTCGGGCGGCAGCAGCCGGGGTACGGCCGAGGCGCGCGTCACGCCATACGCCTTGGAGGCGATCAGGCAGGTGAGGGCGACAGGAAAGAGCCAGGCTGAGTCGTGCGCGACGGCGCCTGCCATGACCCACAAGCCGGCAGCGCGCAGCGCGAACGTCACGCCGATGGCCCACCGACGCCCGCGTCGGAACCGGTCGAGGAACGGTCCGATCAGAGGTGCGACGACCGCGAACGGGAGCATGGTGACACCGAGGAACAGGGCCACCTGACCCCGAGCCTGGTCGGTCGGAGCGGTGAAGAACAGCGTGCCCGCCAACGAGACGGTGAGGGCGGTGTCGCCCCCTGAGTTGAAGGCGTTGAGCTCGAGCAGACGGGACAGGCCGGACTCTCCGGCGCCGGAGGAGTGGGAGGCGCGGCGGGCGATCCGCAGGGCTCCGCTCGCCGCTCGGCCGCCAGCCGCGGCAACGCGCTTGCCCGTGTCGGTAGCCCGACGAGCGCGGGTGGCCCCGGTAGGGCCACGACTGCCGGCGAGGTGACCGGACTGTCCGTAGTCGGGCCGCGAGCCGCCGGGTCGTGCCGGGCGTCGCGCCGCCCGCGGTTGCTCGCCATCACGCTCTTTCCCGGGCACACCCCCATCCTGCCTTGCGGGCGCTGGAACGGCGGTAGGTATGCCCGGACTCTCGCCGTGGTGTGTCAAGATCCCGATTCGTCAGCGCGAACCTCCATAGGTGACAATGCTTGAGTGATGAGCCAGGCCAAGCCAGCCAAGACCGACGCTGCCCTCGCGGCCGCCGTGGAAGTGGCCCGCGCCGCCCTCGTCGAGGCGGTGGGAGACGCCTTCGTGGGTGTTCACATCGGATGCGAGGCCGAAGGCCGAGCGCGTCGTCACCCAGTTCTTCGAGTCCGAGCAGCCCGGATACGCCGACTGGCGATGGGCTGTCACGGTGACCCGTGCGCCTCGGCAGAAGCAGGTCACGATCAACGAGATCGTGCTGCTGCCCGGGGAGTCGTCGCTCGTGGCACCCGAGTGGGTCCCGTACAAGGAGCGGGTCGGCAAGGACGATCTGGGCCCCGGCGACCTGCTTCCCGTCGCCGATGACGACCCGCGACTCGTACCCGGCTACCTCGTCGGAGACGCAGCGCTCGACGCCGCCGCTGCGCGCGAACAGCGTGAAGTGTCGCGAGAGGTGGGTCTCGGACGCGAGCTGGTGCTCTCGGTCAACGGCCGCGACCTCGCCGCCGACCGGTGGTACGCCGGTGACAGCGGCCCTGACGCCCCCATCGCGCAAGCTGCGCCGGCCCGGTGCGGCACGTGCGGGTTCCTCGTTCGGATCGAGGGGCCACTCGCTTCGGTGTTCGGCGTCTGCGCCAACGGCTCGGCGCCGAGTGACGGCCAGGTGGTGTCGTTCGACCACGGTTGCGGCGCGCACTCCGACGTCCGTACCGAGCCGTCCCAGCACACGCCGTCGGCCTCTTCACCCGTGCACGACACGATGACCTGGGCGACGTGGGACAACCGCGAGAATGCCTGGGCCGAGACCGACCTCGAGGTCATCTCGCACTGACTGGTCAGAGACCGGCTGCCCCGAGCGGGCTCGTCTCGACTTCCTGTGGAGGCAGCTGCGCCAACCGGTTGCGACGCCGACGGCAGTACTCCAGACCCAGCAGGCCGAGACCGAAACCGGCCATGCACGTCCACAGCCACCAGCCACGGCCGTGGTCCTGCAGCGTCGAGTAGAACGGCAGCAGCGCGACGAAGGCGATGAACCACAACACGACCCCCACGGTCACGGTGCGGACGCCGGTCACGTCAAGGGGATGGACGGCCGTTGCGGTGACATAGGTCTTCTGCCGGATCTCGATGGACTCGATGGGTGGGTGGCCGCCGAACGGGTCGGGGTCGGGGAGCGCCTTCAGCTCCCGCATGCGGTCGACGGGCCGCGGCCGGTTGGGTCGACCGGGACGGCGCTCGGCACGACGGCCTCCACCGGAGTCCGGGCCACCGCTGCGCTTCGACACGAGTCCAGCCTACGCCGCGCCCAGATCCCCGAGCTGCACCCCCGCGAGCTCTACGCTGAGCTCGCGTGAACGCCTCGAACTCCGGTGCCGCGTCACGCACAGGCACCCGCCCGACCGGGCTGGACAGCTTCTTCAAGATCTCCGAGCGCGGCTCCACCGTGCCTCGCGAGATCCGCGGTGGGATCGTCACGTTCTTCACGATGGCCTACATCGTCGTGCTGAACCCGATCATCCTCGGTGGCGCGCTCGACGCGAGCGGCAACTCGATCACCGGCGGCGACACCGCTGACTTCGCCCAGATCGCGGCCGCGACCGCCTTGGCGGCCGGCGTGCTGACCATCCTCATGGGCGTGGTGGCAAACTTTCCGCTGGCGCTGGCCACCGGGCTCGGGCTCAACGCGTTCGTGGCCTTTTCGATCGCCAGCCAGATGACCTGGGCCGACGCGATGGGCCTGGTGGTCCTCGAGGGACTGGTCATCCTGGTTCTCGTGCTCACCGGGTTCCGCAAGGCGGTCTTCGCCGCTGTGCCGGCCGAGCTGAAGGTGGCGATCAGCGTCGGCATCGGCTTGTTCATCGCCTTCATCGGGTTCGTCGACTCGGGCTTCGTCCGCCGTACCGAGGCACCACCCGTACCGGTCAACCTGGGCATCGGCGGATTCCTGTCCGGCTGGCCGACGGTCGTCTTCATCTTCGGCCTGCTCCTGATGATCGTGTTGTACGCGCGGCGGGTCAAAGGCGCGATCCTGATCTCGATCGTGACCACGACAGTGGTCGCCATCATCGTCGAGGCGGCCGCCAACGTCGGACCCGCCTTCGGGGCGGACGGGTCGTTCAACCCGAAGGCGTGGAACCTCAATGTGCCTGCGTGGCCCGACAAGATCGTCGACAAGCCGGACTTCGGGCTGCTCGGCAACTTCTCGTTGTTCGGGTCCTTCGCCGAGGTCGGCACCGTCACGGCGCTGCTGCTCATCTTCACGCTGCTGCTGGCCGACTTCTTCGACACCATGGGCACGATGACGGCGATCGGCGCCGAGGCGGGCCTGCTCCAGGAGGACGGCACTCCGATCAACACGCAGCGCATCCTGGTCGTCGACTCGATCGCGGCGGCCGCCGGCGGCGCTGCCTCGATCTCGAGCAACACGTCCTACATCGAGTCTGCCTCCGGGGTGGGCGAGGGTGCTCGCACCGGCCTCGCCAGCGTCGTCACCGGGATCCTCTTCCTGCTCACGACCGATCTTCGCCCCGATCGTGGACATCATCCCCAACGAAGCCGCCACGCCGGCACTGGTGGTTGTGGGCTTCCTCATGATGACGCAGGTCACGAACATCGACTGGAGCGACATCGAAGTGGCGCTACCGGCGTTCCTGGCGATCATCCTGATGCCGTTCACGTACTCGATCTCAGTGGGAATCGGCGCCGGTTTCATCGCGTACGTCGTGCTGAAGGGCGTGCGCGGCAAGGCCTCGCAGGTGCATCCGCTGCTGTGGTTCGTCGCGGCTGCGTTCGTGCTGTACTTCGCCATCGACCCGGTCACCAACTGGCTCACGTAGTGGACGCCACGTGGTCCTTAGCATGGCTAATGAGTTATGCTAAGGACCATGTCCACCGAAGTCATGAAGCTGGCTCGGACCGACGCAGGACTGGCCAGTGCTCTCCGGATCTCCGTGATGCGGCTCTCCCGTCGACTCCGCAACGAGCGCGACGTCAGATGACGACCTGACGGCCAACCAGCTGGCTGTGCTCGGCACCCTCATCCGCAGCGGAGCGCTGACGATCGGCGACCTTGCCGCGGCCGAGAAGGTCCAGCCGCCGTCGATGACCCGGACCGTCGGCTGCCTGGCCGGCAAGGGCCTGGTCAGCCGTGACCCGCACCAGACCGACAAGCGTGTCGTGGTGGTGTCGCTGACGGATCGCGGCCACGAGGTCATCGCCGAGTCGCGCCGCCGCAAGGACGCCTGGCTGACCCATCGCCTCAAGGAGCTCAGCCCCGCCGAGCGCCAGATCCTGCGCGACGCCGCCCCACTTCTCGAGCAGCTCTCCCACGCGTGACACCGACCTTCCGCGCGCTCGAGGTGCGCAACTACCGCATCTACGCCACTGGGAGCCTGATCAGCAACACCGGCACCTGGATGCAGCGCGTGGCCCAGGACTGGTTGGTGCTCGAGCTCACTCACTCCGGGACAGCGCTCGGCATCACCACCGGACTGCAGTTCCTCCCCTTCCTCCTCGTGACGCCGATGGCCGGGCTCATCGCCGATCGCTATTCCAAGCGCCGGCTGCTCGTCCTCACGCAAGCCTCGCTTGCCCTGAGCGCGGGCGTGCTGGGTCTCCTTGCGGTCACCGGAGTGGCACACCCGTGGCACGTCTATGCGCTCGCCTTCCTGTTCGGGTGTGGAACGGCCTTCGACACCCCGGCCCGGCAGGCCTTCGTCGTGGAGATGGTCGGTCGCGAGCACCTTCCCAACGCGGTCGGCCTCAATTCGGCATCGTTCAACCTCGGCCGGGTGGTCGGGCCGGCAGTCGCCGGGTTCATGATCGCTGCACTGGGGTCCGGCGTACAGGCGACGGGTGCGGTGATCCTCATCAACGCCACCACCTACCTCGCCGTCATCTACTCGCTGAAGGTGATGGACCCCGCTGCGCTCGAGACTCCCGTCCCACTGGCCAAGGCGAAGGGCGCCCTGCGTGACGGGGTCCGCTACGTGCGCGAGCGGCCGGACCTCGTGTTCGTGTTCGTGGTCGCCTTCTTCGCCGGCACGTTCGGACTCAACTTCCAGATGACCAGCGCGCTGATGGCGACCGGTGAGTTCCACAAGGGGGCGGGCGAGTACGGCATCCTCGGGACGTTCCTGGCCATCGGCTCCCTGGCCGGGTCGTTGCTGGCGGCCCGCCGAGCCCATTCGCGTCGGCTGCTGCTCGTGCTGGCCGCCCTCTCCTTCGCGCTCGCGGAGATCACGGCCGGACTCATGCCGTCGTACTGGCTTGTTCGCGCTCTGGTTGCCGGTGGTCGGCGTGTGCGCGCTCACGATGCTCAACGCACTCCAGACTGCAGTCCAGCTCACCGTCGACTCGGCCATGCGCGGACGCGTGCTGGCGCTCTACATGATGGTGCTGATGGGCGGGACGCCGGCGGGTGCGCCGGTCGTCGGCTGGGTCGGGGAGACGTTCGGGCCACGCTGGACCTTGATCGGTGGCGGCGGGGTGACGCTGCTGGCGGTCGTCGCGGCCACCTTCTGGGTGATGTGGAGGCAGGACACCCATGTCCGGGATCTGTCGGTGCACGCTGCCAAGATGGCGGCATGACGACGCCGCTGACGCCTGAGCGCTGCTTCGAGCTGATCGACCACGACACCGACCGTCTCATCGCGATGGGCGAGCGCGGCCTCCGGGCAGCCGTTCCCGCCTGCGAGGGCTGGGACGTCGGCGAGGTGGTCTGGCACGTCGCCACGGTCTATGAGCACAAGGTCCGCGTCATGGCCGACAACGCCTGGCCCGACCCGTGGCCCCCGGACTGGGAGTTCGCCGACGACGAGGAGCTTGCGTTCCTGCGCGACGCAAAAGCCCGCCTCTTCGAGGAATTCTCCCGTCATGAGCTCGCGGAGCAGACCCAGACGTTCGGCGCGGACACCACTATCGCTTTCTGGGTACGCCGGATGGCGTGCGAGATCGCCGTGCACCGCTACGACGGTGAGGCGGCCCATGGCGACACCACACCCATCCCCGACGACCTTGCGCTCGACGGCATCGACGAGATGCTGCACGTGATGTTGGCCGGCGACTGGTGGAAGGAGCGCGTCCAGACCGAGCACCCGGTCGATGCGCAGGTCGCAGTCGAGGCCGGTGGGCAGCGCTGGGTGTGCGATGTCCGGGAGAAGTCGGTGAGCATCGCCGACCAGGCTCAGGCGCCCGCCGACGCGACGATCTCGGCGGCACCCGATGGACCTGTTCCTGTGGCTGTGGGGTCGGGTCGGTGACGACCGGGTCACGGTGTCCGGGGACCGGGAGCGGGCGCAGGAGTTCCGTGCTCGCCTGGCCGAGTGCAGCGCCTGACCCGACGCCTGGCCAGCAGGTAGCCTCGCGGCATGCACCCCCGCTACCGCCGTCTGCTCATCCCGGGCGTCCTGGTGCTGCTCCTCGTCATCGTCGTGGCTGCGGCACTGCGATGAATCCTGATCAGCCGTCGGTGGAGCTCGACCTCGTGCGCGAAGCGGTTCTCGATGATGGCGGGCTCGCCCGCGCCGTGGTGTCCGGGCGCCAGCGCAACCAGACCGTGCCCTATCGCCGGGTCGAGCTGCGCTACGTCGATGTGAAGGCCGGCCGACGCCTCCAGGTGACTGCCTACGACGACACCCAGTCGCACACCCGAAACGTCGAGCCCGGCGACTCCGCGCGCGCCGCCGTCGACGACTTGTTGTCCGCCGGGTATGCCAACTGGCACATCGAGACCCGCAACGAGACGCTGCAGGTGCGCGTGACGAAGAAGGGGCGTTGGCTCTTGCACCGGGCAGCCCGCGCGGAGCCTGTCGACGTCGACCGGGCACACGACCGGGCCAAGCGCCGCAAGCTCGACGAGGCGGACGCACTGTTCGAGGTCCTGGGCATCACGACGTCCGAGGGCCAGGTCAAGCCGAGTCGGATGGCGAAGTTCCGCCAGGTCCAGGACCTGCTGGCTGCCCTCGAGCCGCTCGTCGACGCGGCGGTCGAGCTCGGACCGGGAGCGGAGCTGTCCGAGGGGCGGCCGCTGCGGATGGCCGACCTCGGCTGCGGCAACGCCTACCTGACCTTCGCGGCTTTCCGTTACCTCGCGACGGTGCGGGGGCTGCCGGTCGAGGGGGTCGGCATCGACGTGAAGACGCAGGCGCGCAGCCACAACAGCGAGGTGGCGGAAGAGCTCGGCATCGGGGACCGGTTGACCTTCGTGGAGGGAACGGTCGCGGAGGCGGTGGTCGACGAACGTCCCGACCTCGTGCTGGCGCTGCACGCGTGCGACACCGCGACCGACGACGCACTCGCGCGGGCCGTCGCGTGGCAAACCCCGGTGATCGTGGCGGCGCCGTGCTGCCACCATGACCTGCAGCGTCAGCTCGAGTCCGACGTCATCCCCGATGCCTACCGGCTGGTGACCAGGCACGGGATCCTGCGCGAGCGACTGGCGGACGTGCTCACCGACGCGCTACGAGCTGCGATCCTGCGGCTGGTGGGCTACCGCGTCGAGGTCATCGAGTTCGTCGACTCCCGGCACACACCGCGCAATGCGTTGATCCGCGCCGTCCGCACCGGTGCTGCTCCGGACGAGGCGACGATCGATGCCTACCGTTCGCTGGTGGCCGAGTGGGGAGTTCAGCCCGCGCTGGCGACGTTGCTGGCACCGATGCATCCACTGCTCGAGCGTCCGGGCAACGTCGCCGAGCAGGGGAGCGGCCAACGGTGAGCGGGTGGATGACGAAGTGGCGGTCGGCCGGACTGCTCGGGGCCGTCGTGCTCGCGCTGTCGGTGCCACCTGGTGCAGGGCCGGACGCGGAGGCGTCGTACTCCGGGGCGAACAGTGATGACAAAGTGGTCTTCACGATCCGCGCACCCGAGATCACGGAGTCGAGCTCACTGGCGATCAGCACCGTCGACCCGGGGTTGACATACACGACCAACGACTCCGGCGACGGGGGCACCGTCTACGTCCTCGATTCCAAGACTGGCGCGCTCGTCGGCCGGACGACTCTGGCTGGAGCCGACCCCCTTGACGTCGAGGCGATCGCCGTCGGGACGGACGGGTCGCTGGTCGTGGCCGACATCGGAGACAACAACGCCGACCACTCGACCGCGGATCTGTATCGGATCGACCAGCCGGGGCGTGGCGATCATGCGGTCACCCCTGACCGGGTCGACCTGACGTACCCCGGGGGAGCTCGCGACGCCGAGTCGGTCGTCTACGACACCTCGACGGGCGGGCCTACATCGTGAGCAAGCTGTTCGGTGGCGCGCGCGTCTATGTCACACCCCCGCACGTCTTCCGTTTCGACAACGCGCGGCTGCGGGTGGTGGCGAAAGCACCCCCGCTCGCCACCGACGCGGCGCTACTCCCGGATGGCCGGCACGCGGTGATCCGCACGTACTTCGACGCTTCCGTCTACACGTTCCCGGAGTGGAAGGAGGTCGCGATCTTCAACCTGCCCCCGCAGGAGCAGGGTGAGTCGATCGCCGTGCCGCCGTCCGGCGATGTCGTGTGGGTGGGTTCGGAGGGTGTCCGGTCGCGGGTGACCGCGGTACCGCTGCCGGATCTGACCGCCGCTCCGCAAGGCGGGTCGGGCACCGCCGCGCCGTCGGGTGCCGCTGGTGACCAGGTCGCTGACGGATCCGCCGCGTCTGATGCGCACGACTCGGCCCGTGAGCTGGCGACGGTGGTCTTCCTCGGCGGCCTGGTCGGTCTGGCCGCGCTCCTCCTCGTGGTCCTCTTCCTCGCCCTCCACCGCCGCCTCACCCCTCCTCGTTGAGCCGTGAGTTGTGGTCTGTTGAGCCGTGAGTTGTGGTGCGTTGAGCCGTGGGTTGTGGTGTCTTGAGCCGTGAGTTGTGGTGTGTTGAGCCGTGAGTTGTGGTGCCTTGGAGCCGTGGGTTGTGGTGTGCTTGAGCCGTGAGTTGCGGTGTGTTGAGCCGTCAGTTGCGGTGCGTTGAACCGTGAAGTGGATGATCAGCAAGTTCACAGCCCAAATTGAGGAACCGTTGACGAACTCCTTGGTCTCAGGCGCCACAGTGGAGGGTGGTGCCGTCGCCCCGGACGGCGGGATCGAGATCGCCGTGCCAGCCTTGTTCCATCGAGGTGACCTGCCGACACGTGAAAAGCGTCGGGCTCCTGGTGCCAGGGTGCGTGTGTCCTGCTTCGCCGGCCGCGTCGCGGCACAGGCCTCACGGCTGACTGGGCTGGGGTCCGGTGGTGTCATCGGTGGCCGCGTTGCCCTTACCCTCGCGCCACGGGCCGCCCGGCAGCTGGCCGCCTTCCGGGACGTGGTGATCGTGAGTGGGACCAACGGCAAGACGACGACAACCAGTCTGCTCGCTGCAGCTCTCGGCGCTGCCGGGCCGGTGGCCAGCAACTCCAACGGCGCCAACACCCCGCCGGGCTTCGTCTCGGCTCTCGCCGATGGAAGGACATCCGTCGTACTCGAGGTCGACGAAGGTTGGGTGCCCTGGGCTGTCGACCAGCTGGCCCCCTCGACGGCCGTGCTGTTGAACTTGTCCCGTGACCAGTTGTCACGCCATCACGAAGTCGGTCACCTGGCCACGGTCTGGCACGAGGCACTGGTCGGGGTGGAAACCGTGGTCGCCAACGCGGACGATCCGGCGGTGACGTGCGCGGCCCTCGCCGCGCAGCGGCACGTGTGGGTGGCCGCCGGTCAGCGTTGGACCGACGACTCTCTCGCGTGTCCTCGGTGTGGACAGCTCTGCCATCGCGACGACGGCACCTGGTCATGTTCCTGCGGACTCCGACGACCGGTTCCTGACTGGTGGCTGGAAGGTGACGATCTGGTGTCCCGGGAGCACAGACTTCCACTCACTTTGGCGCTGCCGGGAGCGCACAACCGAGCCAACGCCGCCATGGCTGTGGCGGCGGCCGTCACCCGGGGTGTCGACCCCGCCGCCGCGGCGTCGGCCATGCACGGCATCGACAGCATCGACGGCCGATATGGACGGCACCGGCTCGGGGCCGCACGACGTGCGACTCCTGTTGGCCAAGAACCCGGCTGGTTGGCTGGAGATCGTCGACCTGGTTCGGGCTGGCGATCACCCGTTGGTACTCGCGTTCAACTCTGACGGCGTCGATGGACGAGACCCCTCTTGGTTGTATGACGTGTCGTTCCGCGCGATGGCGGGCCGGACGATCGTCGTGATCGGGCGGCGCGCTACGGACATGCTGGTGCGGCTCGAGCTGGACGGGCTCACTCCCGCAGGGGTCGCCGGCGGCCTGCGTGAAGCGCTGGACAGTATCCCGCCCGGTCGGGTCGACGTGCTGGCCAACTACACCGCCTTTCAGGACATCCGACGCGAGCTGGCTCGTGCGTCCTGACACCGAGCTGACCGTGGTCCTCGTCTATCCCGAGCTCCTCGGGACCTACGGGGATCGCGGCAACGCGCTGGCTCTGGTGCGCCGCGCTCAACTCCGCAACGTGCCGGTACGGATCCTGAAAGTGCCCCTCGGTCGTCCGCTCCCGGCATTCGGTGACATCTACCTGCTGGGTGGAGGTGAGGACGCCGCCGAAGTGCTGGCGCTGCGTTCATTAAGTGGTCAGCGGCAGGCACGAGCGGTGCTGGGTGAGGCATCAGCGTGTCTGGCCGTGTGTGCCGGGCTCCAGATCCTCGCTCGCGAGTTCGAAACCGCGGACGGCCGTCGTGAGGCGGGACTCGGACTCCTCGACGTCAGCTGCGGTCGACTGCCCGGCCGCCGCGCGGTGGGCGAGGTGCTGGTGGACCCGACGGGCATCGCCGACTTGCCCATGCTCACGGGGTACGAGAACCACCAGGGGGACGCCGTGGTCATGGCTGATGCGCAACCCTTGGGCCGGGTCGTGCAAGGTGTCGGAAATGGGGTCGCCCGGCTGGACGGCGCAGTGCAGGGCCACATCGTCGGGACGTACCTGCACGGGCCCGTCCTGGTCCGCAACCCCGCGCTTGCCGACCGCCTCATCGAGTGGGCGGCCGGACCCTTGCTGCCCGTGCGTGACGAGGCGGTCGAACGGCTCAGAGCCGAACGTCTCGCCGCCTGTCGCGGGAAGTGGCTCTCGGTTCGGAGAGTCGCGCGGCTGGGTGGCTGACCCGCGTTGGGAGAGGCGGCGTCGCTGCCCCGTCGGGCGACGTGCTCGAACGGCGTACGGCTGTCGCGTGCTCCAGGGTCGCGAGGTCAACAAGGCAGATCTGTCGTGCACCAGGGGAATTTGCCTAGTCCACAAGCAAGCTGGCTTGTGAACTAGGCAAACGCGCGGCCAGGGAGGGCACGACGGGTCAGCGGGTGGGGTCAGCCGGTAGGGGTCAGCCGGTGGGAGCTGGTCCAGGGGGTCAGCCGGTGGGAGCTGGTCCAGGGGGTCAGAGGTGGGAGATGGTCCAGGGGGTCAGAGGTGGGAGATGGTCCAGTCGATGCAGGCGGTCAGGGCCTCGACGTCCGCGGCGTCAACGGCTGGGAACATCGCGACCCGTAGCTGGTTGCGGCCGAGCTTGCGGTAGGGATCGGTGTCGACGATGCCGTTGGCGCGCAGCACCTTGGCCACGGCGGCGGCGTCGATCGCCTCGTCGAAGTCGATCGTCCCGATCACGAGCGACCGGTCGGCCGGGTCGGCCACGAACGGCGTGGCGTACTCCGACTTCTCCGCCCATCCGTACAGCAGGTCGGACGACTCGGTCGTGCGCTCGACGGCGCCGGCCAGCCCGCCCAGCGAGTTGAGCCAGTCGACCTGCTCGGTCAGCAGGTAGAACGTCGCGAGCGACGGGGTGTTGTAGGTCTGGTTGAGTGCGGAGTTGTCGATCGCGGTCTGCAGGTCGAGGAAGGCCGGGATCCACCGCCCGCTGTCCTTGACCGCCTTGGTCCGTTCCAGCGCGGCCGGCGACATCAGCGCGATCCAGAGCCCGCCGTCAGCAGCGAAGCACTTCTGTGGCGCGAAGTAGTAGACGTCGGTCTCCCGGAGGTCGACGGGGAGTCCGCCCGCGCCGGACGTCGCGTCGATGAGGACCAGCGCGTCGTCGGCGCCGTCGACTCTCTGGATCGGGGCCATCACGCCGGTCGAGGTCTCGTTGTGCGGCCAGGCGTACGCGTCGATGCCGGCTTCCGCCACCGCAACCGCGCGGGTGCCCGGTTCGGCCTTGCGGATGCTCGGGTCGGCCAGGAACGGTGCGTCCGCGGCGGCGGCCGCGAACTTCGCTGAGAACTCGCCGAACGACAGGTGCTGGCTGCGCTCGCGGATCAGCGCGAAGGTCGCCACATCCCAAAACGCTGTGGCCCCGCCGTTGCCGAAGACCACCTGATAGCCGTCGGGCAACGAGAACAGCGTCGCGAGGCCCTCGCGGACCCGACCGACGACGTCGCGCACCGTGGACTGCCGGTGCGACGTGCCCAGGTATGACGACCCGGTGGCGGCCAACGACTGCAGCGCCTCGACCCGCACCTTGCTCGGGCCGGCGCCGAAGCGGCCGTCGGCGGGGAGCAGTTCGGACGGGATGGTCAGGTCGGACATGCGGATGGCCTCTCTCGAGCAGTCGATGCGTGCAGGATGTCACCGGTCTGACCGCGGTGTCAGGCCGTCATTCTCGCAAAACGCGGCAAGGCCCGATCGACCCGTCTCACCTCAGCCGCGAATTGCGGGGAACTGCATCGCGACACGCCGACAGAGCCCTGCACCTTCCCGCAATTCGCGGGGAGAGGTAATCGCGTCAGTCGGCCCAGGCGGGGTTCCAACCCTCGACCGAGTCGGCCGGGCGCGTGTCGGGTCCGGAGTAGTGCGCCGAGGGCCGGATCAAGCGTCCGGTCTTCTTCTGCTCGAGGATGTGCGCGCTCCAGCCGGCCGTGCGGGCGCAGGTGAACATCGACGTGAACATGTGCGGAGGCACCTGCGCGAAGTCGAGCACGATCGCGGCCCAGAACTCGACGTTGGTCTCGAGCACCCGGTCCGGCCGTCGCTCGCGCAACTCCGCGAGCGCGGCCTTCTCCAGGGCCAGAGCGACTTCGTAGCGCGGCGCCGACAGCTCCTTCGCCGTACGGCGCAGCACGCGAGCGCGGGGATCCTCGGCCCGGTAGACCCGGTGGCCGAATCCCATCAGACGCTCGCCCTTGTCGAGCAGCTCCTTGACGTACTGAGCCGCGTCATCGCGCTTCTCGACCTCGCCGATCATGCCGAGCACCCGTGACGGAGCACCTCCGTGCAGCGGTCCGCTCATCGCGCCCACCGCGGCGGACAGGCTGGCGGCAGCGTCGGCGCCGGTCGAGGCCACCACCCGGGCGGTGAAGGTCGAAGCGTTCATGCCGTGCTCGGCTGCCGAGGTCCAGTAGGCGTCGACCGCCTTGACGTGCTTGGGGTCGGGTTCGCCGCGCCATCGGCGCATGAACCGTTCGGTGATCGTCGTCGCCTGGTCGATCTCGCTCTGCGGCACCATCGGCAGGCCAACCCCACGGGCAGCCTGGGCGACGTACGACAGCACCATCACAGCGGTGCGTGCGAGGTCGTGGCGAGCCTCGTCGTCGTCGATGTCGTAGAGCTGGCGCATGCCCCAGGCGGGGGCGATCATCGCGATCGCGCTCTGGACGTCGACCCGGATGTCGCCGGAGTGCACCGGGATCGGGTACGGCTCAGCCGGCGGGAGACCGGGGTCGTACGTGCCGTCGACCAACAACCCCCAGACCTTCTCGAACGGCACGCGACCGACGAGGTCCTCGATGTCGACGCCGCGGTAGCGGAGGGCCGAGCCTTCCTTGTCCGGCTCGGCGATCTGGGTCTCGAAGGCGACGACTCCCTCGAGTCCTTCGTGGACCTCGACCATGCGTGACTCCCTTGTCCGCGGATGCCGTGCGACAGCAGTCGGCACGCCACTTCAACACGCCATTCTTACCGGTCCCGCGGTACCGGTGCCCGCTGGGTCAGGGAGCGAGCCGCTCGACGATCCAGGTGGCCTCGTCGGCGCGGTCGTACCGCACGCGGTCGTGCATCCGTCCGGGTCGGCCCTGCCAGAACTCGATGTGGTGCGGGCGGACGAGGTAGCCACCCCAGTGCGGCGGCCGCGGGATGTTGTCGACGCCGTCGAAACGCTCCGACACCTGCAGGTAGCGGTCGTTGAGGTAGTCGCGCCCGGTAACGATCTCCGACTGCGGCGACGCCCAGGCGCCCAGCTGCGAGCCGCGCGGCCGGGAGGCGAAGTACGCGTCGGCCTCGGCCTCGTCGACCAGGCCGACACGGCCCTCGACACGCACCTGGCGTTCGAGCGGGTGCCAGGGGAAGAGCAGGGCGCACTGCGGGTTGGCCCGCAGCTCAGAGCCCTTGCGCGACATCAGGTTGGTGTAGAACACGAAGCCGCGCTGGTCGATGGACTTGAGCAGCACCATGCGGGACGACGGCGAGCCCGCGGTGTCGCACGTGGACACGACCATCGCGTTGGGCTCATGGAGGCCGGCGACCCGGGCCGCGTCGAGCCAGCCGATGAAAGCGGCGATCGGGTCTGGACCGAGGTCACCCTCCGACAGACCCAGATCGGCGTACTCCTCACGCCACGACGCGATGTCGCGGGGTAGGTCACGCTGCTGAGACGTCATACCTGAGAAATGTAAAGGAGCGGGAGCCAATCGTCGCCCAGACACGGCGAGACCCGCGGGCGGACGTGGCGAGCCACGGTCGGGCGGACATCTCCGACACCCACGGGTCCGGGTAGCTGACTGGAATTGCTACGCCGTCCAGATAAGCGACTGCCTAGCGGCCAGCCACCTCACAAGTCCGTTGAGAACACATCTGTCGGACCACCTCCCTTCATGTGTCCGTTCACGGTACGACGGGAGGGTTCGTCGGACAAGCGGATTAGAGTAACGGCGTGCCGCGTGGTGTGGGTCGACTGCTGACGGACATCCGGCCCCTCCAGGTGTCGCTCGACTACCGCCGGCTCTGGATCGGCAACACCGTCTCGCAGCTCGGTCAGCAGATGACGGCGGTGACGATCGCCATCCAGGTGTACGCGCTGACGCGGTCCACGTTCGCGGTCGGGCTGGTCGGCCTGTTCGCCCTGGTGCCGCTCATCGGCTTCGGGCTCTACGGCGGCGCGGTGGCCGACGCGATCGACCGACGCAAGCTCGCGCTCGTCGCCTCGGTCGGGCTGTGGTCGCTGTCCCTCGTTCTCGTGGTCCAGGCCGTGCTCCACCTCGAGTCGGTCTGGTTGCTGTACGTCGTCGTGGCGGCGCAGTCGGGCTGCTTCGCGGTCAACAACCCCACCCGGGCCTCGATCATCCCGCGACTGATCCCGAAGGAGTACCTGCCGGCGGCCAACGCTCTGAACATGGCCTCGTTCAACCTCGGTTTCACGGTCGGACCGCTGCTGGGGGCGGTCGCGATCAGCGCGGCGGGGTACTCGTTCGCCTACGGCATCGACGCGGTGACGTTCACGGCCGCGCTCTACGCCCTGTTCCGGCTGCCGCCGATACCTCCGCAGCCGCTCGAGGGTGGGGTGCTGCAGCGACCCGGGCTGCGTTCGGTCGTCGAGGGTTTCCGCTTCCTCCGCAACGCCCGCAACCTCCGGATGACCTTCATCCTCGATCTGTGCGCGATGGTGCTCGCACAACCACGGGCGTTGTTTCCGGCGGTGGCAGGGGGGTTCTTCGGTGGGGGCGTCCGGACCGTGGGTCTGCTCCAGGCGGCCCCGGCGATCGGCTCCCTGCTCGCGTTCACCTTCTCGGGCTGGGTGGGCAAGGTCCGCCGCCAGGGCCTGGCGATCGCTGTCTGCGTGATCGTGTACGGCGCCTCGGTGGCGGCGTTCGGGTTCGCGCGGGCCTTATGGGTCGGCGTGCTGCTTCCTCGCGATGAGCGGTGCGGCCGACATGGTCAGCGCGGCGTACCGCTCGACGATCCTGCAGGTCGCCGCCCCCGACAACCTGCGCGGCCGGCTCCAGGGCGTCTTCACCGTCGTCGTCGCCGGCGGCCCTCGGATGGGCGACTTCGTCGCAGGCTCGACGGCTGCGTTGACCACACCGACGATCGCGTTGGCGGCGGGTGGGTTGGCGTGTATCGCCGGAGTGCTGATCGCGTCCGCCCGGGAGCGGTCCTTCGCAGCGTACGACGCTCTCCAACCCCAGCCCTAGGGACCACAACTCACGGTTCGAGGGACCGCAACTCACGGTTCAAGGGACCACAACTCACGGTTCAACGAGGGGTCAGGCGAAGTCGGCGGGGTCGATGGCGATCCAGACATGCTCGGCCCGGGCGACCAGGACCCCGGCGGCATCGTAGAGAGCGCTCGCGGTGAAGGTCTTGCGGCCCTGCTCCTTCAGCAGTCGGGCCACGACCACGTAGGGCGTGCCGACCGACACCGGGGAATCGCAGCGAGCCGTCAGCCGGCCCAGGACCACGGGGCGGGTCTCGAGGTCTGAGGTCCAGGCACTGGGACAGTCGAGCGCAGCCCAGACGAAGTGTTCCGGGATCCGACCGGAGGCATCGACCAGGCTGGCATCGGGTGTCCAGACACAGGCGGTCAGCCCGGCGGCGATCGGGCCGGGCGCGAGCCGTAGCCCGTCGCCCGCCGCCCGCTCGGTGCCGCACACGAAGCAGGTGGGGAACGGGTGAGTGCGCAGCCCCTCGTACGACGACTCGGCGGCGTGCGCTGCCGCAGGCGTCACGGGTTCCACGGCGGCTGCGGCGAACTCGCCCGGCCCGGCCTCGGCGACCACCGCGTCGCCGTCCAGCAGGAGCGTGAGTGCGTCCTGCGATCCTGAGCCGGATGGAGGCATGACCCGCAGCGGGGTCTCGAGGGGTGGTGGCCGACGCAGGGTGACGGTCACCGGCTGGTCAGGGGCATGAGGCACGTGTTCGGCGAGCAGGCCGGCGGTGTAGCCGCCGTTGCCGGACGTAGGCGGGCCGACGAACCGGCGCGCGATCGTGACGACCACGGAGGGGGTGACCACGGGAACCGAGGTTATCTGGTCGACGGGACGGGCCCGTCGGAACGCTCGCCGGCCACGGTCACCAGCATGTCGAGCATCGCAGCGATGACCGGATCGGTCTGCGCGCCGGCCCTGACGGCGGCGAAGATGCGTCGGGCCGCCGGAGTTGCCACCACCGGGCAGACGGCGATGCCCTCGACCCGCAGCGGTTGCGCCAGCCGGGGGATCAGGGCCACCCCGCACCCGGCGGCGACCAGCGAGGCGACGGCCCCCCATTCGGTGCTCCAGTGCGCGACGTCAGGGCTGAAGCCGGCCGCAGCGCAGACCGCCCGCAGGATCTGCGAACACGGGTCCTGGGGTGCGGAGCCGACCCAGGGCTCGGCCGCCAGGGTCTCGAGCCGGAGGCCCTTGCGGCGTACGAGCGGGTGGTCGATCGGAAGGACAGCGTCGAGGGGGTCCGACAACAGGTCGACGCGGTGGTAGCGCGGATCGTGGCGCGGCGGGCCGTCCGCGTAGTCCGACGACACCACGACGTCGAGGTCGCCGGAATCGAGAGCGGTGAAGACCTCGGGTGGTTCGGCCTCGAGGATGCGCAGCGTGAGGCCCGGACGCTCGACGGCCAGCCGCGCGAAGGACGGCGCGATCAGCGAGGTGACACCGGTGGAGAGCCCCCCGACCCGAACCTCCCCGATCGTGCCCTCGTCCCAGGCGGCGAGGTCGGCGCGCGCCCGCTCGAGCTGTTCGTGCACGACGACGGCGTGCGAGAGCAGCACGCGTGCCTGGCCGGTCAGGCGCACGCCCCGGCCGTGCTTCTCGAGCAGGGGAGCACCGACGTCGCGGGACAGCCCGGCGAGCTGCTGGGAGACCGCGGAGGGAGTCAGGTGCAGGGCCGCAGCGGTGGCGGAGACCGTGCCGCGCTGCTCGAGCTCGCGGAGGACCCGCAGCCGACGTAGGTCGATCGTGAAGTCTTTGCTAACGGAAACCATGCACAAATATTAGATGGACTAACGCATCTTTGGCGAGGGAGAATCGATCCATGAGCCGCCGTGCCGCCGTCCTCTTCGTCGCCCTCGGGGTGGCCTGGGGCATCCCCTACCTGCTCATCAAGGTCGCGGTCGACGAGCTGTCACCGGCTGAGTTGGTGTTGTCCCGCACGGCGCTCGCCGCGTTGATCCTGCTCCCCGTCGCCCTGGCCAAGGGAGCGATCCGGCCGGTGCTGACCCGGTGGCGCTGGCTCGTCGTCTTCGCGGCTGTCGAGATCGCGATTCCCTGGGTCTTCCTCGGCAGTGCCGAGACGCGCCTCCCGAGCTCGACCACGGGCCTGCTGATCGCGGCCGTGCCCCTGGTCGGGCTCGCACTCGCCTTCGGCACCGGTGTCGCCGAGCCCATGTCCGCCACGTCCTGGGTAGGTCTCGCCATGGGAATCGCCGGGGTCGCCGCCCTGGTGGGCCTCGACGTGAGCGGTTCGAACCTCGGTGCCGTCGCCGAGCTCGCGGTCGTGGTCGTCGGCTACGCCATGGGGCCGGCCATTCTGGCCCGGCCGTTGCGCGGACTGCCCGGCATCGGGGTGATGTCCGCCGCGCTGACACTGACCGCCGTCGCCTACGTCCCCGTCGTCCTGGTCAGCGACGGCGTCCCGACCGGGCTGCCGTCCGGCGACGTCGTCTGGTCGGTAGTGCTGCTGGCCTCGGTCTGCACGGCCGCCGCGTTCATGTTGCTGTTCGCTCTGGTCGGCGAGGTCGGTCCCGTGCGCGCCACCACGATCACCTACCTCAACCCTGCGGTCGCGGTCGTCGCCGGCGCACTGATCCTCAGCGAGCCGGTCACCGTGTGGACCGTCCTCGGCTTCGTCCTCGTCGTGTCGGGGTCCTACGTCGTCAATCGCCGGCCCTCGCGCGGTGACCGTGGTCCGGGGCCGCAGCGGTCGGCCGGCATCACCGAGCACACCCTTCCCGAGGCGAGCGCGGAGGTGCTCGAGGTCGAGGCACAGCCGGCGGGCGCCGGTCAGCCGTTGCGCAGCCGGTCGTAGCGAGCCAGCGCCTCCTCGCGTTCCTCGGCGTGGTCGACGATCGGGTTGCGTGGCTCGTGGATCTCCGACGTCGGCACGTCGGCCAGCTCGGGAACGTACCGGCGGATGTAGTCGCCCTCCGGGTCGAACTTCTTGCCCTGCAGGACCGGGTTGAACACCCGGAAGTACGGCGCCGCGTCCGTCCCGCACCCGGCGGTCCACTGCCAGCCATGGTTGTTGGAGGCCAGGTCGCCGTCGACGAGCCAGTGCATGAAGTGTCGGGCACCGTGCTGCCACTCGATGTGCAGGTCCTTGACGAGGAAGCTGGCGACGATCATGCGCACGCGGTTGTGCATCCAGCCCTCCGCCTTCAGCTGGCGCATCCCGGCGTCGACGATCGGGAACCCCGTCCGGCCGTCCTTCCAGGCCTCGAACGCCTCGTCCGGCTCGTCATGGGCGAGGCGGGCGAACTCCGGTCGGTAGTACTCGCGCGCCGTCTCCGGTCGTCGGGCGAGGACGTCGGCGTAGAACTCCCGCCAGGCGAGCTCGGTCCGGAACGTCGTGACTGCCTTGCTCTGGCCCGCGGCGCGCAGGTCGGCGAGCAGGGTCCGCGGGTGGATCTCGCCCCACTTGAGGTGCACCGACATGTGCGAGGTGGCGTCCAGGTCAGGGCGGTTCCGCTCGGCGACATACGAGCTCAGCCGCTCGTCGACGTACGCCGCCCACCGTTGCCGCGCCACCAGCTCACCTGCGTTGGGCAGCTCGAGGCCCTGGGGGACCCGGCTGGACATCATCGCGTCGCTGCGCAGGCCCGTCTCCCAGCGAACGCCCTGCGGAGCCGGAGGGGGTTCGCGCCACCCGTGGTCGAGCCAGGCTCGGGAGAACGGCGTGAACACCTGGTAGCCCTCGTCGCCGCCCTTGGTCCGGACCCGGCCGGGCGCGACGGCGTACGGCGATCCGGTGCGCACGAGCGGGACATCCTCCAGGGCCTGCTCGACGGCAACATCCCGCTCCCGACCGTACGGCCCGAAATCCGCTGCGATGTGGACGCTGTTCGCGCCGACCTGGCGGACGACAGCGGGCAGCACCGAGACCGGGTCCCCCCGACGGATGACCAGCCCGCCGGTCGAGTCGGCGAGGGCGGACAGGCTGGCGACGAGATACGCTCGGCGGGACGGGCCGGCCGGTCCCCACAGCCGAGGATCGAACACGAACAACGGCACGACGGAGCCGGTCTCACCGGCGCGGGCGACCGCCTCGAGCAGTGCCGGGTTGTCCGCCAGCCGGAGGTCACGTCGAAACCACATGACCGTGGTGTCGGCCGTGGCGTCGGAGCGTCGAGTCATACCCCCATCCTGACGGGCCGGTCCGTCGGAAGCGCCCGTGCGAACTTCTGCACGCGCGCGGTTGGTCGCGGTGCGGTCATCGGTTGGCCGCCGGGTCGCAATGAGCCACAATGACGAGGCAGCGCCGAAAGTCAGCAGCGACGACAGGGTGGACCAACCACACGTGACCGACCTCATCGACACCACGGAGATGTACCTCCGCACGATCTACGAGCTCGAGGAGGAGGGCATCGTGCCGCTGCGCGCCCGGATCGCCGAGCGCCTGCACCAGTCGGGGCCGACCGTGAGCCAGACGGTTGCCCGGATGGAACGAGACGGACTGGTCAGCGTCGAGGGTGACCGGCATCTCGAGCTCTCGGACGAGGGGAGGACCCTGGCCATCCGGGTGATGCGCAAGCACCGGCTCGCCGAGCGTCTGCTCATCGACGTGATCGGTCTCGAATGGGAAGACGTCCACACCGAGGCCTGCCGGTGGGAGCACGTGATGTCTGAGACCGTGGAGCGTCGGCTGCTCGAGATCCTCGACCACCCCACGGTGTCGCCGTACGGAAACCCGATCCCGGGGCTGGCCGAGCTCGGTGGCGGCGAGGGCCGGGTCGAGGAGGCGTTCCTCTCCGGTGTCGAGTCGCTCGACTCGGTCGTCGGTGACGGTGAAGAGGTCAGCGTCATCATCGGTCGCATCGCCGAACCCGTCCAGACCGACGAGCAGCTGATGGCCGTCCTCCGTCGCGTCGGCGCCCGGCCGGGCAAGGTGGTCACCGTTGCCCGCGCGGTCGAGGGTGTGATGATCGCCAGTGGCGGCGAGTCGGCCGAGATCGATGCCGAGGCCGCCAGCCACCTGTTCGTCCGACGGCTCTGACCTCGTCTGCTCGATGACCGACTGGCGCCGCTACCTCGCGGCCTTCCATGCCCGCTCCCCGGGCATCACCGAGGACGTGTTGGCCCGCTCGACGGCCGACGGACTGACGCCGTACCAGTGGCTCGCGAGAGCCCTGGCCGTCGACGGTGGTCGAGTGCTCGACCTGGCATGCGGAAGCGCCGTGATGGCCCGGGTCCTGCGGGCCGACGGGCCCGATCGCGCCGGCGACGTGATCGGCATCGACCTGTCCGAGGCTGAGCTGCGGCGGGCCAGGTCCGACAACCCTGCCGGCATGCTCGTGCGCGGACCAGCCGAGGCACTGCCGTTCGCGGACAACACGGTCGACGCGGTTGTCTGTTCGATGGGGCTGATGGTCTTCGAGCACTACGAGACCGTGCTCGGTGAATGCGCCCGAGTCCTGCGTCCCGGTGGCGTGCTCGCGTTGACCGTCCCCACCGCCGTGCCGCTGCGGGTCGATGACGTCTGGCTGTTCACCCGGCTGGCGGCCCGGCTTCGGGCCCTGCCCCGGTTCCCCGCAGGGAGCGAGATGACCGGCTTGCGTACGGCGCTCGAGCGGGCCGGCTTCCGCGTGTTGGAGGATGCCCGCGAACGGTTCGCCTTCACTGTGCGGTCCGATGAGCACGCCGCGGCTGACGCAGATCTGCTGACCAGCTCCCTGTACCTGCCCGGAACGATCGACCGGCGGCGCCGCTCCGCCGCGGGCTGGCTGGCTGGCCGTGCCACGCGTGCCGCCGTCGGGATCGATGTCGCCGTCCCGATTCGCCGCGTCGTGGCTGCCCAGGTGCGTCCACGATGAAGCGGTTCTTCGTAGGGCTGCCGCGCGAAGTCGCGGTGCTGGCGGCCGTCGCCGTCGCCGTGGCCGTCGGCTTCGGGGTCGTGGCACCGGCCATCCCTGAGTTCGCCCGCTCGTTCGGGGTCGGCAAGTTCTGGGCCGGTGCCGTCATCTCGGCGTTCGCCCTGATGCGTTTCGTGTCCGCGCTGGGTGGTGGACGGCTGGTCGACACCTTCGGCGAACGGATCATCCTGGCTACCGGTATCGGGATCGTGGCCGTCTCCACGGGCCTGGCGGGTCTGTCGCAGAGCTACCCGCAGTTGCTGATCCTGCGTGGGCTCGGTGGCGTCGGGTCGGCCATGTTCACCGTGTCGGCGATCGCGCTGCTGTTCCGTGTCGTCGACGACGCCAACCGCGGTCGGGCCAGTGGGCTGTTCCAGGCGGGCTTCCTGCTCGGCGGTCTGCTGGGGCCGTTGGCGGGCGGCTTCCTGACCGACTACTCCTTGCGGCTGCCGTTCTACGTGTACGCCGTGTCGCTGATCGCCGCGGGCAGCATCGGCTTCGTCTTCCTGCAGAGCGCACGGCCGCGGCAGGATGCTTTGCCGGCTGGGGGAGAGGCGCCAGCGGTGGAAGATGCGCCCGCGACGATCGCGCCGCGCGACGATGCGCTGGGCGTAGACGTGGGGCTCGGGCCGACAACGGTGGCTGCCGAGAGCCCCGCCGACAGCCCTGCCGCCCCGGATGCTGAGCCGTCCGCGGTGGCGGTCTCGACCTCACTGCGAGAGGCGTGGGCCCATCCGGCGTACCGCTCCGCCATCCTCGTGAACTTCGCCAACGGGTGGGCCTTCTTCGGCGTTCGGGTCAGCATGATTCCACTCTTCGTGACCGAAGAGATGGGGGAGCGCGCCATCTGGATCGGGTTCGGTTTCCTGTCCGCCTCGGTGGCGCAAACCGGCTTCCTCCTGTCGGCGGGTCGCTTCGTGGACCGCAAGGGACGGCGACCCGCGATGATCGCCGGATCGGCCATCGCGGCGGCGGCGTTCCTCGCGCTCGCGGTCAACGAGTCGCGGCCGGTGTTCCTGCTGGCGATGGCGGCCACCGGAGTCGGAGCGGCTTTCGTCGGCACGGCGCCGGGGGCGGTCGTGGGCGACATCATGCATGGTCGTGGTGGCCGGGTGGTCGCGGTGTTCCAGATGGCCTCCGATGGCGGCGCGATCCTGGGGCCTCTGGTGGCCGGCTGGTTGGCAGACCAGGCCTCGTTCGGTGCGGCCTTCGTGGTCGCCGCCGTGGTGCTCGCGGCGGCAACGTTGGCCTCCATCCGGATGCCCGAGACACTGTCCGAAGCGCACCGAGCGCGATGACGCGGGTCGGCCCGCGACTAGTCTGGGCGGCTCGGGAGTCAGAAAGGTCGGAGATGAGTGCAGGCAGGCGCCGACCCAGCCGGTCGGGGTGCTCTCGCCGGTTGCGTTTCCGTCCTGGTGCGTTCGCGCTCGTGATCACGGCCATCGTGCTGGCCGGCTGTACCGGCACCAGCTCCGAGGGCTCACCCACGACCGACACGTCGCAGACGCCGCCATTGCCGAGCGGGGGAGGCCGCTGTGGTGCGTTCTCGATCGCGTACGACCCGACGAACGGTTATGAGGCGAGTGCCTTCGTTGTCGGATCGCTGGCCGAGGACGAGCTCGGGTGCGATGTCACGTACGTCAAGACGACCTCGAGCCGGGCCTGGCGGGTCGTGGCGGACGGCAAGGCCGATGTCTACCTCGATGCCTACGGGCGGCCCGCGCTCGAGGCGAAGCTGACTCGACCGGGCGGCCCCGTCGTCCGTCTCGGGCCGACCGGCTTCAAGGGGGGCGTCGACCTGCTGGCACCCGCATTCATGGGAGACCTCGGGCTCAAGACCTACCGCGATCTTTCGGACACCGAAAGCATCGGTTGGGGACAGGTGACTCCTGCGATCACGACCGTGCCCGCGCTGCTGCCGCTGGCCAGGTCCTTCGTCGAGTCCCGGCGTCTCGGATACACCGTGCGCGACTACAGCCAGGTGGGGGTCGGGGTGGGCATGCGCGACCTGCTCCAGCAGGCCAGGCTCGACAACGAGGCGGCGCGGCCGAACCTGTACCTCGTCGAAGGGCCGCGCGAGCTGATCGGTGACGGCCCGGGACGCACCTCCGTCGAGATCCCCGGTTCGGCAGCGGACAACTGTGTGCTGAACCGCGTGGCCACGCTGTGCTCGTTGTCGAACTTCCACTACCAGAAGATCGCCAACAGCGCCTTCGCCGAGTCGGACAGCCCGGCGTACAACCTCGTCTATCGCTACCAGCTCGATCGAGACGAGGTCGACAACCTGCTCGAGATCGTGCAGCTCAGCGGCTACCGGGTGACCGGCGCTGACGTCGCGTCATGGATCAACACCCATCCGAACGTGTGGAAGCGCTGGCTCGACTGACGAGCCAGCGCTTCCGTTCGCGCCGAGACCGGGTGGGTCAGCGGCGGCGACTGACCAAGCTCACCCCTCCCGGGCCGATGAGCAGCCCGACGACGATGAGCACGAGCCCAAGCAGGATGCCGCCGTTGATCAGGGTCACGATGCCCCAGATCACGAGGATGACGGCAATGATCCACAGTAGAAAGTCCACGATGCCTCCTTCGAGGGAGGGCAGTTCCCTCGTGAGGTCACCTTCAAACCTGACCGACCATCGTTGGGGCGTCGGTCACCAGGGTTCTTTCAGCGCCTCGGGATGTGACGGATCGACACCAACCGGTAGGTTTCGTGCCCGCCACTGACCGTGTTCTCGCTGACCGTGCCGATGTCGCGGACGTACTTCTTGTGATCGACGACACCCGGCTCGAGAGGCGTCGTCTCCCGGCTCAGCATGGCGTGGTGCGTCGCCACCGGCGGGCGAGACCGCGGGCGCCTTCAGCGACAGGATGCGGAAGTGGTCCTGTGCATGGCCGGGGTAGAACTCCTGCGTGGCCGCGTATCCGACGCGAGGGTGGGCAGGCATGAAGATGCCCGCCTCGGCTCCGTTGCGCCCGGACTGGAACGAGCCGTCTCGGCTCTTCACCTGACCGTTGCGGTCCAGGGTGGCCGTGCGCTCCCCGAAGTACCAGACGGTGCCCCGCTTGGTCTGTGCGTACCAGTCCACGGTCCGCTCACGGACCTTGCCGTGCTTGACCACGCGGTCGAAGACCTGTCGGCAGACCACGCCGTCGACCACCTTGGTCTTGTAGGTGACGATGAAGATGTCGGTGGCTGGGACACCTTCGTCGTTGCCGCGATAGACCAGCCGTGTCCCGGGCCGCAGCGGGAACCACTCGTTGTCGACCCGACCATGGGTGAAGCGCGTGGCCGGCGGATGGTGCGGGTGCGCGCGTTTCGCCGGCGACGCCGTGTGCAGAGTGGACGTGCTCCGAAACGCTCCGGCGCGCCCCGTGCTCGCCTCTGCCGGCGTGATCGAGGCGACCCCGGCCGCCGCGAGCGTGACCACGGTGACGGCTGTCATCGTGCTACGGAAGCGTTGCATGACTCCTCCTTGTGATCGGCCGAGCTACCGCTCGAACGTCTCTCAGGATGCGTCGAGGCGGCTGTGCGGATGCTGAGTGCGTGCAGCGGTGGCCGATCCGAGCGGCCACATCTAACTTCGACCGACCGAGGTGTTCGAGGCGTCCTTCGCTTCCATGCGACCATCAGGCATGGCTCAGAAGCACTCGCGCCCTGTGTCCGGCGGCCGGGGGTTCTGGTGGACGGAGAATCTCTGGGCAGCGGCAGCGGGTCTGCCGGTGATCCAAGTGGCGGTCGCAGACATCATGGAACTCGACGAAGACTGCTGGTTCGGGGGCAAGGCGCCCACGTGCCGAGAGGTAGCGGAGCACTCCCGTCGGATCGCCGATGCCGATCTTGGGTATCCCGTGATCTTCGCAGCTGATGGACGGCTGATGGACGGCGGACACCGAATCGCTCGCGCGTGGCTCGAAGGCAAGGTCGAGGTAGATGCGGTCCGCTTCGAAGTCGATCCAGAGCCTGACTGGGTTGTGCCATCCGCGCCCTAGCCCAGTGAGCACACGGTGCGCTCCCCGGCTCATCGACGGAGACATGACACCCACCTCCCGCGAGACCCCAGGGCTAGCCGGGTCGGGGTTTGAAGCGTTGGTGGCGGATGGGTCTTCGTTGGGGGTCGATGCGGGCTGGGTGGGATGACTTCGGTGATCCCGTCCGGTGCGAGGGTCAGGTCCCATCGCCCTGATGGATCAGGTGGTGGTGGAACGAACACAACAAGCAGCCGTTGTCGAGGTCGGTCGCTCCGCCTTCGCTCCAGGGGATGCGGTGATGTGCCTCGGTCCAGGCCGGTGGGCGTTCGCAGCCGGGGAAGACACAGCCTTGGTCGCGGGTGGCGAGTGCCAGCCGCTGGTGGCGGTCGAACAGGCGGCGGCTGGTGCCGAGGTCGAGGATCTTGGACTCACCCGACAAGACGATCGGGAGGAGGCCGGCGTTGCAGGCCAGCCGGCGGGTCTCCCCGACCGAGAGGCTGCCGCCGGTGTCCAGGAGAGCCTCCCCAGCCCCGTTACGGAGCTTGGTTTCTTCGACGGTGACGATGATGGTGGCGTTCGCGACGCCGTGTTGGGGGAGTCGGTCGGTGGGGAGGTGTTCGATCAGCTCACACAGCGCCCGGCCGAGACGGTTGCCATGCGGCAGGTCCGCAGCGCTGGTGTCGGTCGTTGCGTCAGCGGCCGCGTCGGTGTCGGCTCCGGTGGCGACCCGGCGGGGTGAGGTGTGGGCGTCGAGGTGTTTCTTGAGCATGCCGAACGTCAGGTTCGGTCACGGAACCGGCCGCGGGCGATCCCGTCGTCCCCGAACTGGCCGGTGAACCACGCTGACGCCAACGCCTTCCGCTCCTGGGCGGCGAGCTGCTGTTCGAGGGTCTGCGTCGACGGCGTCGGGGTCGACGACCTCGACCAGGTGGTTCGCCGCGACCTGAGCTGGGTGAACGACAAGTCTGCGCATGGAACAGGTCTGCGCCACCTCGACCCGGTCCGGTTCGACCGTGGGAGAGAGTCGGTTGACCGCAGCCGCGACCACCACCCCTTGCTCCGCCGACACCGCCCCGGCGGCGACGGCGCGACGGGTCGGTTCGGTCAGACCCGTGGTGCCGAGCAGCTGCTTGGCAGTCCGCACCACACGGGAGGCTTCACCGGCTGACATCCGGTGCGCGGTCATCAGATGTGCCCTTGTGGAGGAGGCACCGTGACGGTGGGGCAGGTTGCGGTCATCAGCCTCGGCGACCAGCCGGGCCACGACCTCATCCAGAGCCGCTTTGGCAGCCAACGCCTCACCGAGCCGGCGGTCGAGCCGCTTGTCATCCAACGACCAGGTGGGAGTGTCGACCAGATCACCCAGGTCACGACGCACGCCCGCGAACGTCCGGCCGAAGGCATCGTCGATGCCCACGGTCGGTGGCGGTCCCTGCGTCGTACTCATGGGACCAAACCTAGAACCCGCCACCGACACTTTCGGATCAGCACCCGACACCGGAACCCGTTATCCACAAGGGAATCCGAGAAACTTCCGCCCAGGTGTCGACCAGCCCAACCATGCAGCGAGAGGCGCGCCCGTGCGGGGGCTTCCCAGTTACTGAGCACCCACCCGCCGTCGCCAAGCAGGACTGGCAGGGTCGCCCCACCGGGCGCCGCCGTCGTCGGGGGAGCGTACGGTTTGCCGAATGCCGACGTGGACTACGCCCGAGCGAGCCGAGCCACCCATCAACCCGATCGACGAGCGGGCGGCGCTCGACGATCGCCTCGAGTTCCAGCGCACGACCTTGCTGCTGAAATGTGGCGGGCTGACGCCGGAACAACTGGCGCTGCGGTCGGTGCCGCCGTCGACGCTCTCGTTGCTCGGACTTGTTCGGCACCTGTCCGGAGTCGAGGCCTGGTTCCATTCGTACGACGGCCAGCCGGATCACTTGTACTTCTGGGACTACGTGCCGGGCTCGACGGAAGGCGGCGACGAGGTCGACACCTCGCGTGCCGACGACGACCTGGCCAGCTATCAGGCGAGTGTCGCTAGGTCGCGTGCGGCCGTGGCCGGGCGCAGTCTCGACGAAGCCAGCCCTGGTGAGGACTACACGCTGCGGTGGATCTACCTGCACATGATCGAGGAGTACGCGCGCCACAATGGCCACGCGGATTTCCTTCGCGAACGCATCGACGGCGCTACGGGCGAATAGCCTGCCGCGAGATACAGCCGAAGGGAACAGCTGCTTAGCCACAGACGGACGGTGCCGACCGAGCCGGCTCTAGCAGCCGCGATCACCTGAGCCATACCTCGTTAGGCTGGGGGCATGTGCAGAAACATCAAGGTGCTCCACAACTTCGAACCTCCGGCCACGCGACCCGAGGTCAGCGCGGCGGCGACGCAGTACGTCCGCAAGGTGGCCGGGATGACCAAGCCATCGGCAGCCAACCAGGAAGCCTTCGATGCGGCCGTCGCGGCGGTGACGGCCGCGACGGAGACATTGCTGACACAGCTCGTGACCCAAGGACCGAAGCGGGACCGTGACATCGAGATCGCCAAGGCCAGGGCGCGCAACGAGAAGCGGTTTGGCGTCGCAGCGACCAGCAGGTCCTGACGGCGAGCGACAGGACGAGCGGCGTCAGCGTCAGAGCGTGCCCAGACCCAGACCGATGAGGGCCGCGCACACGATCGCGATGATGAGCAGCAGCAGCACGATCAAGGCATCAGGTCCCGGCGAATGAAACACCTGGCGCAGCCGTGATCGACCGGTGACAGTGCCGGGGCTGGTCGCCTTGCTGCTCATGCCGTGTTCCCCTCCGAGCACGCACCAGTCCCTGATACGTGGTTTACCATGCGTTTGACCGTCATTGTCCGTCTACGATGGCGGCGCCGGAGGCGCTTGACACGCGTAGTCAGCAAATATCAGCCGAAGTGACTATCCACGGCTGGTCTGTTCGCGCCGCGCAGGTGGCCCCAGGCGGTCATCGGCACTCGCCCTGCGCAGTCCAGGAAGGTAGGTTCGGGGGTAAGCCGATCAGACAGGCTGAGGGGGTTGCCATGCACACGCTGCCCCGCCAGTTGCGCAGGGTCGCCATCATTGCCGCGGTCGCCGTCTTCTCGATGCTGGTCGTGCTGACCGCGCTGGGTCGGATGCCGCCCAACCGCCAGAGCCATCAGGTCGATCCCCGTGAGCTGCCTCTCGTCGCCCCGGACAAGCTGGGGGGGTTCCCCCGCTGGTACGGCATGGCCAAGGGTGAGATCCGCGATGCCCAACAGCTCGGCCGGCAGTATCGCGCGGCCGCGATCGAGGCGTCCTACCTCCCACCGGGCATGGACCCCGTGCTGGCATCGGCGGTGCGTGCCCCGACCCAGGCGCCGCTTCGCGACGGCGTGCCCTACGGACCGCGTGGTCGTGTGCATTGCTCGTCGGCCGGGCTGTTCATCGAGTGCGTTCGCACCAACCCACAGCTGACGGTCAACGTGCTGGCGTCCAAGCGGATGGACCAGGCAGTCGTCGCGGGCCTCGTCGAAGAGTTCTGGGCCTCTCAACCGCTCACCCATCTGCCGACACCCGACGCACCCGCAACGTCGACACCCTCCGCCGGCTGACGCTTTCTTAGCAAGTTCCGTGCAACGGATCGACGGGCTCGAACGTCGGACTGTATGCGCGTGCCCCGCCGCGGGCTACGCTTCGCTTGCGGACTCGGGCGCGGGTGGTCACGGCGACCACTCCACGCTTTTTGCGTGGACATTCTTCAAGGGGGAACACATGACACGACGTACAGGCGTCTCTGCATGGCGGGGACGCACGCTCTACGGCGCCACGGTGGTGGCCTGTCTGGGGGCGGCACTGGTGACGGCCACGCCGACGGCCCAGTCCGCCAGCGATCCGCAATGCCCCGCCGCCTATCCGGTCAGCAGCCTTGCACGTCACGATGCCGTGCACGGTCTCACCGTCAGCCAGGGGACGACGCCTGACCCGTTCACCGGTGAGGTGATCGGAGTGCTCAACGACGCCATCGCGCCCGGCATCGACATGATCATGGTCGACCTGACATCCACGGCCATCGACGATGCGGGGGGCATCTGGGCCGGCATGTCGGGCTCACCGGTCTACGCGTCCGACGGCCGACTCATCGGCGCCGTGGCGTACGGGCTCGCGTTCGGCGCCAGCCCGGTCGCGGGTGTCACGCCGGCCGCGGACATGCAAGCCCTGCTCGATGCGCAGCCGCTCACAGCAGCCGCAGGCAAGACCGCGCGCGAGGCCATCAACGCTCGCTCGGTCAAGATCCCCGGTGTCACGGCCCGCAAGCTCGTTGCCGGTGGTGACCTCACCAGCGCCCAGGCAGCCGGTGGTTTCACGAGGCTGCCGCTGCCGCTCGGCATCTCCGGTCTCTCCGCACAGCGCCCGCTGAGCCAGGTCAAGAAGTTCATCAACCTCAAGGACGTCCGGGTGTTCCGGGCTGGCGCTGCCAGCTCGTCGGCATCTCCGGCCGTGGTCGCTGGTGGCAACCTGGCCGCTTCGATCTCCTACGGTGACCTCACCGAGGCTGGTACCGGCACGGCAACGGCCGTGTGCGGCAACGAGGTGCTTGCCTTCGGCCACCCGATGCTCTGGAGCGGCTCGAGCACGATGACCATGCACGGGGCAGACGCGCTGTACATCCAGAAGGACCTGATCGCGCCGTTCAAGGTGTCCAACCTGACCGCACCGGTCGGCGAGATCAACCAGGACCGGCTGGTCGGCCTGCACGGTCTGGTCGGTACGACCCCGCAGACTGCCACGATCAGCGCCCACGTCACCTCGACGGCCGGCGGCTCACGGGACGGAACGACGGAGGTCAGTGTTCCTGACCAGCTGCCCTTCGTGTCAGCGTTCCACCTGCTCGTCGACGAGGACAGGGTCCTCGACCAGTACGGGCCGGGAAGCGCCCGGGTGCGGTGGACCGTCGAGGGGCTTCGTTCTGACGGGTCGCCGTTCGAGTACTCCCGGGTCGAACGAGTTCGCGAGCCCGTACGACATCACCTTCGAGACGATCTTCGAGTCCTACTCACAGCTCACGCGGCTGTTGAACAACTCGTTCGACCACGTCACCATCACCGGCGTCAGCTATCGCTCGCTGATCGGTCCGGACTACCACGCGTACCACCTCGGCAAGGTCGAGCGCCGCGTTGGTGGGTCGTGGGTGAAGATGAGCCGCCGGAACACCACGGTGTCGCGTGGGTCGACCATGCACCTGCGGGTGACGCTCAACCGCGTCGACAGCCCAGGGCAGGTCGTCGTCCCGGTGAACGTGGATGTGCCCAAGGGCCGCGGGCGAGGCTTCGGCTACCTGCAGCTCTCCGGAGGTGCCTCGACCTACGGTGGCGGCGGCAAGGCGACATCGTTCGACAGCCTCCTCGACCAGCTGGCGAATGCGACGCACAACAACAGCGTCGTCGCGCAGCTGCGGATCAACCAGCCCGGCCCGAACTACAAGGCGACGCAGGCCCGCTCGACCGACCAGGTCGTGACCGGACAGTTCTTCGCGTCGATCCAGGTCAGGTAGCCCTGGTCGAGCTTCGATGACGCAACATTGGCCGCCTCGCCTTCCGCGGGGCGGCCAGTGCGCACCCTCTTCCGTGTCGCGCTGGTTTGTCCAGGTACCTCCACGGGAAGGCGCAGCCGCGTTCATGCGACTCGACGGTGCGGTGTGATCCACCTCTCACGGCCGAGTTAGGCTTCCGGTCTGACGTGCAACGACACGAATCACGAACGCCAGCCAAAAACCTGGATGGAGACGCGCATGCGCAACAAGTACTTCGGTCTGCCGGTCATCGCCGCGCTGGCCCTGACCCTCGCCGCGTGTGGAGGGGGCACGGACAAGAAGCCGGCAACGGCGGATGCGGGCACCGTGTGCGCGTCCAACACGACCACCGGCGACGCGCTGGCCAAGATCTGCGACGCCGGCAAGATCATCGTGTCGACGGATCCCAAGTACCCGCCGCAGTCCTCGCTCGACGAGAAGACCGGCAAGTACGTCGGCTTCGACATCGATGTGGCAACGGCCATCGCCGACCGCCTCGGTGTACAGATCGAGTTCACGACGCCTGCTTGGGAGAGCATCACGTCCGGCCGCTGGAACGGTCGCTGGAACATGAGCGTGGGTTCGATGACACCGACCAACGACCGACAGAAGGTGCTCGACTTCTCGCAGCCCTACTACTACACACCGGCCGTTGTCGTCGTGAACAAGGCCAACACCAGCGTCCAGGACCTCTCCACGGACCTCGACGGTGCCACGATCGGCGTTTGCGGCGGATGCACGTACGAGCAGTTCCTGAACAAGTCCCTCGCCATCAAGGGCTTCACCTTCGATTTCGTGATCGACGACGCCAAGGCCGTCGGCTACGACACCGACACCAGTGCGCTCAACGACCTCGCGCTCGGAGACGGAACTCGCCTCGACGCCGTCATCACCTCGCTGACGACGGCCCAGGGCTTCATCGACGCCGGCAAGCCGGTCAAGATCGTCGGCGACCCCGTGTTCTACGAGCCGCTGGCGGTGGCCATCGACAAGAGCTCGCGCGATGACCCGGCGTCGTTCGCCGCTGCCGTTGACAAGATCGTCGGAGAGCTGCACTCCGACGGCACGTTGAGCAAGCTGTCGAAGAAGTGGTACGGCGGGACGGACCTGACGGTCCAACAGTGACCGACATGGCTGAGCCGGTCGGGGGACCTGAGGCCGGGGAGTCACGGGTCGGCTCCCCGGGGCTCGGCGAGCGCATGGCGCTGACCAGTGCCGGTGTCCCGTTCCGGCTGAAGGTGGCGGTGGTCTGGGCGGCGATCTTCGCGGTGCTGGCGGCGTTCTTCGCGGTGGCCGGCTTTGACACCGGCTGGATGCGCGACGAGTTCCGCTTCATCGGTGGCGGGTTGAGGTACACCCTCTACATGGCGGTCGTCGGCATCGTCCTCGCCGTCGTACTGGCTGCGCTGGGCGCGCTGGGTCGGATCTCGACCAACCCGATCGCCTACGGGGTCTCGGGCTTCTACGTCTCGTTCTTCCGCGGTACGCCACTGATCGTGCAGATGTTCCTGATCTACGCGGCGCTCCCGCAGATCGGGTTCAATCTCGTCGACCGCTACTCAAACGTGCCGGAAGAGACTGCCACCTATCTGACCTTGGACGCCGTCACGGCCGGCATCCTGGCGCTGGGCCTGAACTACGGCGCCTACATGACCGAGATCTTCCGCGCCGGGATCCAGTCGGTGAGCAGTGGACAGGCCGAGGCAGCCGATGCCCTCGGCATGACCTACGCGCAGAAGATGCGCAGGGTCATCCTTCCGCAGGCGCTACGCGTGATCATCCCACCGACGGGCAACGAGTTCATCGCCATGCTCAAGGACACGGCGCTGGTGTCCTTTCTCGGGGTCGCGTTGGTCAACGCCGAGATCTTCCGGAGGGCCTCGTACGTGGGGACCGCCCAGTTCCACACGCTGGAGGCGTTCATCGTCGCGGCGGGCCTGTACTGGACGCTCACTGCGGTCTTCACGTTCTTCCAACGCAGGCTCGAGGCTCGGTTGGCGAAGGGCTACGTCCGGACAGCGGTCGTTCGCGCGCCCCGGGTGACGGGACAAGGACACTGACGGAGATGAAGCGATGAACGAGCGTGAGGTCGTCGTACGGGTTCGTGGTCTCTACAAGAAGTTCGGCCAGCTGGAGGTGCTCCGCGGCATCGACCTCGATCTGCACCAGGGCGAGGTGGTCGTGATCTTCGGGCGCTCGGGTTCAGGCAAGTCGACGCTGCTTCGGTGCGTCAACTTCCTCGAGGACCCGACGGCCGGGACGATCGAGGTGTCGGGCGTGCGCCTCGGCGGCGGCCACCGGACCCGCCGGAAGCGCAACCGGATCCGGCATCTGCGCCTGAAGGTCGGGATGGTCTTCCAGCAGTTCAACCTGTTCCCGCACATGACCGTGCTGCAGAACGTCATGCAGGCGCCGCTCTGCGCAAAGATCGCCGATGCGGCGACGATCCGCGCGGATGCACTCGCGCTGCTCGAGCAGGTCGGGCTCAGTGACAAGGCCGACGAGCACCCGATCCGGCTGTCCGGCGGCCAGCAGCAGCGGGTCGCGATTGCTCGCGCCCTCGCGATGCAGCCCGACGTGATGCTGTTCGACGAACCCACGTCCGCGCTCGACCCCGAGCTGACCCATGAGGTCCTGAGCGTCATGAAGGCGCTCTCCACCGAACACCAGATGCCGATGATGGTGGTCACGCACGAGATGGGGTTCGCCCGGGAGGTGGCAGACCGCATGGTCTTCTTCCATGAGGGCGTGATCCTCGAGGAAGCACCGCCGGCGCAGATGTTCGGCAACACTCAGCACCCGGAGACTAAAAAGTTCCTCAACGCCGTTCTCTGAGTCTGAAACCGGGCGCAATCCGGATATGGGGGGTGCCAAGAATGCAGACAGTTCGGGCTCGGTCACAACCCTCCGTGCAGCGCTGAAAGCGCACTGTCATAGTTCAGATTCCGCTGACGGCGGCGCCGTCAGTAAGGCAAGTTTGCCGTCATGGATCGCCCCTCGACACGTGCCCCGACACCTTGCTCATCGCGTCGATCGTGGCGTCGCACAGACGCCGCCGACCGGCCCGTCTGGTGCTGCCCCTGATCGTCGGCATGTTGGCCGTCACGGGGGTCCTCGGTGGGACCGGTGGTGCCGGGGCTGCGGTCGGCGTGCCGGTCACGTATCTCGACCACAACTACGCCTCGCGGTCGTGAAGACCCCACGGCCGACAAGCCGCAGAGCAAGCTCTGGTACACCGACGGCTTCTGGTGGGCGCTGATGACGACGTCCGGCGGCACGGCCACCCATATCTTCAAGCTCGACCCCGCGACCCATGAGTGGGACGACACGGGACGCCCGTGGACACCCGCACGAACAGCACCGGCGACGCGTTGTGGACCGCGACCGGACCGGACGCTGACCGTCGTCGCCCGCGACAGCATCTCCAACCCACTCGTCAGCCGCTTCACCTATAGCCCGGGCTCCGATCAGTACACCCTGGACAGCGGCTTCCCGATCACGGTTGATGCCGGCGGTGGGTCCGAGTCGGCCACGATCGACCGGGACTCCACCGGACGGCTGTGGATCGCCTATACCCGGGCGAAGGAACTGTGGGTGGCGCACTCGGACGTCAGCGGGCTCAACTGGACGAGCGGCTTCCATCCCTCCGTGGGCGACTACACGCTGACGAGCGACGACATCGCGTCGGTCATCGCTTTCAACGGCAAACATCGGCGTGATGTGGTCCGACCAGGGCGCCAGCGCCATGCGGTTCGCGATCCACCGGGACGGCGACGCTGACACACCGTCTGGACCGTGGAAGACGCGACTGCACGGGAACCCGGATGGCAGACGACCACATCAATCTGAAGCAGATCACCGGCGACGCGTCCGGGCAGATCTTCGCTGCCGTGAAGACGTCGAAGGGCGACCTGGCGACCGACGCGCCGACTGATCCGCTCGTCGGCGTCCTCGTTCGTACGCCACAAGGGAATGGTCCGGGTCACTGGTCCTTCGTCGAGGCCGGCACCGTCGCGGACAACCACACCCGGCCCATCATCGCGATCGACTCAGACCAACCGGGAGCTCTACTTCTTCGGCAGCGCTCGCGGCAACATCTGGTACAAGAAGACCGACCTGGATCACCCCGACTTCAGCAACCAGCCCGGCCTTGGCGAGACGTTCATCGACGCCAAGGCGGCCGTCAACAACGCCACCGCGAGCAAGGATGCGGTGACATGCAGACTCGGGCCTCGTCATCCTCGCCTCGTCGGAGGGGCAGAAGCGGTACATCCACGGTGAGATGGACCTGGTGGAAGGCTCGCCACCCCCACCCCCGCCTGGCGACACCACACCGCCGTCTGTGCCGACCAACCTGGCAGCAGACACTTCCACCGGGGAGGTGAAGCTCACCTGGAACGCGTCGTCCGACACGAGCGGCGTCAAGGAGTACCAGGTGTACCGCGGAACGGTGATGATCGGTACGGCGACGGCGCCGACGACTTCGTTCACCGACGCGACCGGCATCCCGGGGACGACGTACGCGTACTCGGTTGCCGCCGAGGACACTGTCGGCAACGTGTCGGCCAAGTCGAGCCCAGCCCTGCAGGTGCAGTACCCGCAAAATGCGCCACCACCCTCGAGCGGTGCGATCGAGCTCCGCGACTCGACGACGGCCACCAACGACGCCGAGAAGACACTGACCGTCCCGGTTCCCACGACCCAGCCCGGTGACCTGCTGCTGGCGAGTGTCGCTTTCCGCGGCAAGGGCAGCGTGAGCACCCCCGCTGGTTGGACCCTCGTCAGGCAGGACGCCAGTGGCACGGCCATCCAGCTCGTCACCTACAGCGCGCATTGCAGTCGCCAACGAGCCGTCCTCGTACGTCTGGCAGTTCAGCGCCAAACCGGGGGCGGTCGGAACCATGCTGTCCTACTCCGGCGTCTCGGCGAGTGGCCCGATCCAGGTGTCGAACGGGCAGTCGTCGAGCAAGGGGAAGACCATCACGGCTCCTTCCGTCACCACGACCGCCGCTGACGCGCTCCTGGTGGCTGTCTTCACGACGGCTCGGTTCGCCACTCTCACCAGCCCGGCCGGCATGTCGGAGGTGGCCGCAGTTGTCTCCCCGGACACGGTGAAGTGGCCGGCCAGCTCCGAGGTGTCGGCCGAACCGCGCCCCTCCAGCGGCCCCACGGGTGCACGGGACGCATCGTCGACGATGTCTGGGCCGAGCATCGCCCAGTCCATCGTGCTCAACCCGGCCTGACCTGCTCAGGCAGTTCCACCGTGTGACGGAGTTGTCAGAAATCAGTGTTTGTCGTGCCTTGGGCTGAGATCCTGGCGGTGGGCATGAACGCCATGCCACTCGTCGACGTCGAGGAGCATGGTGCCGGTTCTGTTTGCTGTGCGGTCGTTGGTGGTCGCGACCAGTGTCGTGACGATCTGTGCCGTGGCTGTGGCCACTCACGGTGCCGGCGCTGCCGATGGTGAGACGACACCGCCGGTGCTCGTCTCCGTCGCCGGAGACATCGCCTGTGGGACGACCGTCGCGGCGTACAACGGCGGGGCGGGCACGGCGACGCAGTGCCATCAGAAGTACACGTCGGACCTGATCCTCGGCTCGGATGCCGTCTGGACGCTGGGCGACCACGTCTATCCGACCGCGACCACGACCCAGCTCAACGCCGCGTACGAGCCCACCTGGGGTCGCATGAAGGCGGTCACGTACCCGTCCGTGGGCGACCACGATCGCAAGGCGATCGGCGACGTGGGCTTCCTGGCCTACTTCGGCAACCCGGCTCCGTACTACTCCTTCGACATGGGTGGGTGGCACGTGATCTCGCTCGACTCCGAGATCGACCACTCAGCTGGCTCTGCACAGGTCGCGTGGTTACAGCAGGATCTGGCGGCGAGCTCCGCGAGCTGCGTTGCCGCGTACTGGGGCGAGCCGCGCTGGACGTCGGGCAAGAAGAAGGCGAGCCATCCGACGTTCGACCCGTTCTGGCAGGTTCTGTACGCCGCGCACGCGGACCTCGTCCTGTCGGGCGACACCCACAACTACGAGCGGTTCGCCAGGCTGGCTCCGGACGGGTCGGCCGTGGCGGACGGCATCCGCGAGTTCGTGGTCGGGACCGGCGGCCGCAGCCTGGTCGGCTTCCCGAACGTGCTGGCGTCGAGCCAGGTCCGGAAGAAGTCGTTCGGCGTGCTCCAGCTGACGTTGCAGGACGGTTCGTACGGCTGGCAGTTCATCGACGAGTCCGCGACGGTGTTGGACTCCGGTTCAGAGACCTGCAACTGAGCACAAGGTACTCCGACGGGCCGCGCGGACGTCAGCGTCTGGGGCGGCTGGCTCTCGTCGGCAGGCCGAACTGCGCATGTACGCCGTCGCTGAAGGCGACGTGGTCGGGCGCGCGCTGAGCAAGATCGCCGAGTCCGACCGACCTGACCAGTCCGTCGTCGAGCTCGATCACCTCGGCCGATCGAATCGGCCAGGGTTCATGAGTGTTGGGCACGTAGATGGTGCGACCCCATGGGGCCGTGTGGGCTCCCCAACGCGCGCTGAGGAAGTCCATCAGTGGCGTTCGTGTCTGCTGGTCACCCACCCGGACGCGGATGCGGCTCGTTGCCTTCACCCCCGGCCAGCGCACCCGGGCCGTGTAGGTGTGCTCGTCCACCGACTCAGCATGCGTGACACTGTGGGTCATCCGAGCCCATCGGTACGGCACCGCCAGCGTCGCCCGCGCGCCGGCGACGACGATCGATCGGTTGCAGTCGAGGCTGAGGAACAGGACGCCGCGTCGACCGTACTGATCCACGGAGTACAACCTCACGTTGGTCTCCAGGAAGGTCCCTGCCCACGGAACGGGGTGACGGCCGCCGAAGCCGGCATCGACCATGCGGAACGGGATGAGGCCGACGTAGCTCTTTCCCTCGAAGGTGTCCGGGTGAACGCCGGGGGGCATGTAGCGCTCGAGCCGGTCCGGGGGAACAGCCCAGTGAAGGAACGTGAGGTCGCGCCAGTCCTGCGCCATCATGATCGGACGGCGAAGCGGAAAGCCGGCCGGTTCGATCGCTTCGGGCGCGCTGGTCAGGCGGCCCGGGTCTTCTTCAGGGCGCCTGGCTCGCTGTCGTGCGCGGTCATCATCGATGTCGTGAAGGCTACCGGCCGGCGCGGGCGGAGCTCGGCCGCGCAGGCGGAGGCGCCACGTCTCGATCAGCCTGACGCTTGCACGGCAACAGATCCCGTCCGGCGGGAGACCGACTGGCCCGCCCAACGGGTGATCAACGGCCCCGCTGTCGCGAGGATGAGGACGTACGCGGTCACCAGAGGGCCGAGCACCGGGTCCTCGGCCCCCAGCAGGCTGATGATCACGATCGAGAACTCTCCACGAGCGATGAGCGCAGTGCCTGCGCGCAGCTGACCACGCGGCCCGACCCCGTCGCGTGCCGCGGCATACCTCCCGGTGACCAGCTTTGTCGCAATCCCAGTCGCGGCCAGGGCCAACGCGACCGGAAGTGCCGGAACGAGCTCCGCGGCGTCGACGACCAGACCGATGGAGAGGAAGAACGCGGCGGCGAACAGGTCACGCAGTGGAGCCAACACAGCCCGTGCCCGAGCTGCCGTCTCCCCGGTCAGGGTAAGCCCGACGAGAAGCGCACCGACGGCAGCGGACGCGTGCACGAACTCCGCGAGCGCCGCGACCACGAGCGTCGTTCCGAGCACCCGCAGCATCAGTTGCTCCGAGTCCGGGTGCGCCAGCAGCCGGTTGGCGTGGTCACCCCAACGGTGCGACGCGACCAGGGTCGACGCAACGGCGGCGACCGCGACGAGCACGCTCAGCACGGCTTGCCACCACACGCCGCCGGTGCTGAGCACGGCGAGGACGGGCAGGTAGACAGCCATGGCGAAGTCCTCGATGACGAGCACAGCCAAAACGGCCGGCGTCTCCTTGTTGCCCAGCCGACGCAGGTCGCCGAGCAGTCGGGCCACGATCCCGGACGAGGAGATCCAGGTTGCGCCGGCCAGCGCGAGCACCCCCACCGCGTCGAGACCGAGCAGCCATCCAGTGATCGCCCCGGGTGCCGCGTTGGCTCCGAGGTCGAGCAGGCCGGACGGTACATGCCGACGCACGCT
The DNA here is from genome assembly GCA_963712935.1 of uncultured Actinomycetota bacterium. Classification (GTDB taxonomy): domain Bacteria; phylum Actinomycetota; class Actinomycetes; order Propionibacteriales; family Nocardioidaceae; genus JANLYC01. The sequence continues at coordinate 100,719 of CAVQJX010000004.1, forward strand.
GTCGGTGAACTCAGACGTCGAGAACTCCAGCCCCAGCGTCAGGAGCAGCAACACGACTCCGATCGCGGCACCCGTTCGAACGAACTCGCTTGCGGCAGCCACCGGAGCGATACCGCCGTTGCCGAGGGCCAGCCCGGCCAGGAGGTACAGCGGGATCGGCGGCACACCGAACGTCCGGGCAAATGCGCCGAGAATGCTCAGTGCGACGAGGATGATGCCCAGCTCGAGCAACAACGCCAGGGAGGTGTGCACACGCGTCAGCCCTGGAGGATCGCACGCACACCGCTGATGCCGGTGTCCGTTCCGATCGCCACGAGCACATCGCCGGTTTGAAGGGTTTCGGTCGGGGTGGGAGAAGCGATGACGGTGTCACCACGCACGATCGCCACGATCGAGGCCCCGGTCAGTGTGCGTGCCCGCGTGTTGCCCAACGGTTGTCCGGCGTGGGGCGAGGTGGCAGCAACGTTGATCTGGCCCGAGATGAGGCCGGGCACCTCGCGGGTGAGATCGGCAAACCGCGCGGCGATGCGAGGGGCGCCCAGGATTTCGGCGACGGCCTCCGCCTCCTCGGGCGTCAGGCGGAAGAGTGGCTTGCTGTCATCCGGATCGGCCTCGGGATACATGACGAGCTCGAAGTCGCCCGTTCGGCGGGCCACAATGCCGAGGCGGTCACCGTCGGCGTTGGTGAACTCGTAGCGCAGCCCGACGCCGGGCAGAAGAACCTCGTTCACATCCATCCGGGCACTCACCTCAGATCACGTGCGGCGTGGGCCGGGCGGCCCGGTCACCGCGGGTGGACGATCATGGTAGGGCAGTGCGCATGGCGAGCGCAGTGATCTGCGGTGGAGCCGACGAGGAGCTTGGCCAAGGCGGTGTGGCCGGTGGCGCCCACGACCAGCAGGTCGGCCTCGCGACTGCGCTCGGTGAGGATGTCAGCAGGGTGGCCGTGAATCACCTCAGGCTCCGCGGCCACACCGGTCTCGTCGAGCTCCTTGCGCATGAGGTGCTCGCCCCAGTCCACGAGGTCGTCGAGAGAGGGCGTGGCCCATTCTGCGCCGAGATGGTCCCAGTGGACCGTGTGGATGGCGTGCAACGCGGCACCGCGGAGGCGGGCTTCGTCCGCCGCGACCGTCAGAGCGTGTCGGGAGGCCGCGGACCCGTCGACGCCAACCAGGACGACGCCATGGGTCTGAACCGGCTCCTCGCGAACGACCACCACTGCGCACCGGGCAGCGCTCAGGCAGGCATGGCTGACCGAGCCGAGGAGCCGTTCGGCGATCGGGCCATAGCCGTGGGAGCCGACGACCAGCAGGTCAGTGCTGCCGCAGGCGTGGACAAGGTGTTCGGCGACTCCGCCGTGCTCGATGTGATGCGCGGCAGCAAGCCCGGCGGTGGCGCGGTCGATGGCCGGGCGCAACCGCTCATGAAGATCTTCGGTGTTGATCACGGGCTTGCGGATCTCGATGACGGTCACGACGTGGAGCTTGGCGCCGTAGAGGCGGGCTTCCGCACTTGCCCAGGTCAGTGCGGCCGCGGAAGTGTCCGACCCGTCGAATCCTACGATCACGCGGTCCATGGCGGTCTCCTCTGTGTCGGGCGCGGTAACCAATGTCGCGCGGCGGAGGCACGCTTCGGCAGAGACGAACGTCCCGTGCCCCGGGGGCCGTCGGTCCCTACGGCAGACGTACGTTGCTTGAGGACGATGGGCGGATGGCCCATCCGGGAGCAGTGACAACCTCCGCCGGCAGCTCCGCTGCTCATGCGATGCCGGCCCTCGAGGTGGTTGATGACCTTCGTGGATCTTCGGACGGTCTGAGCGACGCAGAGGCTGCAGCCAGACTGCAGCGCTGGGGAGCCAACGAGATCCCTGCGGCGGTGGGTCCGGGGGTATGGACGGTGTTCCTGCGACAGTTCGCCTCCCCGCTGATCTTCGTGCTGATGTTCGCGGCGGCCTTGTCCGGATGGCTCGGTGAGTACTCCGATGCCGGCTTCATCGCCGCAGTGCTGCTGCTCAACGCCGCAATCGGTACCGCGCAGGAGCATCGGGCCGAACGCAGCGCTCAGGCGTTGCGCCGGATGGTCACCACCGCCACCGACGTGGTGCGCGACGGTGAGCTGAGGGAGATCGATGCCCGCGAACTGGTACCTGGGGACATCGTTCTGCTTGCCTCCGGGTCGAAGGTACCGGCCGACCTACGACTGCTGGACGCGCACAGCCTCCAGGTCGACGAGTCCCCGCTGACGGGTGAGTCGTTGCCGGTGAGCAAGGACCCCCGCGCCGAGGTGCCGCTGTCTGCGCAGCTGGGCGACCGCCCGACCATGGCGTATGCCGGCACCCTGGTCGGTTACGGTCGCGGACGCGGGGTGGTGACCGCCACCGGTGCAGCCACTGAGCTGGGAGCCTTGGCCGGTGAGCTGAGAGAACCATCGCTGGCGGAACCGCCGTTGCTGACGCGCATGCGGCGCTTCACGCTCGTGGTGGGGATCGTGGTGGCGTTGGTGGCTGTGGCGATGGGAGCAGTAGAGCTGTCACGCGGCATGCCATGGCATGAGGTGGCGCTGGTTGCGGTGGCCCTCGCGGTGTCGGCGATCCCGGAGGGGTTGCCGGTTGCTTTGACGGTGGCTCTTGCGGTCTCGGTGCGGCGGATGGCCCGGCGGCAGGTGATCGTGCGCCGACTGGTTGCCATCGAGTCTCTCGGGTCCTGCACGGTGATCGCCTCGGACAAGACCGGTACGCTCACCGCCAACGAGCTCACCGTGACGCACGTGGCTGTTCCCGGATGTGACGCGTGGCAGGTCAGTGGCATCGGGGTGGACCCCACCGGCACCGTACTGATCCCGGATGGCGGCGGCGACGCGGTCGGCGTGGACGCCGACGCCGCGCTGGGTGCCGTGGAGCGGCTCGCCCGCGCCGGGGTCCTGTGCAACGAGGCCACCCTCGCCGCAGCGGATGAAGGCTGGGTGCATCGGGGCGCGGCAGTCGACGTGGCGCTGTTGGTGCTCGGGCACAAGCTGGGCATCACCCGACCGGTCGCGGTGGACGACCGCCCCCAGCTGGACACAGTCCCGTTCGAGTCCGAGCGCCGCTATGCCGCCACGATGCATGCGATCGACGCACACACCGCTCGGGTCGTCGTCAAAGGGGCGGCTGAGCGAGTCTTGGAGATGTGCGCCAGCATGTCTACGCCGGACGGCGTACGGACCATCGACCGGGCACTGATCAGCGACGTGGCCGACCGAATGGCCGTCAGCGGTGAGCGCGTGCTCGCCGTCGCCGTGCGCACGATCAGCCGGCCGACCGACGACGAGCTCGACCACGAGCAGCTGACCGACCTGACGCTGCTGGGCCTGGTTGGCATGAGCGATCCGCTTCGGGCGGAGTCGGCCGCGGCCGTCGCGAGCTGTCAACGTGCCGGGATCATCGTCGTGATGATCACGGGAGATCATCCAGCCACGGCGCTGGCCATTGCGCGACGCCTCGGCCTGGCCGAGAGCGCCGACGAGGTGGTCACCGGCACAGAGCTCCACGCGATGACCGACGACGAGATCGACGTCGCCACGGCCGGAGCTCGGGTCTTTGCCCGAGTGGAGCCGGCCCAGAAGCACGCAATCGTCGCGTCGCTGACCCGTCAGGGTCACATCGTCGCAGCGACCGGAGACGGCGCAAACGATGCCCCAGCGCTGCATCACGCACACGTCGGCGTCGCGATGGGTAGGTCGGGTACCGACGTGGCCAAGGAAGCCGGGGGGATCGTCGTCACCGACGACCGGTTCGGATCCATCGCCGCCGGGGTGGAGGAGGGGAGGATCGCTTACGCCAACGTTCGCAAGGTGATCCAGCTACTCATCTCCACCGGTGCCGGTGAGCTGGTCCTGGTGATCGCGGCCATCGCGATGGGGCTGCCGCTGCCGCTGCTCGCCGTACAGCTGCTGTGGCTCAACCTCGTCACCAATGGCATCCAGGACGTCGCACTGGCCTTCGAACCCGGAGAGGGCGACGAGATGAGTCGCCCACCACGACCACCTCGCGAGCCCATCTTCAACCGGCTCATGGTGGAGCGCGTCCTGCTGTGTGCCGCCGTCATCGGCGGCGTCACGCTCGCGGTCTACCACTGGCTTCTCGCCGCGGGTTGGACCGTCGAGGACGCCCGCAACAGCGTGGTGCTGCTGATGGTGCTTTTCGAGAACGTGCACGTGTTCAACTCTCGTTCGGAGCTGCGATCGGCCTTCACCCAGGACCCGCGCCGCAACCTCCTGCTCGTGGGCGGCACTCTCCTTGCGCAGACGCTGCACATCGCTGCCATGCACCTGCCGCTGACTCAGTCCGTTCTCGGCCTGCACCCCGTGTCCCTCGCGCACTGGTCGGTGCTGCTCGCGTTGGCGCTGACGCTGTTGGTCGCGGTGGAGGCGCACAAGGTGTACTGGCGTAGGCGCCTGGTCGCCGGGGCCGACAGGTCGCCGGATCGATCGCGTCCCGGCGATCAGCAGGACGCACGGACGACGGAAGAGTCACTGACCTCGACATAGACGACCTCCACAGCCGTGCGCCCCTACGCTCGT
>CAVQJX010000005.1:0-24913 GCA_963712935.1 uncultured Actinomycetota bacterium
ACGCGGTGCCCCCGGCAGGATTCGAACCTGCGGCACACGGTTTAGGAAACCGTTGCTCTATCCCCTGAGCTACGGGGGCGGGTGTCATACCGCCAGTTGGGCCAGCGGACATCTTCCCATGCTGGCGCACCGGGAACGGAAAGGCCCCGCCGCGGCCGATCGGTCGCGACGGGGCCCGGACCCGCGTGGTGCGGGTGCTACCCGACCCAGATGTCCCTCCAGGTGGGCATCCCGTAGGTGTTGTCGTTGTTCATGCCGTTGATCTGCGATCCGCGCATCATGTCGACGCCGGAGTACCCGGTCGAGAACAGCGGGAAGTACGTCTCAGCGATGTACTTGTCCAGCTCGTTCCAGGCAGCGTTCTGCTTGGCGATCGGGAGCTGCTGGATGTCGGCGATCCGCTTGTCGACGTCCGGCTCGGAGAACACGGAGTAGTTGCTACCGAGGACGCCGTGGGCCACATCGGTCGACTGGAGCACGGGCGGGAACCACGATGACCCGGTAGGCCAGTCCGAGCACCAGCCGGAGGAGCGGACGTTGATCTTGGCGCCCGCGTCGGCTCTCAGCGTCGAGAAGTCGGCAACAGTGCTCGCGTACGGCTGCGGCGTGAAGCCGGCCGCCTTGAGCGCCTTGGCGATCGTGTCCTTGACGTCGGCGGAGACCGGGTCGTCCTGGGCATACAGGTACTGGATCTTGTAGCCCAGGTTGCCCGAGTCCTTCAACAGCTGCTTGGCCTCATCGGCATTGGTGGTGCCGGGCTCGTGGTCAGGCAGCGGGTTGTACACGGTCCGGCCGGGGATACCAGGCGGCATCAGGTTCGTGCCCGCCTGACGGGTCACACCGACGATCTCGCCACCCGCGTTCCAGGCGTCCTCGTACGGGTAGGCGTAGGCGAGGGCCTTGCGGACCTCGATGTCGGTGATCTTGCGGTAGTCAGGCGCCCAGTAGAACGAGCAGGGCGAGGAGCCCAGGACCAGCCGGTCCGACGCATTCTGCTTGGCCTTGATGAAGTCCGACGCCAGGATGTTGTCGAAGGTCAGCGTCGTCTGACCGTCACCCTTGTCGCTCAGCAGGATCTGGTCGACCTTGGCGCTCGGCACGTCGAACTGCATGTCCCACTCGTCGACATACTGGTGCCGACCCGGGTCGGTGTTCGGGTCCCAGTTGGGGTTCTTGACCAACGTCAGGGACTTCTCCGGCGTGTAGTCCTTGAACATGTACGGACCGGTCGCCCACGGGTGCAGGGCGTACTTGGCCGGGTCACTGGCCTTGCCCTCCGGGATCGGGCCCATCGCCGGGAAGGTCCCCCAGTACGGCATGTCGGGGAACGGCTTGGCCATCTCGATCGTGAGTTGGTTGCCGTCAACCTGCACGCCGTTGTAGGACTTGCTGGACGAGTAGGGACCCTTGTACTTGTCGCCGTCCTTGAAGTAGTCGTTGCTGTAGGCGGGGCCCTCCGGGAAGGTCGCCCGGTCGAAGGACCGCTTGATGCCGAAGGCGACGTCCTTGGCCGTGACCGGGGTGCCGTTCTCGTACTTCACACCGTCGCGGATGGTGAACGTCCACTCGCGTGTAGTCGTCGTTGGGGGTTCCGAGGTCGGTCGCCAGGTCGGGGATCAGCATCATCTCGCCGGTCTTGTCGTCGTAGACGTACTGCGTGAGGCTGCGGGTCACCAGGTTCGAGAGGATCGATCCGGTGTTGATGTAGTAGGCCTCTGTCGGGTCCATGGTGTTGAGCCCGTCGTTGCTGATGACATGGACGACACCTCCCGACCTGGCTCCGGCGATGTCCGCAGCCGGGGCCTGCCGGTTGGGGTCGCGGCCTGCGCCGGCGCCCCCGCCCTCCTTGAACGAGTCGCTGCCGATGCCGGGACCGTTGCTCGTACCGCCACAGGCGGCCAGAGCCATCAGCCCCACGACGGAGACAGCAGTGATCGGTTTCCTGAACCGCATGCTCAAGCCTTCTCTCTGTCCAGTCAAGGGGACCGACCCGACACGCTCCGGTTCGATGCCCGCTCGTCGCGTCCTGACGTGGGTGAAACCGGTCTCCAACCCGTGTCGGGTCGGCCGGCCTTGGACACTTCGCGTACGACGGATCGGCCGCTGCCCTTCCGCCCACCCCGGAGATTGGCCGGCCACCTCAGTGAGGTGGCCGGCCAACGGGTGGGGTGTGCTCGGAACGCTAGAACGCGGCGCCTAACGCGTCAATTGTCAATAGCCCGTGAAATCAAACCGTGACCGATTCGTATCGGGAGTGATGGACGACTCGTGACGGAATCGAGATGGAGCCGGCGTCAGGAGGCGTGGTGTCGCTCGTAGTAGCGCTTCGCCCGGGCGCGGTTGCCGCACTGGCTGTCCTCGCACCAGCGACGTGACCGGTTGCGGGTCACATCGAAGAACACCCAGCCACAGCGTTCGTCCGGACACTGTTTGACGCGGTCGAGCGAGCCATCGGTCAGCACGTCGGCCGCCGACAGGGCGATCAGCCAGAGGGGCAGGTTGACGTCGACCGGTGAGCGCCAGTCGACCCGGGCGCCACTTCCAGCGGGCGCCAGCTGCAGTTGAGAGAGAGCCTGGCCGACGACATCGTTGAGCCGGCTCAAGGCGACGGGCGACAGGATTTCTCCCGCGGCTACGGCGGAAAAGATCTCATACAGCTGCTCGCGAAGCTCTGCGACACGCGCCAGCACAAGGCCTGCGGGACCGGGCTCGCTCTTGGCGAGGACCCTGAGCGACTCGGTGTCAGGGAGTCGACCGCTCGCTTCGACGACGTCGAGGAGGTAGTCGTAGGAGTCGAGGTGGTCATCGGGCTCGTCGCTGCGTCGCCACGCAACAGTGTTGACGATGGCCAGGCAGAGTCGTCCCCCCATCAGCGACCGGGTGGAGTCGTCCGGCTGGCTCAGCACGTGACCTCCTCTCGTTCGTCTCGTGACCCAATCGTTACCTCTCCTCCATGATAGGCACGTCAGCGGTGGCCGTCGTCGAAGCGGCCGCGCTCGTGTCGCCACGTGCACATGACCTAACGGGATATGCCTGGTTCGGTCGTTGGTTGCTGTGAGCATCGTCCTCAGCCGGGCTCGGCCGCGCTGCTCACGCGGTGGCGTCCGGCGGGTTGGCGAGTCCGGCAGCGCGGGCGACGGCCCGGGCAGCTCTGCGGCCCGAGACGACCGCGCCCTGGAGCGAGGCGGTGTCGCGGTGGTCTCCCGCCACGAAGAGTCCGCGACCGAGGTCGACCGGCTGCCGGAGGTCCAACGGGGGAAGCATGGCGGGGAGCGCCCGCTCGATCGGGTAAGAGGCGACCAGCTCCCAGTCCGTCGTGTCGACACCGTAGATCGTCGCCAGTTGGCGGGTGACAGCGCCGAGCGCCTCGGAGTCGCGATGTGCGCCCAGGATCGTCGTCGCGACCAGAGACCCGCGCGCACTGTACGACGGGGCGGCGTCGGAGACGACGGCCGTGTTGACGACGGGGCCGGCGCGGTCGGCATCGATGTGCAGCATGCGGCGCTTGGCCGGGGACGAGGCGACGTGGTGGTAGTAGGTCGTCAGGCCGTGCATGCGGGGCGTCGGCAGACCCGTGAGCCGGGCGGCGGTGATGCCGTCGGTCGCAACGACGATCCGGGAGGCCGCGATGTCCTCGCCCGCCGTCCGGACCATGCCGGGGCGGACGCCCTGCACCGTGGTGCTGAGCCGGACGACACCGGGCGGGAGTCGAGCGGCGAGCTGGGCCGGTAGCGCCTGCATCCCCTGCGCGGGCAGCGCTGGCGTGCCTCGCACGAAGGTGCGCAGCACAAGGTCCACGAAGATGCGCGAGGTCTCCTGTCGGTCTTCTCCGAGCACCCCGGCGAGAAAGGGCTCGAGCACCCCGGTCCGCAGCTCGCCGGTCAGGTCTGCGGCGTCGAAGGCCTCGCCCCACGGCACATCGGGTTGTGCCTTGAGCTTGGCGGCGGCGCTCGCCGCCACCCGGACGGCATACCGCGCGAAGCGGAGCTTCTCCCGGGTGGACCCGGTGCTTCGGCTCAGCAACGTGCCCACGTCGCGGGGCGAACGACGAGGGTCCGCCAGCACGCTGCTGTCGGCCCTGCGACGCGATGACGACGCCGGCGTCGAAGGGGCGGAGATCGAGCGCATCGAGGTCGACGACTTTGCGCAGAGCGGGATACGCGGGGTTCAGCAGCTGGAAGCCGCGATCGAGCAGGAAGCCGTCGACGCGGTCGGTGCGGACGCGGCCTCCGACGGCATCTCCCGCCTCCAGGACGAGGACGTCGAGACCGGCTGCGGTCAGCTCGCCGGCGCAGGTGAGCCCGGCCAGACCCGCGCCGACGACCAGGACGTCCGGGAGAGTCACGTGCAGCCACCACCTTCTCCGGCTCTCGCATCGAGCCCGCAGGCGATCGGATGCCGGGACCCCATCATGACGGACACCCGCGGCGGTCCCGGCCGGATCGGCCGAACGGATGATCTGTAGTTGTTTCGCTACGCATGGTCAGATGCGTGTCTAGATTGAGTGGTACTGGAGGGAGACCTTCCCTTCGCGCCGGACCGGCGAGAGACGGGATGGCGTGCCAGTGGCGACACCCCGTCCGTCCGTGTCGTCAGGCATCGAAGGGAAGGGTATGACCGCACCCCGATCTGCGCACCCGCAGTCGGAACTCTCGCGCCGCGGCGTTCTCACAGGCGCCGCGGCGGCGGGAGTAGCGGCGTCGGTTCCCCTCCAGCTCATCGTCCCCTCGGAGGCAGCCGCGTCCACCGCGGCGTTCCGCCCGCGAGTCCGGCACTACACCCGCACGGCACTGCCGACCGCGCAGAGCCTGCACATGGCCAGCCGGTTCTCCTACGGGTACACCCCGGAGCTGCGACGCGCGATGCGCGATGCCGGCGGCCCCGAGGCCTGGTTCCTGCGTCAGCTGAACCCGAGCCGCATCGCCGACCACGCCACGCACGTCTTCGACCGCTGGTTCCCGAGTCTGCACCGCAAACCGCGCGACCACTGGGCCCGCCACGAGAAGCAGGTGGGCTATCCCTACCAGGTAGCCGCCGACCACGGCCGGTGGACGTTGTTGCGTCGCATGTACTCAGGTCGTCAGGTGCACGAGCTGATGAGTGAGTTCTGGCTCAACCACCTGCACGTGTACAGCAACGCAGACCTGACGTGGATGTGGCGGCACGGCTATGACGCCCTGATCCGCACGCATGCCCTGGGACGCTTCGACCAGATGCTCCAGGCGGCGATCATCCACCCGACGATGCTGACGTACCTCGACGCGGACATCTCCATGGTCGTCCGCTCGTCGGGCGGTGTCGAAGAGCTGATCAACGAGAACCTCGGGCGTGAGCTGCTCGAGCTCCACACCGTCGGTCGGGGTGCCGGATACACCGAGGCGATGGTCAAGGACTCCGCGTACATCCTCACGGGGTGGACCATCGACCGGATGGGCACCTGGGCCCGCAGCTACCAGCCCGACCTGCACTACACCGGGGCGGTCAACGTGCTGGGCTTCTCGAGCCCCAACAACCAGCGCGACGGTCGGCAGGTGCTGCGTGACTACCTGCGCTACCTCGCGCATCACCCGGCGACCGCGCAACGGATCGCGCGCAAGCTCGCGGTCCGCTTCGTGTCCGATGCCCCGTCCCAGCGCCTCGTCGACCACCTGGCGAACGTGTTCCAGAGCTCCGGCACCGACATCAAGGCGACCTTGCGCGCGCTCGTGCGCGACCCGGAGTTCAAGGGCTCGGCAGGAGACAAGGTGCGTACGCCGACCGACGACATGGCCGCCACCGTGCGTGCCCTCGACGCCACCATGCTGCGACCGCGGGCGGACAAGGATGCCGCCCGGGCGATCTTCCACCTGAGCAGCAACATCGGCCAGACGCCCTTCGGGTGGGGGCCACCGGACGGCTTTCCGCAGACCGCGGACGCCTGGTCGACGCCTGGCCGGCTGATGGGTTCCTTCCAGGTGCACAACTCGATGGCGGGCCACTGGTACCCGAGCACCGGCATCCGTTACCGGCCGCACGCGTCGTGGCTGCCACAGAGCCGTATCCGGTTCGACCTGCTGGTCGACCACCTGTGCCGGACCCTGCACGGCAAAGGTGTCACGTCCAACCTGCTCGGCGCCGCGTGCGTCTGTCTCGACGTCAAGCCGGACACGGTGGTGACGCGGGACAGCTTCATCGTCCGGTACCGGATGCCACACCTCATCGGCCTGCTGCTCGACACTCCTGAGTTCCTCACGAGGTGATGGCGATGTCCGACGTCCCAGACCAGGGTCCTCCCGACGACACCTCCGGCGGTCATGCCGACGGGGCGGACTGTTCCTGTGCGGAGTACTCCTCCGCCACCTCGTCACGACGGTCCTTCCTCAGCACTGCGCTCGCTGTCGCGGGTGGCACGGTGGCGACGTCGTTGTTCGGTGACACGTTCCGCCAGACGGCGTACGGACAGCAGGCGGCCGGCAACGTGATGGTGGTGCTCAGCCTGCGTGGCGGTGCCGATGGGTTGTCGCTGGTCGTGCCGCACGGAGACCACCACTACTACGCGCAACGGCCCCGCATCGCGGTGCCGAAGGGCTCGCTGTTGTTCAAGGACGCGATGTTCGGGCTGCACCCGGCGTTCAAGCCCTGGCAGCACTGTGGAAGCAGAAGAAGTTCGCGGCGGTGCACGCGGTGGGCTTGCCCCAGCCGAACCGGTCGCACTTCTCCGCGATCGAGGAGATCGAGGATGCCGACCTCGGGTCAGCTGCCCGCGTCGGGTGGATCAACCGGCTCGTCGGTCTCGACGCACAGCGCAACGCCCTGCAGGCCGTCTCCGTCGGGAGTGGCGTCATGCCGACGTCGCTGTACGGCAACGAGCCGACCATCTCGATCGAAGCGGTCGACAGCGTGACGCTGTCCGGCGCCCAGCTGCAGGCGAGCACGCGCCGAGCACGGCGCCGGGCGCTCGACCAGGTCTGGGGACACTCGAAGAGCCCGCTGGCCCGAGGTGCCCGGGCAAGTCTGGCCACGACGAGTGCGCTGGCCGGAACGCTGTCGCATCGGTATCGCCCGGCTCATGGTGCGGCATACCCCGTCGGCAGCCTGGGCGACGCCTTGAAGGACACGGCGCGGCTGATCAAGGCGCGCGTCGGTGTGGAGGTGGTGACGCTCGACTACGGGTCGTGGGACATGCACTCCAAGCTCGGAACCGTCCAGGTGGGCGGCGCCGAGAGCATGCGCGGCATGGTCGGCACGCTGAGCCACGCCCTCGCCGCGTTCTTCACGGACCTGGGCACCGTCGGTGGCCGGGTGACGTTGGTGACGCTCACCGAGTTCGGTCGACGGCTCAAGGAGAACGGGTCAGGCGGCCTGGACCACGGCTGGGCCAACGCCACCTTGGTGATGGGCGCGGGAGTTCGGGGTGGCCGCTACCACGGGACGTGGCCGGGCCTGGCGAACGCGGCGCTGGACGACGGTGACCTCGCCGTGACGACCGACTACCGGAGCATCCTCAGCGAGATCATGCTGAAGCGCTTCAACACGACCTCGAGCAAGGTGTTCCCGGACTTCACGCCCAAGCACGTCGGCGTCATGCACTGACTTGGGTCAGGCCGGATCCACGCCGAAGCAGGGTGCACAAGGCAGGTGCCTGGTGGCCAACGCGGACGTGCCTAGTTCACAGGCCAGGTGGCTTGTGAACTAGGCAAACACGAACAGCGGGTTGGGCTGGGGGTCAGACGGTTCAGGTGGTTCAGGCGGCTGAGGGGGTGGGGGACGAGGCTGTCTGTGGCAGGGCGTCGACGTGGAAGGACGTGACCTTGCCGTCAGTCGTCGTCACCGAGACGGTGCCACCGACGAGCCCGGTCAGTTCCTGGGCCAGCGTCTCGACCGTGCCGTCGCCATCGACGTCGGTCCCGTTCAGCTGCGTCTTGACCGCAGCAGACAGGACGACCGTGACACCGTCGACGCTCCACGCGCCCGCGCTGGGCTGGGCCCAGACACCGCTCCAGCTCTTGACCACGGGCTTGGGCGCGGGCGCCGGCTTGGGCGCCGGCTTCGGGGCTGGCTTGGGCTTCGGCTCGGTCGGTCCGGGCTTGGGCTTCGGCTTGGTCGACGTCGGCTTCGGGTGCTGCCGCGTAGGACGGTGTTGACCGCGGTCGGCGCGGTGGGCGCGGTGGCGGTGGTGACGCGGCGGCGGGGCATCGTTCGGCACGATGTCGACCACACCGCTGTCGTAGGCGTTCGCGATCGTGAGCACGAGGTCGACGTACTCGTCGGAGTGGTTGTAGCGCAGCACGTTGGCGCGGGCCTGCGCCAGGCTCGAGAAGTCACCGCCGGCCGAGCAGAGATACAGCGCGGTTGCCAGCGCCGCGTCGTCGAAGTCGCTCGGGTTCCGCCGACCGTCCCCGTCGCCGTCGGCGCCGATGACCGCCCAGGTGCTCGGGATGAACTGCATCGGCCCGACGGCGCGGTCCCAGACCTTGTCGCCGTCGAGGACACCGTTGTCGGTATCCGGGATGCGTGCCACGCCGTGACCGTTGAGCGCCATACCGACGATGCGCGGTGTGGTGACGCCGTTGGCGAGCACCGATGCACCACCGAACCGGCCGTGGTTGGACTCGACCTGCCCGATGGCGGCGATGACGCCCCAGCTGAGGTGGCAACCCGGATAGCTGGAGGCGACGTGCCCGGCAGCGTTCTTGTACGCGTTGAGCGCCGCCAACGGAACGTCGTAGCTCGTGTTGGCGCTGACCTCGAGCACCCGGTCGTGCTGGGACGCCTTGATCGTGATGCGCTTGCGCTGTTTCGCGTGCTTCGGGCCCTTGTCCTGCGTGCGGGGGGCGGTGAGCGGAACCACGTCCGGTCGCACCGGTCCGACGGGGGCTGCCGATACGGAGGACGCCGCAGCGTCCGCATCGGACGCTGTGACCTCCGGCTGAGAGACGGCCGACGGCAGCGGGAGAAGGGCGGCAACGGCAATGCACAAAGCTCCGCGCTGCAGGGAGAAACGTCCTGATGACATGTGAGACAAGCGTAATGACGCGGATGGCCCAAGAATCCCGATTAGTTGAACATGGCACGAGTGGAGCCGAAGATCAGACGGACGGCTGATGCCGCACGGCCGGTCGGGGGATGTGTCCGGATGGCAGGTAGATTCGTCGCGTGACCGCAGACGTCAGTTATCCGATGCATCGCCGGACGCTCGACAACGGGCTGCGCGTCGTCGTCAGCCCCACGCCGGGACTCGGAGTCGTGGCCGTCAACCTCTGGTACGACGTCGGCTCCCGCCACGAACAGCCGCACCGGCAGGGCTTCGCGCACCTTTTCGAGCACCTGATGTTCCAGGGTTCGCGTCACGTGAAGTCGGGCGATCACTTCGCCCTCTCTGCAGGGCCACGGCGCCTCCCTCAATGCCACCACCTCGTTCGACCGCACCAACTACTTCGAGTCGATGCCGAGCGGGGTGCTCGACCTGGCGTTGTGGCTCGAGGCCGACCGGATGGCGTTCCTCGACGACGTCCTGACCCAGGAGAACTTCACCAACCAGGTCGACGTCGTGGCTCAGGAACGCAGTCAGCGGATGGACAACGTCCCGTACGGCACCGTCTTCGAGAAGGCCCTTCCGCTCATCTTCGACCCCGAACATCCCTACGGGCACCTGCCGATCGGCAACATGCAGCAGCTCGCTGAAGCCACCCTCGACGAGGTCAGCGCCTTTCACGCGACGTACTACATGCCCAACAACGCCGTGCTGTCGATCGTGGGGGACGTCGAGGTCGAGGCCGCCTTCGCCAAGGCCGCCACCTACTTCGAGCACATCGAGCCCGGCGACACGCCCAAACGCAAGATCCCCGCCGCGCTGCCTCCGTTGGTCGAACCGCGTCATCTCGACCACCACGAAGACGTGCCGTCGCCCGGTCTGTGGTTCGTGTTCCGGTTGCCCGTCGATGAGCCCGGGTCGCGCGAGCTGGCTGCCGTCGGGCTCGCCTGCAGCATCATCGGGGAAGGTGAGACGAGCCTGCTGCACCGGCGCCTGGTCCGGCAGGACCGGACCGCACTCGCTGCCGGTCTCGGGGTCAACACGTTGATCGCCGGCAACTCGCTGGGTCTGGGATCGGTCCGGGCCATGCCAGGTCAGGACCTGGCCGACGTCGCCGGCGTCGTCGAGGACGTCTTCAACCGGTTCCTCGCCCACGGGCCGACCGACCAGGAGCTCGCCGTGGCCCGTGCCCAGGCCGAACGTGACTGGCTCGACGAGATGGGAACAGCGGCCGGACGCGCCGACGCACTCTCGGCGAGCCTGTTGCTCTTCGATGACCCCGAGCTGCTGAACGAGCGCTTGCCCCTGCTGCACAGCATCACGGCCGACGAGGTCACGGAGGCGGCGCGCACGTGGCTGCTGCCGGCGGTGAACGCGCAGGTCCGGGTCTATCCAGAAGGTCCAGCGGAGGCCGCTGCCCTGGCCGGAGACCTTCCGCTCGACGGAGGTGTGGAGCTGTGACCCTGATCGAGACGCCACCTCCCGTGACCCCGGCCGTTGGCTGGACCTTTCCGACCTACACCGAGCGCCGTCTCGACAACGGGCTGCGTGTGCTGCGCTACGACTGCCCCGGGCAGTACGTCGTGGCGGCCACCGTGCTGTTCGACCTGCCACTGACCGCCGAGCCGCCTGAGCTCGAAGGTGTCGCCGGACTGGTCGGGCGCTGCCTCACCCGGGGAGCGGCGGGACGCACCGCCGAGGAGTTCGCCGATGCGCTGGCGCTGTGCGGGGCGGATCTGGACGCCTCGGCGTTCCCGGACGGCTTCGCGGTCCGCCTTGCCGTGCCGATGATCAACCTCGACAAGGCATTGCGGCTGATGGCCGATGCCATCCGGTCACCGGAGTTCTACGACGACGAGTTCGACCACGAGAAGGACCTGCGGCTCGAGGAGATCGAGCAGGCCGCTGCCTACCCCCAGCACGTGGCGGTCGAGCAGCTCAACGGGGCCCTGTTCGGCGACCACCGCGCAGCCCGGCCAGTCGGTGGCACAGCCGAGTCGGTCACCGCGGTGAGTCGCGACGACGCTGTCGCCTTCGCGCAGGGGCACCTCGATCCCGAGCGGGCCACCCTCATCATCGCCGGTGACTTCGCCGGTCTCGACCCGGTCGCCCTCATCGCAGAGGCCTTCGACGGCTGGGCCGGATCAGCGCCCCCGACCTTCGGCTGATGCGACGCCACCGCCGGTCCCGGCCGACCACGCACAGGTGATCCTGGTCGACTGGCCCACGGCGCCCCAGTCGACCCTTCGGCTCGCCGCACCGGGCATCACGCGTGGCGACGCCCGCTGGGCGGGCCTGTTTGCCGCGAACTTCACGATCGGGGGAACGTTCTCGTCACGGATCAACACGGTCCTGCGCGAGGAGAAGGGCTTCACCTACGGCGCCGGCTCCAGCCTCGACACCGGACGGGACGCGGGTCTCATCACGGTGTCCACAGCCGTCCGCGCCGACTCCACGGCCGAGGCGTTGGGTGACATCGTGACCATCCTCCGGGCCGCCACGGGCTCGATCACCGACGACGAGGTGTCCACCGCGGCCAGGGCCGCCACCGAGTCGGCAGCGCTCGGCTTCGAGCGGGCCGACAGCGTGGTGGGCCGGGTCGAGCTCCTGGTGTCGCAGGGTCTGCCGCTCGACCACGTCGACACCAACCTCGAGCGGATCAGACGGGTCACGGCAGGACGAAGCCAACTCAGCGCTCGAGACGACGCTGCGACCCGACGCCTTCACTGTCGTCGTGGTCGGTGACGCTGCCAGCCTCCGGGAGCCGTTGGCCGAATGGGGCTACGCCCCCGTGGTGGAGGTCACCCCAACGCGGCGTTGACGACCTCGCGCGCCTCCTCCTGGACCTGAGCCAGATGCTCGGCGCCCCGGAACGACTCGGCGTAGATCTTGTAGACGTCCTCGGTGCCCGAGGGGCGGGCGGCGAACCAGGCTGACTCCGTCGTGACCTTGAGCCCGCCGATCGGGGCACCGTTTCCCGGGGCCTCGGTGAGCTTGGCCGTGATGGCCTCTCCTGCCACCGACTCGGCGTGGACATCACGGGCGGCGAGCTTGCCCAGCTTGGCCTTCTGCTCGCGGTTGGCCGGGGCGTCGACGCGGGCGTACGCAGGGTCGCCGTGGCGCTCGACGAGCTCGGCGTACAGCTGGCTCGGTGACTTTCCCGTGACGGCCAGGATCTCGCTGGCCAGCAGGGCGAGCAGGATCCCGTCCTTGTCGGTCGTCCAGGTCGTGCCGTCGAGCCGCAGGAACGAGGCGCCCGCGGACTCCTCGCCACCGAACCCGACCGTGCCGTCCAGCAGCCCGGGCACGAACCACTTGAAGCCGACGGGAACCTCCAGCAGATGCCGGCCGAGCTCGGCCGCCACCCGGTCGATCATCGACGAGCTGACCAGGGTCTTGCCGATGGCGCAGTCACGGCCCCACCCGGTGCGGTGCTCGAAGAGGTACCCGATGGCGACGGCCAGGAAGTGGTTGGGGTTCATCAACCCCGCGTCCGGAGTGACGATGCCGTGGCGGTCGCTGTCGGCGTCGTTGCCCGTGGCGATGTCGAACCGGTCGCGTTGGGCGATCAACGAAGCCATGGCGTTCGGCGACGAGCAGTCCATCCGGATCTTCCCGTCCGTGTCGAGCGTCATGAACCGCCAGGTCGGATCGACCTCGGGGTTGACGACGGTGAGGTCGAGCCGGTGCCGGGAGCCGATCTCGCCCCAGTAGCCGACGCTCGCGCCACCCATCGGGTCGGCCCCGATACGGATGCCGGCAGAGCGGATCGCGTCGAGGTCGAGCACTGCCGTCAGGTCGTCGACGTAGGACGACAGGAAGTCGAACCTGCCCGCGGTCGCAGTCGCCTGCTCGGTGGCGACCCTCGCGACCTCCTCGACCCCGTCGGCCAACAGCGCGTTGGCTCGACGTTCGATCCAGCCGGTGGCGTCTGAGTCGGCCGGGCCACCGTGCGGCGGGTTGTACTTGAAGCCCCCGTCCCGCGGCGGGTTGTGCGAAGGGGTGACGACGATGCCGTCGGCCTGCCCGTGGCCCCCTTCGCGGTTGAGCCGCAGGATCGCGTGCGACACGGCCGGCGTCGGGGTGTAGCCGTCCCGGGTGTCCACCAGCACGCTCACCCCCGCTGCGACCAGCACCTCGAGGGCCGTCTGCCACGCCGGAAGGGAGAGCGCATGGGTGTCTCGGCCGATCAGGAGAGGGCCGTTGACGCCCTCACTGGCGCGGTACTCGACGATGGCCTGGGTGGTGGCCACGATGTGCTGCTCGTTGAACGCGCTGTCGAGGCTCGAGCCTCGATGCCCGGACGTGCCGAACGCGACCCGCTGGTCGGGATCGTCCGGATCGGGGCGGCGGTCGTAGTACGCGCCGACCACTTCGTCGACGTCGATGAGGTCGGAGGGCTGGGCCGGCTGTCCGGCGCGCTCGTGAGCCATGGCCCGATCTTCGCGGAACCCGATACGACTGTCGACTGGTGGTTCTCCCGTTCGTCTCACCCTGTGGACCCGCTCTGTTATCGTCTCGTTATCTGTCGGGGGACAGATTGCGGGGACGAGCAAGGGGAACGTGTGAAGGTCTTCGTCACGGGAGCAACAGGGGTGCTCGGACGGGCGGCTGTGACGGCGCTGCAGCGCGACGGGCATGCGGTCACCGGACTCGCCCGCACCGACGAAAAGGCTGCCGAGCTCGCTGCCCTCGGCGCGACTGCGTCGCACGTGTCGCTGTTCGACCGGGCCCAGTTGACCGCGGCGCTCACCGGGTTCGACGCGGTCTGCCACCTCGCTACCCACATACCTGTCGGCATCGCCGGTTTCCGTCCGGGCGCCTGGAAGCTCAACGACCGCCTCCGCATCGACGGGTCCAAGGTGGTCGTGCAGGCCGCGCGCGCAGCCGGGGTACGTCGTCTCGTGCAGGAGAGTGTGTCCTTCCTGTACGCCGACGCCGGCGACGAATGGATCACCGAGGACAGCACGTTGTCGGTCACGCGGGCCCTCGACCCGGCCGCGGTCGCTGAGGCCAATGCCGCCGAGTTCGCGTGCAAGTCGAGGCAGCCGGTGGTGCTCCGGTTCGGCAACATCGTCGGCGATGACGCCATGACCCGGTGGCGACTCAGCCAGGCCCGCGCCGGACGCCCGATCGGTCTCGGCGACCCTCAGGGCTGGGCGCACCTCGTCCATCCCGAGGATGCCGGCGCTGCGGTCTCGGCTGCGCTCGAGGCGCCCGGCGGGGTCTACAACGTCGGAGCCGAACCCGTCCGCCGGGAAGAGATGACCCAGGTCTTCGCGCGCGCCGCCGGGCATGACGCACTCGGGTTCATGCCGCGCATCCTGGTCCGCGTCGGCGGTGACCGGCTTGCCGCGTTGACGCGCTCACACCGGGTCTCATCCGCTCGTCTCCATGAGACCACCGGGTGGAAGGCCGTCCATCACACGTTCGACGAGTCCTGGCTGAGCCATGGCTGAGCGGCCCCCCGGCTCTGACGCCGACGACAGCGCGGCCCCCCCGAAGCCTTCCCGCCGCAAGCTGACCATGGCCGAGGTCTTCGGCGACGTCCTGCCGGACGGCACCAGTGATGAGCGTGCGCCCGACCCGCGTGAGGATGAGGACGTGGACGCCAGGGAGCGCGACCTGCTCCGCGACGTACCCCCGCACCACCAGTAGCGGGCCAGGCGTCAGGTTCGGTCGCGCGCCGCGAGCAGGTCGCGGATCTCGGTCAGCAGGGCCACGTCCTCGGACACCGCTTCGGGTGCGGGGTCCTCTTCCTTGCGGGCCATGGAGGCGCGAGCCTTCTGGTAGGGCGTGACGATGAGGAAGTACACGACCGCCGCGAGGATGACGAAGCTGATCAGAGCCGTGAGCCAGGCTCCGACGCTGACCCCGCCAGGAGCGTACGACGAGAAGTCTGGTGTGCCACCGGCCCTGCCGAGCAGGTCCATGATGAGCGTGACCGTGGCTGTCACGACGGCGGCGAACGCGGTCGCCATGATGAACGCCACGGCGAGCTCGACGAGGTTGCCGCGAAGCACGAAGTCCTTGAAACCCTTGATCATGGTGATGAAGCCTTCCTGATAGCGGGTGGAGGACATGGGTAGGTCAGCAGTGAGTAGAGCACTATCGCATGCTCATCGTCAGGGCATAGCGGCCCATGGCCTGGGCGAGCCGAGCCGCATCGGATGAGCTCACCGCCACCACGATGAGTGCCCCGTCGGCGTTCGACACGGTCGGGTCGACCGCTGGGATCGCGATGACCGGCGCGTCGCGGACGACGGTCGGCGCCTCGTCGCCACGGTCGGTGGCGGCGTAGAGATCGACGCGGTCACCCACCCGGAGCAGGTCGACAGCCCCGGCGTCGGCCAGGCGCACCGGTACGGACACCCGACCCACCCCGAAGCCCGCGGCAAGTCCCGGACCAACCAGCCGGGTGCGGGTGATGAGCTCGCCTGCGCCGACCGGACCGGCGAGAGTGCGTCCCAGCGCGGAGTCGCTGGGGTCGAGCGCCGTGGACGGGACCGCGGCTCTGGGGAGCGAGACCACCCGGAGGTCGGAGGGCGAAAGCGCCGAACCACCGGCCAGGTCGTGGCGGGCCACCAGGACTGTCGTCGTCGGCGGGGGTGGAGGTGCAAGCACGTGCAGGAGGGCGAGCACGCCGGCGGCGGCGAGCAGCGCAGTCAGGGGGCGCCGGTAGCGAGCCGTCAGCCGCTGGGCACGGTACAGCCCGGTCCGTAGGTCAAGCATCCCCGCAGGCTAGGACAGTAGGGGGTTGCTGCGGGGCCGTCATCCACAGGCCCGGTCGGTGCGTACCTTCTGCAGGACAATCTCCGATTCGACGGGCACGAAGCCGAGCTCGTCGTTGATCGTCCGCATCCACACGTTGTGGTCGTCACTGCTGGTCCGGACGCGGGACGTGTTCCCGTGATCGCGTGCGCCACGAAGGGACGCGATCTTGACGACCCTGCCCAGCCCCCTTCCTCGGTGCGGCGTGAGGACCAGAGTTCCCTCGATCTGCGCCGGACGTCCAGCGTCCGCCGCCAGGACCAGGCACGTCCAGGCGACGACGACGCCTTGGCCGGTCAGCGCAATCGACTCGACAGCTGTGCGTCCCTGCCGCTGCCAGAGCGAGATCTCGTCCTGGTACTCCGACGCTGAGACTGGAGTGGGTTGCCAATCGAGCTCGCCGTGAGGTGCCTCCGCATCCACGAGCCCTTTGAGCACACCCACCTGGGCGCGGAGGTGGCCGGGGACACCGTTGAGGTACGTCTCCACCGTGTAGCCATCCGGAGCTTGCAGCGCCGGCAGGTCAGCTCGGGCCAGATCCAGCTCGACCACGGTCTCGGCGGTCGCTCGGGTGTAGCCGAGGGGTTGCGCGAACTTCCGAGCCAGGCCTTCGAGCTCTGTCACCGTCGGGCGGTACGCGCTCGCGATGAACCGGCTCACGGGTGCGGGACTCGCCTCCTCCGCTGCCCGGGCCAACGCCGTGCCAACCCCCTGCTTCTGGTGTCGAGGAAGAACGGAAACATTCACCCACGACCTCTCGGGTGTGTCGTGCGCTGTCGAGGAACTTGCGAAGCCGATCAGACGTCCCGCGTCGAAAGCCGCGGCCAGGTGGTGAGTCCAAGCGTTGCCGGCGCGCCAGGCCGCGACTCGCGCGGACTGCCCCAGCGGCACCCAACCCGGACGTGCTTGCACTGTCGCCTCGCACTCGACCGCGTACGCACCCGCCAAGACTGACGAGTCCTCGAGATCGAGAGTTCGGATGTGAAGGCCCACGCCTGGCGGTCTCAGCGGGCGGCGGCAGGGGTGGTCGTCGAACCGCTCGACGGGCCGGAGCCGTTCGAGTCGGCGGGCTTGGGCGCGTTGGCCGGCTTCGGCTCAGACGACGTGGAAGCGGGCTTCTTGTCGCCGGTCTCCTGCGCGGGCGACGACTCCTTCGCGGGCGACGACCCGTTCGACTCACCGGTCGACCCGTTCGACGTACTCGCGGACTCCGCCTTGCGACTGTCGGTGCGGTAGAAGCCGGAACCCTTGAACACCACGCCCACGGCGCTGAGCACCTTGCGCAGGCGTCCCGCGCAGACGGGGCACTCGGTCAGGGCGTCATCGGTGAAGCTCTGGCGTACCTCGAGCTGCTCGCCGCAGGCGGTGCAGGCGTACTGGTAGACGGGCACGTACGGCTCCTTCGGACCTCGGTACAGGCGGGTTTCGACCGGGGTGGACATCGGACGGACCGGCTCGCACCGGTCCGGTTAGCACTCGCGCACAGCGACTGCCAGCACCTCCATTGTGCGACAGCACGGGCGCGGAAGCAAAGCCCCGGCGCGCGGCGGCCACCGCCGGGTCCTCACCTCGACCGCTGACGGCACAATGGTGGCCGTGCCAGTACTCCTCACCGCCAGGCTGCCCCGTTGGGCCCGCATCATGACCTGGGTCGGTGTGGGAGTGGTCCTCTTGCTGGTCGTGGGAGCGGCGACCGCGGTGTGGACGGTGCGGCGCTCGTTCCCCCAGACCAGCGGCACGTTGAAGGTGTCGGGTCTGCAGTCGACGGTCACCGTGGTCCGCGACGACCACGGCATCCCGCAGATCTATGCCGACAACAGCGCCGACCTCTTCTTCGCGCAGGGCTACGTCCAGGCGCAGGACCGGTTCTTCCAGATGGACGTACAACGGCACATCACGGCTGGTCGGTTGAGCGAGCTGTTCGGCGAACAGGCCCTCGAGACCGATGAGATCGTGCGCACGATGGGGTGGCGCCGGGTCGCCGAGAAGGAGCTGCCGCTGGTCTCCACCGACACCCGCCGCTACCTCGAGTCGTTTTCCAGCGGTGTCAACGCCTACCTCGCGGATCACGACGGAGCCACGCTGTCGCTCGAGTACGCGATGCTCGGACTCTCGGGAGTGAGCTCCACGCCGGAGAAGTGGACCGCTGTCGACTCGATGGCGTGGCTCAAGGCCATGGCCTGGGACCTCGGCAGCAACATCAGCGACGAGCTCGACAGATCGCTGGAGTCCGTCGAGCTCCGGCGTGGCCAGATCAACAAGCTCTACCCCGACTACCCCTATGGCCAGAACCAGCCGATCGTGCATCAGGGCGCTCTGGTCGACGGTGCCTACGAGCAGGACGCCCAGCAGGGAGGCACGCGGCTGCCCGAACGCCCGGGATTCCTGAGCAAGGGCCGGGAGGCGCTGCTGCGCACCCGCCAGTCCACCCATGCGCTGTCGAGGCTGCTCGACAGCACGAGCACGTCGCTGGGGAGCAACGCGTTCGCGGTGTCGGGCGACCACACCGCCAGCGGCGCGCCGATCCTGGCGAACGACCCGCACCTCGGCGCATCGATGCCCAGCATCTGGTACCAGATGGGTCTGCACTGCACCGAAATGAACGCCCAATGCCCCTTCGACGTCGCCGGCTTCACGTTCCCGGGGCTGCCTGGCGTCGTCATCGGTCACAACCAGTCGATCGCCTGGGGCTTCACCAACCTCGACCCGGACGTCCAGGATCTCTACCTCGAAAAGGTCCTCGATGACGGTCACTACCTGTATGACGGCAAAACCGTCCCGATGGCCACCCGGGAGGAACGCTTCGTCGTGCAGGGCGGCAGCCCGGTGACGATCACGGTGCGCGAGACCCGCCACGGACCCCTCATCTCCGACGTGAGCGACGACTACTCCACGGTCGGAGCCGATGCGCCCGTGCGGGGAGGTCAGCGCAAGCCGGCACGTGGCAACGGATACGCCGTCGCGTTGCGATGGACCGCCCTGACGCCAGGACGGACCGCTGACGCAATCTTCGAGGTCGACAAGGCCACCAGCTGGAACCAGATCCGCGACGCCGCCCGTCACTTCGAAGTGCCGGCACAGAACCTCGTGTACGCCGACGTCAACGGCCACATCGGGTACCAGGCCGACGGCAAGATCCCGGTCCGGCGTACCGGGAACGGCGAATGGCCGGTCCCGGGCTGGGACCCCGCGTACGAGTGGGACCGCTCCTCCATCCCGTTCGACGCGCTGCCGAGTGTCCTGGATCCGAAGGACGGCTACGTCATCACCGCCAACCAGGCGATCGTGCGCAAGAGCTATCCGTACTTCATCAGCAGTACCTACGACTACGGCTATCGCGCCCAACGGATCCACGACCTCGTCGAGGCGCACGACCAGCTCACGCCCGCCGACCTGGCCTCGATCCAGCTCGACACGGGCAGCTGGCTGGCCAGGCGACTGACGCCCTACCTGCTGGGGGTCGAGCTGCCCAATGCCTACTACCGTGCGGGCCAGCACACGCTGGTCGGCTGGAACTTCACGATGCCTGCCGACTCGTCGGCAGCCGCGTTCTTCAACGTCGTCTGGAAGAACCTGCTCGCAGACACGTTCCACGACCAGTTGCCCAAGGACACCTGGCCGGACGGAGGCGACCGCTGGTGGGCAGTGATGAACCGGCTGCTCGAGCACCCCGACGACGCGTTCTGGGACGACGTCGACACGCCTGAGGTCGAGCGGCG
The DNA here is from genome assembly GCA_963712935.1 of uncultured Actinomycetota bacterium. Lineage (GTDB taxonomy): Bacteria > Actinomycetota > Actinomycetes > Propionibacteriales > Nocardioidaceae > JANLYC01. The sequence continues at coordinate 19,504 of CAVQJX010000005.1, forward strand.
CGACGACATGATCGTCCTGGCCTTGGAGCAGGCGCGGGACGAGCTGACGAGTGCGATGTCCCGCGACCCGAAGCGCTGGGAGTGGGGACGCCTGCACACGCTTACGCTGCAAAACTCGACGCTGGGGGCGGACAGCTCGCCGGTGCGGTTCCTGTTCAACCGCGGGCCGTACGCGCTCGGCGGCGGCCCCTCGGTGGTCGACGCCGCAGCGTGGGACGCCGCGAAGGGCTATGAGGTGACCGCCGTCCCGTCGATGCGGATGGTGATCCCTCTCGACGATCTCGACGCCGCGCGCTGGATCAACCTGACCGGCGCGTCAGGCCATGCCTACAACGGGCACTACACCGACCAGACGGACCTGTGGGCGGACGGCAAGACGCTGCCCTGGCTCTTCAGTAGCGGCGCCGTCCGGGAGGCCGCCGACCAGACCCTGACCCTCGAACCGGCCGGCTAGCGCGTCCGCCCGCGTCTCGTCCGGATCGTGGTCGTCGGCGTGATGATGACGTCGACCGGCTCGTCGTGCTCCTCGGCGGGCACGGCGTCGACGACCTCTTCGTCATAAGCCAGCTGCGCGCGCAGCACCTCCGGTCCGCAGCGCTTCAACGCGCGGTCGTAGGAGCCGCCACCGCGGCCCAGGCGGTGACCGGCGCGGTCGACGGCCACACCGGGACACACGACCACCGACACGGCGCTGATGGCATCGACTCCCACGTGCGGGGTGGTCGGGACGAGCAGGCCGAACCGGCCGTGCTCCTGCTCGCCAGGCTCATACGGGCCCCAGTCGAGGTCGAAGTCGTCGAGCAGCACGGGCAGCAGCACCTCGACGCCACGCGCGTGCAGGGCGTCGAGGAGCGGACGCGTACCCGGCTCGCCGTCCTGCGAGACGAATGCCGCGATCCGCCTCGCGGCGGCCAGCTCGGGCAGCCCGAGAACCTGGTCGCGGAACCCGCGTGCCTGCCGCTCCTGCTCGACCTCGCGGCGGTCGGCCCGCCGTGCGAGGTGCGACTCTCGGAGGCGCGCCTTGGTCGGAGAGGTATCGCTCACGTCGCCACTGTAGGAGTGCCGCGACGTCCGAGCACCTGCGCGTCCACCGGCGGCAGCGCCTAGCATGCTGGCATGAGCGCCGAAGGACTCGAACAGGCCAGGAAGAAGATGCAGGACGCGGACGTCCATCCCGCTGCGATCGAGGTCTTCAGTGACTTCTACCGGCAGCTCGAGTCCGGCGTCACCGGCATCGTCCACGAGGCCGACATCAGCCCTCTCGACAGTCCTCCCCGGCTCAGCGACCTCGACGACGACCAGAGCGCAGGGCGCGCGGCCTTGTCTGTGACGGCCATGATCAAGGTCAACGGTGGCCTCGGGACGTCGATGGGCATGGCCCAGGCGAAGTCGCTGCTGCCGGTGCATGGCGACCTCACGTTCCTCGACATCATCGCCCGCCAGGTGCTCGCGGCACGGGCTGAGTGGGGTGTGCCGCTGCCGGTGATCTTCATGAACTCGTTCCGGACGCGCGACGACACCTTGGCGGCGTTGGCGGCGTACGACGACCTGCCCGTCGGCAACCTGCCGCTCGACTTCATGCAGAACCGCGAGCCGAAGCTGCGGGCCGACGACCTGACGCCGGTGAGCTGGCCGGCGGATCCGTCGATGGAGTGGTGTCCACCCGGCCACGGCGACCTCTACACGGCGTTCCAGACCTCCGGGCTGCTCCAGCAGCTGCTCGACGCGGGATACCGGTTCGCGTTCATGTCGAACTCCGACAACCTCTGCGCCACGGTCGATGCCCGGGTGGCGGGTTGGTTCGCCGGGTCGGGGGCGCCCTTCGCCGCCGAGGTGTGTCGGCGTACGCCTGCTGACCGCAAGGGCGGCCACCTCGCCGTGCGCGCCAGCGACGGGGGCCTCGTCCTGCGTGAAACGGCGCAGACGGCGCCCGAGGACGAGGAGGCGCTGGCGGACATCGGTCGCCATCGTTACTTCAACACGAACAACCTGTGGGTCGACCTGAGGGCGCTCGCTGCCCGGCTCGACGAGCGCAACGGCGTGCTCGGCCTTCCACTCATCCGCAACGACAAGACCGTCGATCCGAGCAACCCGTCGTCACCCGCGGTCATCCAGGTCGAGTCGGCCATGGGTGCCGCGGTCGAGGTGTTCGACGGGGCCCAGGCGCTGGAGGTGGACCGGTCGAGGTTCCTGCCCGTCAAGTCCACGAACGACCTGCTCCTGCTGCGCTCAGACGTCTACGAAGTACGCGACGATTTCCTGGTCGTCCAGGCAAAGCCTGACGAAAAGCCACCGGTGGTCGACCTCGACAGTGAGTTCTACAAGCTGGTGGGTGATTTCGAGAAGCGTTTCCCGATGGGCCCACCGTCGCTCAAGCAGGCGTCGTCGCTCACGGTGCGCGGAGACTGGACGTTCGACGCAGATGTGGTCATCCAGGGCGACGCCGAGGTCGACGCCGACGGTTCGCCCGGCACGGTCTCGGCGACGTCGCTCGGGCGTTAGGGTGATCTGACCACCCGGCCCCGATGCGAGAGACTCATTGCCTGATGCGCAGTGTCGAAGAGCACCTGAGCACGATCTTGGAGCTGGTCCAGCCCCTGCCGCCGTACGAGCAGCCGCTGATGGAGGCGATCGGGCTGCCGATCTGCCAGGACGTCGTCTCCTCGATCGATCTCCCGACGTTCGACAACTCCGCCATGGACGGATATGCCTGCCGGCGCGCCGACTTGATGAATGCCGGCGAGAACAACCCGATTCGGCTGCCGGTCGTGGGGGAGTCGGCGGCGGGGCAGAGCAAGGCCTACGCGCTCTCGGAGGGGCAGGCCGTCAAGATCATGACGGGTGCGCCCTTGCCGGCCGGGGCCGACTGCGTCGTACCGATCGAATGGACGGACGGCGGTCGCGCGAACGTGTCCATCATGCAGCTGCCCGGCCGAGGCCAGCACGTGCGCCCGCGAGGAGAGGACGTCCGCGCCGGAGACCTGTTGCTCCCGGAGGGCACCCGCCTCGGTCCGCGACAGGCGGCGGTCCTGGCCGCGACCGGCCATGCGCAGGTCAGCGCGCGGCCCCGCCCCCGCATCGTCGTCCTCTCGACCGGGAGCGAGCTGCGCGAGCCGGGTACGCCCCTCGGGTTCGACTCGATCTACGACTGCAACTCCTTCGCGATCTCCGCAGCCGTGCGGCAGGCCGAGGCGATCGCCTACCGGGTCGGCATCGTCACCGACGACCCGCACGAGCTCACGGACACCTTGTCCGACCAGCTCGTCCGCGCCGACATCGTCGTCACGAGCGGTGGAGTGAGCAAGGGCGACTACGACGTCGTCAAGGACGTGCTCGGCCGGCTCGGCACCGTGCAGTTCCACGAGATCGCGATGCAGCCGGGCAAGCCGCAGGGATTCGGCACGATCGGCGAGGACGACACCCCCATCTTCACCCTGCCCGGCAACCCCGTCTCGGCGTACATCTCCTTCGAGGTGTTCGTGCTGCCGGCGATCCGGCAGATGATGGGCATGCTGCCGTATCGCAGGCCATTGGTTCGCGCGGTCTGCAAGGCCGGCTTCGCGTCGCCCGACGGGCGTCGCCAGTTCGTCCGCGGGGCTTTCGAGGTGACCGGTGAGGGCGCCCAGGTCACTCCCATCGGTGGGCACGGTTCGCACCTCATCGGCAGCCTTGCGCTCTCGAACGCGTTGATCGTCGTGCCCGAAGAGACGACCTCTGTCGATGAGGGTGCGACCGTCGACGTCATGGTCCTGGATCGGATGTTCTGATGGCTGCGTCGTCGTCCGACGATCAGCCGCGGCTGACACACGTCGACTCCCAGGGAGCCGCGCGGATGGTCGACGTCTCGGACAAGGACGTCACCGCGCGGACGGCGGTCGCGGCGGGTCGGGTCGTCACGTCAGGCGAGGTCGTCGCGCTGCTGCGCGGTGACGGTGTGCCCAAGGGAGACGCACTGGCGGTTGCGCGGTTGGCTGGAATCATGGCCGCCAAGCGCACCCCCGACCTGGTGCCCCTCTGCCACCCCGTCGCCATCAGCGGCGTCGTCGTCGATCTCGACGTGGTCGAAGACGGTGTGGAGATCACGGCCACCGTGCGTACGACGGACCGGACCGGAGTCGAGATGGAGGCTCTGACGGCGGTCGCCGTATCCGGGCTGGCGCTCATCGACATGGTCAAAGCGGTCGACAAAGGTGCGGTGATCACCGACGTACGGGTGACTCAGCAAGGCGGGTGGTCGCTCCGGCACGTGGACGCGTTCGGAGCCGGCGTCGTGAGTGACTTCGCCAACCGCCGGGCGCATGTGGTCTCGGTGTCCAACCGCGCCGCCGCCGGTGTCTACGCGGACACCACCGGGCCGCGCATCGTGTCGGTCCTCGAGGAGGCGGGTTTCGGCGCCGTCACCTCGAGCGTCGTACCGGATGGTGAACCCGTGGCCGATGCGCTGCGGGCGGCGGTCGACGAGGGCGTCGACCTCGTGGTGACCACCGGCGGCACCGGTCTGACGCCCACCGACCAGACTCCGGAGATGACCCGCCTGGTGCTCGCACGGGAGGTGCCTGGGGTGGCGGAGGCGATCCGGGCGTACGGCCAGGCTCACGGCGTTCCGACAGCCGCCTTGTCGCGTGGCCTGGCGGGGACGGCGGGGAACCACCTTCGTCGTCAACCTGCCGGGCTCGATGGGTGGGGTCAAGGACGGTCTGGCGGTGCTCATGCCGATCCTCGGTCATGCCCTGGACCAGGTGCGCGGAAGCGATCACGTCCGCCCCGACGACGGTGGTGCGCCCTGACCCGCGGATGGCCCGCCCAGCTGATCCGGGGTCGGGTCGGGCTGCGGCCGATCAGACGCGGCGATGCAGCGCGCTGGGCGGAGCTACGGCAGAGCAACCTCGAGTGGTTGGGGCCTTGGGAGTCGACGCGGCCGCCTGACACCGGCGGCCCCTCGACGGGTTACCGTGCGCTGACCCGGGACCTGATCCGGCAGGGCCGGCAGGGCCGGGCGCTGCCGTTCGCCGTCACCTACGACGGCGTCATGGTCGGCCAGCTGACGGTCACCGGGATCACCTGGGGTTCGGCGCGGTGGGCCCAGATGGGCTACTGGATCGACGAGGGTCACGCCGGCCGCGGCATCATGCCGACCGCGGTGGCCCTGGCGTGCGACCACTGTTTCAACGTGCTGCGGCTGCACCGGATCGAGATCGCGATCCGGCCCGAGAACGTCGCCAGCCTGCGGGTGGTCCGCAAGCTGGGCTTCACCGAGATCGGGCTGGCGCCCCGCTACCTGCACATCAACGGGATGTGGCGGGACCACCTGCTGTTCGCGCTCACGGTCGAGGACGTGCCTCTCGGTGTGGTCGCTCGGCTCCGGGCGGAGGGATCGAGCAACACGTGACGCGCGTGCGGAGCTCTCGGC
>CAVQJX010000006.1:0-138117 GCA_963712935.1 uncultured Actinomycetota bacterium
GCTCGATCGCCCGCTGGAGCGGGCGGGCCCCGTACCGCCTGTCGAACCCGGCCGCCGCCAGTGCTCGACCACGGCCGGCGTCCAGTCGAGCGTCAGGTTCGCCTTGGTCAGCCCCTCGCGCTTGGCCGAGCTCGCGGAGTTCCTTCTCGGTGATCGTGCCGGACGGCGGCCGGGCCGAGCGGGCGGAACGGGATGACCGCGTCGAGCCGGTTGACGAACTCCGGGCGGAAGAACTCCCCGACCGCCGCCGTCACCGCGTCGGCCGCCGCCTTGTCGGCGGCCTCGCCCTTGGGACCAGCCCGAACGGCTCGGCCGACTCGGCCCCGAGGTTCGACGTCATCACGACCACGCAGCTGCGGAACGTCGTCAGCCGGCCGTGCCGGTCGGTCAGCCGGCCCTCGTCGAACAGCCCGAGCAGCACGTCGAACACCTCCGGGGCGGCCTTCTCGACCTCGTCGAGCAGCAGCAGGTTGAACGGCTGCTGGCGGACCCGGCGGACCAGCTCGCTCGGCCCGCCGGCCGAGTCGGTCGAGCAGCCGGTCGGCCGCCCCGTGGCCGGCGTACTCGCTCATGTCCAGCCGGATCATCCGGTCCCGGCTGTCTCGCCGTGGCCGAACAGGTAGTCGGCCGATCGCCCGGGCCAGCTCGGTCTTGCCGACGCCGGTCGGCCCGCAGAACAGCAGCACGCCGATCGGCCGGTTGGGGTCGTTCATCCCGGCCTTGAACGTGGTGACCACGTCGGCCGCCGCCTCGCACGCCTCGTCCTGGCCGATCACCCGCGCCCGCAGGTGGGCGGCGACGGCGTCGGCGTCCAGCGGCAGCTCGTCGCGGACGAACAGCTCCGGCAGCCCGGTCAGCTTCACGAACCGCTCGACGCAGCGCGGGTTGACGGAGGGCGTGACCGATTGGCCCGCGGACGCCCCTTGCTTTCCCGCTCGCGGTACCGTGGTCCAGAGCGACACGACGAACCCCGACGCCGCCCCGGGGAACGCCTGGTACGGCAGGAACCGGGCGTGCAGCCGGTGGACCTGCTCGACCGTCCCGCCGGCCACGTCCAGCTTGAGGTTCCGGGCGTGCGTGGTCGGCCACCTTCGCCAGCGCCGCGATCGCCTGCGGGCGGGTCATCGGCGGCACGCCGGACGATCCGGAACCGCTCGACGAACCCGGGCAGCAGCCGGCGGCAGGCGTCCAGCTCGGCCGGCGTCGCCTCGGCGACCAGCCGGACCTCCCGCCGCTCGATGTACGGCGCGAGGAACGCGGCGACCGAGTCCTGCGGGCCCGACGCCGCCGGTGGTGACCAGGTCGAGCAGGTTCTCGACGCACAGCCAGCCGTCGATCTCGGCCAGCTCGTCGACGAGCGCCTCGACCCGCTGCTCCCACTGGCCGAGGTACTTCATGCCGGCGATCAGCCGGCCGCCGCTGGTGAGCCAGAACCGCCGGCGGACGCGCGCCGCGGCCGTCGCGGCTCGGCGTCGGGGTCGGGGCTGGTCCCCTCCCGCTCGATCCGCCGGGCGGCCTCGATCAGCAGCGACGTCTTGCCGCTGCCGCCCTCGCCGACGAGCAGCACGCTGACCGGCTCGGTCGCGAGCAGCTTGGCGAGCGCGTCGAGCTCGGCGTCCCGCTCCCACGGCCGGGACAGCCGCCGGGCGAACCCGCGGTCGCCGATCGGGTCGGCCGTCGCCCGCGAGCTGCGGCAGCTCCGGCGGCGGCTCCCGGTACGCCCTTGTCGCCGTCGACGCGGACGGCGACCTCGTCGACAGCCGGCGCCGGCCGGCGGGAGCAGCCGGCTGAGGTCGCCGCGGGGTCAGCCCGCGCAGCTGGGTCTGGGCGTAGTAGGTGGCCAGCCCCTTGAGCGCGGTCGGGTCGGCGTAGCGTGAACGCGACGCCGAGCGTCGGCAGGCTGCACAGCAGCAGCCCGGCCTTGTCCTGGCCGGTGACCATCCAGACGGTCAGCGTCGACGGGCTCCGGGCACGGGTGCCGCCGGCCGTCCTGCTCGTACTCCGGCCGGACCTCGACACGCGGATCGGACGCAGCTCGGGGTCCGCGAAGTCCGGGGCCGTCGGCCCACGGCTGCGCGGTCGAGCTTCCACTTGAGGAACTGCCGGACCTGGTCGACGGCCGCGGCGGCGGTCGCCGCGACGGCCGGGGCCTCGTCCGGGGCTCTCGACGAGGGTGGCCGCGTGGCGTGCCGTCGCGGGCCGCGGCAGACGAAGATGGGGTAGCGGTGGGTGGGCATGCGGTGCCGGGGGGTCGAGGTATAGCCTGATCCGGCAGTGTACCGACGCCTCCTACGTCGGCACCCCAAGACGCGGAAATGCCCTCCTTCACGCCCTCACCTTCGCCGCCACCGCGTCGCCGAGGTCGGCCGTGTTCGCCGTCCCGCCGAGGTCGCGCGTGTGGTTCTTCGGGTCGGCGACGACGTCGTGGCAGGCCGCGTTGATCGCCTCGGCGGCCTCGGGCTGGCCGAGGAAGTCGAGCATCATCGCCACGCTCAGGAACGTCGCGATCGGGTTGGCGAAGCCCTTGCCGGCGATGTCGGGGGCCGAGCCGTGGACCGGCTCGAACATGCTGGCGTGCTTCTGCGTCGGGTTCAGGTTGCCGCTGGCGGCCATGCCCATGCCGCCCTGAATCGCCGCGCCGAGGTCGGTGATGATGTCGCCGAACATGTTCGTCGTCACGATCACGTCGTACACGCTGCGGCTTGGTGACCATGTACATCCTGCAGGCGTCGACGTGGTGGTAGTCGGTCTCGATGCCGGGTACTCCTTCTTCACTTCCTCGAACGCCCGCATCCAGAGGTTGTGGGCGTAGCGCAGCACGTTCGTCTTGGCGACCAGCGTGACCTTCTTGCGGCCGAACTGCACGGCGTACTCGAAGGCGTAGCGGATCGCCCGCTCGACGCCGTGGCGGGTGCGTCACCTCGATCTGGTTGGCCACCTCGTGCGGCGTGTTCTTGTAGAGGAACCCGCCGTTCTGGCAGTACAGGCCTTCGGTGTTCTCGCGGACGATCACCATGTCGATGTCGCCCGGGCTTGACGTTCGCCAGCGGCGTCGGGACGCCGGGCAGCAGCTTCGTCGGCCGGAGGTTGATGTACTGGTCGAGCTCGAACCGCATCTTCAGCAGGATGTCGGTCTCGATCAGGCCCTGCGGGATCTTGGCGTTGCCGCGCGGGTCGGCCCCGACGGCCCCGAACAGGATCGCGTCGTGCGCCGCCGAGCTCCTTCAGGTCGGCCTCGGGCAGCGTGATGCCGGTCTGCGAGGTAGTGCTCGGCCCCGTGCGGGTAGTCGGTGGTGGTGTACGTGAAGCCGAACTTCTCGGCGGCGGCCTTGAGGACCTTCAGGCCCTCGGGGACGACTTCCTTGCCGACGCCGTCGCCGGGCATGACTGCGATGTTCATGGTTCGCAACCTTTGTTGGGTCGGGTACGACTGGTTCGTCGTGCGCGGGCCGGCCCGTCTGCGTCGGCATCGGACGGCGGACGTCGTGAGCCGACGCCGAACGCGCCTTCGACGGTCGGCTTCCGGAAAAGCTCAGCCCGTTTCACGGGCATTTCATCTCAAGCTCATCCGCCGCCGCGAAGATCGGGTCAAGTAGCGTTCGGGAGCGGGAGATTAACGGGAGTGAGAATGAGTTCAACCATGCGAGTTCGCCATCTGTCGCAAGTCGGCCGCCCCGCGGCCCGGGTCCAACACCGACCGCGGCTGGAAGGGGTACAAGCCGGCCCCGGTCCGCCGGCCGGGGACGACCAAGGGTCGCCGCAAGGGCCGGCTCGCGGTCAAGTGACCGGTGCTGGGCCGCCGACACGTGGCACGTCCCGCGCGGTGTCGTCGACGGCCCACTCCGGCCGTCAGACAAGGAGGACTCGCCATGCCCCGCGGAGACAAGTCGGCTTACACGGACAAGCAGAAGCGGAAGGCCGAGCACATCGAGGAAGGCTACGAGAAGCGCGGCGTCCCGAGCAGGAAGCCGAGCGGCGGGCGTGGGCCACCGTGAACAAAGAGGACCACGGCGGCAAGAAGAGCGGCTCCGGCCGCGGCAGGGCGACCGACAAAAGCCCGGCCGGCAAGGGCGGACAGCGGCGGGTCCGCCCAGAAGGGCAAGACCACGCGGTCGACGAGCAAAAGCGCGAAGAGCACGTCGACCCGAAGTCGCACCGAAGCGGAGCCGGCGAAGGCGGCCGCCGCGTCGGTACTGTAAGGAAGACAGGAAGAGCGAGCGGGCCGACCGTGCCACAAGGCACCGCCGACCCACCGCTACGATACAAGGTTCCCGCCTCGGACCGACCCTGTCATCGGCCGGGCGGGAGCGTCCCGGAACGCCAGGACGTCGGAAGGCGGAAGGTCATGATTCCCGTCGCGTGTTGCGTGACGGGTGGCCCTCCAGCGTCTCTGCCGTTCCTGGCGTTCTTGTTTTGGCGGGCCGGCTGTGGGCGACAGCTACGGCATCGCGAACGGCGTATGGGGTGCCACGGGCTGCGGTACTCCGCTGCCCGTGGGGCCCGGGCCAACCGGAACGCCATCGGACCACAGAGGCACAGAGGCCGCCTCGGCGTTCGGGGCCGGGCGACTCATCCCGCCTCACGACGAGTTCCAACAGTCCCGACGTCCGGTGCGGGCGTCGGGTCAGCCTCTGCGGTTTACCGACCCGACCGACGGTCCGAGCCCCACGGGCAGCGGAGTACCGCAGCCCGTGGCAACCCGCCCGGGGAGCCGCCACACCAATTCGGTTGCTTCCGTAAAGATCCAGCTTTTGAGGCACACCCTACCTTGCAGCCAAGACCTGCTTAACGTTGCCTCCAGCGGCACATCCCCCGCCACCCAGCGGACGCCGGGGAACCGCCGGAACCACTTCATCTGCCGCCGGGCGAGTTGGCGGGTGGCGATCTTGATCTGCTCGGCCGCGTCGTCCAGCGACAGCCGGCCCGCGGACGTGGTCGATCAACTCCCGGTAGCCCGTCGCCTCGGCGGCCGTCTTGCTGAGAGTCGGGGTACGCGGCCAGCAGCGCCCGCACTTCCTCCACCCACCCGTCGGCCAGCATCGCCTTCGTCCGGGCGTTGATCCGGCGGTTGAGCGCCTCCTTGTCCCAGTCCAGCCCGATCCAGGCCGCCGGCGTGCCGCGGCTGCGGGTTCGTCCAGTGCGTCTGGAACGACGAGATCGGCTGGCCGGTCAGCTCGTACACCTCCAGGGCCCGCACGAGCCGCTTGTGGTCGTTCGCGTGGATCCGGGCGGCCGCCGGCGGGTCGACCTCGCTCAGCCGGGCGTGCAGCGCTTCGTTCGGCTGCTCCCGCAGCCGGTCGCGGACCGCCTCGTCGGCCCCCGGGCCCTCGAACAGCCCCTCGAACAGCGCCTTGTAGTAGAGCGGCGTCCCGCCGGTGGCGATCAGCGGCACGCCCCGCCGGCGCGGCGTCGGCGATGACCGCGTCGGCCTCGCTCGACGAACCGGGCGACGGCGAACGGTCTGGTCCGGCGTCACCACGTCGATCAGGTGGTGCCGGACGGCCGCCCGCTCGGCCGGCCGTCGGCTTGGCCGTGCCGACGTCCATGCCGCGGTAGACCTGCATCGAGTCGACGCTCAGGATCTCCCCGCCGACCCGCTCGGCCACCGCCATCGCCAAGGCCGACTTGCCCGACGCCGTCGGTCCGAGGACGACCAAGATTGGCGGCCGACCCGCTCGCTGTTGCTTCCGCTCACCATAGTTCCGTCCTGCGGTCGTCAGTAGCAACCGCTTATAGCGACGTCCACAGCAGCTATAACCGCCTGCACTGCCATCATGACAACGACTGCAAAAACGGCAGGATCGCGCCGCTCGGCCGTCTTCGCTGCGACCTAGCTACATCGTCTTCGATAATGGACTTTACGATAATTGTTTCGACGGCTCGATCTGGCATCACCTTTGTTATAGGATCGGCGTCGTCGGCGTGGATGCCGGCGACTTCACAGGATAACCCTGAAAGGAGTTCTACTATGGCTCTGCCCACTCGCGCCGCCCGTAGCCACGCCGACCCGTTCGAAGCCTTCACCCGCGACTTCGACGTCCTGAACCGCTTCTTCAACGGCGGCAGGCACGACGGCGGCACCCGCCTCGCCCCGTACGGCGTCGACGTCCGCGAGGACGGCGACACCCTCGTCGTCGAGGCCGAGCTGCCCGGGTTCACCAAGGACCAGGTCGACATCACCTTGGAGAACCGGACGCTGACCATCGCCGCCCAGCGGAACGACGAGCAGAAGGACCAGAAGGCCGGCAACTACCTGCTCAACGAGCGGCGGTACAGCCGGTTCCTCCGGTCGTTCACGCTCCCGCCGACGGTCGACGACAAGAGCGTCAACGCCAAGCTTGAGAACGGCGTGTTGACGGTCACGCTGAACCGGCGGGAGGAGACGAAGCCGCGGAAGATCACCGTCGGGTAATCCGGTCAGGAGCTTGGCTCGCGGACACGGTTCGCGGCCCAGGTGTAAACCGCAAGCCCACGGACGTCGCGTCCGTGGGCTTTGCTTTGCGCCGCGAGAGTTCGCCGTTTTCGAATGGCACGGGCATGTACCCATGTCCGAGTTCGCCACGCGCGGCCCGAGTTCGCCGCTCCGCGCAAAAAGTTGCGGACGTGGGTACACGTCCGTGCCACACAAACCGGTCCGGTCTCGCCACCCGTGCGGGCGGAAGACGCGTGTACGCCGAGCCATACGCGGACCGCCGCGTCCCATGGAACCGCTGCGAGATAGGTCACTTCGGGTCGGCGGCCTTCTCGCGTTTCTCCTGCGATCCTTCTTTTCCTTCTTCTCGCGGTCCTTCGCGCTCCTTGTCCTTAAGCGACTGCCGAGCAGGTCGAGCACGCCGCCGACCGCGTCGTCCTTGGGTTTGGCCTGCGGGGCGGCCGGTTGGGTCGCCGACGCGGTCGGGGCGCCCCGCCGGCCGGGGTCGCCGCCGGGGCGGCGGACGGGGCGGGCGTTGCCGGGCCGCCGCCCCAGCCGCCCCCCGCCCCGCCCGCCGCCGGCGGGCTTCTTCTTGTCGGCGCCCTTGTCCTTCTTCCTGCCGAACAGGTCGACGATGTTCCCGACCGCCTCGGCCGGGTTCTTCCCGCCGCCGCCGAGCAGGTTCTGCTTCACCGCCTCCTGGATCGCCGCGTTGAAGTCGTACCGCGGGGCCCGGTAGCTCCCGGTGAACGCCAGCGGCAGCCCCTTGGGGACGTACCGGGCGACGTCCCCGCCGAACCACTCCGGCGAGATCAGCAGCGCCATCGGGGCCATCTGCTCGTCCGCCAGTTCACGTCCCCGTACAGCCGCAGCGTCTTGCCCTGCTCGGCGATCGCGAACGTCGTGTCGTGCCCGATCACGCCGCGGTCGTACGTCACCGTCGCGTCCTGGATCTCGCCCTGCAGGCTCTTGGCGTTGACGTTCACCTCGGCCAGCACCGACGCCAGCGTCGGGTTGCCGAGTTGGATGCCGCCGAACGACATCTCGATCTTGGCGTACCCCTGGTTGTCCGGCGTCCGCAGCTTGGCCGCCTGCCCCATCGGCACGTCCCGGCACTCCCGAACGGTCAGGTCCAGCACGCCCTTGGCCGTGTCCGCCCCGACCAGCAGCGGGTGGTTGAAGTACTGCCCGACCGCGTCGGCCAGCACGGTGTTGAGCTGCACCTTGTCCAGCAGGGCCAGCCCCTTGGGCATGGTCAGCGTCGGCGTCTCGGCCGGTCAGGTTGACGACGATGCCGAAGGTGTTGATCGTCCCGCCGTTGCACGGGATCGGCGGCGGCGTCTGCTGCCCGGCCGGCTTGCGGAGGTCGGCCGTGTGCAGGTATCCGCTGACGAGGCTGAACGGGATCTCGACCGGCATCAGCTGCCCCGGCGGGGCCGGCCGCGTGCCCGGCCCCGGCTTCCTGCCCGACGCCGAGCCCGTCCATGAAGAACCAGTCGAGCCCGATGCCGCCGTTGACGGCCAGTTGCTGGACCGCCACGTTGAACGGCACCGGGTTGCCGGCCGCGTCGACCGCCGGGAAGCTGCCGCCGACCGTGAACGACCGCGTCGCCTTACCCTTGACCACCAAGTCCTTGTACGGGTCCTTCTCGGGCGGCACGGCCGGGTCGGCCAGCATCGGCTTGAGCATCGCCCACAGCTTCTCGGCGTCGTAGCTGACGTTGGCCAGGATGAACGGGATCGCCCGGGTCCGGGCGAAGTCGGTGATCTGCCCGTTCGCCTCGACGTTCAGGGCCCGGCTCGACTCGAACGCGAGCCCGAGCCGGCCGATGGTCAGCGTGCCGACGCCCTTGGTGTCGAGCGCGAGGCTGTTGGCCAGCCGGATCGCCTTCTCGGTGAACGTCGGCTTGCCGGCGGCGTCGCGGGCGGCGAAGTCGGTGACCGCCCCGCCGCCGTCGACCTTGATGACCCCGGCATGTCTGGGAAGCCGGGCATCGTGCAGCCGATGCAGATGCCTCCGACGTTCGGACAGCCACCGACGCCGTTGATCCAGCCGCGCTTGGGGACGTTGCACTTGACGACCGGACCCCAGCAGCCGAGCTTGACGATGCACTTCGGTGAGCCGTACTCGGTCGCGAAGTCACCCTGTTCGTAGTAGCCGGCTCGGTCGCAGCCCTCGTGGACGGTGGCGCCGAACAGCCAGGTCGGACGAAGGGCGTCGTCGAGCGGGATCATCGGGGCCTGCTCGGTCGCCATGTAGAGCAGGTAGACGAGGGTCTCTGACAGGTTGTCGGGCTGGATGGGGCAACCCGGCACGTTGACGATCGGGATGCCGGCCTTGGACTTCCACTCCCACCCGAGGTAGTCCGCCACGCCCATCGCGCCGGTCGGGTTGCCGGCCATCGCGTGGATACCGCCATACGTGGCGCAGGTTCCGACGGCGACGATCGCCGTGGCCTTCGGCGCGAGCCGGTCGAGCCACTCGGAGGTCGTGATGGGCTGGTCGGTGTCGGGATCGTTGCCGAAGCCGCACCAATAGCCCTCGTCGTGCAGCTTCTCGTTGGGGATCGAGCCCTCGACCACGAGGACGAACGGCTCGAGCTCGCCGCGGTCAGCCTTGCGGAACCACTCGAGGAAGTCGTCCGCGCCGCCGGTCGGGCCGCACTCGAAGTCGATCAGCGGCCAGTGGACCGCGATCTGGGGGAGGCCCGGCAGGGCGCCCAGGGCGATCTCTTCGATGCTCGGCTGGGTAGCCGCGGTCAAAGCGACTGAATCACCGTCGCAGCTCAAGCCAGCGTTGATCCACAGAACGTGAATGAGGGTTTCTTCCGCTTTGACTGCGGCTGCGGTGGGCATGTGCGCCACGCTTTCTGGAGCACCGTCGGCTCCGGCTGCTGGGTTGACTCTCGGTCTACTTGCGCAACTGTGACCGGTCTAACACTCAGCAGAAGAAGGTGTCAAGGTTTGACATTTGGGCGGCTTGGTGGGACCGAGCTTTCCGTCCTCAGCGCGCCGAAAGCCAGGTGTACCAGGCGTCGACGTTGTCACCGCTGCGAACCGACATCGCGAGGATGTCGACGTCGGGCCGCAGGCTGCGTGCCTGCTTCTCGAGGCGGTCCAGGTCGAAGTCGACATAGGGCAGGAGGTCGGTCTTGTTGACGATCACCAGGTCGGCCGCGGCGAACATGTGCGGGTACTTCAGCGGCTTGTCGTCTCCCTCGGTAACCGAGATGATCACGACCTTGGCCTGCTCCCCGATGTCGAACAGCGCCGGGCAGACGAGGTTGCCGACGTTCTCGATGAACAGCAGCGCACCATCGCTCGGAGCGAGGGACTCCATGGCCTGCTGGACCATGGGCGCGTCGAGGTGGCAGCCGGCCCCGGTGTTGACCTGAACGGCTCGCGCCCCCGCGGCCATGATGCGCTGGGCATCGACCAGCGTCTCCTGGTCGCCCTCGATCACACAGATCTCACGCGTGCCGGACAGCTCGGCGATCGTTCGCTCGAGCAACGACGTCTTGCCGGAGCCGGGCGAGCTCATCAGGTTGAGAGCGGTGATGCCGTGCTCGGCGATCCACGCGCGGTTGTGCGCGGCCAGATGGTCGTTCTTGGCCAAGATCTGCTCGCCGAGCTCGAGGGTCTCGGTACGGCCGCCGGTGCCGGTCGGATTCTCGTGGACGTGCCCGCCGTGGTCGTGGGAGTGCCCGTGCGCGTGCTCGTGCCGGCTGGCCTGGCCGTCGGCACCGATACGAGACACCCGGACGCTGTCCTCATCCCCACAACCGCAGGTCAGACACATGGCTCTTCCTCCATCTCGACCGAGGTGACGAGCAGCTCCTGCCCGCTGATGACGTTCACGTCGGCGCTCCCGCAGGGGCAGAGCAGGATCAGCGAGTCGAGCCCGAACTCCTGGCCGCAGGTGCGGCACCGGGCCTGTCCCAGTACCCGGTCGAACTCGAGGACGGCCCCTTCAAGGGTGGTGCCTGCCGCGATGAGCTCGAAGCAGAACGCCATCGCATCGGGGACGACTCCCGAGAGCGCGCCCACCTGAAGACGCACAACAGCGACGCGCCGGCCTTCGGTGCGCTCGGCGACGAGCTCGACCACGCTCTGCGTGATGGCCATTTCGTGCATCTCGCGTCACCCTAGGCTCGCGTCGGTGGGCAGTGCAACGGACCAGCCACCAGGCGGTCGGAGCTGTGCTCAGCCGGTGCGCGCAGCCCACGCTGCGAGCAGCTCGGCCTCGCGGTCCTCGGAGACGCCCCAGCCGGGCACGACCGGAGGCTGCTCGTCCTGGATCCACTGCCAGGTGTCGGAGATGGTCTCCGCCAGGGGGCGGGGCGACAGCCCCGAGGCGAAGGCCCCGGTCGGGTCAGCCGCGAGCGTCCACTCGCGTTCGCCCTCGGTCCACAATGGCATGGTCTGGTAGGTCTCGCCCTGCTCCTTGAGCCAGGTGGGGTCGGGCCACACCAGGTTCGTGCCGCTCGGGCCGATCGCCCGAACGGTGGCGTCGAGAAGGTCGCCGAAGCCGAACGGCGGGGTCGGCGAGATGCTGTTGAAGGTTCCCGGGGTGCCTTCCTCGGCCAGCCTGACGGTCCATTCCGCCTGGTCTCGGGCGTCGATCACCTGCATCGGGGCGTCGTACGGCCCGGCGGCCAGGACGTCGCCGCCGCGGGCGATCCGGCGTACCCACCAGGTGAACCGGCCGGTGTGGTCGTGCGGACCGATGACGTAGGTGGGCCGCACCACAGTGAGCGCGTCGCCATAAGACGATGCCGCCTGCTGCTCGCACAGCACCTTGAGTCCGCCGTAGGTCTCCCCGGTGACCTCCTCGGTCTTGGGGTCGTCGAGCGAGACGAGGCTCCCGTCCTCGGTGAGGCCGGGAGCCTCGGTGTCGGCGTACACCGACATCGTGGAGATGAAGACATGATGTCCACCGCGCCCGTCGAGAGCCTCGGCCAGCTGCTTGACCTGGCGCGGGACGTACGCACACACGTCCACGGTCGCGTCGAAGCTGCGACCGGTCAGGACCGAGAGGTCCCCGTCGCGGTCGGCCTGGAGGTGTTCGGCGTGCTCGAGGCCTTCGGGGCGGGTGTGGCCTCGGTGCAGCAGGGTGACCTCGTGGTCGCGGTCGAGGGCGGCTTCGGCGATGGCGCGCCCGACGAAGCGGGTGCCGCCGATGAAGAGCATGCGCATGGATCGACCCTAGAGCCGGGCGAGCCGCTTCGCTCAGTGGTCACGCTCTCAGCAGAACTATGACTTTGTGTGACCGAGAGACAACAGTGAGCAAGGACGATTACGATGGCGCCGTTGAGACTGATGTGACGTCTGTGCACATGTGACTGCTCCTGTGCACTCTGAGACGTCCCGATGAGGGGAGTTCGTCGTGCGCCGACGGCTGTGGGCTGCTGCTGCGGTCGGGACGGCGACGCTGTCGCTGGTCGTGGGGGCGATGCCGGCCATGGCCGGGTCACGCCCGACCTTCCAGATGCCCTTCGCGTGCGGGGAGCGATGGGAGGCCTCGAGCCGCCCGACCCACAGCCCGAGCCCGTTGTCGGTCGACTGGAACCGCGACGCGTACGACGCCGGACACATGGTCGTCGCCACAGCTCCGGGGGTGGTCACCTCGGTGGTCGACCTCGGTAGCACCAGCTACGGCCTCTACGTCGTCGTCGATCACGGCAACGGTTGGACGACGCTGCATGCTCACCTGCAACGGGCATTCGTCGTCGTCGGCCAGCACGTCGACCAGGGACAGGTCATCGCGCTGCTCGGCAACTCAGGCGGGTCGACAGGCCCCCACCTGCACTATGAACAGCGCCTCGACAAGTCCGACCAGCACGCGCGCTTCAACGGCAAGCGGTTGCGGTACAACTCCTGGCTCACGTCGAAGAACTGTGGGGACGTCCCAGTGATCGGCGACTGGAACGGTGACCGTCGCAGCGACGTCGGTGTCTTCGGTCGCCAGCCCGTGTCCGGCGTGTTCCGCGAGCGAGTGCCGGGTGGCGGCTCGACGGTCATCTCGTTCGGGAAGCCGACCGACCAGCCCGTGGTGGGTGACTGGAACGGCGACGGACAGACCGACCTCGGCGTCTTCGACCCGTCGACAGCGCGGTTCTCGTTGCACCAGGCCAACGGATCTACGACTCGTTTCACGTTCGGCGTTCCCGGCGACCTGCCGCTGGCAGGCGACTGGAACGGGGACGGTCTCACCGACGTCGGCGTGTTCAGACCGTCAACGCATACGTTCTTTCTGCGCGGGCCGGCAGGCAACTTCTCCTCCCGGACGTTCGGTACGTCGTCGAGCCTTCCCGTCGCAGGGGACTGGGACGGCGACGGTCGGTGGGAGGTCGGCACCTACGACCAGTCGACGGCGACCTTCTCGCTGGCCATGGCCGACGGGACGACGCGGACCATCAGGTTCGGGACGACGTCGTCGCTGCCCGCGGTCGGCTCGTGGAACCGCGACGCCGTGACGGACCTCGGCGTCTGGGACCCGGCGACAGCGACCTTCATGCAGCGCATCCGTCCGAAGAAGACGACGACGATCAGCTTCGGCAAGGCCCGCTGACGTCACTTCTCAGCCTGGCGTGACCCGGCCGACCAGGTGCGCGGTGCCGGTCGTCCCGGAGACGCCGAAGTCGATCGTGGCGTCGTCCTGCCGGGCGCCGAACGTCACCTGCGACGGCAGCTCGATCGGTTTCTTGAACGCCACCTCGACCGTGTAAGAGCGCGGCAGCAGACTGTCCAGGCCCGCGAGGCAGCGAGCCTTGGTCCACATCCCGTGCGCGATGTGGCGGCGGAAACCGAAGGCCTTCGCTGTCAGGTCGTACAGGTGAATGGGGTTGCGGTCGCCGGACACGGCGGCATACTCGCGACCGAGACTGCCCGGCAGGTCCCAGCGAGCGGGCCCGCTCGGCGGCTCGACGGGGGGATCAGACGCCAACTCCAGGCCCGTCTCGCTGCCCGGACCGGGCCTGAGCAGCACGGTCTCGTCCCGCCAGACCACCTCACCGGCGACCGCTGCCTCGGACACGATCGTGACCGTGCGGCCTCTGCGGTGCGGCGTGAGACGCTCGGCCCAGACCGCGAGGTCGAGCGTGTCGGCGAGGTCGATCGGTCGCCGCTGCTCGATGCGGTTCCTGATGTGGACGCACCCCATCGGCGCGAACGGGAAGTCGGCGTCCGTCAGCAGCGCCAGGTGGAGCGGGAACGCCAGCACGTGCGGGTAGGTCGCCGGCAGCACCTCGTGGAAGGGCAGGCCACAGACCTCCCGGTACGCAGCGATGTGGGCCAGGTCGGACGCCATGCCGGGCAGCTCGAGCCGCAGGTCGGGCACGGTGTCGGGCCGCCCTCGCGGCGGCAGAACAGCCTTGACGTAGAGGCCGCCCAGCGACGGGGACTCGTCCAGGACACGCGTGACCACCTCAGGCACCGAGCAGGCTCTGCCCGCACACCCGAACGACGTTGCCGTTGACACCGGACGAGGCGGGATGCGCGAACCAGGCGATGGTCTCGGCCACGTCGATCGGCTGACCGCCCTGGCTCATCGAGTTCATCCGGCGCCCCGCTTCCCTGATCAGCAGCGGGATCGACGCGGTCATCTGGGTCTCGATGAAACCGGGCGCGACCGCGTTGACCGTCACGCCCTGGTCGGCGGCGAGGTGACTGAAAGCGTCTACGAAGCCGATCACGCCCGCCTTCGACGTGGCGTAGTTGGTCTGGCCCAGGTTGCCCGCGATGCCTGCGATCGAGGCGACGCCGATGACGCGACCGTTGTTGCGGATCAGCTTCTGGTCGAGCAGCTCGTTCGTGATGCGCTCCGGGGCCGCGAGGTTGACGTCGAGCACGGACGTCCAGGTGTCGGTGGACATGTTGGCGAGCTTCTTGTCGCGGGTGATGCCGGCGTTGTGGACCACGATGTCGACGCCTCCGTGCAGGTCGTTGACCGCCCGGGCGATCCGCTGGGGTGCGTCGACCGCGGTGATGTCGAGAGTGACGGCGGCACCATCGATCGTCAGCCATGACCCCGTGCAGCCCACTGGCGGCCTGAGCGACGTCGACCCCGACGACGCTCGCGCCGTCGCGATGAAGCGTGCGCGCGATGGCAGCACCGATGCCTCGCGAGGCACCGGTCACCACCGCGACCCGGCCCTCGAGCGGCCGCAGCGGCTGCTCGGTCGACCCGACCACGTCGAGCGTCGTACCGATGCGGACGACCTGGCCGGAGACGTAGGCCGACTTCGGCGACAGGAGGAACTGCACGGTCGACGCGATGCGGTCCTCAGCACCCGCCGCGACGTAGACGAGCTGCACGGTGCCGCCACGGCCGATCTCCTTGCCGAGCGAGCGGGTGAAGCCTTCGAGGGCCCGCTGGGCGATGCGCATCTCCGGGGAGTCGGCGTCCTCGGGAGCTCATGCCGAGGACGACCACGTGAGGGCACGCGGCCAGCGATCGCAGGACCGGGGTGAAGAAGTCGTGCAGAGCGACCAGACCGTCGACCGTCTTGATGGTGGAGGCGTCGAAGACGAGTCCCTGGTAACGCGTGCCTTCGGCTCGCTGCGAGTGAGCGGAGCCACCAGCATCGTCGATGGCGGCGGCTGCGGTGCTCAGGCGACCGTCGCCACCGACGAGGAAGGCTCCACTCACGAGCGGATCGCCTTCGCTGTAGCGGCGCAGCCGGGGCGGGTTGGGCAGGCCCAGGTTCTTGGCCAGGAACGTGCCGACGGGGTTGCTCGTGAGGGCCTGGTAGCGGTCGGCCACGGTGACTGCTCCTCTTCGCTGTTCGGGGTGCGATGGCGGAGTGCCGTGTGGCGCACGTCTCCGCACGATCGGGTAGGCACTGCCGGGGGGTCACGGTAACTTGACGGGCGTCCACCCATCTCACGCCCCCGTGGCGGGAGCCGTGAGGACAGTCCACCACTGCCACCCGCCGAAGGAGCAATCGATGCCGAAAGCCCCGATCACCCCGTCCTCCGGTCAGGTACGCCGGGTGGCGATCCTCGGCGGCAACCGGATCCCGTTCGCGCGGTCGAACGCGGCCTACGCACAGGTGAGCAACCAGGACATGCTGACCGCGACCCTGGACGGCCTGCTCGACCGGTTCGACCTGGCGGGGGAGCGGCTCGGGGAGGTGGTCGCGGGCGCGGTGCTCAAGCACAGCCGGGACTTCAACCTGGCCCGGGAGTCCGTGCTCGGGTCGCGACTGTCAGCCAAGACGCCGGCCTACGACATCCAGCAGGCGTGCGACACCGGAATCCAGGCTGCGATCGCGGTCGCGAACAAGATCGCGCTCGGTGCGATCGAGGTGGGGGTCGCGGGCGGCGTCGACACGACGTCGGATGCACCGATCGCCGTGAACGAGAAGTTGCGCAGGATCATGCTCGAGGCCAACCGCGCCAAGAGCCTGCCGGCCCGGGCTCGGGCGCTGGCCAAGGTGCGGCCGGGACATCTCGCGCCCGCGTTGCCGCGTAACTCCGAGCCCCGGACCCGGCTGTCGATGGGTGAGCACGCTGCCCTGACCGCACTGGAGTGGGAGGTGACGCGCTCGGCGCAGGACGAGCTCGCGCTGCGTTCACACCAGCGGTTGGCCGCGGCGTACGACCGCGGCTTCTTCGACAACCTCGTGACGCCCTACCTCGGTCTGGAGCGCGACCAGAACCTGCGTAGCGACACCACACTGGACAAGCTGGGGTCGCTCAAGCCCGTGTTCGGCGCTGGCGAGACGGCGACCATGACCGCGGGCAACTCGACACCCCTCAGCGACGGTGCGTCCACCGTGCTGCTGGCGTCGGAGGAGTGGGCGGCGGAGCGCGGGCTGCCGGTGCTGGCCTTCCTCACGCTGCACGAGACGGCGGCGGTCGACTACGTGCACGGGGCCGAAGGGCTGCTGATGGCGCCGGCGTACGCGATGCCTCGCATGCTCGCCCGGTCCGGCCTCACCCTTCAGGACTTCGACTTCTACGAGGTCCACGAGGCGTTCGCCTCCCAGGTCGTGGCCACGCTCAAGGCCTGGGAGGACCCGATCTTCTGCAAGGCCCGGCTGGGTCTGGACGCGCCGCTGGGGCCGATCGACACCGACAAGCTCAACGTCGTGGGGTCCTCGCTCGCGGCCGGACACCCGTTCGCGGCCACGGGCGGGCGCATCCTGGCGACGCTCGCCACGCTGCTGGCTGAGCGGGGCGAAGGGCGTGGTGTGATCTCGATCTGCGCCGCCGGTGGGCAGGGCGTCACCGCCATCGTGGAGCGCTGAGGGCCGCCTCCTCAGTCCCGCGAATTGCGGGAAAGTGCAGCGCGACACGCCGGATACCACCGGCACTTCACCGCAATTCGCCGCACGGACGGAGCACAAGCGGCGCCGAACGGTGTGCGAAACTGCGGAGGTGACACCTGCCGACCCCGAATCCGCCGACCCGGCCAGGGAACCGACGCTGATCGGCCCTCCGATCCCGGTCTCGTTCGTGGCGATGGGCGACAGCTTCACCGAAGGGCTGGACGACGCGGCGGCGGGTGATGGGCCGGGCTTTCGCGGCTGGGCCGACCGGGTGGCTGAGCACTTCGCGACGCTGCGACCGGAGTTCCGGTACGCCAACCTGGCCATCCGTGGACGTCGGCTCGACGAGATCATCGACGAGCAGCTGCCGCGCGCGTTGGAACTAAGGCCCGAGCTCGTGAGCCTCGCCGGCGGGACGAACGACGTGCTGCGCCCGAAGGTCGATCTCGATCGGCTCGGGAGCCGGTTCGAAGAGGCTGTCCGGCAGCTCCGCGAGAACGGGTCCCAGGTGGTGCTGTTCCAGTCGGTCGACCCGTCCCCGCGTTCGCGGCTGATCGGGAGCGCGCTGCCGCGTATCAAGGCGCTGACGACTATCGTGGAGGAGACCGCTGACCGGCACCAGTGCTCGATCGTGAAGCTGTGGGGAGCCCGGGTCCTGACTCATCCGACGATGTGGAGCGAGGACCGGCTGCACCTCTCGGCGGCCGGTCATGAGCGGGTAGCCGGCGCCGTGCTCGAGGCGCTCGGGTTGGGCGACCACGGGTGGGCGACCGAACCCGAGCCAGCTGCGCTCTTGCGGCGGCGCCAGCGCATCGCTGCGGACGTGCGATGGGGCCGGCAATACCTCGCCCCGTGGGTGGGGCGTCGGATCATGGGCGTGTCCTCCGGTGACGGATTGCCGCCCAAGTACGCCGACCTGACGCCCGTAACGTGGGTCACGCGCCGCGAAAACTGATTCAGGGTCAGGTACCGAGTCGACGGACGGTGTCGATGGTGTCGGCCTCGTCGGCGGACTTGTCGCCGCGGTAGCGGAGGACGCGGGCGAACCGCAGGGCCACACCACCGGGGTAGCGGGTGGAGCGCTGCAGGCCGTCGAAGGCGACCTCGACGACCTGCTCGGGCCGGACCTGGATGACGTGCGACGACCGGCTCGTCTCGAGCTCGAGGAACCGCTCGGTCTGCCATGCCAGCATCTCGTCGGTCATCCCCTTGAACGTCTTGCCGAGCATGACGAAACCACCCTCCGGATCGCGCGCACCGAGGTGGATGTTCGACAGCCAGCCCTGGCGTCGGCCGCTGCCCCATTCGACGGCGAGCACGACCAGGTCGAGCGTGTGCCGCGGCTTGACCTTGACCCAGGCCGCGCCCCGGCGCCCCGCCTCATATGCCGCCGTGAGGTCCTTGACGACGACGCCCTCCTGACCGGCGGCCACCGTGGTCGTGAAGAAGCCGGTGGCTTCCTCGGCGGACGCCGTGACCAGTCGAGCGATGCGAGCTGACTCGGGGGTGATCGCGTCGAGCCGGGCCAGCCGGTCGCGCAGCGGCAGGTCGATGAGGTCGTCACCGTCGACGTGAAGGAGGTCGAAGAAGAACGGCGTGACTGCGGTGCCGGGTGGTCCGGTGACCTCATCGAGGTGGCTGGCCGTCCGCGCCGAGGTCTCCTGAAAGGGTTTGGGTCGACCGGTCGTGTCGAGCGCGATCGCCTCGCCGTCCAGCACCGCGTCACGGACCTGGAGGGCAGCGGCCATCGCCACCACCTCTGGCAGCCGCGCCGTGATGTCGTCGAGGCTGCGGGTGTAGACCGCGACCTCGTCGCCACGCTTGTGCACCTGGATGCGGATGCCGTCGAGCTTGGTGTCGACACAGACCTCGGACGCGTCGCCGGTGGAGGCCAGCTTGTCGAACGCAGCAGCCATGTCGGGCGCTGCCGAGGCCAGCATCGGTTTGACCGGCTGCCCCACCGTCAGGCCGAACCCCTCGACCGCAGGCTGCCCCTCGGTCAGCGCGGCCACCGCGACAGGTCCGACTGCGCCGCGGAGCATCACGGCCCGCCGGACTGCGGCCAGCGGAATGCCGGAGGCGGCGGCGATCGCGTCGACGAGAGAGGTCTCCAGGGCGCCTTGACGCAGCTCGCCGTGCACGAGGCCGCGCAGGAGGATCTGTTCGTCATCGGTGGCTTGCGCCATCAACGCGTGCACGGCCCCGGCGCGAGTGGCTCCCGACCCGGTCCCGGCGATCCGGCTGATGGCCTCGAAGGCGGCATCGACCTCGGCGATGGTGAGGGAGGGCGTCGATGCCGGGGTAGGCAGGTCGCGGAGCGACGCCCAACCCAGACCGGTACGCCGTTGACGCAGCGCGCCCGAGAGGAACGCCACCGCCACCTCGATGTCGTCGGGGTCGGCCCGCTTGAGCAGGTCGACCAGAGCCTCGCGCTTGGCCAGGCGGGATCGCGTGGCGGACACCGCCTGAGACGTGGCGACGACGTCAGACAAGGTCAGCGTGGCCATACGCATCAGTCTGCCGCGCCATACCGACACCCGCCCCACCCACCGAACGCCCGGTTTCCCCCGAAAGAGACCCCTCTTGGCCGGACTTCGGGGGAAACCGGGCGTTCAGAGGGGAGAGCGATGACTTCTCAGCCGCCTCTTCGTCGTACTCGTCAACACCTACTCTGACGACCTGAGGAGATGACCGTGGACTGGACGCTGGAAGTCGTCGTACTGCCCGTCAGCGATATCGAGAGCGCGGTGACGTTCTATCGAGACCAGGTGGGGTTCACGCTCGACCACGTGACCCAGAACGAGCACATGCAGGTCGCTCAGCTGACTCCGCCGGGCTCGGGGTGCTCGATCGTGGTCGGCACCCTTCCGTCGCAGAACGAGATGGCGCCGGGCTCCATGCGCGGGCTGCAGTTGTGCGTCGCCGACGCGGAGTCCGCCCGGGCAGAGCTCCGCAACCGCGGGGTCGAAGCGAGCGAGATCACCGTGTTCGACGAGCGCGACGGAGGCACGTTCTTCGGTTTCGCCGACCCCGACGGCAACACGTGGGCGGTCCAGCAGCTGAAGGTGCGGGGCGAGAAGCCGCTGATCCCGCTCGACCACCGGGGACGTTTCGGCACCGAGTGAGGCGCTGAGAGCGGTCCCATGAGCGTTCCCTGGCCTGCGAATTGCGGCAAAGCGCAGGCAGACACGCCGGGCCCGACCTGCACCTTCCCGCAATTCGCGGGGGAAGGCCGGCCACGAGACCGACGTACCGTGGAAACGTGATCAGCGTCGAGCTCGCCCAGCGACTCCAGGACGCCGGTGTCGCCTGGACGCCCTCGGCTGGAGACCGTTTCATGATCCCGAACCGAGACCTCGACGACCAGGTGTTCGCCGTCAGCGACATGGTCGTCGAGGTGCACGACCTCGCCACCGGCCGGCTGCTCGGTTTCAACGGGACGACTGAGTGGGCGCTCGACAGCATCGAGCAGAGCGAGGTGCTCTGGCTGCCCCGCGAGGAGCAGCTCCGGAGCCTGCTCGGTGGTTCGTTCGTGGCGCTGCTGGCCACCCCCGGAGGCTTCGTGGTCGTCATCGAGCGGGGCGGCACCGAGGAACGCCACATCGACATCGATGCCGAGTCCGCCTACGCCCGCGCCGTGCTGTCCGCCGGTACGGGGTGACACCCGCCCGAGAATCTCGAACAGCGTCGTCACGGCCGGGTGCGCTTAGGCTGGCCGGGTGACCGGGATGACCAAGGCGGCTGGATCGGTGAGCCGCACCTGGAGACCTGACTGGCCCTGCGACCCATACGACGTACTCCGGCCGCTGCGCAGAGGCGGCGGCGACCCGACGTTCCAACGTGATCCCGACGGCACGATCTGGCGGGCGTCGCGCACGCCCGAGGGAACGGCCACGCTCCGCATCACGCGGCGACCGGCGACGGCCCAGATCGAGCTCGAGGCCTGGGGGAGCGGAGCCGACTGGATGCTCGCTCAGGGTCCGGCCCTGCTGGGCGCCCACGATGACGTGACGGACTTCGCGCCGGACCACCCCCTGATCCGAGCCGCCTGGGCCAGCAACCCGCACTGGCGCGTGCCGACCAGCGGACTGGTCCTGGAGTCTCTCGTCGCCGCCGTGGTCGAGCAGAAGGTCACCGGTCAGGAGGCGTGGACGGGCTGGCGTCAGCTCGTACGCCGTTTCGGCGAGCCCGCTCCCGGACCAGGTGCGGTCCGTGGAATGCGCATGCTGCCGACGCCGGAGGCACTGGCGCTGATTCCGTCATGGAAGTGGCTGCGCTGCCACATCGACGGTGCACGCGCGAAGACGATCGTCCGGGCGGCCCGGGTCGCCGCGGGCCTCGAACGAACGATCGGGCTGCCCCCCACCGAGGTCGAGCGCCGACTGCGTTCCGTGCCAGGCATCGGGGTCTGGACCGCCGCCGAGGTGCGCCAACGCGCGCACGGTGACGCGGACGCGGTGAGCTTCGCGGATTACCACATCGCCAACCACGTCGGCTTCGCGCTGACGGGCGAGGAGATCACCGACGACGAGCTCGAGGCACTGCTCGAGCCGTACCGGCCGCACCGCTACCGCATCCAGCACGTCGTCACCACGCGACTGCCCGGCCGCCCACGACGAGGACCACGGATGGCCCCGCGCACGCACCTACCCGGATGAAGAAGGCAGCACACCACGTCCGTGTGCTCTGGGTTCGGTCGCGTCCACCGACGGCGGACCTGGTGACCGTCGGGCTGGCCCTGCTGGGACTGGCACTCATCACGGCGGACGTGATGGCGGGCGGGCTGCTGACCTCTCTCGACCAGACGGTCCGCGACGCGACGTTCCCGGCCGGCGGTGCGCCGGAGTGGACTCGCGTGGTCGGCCTGCTCGGCAATGTCGGCGTCGGCAGCACGGTCGCCGTCGTGGCCGCGTTGGTCACGATGCACGCGCACTGGCGCTGGTGGCCAGGCATGCTCGTCGTCAGCCAGCTGGCCATGGCCGGTGTGACCGTCGTCGGGCTGAAGTACGTGGTCGCGCGGCCCGGACCGGCCTCGACCAGCCTCGCCGACGGCTATGCCGGGTTTTACCCGTCCGGGCACACCGCGACAGCGATGGTGAGCGTTGGTGCGCTGACTTTCGTGCTGTCGAGCTGGCGGAGCCGTTCGATGCGGCATGCCCAAAGGTGGGGGCTGCGGGCCGGCTGCTTGGCCGGCGTACTCGTGGCCGTGTCGACGGTGCTTGGTGGCTACCACTGGCTCAGCGACGCGCTGGCGTCGCTCGTCCTCGGGATGGCGGTACTCGTCCTGGGGTTCTCGGTGGTCCAGCAGTGGGTCGAGCCGTCCCGCTGATCCGGCGGGCCGCGGTGAACCTGGACAACTGGACTTCCCGGGAGCATCCTCTGGCAGTCACGACGGAAAGGGACGCTGATGACAGCGGAGGTTGACGGGGCATCGGCGCAGCCGGTCGGAACAGCCGCGCGGGGGTTTCGTCGGTCGGCTATGGAGAGCGTGGATGACGAGGCCTTCCGGGCGCTTGT
This sequence comes from uncultured Actinomycetota bacterium, assembly GCA_963712935.1. Taxonomy (GTDB): domain Bacteria; phylum Actinomycetota; class Actinomycetes; order Propionibacteriales; family Nocardioidaceae; genus JANLYC01. Next base: position 22,204 of record CAVQJX010000006.1, read on the forward strand.
CTTCGTCCTGGACCTGCAGGCTGGGTCACCGGCGATTCGCCGGATCCGAGCCTGGACCATGGACCGGTTGGCGCCGCAACCGGGCGAGATCGCCATCGACATCGGCTCCGGAACGGGCGAGGACGTGCAGTTGTTCGCCGACCTGGTCGGAGAGACCGGGCGCGCTGTCGGAGTCGAGCCCAGCAGCCGAATGCGTGCTCTCGCCGAGAGCAGAGCCGGCGAGGCAGGCTCACGCGCCACGTTCATGGATGCGGATGCTCATGAACTGCCGTTCGCGGACTCAAGCGTCGACGTCGTCAGGTCCGAGCGGGTCTTCCAGCACCTCGACGACCCCGAGCGGGCCGCTGCCGAGATTGCCCGGATCCTCCGACCGGGAGGGCGCGTTGCGATCATCGACAGTGACTGGGGTTCAGCGATCATGCATCCCGGAGATCCCGACGTGGTGCGCCGTCTACAGGTCTTCATGTGGGGAGACTGGGCGAACCCGTTCTCGGGTCGGCGGCTGCCGCGTCTGCTCACGGCGGCAGGGCTGTCCGTCGACCCCGACATCGGGTCGCAGGCGACCATCCTGCCTCAGCAGGTGGCAGGCGCGGCACCGATGATCGAGCAGTCCACGGCGGGCGCGGTGGCCGAGGGCGCCATCTCGGCCGACGAGCGAGCGACTCTGCTCGCCGACCTCGCCCGGGCCGGCCAGGAGGGCTGGGCGTTCGTGTCGGTGACACTCTTCTCGGTGGTGGCCGTCCAACCCGCAACGGGCTGAGCGGGTGGTGTGTTGAGCCGGACTGCGCGGCTTCGCCTGGTGTGGCGGGTGGTGTGTTGAGCCGGACTGCGCGGCTTCGCCGCCGCAGTCCGTCCATCATTGTCGGAGATGGGCCGTAGGCTCGGACTCATGAGACCTGTCACCGATCTCGAGCGCACCGTCGCGCCGTTCAAGGTCGTCTCCGACTACCAACCGTCGGGTGACCAGCCTGCCGCGATCGACGACATGCAGCGTCGGATCGAGGGCGGCGAGAAGGACGTGGTGCTGCTGGGTGCCACCGGCACCGGCAAGACCGCCAGCGTCGCGTGGCTGGTCGAGCGGGTTCAGCGTCCGACCTTGGTGATGCTGCCCAACAAGACGCTGGCCGCCCAGTTCGCGAACGAGCTGCGTGAGCTCTTCCCCGACAACGCCGTCGAGTACTTCGTCTCGTACTACGACTACTACCAGCCCGAGGCCTACGTTCCCCAGACGGACACCTACATCGAGAAGGACTCCTCGATCAACGAAGAGGTCGAGCGGCTACGCCACTCGACGACCAACTCGCTGCTGACCCGCCGCGACGTCATCGTCGTCTCGAGCGTCTCCTGCATCTACGGACTGGGCACCCCGCAGGAGTACGTCGACCGGATGATCCCGCTCAAGGTCGGCGGTGAGTTCGACCGCGACACCCTGCTCCGCCAGCTCGTCGGCATCCAGTACGCCCGCAACGACCTGTCCTTCACCCGCGGCACGTTCCGGGTCCGGGGCGACACGCTCGAGATCTTCCCCGTCTACGAGGAGCACCCGATCCGCGTCGAGTTCTTCGGCGACGAGATCGAGCGGCTGATGACCCTCCACCCAGTGACCGGTGAGGTGCTCAGCGAGGACACCCAGCTCTACGTCTTCCCCGCCTCGCACTACGTCGCCGGACCGCAGCGGATGGAGCGCGCGATCGCGGGCATCGAGGAGGAGCTCGAGGCCCGCCTCCTCGAGCTCGAACGCGGAGGTCAGATGCTCGAGGCTCAGCGCCTTCGCATGCGTACGTCGTACGACGTGGAGATGATGCGCCAGATCGGCACCTGCAGCGGCATCGAGAACTACTCCCGCCACATCGACGGGCGCACTGCCGGGTCAGCGCCGAACTGCCTGCTCGACTACTTCCCCGAGGACTTCCTGCTCGTGGTCGACGAGTCACACGTGACCGTGCCGCAGATCGGCGGCATGTACGAAGGCGACATGTCGCGCAAACGGACGCTCGTCGAGCACGGCTTCCGGCTCCCGAGTGCGATGGACAACCGGCCGCTGCGGTGGGAGGAGTTCCTCGAACGCATCGGACAGACGATCTACCTCTCGGCGACGCCGGGTCCCTACGAGCTGTCGCGGGTCGACTCCACGGTCGAGCAGATCATCCGGCCGACCGGATTAGTCGACCCCGAGGTCATCGTCAAGGGTACGAAGGGCCAGATCGACGACCTGATCGGCGAGATCAACACCCGCACCGAGCGCGGTGAGCGCGTCCTGGTCACGACGCTGACCAAGAAGATGTCCGAGGACCTCACCGACTACCTGCTCGAGAGCGGGGTGCGCACTCGTTACCTGCACTCCGAGGTCGACACCTTGCGGCGGATCGAGCTGCTGCGCGAGCTGCGGCTCGGTCTCTTCGACGTCCTCGTCGGCATCAACCTGCTGCGTGAGGGGCTCGACCTGCCCGAGGTGTCGCTGGTGGCGATCCTCGACGCCGACAAGGAAGGCTTCCTGCGCTCCGGCACATCGCTGATCCAGACGATCGGTCGCGCCGCGCGCAACGTGTCCGGCCAGGTGATCATGTACGCCGACCGGGTGACCGACTCCATGGCGAAGGCGATCGACGAGACCAATCGTCGCCGTGCCAAGCAGGTCGCCTACAACGAAGCCGCCGGGGTCGACCCGCAGCCGTTGCGCAAGCGCATCGCCGACATCACCGACATGCTGGCACGCGAGGACGCAGACACCGCCGAGCTGCTGGGCGGCGGCGGACGACAGCAGTCCCGGGGCAAGGCGCCCGTCCCGGGCCTGTCGAGCAAGGAAACAGGCACGCATGCGCGCAGCCTGGCCGGTCTCCCGTCGACCGATCTGGCCGACCTGGTCCAACAGCTCACCGACCAGATGCATGCTGCGGCAGCCGAGCTGCAGTTCGAGGTGGCGGCCCGGTTGCGCGACGAGATCTCCGAGCTGAAGAAGGAGCTGCGACAGATGGTGGCCGCCGGGGTCAGCTGACCCCGGCCAGGTCGGGGTCAGCACCGCGAGTTGGTCAGCGCCCGCACCGTCTGCGAGACTGGACCCGCAGGAGGGGAGTATTCCTTCGTTGCGATGTCGTCATCACGGTCGAAGAACGGTTCGTCGCATCGACCCGGCGTCGCAGGTCCGCTGAGGCGGGCGGAAGAGACCTCCGGAGCAGGTTCCCGGCAGCACGCGGTCCGCGCGGCTGCCCAGACTACTCCGGAAGGTCAACCTCCATGGACGTGCCCACCTGGGTCTGGTGGACCACCATCATCGTCACCACCGTCTTCTTGATGATCGACGTCTTCGTCATCGGCCGACGCCCGCACGAGCCGTCGATGGGCGAGGTGGGCCGGCATCTGGCGTTCTTCCTCGGTGCCGCCGTCGCCTTCGGACTGGGTGTCCTTGCGTTCTCGGGGCCCCGCTACGGGACGGAGTTCTTCGCCGGGTGGCTGACGGAGTACTCGTTGTCGATCGACAACTTGTTCATCTTCATCATCATCTTCCAGAAGTTCGCCGTGCCCCGGAAGTACCAGCAGTCGGCGCTCCTGATCGGCATCGTGCTGGCGCTCATCATGCGCGGGATCTTCATCGCGGTCGGCGCCGCGGCCATCAACCAGTTCAGCTGGATCTTCTACGTCTTCGGCCTGTTCCTGGTCCTGACCGCGGCCAAGATCGCCAAGGAAGGCGAACAGAATCCGGACGAGTTCCACGAGAGCCGACTGGTGCGTTGGGTCGGGTCTACGTTCCCGGCAACGCCGGACTACCACGGCGCCAAGATCATCGTGCGCAAGCACGGCAAACGGGTGATCACCCCGATGTTCCTGGTCGTGATCACCTTGGGCACGACCGACCTGCTGTTCGCCCTCGACTCGATCCCGGCGATCTACGGGCTGACGAAGGAGCCGTATCTCGTCCTCACCGCCAACGTGTTCGCGCTGATGGGGCTGCGCCAGCTGTACTTCCTCATCGGTGGGTTGCTGAAGCGGCTGGTCTACCTGTCGTACGGCCTGTCGATCCTGCTGGGGTTCATCGGGGTCAAGCTCGTGTTGCACGCCATGCACGAGAACGAGCTGCCGTTCATCAACGGCGGTGAACCCGTCAGCTGGGCACCGGACATCCCGATCTGGCTGTCGCTGGTCGTGATCGTCGGCATCCTGACGATCACCGCAGTGGCCAGCCTGTCGTCGCCGCGGGGTCGGGCGATCGCGCGTCAGACCTCGGCCGGTCCTCCCGACGCGACGGACCTGTAGCGAAGCCGCTAGGACCCGACGAGAAAACGCCCGGCAGCGGCCAAGCGAGCTCGACGCTCCGGCGGCAGCGGCACCTCCTCGATCAGCCCACCACCGCCGGTCTCCGGGGCGTGCAGCATGCGCCCCGGCCCTGTCACGAACCCGACGTGGAAGACGCGACCGTCGTCACGGGCGAAGAAGTAGAGATCGCCCGGTTGCTCCGCACCGAGTGGCACCGCAGTTGCCGCGGCGTGCTGGGCATACGCGTCGCGGGGTATGACGACCCCGGCTCGCCGGTAGGTGAGGTGGACCAGGCCGGAGCAGTCCAGCCCCCACGGACTCATGCCACCCCAGACGTACTGCAGACCGAGAAAAGCCCGGGCCTCGTCGACGATGGCGAGCCGGTCGGCGGCGACAGCAGGCTCGGGCTGCGGGTCTGAGCCGCCGGGCCGGCTCCCGTCGCCCAGGTGAGCCGCCCGCACCCAACCGTGGTAGCCGTCGTGATGCTCCGGGGCGGGCTGCCAGGGTGCCGCGACCTCGACCCATCCGGCCGTCTTTGTCAGGACGTCGACGGGTTCACCGCGCAGGAGCTGCGTCAACGTGCGGCCGTGCAGGTCCATCCGTGCCGCCGCGTCCAGCGACCGCGCCCAGCTTGCGACGTCGGGCACGTCCCGGACGGCAGGCTCATCTCGGTCGCGCGGTGCATCCGGGCTCGTCCACATCGTCGCCACGTCGACGCGGACGAAGCGGCGCGTCACGCAAGTCCCTCGATACCGAGGCCAGGTGCGTCCGGGAGCACGACGACGCCGCCGTCGTACGCCAGGCCGCCGATGACGGGCGAGGAGCCGATCCACCAGGCTGCGTCGAGGTCGCTCGTGAGCGTGGTGGGGTGGGCGGCGACCAGGCTGGCAGCTGCTCCGACGCCGATCGGTCCCTCCATCATGGAGCCGACGATCGTGCCGACCCCGTGCGCGGCGGCGAGTTCGAGCATGGCCCGAGCGACGCGGAGGCCGCCGCACTTGGCGAGCTTGACGTTGACGAGGTCGACTGCGTGGCGTTCGACGAGGGCACTCAACTGGCGCAGACCGAAACAGGACTCGTCGGCCATCACGGGCGTATCCACGGCAGCCGTCACGGCAGCCAGGCCCTCGACGTCGTCGGCGGCGACCGGCTGCTCGACGAACTCGAGGTCCGTGCCGCTGTCCTCGAGGGCGTGGATGGCGGCGATGGCCTGACGGGCGGTCCAGCCCTGGTTGGCGTCGACGCGGATGATGACGTCCGGACCGACGGCGGCCCGGACGGCCCGGACGCGCGCCACGTCGGTGGTGGCGTCGGTGCCGACCTTGAGCTTGAGGACCTCAAAGCCCTCGGAGGTGCGTTTGGCGGCGTCGGCACCGAGCTGATCCGCGTCGCCGGCGGGGACCGTGACATCGGTCCCGACGCGATGCCGCGTGGTGCCGAGCAGCCGGGGCAGGGAGACCCCGAGTCGGCGCGCGGCCAGGTCGTGGAGGGCGACGTCGATGGCCGCCTTGGCGCCGTAGTTGCCGACGACCGCGACGCTCGTCACGACAAGCAGGTCGTGAAGGTCACCGACGGACCGGCCGACGACGACGTCCCGGAGCGGGCCGGTCAGGCAGGCCTCGGCGCCGGCCAGCGACTCGCCGGTGACCCGCCATACCTGGGGAGCCTCCCCGAAACCGACTGAGCCGTCAGCGGTCCGCAGCTCGACGACGGTCGTCTCCACGGTCGTCGTGGAGCGCAGCGCGGTGATGAAGGGCGTGTGGAGGCGGGCGGTCAGTCGGTGACAGCGCAGGTCGGTGATGATGTCGGGGCCGGTAGTCACGGTCAGAGCCTACGGTCCGCCCAGGCCGCGGCCGCGCCCGCAGAGATGAGCTCGAGTCCGGCCCGCTCGTCCAGGTCGGACGTCGTACACATGACGAAGACGAAGGGGTCGCCGCCCTGTCCCTGAGTCGGGTAGATCACGCCCGCGTCGTGCGAGACGCCTTCGACCCAGCCCGACTTGTGTGCCACCCGCGTGCCCGCAGGAAGCCCCACCGGGATGGCGTCGTTGATCTGCTGCGCCCCGAGGATGGCCAGCACCTCGCCACAGACCGCGGGGCTTGCCGCGGTCCCGGCGTGGAGAGCCTGCAGGGTCCGAGCGAGGTCGGCTGCGGTGATGAGGTTCTGTAGCCCGGCCTGGCGCGCCACGGAGTCGTCGATGCCACGGCTCACGACGCTGCCGGTCGCCCCGAGCGCTGCCAGCGTGGCAGTCACGGCCGGGACGCCGACCGCGTCGAGGATCAGGTTGGTCGCCAGGTTGCTCGACCGGACGATCGCTCGCAGACACAACCAGCGCAGCGCCACCTCGGTGCCGAGCCGGCGCCAGGGTGCCTGGTCGCTGTCCTCGTCGCGGTCCATCGAGAAGGGGGAGCCGTCGGCCCGCGACTGGAAGCTGTTGTGGATGCGGACGGGAGCGTCCAGATCGAGCCGGCCCGCCTGGTGCTCGCGGTGAGCCGCGATGACCAGCGCCAGCTTGATCGTGCTGGCCGCGTAGTGCGGCTGGTCGGCCTGGTGCTCGATCCACGCGGGTCCTTCGCCGGGGCCGAACCAGAGCGAGAAGACGCCGTCGCGCGGAAGGGCGTGGATGTACGACGAGAGACGGGTCACGCGTACATCACCGACTTGTCAGACAATCGACGGGACAGAGGCTCCCCCATTCTGGCAAGCCTGCCTCACGCTAGGTTGCTGGCATGCCTTTCGCGCGCATGATGAAGATCTGCGTCGACGCGCTGGACCCGATCTCGCTGGGCGGTTTCTGGGCAGCGGCGCTCGACCTGCAGCTGCTGCCCGATGACCGAGGTGAGGCGGGCCTTGTCGACCCTTCGGACACCGATCGCCTGTGGTTCAACCGCGTACCGCAGGCCAAAACGGTCAAACACCGGGTGCACCTCGACATCTACGCCCGATCCCTCGCCGAGCTCGAAGACCTTGGTGCGGCCGTCCTGCTTCCCGAGGGGGACGACCGTCGATGGACCGTGATGACCGACCCGGAGGGTGGCGAGTTCTGCGCGTTCGTGCGCGATGAACTGCCCGACCGTCGCCTGCACGGACTCGTCGTCGACTGTGTCGATGCTCCGGCTCAGGCGCGTTGGTGGTACGACGTGCTGGGCGGTCGCTTCATCGACGAGGGCGACTGGGGCACCGTGACCGACCTGCCCGAGCTACCTGCGATGACGTTCGACTTCGTGCCGGTGCCCGAGCCGAAGGCGACCACCAACCGCGTTCACTGGGATCTTGCCGTCGACTCGATCGACCCGCTGCTGGACCGCGGCGCTACCGTGCTGCGCCGCAGGGGTGAGGACGACCTGAACTGGGACATCCTCGCCGACCCCGAAGGAAACGAGTTCTGCGCCTTCACCCCCTGACCGAGTTGTCAGAACCCAGTAGGCCTCTGGCGCTACTGGGTTCTGACAACTCGGGTCAGCTCGGGGAGGACAACCAGGGGTCCTTGAGGTCGTGGAACGTCGGCGGTCCGGTCATCAGCGAGTTGAGCTCGTCCATCTGGGCCTTGAGCTCGGCCGGGGGCTCCTTCTGCTCGCCCTCGCGCGCCGCGGCCTCGGACGTGAAGTAGAGCGCCATCGTCCAGGCCCCGCCCTCGTGCTCGATGGACACGCTGCCGAGAATCTCGGGTCGGAAGGTGGCCCAGTCGGCTGTGTCGGTCTTCATGAGCTCGCGCGCCCGCTCGGGGTCGCTGCCGTGCCCCTGCATGATCTGGACGAAGCCGGCCTGGTCTGGGTTTCCCGTCAGGTCGGGCGAGACGTTGGCGCTGTCCTGGAACGTCACCTCGCCGGTGAACAACTTGGACGTCTGGGTCCACCACGCGTCTTGCTCAGGGCGGTCGTTGTTGCGCTTGGCCGCCTCGGCGGACTCGAAACGAGCGAGCACGACGAACGTGCCGTCCTCGGTCACGCCCGCCGTCGTACCGAGCCATCCGACCGCGCCTGGCGCGCACTCCTCGAACCAGCGCTCGTGTGCCGCCCGTGCGTCGCTGACGTCCGTTACCGCACCCTGGATGACCTGGATGAACATGACAACTCTCCCTCCGTCGGAAGCTTTCCCTCGACGCTACTCCGCCCCACGCCAACCGAACAGAGTTGTTACCAGCCGCGGGCGCGCCACTCTCCGAGATGGGGGCGCTCAGCCCCGAGGGTCGTGTCGTCGCCGTGCCCCGGATAGACCCAGGTCTCGTCGGGCAACCGGTCGAACAGCTTGGTCTCGACGTCGCCGAGCAGGCGCTCGAAGTCGGCCTTGCTCCCATGCGTGTTGCCCACCCCGCCGGGGAACAGGCAGTCGCCCGTCCAGAGGTGGGGCGCACCGGTCGGATCGTCGTACAGCAGGGCGATCGAACCGGGTGTGTGCCCGACTAGGTGGATGACCTCGAGGCTGCAGGAACCGACCTCGACCAGGTCGCCGTCGACGACCGGACGGTCGGTCTCAACGGGTATGCCGGAGACGTCCTCGGCTCCCGCCACGGTGGTCGCACGGGTCGCGGCGACGACGGCCGACAGCGCGTCCCAGTGATCCCGGTGCTGATGGGTGGTGACGATGGTCGAAAGGTCCTGGCCACCGATCAGCGTGAGCAGGACCTCGGGTTCGGAGGCGGCGTCGATCAGCAGCAAATCGTCCGTGGCCAGGCATTGGAGCAGGTAGGCGTTGTTGTCCATCGGTCCGACGGACGCCTTCGTGATCCGCAGCTCGGCGAGCTCCCGGACGTCGGGCGAACCGGGCGTCACGCGACCGTGGTAGCTCATCGCCAGGCTCCCAAGGTCGGCAGGGGAGAGTCGCTGTGCAAGCCGACCCCTTCGGTGCGGCCGAGCAGCCAACCCAGGAGGGACGGCGGGGGGCCGGAGACCTCAGGACCGCCGGGTTCGATCATCCACCGCCCTTCGTCGTCGTTCCCGACGAGCACGACCCCAGGCTTGTCGTGGTCAGCGGAGTAGTCGCGGGTGACGTCGGCCAGCATCTGCTCGACGAAATCCTCGGGCAGGTGCGCCAAGGTGTAGTCGAGGTTGAGGTCGACGTGGTGGATCTCGACCTCGATCCGACGTAGGTGGGGGATCTCTGATCCGAGCGCCGTCCGATTCCGGCTTCCCCAGACGATCGGGTTGTCCCAACTGGTCGCGGGGGTGTCATGCAGCTGGCTCTGCAGGAGCTCTGCCGTCGTCCGCACGTCCGCCACGAGTTCCTCCGCCGAGCGTCCGGATCCGGCCTCGATGTCGGCGTTGCGCTTGTCGCGACTCGGGTACATCGGCGTCTCGACGCCGGTCCTTGCCCAGGTCAGCAGGTTCATCATCGCCTCCGCGTTGCGCGCGATGTGCGTCAGCACGTGCCCGCGTGACCAGTTCGGCAGGAGCGACGGCTCGCGGGCCTGGGTGTCGCTGAGCCCCGCGATCGAGTGCAGCAACGACTCGGTCGAGGACGTCAGTGTCCGGAGGTTCGTCGACACGGCCTCGCTGGGCGGCGCGCCCTCGGGTCGAGTGGACATTCCGGGCACGTCTGTCTGAGTCTGGCCGTCGTCGCCGTAGCCAGGTTCGTGGTGGGCGTCAGCCGAATGAGCCATACCGAAAACCTATCGCGTCGTCGCCGGGCACCCCCTTGAGTGCCTCGCTAGGATGACGAACGTCTGTTCGAATCGAGCACGCACGTCTGATCGAATCCTGGTGGCCGCAAGACAGTCCGGTGACTGTCGGCGCCCTCTGCCATCATGGGTTCCCGTGGCGTCTGTGCGGGTAAAGGGTGACTGGTGGCCGACCAACTAATCGTTCGCGGGGCTCGCGAGCACAACCTCAAGGACATCTCTCTCGACCTGCCGCGGGACTCGCTGATCGTGTTCACCGGGCTGTCGGGGTCGGGCAAGTCCAGCCTCGCTTTCGACACGATCTTCGCCGAGGGTCAGCGGCGTTACGTCGAGTCCCTGTCGGCGTACGCGCGGCAATTCCTCGGTCAGATGGACAAGCCCGACGTCGACTTCATCGAGGGCCTGTCGCCGGCCGTCTCGATCGACCAGAAGTCCACGTCACGCAACCCGCGCTCGACCGTGGGCACCATCACCGAGGTGTACGACTACCTGCGGCTGCTCTTCGCCCGGGCCGGTCGGCCGCACTGTCCAGTGTGTGGTCGCCCGATCGCCCGCCAGACACCCCAGCAGATCGTCGATCGGGTGCTGGAGCTCGACGAGGGCGCCCGCTTCCAGGTCCTCGCCCCGATGATCCGGGGACGCAAGGGGGAGTATGTCGACCTGTTCCGGCAGCTGCAGACGCAGGGGTTCTCCCGGGCGCGTGTCGACGGCGAGACCTACCCGCTGACCGAGCCACCCAAGCTCGACAAGCAGAAGAAGCACACGATCGAGGTCGTGGTCGACCGCCTAGCGGTCAAGGCGTCCGCCAAGCGTCGGCTCACCGACTCCATCGAAACCGCGCTAGGGCTGTCCGGCGGGCTCGTCACGCTCGACTTCGTCGACCTGGCCGCCGACGACCCGCACCGCGAGCGCGTCTTCTCCGAGCACCTCGCCTGCTTGTACGACGACCTGTCCTTCGAAGAGCTCGAGCCGCGTTCGTTCTCGTTCAACTCGCCCTACGGCGCCTGCACCGAGTGTCATGGCCTCGGCACCCGGATGATCGTCGACCCCGAGCTGGTCGTCCCCGATGGGCAGAAGTCGCTCGACAGCGGTGCGATCTCGCCCTGGTCCGCCGCGCACGTGTCCGACTACTTCAGTCGGCTGCTCGACGCCCTGGCCGACGAGATGGGCTTCTCGACGAGCACGCCGTGGCAGCAGCTGCCGCAGAAGGCGCAGGAGGCGGTGCTGCAGGGCTTCCCGGGCAAGCTGCACGTCCGCTACAAGAACCGTTACGGCCGCGAGCGCTCGTACTACGCCCAGTTCGAGGGTGTGATCCCCTACATCGAGCGTCGGCACGGCGAGGCCGAGACCGACACGAGCCGGGAGCGCTTCGAGGGCTTCATGCGCGAGGTGCCCTGCCTCGCCTGCGACGGTGCACGGCTCAAGCCGATCTCGCTCGCCGTCACGATCGGCGGCAAGAACATCGCCGAGATCTGTGCGCTGCCGGTCGACGAGGCATCGGCGTACTTGCTCGGTGACCTCGACCTGAGCGCTCGCGAGGCGCAGATCGCCGAACGGGTCATCAAGGAGATCAACGAGCGGTTGCGCTTCCTCCTCGACGTGGGGCTCGACTACCTCAGCCTGAACCGGCCGACGGGTTCGTTGTCCGGCGGCGAAGCTCAACGCATCCGGCTGGCGACGCAGATCGGCGCCGGCCTGGTGGGCGTCCTCTACGTCCTCGACGAGCCGTCGATCGGGCTGCACCAGCGAGACAACCACCGCCTCATAGAGACCCTGGTCCGCCTCAAGGACCTCGGCAACACGCTGATCGTCGTCGAGCACGACGAGGACACCATTCGCTCCGCCGACTGGGCCGTCGACATCGGGCCCGGGGCCGGGGAGCACGGCGGCCAGGTCGTCGTCTCGGGCACCGTGCAGGAACTACTCGACCACCCGCACTCCTTGACCGGCGCCTATCTGTCGGGTCGCGAGGAGATCCCGCTGCCGACCGTACGCCGTCCGCCGACACCGGGTCGCGAGCTCGTCGTCCACGACGCTTACGAACACAACCTGCAGGACGTGACGGTTTCGTTCCCGCTGGGCTGCTTCGTCGCGATCACGGGGGTCTCGGGCTCCGGCAAGTCCACGCTGGTCAACTCGATCCTCTACACCGCCCTGGCCAAGCGCATCTACAACGCGCGAGAGGTCCCCGGCCGACACCGCGACATCACGGGCGTCGAGCACATCGACAAGGTCATCCACGTCGACCAGTCACCTATCGGCCGCACCCCGCGATCCAACCCGGCGACCTACACCGGAGTGTTCGACCACGTCCGCAAGCTCTTCGCGTCGACACCCGAGGCGAAGATGCGCGGCTACCTGCAGGGCCGGTTCTCCTTCAACGTGAAGGGCGGCCGCTGCGAGGCATGCTCGGGTGACGGCACGCTGAAGATCGAAATGAACTTCTTGCCCGACGTCTACGTCCCGTGCGAGGTCTGCCACGGAGCCCGCTACAACCGCGAGACGCTCGAGGTGCACTACAAGGGCAAGACCATCGCCGAGGTGCTCGACATGCCCATCGAGGAGGCCGTCGACTTCTTCGAGGCGATCCCGGCGATCTCACGCCACCTGCGCACCCTCGTCGATGTCGGGCTCGGCTACGTCAGGCTGGGCCAGCCGGCGCCGACGCTGTCGGGTGGTGAGGCGCAGCGTGTCAAGCTGGCCTCTGAGCTGCAGAAGCGTTCGACCGGCCGCACGATCTACGTCCTCGACGAGCCGACCACGGGTTTGCACTTCGAGGACATCCGCAAGCTGCTGGGGGTGCTGCAGCGACTGGTCGACCAGGGCAACTCGGTGATGGTGATCGAGCACAACCTCGACGTCATCAAGACCGCGGACTGGCTCATCGACCTCGGTCCCGAGGGCGGCAACAAGGGCGGTCTCGTCGTGGCGGAGGGGACCCCTGAGTACGTCGCGTCCGTACCCGGCAGCTACACCGGGCAGTTCCTGGCGCCGCTCCTGGAGGGCCGAGCCGTTCGGGTGGGTCGCCGCGCGAAGGCCGCGGCTGCCTTGAGCGCTCCGGGCAAGCCGGCGACGACGAAGCCGGCAAAGGCCCCGAAGAAGAGCGCTGTGAAGAAGACCACCAAGAAAGCCACCAAGAAAGCCACCAAGAAGACCGCCGCGAGGAAGAGCACCGGCAAGAAGGCCACCAAGAAGACCGCCGCGAAGGCCGCACCCCGACGCTGATGCGTCGCGGTTCCGCCGCGTCCCAGCCGCGTGGAATCAGCCGCGTGGAATCAGCCGACCGGGTGGCTAGGCTCGGCCCTGTCCGGCCGACCAGCGCATGCACGAGGAGACCAGATGAGCAACGACACCCACCCAGCCGGCGAGGGCGCATCTCCCTCCGGCCTGCCGAGCCGACGGACGGTGCTGCGTGGGGTTGCGATCGCCGGGATCGGCTTGCCCGTGCTTGCCGCGTGCGGTTCCAGCAGCTCCAGCGACTCCGGCTCCACCGCCGGCCAGCCGACAGGTCCCCTTGCGTCGACCAGTGACGTGCCAGCGGGAGGTGGCCTCATCCTCGACGCCGCCGGGATCGTGATCACCCAGCCCTCGGCGGGCACCTTCAACGGTTTCTCCAACATCTGCACCCACCAGGGGTGTCCGGTCGACAACGTGACCGACGGCACCATCAACTGCGTCTGCCACGGCAGCAAGTTCTCGATCACCGACGGCAGCGTCGTCGCCGGGCCGGCCCCCGCACCTCTGCCATCGGAAGCGGTCGAGGTGAAGGGCACGGAGATCGTCCGCGCCTGACCCTGGCGAAGGGTCCGTTTGATCCCCATCTGATTGGGCACTGACCCGGCCGCTGCGGTGCATCCGCCGCAGCCCGGTCCGCGCCGTGCGACGCCTTCGTGGCGTCCCCGTCGATGCCCTGGGCCTGGGGCTTCGACGACAACCTGGCCGGTGACTCCGGCCCCTACCACCTGGTCTGGCCGCGGGACGAGTACCAGATCGCCACCGCGCTGCTGGCCGAAGGGGACCGCGCTGCAGCCGAGCGCGCACTGCGCTACATGCTGACGGTCCAGCAGCAGCCCGACGGCCACCTCCCGCAGAACACCCGTGCCGACGGGACGCCGTACTGGACGAGCATCCAGCTCGACGAGACGGCCGACCCGATCATCCTGGCCTGGCAGCTGCACCGGACCGACGCCGACACCTGGCGCCACGTCCGGCGTGCCGCAGACTTCATCGTCGGCTTCCACCAGGACGGCCACGCAGCGCCGTGGACCCAGCAGGAACGCTGGGAGGAGCAGGACGGCTACTCACCGGCCACGATCGCCAGCGAGATCGCCGGGCTCGTCTGTGCCGCCGACCTCGCTCGAGCCCAGGGAGCCGACGCGACGGCGGAGCGCTACCTGCGCGTCGCCGACCGTTGGCAGCGACGCGTCGACAGCTGGACCGTGACCACCAACGGCCCGCTGAGCTCAGCATGCGTACTACGTGCGGCTCACCAAGGACGGCCACCCGAACGCGGGTACGACCTACGATCTCGGCAACTCCGGGGACCGGGCCGACCAGCGAGCCGTGGTCGACCCGAGCTTCCTCGAGCTGGTCCGCCTGGGGGTGAAGCCCGCCGACGACCCGGTGATCCGCAACACCGTTCGGGTGGTCGACGAGCAGCTGTCGGTGCGGACGCCGAACGGCCGCTTCTGGTACCGCTACTCGGGTGACGGCTACGGCGAGACCGCGGACGGGGGACCGTGGGACATCGGCTTCACGCCCGGCAGTCACACGACGTTGGGGCGGCTCTGGCCGATCTTTGCGGGCGAACGCGGGGAGTACGAGCTGTTGATCGGCACCAGCGCCGCACCTCGGCTGCGGGCGATGGCGGCCACGAGCAACCAGGGCGGACTGATGCCCGAGCAGGTGTGGGACAACCGTCCGCCGGCCGGACAGCCGGGTTTCCGGCCTGGTACCGCGACGCTGTCGGCGACGCCTTTGCTGTGGACGCACGCGCAGTACGTCCGACTTGCCTGGTCGATGCAGGCCGGCCATCCGGTCGAACGGCCCGAAGTGGTGGCCCGCCGGTACGCCGGCTGACGGACGGCCGCTAGTCCGTGGGGGTGGATCCCGCCGTCGCCACCGCCAGGAACGCCTCGTCCCGACGACACGTGCGGCGGTCGAGCCGTCGGTCGATGACCTGCCGAGCCTCGTCGAACCGGGCAGCGGCCAGCAAGCGCGGCGATGAGCGTGTCCTCGACGACCTCGCGCTGCGCGTCACTTCCCCCGAGTCGGCACACGCCCCCCATGAGCAGCGCGAGACTGTCGGCGGCCCGGCTCGGGATCGTCCGGCTGCGAGGGACCGCAGGGCAGCGCAGAGCGGCGCCACCACCTCGGCGTAGGTCGGATCGGCGTGGGCCGCAGCCCAGGCGTCGAGGCGGTCGAGGCGGTCGAGGTCGCCGAGCGCGCACAGCGTCACCGCGGCATGCAGCGCCATGAAGGCCGTGGCCGGGCGGTCGAGCAGGTCGTCCTCGATCACGTCGACCACGGGTCTGGACGTCCGGGACGTCGCGGGCGCCGGGCGTGATGGCCCAGCGCCACAGCAGTGAGCAGGAGTCCACCAGAGCGCGGCAGCCGGCCACGGTCGGCGGTGCGAGCTCGGCGGCGTACCGGGCCTGCACGGCCGCGAGATCACCCATCGAGAGCTCGTGCAGGGCACGCATGCCAGGAGAAGTGGGCGAGGTTGTCCGACTGCCGACCTGGTCCGCGGATCCAGCCGTCCAGCCAGTCACGGCCGGCCGTGTGGTCGCCGGTCTCGTAGTGCACGTGCGTGCGGGCGTGCACCGAGTGGCCGGCCGCAGGCTCGACCTCCAGCGATCGGCACGAGAGCGACATCGCCTCGTCCCAGCGCCGTTGCTCCTGGCGGATGAACGCCAGCAAGCCGGCGTACCACCAGTCGTCGCCGTAGGCAGGCCGGGCTCGCTCGACGATGCTCCACGACTCCTCGGGCACCGTCGTGACGCCGGCGAACGCGATCGTCGGGACGGCCACCGACAGCAACATCGCGTCGGTCGGGAAGTCGCGCAGATGACGGATCATCGGCCCGGAGTTGCCACGGATGTGCGCGACGGCGGCATGCACGTGGCTGCGTTCGCGCTCGGTGGCTCGCTGGCAGTGCTGAAGCGCGGCGGTGATGCGTGCGTCGACGTCGACCGCGGCGCAGTACTCGTGACCGAGCAGGGCAAGCCCGGCGTGACCCAGCGCGAACGTGGGGTCATGCGTGATCGCCTCGGAGATCCCGTCGAGTGCGCCCTGGCTGACCCGGAGCAGCGCGCCGACGCCGCGGTTGTAGGCGTCCCCGGCCGCTGCCGAGGTGGAGAGCCGCAGACCGTAGAGGTCGCCGACAGATGGCATCGCCGCCTCCTCCCTCGTCCCGGGCTCACGGATCGTCGAGCCAGTGGACCCCTGCACGGACCAACGCACTGGGGCCATGTGGGTCGCTGCCCAGCTGCCTCCAGTATCCGCCACCGGACGGCGCGAAATCCATCGCATCCCGCAGCTGACGCGCGACGTTCCCGATTCAGAACGGCTGATCAGCGCAGGCCCATCGTGGCCAACAGTCGGGCGAGGCCTCTGGCGTGCGCGGCGACGAAGTCCTCGCCCAGGTGGTCGTCGTCGATGTGCACCTTGATCCCGTGCCACAGGGCAGGACACATCCCGGCGGGACAGATCCAGGGCGTGGGGTCGAGCAGCGTCACGTGCCGATGCTGGGCAACGACATCGCGCATCTCGCTGGTGTACGACGGGAGGGCTGCGTCGGCCGACAACGGGAAGTCGCACGCGGCGCTGTCGTCCGGGTGTTCTGCCAGGCAGGCGAGCACGCCCTGTGGAAGCGTCGGCTGCACCTGCATGACCCCGATCTCGGCACCGCCGGCCGAGAGGGAGTCCAGGGTCTTGTCCCAGGCCTGACCCCACGCTGACACGTGCTGGGACGTGCCGGGCTGGATGTCGTCGTCGGTTCCGCCGTAGAGGGGCATCTGGTAGGAGCGGGTGGCGAGGATCACGTAGTCGGGGTCGAACGTGGCGATCAGCTCAGGGAACGCCTCCGCCCGCCAGGGCGCGCACACGAGCTCACGCCCTTGCACGGCTTGATGCAGGTCGTTGACGGGACAACCAGGATGCGTGGTCTTGATCAAGGTCCAGTCGCGCCGCTCGGCGAGCCGGGTCAGGGCCGGGATCCACATCTCCGCGTGGGAGTCGCCGACCAGGGCAACTGTCGCCCCGTCGCCTACGTGCAGCACGCACGACAGATGACGCGCCTCGTGCCCCGGACCAGCTAGGCAGTGGACCTTGACTGCGGTGTGGGCAAGCTCGTCGATGAGCGCCTGCTGTGCGGGCGTCACGTGGAGATACCAGGGGATCAGGACCAGACCGAGCAGTGCGGAAGCGCTGATACCGCTCGTCACCACCGCGAAGTGCGGCGCCCTTGGCAACGTGCGGAGCCGCAGCGGTTGCTCGATGAGCGTGTACGACGCCTGAGCGGCCGCCAGGATGACCGCGACCAGTACGGGCCGGGACAGGTCGTCGGCGAAGAACACGATGAGCGGCCAGTGCCAGAGGTAGATGCTGTAGGAAAGCCGGCCCACCCAGGAGAAGAGCGGGTTGCCGAGGGCGCGCGCCGCGGCCGACGTGTTGCTGAGGTCGGCGCCGGCGATCAGCAGGATCGCAGCGGTGGTGACCCCGACGGCCGCCCAGCCGGGATAGTTGGTGCCGCCGTCGATCGAGAGGGCCAGGGCCACGCAGGTCGCGGTACCGAGGAAGGTCAGTCGGTTCGCGAGGCCACGCTCGTCAACGTTGTCGGGTCTTTGGGCACGTCGGTACATGGCAATGGCCAGCAGGCCACCGGCGGAGAGCTCGAACGCCCTCGTGTGGGTGCCGTAGTAAGCGGCGGTCGTCCCCGTGAGCAGCAACGTCGCCGCGATGCCCGTCGCCGTGATTGCCGCAAACACGATCAGCAGCAACTGGTCGACGCGGCACCGGAGGACGCGAGCCAACCACAGGCCGAAGACGACCACGGCCGGCCAGATGAAGTAGAACTGCTCCTCGACGGCCAGCGACCAGAAATGCGCGAGGGGACTGAGCTGGGTGTCGACGGCGAAGTAGCCGGTCTTGAGCGTGGCGGAGTCCCAGTTCGCGAAGTAGAGCACCGCCGAGGTGGCGTGGCGACGCAGATGCGGATAGTCGATGGGGGAGGAGAGATACTTGTCGACGATCACGGTGAAGATCACGGTCGCCACCGCTGCCGGGAGAAGGCGGCGGGCCCGGCGCGCGTAGAACCTGACCAGCCTGATCCGGCCGTCGCGGACGGCCTCGGTCAGCAGCAGTCCCGAGATCAGGTAGCCGGAGAGCACGAAGAAGACGTCGACGCCGGTGAAGCCGCCCGGCAGCCAGGTGAAGCCCAGGTGAAAGACGACGACGAGCGCGACCGCAATCGCCCGCACACCGTCCAACTGCGGGCGATGTGCCCGCGGCAGGTCTTCCCCCATGTGGCTATCCCCCGGTACTCGCTGGCGGAGCAGCCCGCGAGATGAGGGGAGTATACGAGGAAAGCATGATTTCGCTGGCTAGGAGAGACAAACGGCGCGCCGTGCGACGCCCGTGGGTCAACTCGTAGGGTGGACGCGTGCCAGATCCCGCCACCTATCGGCCCGCTCCCGGGTCGATCCCCGACGCGCCCGGTGTGTACCGGTTCCGGGACCCTACCGGGCGGGTGATCTACGTCGGCAAGGCGAAGTCGCTGCGGGCGCGGCTCTCGTCGTACTTCCAGAACGTCGCCCATCTGCACGAGCGCACCGCGCGGATGGTCACCACGGCGGGCTCGGTCGACTGGACCGTCGTGCAGACCGAGGTGGAGGCGCTCCAGCTGGAGTACTCCTGGATCAAGGAGTACGACCCTCGGTTCAACGTCAAGTACCGCGACGACAAGTCCTACCCGTGGCTGGCGGTGACGCTGAACGAGGAGTACCCCCGGGTCATGGTCGGCCGCGGTCCGAAGCGGAAAGGCGTGCGGTACTTCGGTCCGTACTCACACGCCTGGGCGATCCGCGAGACCGTCGACCTGTTGCTGCGCGTGTTTCCGATGCGCTCGTGCTCCAACGGTGTCTTCAAGCGCAGCGCCCAGATCGGCCGCCCCTGCCTCCTGGGCTACATCGGCAAGTGCGCCGCGCCCTGCGTCGGGCGGGTGACCGCAGAGCAGCATCGCGAGATCGTCGACGACTTCTGCACATTCATCGCCGGCCAGACCAGCCAGCACATCAAGCGGCTCGAACGCGAGATGAAGGAGGCCAGCGACGCCACCGAGTACGAGCGGGCGGCCCGCCTGCGCGACGACATCGGCGCCCTCACCCGTGCCATGGAGAAGAACGCCATCGTGCTCGCGGACGGCACCGACGCCGACGTCATCGCGGTCGCCGAGGACCCGCTCGAGATCGCTGTGCAGGTCTTCTTCGTCCGCGGCGGCCGGGTCAGGGGACAGCGTGGCTGGGTCGCGGACCGGGTCGACGACGCGGAGCTTCCCGAGCTGCTCGACCTCTTCCTGATCCAGCTCTACGACGCCGAGACCGACGACGCGATTCCCCGGGAGGTGCTGGTGCCCGAGCGGCCCGGCGACCTCGAGGCGTTGCGGATCTGGCTCGCTGACAAGCGCGGCAGCAAGGTCTCGGTGCGGGTACCGCAGCGCGGTGACAAGCGCACGCTCATGGAGACCGTGGGACGCAACGCCAAGCAGGCGCTCGCCCTGCACAAGACCAAGCGCGCCAGCGACTTCACCACCCGGAGCCGGGCGCTCGAGGAGCTCCAGGACGCGCTGGAGCTGGCGGACGCACCGCTGCGGATCGAGTGCTTCGACGTGTCCAACCTCCAGGGCACCGAGGTGGTCGCCTCGATGGTCGTCTTCGAGGACGGGCTGCCCCGCAAGAGCGACTACCGCCGGTTCGTGATCCGCGGGGTCGAGGGGCAGAACGACGTCGCGGCCATGCACGAGACGATCTCGAGACGGTTCCGGCGCCTGCTCGACGAGCGGGCCGAGAACACCGACCTCGACCTGGGCGAGACGGCCGAGGAGCGCGGACCGGCTCTCATCGACCCCGACACGGGTCGACCACGCAAGTTCGCCTACGCGCCCGGTCTGGTGGTCGTCGACGGCGGTCCGCCGCAGGTCGCAGCAGCCCAACGTGCGCTCGACGAGCTCGGTATCGACGACGTGCCGGTCGTCGGCCTGGCCAAGCGACTCGAGGAGGTATGGCGCCCGAGCCAGCCCGACCCGGTGATCCTGCCCCGCACCAGCGAGGGCCTGTACCTCCTGCAGCGCGTCCGTGACGAGGCGCACCGCTTCGCGATCACGCACCACCGCAACCGACGGTCCAAGAGCATGGTCGAGAGCGTCCTGGATGACGTTCCGGGGATGGGTGAGGTCCGGCGCAAGGTGTTGCTGCGCCACTTCGGCTCGTTGAAGAAGCTTCGCGCCGCCTCGATCGACGACATCGCCGCCCTGCCCGGCTTCGGCCGGCGTACCGCAGAGTCGATCGCGGTCGCACTCGCGGCCAACCGGAGCACCAGTGTTGCCGTCAACACGGCAACAGGTGAGATCATCGACGACTCCGAGCCCGCCGAGACGAAGGAGTCCCCATGAGCGCCGTCTCAGGTGACCTCATCATCGTCACCGGCATGACCGGCGCCGGCCGCAGCACCGCGGCGAAGGCGCTGGAGGACATCGGCTGGTTCGTCATCGACAACCTGCCCCCTTCGATGCTGCCTGCCGTCGTCGAGATGCTCACCGCTGAGGACGACGAGGGGATCAAGATCGCCGTGGTCGTCGATGTCCGCTCGCGCGGCTTCTTCGCGGACCTGCGTGGCGCGATGGCGACCATGGACGAACGGGGCACCCCGCCACGGGTGCTGTTCCTCGAGGCGTCGGACGACGTGCTGGTCAGGCGCCAGGAAGCCGCTCGGCGTCCGCACCCCCTGCAAGGGGGCGCCCGGCTCCTCGACGGGATCGCCCGCGAGCGCGACATGGTGCGCGACCTGCGTGGCGAGGCCGACGTGCTGATCGACACCTCGATGCTCAATGTCCACCAGCTCGCCGACAAGGTGTCCCGCGCCTTCTCCGAGGGCGAGGACCCGCGGATGCGCGCCACGATCGTGTCGTTCGGCTTCAAGTACGGCATCCCTGTGGACGCCGACATGGTCGTCGACATGCGCTTCCTGCCGAACCCGTTCTGGGTACCCGAGCTGCGGCCCAAGTCCGGCCTCGACGACGAAGTGAGCGGCTACGTGCTGCAACAACCTGCGGCGAAGGAGTTCCTCGACCGTCTCGACGCGTTGCTCCAGACCGTCGACGACGGCTTCCTGCGCGAGCGCAAGCAGTACCTCAACCTCGCCGTCGGCTGCACGGGTGGCAAGCATCGCAGCGTCGCCATGGCCGAAGAGCTCGGTCGGCGACTGACCGGCCGCGGGATCGAGACGACGGTCGTCCACCGGGACCTGGGGCGCGAGTGACGGCGTACGACGGCCCCTGGGTCGAGGCCGCGGACCCGGTGTCACCGTCCCTGCGGGTGGTGGCGCTGGGCGGTGGACACGGGCTGGCGGCGAACCTGAGCGCGTTGCGCACTTTCGTGTCCGACCTGACCGCGATCGTGACCGTGGCCGACAACGGCGGTTCGTCGGGCCGGCTGCGCAGCGAGCTCGGGGTGCTCCCGCCGGGCGACCTGCGCCAGGCGCTCGCGGCACTCTGTGGCGACGACGAATGGGGGCGGACCTGGGCGAGGGTCCTGCAACACCGGTTCGAGAGTGCGGGCGAGCTGCACCGGCACGCCGTCGGCAACCTGCTGATCGTGGCGCTGTGGGAGCTTCTCGACGGACACGTCGAAGGACTCGACTGGGTCGGCCGGTTGCTGGGTGCCCAGGGCCGTGTCCTGCCCATGACCGCAGTCCCGCTCGACATCGTGGCGCAGGTACGTGGCGGCGATCCGGCGCAGCCTGAGGACCTCACGACGATCCGCGGCCAGGTCGAGGTGGCGAGCACGACGGGCCTCGTCGAGTCGGTCCAGCTCGTTCCTGCGGACCCCCCTGCCTGTACCGAGGCCGTTGAGGCGATCCATGCCGCCGATTGGGTGATCTTGGGGCCGGGATCGTGGTACACCAGTGTCTTGCCCCATCTGCTGGTCCCGGAGTTGCAGACGGCACTGACCAAGTCCAGTGCCCGCCGCTGCGTGACGCTCAACCTGGCGCCTCAGCCTGGGGAGACAGAAGGATTCTCGGCGAGCACATACTTGGAAGTGTTGGCAGTGCACGCACCCGATCTGCAGGTCGACGTGGTGCTCGCAGATCCCTCGGGTATCGGCGACGTGGACATGCTCGAGGAGACGGTGAACGGACTAGGGGCAGAACTGGTGATCGCAGACGTGGCGGCGCATGATCTAGAGGCACGGCACGACGTGGCAAGGCTCGCCCGGGCCTATGCCTCGATCATGGGGGTCGCGGTGGAGGGATCATGACGGCGGCGGCACACTCACTCGACGACAACCCTGGACTGCGGCGTGGCAGGATCGGCCTCATGGCAATGACCGCCCAGGTGAAGGCAGAGCTCGCGAACGTCAACGTGACGAAGTCGTGCTGCCGCAAAGCCGAGGTGTCATCCATGCTCCGCTTTGCCGGCGGCCTGCACATCCAGGGCGGACGCATCGTCGTCGAGGCAGAGCTCGACTCAGGTGCCTCGGCACGACGGATCCGGCGCGACATCCTCGAGATCTACGGGCACCAGAGCGACGTCGTCGTCATCAGCGGCGGCGGTCTGCGCAAGGGCACGCGGTACGTCGTACGGGTGGTTCGTGACGGCGAAGCGCTGGCCCGACAGACCGGCCTGCTCGACAACCGGGGCCGACCCGTCCGCGGGCTGCCTCCTCAGGTGGTGTCCGGGTCCGGGTGTGACGCCGTGGCGGCCTGGCGCGGTGCGTTCCTGGCGCACGGGTCCTTGACCGAGCCCGGCAGGTCGTCGGCGCTGGAGGTCACCTGCCCCGGGCCAGAGGCTGCGTTGGCTCTGGTGGGCGCGGCCCGCAGGATCGGCATCTCCGCGAAGGCCCGCGAGGTTCGTGGCGTCGACCGGGTCGTGATCCGCGACGGTGACGCCATCAGCTCTCTGCTGGCCAGACTGGGTGCGCATGAGTCGCTGCTGGCCTGGGAGGAGCGCCGGTTGCGGCGCGAGGTGCGCGCCACCGCAAACCGGCTCGCCAACTTCGACGACGCCAACCTGCGACGTTCGGCACGTGCGGCCGTCGCAGCAGGGGCGCGCGTCGAACGAGCGCTGGAGATCCTTGCCGACGAGGTGCCCGACCACCTGAAGCTCGCGGGTTCGCTGCGGGTCGAGCACAAGCAGGCCAGTCTCGAGGAGCTCGGTCAGCTGCACGACCCGCCGCTGACCAAGGACGCCATCGCCGGTCGCATCCGCCGCTTGCTCGCGATGGCGGACAAGCGTGCTCAGGAGCTCGGGATCCCTGACACCGAGTCCTCCCTCACGCCGGACATGCTGAGCGAAAGCTCCTGACGCCGGATCACCGGTCGGACGAGGTCGAAGGCGTTTCGACGACGTTGGTAGGGTCGGAGCAAGTCCTGAGTTCAGTACAGCAGCTCGTCGTGAGGGAGATCGTCGCGTGACCGTCCGCGTAGGAATCAATGGGTTTGGCCGCATCGGCCGCAACTTCTTCCGGGCGGTCGTCGCGTCCGGTGCAGACATCGAGGTCGTCGGAGCCAACGACCTCACGGACAACAAGACGCTGGCCCACCTGCTCAAATACGACTCGATCCTCGGCCGGCTCGACGCCGACGTCGAGGTGACGAGCGAGGCGATCGTCGTCGGTGGCCGCAAGATCGCGACGCTCGAGGAGCGCGACCCCGCGCAACTGCCCTGGGGTGAGCTCGGCGCCGACATCGTCATCGAGTCGACCGGGTTCTTCACCGACGCGACCAAGGCGAAGGCGCACGTCGACGCCGGCGCCAAGAAAGTCATCATCTCCGCGCCCGCTTCCAACGACGACATCACGGTCGTCATGGGGGTCAACCACCACGACTACGACCCAGGCGCACACACGGTCATCTCCAACGCTTCCTGCACGACCAACTGCCTGGCCCCGATGGCGAAGGTGCTCAACGACGAGTTCGGCATCGTCAAGGGCCTGATGACCACGATCCACGCCTACACGCAGGACCAGAACCTGCAGGATGCCCCGCACAAGGACCTCCGTCGATCACGTGCGGCTGCCATCAACATCGTGCCGACCTCGACCGGCGCGGCCAAGGCGATCGGCCTCGTCCTCCCCGAGCTCAAGGGCAAGCTCGACGGCTACGCGTTGCGCGTGCCCGTGCCGACAGGATCCGCCACCGACCTGACGATCGAGGCCGGGCGGGAGACCACGGCCGACGAGGTCAACGCAGCCCTCAAGGCAGCCGCCGATGGCGAGCTCAAGGGCTTCCTGAAGTACACCGAGGACCCGATCGTGTCGAGCGACATCGTGACGGACCCGCATTCGTGCATCTTCGACGCCGGCCTCACCAAGGTGCTGGGCAACCAGGTGAAGGTCGTCGGCTGGTACGACAACGAGTGGGGTTACTCCAACCGTCTGGTCGACCTGGTCAACTACGTCGGCTCCTCGCTCTGAGCGGCCCCACCGTGGCAGCTGCGCTGGCCGGGCTGGACGAGCTGGCCGCGTCCGTCGGCGGGCTCGAGGGCAAGCGGGTCCTGCTCCGGTCCGACCTCAACGTGCCGCTCGACGGCACCATGATCACCGACGACGGCCGCATCCGCGCCAGCGTCCCGACGATCGACGATCTTCGGCGGCGCGGGGCCAAAGTCATCGTGATGGCTCACCTCGGCCGCCCCAAGGGTGAGCCCGACCCGGCATACTCGCTGGCCCCGGTCGCCAAGCGGCTCTCCGAGATCCTCGGCGTGGAGGTGACCCAGGCGACCGACACCGTCGGCGAGTCGGCTCGCAAGGCCGTCGACTCCATGTCAGACGGTGACGTCGTGCTCCTGGAGAACGTCCGGTTCGACGCCGGCGAGACCAGCAAGGACGACGACGAGCGTGCTGTGTTCGCCGACAAGCTCGCCAGCCTCGGCGATGCTTTCGTGAGCGATGGCTTCGGCGTCGTGCACCGCAAACAGGCCAGCGTCTACGACCTGGCAGCCCGGCTTCCGCACGCGGCGGGCAGCCTGGTTCTCGCCGAGGTCGACGTGCTGCGGCGTCTCACCGACGACCCTGCGCGTCCGTATGCCGTGGTCCTCGGTGGGTCGAAGGTCTCCGACAAGCTCGGGGTCATCGACAACCTGCTCGGCAAGGCCGACCGCCTGCTCATCGGTGGCGGCATGGTGTTCACCTTCCTCAAGGCGCAGGGCCATGAGGTCGGGCGCAGCCTGCTCGAGGAAGACCAGCTGGACGTCGTACGCCGCTATCTCGCCCGGGCAGAGGCGTCCGGCGTCGAGATCGTGCTGCCTACCGACATCGTCGTGGCTCCCGAAGTGGCCGCAGACGCCCCCACGACAGTCGTCGCCGCGGATGCCATGCCGGCCGACCAGCTCGGCCTCGACATCGGCCCGGACTCCGCCCAGCACTTCGCCGAGATGCTGGCAGACGCCAAGACGGTCTTCTGGAACGGCCCTATGGGGGTCTTCGAGATGGCCGCGTTCGCTGCCGGCACCAAGGCAGTGGCGCAGGCGCTGACCGAGGTCGACGGGCTGTCGGTCGTCGGTGGCGGCGACTCCGCTGCCGCTGTCCGCAAGCTCGGCTTCGCCGATGACCAGTTCGGGCACATCTCCACCGGCGGCGGCGCCAGCCTCGAGTACCTCGAAGGCCGCAATCTCCCCGGACTCGACATCCTGCGGGGGGCCTGACCCCGGACGCTCCATCTCACTCACCCCGACCGACTCACGCAGACAGGTTCCCCACGCGCATGGCACGACACCAACGCACGCCTCTCATGGCCGGCAACTGGAAGGCCAACCTCAACCACCACGAGGCCGTGGTCCTCGTCCAGAAGCTCGCCTGGACGCTCGCGGACAAGAAGCACGACTACGCCAAGGCCGAGGTAGTCGTCTGCCCGCCGTACACCGATCTGCGGAGCGTGCAGACCGTCGTCGACGGCGACCGCCTCAGCATCCGTTACGGAGCACAGGACGTCTCCACGCACGATGAAGGCGCCTACACCGGTGAGATCACGACCGGCATGCTGAGCAAGCTCGGCTGCTCCTACGTCGTGGTCGGCCACTCCGAACGGCGTGAGTACCACGCCGAGGACGATGCCCTGGTCAACGCGAAGGCACACAAGGCGGTGGCCGCCGGCATCGTCCCCATCGTCTGCGTCGGAGAGGGTCTGGAGATTCGGCAAGCGGGCGACCAGGTCCCCTACACGCTTGGGCAGGTCGACGGGTCGCTGGCGGGCTTCAGTGCCGAGCAGGTCGCGGAGCTGGTCATCGCCTACGAACCGGTCTGGGCCATCGGTACCGGTGAGGTGGCGACCCCCGAGGACGCGCAGGAAGTCTGCGCCGCCATTCGTGCCCGACTGACCGAGGTGCACGGCGCCGAGGTCGGCGCAGCGGTCCGGATCCTCTACGGGGGATCGGTGAAGGCGGCCAACGTCGGCGGCATCATGGCGCAACCCGATGTCGACGGCTGTCTCGTCGGTGGCGCGGCGCTCCAGGCGGACGAGTTCGGCGGCATCTGCCGCTTCTACGACATGCCTGTCCTCTGAGCTGAGGGCAGCAGGTAAGGTATCTCCTCGTGGTTACGGCATTCAGCATCCTGCTCGTTCTGACAAGCTTGCTCCTCATCGTGATGATCCTGCTGCACAAGGGCCGCGGTGGCGGATTGTCCGACATGTTCGGTGGCGGCGTCTCCAGCGGGCTCGGCGGTTCATCGATCGCCGAGAAGAACCTGGACCGGATCACGATCGGGGTGGTGGTCATCTGGTTCGCCTGCGTCATCTCCCTCGGACTGTTGTTGAAGACCGGTTGAGCGTTCCGTACCGGCCCAGCCGACCTGACGACGTACAATCAACGCACCTGTCGGGCCGACCGGTCCGCAGACCACGGAGAACGTGACGACAGTCGAGGAGTAGACGTGGCTGGTGGCAGCGCCATCCGAGGAAGCCGTGTAGGCGCCGGGCCGATGGGGGAGGCCGAGCGGGGCGATGCGGCGCCGCGACAACGCATCACGTACTTCTGCGCCCATGGGCACGAGACCGCGCCGATGTTCGCCGTCGATGCGCAGATCCCCGACACCTGGGACTGTCCGCGTTGCGGACTGCCGGCCAACCGGGACTCCGACAACCCGCCACCGCCGCCCAAGATCGAGCCGTACAAGACCCACCTGGCCTATGTGAAGGAGCGTCGCTCCGACGCCGAGGCCAAGGAGATCCTCGAAGAGGCACTTCAGACACTGCGGGCCAAGCGCAAGTCCGGCGAAATCATCTTCTGAGCCCACGGGCGGCTGACGTACCCTGGGTGGATGAGGCAGCGTCGATCGAGTCCACAGGCTGAACACGTGCGCGACGTCGCTGCGCGTCGCCAGGTTCCCGACTACACGCGCCTCCCCGACGCGACCGACCCAGCTCGCCTCATCGAGACCCACGACGTGACACCGGAGATTCCTGAGCCCGGCACGATCTGGGCCACGCCCGACCTCGCCGACATGGCACGCACCAACGCGCTCGGTGCCCTCTGACTCGGTGTCCGCCGCACGCACGCCGACTCCAGGTCGCCCGCGTCGCGACCGGCCTCCGTGAGACGGTCAGGCTGTGAAACGGGACCAGATCCACCGGTGGGCCACCGTTCTGAGCGACGAGGGCTTTCGACCAGGATCTGTGCTGGGGTCCGGGATGGAAGGGACGGTCGTCGACCTCGGCGATGGCCTCGTCGCAAAGATCTGGCACAGTCGCCCGCGGCGCAGAGTTGCTGACGCTCCGTTCCTTCTACGAAGCATTGTCATCGGCCGGGCCGGGCGTCATGACCCCCAGGATCCATCGCATACTTGAGCTGGACGGCCAGGCCGCCACCGTCGAGACAAGGCTGGAAGGGCGCCCACTGCGGGACTCGATGAGCGACGACGCGCACCACCTCAATGCCCCCGCTGTTGCTTGCGTCGTGGACGTCCTCGACACGCTTGCGCGGGTAGTGCCGACGGACGCGATGAAGGTGTTGCCGGTTCTGGCCGGCGAGCCGGCGTTCGATGGGCAGCGAACCTTCGAGCGATCGCTTGCTGATCTGGTTGAGCGACGCGCTCAGAAGTTCCGAGGACCGCTGTCGGCTCGGATCCATCAGCTGGATGATGTCGTGACCGCCACGTCGGCGTGCCTCACCGAACCAGAGCCGGCGCCACCGCGCCTGATTCACGGTGACCTGATCCCGGCCAACATCCTCGTCGACAGCGCCACCCGACCAGTGGCGACGCTCGACTTCGGCTTCCTCACGACCGTGGGCGACTCGGCGTTCGACGCCGCGATCACCGCAAGCATCTACGACATGTACGGACCTCGTGCCGCAGTGAACGAGGCCATCCTCGAGGAGGCCATCGTCGACCGTTTCGGCTACGAGCCGCGCCGGTTGCTGATCTACCGCTCTGCCTACGCACTCGTGACCAGCAACTGCTTCAGCCCAGCAGGCACTGACGGCCACTTCGAGTGGTGCCTCAGAATGCTGGCGCGTCCGCAATTGCGCGAGGCACTCGATCTCTGACAGTTGAAGTGACCCCGACGACGCACTGAGGACGTCTGACCGGGTGTGTCCCCGCGCCCGGCGCGGTTCATGGTTAGATCACGCCGCCGCTGCCGCTGCCGCCACCCTTCTCAAGACCACCGCCGGCTTGACTACGCCGATGTTCCTTGATCTCCCTTTGATTAGGCCCTGGCATGCCCCTCGTCAGGACGAAAGTGATCGCCAATAGAAGGGCCAAGACCACAAGCACCCATACCCACCACACGGCGCCTCCTAAGGGCTTCCTCTGCTGGGTGCGAGCACCATCAATGTACGCCTGTGGACGAGCTGTCTTCCCCACGCGAGCACGCACGCTCATCGGCATGAGAGTGCGTGCTCGAGTAGACCCGGGAAATGGGACACACCCAGTGACACTCGGCTACTTAGACACTCACGCAGGACCGCGGCACGCTTCCCCGGTCGCGCTGTTATCCAAGGGTGGGAACAGCTGGGAGAAATGCGGATCGACGGTGAGTGGATGTCCGAGCCTCGGAACGACATGGTGGTCTAAACGGGATCGATTCCGGACACCTCCGAGCGCCCGCGAGCCTAGTGGTGGACGCCTGCCACGCTCGTTTGGTCACCGCGGATGGCTTCTCACGCTGGAAGAGGCCTGGTTCCAACAGCCCGCCTGGCGCGCCTGTGATCTACGAGCACTCATCGGGGAGGACTGCACGCTCATCTTCCGCCATGACCCATCACCGAACGGCTCTGCCGGGACCGTCTTAACGCCAAGCCTAGCCATGACAGTGCTTCGACGAAGTGCTGAGCGAGCCCGACATCATCCCGCCAACAGGGATAGGGATACCCGCTAACGCCCTGCTGGGCGCTCAGGCAGCCGGGATTGCCGGGGAGCGGAGACGGCTGGGTGGGTGCCGGTGTGGTCGACGAGGAGATAGCGGCCGTTTGGGGTGCGCCACACGAAGACGCCGGTGAAGGGTTGGGCGACTTGCCAGTCGCCGTGGGTCTTGACCCGGTGGTGGAAGCGGGTGATGGGGCCGAGCTTGCCGACCCCTGTCTGGCCCGGTGGCCCACCCTCGTCGGGTTTGACGAAGGGGATGGTGTGGTCGATGTCGCCGGTACCTGCGGGTGGAGGTGGCGTAGGGGAAGCAGTCGACCGGGATGGCCAGGTGGACGGCTTCGCGGATCCGGTCAGGGATCTCATAGGCATCGACCGGGACCTGGTCGTTGAGGTCGATGACTGGTTTCACGAGCACGTTGGCATGTGCGAGCCAGGACCGGACCCGATCCACGGTGACGGGTCCGATCTCCTCGACCCTGGCCACTCCTTGACCGTGACCACGGCCTGGTCGGTGAGGTGGACATACAAGGTGACATCGGGCCGGGTGTCCACCGGCCGCCGCGGCCGCGACGGGGTCTCGACCGGCAGCTCAGGGCCGGTTGGATCGGGGTCGGACGGTGTCGGTCTGGCCGGTGGCGGCGTGGATGTCGGCGAACAGGTCCAGGGCGTGTTGGGGGTTGGCCAGATCCCCACCGAGCCGGCCGCCGGACATCCACGGGACGGGTGTCAACCAACGCGCCGAGGCCGGTGGCGAGACCGCCGATCGAGGCGTTGAACCGCAACGCGTCCGGTGCCTCGGCCCGGATGAAGATCTCTTGCGTGCCAGGCTCGGTGGACTGGTCATTGACCCACACCCCCAACGATGCCTGCGCGGCCTGGTCGGCTTCTGCGGCAGCCTCAGGGTCAGCACTCCATCCAGCAGGCGGCGATGATGGCTTCGATCCGACCCCACGACAAGGAATGGGCGTACTTCGCGATCCGACGGTCCACCACCGCCACGGTCTCCACCGACAGGTGGCGGGTGGCCTCGGCGGTCCGGCGGCCGATCCACGGCTTCACCTCACCCGCCACGATCCGCGCCCACAGGCGTGGGAGCCGGTGCCGCAGATCGAGCGCGTCCCCGACCAGCCGCTCTGCAGCGCGGTCGAGGTCGCCAGCACCACACCGAGCTCGGCCGGAGCGAACTCCGCCACCCCAGGTGTCCCGTCCCCACCGAACAGCACCAGCTTCTCCGACCCGGGCAGCAGGGGACTGGTCGCCCGGGCGAGCTCACCGTGCAAGTCCGCCCAGTGCGCGGCGGCCTCCAGCGACGTCGACTTCTCCTTGCTCGACGACCGCGCGGGCGGTCTCGACGAACGACAGGGTCGCCGATTTCGTCGAGGGCGCTGAGGTCGGTGTCGAACATGTGTTCGATTCTACCCGACATGTCGGACAGCGACCAGAGTGTTTCGCCTTATCCACAAGGCTTTTTCGGGTTTTTGCCTTCGTGGTCTCGACAGGCTCGACCGCCGAAAGCGTGGCTCGCCAAGCCTGTCTTGAGCTCGTCGAAGGGCTCGACCACTGGGGGGGGCTCAGAGCAAGCAGCCAAGCAGGACGTGGGGACGGGTCAGGGCGACGCGATCCGCGCCAGCCCGCTCGGCAACTGCGAGGCAGCCTGCTGATCCAGCATCCAGACTGTTCGCTGCTGGCCGCGCGGACCGGCGGCCGGCACCTGCACCACGCCGGCGCCGGACAGCGCGAGATGCACGGCCCTGGCCTTCTCCGTCCCGGAGACGATGAACCAGACCTCGCGGGCACGTTGCAGGCTGGTCATGGTGAGCGACAGTCGGATCGGCGGCGGCTTGGGTGCGCCGCGCACTGCGGTCACGGCTCGCTCGTCGTACAGCGCCGGCCGCTCCGGGAACAGCGATGCGACGTGACCGTCGGGCCCGACGCCGAGCATGAGCACGTCGAACGTGGGGACCACCCCGTGGTCTTCGGGGTGGGTGGCGGCAGCGAGCTCCTGGGCGTAGGCCTCAGCAGCTGCCTCCGGGTCGGGGGTCGGCCCGTCGGAGCTGGGCATCGGGTGAACCCGGGCCGGATCGAGGCGCAGCTGGTCGAGCAGCGCCTCACGCGCCTGCAGCTCGTTGCGGTCGGAGTCGTCGGCGGCGACGAACCGCTCGTCGCCCCACCACAGCTCGACCCGGGTCCAGTCGACCGCGTCGTGTGCCGGGGAGGCCGCGATGGCGCGGTGTACGGCATCGGCGATCGAACCACCGGTCAAAACCCAGTGCGGAACCCGGCCATTCGACTGGGCGTCGACGAGCGTGGTGATGAGTCGCGCTGAGACCGAGGCAGCCAGCACCTCGGGTGAGTGGTGGACGATCACCGATGGCCCGCTCATCAGGACTTCTTGGTGGATCGGGCGGTCGCGGACTTCTTCGCGCTTCGTTTCCGCGTCCGGGACGTCGTGGCGGACCGCTTCTTGGCGGCCGTCTTCTTCGCCGAACCCACTGAGGTCGTGGACTTCTCGTCGCGTTCGGCCTCAGCCCTGCGCTGCCGCTGGGTCGCCCGGCTTTCGGCAAGCGTCTGGTCGGTCCCGACCACCATCGGCGCGACCCGCGGCTTCTCCGCCCGCTTCTTGCCCGCCTGGGTCCGTCTGATGCCGTTCTTGTCGGCGATCTTGCACAGCGTCCGGACCGTCTGCTCGTAGATGTCGTCCGGGTCGAGGCGGCGCAGCTCCTCGGCCAGCAGCTCCGCGAGCGCGCGTCGCTTCAGCGCGACCGGACGGTCGGGGGCGTTGGGGATCGTGAACTGGGCGAGCAGCCCGTCGGGACGAGAGATCTGGATCTCGCCACCGCCGGTCATGAGACTGACGCTGGTGATGCCGGGACCACGTGAGGTGGACCGGTCGATCGGCACCTTGAGGCGGTGGGTCAACCAGGCAACGAGCAGGTCGGCGCTCGGGTTGGACTTCTCTGCCGACACCCGGCCGCCCTTGATCTTCGCCGGGTACTGGTCGAGGGCGGCCGCCAGCAGCGCACGCCACGGGGTCAGCCGGGTCCACGACAGGTCGGTGTTCCCGTCGGCGTAGTTGTGCGCCTGGGTCATCATCGCCGTCGTACGGCCCCGCTCGATCGAGGCGGTGTCGGTGATCCGGCGTTGGGCCAGTGCTCCGATCGGGTCGGCCTTGGGGTCGGTCGGCGCCTTGTTCGGCCACCAGCACACGACGGGGGAGTCCGGCAGCAGCAGCGGTAGCACGACGCTCTCCGGGTGATTGGCGAGCTCGCCCGACATCCGCAGCAGCACTTGCTCGCCGGCGCCGCCGTCACCGATCTTGACCTCGGCGTCGAGGTTGGCCGCACCGCGGGCGGACCGGCGGATGACGCCGAGTATCCGCGACGGGTGCTCGCGCGACACAGCGCGGGCGGCCTTGAGGGCGTCGTAGTGGTCACCCTCGTCGGTGATGACGACGAACGTCAGCACCATCCCCATCGACGGCGAGCCGGCCAACCTGCGCTCCGTCAACAAGGCGCTGGCGATCTTGGCGGCGTTGGTACCGGTCAGCTCGATGCTCATGTCTCTCCTCGCCTCACGGCCTGCGCCAGACGCGGCCGTCGCGCGCCAGCATCTCGACAGACGACGCCGGACCCCAGGTGCCGGACTCGTAGGGCTCGGGCTTCCCGAGCTCGGCCCAGTAGTCGAGGATCGGGTCGAGGATGCGCCACGACAGCTCGACCTCCTCGTGCTGCGGGAACAGCGGCGGGTCGCCCAGCAGCACGTCGAGGATCAGCCGCTCGTACGCCTCGGGGCTCGACTCGACGAACGCGCCGCCATAGGCGAAGTCCATGTTGACGTCGCGGATCTCCATCGCCGTGCCGGGCACCTTCGAGCCGAAGCGCACGGTCACGCCCTCGTCGGGCTGGACCCGGATGACCAGAGCGTTCTGGCCGAGCTCCTCGGTGGCGGTCTCGGTGAACGGCAGGTGGGGGGCACGTTTGAAGACCACGGCCACTTCGGTGACGCGTCGACCGAGGCGCTTGCCGTGGCGGAGGTAGAACGGCACCCCGGCCCAGCGCCGGGTGTCGATCTCGAGCTTGATCGCCGCGAACGTCTCCGTGGTGGACGACTGGGGAATGTCGTCCTCCTGGAGGTAGCCCTTGACCTTCTCGCCGCCGGCCCAGCCCGCGGCGTACTGGCCCCGCGACGTGTGCAGGTCGAGCCGGGCCGGGTGACGCACGCTGCGGAGGATCTTCTGCTTCTCGGTGCGCAGGCTGTGCGCCTCGAACGAGACCGGCTCCTCCATCGCGATCAGCGCCATGAGCTGGAGCAGGTGGTTCTGGATCACGTCACGGGCGGCTCCGATGCCGTCGTAGTAGCCGGCGCGTCCGCCGATCCCGATGTCCTCGGCCATGGTGATCTGGACATGGTCGACGTAGTTGGCGTTCCAGATCGGCTCGAACAGCTGGTTGGCGAAGCGGAGCGCCAGGATGTTCTGCACCGTCTCCTTGCCCAGGTAGTGGTCGATCCGGAACACCGATTCGGGCGGGAAGACCTCGGACACGATGCTGTTGAGGTCTTGCGCGCTCTTGAGGTCGTGGCCGAACGGCTTCTCGACCACCACCCGCCGCCACGAGCCGGTGTTGTCCTCGGCGAGCCCGTGCTCCTTGAGCTGGCCGATGACGTCAGGGAAGAACTTGGGTGGAATCGACAGGTAGAACGCATGGTTGCCGGCCGTGCCGCGCTCCCGGTCGAGCTCCTCGATCGTGCTCCGGAGCTGGGTGAAGGCCACGTCGTCGGAGAATTCGCCCGGCACGAACCGGAAGCCCTGGGAGAGCTGGCGCCACACCTCCTCGCGGAACGGCGTACGGGCGTGCTCCATCACCGCGTCGTGAACGATCGCCGCGAAGTCCTGGTCGGCCCAGTCGCGCCGGGCGAACCCGACCAGCGAGAAGCCGGGCGGCAGCAGGCCGCGGTTGGCCAGGTCGTAGATGGCCGGCATGAGCTTCTTGCGCGCCAGGTCGCCCGTGACGCCGAAGATCACCACGCCACACGGGCCGGCGATCCGAGGAAGCCTGCGGTCCTGCGGGTCGCGCAGCGGGTTGACCGGCGCCCCCGGAGTGGCCTCCACCGTCATCGCAGCAGTCCCTCCAGGGTGGCCACACCCGAGGTCGGGTCGAGCACGTGCAGTCTGAGGACGGGTCGGCCGTGCTCGGCCAGCACACCTGCGTCGCCTGCTGCCTGTGCCGTGATCAGCGTCCCGAAGGAGAACGGCCGGTCCGGAATGGGCACGTCCTGGCTCTCGGCGGAGGTGATCTGGAGATAGACGCCCTGCGCCGGACCCCCCTTGTGGTACTGGCCGGTCGAGTGCAGGAAGCGCGGGCCCCAACCGAACGTGGTCGGTCGTCCCGTGCGCCGGCTGAGCGCGGCTCGTACGGCATGCAACGAGGCGTCGCGCTCGGAGTCGAGATAGGCCATCACCGCCACATAGCCGTCGTCGCCGAGCTTGCCGAGCAGCGCGTTCACCGCACCCGCGATCGAGTCGACGCCTGCCAGGAGCCCCTCGGAGCCTCGTGCCTCGATGCCGTTCTCGGTGATCTCGGGAGCCTCGACCTCGGGCTGGGCGTCGAGCAGGCCGCGTGCCGCGTTCTTCGCACTCTCGACGTCGGGCTGGTCGAAGGGGTTGATGGCGAGCATCTTGCCCATCACGGCCGTAGCGGTCTCCCACGCCAGCAGCTGCGCGCCGAGAGTGCCGGAGACCGTGACCCATGGTTCGCCGACACCGTCAGGGGTCGCGTCCGCCGACTCCGGCGCCACGAGCGCGGCCGCGACGACGTCGGCCGCCGGCGCCGCGATCTCAGGAGCGGTCTTGTCCTCGACGGCAACCGGCAGGACGCCGGTGCCGAGCTTGCCCGTCGACTCGGCGATGAGCTGCTCGGCCCAGTCGGCGAACCCCACGATTCCCGACCCGGCGTCGACGATCGCTGCCTTGTCGCGGCCGGGGTTGCCGGCCAGCGCCGCCGCCAGCAACAGGGCCGGGTTGTCGTCACGATCGGCTCGGAGCTCGTCGGTCACGGCTTCGGCCTCGTCGAGCAGCTCGGCGATGTCGACGCCCGCGAGACCGGTCGGGACCAGCCCGAACGCGGTCAGCGCACTGTAGCGGCCGCCGACATGCGGGTCCGCCAGGAACGTCTTGCGATAACCCTGCTCGGCCGCCAGCTTCTCCAGGTCGGAACCCGGGTCGGTGACGACCACGAAGCGAGACGCCGCATCGATGCCCGCGGCTTCGAAAGCGGCCAGGAACGCGCGCCGTTGGCTGTCGGTCTCGACGGTGCCTCCCGACTTGCTCGACACCACGACCACGGTGCGCGACAAGTCACCCGACACGGCTCGGTGCACGACGTGCGGGTTGGTCGAGTCGAGGATCGTGAGGGGGACGCCATATGTGCGTGAAATGACCTCGGGTGCGAGCGACGACCCTCCCATGCCGCAGAGCACGACCTCGTCGAGCCCCTCCGACCACAGCTGGGCGCGCAACGCGTCGATCTCGGCGAGAAGGGGTCGCGACGACGTCGGCAGGCCCACCCAGGACAGCCGGACCGCCGCCTCGGACTCAGCGTCCGGGCCCCATACGGTCGGGTCCTGCGCGCCGATCCGGCTCGCGATCTTGTCCTGCACCAGTCCCGCTACGACGGCGTCGTACGACGACGAGGAGTGGACCTTCAGGGGTGTCTTCACCGCGATCCCGCCCCGCTGCCCGCGCTCTCCAGGGCTTCCCGGACGGTGTCGAGCAGCTCTTGCCACGACTTCTCGAACTTGTCGACGCCCTCGTCCTCGATGACCTTGACGACGTCGTCGTAGGCGATGCCGAGCTTCTCGAGCCGGTCGAGCACGTCCTGGGCGTCGCCGTAGTTCGGTGTCACGGTGTCACCGGTGATCTCCGCGTGGTCGGCCGTGGCCTCGATCGTGCCCTCGGGCATCGTGTTGACGGTCTGTGCCGCGACGAGCTCCGTCACGTACATGGTGTCGGGCAGGTTGGGGTCCTTGACCGAGGTCGACGCCCACAACGGCCGCTGCCGGTGCGCGCCGGCTGCATCGAGGGCGCTCCAGCGGTCGGAGGTGAACACGTCCTCGAAGGCCTGGTAGGCCAGCCGCGCGTTGGCCACGGCGGCCTTGCTGCGCAGCGCCTTCGCCTCGTCGGTCCCGATCGCGTCGAGGCGTTTGTCGACCTCGGTGTCGACCCGGCTCACGAAGAACGAGGCGACCGAACGGATGGAGGACAGGTCGACGCCTTTGGAGTGCGCTTGCTCGAGGCCGCTCAGGTACGCGTCCATGACGGCGCGGTAACGCGTGAGGCTGAAGATGAGCGTCACGTTGACGCTGATGCCCTCGCTGGTCGCCGCGGTGATGGCTGCCAGTCCCTCCTCGGTCGCCGGGATCTTGATCATGACGTTGGAGCGGTCGACCATCCACCACAGGGCGCGGGCCTCGGCGATCGTTGCGTCGGTCCGGTGCGCCAGGCGGGGATCGACCTCGATGCTGACCCGGCCGTCCTGGCCATCGGTGCGGTCGTAGGTGTCGCGGAGCACGTCACAGGCCCAGCGCACGTCGAACGTGGTGATCGCCCGTACGGCCTCCTCCAGGTCGACGCCGCGGACAGCGAGGTCCTTGACCTGGTCGGCGTAGTCGTCGGCGTCGGAGACGGCCTTCGCGAAGATCGTCGGGTTGGAGGTCACGCCGACGACGTGTCTGGTGGAGACGAGCTCCTGGAGGTTTCCGCTCTTGAGCCGATCGCGGGAGATGTCGTCGAGCCAGACGGACACGCCCTGGTCGGAGAGTTGCTGCAGTCGGTCA
The DNA here is from genome assembly GCA_963712935.1 of uncultured Actinomycetota bacterium. Lineage (GTDB taxonomy): Bacteria > Actinomycetota > Actinomycetes > Propionibacteriales > Nocardioidaceae > JANLYC01. The sequence goes on from CAVQJX010000006.1 coordinate 59,482, forward strand.
TTCATGGTCGTCTGCTTCCTTTCGCTGCGTCGTGTACGTCGTGACGGGACCCCCGGGCGGTGATGTCAACCGCGGGCCGAGGCCGCCGCGATGCTGTCCTTGGCTGCTTGGGTCACGGTTTCGGCGGTCAGCCCGAATTCCTTGTACAGGCGTTGGTAGTCGGCGGACGCCCCGTAGTGGTCGATACCCACGATCCGGCCGGAGTCACCGACGATGTCGCGCCAGCCCAGGGGCACTGCCGCCTCGACCGAGACGCGCGCCTTGACCGTGGGCGGGATCACGGTGTCGCGATAGACCTTGTCCTGCTGCTCGAACCACTCTCGGCACGGCATCGAGACCACCCGGGCCCGGATGCCGTCGGCCGCAAGCTGGTCGCGTGCGGCGACGGCGATCTGCACCTCGGAGCCGGTGCCGATGAGGACCACATCGGGTGCGCCGCCGTCGACGTCGAGCAGGACGTAGGCACCCCGTCCGACGTTGGAGGTGTCGGCATACCCGTCGGTGCCGCGCGGGAACGTCGGCACGTCCTGTCGGGAGAGCGCGAGACCGGCCGGGCGGTCGCTGTGCCCGAGGATGACCTGCCATGCTGCGACTGTCTCGTTGGCGTCGGCGGGACGGACCACGTCGAGCCCGGGGATCGCGCGCAGCGCAGCCAGGTGCTCGATGGGCTGGTGTGTGGGACCGTCCTCGCCCAGGCCGATCGAGTCGTGGGTCCACACGTAGGTCACGGGCAGCTTCATGAGCGCTGCGAGGCGTACGGCGGGACGCATGTAGTCGGAGAACACGAGGAACGTGCCGCCGTAGGGGCGGGTGCCCCCGTGCAGCGCGATGCCGTTGAGGATGGCGCCCATGGCGTGCTCGCGGATCCCGAAGTGCAGGACCCGCCCGAACTGGTCTCCGGGGAACATCTTGGTCGCGTGCTCGGCGGGGATGAAGCTGGGCTCACCCTCCGGGGTGGTGTTGTTGGACCCGGCGAGGTCGGCCGAGCCGCCCCACAGCTCAGGCAGGTGCGGCGCGATCGCCGACAGCACCGAGCCGGACGCCACCCGCGTCGCCAGGCCCTTCTCGTCCGCCTCGAACGCGGGCAGGGCGTCGGTCCAGTCAGCGGGCAACGTGCGTGTCTGCATCCGGTCGAACAGCTGCTTGCGATCGCCGGCCTTGGCAGCCCAGGCGTCGAACCGCTGTTGCCAGTCGGCCTGTGCAACCTTGCCGCGCGCGACGGCCTGGCGCGTGTGCGCGATGACGTCCGGCGGGACCTCGAACGTCTGATCCGGGTCGAAGCCGAGGATCTTCTTCGTGGCGGCGACCTCGTCGTCGCCGAGCGCCGAACCGTGTGACTTCCCGGTGTTCTGCGCTGTCGGAGCCGGCCAGGCGATGATCGTGCGGAGCCGGATGAAGCTGGGACGAGTCGTCTCGGCCTTCGCCTTCTTGTACGCCGCGAACAAGGCCTGGACGTTCTCGTCGTAGCCCTTGCCGTCCTGGGTCCAGTCGACGGTCTGGACGTGCCAGCCGTACGCCTCGTAACGCTTGGCCACGTCCTCGCTGAACGCGATGTTGGTGTCGTCCTCGATGGAGATGTTGTTGTCGTCGTAGAGCAGCACGAGGTTGCCGAGCTGTTGGTGGCCGGCGAGTGAGGACGCCTCACCGCTCACGCCTTCCTCGAGGTCGCCGTCGCTCGCGAACGCGAAGATGTCGTGGTCGAACAGGCTCTCGCCCGCGGCCGGCTTCGGGTCGAACAGGCCGCGCTCGCGCCGGGCCGCCATCGCCATGCCGACCGCGTTGCCGACACCCTGGCCGAGCGGGCCGGTCGTGGTCTCGACGCCGGCGGTGTGGCCGTGCTCGGGGTGTCCGGGTGTGAGGCTGCCCCAGACCCGAAGTGCCTTGAGGTCATCGAGCTCGAGTCCGTATCCGGCCAGGTAGAGCTGGATGTAGAGGGTCAGGCTGGAGTGGCCGCAGGACAGCACGAAGCGGTCGCGGCCCGGCCAGTGCGGGTCGGCCGGATTGTGGCGCATCAGCTTCTGGAAGACGAGGTAGGCAGCCGGCGCGAGGCTCATCGCGGTGCCGGGATGGCCGTTCCCGACCTTCTGGACGGCGTCCATCGCCAGCACCCGGACCGTGTCGACGGCCTGGTGGTCGGTCTCGGTCCAGTCCAGCTTGGCGTAAGGATCCTTGGCAGCGCTGGTCACAGCGGCGTTTCCTTCCTCGGCACGTGGCGTCACGGTCTGGCGACGTACCGTCGGCGCGGTCCGTGGCCCCACCGCCAGACGGCGTCATCGCCTCCTCGGCCGAGCCTACTGCCCGGTGATTTGGCCTGCCCGCCCCCGTTCCACCGCGGCCTCCCGCCGGGATTAGACTGGCGGCCGTAGTCAGGCTTCGCGACATCTGTCGGCCATGTCTGGTCGGTTGTCCGGAGCACCGCATGCACGTGACCCCGAGGTGTTCGTGACCGCTGTCGAGCCGCAGGCTCCTGTGCTCCTTCGGGAGCCGGCGATCGCTGACCGCGTCGACGACAGCTCGCCCAGCGCCGGTGCCGCTCCGCCTGCGACTCTGTTCGACCGGGTCCGCTCCTACATCGCACTGACCAAGCCGCGCATCATCGAACTGCTGCTGCTGACCACCGTTCCCGTCATGTTCCTGGCGCAGCGGGGCGTCCCGTCGCTGTGGCTCGTGGCCGCCACCGTGGCCGGCGGCACGTTGGCGGCCGGCAGCGCCAACGCGCTCAACTGTGTCGTCGACCGCGACATCGACGAGAAAATGCTGCGCACGCGGCGGCGTCCATTGCCCCGCCACCAGGTCTCGGCCAACGCGGCGCTGGTCTTCGGACTCGTGCTGGGCGTTGCCGCGACGCTGCTGCTCGGGTTCACCGTCAACTGGCTCTCGGCCGCATTGGCGCTGGCCGCGAACGCCTTCTACGTGCTCGTCTACACGATGGTTCTCAAGCGTCGTACGTCGCAGAACATCGTCTGGGGCGGCGCGGCAGGCTGCTTCCCCGCCCTGATCGGCTGGACCGCCGTGACCGGGTCGCTGGCGTGGGCTCCGGTGGTGTTGTTCATGGTCGTGTTCTTCTGGACGCCTCCGCACTTCTGGTCACTGGCGATCCGCTATCGCGCGGACTACGCCGCTGCGTCCGTGCCGATGCTGCCGGTCGTCGCGTCCTCGTACGAGGTCGGGCGGCAGATCGTGATCTATGCCTGGCTCACGGTCGCGACGTCGCTCGCCTTGTGGCCGGTCGCCGACACCGGTTGGGTTTACCCAGTCGCGGCCGGGGTGCTTGGGCTGGGCTTTGTCGCCGAGGCACATGCCCTGTGGCGGCGGTCGCGCACGAGCGAGGACCCGGTGACGCTGAAGGCGATGCGCCTGTTCCACGGCTCCAACGCCTACTTGGCGCTGTTGTTCCTCGCGGTCGCGATCGACCCTCTGCTCACCCGCTGACCAGAGCCGCTCACCCGTAGTACGGCGCGCGTGGGACCTCGGCACGGACGACGTTGGACCCGGCGACCTTGTCGTGCAGGGCCTGCCGGTTCTTGTCCCACAGCGGCCACAGGTAGTCGACGAGCAGGAGAAGCCCAGCCACGATGCCCAGCAGCGGCGAGAGATAGACCAGCTGTAGCCCGTAGATGAAGGCGCTGCGCTTCCAGATCAGTCCCAGCGCGGGCGGCATGCGTGGGTCTTCGCGGGCGCGGACCTTGAGCTTGACGATGCGTTTGCCGGGCGTCGCCGCCCAACGGCGCAAGGAGAACACCTCGTAGGCGAGACCCACGAGCACCGTGATCAGCACGATCGGGATCATTCGCTGCACCAGGTCGCTCGGGAAGTCGAACGGATTCGGCGTTGCGCCCGCGTCGATCCGGCGCTGGAGGGCCTGGGTGTAGTCCTGGTAGGCCTGGAAGTAGCGATACCAGAAGTACGCGTTGAACGGCAGCGCCACCAGCATCACGAAGATGTTGTCCAGCAGTCGGGCGCCGACCCGCTGCGGCCACGACGCCAACCGGGCACCGTCCGGCGTGGTGTCACGGGAGGACAGCTGCGCAGGTGGCGCCTGGTAGGCGGGGTAGCCGGAGGAGCCGGCATAGCCGGGTTGCTGCGCCGTCCCACCGGTGGCGAAGCCCGGACCGTAGGGGGCAGGCGAGCCGTACGCAGGGGAGCCGAACGTCGGGTACTCGGTCTGCGTCGGCCCCGCCGGAGGTGCCGGTGGGGTCGGCGGCGCAGTTTTTGGGGCCGCGTGGTGGGTCCAGGCGGTGCCGTCCCAGTAGCGGTACTGGTCCGGGCTCCAGGGGTCGTCGTACCAGCCGGGCACGGGTGTCGTCATGACGCCAACCTTCTCACGCAGTCGCCGGCCGACACGGAGCGGCCGCCGCCCACCAAACACGGTCCACATCACCGCCGGTGGATGCGGCGTTGCGTATTGTTTGTCAAGATTGAAAATGAGATAGCCCTTTAGGGCCATCTTGGACCGTTCCTGCAGGCACTCGCTCCGCCGGCGGCTGGAGTCAGCCAGACTCAGCACGCCCGTACCGGGTCGGGTGCGAGAGCGGGTTGGGATGGGACAGTGTCCCGGGGGTGGCGGTGGCCCCCGGGACGCCCCGCTGACCCGCAGATCTAGGGCGGCGGCATGCTCATGCCTCAGCGGTCCGCCAGCGAAAGCACCGCAGTCCGGTCAAGCCGGCCGACGGGGTCGGTCGGGTGGTCATCGGTCGCAGCCAGCTATGCCGGCACCTTCGGCCCCCTGTGCGCCTGCACTCACCAACGGCTGCCGGTTTGCGCCGACGTCACTCCCGAGCAAGCCGGGAGGGTCGCATTACCGTGACGATCTGGCCGTCGGGCGAGTCTGTTGGCTCCGGAACCGGACTTTCCCCGGACGTGCGACGGGTTGACGGAACTGATGCGCACCGCGGAATCGGGGTCGAGGTCATCTGTAGAACCGTGACCAGACCAGCCGTTGGGTCGAGCCCGGCTCAAGGCGGAGTCGGAGTACGACCGACTGGTCGGCCTCTTCTCGTCGGCGGAAGGCTCGTACTCCCTACTTCACGGCGATCCCGAAAACGCCGGGATTTGAGGTCTACTGCTACTCCTCCGGCGTTGCATGCGGGACCGGCGAAAAAACAGCACCCATAACGCCATGTCTCAACAGAAAGTAAGCCTCCAAGCACGTACTGCGATCGCTGGGGGAGAAAAGACTAGTCTATTCGGACACAAGGTTACTGAATGGCGCAAAAAACGCGAAACAGAACCTAATTTGAACGTGTGACCGCTGGGTGCGGTCGTAGCGAGGCATTGATCCCACAGGCATCCTGGTCGTCCTTTGGCCTGAGGGGGAGCTAGAGACGAAACCGACGCTGTTTCCCATCAACGGAAAGTTGCGTCTGGTGTCTAATCGCGTGCATCCCAAGTCCACTCGGCTGCGGCCGGGCTACAAGTCTCTGATCACCGGCGGTGTGGCGGCCCTGATGCTCGGTGGTTTGACGGCCGCCCAGGCCTCCATACCCGCGGCCAACGGGGTGATCAGTGCGTGCTATATGAAGTCTGACGGCAGCATCCGCATCATCGACGCGTCAAAGACGAGCTGCAAGTCATCTGAGAAGGCCATCACCTGGAACCAGCAGGGTCCGATCGGGCCGCGAGGTCCGCAAGGGATCCAAGGTGCCACGGGCGCTGCCGGAGCCACGGGTGCCCAGGGTGAGCGGGGTCTGCAGGGTGAGACCGGCGCTACGGGAGCTACCGGCGCTACGGGAGCTACCGGCGCACAGGGTGAGACTGGCGCGACCGGTGCTCAAGGCGCTCAGGGTGGGACCGGTGCCACGGGTGCTCAAGGCGCTCAAGGTGTGCAGGGTCTGCAGGGGCTCCAGGGTGAGACCGGCGCTGTCGGTGCTACCGGTGCTACCGGTGCTCAGGGTGAGACCGGTGCTACCGGCGCTACGGGCGCACAGGGTGAGACCGGAGCTACCGGCGCTCAGGGCCTGCAGGGGATCCAGGGTGAGACCGGCGCTGTCGGTGCCCAGGGGATCCAGGGTGCGCAGGGTGCGCAGGGTGAGACCGGCGCGACCGGTGCCACGGGTGCTCAAGGCGCTCAGGGTGTGCAGGGTCTGCAGGGGCTCCAGGGTGAGACCGGCGCTACCGGTGCTACCGGTGCACAGGGTGAGACCGGAGCTACCGGCGTTCAGGGTGAGACCGGAGCTACCGGTGCTACCGGTGCACAGGGTGAGACCGGCGCGACCGGTGCCACGGGTGCTCAAGGCGCTCAGGGTGTGCAGGGTCTACAAGGGCTCCAGGGTGAGACCGGCGCTGTCGGTGCCCAGGGGATCCAGGGTGCGCAGGGTGCGCAGGGTGCGCAGGGTGAGACCGGCGCTACCGGTGCTACCGGCGCACAGGGTGAGACCGGAGCTACCGGCGTTCAGGGTGAGACCGGCGCTACCGGTGCACAGGGTGAGACCGGTGCTACCGGTGCACAGGGTGATACCGGCGCTACCGGCGCTCAAGGCGCTCAGGGTGTGCAGGGTCTGCAGGGGCTCCAGGGTGAGACCGGCGCTGTCGGTGCCCAGGGGATCCAGGGGATTCAGGGGATCCAGGGTGCGCAGGGTGAGATCGGCGCTACTGGAACAACCGGCGCTCAGGGTGAGACCGGTGCTACCGGCGCACAGGGTGAGACCGGCGCTACCGGTGCTCAGGGTGAGACCGGCGCTACCGGTGCTCAGGGTGAGACCGGCGCTACCGGTGCTCAGGGTGAGACCGGCGCGACCGGTGCCACGGGTGCTCAAGGCGCTCAGGGTGTGCAGGGTCTACAAGGGCTCCAGGGTGAGGCCGGCGCCACGGGTGCTCAAGGCGCACAGGGTGTGCAGGGGATCCAGGGCGAGACCGGCGCTGCCGGCGCACAGGGTGAGACCGGCACAACCGGTGCCCAGGGTGTGCAGGGAGTCCAGGGCGCGACTGGAGCTGTCGGGCCGCAGGGAATCCAAGGAATTCAAGGCGAGCAGGGGATCCAGGGCGAGACCGGGTCAACCGGAGCGCAGGGGATCCAGGGCGAGACCGGAGCCATTGGACCGGTGGGGCCGGCGGGACCGCAAGGTGACGCGGGCGCTGTCGGACCCCAAGGTCCGCAAGGCCTGAAGGGTGATACCGGTGCGACCGGAGCGACCGGAGCAACCGGCCCCGCTGGTCCGACAGGTGCCGCCGGTGCAACCGGGCCGCAAGGACCCAAGGGTGACACCGGAGCTACCGGTGCCACTGGCCCCGCAGGGCCGACCGGCGCCACCGGACCTCAGGGCTCGGCGGGCGTGGTCGCCAGCACCCAGATCGTGACCGGTACGCCTGTTAGTACTGTCGGCAATCCGGCCGTGGGGATATCGACCAATGCTGCGACCGCTACGTGTCCCACCGGGACCAAGCTGCTGGGCGGCGGGGCCAACGTCACGCAGGGCTCGGGCGCTCGGGGTGCCGTCTCGGGGTCGTACCCGAGTAGCGGCACCACCTGGTCGGCCACCGCCGTCGTCACCGTATCGAGTGGCGGCACCGTAACCATCACGGCGTACGCGGTCTGCGGGCAGTAGCAGATAACAGCAGAACGACGCTCCACTGGTGCGGGTCCATTCGGTTGATGATGGGCCCGCACCATTGGTCAGAGTTCTCCGCTTCGCGCCGAAAGCGCACGCGCCGTCGCTACGTTGAATCGTGGTGGTCGATGCATCGGCAGATCCGGAGTCCTTCGACACAGGTGCCCCGACCGCCCCTCGCAGCCTGACCAGTACGCACCTCTCGGAGAAAGCAGACCATGAGCACCTCTCCCGACCGAGACACCTTGTCGCGCAGCCTCAGCTACGCGGCCCTGGCCATCGTGCTCGCCTGCGGGGCCACGGCCTGTGGTGGCACCTCGACGCCCCACCAGGCTGCTGCGACCACGGTGGCGCCCGACAGCAAGCGGGCGGCCGCGGCACTCGACGCCGGCCTGAAGGCCCATGCCGCCGGTGACCTCACCTCGGCCACTGCGGACTACCAGACGGTGCTCAAGTACGACCCGACCAACAAGTTTGCGTTCTACAACCTCGCGCTCATCGACGAGGCCAACGGAAACTACGGACTGGCCGAGGCGAAATACCGATCCGCGATCAAGTCTGACCCGGCGTACAAGCCGGCGCTGTTCAACCTCGCGATCCTGCGGACGGCACGCGACGACCCGACAGAGGCCATTTCCCTGTACAAGCAGGACCTTGCTGCTGATCGCAAGGACGCATCAGCATGGTTGAACCTCGGTCTGCTGCTGCGCGAGAACGGCAAGACGAGGGCAGGTGACCTAGCGGTGCTGCGAGCGATCGCGTTGAACCCAAGCCTGAAGGATCCGGCGCAAGCGCCCAGTTGAGGGCGACGACATCGTCGCAGCCCTGGCTCAGGTGACGGACCCACCAAGCTGCAGACCCCTGTCACGGGTGCCGAGCATCATCCAGGTGGCCGCGGCGACCACCAGGGCTGCCCCGAGGACGTGCGCGGCGACCAGCACGATGGGCAGGTCGGTGAAGTACTGGACGAACCCGATCAGTCCCTGAGCCAGCTCGATCCCCAGCAGCCACGTCACCGCTCGGACTGCGCGGTCCGGCGCCCGGGTCACCAGGAAGGCGACGAGCGTGCCCACGGTCAGCCCGACGAGGAGGAAAACCAGGTCGGCGTGCACCTGGCTGATCGCGGCCGGGCGTAATCCGTTACGAGGTGCGTCGGCATCGCCCGCATGTGGTCCCGACCCAGTCACGACCGTGCCGACGTACAGCACGACCCAGACCGCGGCGTACGTCGCCTGCGCCAACCGGACCGCTGGCACCGGCATGGTCGGCTGGGGCGGCCGGTCGTCCTCGTCGACACGACGCACCAGCACGACGGCGGCGGCGATCATGCCCAGGGACAACAGCAGGTGCAGGGAAACGACATAGGGGTTGAGGTCGGTCAGCACGGTGAACCCGCCGAGAACCGCCTGCGCCGGCACCCCCAGGGCGAGCACCGTCGCGAGCCGTCGCAGTGAGCGGCGGCGAGGACGGTAGCGCATGGCGGCGACCCAGGTGGCGATGGCGACGGCAGCCAGGACGAACGTCAGCATGCGGTTACCGAACTCGATGAACCCGTGCGCGCCCATCGCGTCGTGCACCACGAACGAGGTGTCGGTGCACCGCGGCCAGGTAGGGCAGCCCAGCCCGGAGGCGGTCAGCCGCACAGCCCCTCCGGTCACGACGATCACGATGTTGCTGACCAGCGACGCGACGGCCAGCCGTCTGAGCAATCGCCGCGACGGGACCCGCATCCGCTCCGCCACCGGGCTGGTGCGTTCGATCACTCCCACCTGAAGGTCCTCACCGTGAGAAGCGAGGCCACGAGCGCCCACGCGGCGAGGACGACGAGGTGCGTGACGCCGAGTCCTGCGCCCGAGAGCACTTCACGCAGGCCCTGCGCGAGGGCGCCCGAGGGCAGCAGCGTCACCGCGTCGCGCATGGCACTCGGGTACGACGACACCGGTACGACGACGGCTCCGGCCACGAGCAGCACGACGTAGACCAGGTTGGCCGCCGCGAGGGTGGCCTCGGCTCGCAGTGTGCCAGCCATCAACAGCCCGAGCGCGGCGAACGCTGCGGTCCCCAGGACCACCAGCAGGACGGAGCTCGCGGCTGCAGGGACACCGCCGGCCGGGGACCAACCCAGCGCGAGCCCGATGACAACGATGACGACGACCTGAAGCCCGATCACGGTCAGCAGCGAGCCGACCTTGCCGAGCAGCAGCCCGGCACGAGGCAGCGGGGACGCACCCAGCCGCTTGAGCACGCCGTACCGGCGCTCGAAAGCGGTCGCGATCGCGAGTGACGTGAAGGCCGTCGACATCACCGCCAGTGCCAGCACGCCGGGCGTCAGGACGTCGATGCGCCGACCGGTACCGAGGTCGACCACGTTGCCGGACTCGGCGCCGCCGACCAGCAGCAGCAGCGGGATCACGATCGCGAGCAGCAGCTGTTCACCGTTGCGCAGCAGCAGGCGGGTCTCCATGGCGGCGTGGGTCGCGACCATCCGGTGGAGCGGGCGACCACCGGGGGCCGGCACGAACGACAGCGTGGTCATGACCGGAGCTCTCGTCCGGTGAGGTCGAGGAAGACATCCTCGAGCGTGCTCCTGGCGACGTTGAGGTGTTCGGGCATGACGTCGAGCGCGGCGCACCAGGCGGTGACAGCAGCCAGGGTTTGCGGGTTGACGAGTCCGTCGACCCGGTAGCAGCCGGCCGGGCGCTCGGTCACGGTGCAGTCCGGAGGCAAGGCGGCGACGAGAGGGCCGGTGTCGAGCGCAGCCGGCGCCTGGAAGCTGATCACGTTCTGCGCCCGCGCGGCCGTGAGCGCAAGCGGCGTACCAGAGGTCAGCACGCGGCCGTGGTCGACGACGTAGACAAGGGTGGCGAGGCGCTCCGCCTCCTCCATGTAGTGGGTGGAGAGCACCACCGTCACCCCGTCGGCGCGAAGCTCTTCGATCAGCTCCCAGGTCATGCGGCGCGCCTGCGGGTCGAGTCCGGCGGTCGGCTCGTCGAGGAAGACCAGCTCGGGTCGGCCCACGAGCGCCATCGCGAGCCCGAGCCGCTGCTGCTGGCCGCCGCTGAGCCGCCGGTACGGCGTCCGGCCGCACGACTCGAGCCCGAGCCGTTCGACCAGAGCCGCCACGGGAAGGGGGTGGGCGTGCAGGGACGCGACGTACTCGAGCATCTCGACGGCGCGAACAGCCGACCAGGCCCCGCCGGACTGCAGCATCACGCCCAGCCGTGGAGCCAGCGCCTCATGCTGCTGGATCGGGTCGAGACCGAGCACCCGGACCGTGCCGTCGCGAGGCCGCCGGTAGCCCTCACAGGTCTCGATGAGTGTGGTCTTGCCGGCACCGTTTGGTCCGAGAACGGCCGTGATCGATCCTGGTTCGACGGTCAGCGAGAGCCCGTCCACAGCGGTCTTTGCGCCGTAGGTCATCGTGAGGTCGCTGACCTCGACGGCAGGGGCTGTCACGCACGAAGTCTATGCAGGGGGGCGGCGGCGACCGGGTTAGGGGAACCTTATTTGAGGCCCTCGTCGAATTACGACACAATGGTGTTGTGAAATCCACCCGGGAGTCCACACAGGTCGTCGATGCCGTCGACGCCTGGAGACACCTACGCCGGTGACGACGCCCCGACCCGCGAGCGGGTCGCTTCCTCGATCCTCGAGCACGGCCCGTCCACGGCAGCCGCGCTGGCCGAACGTCTCGACCTGACGGCTGCCGCGGTCCGCCGGCATCTCGACCACCTCGTGACCGAGGGTGCCGTCGAGCCTCGCGTGCCGCGTGTCTACGGAGCCCGTGGACGCGGTCGCCCAGCGAAGGTCTTCGTGCTGACCGACTCCGGACGTGACACGTTCATCCAGTCCTACGACGACCTTGCCGCCAGTGCGCTGCGGTTCATGCGCGAGACCGGGGGAGAGGCCGCCGTCGCCGAGTTCGCCCGTCGTCGTACGTCCGAGCTCGAGGAGCGCTACCGTCCTGCCGTCGAAGCCGCGGCCCCAGCCGACCGGGCGGGGGTGCTGGCCGAGGCGCTGACCGCGGACGGATACGCTGCCTCGGTTCGCAGCGCGCCCATCGGCGACCAGCTGTGCCAGCACCACTGCCCGGTGGCCCACGTGGCCGCCGAGTTCCCCCAGCTGTGCGAGGCCGAGACCGAGGTGTTCGCCCGGCTGCTGGGGCGGCACGTACAACGCCTGGCCACGATCGCGCACGGCGACGGGGTCTGCACCACCAACGTTCCCGACACCGACCCGCGGCCCGGAAGGCTGCTGGCCACGATCACCACGAACCCGAACACCACCACGCACAGTCGCAGCACGAAGCGCAGCACGACGCGAGACCACCGAGACCAAGCAGCACCTGACACCGTTCCGACCGGGAGGTCCACTTCATGACATCGATCGAGCAGCTGAACCCCGAGCTCGAGGGCATCGGTCGCTACGAATACGGCTGGGCCGACTCCGATCTTGCGGGCGCGACCGCTCAGCGTGGGCTCAACGAGTCCGTGGTGCGCAGCATCTCGGCGCTCAAGAGTGAGCCCCAGTGGATGCTCGACCTGCGTCTCAAGGGCCTCAAGCTCTTCGGTCGCAAGCCGATGCCGACCTGGGGATCCGACCTCTCCGGCATCGACTTCGACAACATCAAGTACTTCGTCCGCTCCACCGAGAAGCAGGCGACGTCGTGGGAGGACCTCCCCGAGGACATCAAGAACACCTACGACAGGCTCGGCATCCCCGAAGCCGAGAAGCAGCGGCTCGTTGCGGGCGTCGCGGCGCAGTACGAATCCGAGGTCGTCTACCACAAGATCCGTGAGGACCTCGAGGAGCAGGGTGTGCTCTTCCTCGACACCGACACAGCGTTGCGCGAGCACGAGGACATCTTCAAGGAGTACTTCGGCTCGGTGATCCCGGTCGGTGACAACAAGTTCGCGGCGCTCAACACGTCCGTGTGGTCCGGCGGCTCGTTCATCTACGTCCCGCCGGGTGTCCACGTCGACATCCCGCTGCAGGCCTACTTCCGGATCAACACCGAGAACATGGGCCAGTTCGAGCGGACGCTGATCATCGTCGACGAGGGCGCCTACGTGCACTACGTCGAAGGCTGCACCGCGCCGATCTACAGCTCGGACTCGCTGCACTCGGCCGTCGTCGAGATCATCGTCAAGAAGGGCGGCCGCTGCCGCTACACGACGATCCAGAACTGGTCGAACAACGTCTACAACCTCGTCACCAAGCGCGCGACCTGCGAGGCCGGCGCCACCATGGAGTGGGTCGACGGCAACATCGGGTCCAAGGTCACGATGAAGTACCCGGCGATCTACCTGCTCGGTGAGCACGCCAAGGGTGAGACGCTCTCGATCGCGTTCTCCGGCGAGGGGCAGCACCAGGACGCCGGCGCCAAGATGGTTCATGCGGCGCCCTACACGTCGAGCTCGATCATCTCCAAGTCGGTGGCCCGGGGTGGCGGTCGCACGTCGTACCGCGGCCTCGTCCAGGTCGCCGACGGCGCCCACCACAGCGCCAGCACCGTGCGGTGTGACGCGCTCCTGGTCGACAACATCAGCCGCAGCGACACCTACCCGTACGTCGACGTCCGAGAGGACGACGTGTCGATGGGTCACGAGGCGACGGTGTCCCGCGTCAGCGACGACCAGCTCTTCTACCTGATGAGCCGGGGTATGCGCGAGGACGAGGCGATGGCGATGATCGTCCGGGGGTTCATCGAGCCGATCGCGCGGGAGCTGCCGATGGAGTATGCGCTCGAGCTCAACCGACTCATTGAGATGCAAATGGAGGGCGCTGTTGGCTGACGGCGCCGGGCGCCGCCAACCAACAGCTCGCCACCGATGCCTACCGGAACTGGCTGGGCTCGGCGAAGCCTGGCTTGCGGAGTGCCCAAGGCGGAGGTCGGCGGCTCGTTCCTCGCGGGACGGCCAGGCCCATCCACGCCGACCGATCGGACTCTCAGCGCCCGCCGCCGCCCATGATGCGAACCGATCCTCGATTGTTCTGCGAGCTGAAGAAGAGAGAAAGCGAAGTACGTGACACTGACTGAGATGCCGAATGTGGCGACTGCGGTGGAGACCGTCGAGAGCCATCTGCACCCCGTGCCGTCGTACGACCTGGCGGACCACCCGGTCCCGACGGGTCGCGAAGAGGTGTGGCGGTTCACGCCGCTCAAGCGGCTGCGCGGGTTGCTGGACGGAGTGGCTTCGGACGCTCACCTCACCTGGGAGACCACGGTGCCGGCCGGCGTGACCGTGTCGGAGATCTCGGCGGCCGAGGCGGCTGAGCTCGGCGAACCGCGACCGGCCGACCTCCCGTCGGCACTGGCCGTGGCCAATGCGAGCAGCGCCGTGCTCATCGACGTCGCGGCCGAGGCCGAGCTGACCGAGCCGGTGCACATCCGGCTGAATGGTTCGTCAGCCGAGCAGCACGTCTGGGGCCACATCGTCGTACGCCTGGGGCACCACGCCAGGGCCACCGTGGTGTTCGAGCACACGGGCAGCGCGGTCTACAGCGCCAACACGTCGGTCCTGGTGGGCGCTGAGGCCCGCCTCGACCTGGTGTCGCTCCAGCTGTGGGACGACGACGCCGTCCACGTCGGGCAGACCGGCCTCCTCGTCGGTCGTGACGCACATGTCCGGACGTTCCAGGCAAGCCTGGGCGGCAACCTGGTCCGCATCAACGAGAACTTCGCGTACGACGGTCCCGGCGGCGAGCTCGAGGCGTTCGGCCTCTACTTCGTCGACGCCGGCCAGCACATCGAGCACCGGCTGTTCATCGACCACAACGCGCCCAACACCAAGAGCAACGCCGTCTACAAGGGCGGTCTCCAGGGCGAGGGCGCCCACTCCGTGTGGGTCGGTGACGTGCTCATCCGCAAGGCGGCAGAGGGGATCGAGACGTTCGAGACCAACCGCAACCTCGTCCTGACCGACGGCTGCCGTGCCGACTCCGTGCCCAACCTCGAGATCGAGACCGGCGAGATCGTCGGAGCGGGCCACGCCTCCGCAACCGGCCGCTTCGATGACGAGCAGCTGTTCTACCTGCAGTCGCGCGGGATCACCCAGGACGAGGCCCGTCGTCTGGTCGTGCACGGCTTCTTCGCCGACATCGTCCGCAAGATCGGCGTCCCCGACGTCGAGGAGCGGCTGATGTCTGCGGTCGAGACCGAGCTCGCCGAGCACGTCGGCGCGCTCTCCACGTCGGCGGTGCCCGCGACGTGACCTCATTCCAGCACGCCTGCGCCCTGACCGACGTACCTGTCGGTGGGGTCATCGCCGTCGACGTCGACGGTGTCGAGGTGGCGATCGTGCGCACGGCCGACTCGGCCGATGCGGTCTTCGCCATCCGCGATGAGTGCTCGCACGCCGCCATCGCCCTGAGCGAGGGTGACGTCGACACCGAAGGCTGCGAAATCGAGTGCTGGCTGCACGGGTCGCGTTTCGACCTGCGCTCCGGCAAACCGACCGGACTCCCCGCCTACGAGCCGGTCGCCATCTACCCCTGCAAGGTCGACGGCGAGGCCATCCTGGTCGACGTCGACCACCCCATCAATGAGACGGAGCTGTAAGCATGTCCACCCTGGAGATCAAGGACCTGCACGTCGCGGTCGAGACCGAGGACGGCCAGAAGCCGATCCTGCGCGGCGTCGACCTGACTGTGAAGTCGGGCGAGACCCACGCGATCATGGGCCCCAACGGGTCCGGCAAGTCGACCTTGGCGTACTCGATCGCCGGCCACCCGAAGTACCAGATCACCGGCGGCAGCGTGACGCTCGCCGGTGTCGACGTCCTGAGCATGACGGTCGACGAGCGGGCGCGTGCCGGGCTCTTCCTGGCCATGCAGTACCCCGTCGAGGTGCCGGGTGTGTCGGTGTCCAACTTCCTGCGCACCGCCAAGACCGCGCTCGACGGCGAGGCACCCAAGCTTGCGTACGTGGGTCAAGGAAGTCAACGACGCCATGGACAAGGTCTCGATGGACCGCGACTTCGCCACCCGCAACGTCAACGAGGGTTTCTCCGGTGGTGAGAAGAAGCGTCACGAGATCATGCAGCTCGAGCTGCTGAACCCGAAGTTCGCCATCCTCGACGAGACCGACTCCGGCCTCGACATCGACGCGCTCAAGGTCGTGTCCGAGGGCGTCAACCGGTTCCGTGGCCAGGGCGACCGCGGCGTGCTGCTCATCACGCACTACACGCGGATCCTGCGTTACATCCAGCCCGACTTCGTGCACGTGTTCGTCAACGGTCGGATCGCCGAGCAGGGCGGTCCCGAGCTCGCCGACGCGCTGGAAGCCGAGGGCTACGACAAATACCTGAAGGCGGCCGTTTGACGGGCACCTCGCGGCGTTGTCGTCGTCGCCGATACGCTCCGCTTCCAGTATCGGCTTCCTCCTCCGCCTTGCGATGCACTCCGTCATACGACCGCCCTAGGAGAGAAGGGAGTTGGTTCACATGACCACGCTGGACCACGGCATCACCGGTCTGCTCGACGTGGAGAAGATCCGGGCCGACTTCCCGATCCTGTCCCGTCGGCTCGACGGCGACCGGCCGCTCGTCTACCTCGACAGCGCCAACACGTCACAGAAGCCACGGCAGGTCATCGACGTGATGGCCGACCACTACGCGCACCACAACGCGAACGTCGCCCGGGCCGTGCACCAGCTCGGTGCTGAGTCGACCGAGGCGTTCGAGGCGGCGCGCGACAAGGTGGCGGCGTTCATCAAGGCGCCGTCCCGCGACGAGGTCATCTTCACGAAGAACTCGACCGAAGCACTCAACCTCGTCGCGAACACGCTCGCCTGGGCCCGCGGCGAGCATGCGATCGGGGACGGCGACGAGGTCCTCATCAGCGAGATGGAGCACCACTCCAACATCGTGCCGTGGCAGCTGCTCACCGAACGCACCGGAGCCAACCTGCGTTGGTTCGGGCTCACCGACGAGGGCCGCCTGGATCTGTCGAACATCGACGACCTGATCACCGAGCGCACCAAGGTCGTCAGCCTGGTCTGGGTGTCCAACATGCTGGGCACCGTCAACCCGGTCGCCGAGATCGCCCGGCGGGCCCACGAGGTCGGGGCCATCGTGGTCCTCGACGCTTCACAGGCGGTGCCGCAGCTTCCCGTCGACGTGGTGGCCGCGGGTGCCGATTTCGTGGCCTTCACCGGTCACAAGGTCGTCGGCCCCACCGGCATCGGCGTGCTCTGGGGTCGCCGCGAGCTGCTCGAGGCGCTCCCTCCGTTCCTCGGCGGCGGCGAGATGATCGAGACCGTCACGATGGCCGCGTCGACGTACGCCGGTATCCCGCACAAGTTCGAAGCGGGCACCCCGCCCATCGTCCAGGCCATCGGCCTCGGAGCGGCTCTCGACTACCTGTCGGCCATCGGCATGGAGGCGGTGGCCGCTCACGAGCACGCCATCACGGCGTACGCGCTCGAGCGTTTGACGCAGGTCGACGGTCTCACGATCCTGGGACCGACCGAACCGGTCGACCGCGGCGGTGCGATCAGCTTCGAGCTCGCCGGCGTCCACCCGCACGACGTGAGCCAGGTGCTCGACTCCCTCGGGGTGGCCGTGCGCGCCGGACACCACTGCGCCAGGCCGGCCCATGCCCGGTTCGGGGTGCAGTCGTCCACGCGCGCCTCGTTCTACCTGTACACCACGCCGTCGGAAATCGATGCGCTCGTCGACGCGTTGGACCACACCAAGAGATTCTTCAAGGTCTGAGGGGGCGCCATGGACATGCAGAGCCTGTACCAGGAGATCATCCTCGACCACTACAAGGCACCTCATCACGCGGGCCTTCGCGAGCCGTTCGACGCCGAGGTGCATCACGTCAACCCCACCTGTGGCGACGAGGTCACCCTTCGCGTGCGGATTGCCGACGGCATCGTCGAGGACGTCTCCTACGACGCCGAGGGGTGCTCGATCTCGCAGGCGTCGACCTCGGTGCTCACCGACCTTCTCATCGGCGCCAAGGTCGAGGACGCCATGCAGATCCACGAGACGTTCGTGGAGCTCATGCAAGGTCGCGGGAAGGTCGAACCGGACGAGGACGTGCTCGAAGACGGCATCGCCTTCGCGGGGGTCGCCCAGTTCCCCGCCCGCGTGAAATGCGCGCTCCTCGGGTGGATGGCGTGGAAGGACGCGACGGCCGCAGCGGTCGCCGCTGCTGACAACACTTACGCGGACGCAGAGGCGGACGCACAAGAAGACAGTGTGGGAGAGGGACGACCATGACCAACGACACGACCGACCTGCCCGAGGTCGACCTCGGAAACGAACGCGGATCGGTGTCCAAGGATGACGTCCTCGAGGCGCTCAAGGACGTCGTCGACCCCGAGCTCGGCATCAACGTCGTCGACCTGGGCCTCATCTACGACGTCGCGGTCGACGATGCGACGGTGGCCACCATCGACATGACGCTGACCTCCGCCGCCTGCCCGCTCACCGACGTGATCGAGGACCAGACGAAGACGGCTCTCGAGGGGCTCGTCAACGACTTCCGGATCAACTGGGTCTGGATGCCGCCCTGGGGCCCCGACAAGATCACCGACGACGGCCGCGAGATGCTGCGCGCCCTCGGCTTCAACGTCTGACCTGGTCCTCGATCTCACGCCGGTCCGGGTGCCGCTACGAAACGGCAGTCGCCACCAGCTCGACCAGCAGCGGTGGCATGGCAAGCCGAGGAACTTGCGCGAGGATTCCGCCGGCTGGGACGTTGCCTGCCGAGGCGAAGCGTTCGTTGACGACGTGCGACGACCCGAAGTACGCGTCGATGTCGGTCGTGTACACGTCGAGCCGCACGACATCGGCAAGGCTCAGCTCCGCCTCCGCCAGCACAGCCTCCATGTTGTCGAGTGCCTGGCCGACCTGTCCCGTCATGTCGCCGATGTGGACGATGCTGCCGGTGGGGTCGATCGAGCACTGGCCGGCGAGGAACAACGTACGGGACTCGCCGGTGACGGCGACCCCCTGCGCATAGCCGAGCGGCTCCTGCCAGGTCCACGGGTTGATCGTGTTGCGCTTCATGGTGGTGCTCCTTGTCGAGACAGGGGCGTGATCGCCCGGGTGGTCCAACCAGGACCAGCACACACGCGGTCGCCAACCGATCGTTGATCGGTTGCTTACCGCCCCCTCACCGACGACACCTGTCCTAGGCTGTCCGCCACGAAAGGGCGGGTGACCGTGACGGACAGACGCATCGACGTGCTCGGGCCGTTGCGCGTCCGCGTCGACGGTGCGGAGCAGCGAATCGGTGGCAGGCGTGAACGAGTCGTGCTCGCCGTCCTGGTCGCAGCCGCTGGGCGCGAGGTACCGGTCGAGCGACTCATCGACGACGTGTGGGGTGAGCAGGCGCCGCCGTCGGCTTCGGGTTCGCTCCAGGTGGCGATCTCCCGGCTACGTACGACGCTGCAACCTGATCGGGCCGCCGGTGCAGACCCTTCTGCGCTGGTCCTGGGGCGTGCGGGCTATTCCCTGACAGGAGTGCTGGTCGACGCTGACCACTTCAGCCAGCATGCCGACCAGCTGGCCCACGCTCCGCCCGAGGAAGCCTTGCGCCGGACTGAGGAGGCACTGGCGCTGTGGCGAGGCGACCCTTATGCCGATGTTCCCGATGTACCGAGCCTGGTCGCGGAAGCGGCGCGGTTGCGTGAGGACCGGCTTCGACTGGTGGAGGCACGTGCAGAGGCGCTGCTCGATGTCGGTCGACACGATGCCGCGCAGGCCATGTTGAGTCCGCTGGTCGAGGAGCACCTGTTCCGCGAGCGGCTGTGGTCGCTCCTGGCGCTCGCGCTGTATCGCTGCGACCGCCAGGCCGACGCGCTCGAGACACTTCGTCGCCTCCGCGGCAACCTCGTGGAGGAGCTCGGCGTGGACCCGTCGCCGTCGATCCGGGCGTTGGAGGAGGACGTCCTGGCGCAGGCGCCGCACCTCGATGCACCTGTCGAGCGGTCATCGACGCGACCGACCGGTGCCGGGGACGCGACGCGATCACGAGCGTCCGGGGTGGTGGGCCGGTCCCAGGCCCTCGGCATGATCGATGGCGCTGTCTCGCGGCTGGTCGAGAGCGGCAGCGGTACGACGATCCTCCTGACCGGGGAGCCAGGCATCGGGAAGAGCACACTCGCCGCCGAACTGGGTCGGCGTGCTGCCGCGCGAGGCGCCTTGGTGCTCGTCGGTCGCTCCCACGAGGCCGACCTGGCTCCGGCGTTCTGGCCGTGGCTGCCCGTCCTACGTTCGCTGGCTGACGAGTCCGCACCTCCCGAGGTGAAGCGGCTGCTGGGGTCCGGCGCCGACGTGCTCGAGGTGGTCAGCGCGGGAGCGGCTGCACTCCGCACCTACGACTCGGTCAGCCGGGTGCTCGGCGGGGTGGCGCGTCCACTGGTGGTGGTGCTCGAGGACCTGCATTGGGCCGATACGTCGTCGCTGCGGCTGTTGATGTACGCCGCGGAGGCGCTGCGAGGGCGTCCCGTGCTGCTGGCCGCAACCACGAGGGACCTGTCGCCGCACGCCAACCCGGCGCTCACAGAGGCGCTGGCGGGCCTGGCGCGCCTTGGTGCGATGCGCGTGCGGATCCCCTCGTTGGGGCTTGAGGCCGTCGGCGAGCTGGTGCGCGAAGTGCTACCGGCCGCGGGGCACGATTTGGTGGAGGTCTTGGCCGACCGGACGGACGGCAACCCGTTCTTCGCGTTGGAGATGACCCGTCTGCTCGCCGCCTCGGGACGGGTCAGCGTGCGTGACGCCGTCGCACTCGACGTCCCGGACGGAGTCGCGGATGTGGTTCGGATGCGGCTGCACGAGCTGTCGGAGCAGGCCCGCGAGATCCTCGGTGCGACCTCGGTGATCGGTCGTGACTTCGACGCCGGTGTCGTGCGTGAAGCAGCCGATGCGGGCGAGTCGGACGTGCTCGAGCTCCTGGACGAGGCCGTCGCGGCAGGTCTGGTGCAGTCTCACGACCAGCTGGGTCGCTATCGGTTCGTGCACGCCCTGACGCGGGAGACGGTCTATGGCGACCTGCCTCCCGGCCGTCGTGCCCTGTGGCATGCCAGGGTCGGCCAGGCCCTGACGTCGCGGCTGGCGGAAGCGCCTGAGCTGATCGCCGAAGTGGCGCACCACCACAGCAGAGCCGCGGTCTACCTACCCGAGCTCGTGGTGCCCGCGGTGATGTACGGCGCCGAGGCAGCCGAGGCAGCCGAGCACCGGGGTGCCTTCGACGAAGCGGTAGCCCTGTGGAATCGCACCAGCGAGATCGAACGCCGGGCGTCGGATCGAGACCCAGCGCGACGCCATCGGCTGCTCGTCCGGCTGGCGACCGCCCGCCAACGCATCGGAGACATGGCCGGTATGCAGGCAGCACTCAACGAGGCGATCGAGCTGGCTCGCCGCGACGGCGACTACGAGAGAATGGCGGAGGCCGCGACCAGCTTCCGGAGCTCGGGTGTGTGGCACTGGCGCGAGCTGGGCCGTTTCGACGCGGAGACCGTCGACGTCCTGCTCACCTGTCGTCAGCACATCCACGACCCCGGCCGCCTGGCACGGATCTGGGCGAACCTGGGGCTCGAGTACTACGTGGCGTGGCGGCCCGATGACGCTGACGCCTGCGGCGAACGCTCCCTGGAGCTCGCCAGGCGGAGTGGCGACAGCACGGTCCTGCGTGACTGCCTGTCGGCCCGCCAGGTGGCCCTGTGGCATCCCGGCCGGGCGGCGGACCTCGAAGTCTGTGCGCGGGAGTCGCTGGAGCTGCCGCTCGGGCTGGAGGACTCGATCGCTGCCAGGTTCCACCTCGCGATGGCACTGCACCGACAAGGCCGTGGGCCTGAGGCTGAGGAGGTGATGGGCGAGGGGCTGAGGCTGGCCCAGGAGCAGCGGCACACCGGCTGTGACGTCCCGTTGGCCTGGTGGCGGTGGATGCGAGCTGTCGAGACGCTGGCGCCCGAGGCCGACGAGCTTGCTACCGCAGCCTTGGCGCTGCATCGTCGGTCAACGGTGGTCGGTCTGACCGAGATGACCGGCTTGGCGGCACTCGTTGGCGCACCGGACGGCGCCGAGGTTCCGCGAGATGTCCTTGCGGCGGCCGTCGGACATCCCAACCGGTCCTACCGAGCCGTGGTGGCGCGGGCGGTGGCCAAGGCCGGCGACCCGGCCGGGGCAGCGCGTCTGCTGGGGGAGCTCGCTCCTCCGGATGAGTCCGACTACGCCAGCCTCTTCGCCACCTGCATGTGGGTCGATGCGCTGGCCGACCTGCCCGGCCACGAGGCGCTTAGCGAGGCCGTGGACCGGATCCTCCCGTACGTGGACGAGGTTGCGACGTACGGAAGCGTCGCCTCGGCCGGGTCAACCGCCTACTTCGCCGGCCGAGGGCTCGTCGCCCTCGGCGACGTGGACGGAGGCCGTCACCAGCTCGAGGACGCGGTGGCCGCCAACGCGGCTGCCCACTGTCTGCGGTGGGAACGTCAGGCACGTGCCGCCCTGGACGCGCTCGAGGGGCCGGGCATGTGCGGTAAGAGATCGGGAACCGGCCGATAAGTCGTCGGACTCAGGCTGAGGCCATCAACCTCACAAAGGAGCCTCACGATGTCCATCGTCACCCGCGACGAGCTCGAACCGAATCCGGAGACGACCCAGCCTCTCGCTGGACAACCCGGTCGCTGGGACAGCCTTCGGGCCCTGATCGAAGGCGTCCTGATCACGCCACAGGATGCGCAATGGGACGCGGCGCGGACGCCGTGGATCGTCAACGTCGAGCAGCAGCCCGCGGCCGTGCTGTACTGCACGTCGGTGGAGGACGTCGTGACCGCGGTCCGGTGGGGAGCGGCACACGGCATCCCGGTCGCGGCCCAGCCCACGGGCCACGCACCGCGTCGCACGCTCGACAGCTCGTTGTTGCTCCGCACCGGTGCCCTCGAAGGGATCGCGATCGACCGCGATCGGCGCACCGCGCGAGTCGGGGCCGGAGTCAAGTGGGGCGAGCTGCTCGCGAAGCTGGATGGCACCGGACTCATGGCGTTGGCCGGGAGCAACCCCGATCCGACCGTCGTTGGACTGGTGCTCGGCGGCGGGGTGAGTTGGTTCACCCGCAAGCACGGCTACACGGCCAACAGCGTGCTCAGCTTCGACGTCGTGGATCCGACCGGGACCCTGGTCCACGTGACCGCGGACACCGACGCACAGCTGTTCTGGGCGCTTCGGGGTGGCGGAGGCGACTTCGGCATCGTGGTCGCTGTCGAGCTCTCGCTCTTCTCGGCGCCGGCGATGTATGGCGGTCGGCTCCTGTGGGACGTCGGGCACACCCGGACGGTGCTCCGCGCGTTCCGCGATCTGGCCCTCGTGGCCCCGCGTGAGCTCTCGATCTGGGCGCACGTCTACCACTTCCCTCCCATGCCGGAGATCCCCGAGCCCTTCCGGGGTCGTTCCTTCGTCTCGGTGGCGGCCACGTACCTCGGATCGGCTCGCGATGCAGAGGCGCTGCTGTGGTCGCTCCGCAACGCCGCGCCGGTCGAGCTGGACCTGATGGGGGCGCTGCTTCCCAGTGGTCTCGGTGGGGTGGCAGCCGAGCCCACGGAGCCGATGCCCGGGATCGAGCACTCGATGCTGCTGGACGGTCTCGATGACGAAGCCATCGACTTCTTGGCTGCGGTCGTCGAGGACCCGACCACGTGTCCCTTGGCGGTGGTTCAGCTACGCGGGCTGGGCGGTGCCTTCGCCGAGACAGCGGCAGATGGAGGCGCCGTCCGCCCCGTCACTGAGGCTTTCCAGCTGTTCGCGCTCGGCGTGCCGGCGGTACCGGAGCTCGCCGCGGCCATCCCGCACGGATTCGCTGCCGTCGATGCCGCCATGAGCAAGCACGTCACCGGTCGGCGGTTGCCGAACTTCACCGGCGTCGACCAGGACGACGCGGCTGGGTATGACGCGACCACGGCGGCGAGGTTGCGCGAGCTCAAACAAGCCCGCGATCCCCATGGTGTGATCCGCAGCAACAAGCCGGTGTGATGTGGCGGCGCGGTCTGCAGGGGGGACTGCGCCACTACGGCACCGGGCCACGGCAAGATGGCTGCCGTGGCAGACCCTGTGCAGATACTGGTTCCGGTGGGCCGGGTGGAGCGTTGGTGGAGCAACTTCGAGGGTCGTCACGGTCCGACGAGCTACGAGGTCCGCGACGGTCGCCTCTGCGGCCAGTGAGGACGGTTCGAGCGCCACGGCGTCGTTGCCGTTCGGAGTACGCCGGACCTCCAGGACCAGCCGACCTCGTCGACGCGACATCTCCGCCCGCAGCTGGGCGTCTTGTTGGTCCGTCGCGGCGGGTTCGCGGTGGCCGTATGTCGGCGAGGTGCTTGCGGAGTCGAAGATCGGTCAGCGGCATGTCCAGGGCAAGACGAAAGCCGGTGGCTGGTCGCAGCAGCGCTTCGCGCGGCGGCGCGACAACCAGGCCAGGCAGGCCTACGAGGCCGCCGCGGGACATGCGGTGCGCATCCTCGACCCGGTCGCACGGGAACTCGACCTGCTGGTGCTCGGGGGAGACAAGGCCGGGGTCCGGGCCGTGCTGGAAGACCCTCGCCTCCAGGCGCTGGCCGGCGTACCTCAGCAGTGGATCACCGACGTCGCCGATCCCCGCCGGAGCGTGCTGGACGACGTCATCGGCCGGGCCCGGTCCGTGCGCGTCGAGGTCGTCGACCACCAGCCGCGCTGACGGGCTCTACAGCGAGCTTGCCGCGAAGGTGTCGCAAGCGTCGACCTGACCGCTGCGATACCCGTTGGTGAACCAGCGCACCCGCTCCGCCGCCGACCCGTGCGTCCACTGCTCCTCGTTCACCGATCCCTGGGTCCGCTGCTGGATCCGGTCGTCGCCGACGGCGGTCGCCGCATCGATGGCGCGCTTGATGTCGTCGTTGGTGAGCTCGGTGATGAACACATTGCCGTCCGCGTCCGTGGCTGTCGTGGCGTTGTGCGCCCAGACGCCGGCGTAGCAGTCGGCCTGCAGCTCGAGGCGTACCGACGGACTGGTCGGACCCGTCTGACGGCTCTGCGCCTTGGCCATCGTGCCGAGCAGGTCCTGCACGTGGTGGCCGTACTCATGGGCCACCACATACGCCTCGGCAAAGTCGCCACCCTTGGCGCCGAGCTGGCCCTGGAGCATGTCGGCGAAGAAGGTGTCGTCGAGATAGACGTTCTGGTCGGCGGGGCAGTAGAACGGTCCCATGGCGGCGGAGGCCTGCCCGCAGCCGCTCGACGTGCTCCCGCTGAAGATCTGCAGCTGAGCGTTGCGGTACGCCGTCCCGGTCTGCGCCGGCAGGGCCGTGGCCCAGAACGACTGCACCGAGTTGACGAACACCGCGAGCTTGCAGTCCTCGCTCTTGGCAGCGTCGGCGCCGGTCGTGCAGTTCGACAGCTCCTCGGACGTCGCGCCGGAACCGCCGCTTCCGGAGCCCAGCACGCTGAGGCCACCGCACTGGGACAGCACGACCAGGATGACGATCACCAGGATGATCCCGCCGATGCCTCCACCGGCTGGAATCGGCAGCCCGCCGCCCCCGCCGCCGCGCCCCCGCATCGGGAATCCGGACGAGCCACCACCACCGCCGCGCCGCAGCCGTACCTGGCTGCGGTCGATCCGCGCCTTGGGGTTGATTTTCATCGAAGGGTCCTCCGGACGGTAGCCTGGTCGCCATGATGCCGTGATCTGCGTTGCCGGGCACAGCCGACTCCTGTCCACGGACGTCGGTCCTCGCTGCTTCACTGCCCGCTCGACCGCCGTCCACCTCACCTGTGAAAGTCGTTCCGCCTCGCCATGATCACCACTCACCACCTCCATGTCCGCGCGGGTGCGCGCATCCTCGTCGACGACGCGAGCTTCCGTATCGGCCCCGGCGACCGGGTCGGACTCGTCGGCCGCAACGGCGCCGGCAAGACCACGATGACGAAGATCCTCGCCGGCGAGGCGCAGCCGGCCGGGGGAGACGTCGTGCGGACCGGCCAGGTCGGCTACCTGCCCCAGGACCCGCGCACCGGTGACCTGACCGTGCTCGCCCGCGACCGCATCCTCTCGGCACGTGGCCTCGACGACGTCGTACGCCGGCTGCGCGAGACCGAGCTGGAGATGGGCAGCGACGACGAAGCAGTCCGCGAACGCGCGATGAAGCGCTACACGCAGGCCGATGCCGAGCTGCATGCTGCCGGTGGCTTCTCGGCGGAGTCGGAGGCGGCGCAGATCGCCTCGAGCCTGGGCCTTCCCGACCGGGTGCTCGGCCAGCCGTTGCAGACACTGTCGGGCGGGCAGCGCCGTCGCGTCGAGCTGGCCCGCATCCTGTTCTCCGGTGCGGAGACTCTGCTGCTCGACGAGCCGACGAACCACCTCGACGCCGACTCGATCGTCTGGCTCCGTGACTACCTCAAGGCGCACAAGGGCGGGTTGGTGGTCATCAGCCACGACGTCGCCCTGCTCGACGAGACCGTGACGAGGGTGTTCCACCTCGACGCCAACCGAGCCGAGATCGACGTCTACAACGTCGGCTGGAAGGCCTACCTGCAGCAGCGCGAGACCGACGAGCGTCGCCGCCGTCGTGAGCGCGCCAACGCCGAGAAGAAGGCGGGCGCGCTGCTCGCGCAGGCCGACAAGATGCGGGCCAAGGCGACGAAGGCGGTCGCGGCCCAGAACATGGCCAAGCGTGCCGAGCGGCTCCTCGGTGGGCTCGAGGCGGACCGTCGCCAGGACAAGGTGGCGCGGATCTCGTTCCCCAAGCCCGCGCCGTGCGGCAAGACGCCGCTGATGGCCGAGGAGCTGTCGAAGTCCTACGGATCACTGGAGGTGTTCACGGACGTCGACCTTGCGATCGACAAGGGCAGCCGGGTCGTCATCCTCGGCCTGAACGGCGCCGGCAAGACCACGCTGCTGCGCATCCTGGGCGGCCTCGACGAGTCCGACACCGGGGCCATCCTCCCGGGCCACGGACTCAAGCTCGGCTACTACGCGCAGGAGCACGAGACGCTCGACCTGGGCAGGACGGTGTTCGAGAACCTGCAGACCGCGGCCCCGGAGCTGAACGAGACGCAGGCTCGCAGCGTGCTCGGCTCCTTCCTGTTCTCCGGCGACGACGCCCAGAAGCCGGCCAGCGTGCTGTCCGGGGGAGAAAAGACCCGGCTGGCACTGGCGACACTCGTTGTGTCCACCGCGAACGTGCTGCTGCTGGACGAGCCGACCAACAACCTCGACCCCGCCAGCCGCGAGGAGGTGCTCGCGGCGATCCGCACCTACGAGGGCGCGATCGTGCTGGTCACCCACGACGAGGGGGCCGTGCGGGCGCTGCAGCCTGACCGGGTGCTGATCCTTCCCGATGGTGTCGAAGACCTCTGGAACGAGGAGTACGGAGACCTGGTCGCCCTCGCCTGAGACGTCGGGTCCCGTCGGGCGAGCCCGCGGCCGCACCTGTTGGGGCCAGGCCAGGGGGAGTGCCGTCTAGGCTGCCGCCATGACCGATGCCCACGACTCCTACTCCGCCGTCGGCCTCCGGCTGGAGACCGACGGACCCGTGGCCACGATCACGTTGTGCCGACCCGAGACCCGCAACGCGCAGTCCCCGCAGCTGTGGGAGACGCTGGCGGAGATTGCCGCCGGGCTCGGCGACGAGATCCGCGTGGCGGTGATCCGGGCCGAAGGCCCCTCGTTCAGCGCCGGGCTGGACACCCGGATGTTCACTCCGGAGGGAATTCCCGGCGACACGTCCTTCGCCGAGCTGGTCGAGCTGGACGACCTCGCGCTGGCGGAACAGATCTCGACGTTCCAGGAGGCGTTCAGCGTCTGGCAGCGCCCCGACGTGGTCAGCATCGCCGCCGTGCAGGGGCATGCGGTCGGTGCCGGCTTCCAGCTGGCGCTCGCGTGCGACCTGCGCGTGTGCGCAAGCGACGCCCAGTTCTCGATGCGAGAGATCACGCTGGGCCTGGTGCCCGACCTGGGCGGGACCAAGCCCCTGGTCGCCGCCGTCGGCTACGCGCGGGCCCTCGAGATCTGCGTGACCGGCCGCTGGGTCGGCGCCGAGGAGGCGGCTGCGCTGGGCCTGGCGACGATCGTCGTACCACCTGCGCATCTGGACGCGACCGTGTCGGACCTGGCAGTAGCGCTGACCGCACCACCACACGGAGCAGTCACGGCCACCAAGGCCTTGCTGCGGACCGCGTCGGGACGCAGCTACGACGACCAGCTCACCGCGGAGCGCTCGAGTCAGGTACGCCGGTTGCGCGCTCTCGCCGAGGCCGGGCACATCGACATGGGGAACAATCCGGGCTGACCGGGTGTTCACGGTGTCACGATGAGCGCTAGCCCCAACCCGATGCGGATGATGCATCAGTTCTCGCGCGAGGACCCGACGAAGGGCCGGGAGGGACTGACCCCCGGCACCACCCGTCGGATCCTCGCGTTCGCACGTCCCTACACGCGCCAGGTCTACCTCTTCCTGGGTCTCGTCGTCGTCGATGCGCTCCTCGTCGTCGCCGGCCCGCTGCTGTTCAAGAAGATCGTGGACGACGGCATCCTCAAGGGCGACAGCGGCCTCGTCACGTTGCTGGCACTCGTCGTCGCCATGCTCGCCGTCGGCGAAGCGGCCCTCACGCTCGCCCAACGGTGGTACTCCTCCCGAATCGGTGAGGGGCTCATCTACGACCTGCGCACCAAGGTCTTCGGCCACGTCCAGCGGATGCCGCTGGCGTTCTTCTCGCGCACCCACACCGGGTCGCTCGTCTCGCGGCTCAACAACGACGTCATCGGCGCCCAGCGAGCGTTCACGTCGACCCTGTCCGGTGTGGTCAGCAACCTCATCAGCGTGCTCATGGTCGCCGGCTTCATGTTCCTGTTGTCGTGGCAGATCACGCTGATCGCGCTGGCGATGCTGCCGGTCTTCCTCTTCCCGGCCAAGTGGGCAGGCCGCAAGCTCGCCGGCCTGACGCGCGAGCAGATGCAGACGAACGCCTTGCTCTCCGCCACCATGACCGAGCGCTTCAACGTCGGTGGTGCGTTGCTCGTGAAGCTGTTCGGCCGGCTCCCCGACGAGCAGCGCGAGTTCTCGGATCGGTCTGCGCGGGTCCGCGATCTCGGGGTCCAGATCGCGATGGTGGGGCGGATCTTCTACAGCGCGCTGACTCTCGTGGCCGCGCTGGCGACAGCGCTCGTGTACGGCATCGGCGGACACCTGGCCATCCGCGACGCCGTGACCGTCGGCGACCTGGTCGCCCTGGCCGCGCTGATGGGTCGGTTGTACGGCCCGCTGACGGCGCTGTCGAACGTACGCATCGACATCATGACCGCGCTGGTGTCGTTCGAGCGCGTCTTCGAGGTGCTCGACCTCGAGCCGATGATCAAGGAGGTCGACGACGCTGTCTCCATCGAGGATGCGCCCGCAGGCGTCGAGTTCCGGCACGTCGACTTCGCCTACCCGACGGCCGACGAGGTGTCGCTGGCGAGCCTGGAGATCGCGGCGATCCAGGACGGTCGCGTCAGCACCGAGGTCCTGCACGACGTCAGCTTCGTCGTCCAACCGGGGCAGATGGTGGCCCTCGTCGGGCCGTCAGGCGCCGGCAAGACCACACTGACCCACCTGGTCGCCCGGTTGTACGACGTGACCTCCGGTGAGGTCCTCGTCGGCGCGCACGACGTGCGCGAGGTGACCCAGGAGTCCCTGCACGGCATGGTCGGGTACGTCACCCAGGACGCCCACATGTTCCACGACAGCATCCGGGCCAACCTGCTCTACGCACGACCGGACGCCGGCGACGACGAGCTCCAGGAAGCCCTCGCCGCCGCCCAGATCTGGGGCCTGGTGGCGTCGCTGCCGGACGGCCTCGACACAGTGGTCGGCGACCGCGGCTACCGGCTCAGCGGTGGGGAGCGGCAGCGCCTCGCCATCGCCCGGCTGCTTCTCAAGGCGCCCCGCATCATCGTGCTGGACGAGGCCACGGCCCACCTCGACAGCGAGTCCGAGGCCGCGGTGCAACGCGCGCTCGACACTGCGCTCGAGGGCCGGACGTCGATGGTGATCGCGCACCGCCTCTCGACGGTGCGCAACGCCGACCAGATCCTGGTCATCGACCAGGGACGTGTCGTTGATCACGGCACGCACACCGAGCTGCTGGCCCGCGGAGGGCTCTACCGACAGCTCTACGACACGCAGTTCGCCTCCTCCACGGACGCTGAGCCGGCGTTGTCCTGACCGGCGCACCGGACCAGCGCCCCGCGGCCCGGCAAAGCGGCTGAGCCCCGCCGTAGGCACAATGTCCCGTATGGACCTCGGACTCAGCGACCACGTCTACATCGTCACCGGGGCAAGCCGGGGGCTCGGCAGGGCCACCGCGGAGGTGCTCGTCGCGGAGGGCTCCCGGGTCGTCGTCTCTTCACGCAACCAAACCTCTGTCGACGCCTGCGTCGAAGCGCTCGGGCCAGATGCGGCGTACGGCGTGGCGGCCGACAACGCCGACCCGGCGACTCCGGCTGCGCTCATCGGTGCGGCGAGACAGATCTACGGACGCCTCGACGGAGCCCTGATCAGCGTGGGCGGCCCGACGGCTGGGCCAGCGATGGAGCGCACCGACGAGGAGTGGACCGAGGCGTTCCATGCCGTCTTCCTGGGGGCTGTCCGGCTCGCCACCGCGCTGGGTCGAGAACTGGGCAACGGCGGCTCGATCGCTCTCGTCCTGTCGACCTCGGTCAAGCAGCCCTTGACCTCCCTCGCCATCTCGAACGGACTCCGCCCCGGTCTGGCGATGCTCGCCAAGAACCTCGCTGACGAGCTCGGCCCGGGTGGGATCCGGGTCAACGGACTCATGCCCGGGCGGGTCGACACCGAGCGTGTGCGCGAGCTCGACGGACGGGCTGCGGATCCTGAGGCCGCACGGCGGGAGTCCGCCGAGAGCATCCCGCTGCGTCGCTACGGCGAGCCGGCCGAGTTCGGTCGGGCGGCCGCATTCCTGCTTTCCCCCGCGGCGTCATACATCACCGGTGCCATGCTGCCCGTCGACGGTGGGCTCATTCGCGGTCTGTGACCTCAGGATCCGCGGTGTCGGGTCGCCGCTTCGTGCCGTTGCGCTCCGCGTAGGCGAAGTAGACCCAGAACCCGATCGCGAGGAGCGCGAAGAACCACCACTGGACGCCGTAGAAGAAGCTCGGTCCGCCGCTCAGGTCGGGCGGGTCGGCCCGCGCCGGACTCGGCTTGACGGTCTGGCTCTCGCCGGTGAGGTCGAGGAAGCCCTGGTAGAGCGGGTACGGCAGAGTCGGCGCGATCGCGATCGAGGAGATCGACCGGACCGATCCGTCAGACGGGGCGACGCGGTTGCCGCTGTCACTGGAGTTCAGGCGCACCCAACCGGTGACGGTCACGGTCGATCCCGGTGGAGCGGGCAGGTCGTTGACCTGGTTGCCGTTGCCGGCCGTCTGCTGCCACCCGCGGTCGACGAGCACAGCAGCGCCCGACGAGGTGACCAACGGCGTCACGATGTCGATGCCGGGCGCGCCGGACCGCGTGCGGTAGAGCACGGCGAGCTGACGGTCCGCGTCGTAGCTCCCCGTCACCTCGACCCGGCGCCACTCGTCGGTCGACGACGGCGGGGCGTCCGTGCTCATCACGTCGTCGAGGGGAGCCGGCGCAGCCGCGAGGTTGGCGCGAGTCACGGCGTTGCTGTCGTGTCGCTCGGCGTACCGGTGGAACTGCCAGCGTCCGAGCTCGTAGCAGGCGGACGAGACGACCAGCACCGCCAACAGCAGCCCGAGCCAGCGTCGGGACAGCAGGAAGCGGTACGACGTGGGTCGTTCGGGAGTCGCCGCGGTGGGCTCGGGCGTGATCTTCGAGATGGACACAGCACTGCCAAACTAACCCGACTGCGGCACGGACTGTGTGCCGGGAGTCGGTATGACCACGTAAGGTGGCCTGGTGACGAGTTCGCCGACAGACCTGCTGCCGCTGGCCGACCCCTATGGTCGGGTCGCGACCGATCTCCGGGTGTCGCTGACCGACAGGTGCAATCTGCGTTGCTCGTACTGCATGCCCGCTGAAGGCCTCGACTGGTTGCCGAACGCCGAGGTGCTCACCGACGACGAGGTCGTGCGGCTGATCGGCATAGCCGTGACGCGACTCGGGGTGCAGCAGATCCGGTTCACCGGTGGTGAGCCGCTGATCCGGCGGGGCTTCACCGACATCGTCGCTCGCACCGCGGACCTTCAAGCCGCGACCGCGCATCGCGGTGACCACCAATGGCATCGGGCTCGAACGCGTCGCCCCGGCGCTGGCAGAGGCGGGGCTCGATCGCGTCAACGTCAGTCTCGACACCGTCCGCCCCGACACCTTCAAGGCGATCACCCGCCGCGACCGTTTCGACGACGTCGTCCGTGGTCTCCACGCAGCCCACGTGGCGGGTCTGGCGCCGGTCAAGGTCAACGCCGTCCTGCTGCGGGGGCACAACGAGGACCAGGCCGCTGAGCTGCTGCGCTGGTGCCTCGAGCGCGGCTACGAGCTGCGGTTCATCGAGCAGATGCCACTCGACGCGCAGCACGGCTGGAGTCGCGACCTGATGATCACCGCTGACGAGATCTTTGCGTCCCTCGAGACCAGCTTCGACCTCACCCCGCATCCGGATGAGCGGGGCAGCGCTCCTGCCGAGCTCTTCCTGGTCAACGGAGGCCCGGCCACGGTGGGCGTGATCGCATCGGTCACCCGCCCGTTCTGCGGCGACTGTGACCGCGTCCGGTTGACCGCTGACGGTCAGGTGCGCAACTGCCTGTTCGCGCGGGAGGAGTCCGACCTCCGGACTCCCCTGCGCGATGGTGCCACCGACGAGGTCATCGCCGAGCGCTGGCGCGCGGCCATGTGGACCAAGCGTCCCGGCCATGGCATCGACGACCCGACGTTCCTCCAGCCGGCGCGGCCGATGAGCTCGATCGGCGGCTGACCGGGCTCAGCCGAGGTCGCCGTCGGGAGGCACTTCCTCAGGGGAGGAGGCGCTCGGTGTCGCGCATGAAGCCGCGGGCGGAGAGAAACTGCGTCAGCGACAGCTCGTGCTCATCACAGGCCAGCCAGGTCTTGCGGCGGTCGGGGGTGTGGATCTTCGGGTTGTTCCAGAGCAGCGCCACGGTCGCCGGCTGTTGGCAGCCCTTCGCCGAGCAGGTGACCGGCTCTGCGCTGGTGGGGGGCGGTTCGCTCACGACACCTCCGTCGGGTCGTTCATCGGGGGCCGGACAAGGGTGATGCCGGACAGCCACGGGGGGAAGCGGTCCGGCATCACGACAGGCTCGCCGACGGGGGACCCGGCTCGCCTTCGCGGGCCAGTGTGCCATGGACCTTCGATTCGGTCTAGACCTTGTGAGTCGGGGTGATGTCCCCAGGCCCACGCTCGAGAGCCGGGTGCTCTTCGGCCACGAACTGCGGCGGACCGGGGCGGCTGCGTCGATCGGTCGCGTTCGCGAGGACGACGGCGACATAGGGGAGGAACACTGCGCCGAACACGAACACCCACCGCACGGGACCATCGGTGACGACCGCCAGCACGAAGCAGATCGTCCTGATCCCCATGGACAGCAGGTAGCGGCGCTGGCGCTTGCGTAAGTCATCGGAATGGCTGGTGCGTGCCGACGTGATGCTGACCGGGTGTTCCTGGTGCTGAGTCACAGGTTTTCTCCTTGGCACCACGGTACGCCGGTTTGTCACGGCGCTCACGGGCCCCCTCGGGCTGCACAACTTCGCCAGCGGGGCGGCCGACGCGACATGATGGGCCAGACCAGTCCGTCCCACCAGGAGGTCCACCGTGTCGAACCGTACGTATCGCGTCACCGAGGTCGTCGGTACCTCGCAGGCAGGCATCGACGATGCCATCCGCAACGCCGTCAAGCGGGCCAGTCGGACGCTGCGGCATCTCGATTGGTTCGAGGTGACACAGGTCCGTGGCCAGGTGATCGACGACCAGGTCGAGCATTTCCAGGTGGGCACTCAAGCTCGGCTTCCGCCTGGAGGATGACGAGTGAGCCGTTTGACCGGCTCCGAGGAGCGTGCGACCGGACGGGTGCGAACAACGCTACGAGTTGAAGCCACCTGCGGGAGGAACCCACAAGACCAACCTGCGGGAGGAAACCCACGAGACCACCCGCGGGAGGAACCCACAGATCCACCTGCGGCAGCCGCACACGCCCACGACGCGGGGAACGCGATAGCGTCAGGCGGCGATACAGACCGGAGAAGGGAGCACGGTGAGCAGATCGGTACTCGTGACCGGAGGCAACCGGGGAATCGGACGGGCGATCGCGCAGGCGTTCGCCGACAACGGCGACAACGTGGCCGTCACCTATCGCTCGGGTGAGCCGCCGGCCGGATTTCTCGGCGTGCAGTGCGACGTGACCGATCCCGAGGCCGTCGAGGCGGCGTTCGCGACGATCGAGGCCGAACAGGGACCGGTCGAGGTGCTCGTGGCCAACGCCGGTATCACCCGGGACACGTTGCTGCTCAGGATGTCCGACGACGACTGGGACGCTGTCATCGAGACCAACCTGACTGGTTCCTTCCGGGTGGTGAAGCGGGCCGCGAAGGGCATGCTGCGGCTGCGGAGGGGGCGCATCGTGCTGATCTCGTCGGTGGTCGGTCTGCTCGGCTCGGCAGGGCAGGTCAACTACGCGGCCAGCAAGTCCGGCCTGATCGGGATGGCCCGGTCGATCGCGCGCGAGCTCGGCAGCCGGTCGATCACGGCCAACGTCGTCGCGCCCGGTTTCGTCGACACCGACATGACCGCCGAGCTTCCACCGGACAAGAAGACGGAGTACCAGGCCGCGATCCCGCTGGGCCGTTTCACCACGAGTGAGGAGATCGCCGGTGTGGTCCGCTGGATCGCCTCCGACGAAGCGGCGTACATCACGGGTGCGGTCATCCCGGTAGACGGGGGCCTGGGCATGGGGCACTGACGCCCTCCCGACCCCCTCATAGCAGCGACACTCACACCTGGGCCGACAGAAAGGCAGCATCGTATGGGAATCCTGGACGGCAAGCGCATCCTGGTCGCCGGCGTCACGCTCGACTCGTCGATCGGCTTCGCCACGGCAAAGGTGGCGCAGGAGCAGGGCGCGACCGTGATCATCTCGAACTTCGGCCGGGCACTGTCGATCACCAAGCGCATCGCAGGGCGGCTCCCGACCACTCCGCCGGTCATCGAGCTCGACGTGAGCGATGACGACCACCTCGCTCGGCTCGAGGGGGAGCTCCGCCAGCACGTCGACGGTCTCGACGGCGTCGTCCATGCGATCGCCTACGGAAACCCGCAGACGATTCTCGGTGGCAAGTTCCTGGAAGGCCCGTGGGACGACGTTGCGCAGGCCGTCCGCGTCTCGGCGTACTCGTACCAGTCGCTGGCGGTGGCGTGCCTGCCCTTGATGCAGCCGGGCGGCAGCATCGTCGGGTGCACGTTCGACGCCTCCGTGGCGTGGCCGGGGTATGACTGGATGGGCTTCGCCAAGGGAGCGCTGGAGTCCTGCAACCGCTACCTGGCCCGGGACCTCGGCCCGAAGGGCATCCGATCCAACCTGGTGTCGGCCGGCGCGCTGAAGACGCTGGCCGCCAAGGCGATCCCCGGCTTCGAGATGTTCGAGGAGGAGTGGGTCAAGCGGGCACCGCTCGGCTGGGACCTGAACGACCTCGAGCCGACCGCACGCACGATCGTGGCGTTGCTGAGCGACTTCATGCCCAAGACGACCGGTGAGATCGTGCACGTCGACGGCGGCTACCACGCGATGGGCGCCTGACCGGTCCGGCGACAGCGATAGCGTGTCCGCCGTGACCAGCCCGATCGCCGCTGCAGCGCGGGAGCCCGCCGAGCCCCGGTCCTCCCTGGTCGAGCTCCGGATGCTCGAGGGACCCAACCTGTACTTCCCGCGGGCTGCGGTGAAGCTGACGCTCGACCTCACGTCGTTGGTGGAGGCGCCCGTCGAGACCGTGTTGCGGTTCGCCCACCGGATCGGGCTCGTGAGCGTGCGGCCGGGCGTACCCGGGTCCGGGTTCCGGCAACGGTTCGCTGCTCGGGCGGTGGCCAGGCTCGTGCGGCAGGTGGCCGCCGAGGTGGGGACGCACCGGCTGGCGGTGCGGGTACGGCCGACCAGTGACGTACATCGGCTCGTCGTCGCCTATCCCTGGCGCTACCGCGGCCATGCCGAGGCGCTCGGCAGGGCTGTCGCGACGGTGCTGGACGGGTTGCCGTCGGCTGACATCGAGGCGCTCGTCAGCGAGGTGGCCGACGGCGTACGCCGGTCGGACCGTGGCCCGGGACCCACCACACTCAAACCGACGATCCCGGTCATCGCGGTGACGGGGACGAACGGCAAGACGACCACGGCCCGGATGATCGGTCACATCGGCCGGCAGGCCGGGCTGCACGTCGGATGGTCCTCGACCGACGGAATCTACGCCGACGGCGAGCTCGTCGAGGCCGGGGACTACTCGGGTCCGAGCGGCGCCGGGCGCGTGCTCAGCCAGCCGGGGGTCCAGCTGGCCGTCACGGAGACCGCGCGCGGCGGCATCCTGCTGCGCGGGATAGGGGTCCGGCACAACGACGTGTCGGTCGTGACGAACGTCAGCGCCGACCACCTGGGTCTGCACGGCATCGACACGGTCGACCAGCTGGCCGAAGTGAAGGCGGTGGTTCCGCACATCACGAAGCCGACAGGATGGGCGGTGCTGAACGGCGACGACCCTCGCGTGTTCGCGATGCGCTCGACGATCACCGCACGTCCATGGGTGTTCAGCCGCGACCCGGACTCGCCGAGCGTGCGCGAGGTACTGAGCTCGGGAGGTCGTGCCACGACCGTGATCGACGGTTGGATCTGTGTGCTGGCGCCGGACGGTGACCCGGATCCGCTGGTCCAGGTCGTGGACGTGCCGATGACGTTGGCCGGCCTGAGCCACTTCAACCTGGAGAACGCGCTCGCCGCTGCATCGGCCGCGCTGGGTGCGGGCTTGCCCCGTGACGCTGTCGTTGCCGGCCTGACGTCGTTCGCCCCCGGACCCGAGCTCAATCCCGGCCGGATGAACATCTACACCCTCGGCGGTGTCACCGTCATCCTCGACCTGGCGCACAACGAGGCCGGCCTGGAGGCTCTCATCGAGGTGATGAACGGGTTGCGCCAAGCCGGTGGCCGCACCCTGCTGGCGTTGGGGACGGCCGGTGACAGGACAGACGAGCTGGTTCGCAGCCTGGGGGAGATCGGGGCTCGCGACTCAGACGTCATGGTGATCGTGCACAAGTCCGACTACCTGCGTGGACGCGACATCGACGAGCTGACGGCGATCTATCGTGCCGGCGCCGCCACGGTCGGCGTGCAGGACGTCCCGGCGTACCGCTCCGAGCTGGCGGGGCTGGAGGCGCTGATGGCCAGGGCCGACCCTGGTGACGTCGTCGCGGTCATGTGCCACCAGGACCGAGTGGTGCTCGCCGAGTGGCTGGCCGAGCGGCGCGCCACCGTGGACACCCCCGCCGTACTCCGCGACAAGGTCCTCCTCGCCGCTCCAGCCCCCACGGCCTAGCCCAGCCACGCCACCTCCCCCAACTCCCCAACCCAAACCCCCACTCCGAGCGGCGCGTTTGCCTAGTTCACAATCCAGCTGGCTTGTGAACTAGGCAAACGCGCTACGGCCACTGGGTATCTGGCTTGGGGAGTGGGGGTAGGAGGGCTGAGGGGTTAGGAGGGCTGAGTGGGTGGAGGTCTGAGGGGCTAGGAGGGCTGAGGGGCTAGGAGGGCTGAGGGGCTAGGGGGGCTGAGGGGGTAGCGAGGGGAGTGCGGGGCTAGGGGGCGCTGGGGGAGGCAGTGGGGTTGACGAGGTCGGGGTCGCCGATGAGCTCGTCGTCGGCCGACCGGGCACCCGCCTGAGCTCGCGAGGACCAGGACTCCAGCTCCGCCAGTACGGCGGGGTGCTTGTCGACGCAGATGACGACCAGATCGCCCTTGTTCGCCCGCGCCATGGCATGGCGGGTGGCGTCGATCTCGTCGAGCACCACCTCGACCTGCTTGCAGCGCGCGCCGGACGACACCCGCTCCCGTACGCCGTGGGCGACCAGCTCCGAGGTCTCGCCGCGTTTACGACCGCGCAACGCGGCATCCTCCCGGACGACGATCACGTCGAAGTGGTCAGCGGCCACCAGTCCGAGCTCCC
Organism: uncultured Actinomycetota bacterium; assembly: GCA_963712935.1. Classification (GTDB taxonomy): domain Bacteria; phylum Actinomycetota; class Actinomycetes; order Propionibacteriales; family Nocardioidaceae; genus JANLYC01. The sequence continues at coordinate 97,174 of CAVQJX010000006.1, forward strand.
GGATGTCCTCGTCACGCCGGTCTCCAGCGGTCGCGATCACCCCGATGCGGGATGGCTTGGCGAGGTCGGTGACCTGCATCAGGCCGTCGCCGACCTTGTCGACGAAATCGCCGAGCATGCGCATGCCCGGCGCGTTGTGGCAGTAGTCGATGATCACGTGGACCCCGTCGACCTCGATCTCGTTGAGCCGGCCCGGCGACAGGTAGTAGTTCGTGGAGAAGGTCCGCAAACCCTGCCGGATGTCGTGCAACGGCGCCCCGGCCGCGAAGGCTGCGGCCGCGGCCGCCAGCGAGTTCTGCACATTCATGACGGCACGGCCAGCGAACGTGGCGGGCAGCAGGTGGGTCCATGCCAGCTGCATCTCGCGTGACCCGTGCCGGACGACGATCATGTCGCCCTTGTCGCTCTGCTCCAGGACGACGGCCTTGCCGCCGCGACGACAGTGCGCATCGATGAACTCGCGGACCTCGGTGCCACGAGGTTCCATGCTGAACCAGACGATCTCGCCGGAGCAGCGGCGGCGCATCGCCCGGACCAGCGGGTCGTCGGCGTTCAGCACCCCGTGGCCGCTGCGTGGTACGGCCTCGACCGGCACCGCCTTGACGTCCGCGAGCTGCTCAACGGTGTTGATGCCGCGCAGCCCCAGGTGGTCGGGCTGCACGTTCAGCACGACGGCGACGTCGTTGCGCTCGTAGCCCAGCCCCTCCCGCAGGATGCCACCGCGGGCCACTTCGAAGACGGCGAAGTCGACGCGCGGGTTCTGCAGCACCATCCGGGCAGACTTGGGTCCGGACGCGTCGGCCCGGATGACCAGACGTTCATCGATCACGACCCCGTCGGTCGACGTCATACCGACCTTGCGGCCCATGCCTTTGAAGATGTGGGCGATCATCCGTGCCGTCGTCGTCTTGCCGTTCGTCCCCGTGACCGCGACGATCGGGATACGGCTCGGCGCACCAGGCGGGAACAGCATGTCGACCACCGACTTGGAGATGAACTGTGGGTCGCCGATGGTCGGGTGGGTGTGCATGCGGAAGCCGGGCGCTGCGTTCACCTCGCAGATCGCGCCCCCGGTCTCGCGCACGGGCTCGGTGATGTCGGGGCAGATGAAGTCGATGCCGGCGATGTCGAGCCCGATGACGCGAGCCGCCTCCTCGGCGATTTCGACATTCTCGGGGTGGGCCTCGAACGTGCGATCGATCGAGATACCGCCGGTCGACATGTTGCCGGTCAGCGTCAGCTTGAGCATCTCACCGGCCGGCGGCACGTCCTTCAGCGCGTAGCCCTGCTCCTTCAGAAGCGCCAACGCAGCGTCGTCGACCTTGATGCGGGTGAGGACCTTCTCGTGACCGATGCCGCGGCGGGGGTCCGCGTTCGTCTCCTCGACCAGCTCGGCCACGGTCTGGATGCCGTCTCCGATGACGTGGGCGGGAACGCGTTCGGCGATCGCCGCGATCCGCCCGTCGATGACCAGGCAGCGGTAGTCCTTGCCTGTCACGAACGTCTCGACGATGACCCAGCCGCGGCGGGACTGCTCCTCGGCGATCGGGAACGCTTCGCGTACGGCGGCACCGTCCTGCAGGTCGAGACAGACGCCACGGCCATGGTTGCCGTCCAACGGCTTGCAGACGACGGGGTAGCCGATCCGGTTCGCCACCGCGACCGCCTGGTCGGCTGTCCGGACCGACTCCGCGCGCGGTACGGGGAGCCCGGCTGCGCTGAGTAGTCGACCGGTGAGGTCCTTGTCGCTCGCGACGTCGACGGCGATGGCGGACGTGTTGGAGGTCATGGTGGCGCGGATGCGCTTCTGGTGCACGCCCTGGCCCAGCTGCACCAGCGAGTGCTGGTTGAGCCTGATCCACGGGATGTCCCGCGACACCGCCTCGTCGATGATCGCCTGCGTGGACGGACCGAACGCGGTCCGCTCGGCCTTGACGATGAAGTTCTCGAGCTCGGTCTCGAAGTCGAAGCCGGGCTCGGTCTCGACGAGATGGTTGATGAGGCGTACGGCGAGCCGTCCTGCCGAGATGGCGACGTTCTCGTCGACGTACCCGTAGATCACGTTGTAGCGGCCGGGTTCGCCCGGCACCTGCCGCGTCTTGCCGCGGCGCAGGTCGTGCCCGACCTCCTGCTGGAGCTGCAGCGCCACGTGCTCGGCGACGTGGCCCAGCCAGGTGCCCTCGGTGAGCCGCTCGACGAAGCCGCCCTTGCGCCCGCGCGAGCACGAGTGGTTGTTGAGCCGGGGCAGCAGGTTGAGGAGGCGCTCGGTGAACGCCGGGATCCGGTCGGTCGGCCACTCCTCGAGCACGCCGAGGTCGACGACCAGGTGAATCGCCTTGTCGTATGACCAGATGTTCGCGCCGCGATAGACCCGCGTCTCGAGGATGGCGAGCTCCGGTTTCGGAGCCTCGGGCAGAGCGGCGTCGATCGCGGTGCCGCCGCGGTCGGTCTCGGAGCTGCTCATGCGGAACCGTCCTCTCGGTCAGCCGACGTCGAACGCGCCCGGCGGCGACGGAAATAGGTGGGCGAGACGCCTTCGGCGGCGATGTCGCGGGCGAGCTTCCGCAGGCCGTTCGCCGCCTCCTCCAGCTCCTCGACCTCGTCGGGATGCGGTTGCGTGGGCGCCGGGATCAGCGCACGTTTGACCAGGTCGAACTTCGCCCCCGCGGGGAGGACGTGCAGACGGGCGCCGGACACCAGCAGCGGCTTCGTGTGCGTGGCCTCGTGCGCGTTGGACACGACGTCGCGGCCGTCGATGACGGTGACCGCACCGCGTCCGATGACCTCGAGCTCGTGGTCGGTGATGATGGCGGCGGTGTCCTCGTCGACACCCATCCCCAACAGGTCCGGTGACTGGGCGATCAGCATGAGCAGACGCCCATAGCGGTTGCGCTGTGCGAAGTGCTGGTCGATCACACAGTCGCGCACGAGCCCCAGTCCGGAGGCGAGCTGGGTCATCCGTTGCTTCGGCGTGGCACCGCCGGACCCGAACGCCACCATGTGTGACGACTGCACGCTGGCACCTGCCGACGTTCCACCGATGGTCACCCCGCGATGATGCGCATCGCGGATCGCTTCTCCGAACGCCGTGCCGTTGATCACAGCAGACAGCTTGAGCTGGTTGCCACCGGTCATGAAGATGCCGCTGACGTCATCGAGCCTGCTGACGAAACGCGCGTCGTTGGCGTCCTCGCGCGACTCCGGCCTGACCGCGGTCGTCGATCCGGCGCCGAGCCGCGCGAACAGCGCGGCGTAGACCTCGATGATCTCCGGTCCCAGTGAGGAAGCAGTCGGGATCACGGCGATGCGCGCCTGCTCGCCGCCGCACGCCTCGACGAAGCGGCGCAGGACCGTGCGTCGCTTGAGCTTGTCCTCGGCGCCACCGATCACGTAGAGGCGGCCCACCCCGACGGACGTGTCTGTCATGCGCAGCACCCTACGGGTTGGCGACCGCAGCGCGTGCCGGAGTCGTCCATCGGGGAAGCCGTCCATGCCGGTTGTCCGCAGACCGGGCAGGATGGCTCCATGACCGGAACGACAGGCAGCGCAGCCGAGGTGGCCGGGTTGACGCTGCTCGTGATGCGCCATTCCAAGACGGAGCAGGTGGCCGAGACCGACCATGTCCGCCGCCTCACCGAACGAGGGCGGGCCGACGCCGGAGCAGCGGGCGCCTGGGTGGCGTCCACCGGCCTGGCGCCCGGCATCATCCTGGCCTCGACAGCGGCACGTGCGGAGGAGACCGCCGAGCTGGTCGCCACGATGGCCGGTGTACGCCGGGTCGAGCTGATCGACGAGCTCTACGGCGCCGACGGGTACGAGGCCCTCGACATCGTCTCGGCCGCCGTGCCGGACGGGCTGACGTCGGCGATGGTCGTCGGCCACAACCCGGCGATGGCGCAGCTCGGCTTCCTCATCCAGGCTGACGGGGCCGCCGAGGTGCGGTTCCCCACGTCGGGGATCGGGGCCTTCGGCTTCGACGTCACGACCTGGGCCGACGTGGACGAGGGGCACGGCCGGCTGCTGGCGGCGTACACACCCGGGGACTGACGCGCCTCGACGGCTCAGGGCACGTCCGGGTGTGGCGTGGTGATGCCGTGCTCGGCGTCGGCGGCCTCGATGTCCTCGCGGCTGATCCCGAGCAGATAGAGGATGGCGTCGAGGTAGGGCACATTGACCGCCGTGTGCGCGGCCTGCCGGACAACCGGCTTGGCGTTGAACGCGATCCCGAGGCCTGCCGCGGCGAGCATGTCGAGATCGTTCGCGCCGTCGCCGATCGCCACCGTCCGGTCGAGCGTGACCTTGGAGTCCTTCGCGAAGTCGCGAAGCGCCTGTGCTTTCGCGGCCCGGTCGATGACGGGGCCGAGGAGCTCCCCGGTGAGGTGGCCCTCGACGATCTCGAGCCGGTTGGCCCGGGCGTAGTCGATGTCCAGGTCGGCCGCGATTCGCTCGATGAGCTGCGTGAACCCACCGCTCACGACCCCGAAGCGATAGCCCAGTCGCTTCAACGTGCGGACGAGAGTCCGGGCACCCGGGGCGAGCTCCATGGCTTCGTAGACGTCGTCGAGGGCCGATGCAGGCAGGCCCCTTGAGCAGGCCGACGCGTCGACGCAGGGACGACTCGAAGTCGAGCTCACCGGCCATCGCGGCCGCGGTGATCGACGCCACCTCGTCGGCGACCCCGGCCCGCTGCGCCAGCATGTCGACCACTTCGCCCTGGACCAGGGTGGAGTCGACGTCCATCACGACGAGCCGTCGGCCATGCCGCAGGAGCCCCACGTTCTGGACTGCGACGTCGACCTTCTGCCGCGCGGCCTCGTTGGCCAGCACTTCGCGTAGCCGCCCGATCTCGGCGCCTGACACGTTGAACTCGATGGCTGTCACGGGATAGCGAGCCATCCGCACGATCCGGTCGATGTTGGCTCCGGTGTCGGCGATCCGGCCGGTGATCGCAGCCACCGTCTCGGGTCGTAGCGGACGACCGAGAACCGTGACGTGCGCCCGGCCCTCACGGCGAGGGGTGTTGTCACCCGCACCGCCCTCGATCTCGATCTCCATGCCGAGTGCCTCGGCCGTTCCCTCGGCCGTGGTACGCAGTCGCCGGACGTCGCGGGGCGCCGTCACGAGGATGCCGAGCACGAGCCGGCCTCGCAGCACGATCTGTTCGATGTCGAGGACCTCGACCCGTGACTCCGACAGCGTCTCGAACATCGCCGCCGTGACTCCGGGGCGGTCGCGGCCCATCAGCGTGATCAGAACGGTCTCGGTGGGTTGGGACGTTTCGGTCATGGCCCGAACACCCTACTTGCCGTCGAGGGACGAGCAGGCCGCGACGATCGCGGCGCGAGACGCCTGCTGCAGGGGCATCAGGGCATCGCGGCGACGCTCGGCCTCCCAGGTGGAGAGGGCGCCGCCGTCTCGCTCGGCCAGGGCCAGCTCGACGATGTGCTGGCTGCGCAGCCCGCTGACGGCGGTGCGGGCGGCCTCGCCCGACGGGAAGCTCATGGGTGCGTCGAGCCGGGCCGGCTGCCGCAGGTTCATCAACGCATCGGCGACGTCTGGGTTCCACGAGGCCACGTCGAGCTCAGCCAGCGCGTTGGCCGCGACCGTGAGCGCGCTGCGGAGGGCGCGGTCCGCGTCGGCGACTCCCGGAAGGAACCGCGGGGAGTTCGCGGCTGCACCCTCCCAGCGTGTCGAGCGACCCGTCGTACGGGGGACGAGGCCGACGTCGGCTCCCCAGAGCACGAGGGCCTCGCCTACGTCGAGGGCGTCGGCATTGAACAAGGGCGGGCCACCGAGGCCGAGCGGATCGCCAGGGCTCGGTAGCGCCGCGCTGACCTGGCGCACGTCATGGCGGCGCAGCTCCCCGAGGAGCAGGGCGGGAGACAGTCCGGGCGCGTCGTGTCCGAACACGACGAACTCCATGTGCGCTTGCTCGCCGAGGATGCCCGTGATCACCGAGTCGGCGCTCTCGCGTCCGGTGATCCAGGCGTTGAGCCAGCATGCCGTGCGGGCAGCATGAGGTACGGCGAACACGGGCAAAGCCTACGAGGGCGATACGGCTACGACGCGCTGCCGCCGCCGTGTGGAAGCGCTTGCAATAGGTTGGGACCGTTCATCAGACTCTTCTGGACCATCCCAGACCTACGCGCACCATCCCAGACGCGCCCGTTCCGCCTCGAGACAAGGAGTGCGATGCCAGCGGTCATCGAACTGGCTGACGTGTCGGTCATCCGTGGCAGCACCCGACTCCTGAGCCACGTGACATGGCGGGTCGAGGCAGACGAGCGGTGGGTCATCATCGGTCCGAACGGAGCCGGCAAGACCACGCTCCTCCAGATCCTCAGCACTCACCTGTACCCGACCGAAGGCGTCGTCGGAGTCCTCGACGAGGTCATCGGGACGGTCGATGTGTTCGAGCTACGCCCGCGGATCGGGCTGACGAGCGCGGCGCTCGGCGAACGCATCCCGCGTGACGAGCGCGTTGCCGACGTCGTCGTCTCGGCGTCGTACGCCGTGCTCGGCCGCTGGCGGGAGGCCTACGAGGACCTGGACCACCAGCGTGCCGCCGAGCTGCTGGAGGAGGTCGGCGTCAGCCATCTGAAGGACCGCACCTTCGGTACTCTCAGCGAGGGTGAGCGCAAGCGGGTGCAGATCGCCCGGGCCCTGATGACGGACCCCGAGCTGTTGTTGCTCGACGAGCCCGCAGCCGGACTCGATCTCGGCGGCCGCGAGGACCTCGTCAGCACCCTGTCGGTGCTGGCGCTGGACCCCATGTCGCCGGCGACCGTACTCGTCAGCCACCACGTCGAGGAGATCCCGCCGGGGTTCACCCACGTGCTGCTCCTCAAGGGGGGAGAGGTGGTGGCCTCCGGACCCATCCCCGAGACGCTGACCGAGGATGCGCTGACGGAGACGTTCGGCCTGGCCCTGGAGCTCACGCAGTCAGACGGGCGGTACAGCGCCCGACGCAAGACCGGCTCGCACCGTCGCTGACGCACCGCGATCTCGGCTGTCTACGACTCCCGAACGGTAGGCTCGAGGCATGAACTGGCTCAGTGACCATCAGTGGCAGACCTGGCTGATCGCCGCGCTGGTGCTGGCCGGCGCCGAGCTGGCGACTCTCGACCTGACGCTGCTGATGATGGCGGTCGGTGCCGCGGCCGCGGCACTGATCGCGGGACTCGGTCTCAACCTGGTGTTCCAGGTCCTCGGTGCCGTGGTCGTGGCGGTCGCGCTGCTTGGCTTCGTTCGTCCGAACATCGTCCGCCGGTTGCACGCCGGACCGACCCTGCAGAACGGACCGGAGGCGCTGGTGGGGCGCAGCGGTCTCGTGCTCGAGCGAGTGACCGCGCATGCGGGACGCGTGAAGCTGCGCGGCGAGGTGTGGTCGGCGCGAACCTTCGACGAGTCGGTCGTGGTCGAACCCGGCGAGAAGGTCGGCGTGGCCCAGATCGACGGAGCAACAGCGGTCGTCTACCCCATCGAGTAGCACGGCCGCAGCACCCGGCCGGGGAGCCTGTACGGCTGCCCAGTCGTGACAGCGTGAGAGGGTGGCATCCCACCGGGCTGAGCGTCCGGTCGAGCGTCCCTGAGGGGGTCGGCTTCATGGTCGTGTTGATTGTTCTGGGCATCGTGCTGGTGGTGGCGGCGGTCGTCCTGTTCAAGACGGTCCGCATCGTTCCGCAGGCGCGGGCCGGCATCGTCGAGCGTTTCGGCAAGTACCGGACGACCCTGTCCGCCGGCCTCAACATCGTCACTCCCTTCGTCGACCGGGTGCGCTACCTGATCGACCTCCGCGAGCAGGTCGTGTCGTTCCCGCCGCAGCCAGTCATCACCGAGGACAACCTCGTCGTCTCGATCGACACCGTCATCTACTTCCAGGTGACCAACCCGGTCGCGGCGACGTACGAGATCGCCAACTACATCCAGGCGATCGAGCAGCTCACCATGACGACGTTGCGCAACATCACGGGTGGCATGGATCTCGAGCAGACGCTGACCAGCCGCGACGACATCAACAACGCTCTGCGAGGCGTCCTCGACGAGGCGACCGGCAAGTGGGGGATCCGGGTCAACCGGGTCGAGCTCAAGGGCATCGACCCGCCACCGTCCATCAAGGACTCGATGGAGAAGCAGATGCGCGCCGACCGCGACAAGCGGGCCGCCATCCTCACCGCCGAAGGTATGCGGCAGGCCGCCATCCTCACCGCCGAAGGGCAGAAGCAGTCCGCGATCCTCACCGCCGAGGGTGACCGCGAAGCACTGATCCTGCGGGCCCAGGGTGATCGCCAGTCGCGCATCCTGCGGGCGCAGGGTGAAGGGCAGGCGATCCTCACCGTCTTCCAGTCGATCCACGACGGGTCGCCCGACCAGGCCCTGTTGGCCTACCAGTACCTCCAGATGTTGCCGAAGATCGCCGAGGGCGACGCCAACAAGGTGTGGATCGTCCCGAGCGAGATCGGGCGCGCGCTCGAAGGGCTCGGCAGCACGATCGGCTCGATCCAGGGCATCCCGACCGAGAGCGGCAGGACCTCGTCAGCGCGTCGACTACGGCGAGCCCGTCGACGTGGACGCCGACCGCGGTGCGGGTGACGACTCCGCGCTGTCCTCAGCCCAGGAAGAGGTGGCCGAGGCGATCGCGTTGGCCGAGGAGGCCGCCAACCCGACCCGTTCCTCGGGGAGCGCGAGCTCCACCGCTGTTGAGTCGGACGAGCCACCGGCCACGCCACCTGGGCAGTGACGCTGCTCGAAGGTCTGGCGCTGTTCGCTGCCGGGATCGCCGCAGGCGGCATCAACACGATCGTGGGGTCGGGAACCCTCGTCACGTTCCCGACATTGCTCGCGATCGGCTACCCGCCCGTCCTCGCCAACGTGTCCAACACCGTGGGGCTCGTTCCCGGGTCCCTGTCGGGCGCGATCGGCTACCGTCGCGAGCTCGCGGGCCAGGGACCTCGCCTGCTCCGCCTTGGCGCGGCGTCGGTGCTCGGCGGACTGACAGGAGCGCTGCTGCTGCTCAAGCTCCCCGCGTCGGCCTTCAACGCGATCGTGCCGGTGCTCATCGGGCTCGGCTGCGTGCTCGTCCTCGCTCAGCCCTGGATCTCCCGTCACATCCGCCCGCCGGTCCAGGCGCCGCCACACGGCTCGGCGATCATGCTGGTGCTGGTGTACGCCGCCGGCATCTACGGCGGGTATTTCGGCGCGGCCCAAGGCGTGCTGCTGATCGCGATCCTGGGCCTGGGCCTGGCCGAGTCGCTCCAGCGGATCAACGCCGCCAAGAACATTCTGGCGATGCTCGTCAACGGGGTGGCCGCCGTGGTGTTCATCACGATCTCGCAGGTCTCCTGGAAGGCGGCCGGCATCATCGCGGCGGGAGCCGTCATCGGCGGCCAGGTGGGCGCGACCGTCGGCCGTCGCCTGCCACCCTTCGTCTTCCGAGCCTTCGTCGCGATCGTCGGGGTCGTCGCGATCGTCAACCTCGTGTTCTTCGACTGACGCTCATCGAGTCACGTGCGTCGGGTGGTCATTCCAACGAGTAGTCGAGCCATCGGGAGATCTCCCCGAACGCGGTGTCGCGCACGTCCTTGCGGGAGCAGAGGACGTCATGCATGGCGTTCTCGATCCGGACCACCGTGACCTGCGGCCCGAGCTGGTGGGACCACTTGGCGATCTGTTTCACGTCGAGGACGGTGTCGGTCCGGGTCGCCTGCTCGGTCCAGGCCTGCGGCACCAGGCTGGCTGTCGAGCACAGGGAGAGCACGGGCGCCCCGACGTCGATTCCGCGATGAACCCGGCGGTGGCCCATCCGGACCGCACGGAGCCAGCCGGCGCGTACCGGGAACGACTCCCTCGGCTTCCAGGCGAGGTCGAAGTCCCACTCGCCGCGCAGGCTGCGGTGCAGGGTCTCGACGTAGACCCCGGTGACGTTCCGCGGGACGACGGCGTACGGGCGCCGCTGGCCCAGTCGGTTGATCGCTTCGGTGCCGGCCGTCCGCAAGAAGTAGGAGCCCTGGAGGTCCAGCCAGGGACTGTTGAGGACCAGCGCATCCGCAACGCGCTGCCCCTGGGCGAGGCGGTCGGCGGCCCACAGCGCTGCGATGAGGCCGCCGGTCGAGTGGCCGCTGATGATGACCCGCTCGTGCCCGTCCCGTGCAGTGATCCGGCGCAGCGACTCGTCGAGCTCGGGGTAGTACTCCGCCAGGTCCAGGCAGAAGTTGGGCGTCTGATGGGGCCGCAGCGAGCGGCCGTACTTGCGCAGGTCGAGCGCGTAGAAGTCGTAGCCCGCAGCGGTGAAGAACTCGGCCGTGGCGACCTGGAAGAAGTAGTCGCAGAAGCCGTGCACGTGCAGCACTGCCCCCAGGCTCGTCGGGCGGTCAGTGCATCGCCGGACCAGCGTGGCCTCCACCGGCCCCTCGGCGTCGTCTCCCAGCACGAGGGTCTCCCGCGTGTAGGGGTCGCCGAGGACGTCCGTCGTGAGGTCCGGTGGTGGTGTCGACGAGGCCATGTCCCCAGTCTGCCAACTACACCCGAGCGTCAGTGTCGGTACGTGCCCAGGATCTGGGCGCGAGCGAGCGTCTTGAACGCGAGGTTGAAGGAGACGACCGCTGGGGACGCGTCCTCGTCGACCCCCAGGGACTCGACACCGACGGCGTGCACGACGAAGTAGTAGCGGTGCACGTGGTCACCCTCCGGCGGTGCGGCGCCGGTGAACCCGTGCCCACCGCCGTCGTTGCGAACGTGGAACGCGCCGGACGGCAGACCGTCTCCGGCGGCTCCGGTCGCCAGCTCGGTCACCGCGGCGGGGATGTCCACGGCCACCCAGTGCCAGAAACCGCTCGGCGTGGGTGCGTCCGGGTCGAAACAGGTGACGACGAAGCTCTTGGTTCCCTGCGGGAACCCGCTCCAGGACAGCTGAGGCGAGGAGTCTCCGTGCTCCGCGACCTGGTCGTCCTTGAGCGGTTGTCCATCGGTGACGTCCGTACTCGTGACCGTGAAGCTCGGCACGGGAGCGAGCTTGTCGTACGGGTCTTCGGCGATCGGTCGTTCAAGGCTCATGGAACCATCTTGACTGCCCCTCGTGATCAGGCAAGTCGGGGGTGGTCGCCCGATCCGTCAGCTGAGACGGCGCTCGCTGCGCGCCGGCCGCGCTCTAGCGTGGCCGGATGGCGACCGACGACCATCACCTCTATCCCGCAGGCCTGCGCCTCTCGGGACGGCGGGTCGTGGTCATCGGCGGTGGGCACGTTGCGCAGCGCAGGATCCCGGCGCTGCTGGCGGCAGGGGCGGTCGTCGAGGTCGTCTCGCCGGAGACGACACCAGCCGTCGAGGGTCATGCGCGCGCCGGTGAGATCGCCTGGCACCGACGGTCATACGTCGACGGAGACCTCGAGGGGGCGTGGTACGTCGTCTGCGCATCAGACCAGCCCACCATCAACAGCGCCGTGTCCCGCGAAGCAGAGCAGCGGCGGATCTTCTGTGTGCGGTCCGATGACGCCGAGGCGGCCACCGCCTGGACTCCGGCGGTGGGTCGGCACGGACCGCTGACGGTGGCGGTGCTCGGCAGCCGCGACCCACGACGGTCATCGTCGGTGCGCGACGAGATCGTGAGCCGCCTTCGCAGTGGCGAGATCGTCGCTCCCAAGGACCGGGTCCGCCGGCCGGGAGTGACCCTCGTCGGCGGGGGTCCAGGCGACCCTGACCTGATCACTGTCGCGGGGCGGCGAGCACTGCAGGAGGCCGACGTCGTGATCGCCGACCGGCTGGCGCCGCGCGAGCTGCTGGCCGAGCTGGCACCCCACGTCCAGCTCATCGACGCCGCCAAGCTGCCGTACGGCCGGTCCGCCTCGCAGGACGTGATCAACGAGCTGATGGTCGAGCATGCTCTCGCCGGGCGCAGCGTCGTGCGCTTCAAGGGCGGTGACCCCTTCGTGTTCGGTCGCGGCTTCGAGGAGGCGCAAGCCTGCGCGAAGCATGGAGTCGAGTTCCGGGTGATCCCGGGCATCACCAGCGCCACCTCCGTACCCGGGCTGGGCGGGATCCCGGTCACCCACCGCGGTGTCGCGCACGAGTTCACCGTGGTGTCAGGTCATGTCCCGCCAGGACACGAGAGCTCGCTCGTCGACTGGGACGCACTGGGACGGCTGCGCGGCACCCTCGTGCTGCTCATGGCCGTGGACAACCTGCCGCTGATCACCGCGCGGTTGGTGTCCGCCGGTCGTGGCGCGGAGACGCCCGCCGCAGTGATCCAGGACGGCTCGCTCCGGTCGCAGCGGGTGCTGTTCTCGACGCTCGGCACGGTGGCTGCCGACCTGGTGGCCGAAGCGCTGCGACCGCCGGCGATCGTCGTGATCGGTGAGGTCGTCGGCGTGGCGCATGCGCTCGGGGCAGTCGTCGTCTGACCGATCGCGCAACTTCCCCGCAGGCGGATGCTGCTTGGCTCACCCGAATGTGCCCGCGCTCGCCGCACAGACCAACCCGGGATTGTCGGGACAGCAAGGTCTTGTCGCCTCTTTCCTCCAGTCCTACCCTGCTGGCATGCGCATGAAGGAAAGGGCGAGGGCGTTTTCGCGCACCACGTGGGGTGCGGCGGCCACTAGCGCGACCATCGTCATTGTCCTCCTGGCGGTCACTGCACTCCTCAGGTAGCAGCTCATGGGGCCCTCTCCCTCGCACCGGGTGCTGTTCATCCCGCTGGTCAGGGGGCTGGGATCATGTCCGGATGGCGGTCTTGACGCGGGTCGACGACCCAGCAGACCCGCGGCTCGCGGACTATGTGTCGTTGCGTGACGTCCAGCTGCGTCGGCATCTGGAGGCCGAGCACGGGTTCTTCATCGCTGAAGGCGAGAAGGTCGTGCGGCGCGGGGTGGCCGGCGGCTACCCGGTCCGCTCGTTCCTCATGGCCGAGCGCTGGCTGGACGGACTCGCCGCCGAGCTGTCCGCCGCCGGCGACGTGCCGTGCTATGTCGTGTCGGAAGAGGTGGCCGAGCAGGTCACCGGTTTCCATGTGCACCGGGGAGCCCTGGCTGCTCTCGAGCGACTGCCCCTGCCGAGTGTGGACGCCGTCCTGGAAGGGGCGCGGCGAATCGTCCTGCTGGAGGACATCGTCGATCACACGAACGTGGGTGCCATCTTCCGTAGCGCCGCAGCCCTGGGGATGGACGGCGTCCTGCTGTCTCCCGCGCTGCGCGGATCCGCTCTACCGACGGTCGGTCAAGGTCGCCATGGGTGCGGTGTTCTCGGTCCCGTGGACGCGGGTCGAGGACTGGTACGACACGGTGCCCTCGCTCGCTGAGCAGGGGTTCCTCACGATCGCCCTGACGCCTGCTCCGGACGCCGTGCCCCTGACCGAAGTCATTGAACGCAAGACGACCGACAGAGTCTGCCTTATCCTGGGGTCCGAGGGGCCAGGTCTATCCACCCGCTGGTTGAGCAGCGCCACGATCAGAGCCGGTTTCGCGATGGCGCACGATGTGGATTCGCTCAACGTCGCAGCAGCAGCCGCGTTAGCCTTTTTCGTCATGAGTCGAGAATGAGGTTTTAGGGGGGTTGGTGAAGAGTCAGCGCTCGGGTCTTGCGGCAGCCGTGCGCCAGGTTCACCAGACCTTGGAGGCCCTGCACGCCGCACCCAACCCACGCAAGGCGATGTCCGAGTTCTGCCAGGGCATCCGTGACGTGCTCGGTGCCCGGACGATCCTCGTGTATCTCGTCGACGGCGACTCGGTCGAGGCTGTCGGCGTCGCGGGACACGAGTCCGCACACGCCCTCATCGGCAGCCGCAGCCACCTCAGCGACTGGAACGACCTGTTGGCGGGCTCCCCGTCGTCCAACGGCGTCCACCAGTGCATCGACCCACGGGCCTTCCTCGACGACGTCGTGCACGAGGACGCCGACACCGAGCCCGAGATGCATGGCAACGGCGAGCAGTGGGGTGCTCTCAACCTGTTCGTCGCCCCGTTCGCCACGCCCGAGTCCATGGTCGGGATGATCACGGCCACGTTCCCGGCCGGTTCGACGCGGCCTGATCCCACTGTCTCCCCGCTGCTCGGGCTGTTCGCGTCGCAGGCCAGCGTGGCCTTCCACCACCAGACATTCGTCATGCGCTCGTCCGAGGACCACCTGGCCCTTCGGCTGAGCGAGGAACGGTTCCGTCTCGCGTTCGACAACGCCCCCATCGGGATGGCTGAGTTCATCGAGGGTCCGAGCGGCCTCGAGATCGCGCGGATCAACCGTGCTGCCGGTGTCATGTTCGGGATCAACGTCTTCGGAGCGCAGCACGAACCCATCGACCGGGTGCTCACCGTCGTGCACGGTGAGCCACTGGGAGACCTCATGATCCGACTGCTGCGCGACGACCGTCGTGGGTTACGCATGGAGGTACCGTTCGTGGGCGCCGACGGGGGAGAGTTCTGGGGGCTGGTCGAGGCGGCCTCGCTGATGGACGGGGGAGGCCGGCCCGGTGTGCTGTGCCAGATCGTCGACATCACGCAGTCCAAGAACGAGGAGCGCGAACTCACCATGCGCGCTCAGCATGATCCGCTGACCGGTCTGCCCAACCGGCTCACCGTGCTCGACCACCTCGACAACGTCGTCCGCGACGCACGCGAGACAGAGCAGCTCGGCGCACTCCTGTTCTGCGACCTCGACAACTTCAAGCAGGTCAATGACAAGCACGGCCACCTCGTCGGTGACGACGCGCTGGCGGCGATCTCGACCCGGCTGCACCAGACTGTCCGCAAGGACGACATCGTCGGTCGATTCGGTGGTGACGAGTTCGTCGTCGTCGGCTTCCCGGTGAGCCAGGAGGAGGCCCAGGCGCTGGGCGAGCGCATCCGCGAGGCGCTGTCGGAGCCGATGGTGCTCGACGGGGTCGCGCTGCGTGTCGGGATCAGCATCGGCATCGCGATGATCACCGGCGCCGTCGAGGCCCCCGAGGTGCTCAGGCGGGCCGACGCCGCCATGTACGCCGTCCGGGCGCGACAGAACCGTCCGACCTTCGTCGTCGACACGGCGTGACGGCTATTCCTCGTCGGGTGACTTCACCGGCCAGCCGGGCGGGAACTCCGCGGCATACTTCTCGGCTTCCTTGAACAACTTCTTCCGCTGCCGCGTGGACAGCCGGTCGCCGAAGACGGTCCCGATGAGGTGGTCGCTCTCGTGCTGGAGACACCGCGCGAACAGGCCCGTGCCCGAGTAGCTCACAGGGTTGCCGTGCTCGTCGAAGCCGGTGACCGTTGCGTGATGGGCGCGTGCGCACGGGACGAAGGCCCCCGGCAGCGACAGGCACCCCTCGTCGTCGTCGTCGAGCACCCGGTCCTTGCCTTCGGGCACGATCAGCGTCGGGTTGCAGACGACGCCACGGTGATGCACGTGCTCGTCGTCCGGACAGTCGAAGACGAACACCTGCAGTGAGACGCCGACCTGGTTGGCAGCCAGCCCCACCCCGTCCGCGGCGTACATCGTGGCGACCAGGTCGGCGACGAGCGCGCGCAGGGAGTCGTCGAAGACCGTCACCGGCGCACAGGGCGCATGCATGACCGGCTCGCCCCAACGCGTCATCGCACGCACGGTGCCGCCGAGGGGAAGCTCACTCACGCGCGAGACGCTATCGCAGCCTGCCGGTGCGGCTTCAGGCGAACTGCCACGACCGCTTGGACAGGCCGTACCAGAAGCCGTCCACGACCGAGCGCCCCTGGTCGCCCCCGTCGTGAGCGGCCAGGCTCGCCCCCAGGCTCACGAACAGGGGAGCGAAGTGTTCGGTCCGTGGGTGCGCGAGCCGGGCGGCCGGTGCCTTGTGCATGAAGTCCACGACCGCGTCCACGTCGCCCATGGCAATCGTCTGGTCGATCCAGTCGTCGAACTCCTGCGACCACGACGGCGCGGGGGTGTCAGGTGGCGACTGGAGGCTGATCAGGCTGAGGTTGTGCGTCGTGAAGCCGCTGCCGAGAATCAGCACACCTTCGTCGCGCAGGGGCGCGAGGCTGCGACCGAGCTCGAGCAACGTGGCCGGGTCGAGTGTCGGCATGGAGATCTGGAGGGTCGGGATGTCGGCCGCCGGGAACATCTCGACGAGCGGCACGTAGGCGCCGTGGTCGAGTCCGCGCGCCGGAGCGTCGTGGACGGTCTGCCCGGGGGAGGTGAGCAGGCCGCGCACCCTGGCCGCCAGCTCGGGGGCGCCGGGAGCGGCGTACTGGACCTGGTAGTAGCGCTCCGGGAAACCCCAGAAGTCGTAGACGAGCGGCACGGTCGTCGTTGCGCCCAACGTCAGCGGCGCTTCCTCCCAGTGTGCCGAGACGACGAGGATCGCCGTGGGCGCTGGCAGGTCGTCGGCCCAGCTCGCGAGCTGGTGGGTCCAGACCGGGTCGTCGGCGAGTGGGGGAGCGCCGTGGCTGAGGTAGATGACCGGCATCGGCACAGACATCGGCTCTCCCGCGGATAGTTGAGAGTTCAAGGGTAGACCGTCGCGTTCGTCGCTGTCCATGCGCAGATGGCTCGGGTTGAGCCGCTCCCCTCCGCTGCTACGTTGGGCCGTATGTCCCCCTCTTCACCGCATGCTCCTCTCCGGGTACCGCCGCTGGCCCTCAACAACGGCGTCGAGATCCCGCAGGTCGGTTACGGCGTCTTTCTGGTTCCCGAGGACGAGACCAGGACGTCCGTCCTCACTGCCCTCGAGGTCGGCTACCGGCACATCGACACCGCGCGCGCCTACAACAACGAAGCCGCCGTAGGCGAGGCGATCGCGGAGTCAGGCATCGACCGCGACGAGCTCTTCGTCACGACCAAGCTGTGGAACAACGACCAGGGCTATGACACAGCCCTGGACGCGTTCGACGCCAGTGTGAAGCGGCTCGGGCTCGACTTCGTCGACCTCTACCTGATCCACTGGCCGGTGCCTGACCCAGGACACCTACCTCGAGACCTGGAAGGCGTTCGAGAAGCTGTATGCCGACGGCCGGGCACGCAGCATCGGGGTCAGCAACTTCCAACCCGCCCACCTGCAGCGGTTGCTGGACGAGACCGACGTCGTGCCGGCGATCAACCAGGTCGAGCTCCATCCCTGGCTGCAGCAGCGGGAGCTGCGCGCCTTCCACGCCGAGCACGACATCGTGACCGAGGCGTGGAGCCCGATCGCGCGGGGCCAGAAGCTCAGCGACCCCACCATCACCTCGATCGCCCGCAAGCACGGGGTCACTCCGGCCCAGGTCATGCTCCGTTGGCACCTCGACCTGGACAACGTCGTGATTCCCAAGTCGGTGAACCCAGCCCGGATGGCCGAGAACATCGACCTCTTCCGTATCCGGCTCGACGAAGAAGACCACGCGGCGATCGCCGGGCTGGATGCCGGGACCCGGGTCGGTCCCGACCCGGACACCTTCGGCAGCGACTGAGCTGCGGGCTCAACCCTTCACGTACGAGAGCTTCTCGTGGATCTTGCCGTCACGGAAGCGCAGCACGTCGGTTCCGCGGACGTGACCGACGCTGCCGTCCGGCTCGGTCCAGCTGAACCGCCAGCGCAGCACGCCCCGGTCGGCATGAACGAACGAATCCTCTTCGGTGAACGCCGCATTCGGCGTGCCGCCGAACACCTCGATCCACACGCCACGGACGGCGGGTGCGCCCTCGAACCGTCCACCGTCAGGCGCCGGAGACGTGGACTCGAACAGGCAGTCGTCGGTCATCAGCGCCATGATCTGCTCGACGTCGCCCCGGCCGAATGCGGCGGAGAAGGTCGCAAGCACGGCGTGGTTCGGTCCCCAGGTCGCGTCGCGACCCAGCGCGCTCAGCAGCCGGGCCTGCGGGCCGTCCCCACCCGGGCCACGCGGGCCGACAGCGCCGCCGGCCCGGTACATCTCCTCCCGCTTGGCGAACCACGCGGCCACTCCCTCGACAGCCGTGGGTCCAGCTCGCGATCACCGCCGGTGGCCACCGCAAGGTCCCAGCCATGGATCGCATGGTCGACCGTGAGCTGCCACAGGTACTCCTCGGCGTCCTCGTCGCCGTACGAAAGGTGCACCTTGCGACCGCTCAGGGCGACGTCCGTCAGGCGGCCGGCGGCCTCGGCGGCCGACCGGGCCGCGGCCAGCGGGTCAGCACCGAGCAGGTCGCCCTCGAAGCGGTCGCCCACCTGCTCGATGGTCTGTCCCTGCATGAGGGGGTCGGCCCACAACTGCTCCGCGACGACGTGGTTCAACAGGTCTCGGACCGTCCAGGCCGTGCACGGCGTCGGCAGGTCCAGCTGGTCGGGCTCGACAGACCTGACCCGCGTCGGTCCAGGTCGTGAGTGCATCGCTGAACAGGGCCTTGACGTCCATCGTCGGTGACCTCCTCTTCCTCCCCCACGTGAGAGTGCTCCTCGGTTGCCGTCCCGTCCATGGCGGCGTCGGGGATGCAGCCCTATATCACCGAGAGAGGTTTTTGAGCGCTTCGCGCCTCGACAGCGGCGACAGCGGCGCCTGGCTGCCTTCGCCGTGCTCGGCAACGAAGCGGCGCACCCACTCCGGGTCTGTCTTGGCGTACTCGCGCAGCGCCCAGCCAATGCCCTTGCGCAGGAAGAACTCACGCTCGCCGATGGCCGCGGAGATCGCGTCGTCGAGGAGCGCCACGTCGGTACGCTCTCGATGGCCGAGCTGGCAGATGATCGCGGCCCGACGCAGCCATCGGTCCCTCGACGTGGCCCAGCTACGGATGACGGGTTCGGCGGCCGCCCGGTCGGCGAGCAGGACCGAGCCGACCCGGTGGGAGGCGTCGTCGACGATGTCCCACCAGGCTCCGACGACGATGATGTGCTCGAGCAGCGGGAGCGCGGCCCCGGTGAGGAACCCGACGTACCGACGATGGGCGAGCAGCATCAGCGCTGCGTAGCGCTCTTCCCGGTGCGTCGCCTCGTCGAAGAGCGCCAACGTGGTCGCCTCCCAGCTCGCGCGGTCGGGCAGCGGATGGGCGGCGTAGAGCGCGCGGGTGAGCAGCCGTACCTCCGGCATCCGCACGCCGTAGTACGGCATCGCTGACTTCATGTACCGCTGCATCTGGGGCGCTCGCGCCGGGTCCGCGCGTGCCTCCAGCTCGCGGCGTACGGCAGCCACCAGATCGTGGGCGACCGCGTCGGTCACGTCAGGCTGCGGTAGAGCGCCACCGTCTGATCTGCGATAGCAGCCCAGTCGAATGCCGAGACCGCCCGGATCCGACCGGCACGTCCCATGCGCTCGGCGAGGCCGGGGTCGGCAACCAGCCGGTTGATCCGGTCGGCCAGTGCGGCCTCGAAACCCTCCACGTCGTCCGGCGTGTAGTCGACGAGCAACCCCGTCTCACCGTCCACGACGACTTCGGGGATCCCACCGACGGCGCTCGCGACAACGGCCGTCTCACACGCCATCGCTTCGAGGTTGACGATGCCGAGCGGCTCGTACACCGAGGGACACACGAACGCGAGCGCGTGCGTGAGCACCTGCCGCACGCTCTCGCGGGGCAGCATCTCGCTGACCACGATGACCCCGTCGCGCTCGGCTCGGAGGCGGGCGATCGCGGCATCGGTCTCGGCCTTCAGCTCGGGTGTGTCCGCGGCGCCCGCCAGCAGCACCAGCTGGACCGCAGGATCGAGGTGCAGGCCGGCCCGGAGCAGGTGCGGCACGCCTTTCTGCCGGGTGATCCGGCCGACGAAGGTGACGTACGGCCGACCGTTGTCGATGCCCAACGACTCGAGGACGTCGGTCCCAGGGTCCGGAGCGTAGAACTCGGCGTCGATGCCGTTGTAGATGACGTGCAGCCGCTCAGGGTCGACCTCGGGATACGCCGCCAGGACGTCCGCCGCCATGCCCTCGCTGACCGCGATGATGGCCGCGGCACCGAGGTACGCCGTGCGCTCCACCCAGGACGAGAGCCGGTAACCGCCACCGAGCTGCTCGGCTTTCCAAGGGCGCTGCGGCTCGAGGGAGTGGGCGGTCACCACGTGGGGGACGTCGTAGAGCAGGGAGCTCAGGTGGCCGGCCATGTTCGCGTACCACGTGTGGGAGTGCACCAGATCGACACCGGCGCACGCGGCCGCCATCGCCGTGTCGGCGGACAACACGTGCAGCGCCGGGTTGGCGTCGGGGAACCGGCCGTCCTGTTCAGGGATGGCGATCGCGCCCTCGCGCTCGGCGCCCGTGCAGACGACGCTGACGTCGACCCGTTCGCGCAGGTGCCGGGCCAGGAAGTCGACGTGCACCCCGGCGCCGCCGTACACCTCGGGGGGAAACTCTCTCGTGAGCAGACCGACACGCATGTCTCGCACCCTAGCGACGATCGCGGGCGGCGGGGTGGCTTGTCAGGGTCTTCCATCGTCCGAGACGGCCCCACGAGCCGTGGGTCGCCCGCTAGGGTCGAGGCATGGCCAAGCGCAAGGTACTGGGGATCGTGCTCGCGGGTGGTGAGGGCAAGCGGTTGATGCCCCTGACGTTGGACCGTGCCAAGCCCGCGGTTCCCTTCGGTGGCAGCTACCGGCTCATCGACTTCGCCCTGTCCAACCTCGTCAACGCGGGCTTCCTGCGGCTGTGCGTGCTGACCCAGTACAAGTCGCACTCGCTGGACCGTCACGTGTCCGTGACCTGGCGGATGTCGACCCTGCTCGGCAACTACGTCACACCCGTCCCAGCACAACAACGACGCGGCAAGCAGTGGTTCCTCGGCAGCGCGGACGCGATCTACCAGTCGATGAACCTCATCGTCGACGAGAAGCCCGAGATCATCGTCGTGTTCGGCGCCGATCACGTGTATCGCATGGACGCGTCCCAGATGGTCGACGCGCACATCGAGTCCGGCGCGTCCGTCTCGGTCGCGGGGATCCGCGTCCCGCGCAAGGAGGCGGACCAGTTCGGTGTCATCAAGACCGCCGACGACGGCATTCGGATCGCGGACTTCCTCGAGAAGCCGGCTGACCCGCCGGGCCTCGTCGACAGTCCCGAGGAGTCGTTCGCGTCGATGGGCAACTACGTCTTCACCGCGGACGCGCTGGTCCAAGGCGCTCGAGGAGGACGCCGCCAACCCCGAGTCGCGTCACGACATGGGTGGCGACATCATCCCCCTGCTGGTCGGCCGCAACGAAGCTGCTGTCTACGACTTCAAGCGCAACGACGTACCGGGGTCGCAGCCGAGAGACCGCGACTACTGGCGCGACGTGGGGACGATTGCGTCCTACCACGATGCGCACCTCGACCTGGTCGCCGTCGAGCCGATCTTCAACCTCTACAACAGTCAGTGGCCGATCTTCACCGCCAACACCAGCCTGCCCGGAGCAAAGTTCGTCGAGTCCGCCACCGCGGACGACGCCATCGTGTGCGCAGGCTCGATCGTCTCGGGGGCCGCGATCCGCTCGTCGGTCGTCGGGACCGACGTCTACGTCGCCTCCGGTGCTGTGGTCAACCGCAGCGTGATCATGGACAACGTCAAGATCGGTGTCGGCGCCCACATAAGCAACGCCATCATCGACAAGAACGTCATCGTTCCGGATGGCTTCAGCATCGGCCTCGACCCCGAGGCCGACCGGGCGGCGGGCTTCAGCGTCACCGACGAGGGGATCACCGTGCTCGGCAAGGGTCAGCACATCGAGGGCGAGTACACCGGCGCCACCTGACCTGCCGGCCGAGCCTGCACCCGACCCCACAGGGACCGTGATGACCGAACCACGACTGCCGGCCTGCGTCGCTGCCGGTAACCCGGTGACGGCCGAGGTCGGCGTCGACGTACTGCGCGCAGGGGGCAGCGCAGCCGATGTGGCCGTCTCGATGGTGCTGGCCGCCTGCGTGGCCGAGACGGTCTTCACCGGGCTCGCCGGAGGTGGGTTCGCCATCTATCACGAGGCATCGACCAGGACCACGACGTGCCTCGACTTCTTCGTGGCCGTCCCGGGACTTGCCGGTAGGCGGCCTTCGGTGCCGCAGGAGATCGCGATCGACTTCGGTGGTCAGCTGGTGCCGTACTCCGTCGGACCCTCCACCGTGGCCGTGCCAGGTGTGCCGGCGGGCATGGCCGCGTTGCACCGGCGCTGGGGACGGCTGAGCTGGCCGGAGGTGGTGGCCCCCGCGATCGGCCACGCGGCCCATGGTGTCGTGTTCGCGCCGCTTCACTCCAAGGTGCTGGCGACGATCGCCCCGGCGATGCTCCTCGGCGAGGGCGTCCACGTTTATGCCAAGGACGGTGCCGTGCTCCCTGGTGGTGCTCGCTTGTTCCACCCTGGTCTGGAGACCGCGATGACGGTGCTGTCCGACGAGGGCGCGGAGGCCTTCTACACCGGACGGATCGCCGAGGCGATGGTCGGGGCCGTGGGGCAGCAAGGTGACCTGAGCTACCCGGACCTGGCGGCGTACGGCGTGGTCGAGTCCGCCCCCCGACGGGCCCGGCTCGGTGACGCCGACGTCGTGGCGAGGGGCGACGACCTCGACGACCTGCTGGGCACGTTCGAGCAGCTCGTGCTCGCCGATGACCCAGGACGTGCTGGCGTCCCGCATGGTGGAGGTGTTGCGCGCGCCGGCCCGGCGTGGAGACACCACCAGCGCTGCGGTCGTGGACTCCGACGGCAACCTCTGTGCCGTGACGACCAGCCTGGGACTGGCCTCCGGGGTGTGGTTGGGCGAGTACGGGCTGCACCTGAACTCGATGCTCGGAGAGGGCGAGCTCGTGCGAGGGAGTGAGCTCCCCGGCCGCCGGATGGGGTCGATGATGTCACCGCTGATCGCCTTCCGGGACGACGAACCGATCCTCGTGGCCGGCGCTGCGGGCGGGAGCCGGATCCGGTCCGCACTGCTCCAGGTGGTGACCAACGTCGTGCATCGAGGTCTGCCGGTGGCCGAGGCCATCGCCGCACCACGAATCAATCCTGTCCCCGACAAGGTGCACGTCGAGCCGGGCCTGCCACCTGACGTCGTCCGGGTGCTCGAGAAGCACGACCAGGTGACCGTCTGGCCCGCGCTCGACTCGTACTTCGGCGGGGTGGCGGCGATCGACGCCACCGGCCCCGGCGCGGACCCACGACGTGGTGGCGACGTGCGAAGAGTCGACGCGGCCGCCGGCTGATCCGACGACATCCCGGTGGCCGGCACGGTACGAGCCTGCCGGTCACCTAGAGTGGCGCGCATGTCGAACTCCAAGCGGCCGAGCCGCCCTTCGGCCGCGTCCGCAGGCACCGGCTCGTCTCGCAAGACGTCCCGGTCCTCACAGGTCGCCATCGTCCTGATCATGGTCTTCTGCGTGGCTGCCGTCTTCGGCATCCCTCAGCTGCTCAGCAAGAACGACAAGGCGACGACCGGCTCCGGCCCCCTCGTCGCCAACCCCAGCCCGGCCAGCGTCGGCGACGTCAGCTGCGAGACGGCCCCGCCCGCCGTCACCAACCCGCCACAGACGAACGCGCCACCCGACCCCAGCCTGGCGGAGGGCAGCACGTGGGAGGCGACGCTCCACACCACCTGTGGTGACATCAGGATCGAGCTCGACGGGAAGGCGGCGCCCCAGACGGTGGCGTCGTTCATCGGCCTGGCGCGCTCCGACTACTGGAAGGACAGCCCGTGTCACCGGTTGACGACCGAGGCCACGGGCATCTTCGTGCTCCAGTGCGGCGATCCCACGGGCACCGGAGGTGGATCGCCGGGCTACGGGTTCGGCATCGAGAACGCCCCGGCCGACGGGCAGTACCCGCGCGGCACCGTGGCGATGGCGCGGGGCCAGGATCCCAACAGCAACGGCGGCCAGTTCTTCTTCGTCTACAAGGACACCCAGCTGCCCACCGGGGGTGGCGGCTACACCATCTTCGGCAAGGTGACCGAAGGTCATGCAGATCATCGACGCGATCGCGGCGAAGCGCGTCGAGGACAAGCAGTCCGACGGGGCGCCCTTCCAGCCGATCAGCATCCTGTCGGTGGACGTCGAGAAGAAGGGCTGATGGCCCGGGACGGCGGGTCAGGTCGCGTCGCGGGGGGCCCGTCGGCGGACGTGGTCGCGTTGGCCGCACTCTTCACCATGAGCGGCAGCCTGCACGGGTTGCGTCCGGAGCTGTTCGAGCGGATCGTCCCTCGTGGCCTGCCAGGCAGGCGCGGTCTGGTCTATGCCAGCGGGGCCGCGGAGCTGCTGTGCGCCGCGGGGCTCATGGTGCCACGAACCCGACGACGGTCCGGGCTGATAAGCGCAGCGCTGCTGGTCGCGATCTTTCCTGCGAATGTCCAGATGGCGGTCGACGTCCTGCGCAGTCGGCGGTCGACCTCCGCAATGAAGGTGGCCGTGGTGGCACGGCTACCGCTCCAGTGGCCGTTGGTCCGCGCCGGTTGGCGTGCATACCGATCAGCTGGGAACTGAGCCGTGGACAGGGCGACGAGCCCGCACCAAGGTGTCGAGCGCATCGCCGTCTGACGTATCCCGGATGACCGTCTCGGCCAGCTGGACGTCCAGACCGGGTACGTCCCCGAGCATGGTCCGGATCTCGTCGGCGTCATAGAGAAGTGACTCGTCCTGTGGGCCCGAGACGCCTTCGCGCAGGTTGCGCCTGTCGTGGCCGACGATCAGCAGGTGCCCCCGGGGCGCCACCGCCTGCGCGGCGTTGCGGACGACGGACTGGAACTCGTCGGGGGGCAGGTGCAGGTAGCTGATCAGGACCAGGTCGTAGTACTCCGGCTTCAGCGGGTCGACCGTCACATCTGCGACGTGCCAGGCCAGCCGGGCGGTGACGACGAGGGGCTCGCGGGCCGCCAGTTCACGGGCCCGATCGATGGCCACGGCGGAGTAGTCGACGCCCGTCGCCTGCCAACCGAGCCGCGCCAGCCACAGCGTGTTGCGTCCCTCGCCGCACGCCAGGTCGATGGCACGGCCGATCGGAAGGCGCTCACACTGGGCGCGCACGAAGCGGTTGGGCTCGAGCCCCCAGACCAGGTCATTTCCGGCGTACCGCTCGTCCCAGGCCTTGGCATCCATGTCGACACCCTACGCACCGGGCGGCTGGGGCGTGCGCACGAGCCGGGCCACCAGGGACACGAGCTCAGCTGCCGGGTCGGCCGTGAGCCCGCCATGGATCGGACCCGGTTGGACGACCGTGCTTCGCGGCGCGGACAGGAATCCGAACCGAGCCGTCAGACTCGCCTGCCCCGGCAACCCGGCTGACACGCGGCCCTCGCAGATTGCCTCGATGGCGTCCAGCGCACTGTGTACTGACGAGACGTCGAAACCGGGCGCGATGGCCACCAGCCTGGCGTCGTCCACGGCGGCCTGCGAGCCCAGGAAGTCAGCGGGCTGGCTGTAGAGGACGACGCCGACGTTCACGAACTCCTCGCGGTCGACCCGCGGCATGCATCGCAGGACGACGTACTGGTAGCCGATCCGGAGCTCGGGGCTGCTCATGCGGCACGCTTCTGCGGCAGCCACCGGACTGGTTGTGCGAGGCGTGCCAGGAGGAAGTCGACGTACGCGGCCCGCACGCCGGTCGGCCCCTCGATCCCGGGCACGGGCTCCAGCCACTCCGACGGCACCAGAGCCACCACATCCTCGAGCAACCTGCGGTTCACGAGGGCCGCCATCCTGTCGTGCGCCGACGGGACGCCGTCCACGTAGGCGGCGAAGACATGGTCACGGGCGTCGTACGGCTGGACCGCGAACCGGTCAGCGTCGGTGAGCCCGTCGCGCCAACCGTGGTGGAAGTACAACGCGGCGCCGTGGTCGATCGCCCAGAGCCGACGGTGCCAGACGAGCAGGTTGGGGTTTCGCCAGCTGCGGTCGACGTTCGCGACGTACGCGTCGAGCCAGAGGATCGCGGCGGCCTCGTCGGAGTCGAGGATGCAGCTCGCATCGAAGCCGAACGAGCCGGGCAGGAAGTCCATGCCGAGGTTGTGCCCGATCGACGCCGTCAACAGGTCCTGCACCTCCTCGTGGGCCTCGTACTTGGCGATCTGCTCGTCGAGGTCGACCACGACCAGGTCCGGGACCCGGATACCGAGGCGCCGCGCGAGCTCCCCGACGATCACCTCGGCGACGAGCACACGCGGACCCTGGCCGGCGCCGCGGAACTTCACGACATAGGTGCCGAGGTCGTCGGCCTCGACGATCCCGGGTAGCGAACCGCCCTCGTGCAGGGGCGTGACGTACCGGGTCGCCCGGACCAACGGAATCATCGGCCACCTCGCCCGTCGTCCCCGGGCTCGGCCAGCGTGCCGGTCTGGAGGAAGCTGTCCAGTGCCGCCGCGTAGGGCGCGAGGTCGAGGCCGCTCCGACGTACCCACTCATCGTCGTAACAGCTGTCCCGGTAGCGTTCCCCGCCGTCGCAGAGCAGCGTGACGATGCTGCCCAGCTCCCCGCGGGAGCGCATCGCACTCGTGAGCTCGAGAGCACCCCACAGTGCTGTGCCCGTAGACGGGCCGACCGACCGGCCCGTGACCGTGTGCACCAGCGCATCGCCGCGATCGACGCGGCATCGGGGACCTGGAGCATCGCGTCGATGACCGTCGGCAGGAACGACGGTTCGACCCGGGGCCGTCCGATGCCCTCGATGCGTGAGCCCGCGCCGGTGACGACGTCGGGATCGCCGGTGCGCCAGCTGTCGAAGAACGCCGACCGCTCGGGGTCGACCACGAGGAGCCGCGTGTCGTGCCGCTGATAGCGGACGAACCTGCCGATGGTGGCTGACGTGCCGCCTGTCCCGGCACCCACCACGATCCACGAGGGAACCGGGTGTCGCTCAGCCGAGAGCTGCTGGAAGATCGACTCGGCGATGTTGTGGTTGCCCCGCCAGTCGGTTGCGCGCTCGGCATAGGTGAACTGGTCCATGAAGTGTCCGCTGCACTCCTCGGCGAGCCGGTGCGACTCGGCGTAGATCGAGGACGGGTCGTCGACCAGGTGACAGCGACCCCCGTGGAACTCGATCACCGCGATCTTCTCCGGCGACGTGCTGCGCGGCATGACTGCGACGAAGGGCAGACCCAGGAGCCGGGCGAAGTACGCCTCCGACACGGCGGTCGACCCCGAGCTGGCCTCGATGATCGTCGTGCCGGCACCGATCCAGCCGTTGCAGAGTCCGTAGAGGAAGAGCGAGCGCGCCAACCGGTGCTTCAGGCTGCCGGTCGGGTGGACGGACTCGTCCTTGAGATAGAGGTCAACGCCCCACTCCTCGGGCAGCGGGAACACGTGCAGGTGAGTGTCGGCGCTGCGGTTGTTGTCGGCCTCGACCTTGCGGATGGCCTCGTTGAGCCAGGCTCGGTCGACCTCCCGTGCCTCGATCATCACGCCCGCCATCTTGTCAGAGCGTCCCGCCAACCGGGGCATCTGCTCCGGTGCACTACGGTGTGCCGGTGACGATCGCGTCGTACCTGGTCGGCATGCGGCGTCGCGATCCCGACGAGGGGCACCGGGCCTCGACCCCGCTCGAGCTCTTGTTCGACCTGACCTTCGTGGTGGCGGTGGCTCATGTCGCCGGTGAGCTCGCGCACTCGGTCGTGGACGACGAGCTCGGCCACGGCGTGCTGGCGTACCTGATGATGTTCTTCGCGATCTGGTGGGCGTGGATGAACTTCACGTGGTTCGCGTCGGCGTACGACTGCGACGATGCGCTCTACCGCGTCATGACCGCACTGCAGATGGCTGGCGTGCTCGTGCTGGCGGCCGGCGTCGCCACGGCGTTCGAGGACAGCGATTTCACCACGGTCGTCGTGGGCTACGTGATCATGCGGGTGGCCATGGTCGGGCAGTGGCTGCGGGCGAGCGTAGCCGACCCGCACGGACGCGCCACAGCCCGCCGGTATGCCTTCGGGACTCTGGTCGTGCAGATCGCCTGGACGCTCCGACTGCTCCTGCCGGAGGCCGCGGGGCTGGTGTCCTTCGTCGCGCTGGTGGCCGCGGAGCTCGCAGTCCCGGTGTGGGCGGAGGTTCCACGACGGACACCGTGGCATCCCGAGCACATCGCGGAACGGTACGGGCTGTTCACGATCATCGTCCTCGGCGAGTCGGTGCTGGCTGCCAGCAACGCAGTGGGCGCCGACTTCGCCAGCGGTGGCCTGACGCTCGACCTGGTCCTCCTCGGCGGCGGCGGCGTGGTCCTGTTGTTCGGGATGTGGTGGATCTACTTCCTGCACGACACCGGCGACGCCCTCCGGGTCAGGCGCGACCAGGACTTCATGTGGGGCTACTCGCACTACGCCATCTTCGGTGCGGCCGCGGCGGTGGGGGCGGGGCTGGAGGCGTCGACCGAGTTCGGCCTGCACCACGTCGAGGCGTCTGCGACGCTGATCGGCCTGGTGCTCGCGGTCGCCGTGAGCGTCTACCTCGTCCTGGTGGCGCTGGTGCACGGTCGGCTCAGCCCGACCCATCGGCCTAACCTCACGCAGGCGGCGGCCGCCTCAGCGGTGCTGCTGGTGCTGGCCCTGACGGTTCCTCGGGCGTCGCTGCCATGGGCGATCCTGCTCGACGGGGCCGTCGTCGTCGGCCTCGTGACGGTGGCGAACCGCCAGAGCGCCCGCGCGTGACCGCTCGGGTCACAGTCCCCAGAACGCGCCGGAGAGCCCAACTTCTCTGAAGTACTGGGCCGCCGCCGACGGTTCGCGGCGGACGTACCCGCGGTCGAGCCGGCCGTCGTACCAGTGCGCGGCCAACCGCCACAGCGTGGCCAGGTCCAGGACCGACCCTCGGGTGTTGCCGGTCTCGGCGAGCCACGCATCGATGCAGGCGGACGAACAGAAGATGCGTTGGTGGGCGCACGCATGCACGACGTCGTCCCAGATGTGCGCCACCGGAACGAGGAAGTGGGCCACCTGGTCGCCGATGGGAGGTTCATGCCGGTCCACGTCCCAGGCCATCGGGAGCGCGCAGGTGGGGCACCGGGTGGCCACGAGGACGGAGCTTTCGTCGTCGAGGAGGTGCGGCAGTGCGAAGGAGTCCCACGCGCAGCCGCCCCACCACAGGGTCGACGCACCCATCGCGCTGAAGCCCAGCGGCGTGGCCGCGAACGGGTGTGCCATCACGATGGCCTCGTCGTCGCCGAGCACGACCTGCCGCACGTCCGCCAGCCGTCGCAGGCCCGCGGTCACCTCCGATGCGTCGACCCCGAACCCGGACGCCAGCTCGACCGTGTCCGGGGGGCAGCCGGCAGTGATGAACGAGTGGTAGACGGCAAGTCTCAGATCCTCCAGGTCCACCCCGTGATTGTTGCGCACTGTCCGGGCTGTCCTCGGGACAACGTAGGGTCGAGGCCGATGACCACCGAGCTCACCGCAGCACGCCGCGCCATCGCCGACCGGGTGATTGCCGCCATGGCGGGCGACCAGGCACGGCTCCGACCCGACCAGGAAACGGCGGTGGCGGCGCTCTGTGAGGCCAGTGCGCGCGTACTGGTCGTGCAGGCGACCGGCTGGGGCAAGTCGGCGGTCTACTGGGCCGCGACGGCGATCCGTCGTGCGGAGCAGAAGGGTACGACGCTCGTGGTCTCGCCGCTCCTGTCCCTCATGCGCGACCAAGTGGCTGCGGCCGAGCGGGCCGGGCTGACCGCGGCCACGCTGAACTCGTCCAACGTGGGGGAGTGGTCGGTCATCGAGGAGCAGCTGCTGGCCGGCAGCCTCGACGTCCTTCTCGTCTCGCCCGAGCGGCTCGCCAACCCCCGGTTCGGCCGCCGCGTCCTCGACGCTCTCGTCGGTCGGCTCGGGCTGCTCGTCGTCGACGAGGCGCACGCGATCTCCGACTGGGGGCATGACTTCCGGCCGGACTACCGGCGCGTCGCCGACCTCCTGCGCGGACTCAATCCCGGTACTCCCGTGCTTGCCACCACCGCCACCGCGAACGCGCGGGTCACTGACGATGTGGCCGCACAGCTCGGCGAGACCACGCTCGTGCTGCGCGGACGGCTGGCTCGCGACAGTCTGCACCTCGCGGTCATCGACCAGCTGAGCCCGCTCGAGCGGTATGCCTGGGTCGTCAACCAGCTGCCGCGCCTGCCCGGGAGCGGCATCGTCTACGCGCTCACCGTTGCCGACGCCCAGCGGCTTTCGACGGTCATCGCCGGCGTCCACGGCGACGCCGTGCCCGTGGCGGCCTACACCGGAGGGCTCGAGTCCGACGAGCGCGAGCGACTCGAGGACGCCCTCCGTCACAACAAGCTCAAGGCGCTTGTCGCCACCTCGGCTCTCGGGATGGGCTACGACAAGCCCGATCTGGGGTTCGTGATCCATGTCGGCTCTCCTCCGAGCCCGGTGTCGTACTACCAGCAGGTGGGCCGTGCCGGTCGTGGCATCGACGAGGCTCAGGTGATCCTGCTGCCCTCGACAGCCGACGCGGGCGTCTGGGACTACTTCGCCACCGCCACCATTCCCGACCCTGACCTGGTCGCTCGGCTGCTCGACTCCTGGGCACGCCACGAGAGCGAGGTGACGTCGGTGCCGGCGCTGGAAGCCGTGTCGGGTCTGCGTCGCGGCAAGGTCGAACTGATGCTCAAGCAGCTGGCGGTCGATGGAGCAGTCGAGCGGGTCGAGGACGGGTGGCGGCGCACCGGTGCGGTCTGGACCTATGACGCGGAGCACTACGACGGCATCATCGCCACCCGGCGGCGCGAGGCCGACATCATGCGCGCCTACAGCCGGGGAGAGCGCTGCCTCATGCAGCTGCTCCAGGAGTCGCTCGACGACCCGACGGCTCAACCCTGCGGACGGTGCACGGTGTGCCGCGGTGACCTGCTCGTCGGCCTCGACGCGACGCCGCCGCGCGAGACACTGGCACAGGTGACGCGGCTCCTGCGCGGCGAGAGCCACACGTTGGAGCCACGGAAGATGTGGCCGGGTGGTGACTTCGGCAGCCGGGGCCGGATCCCGGCCGAGCTGATGGCCGACGAAGGTCGGGTCCTCATCCACGCCGATGCACCCGAGTGGCGGGAGTTCCTGTCGGCGGGTCTACGTCCCGAGACGGCCGCGCCTCCCGACGTCCTCGAGGGCTGCGTCGCGCTGATGAGCCGCTGGCGGACGAGCTGGGTAGAACGACCGGATGTCGTCGTCGGGCTACCGGCCGCGGGTGCCCAGGTGCTGATCGATGACCTCGTCGGACACATCACCTCGGTGGGACGGCTCGAGCGCGCCACGCTCGACGCACCCGCCGAGCCGGTCCCGGACGGGTTGGCGTCGGCAGCGGAGGCGGCCTGGTGGCGCGACCGGATCGTCGTGCCCGACGAGCAGCGGTCCACGATCGCGGCGCGGACAGTGTTGCTCGTGACCGATGCCTCGTCGTCGATGTGGCCGGTGACGCTCGCCGCCGCCGCTCTGCGCGAGGCCGGAGCCCGCCGCGTCCTACCACTGGTCGTCCACCGCAGGGTCGGGTGACGACGATGACCGTTGTCCGCCCTGCCGATCGGGCTGCGGAGTTCTCGACCAGCTCCGACCCGGGGGCCTGCTCGGTCCGCAGCGAGTCGCTGGACGAACCTGCGTACGGGACGGCCGCGGTCGCGCGTGGGTGGGTGGCGCTGGAGCAGCCGGGGCCCTGGGGCCGCGATGCCGCAGCCGAGAGCCACCTCGACCACGGGCTGGGGCGGGAGCTGGGCGCTCGTGCTGCGGCGGGCGGTGGACGGTTCGTCCTGATCCGCGCGGCCGGTGCCCATCCCGACGACCACCACGGACGGCCCCGCACCGTCCTCGTGAGCTGCGGCCTGCCCGGCAGGGAGTGGCTCCTCACGGGGACCGTGACCGATCCGCGGACGCTGCTCGAGCTCGACGTCGACGCAGTGACCCGTGGCGACCAGACGGCGGTGCTCGCCTCGGTGCCGGGGTTGGTCGCCTCGCCGTCGCCGGTGTTCCTGGTGTGCACGAACGGACGCCGTGATGTCTGCTGCGCGGTGCGTGGGCGACCGGTGGCCCGCGATGCCGCCGCGCAGCGACCTGGGCAGGTCTGGGAGACCTCCCACACCGGCGGCCACCGGTTCGCGCCGACCGGGGTGCTGCTCCCGAGCGGGGTGACACTGGCGCGCGTCACTGCGCCCGACGTGCTGGCCGCGCTCGATGCAGCCGCGCAGGGTGAGTTGCCCGCGTACCTCCTCGGTCCCCGCCACGACCGCGGCCGGTCGGCCCTGTCCCCGACCGAGCAGGCGGCCGAGTCGGCCGTGCGGGCGCTGACCCGCACAGTCGGGCTGAACGCAGTCAGGGTCTCCGAAACCGTCGACGTCAGTGCCGGCACACGTGTGCGCATCGATCACGGTGCCTTCGGTGAGGCGGCCGCCTCGACCACGGTTCTCGTCAGACGGACCTTGCGTGAGCCTGACCGACGGGTGTCGTGTGGCAAGGAGCCCGAGTCGCAGCAGGTGTATGTCGTCGACGTACCGGGCGATCTACCGTAGGTCGTCGCGTGGCGACGAGCCGTCCAGCCGGAGCGTCATCGCGACCATCGTGGCGCCGGCGACCACGAAAGCCAGAGCGGTGACACCAACGCCAGCGGGAATCGTCGTCGCGGACAGCACGACCACCAGGATCCAGACCGCGACGGCGGCCACCCCGACAGCGGCCATCTGACGGAGCCAACGACGCACCAGGATGCCGTGCACCGGGGCGTGGTCGGCGAGTGAGGATGCTCGGGCGGCCGTCACATGGACAACGAGAACGCACACGGCCGGCACCAGGGACCAGGTGACCGACATGGGTCGGACCAGGACGACCCACTGCACGCACATCGCCGCGATCACGGCGAGCGGAGCGACGGAGTCCGGCGACACGGCCGCAAGGCAGCCGAGGAGGACCAGACCGACGAGGAACCAGGCATCGACATGGCCGAGCGCGGACGCCGTGACGGCAGAGATCGTCACAGTCAGCACCAGGGCGCCACGCACGAGCAGGCCGTGCGTCCCGATGCGGGTGAGGAACTCGTCGATGTCGACGAAAACCCCTGGGACTCTCATCGCGCGGCCATCCGGGGTGCTCTCGCCCTGCGGGCCACGTCCCGCAGGACTTGGTCGAGACTTCCGGGCCCGCGCCAGTCGACCACCGGGACGCCGGCCCGCGTGATGCTGCGGATGTCGGCGGAACGCTCGAGGAGCCTGATCCGCCAGGCGAGCTCGGTCGTCTCCCGGTCGCGGTCGGCCGGGTCGACGTGGTGCTCCACAGCGTGGGGCAGCGTGTCGACGACGACGAGGACCAGACCGCGTCGCGTGAGCGCTACCGCACGTTGCATCGGGATCGTCGAGATCAGGGGCGAACACATCAGCACGAGGGCGCCGGCATCGATCCGCATCCGCGCGTCGGCGCGCTCGTCGTCGGTTCCCCCCGGCTCGATACGTGCCATGGCCGCAAGCATCCGTCGCAGATGCGGCATGCCGGTGGCCGGGCGCACCACCAGTGGCCGCCGCGCCTGCGTGACCTGCAACCCGACCCGGTCGCCGCGTCGCACGTGGTGCTCGCAGAGCGCGGCGGCAGCTCGTACGGTCGCGTCGAGGCTGCTCGGTGTCCCGTCGAGGCCGCGGCTGACACCGACGTCGTTACGCGCATCGATGACGACGATCACCTGGCTGTCGTTGTCGGCGTACGTCGCAGTGACGTTCAGCCCGTCCGAGCGAAGTGACGACGGCCAGTGGATCCTTCGGAGGCGGTCGCCGAGCTGGAACGGTCGGATGCTGGCGAACTCGCTCCCGGCGCCAGGCCGGGCGGACCGGTCGATACCGACGAGCCCGTGGGGATGGGGCATCGGGGCGCGACCGTCGAAGATCGCGGCGGCGGGCATCACCTCGATCGTCCAGGCGGTGGTCGTCGTTGGTCCCCACTGGTAGGCACCCCAGGAACTCAGGGCACCCACCGCGGCCGGCCCCACCACGTGCTGGCCCCACCGAGTCATCCGAACCGTCAGATCGACATCCGTCACTGGCGCCGCGGCGTCGACGGCATGCAGGGCAGTGCCGTGGCCGGGCCGCGTCTCGACCCAGGGCGTAGCAGCGCTCGACACCGAGACCTCCGAAGCCCCCGGTGGTGCGCTGACGGTGTACCGCGTGGTCGTCGCTTCTCCCTCCCGGAGTCTCCGGCGACCGATGGCAGCGGTGACGGTGGGGGCGCCCTGCGGTCGGGTGAGCACGGACCACACGGCGATCACGAGCAGGGGTGAACCGATCACGAGCAGGTCGGGTCGGTGCAGGACGATCGCGACGAACAGGCCGAGCGGACCGAGCACCACGGCACGGGCATGCGCCCAGGTGGGCCGCCACCCGTCGTCATCCGCGGCTGGGCGAACCGTCGTCATCCGCGTTCGCCGGGAGCCGGGGTGGGAACCGAGGCGAGCACGTCGTCGACCACTGTGCCACTGGTGATGGCGGTCATCCAGAGCTCGGGCTTCAGCGTCAACCGATGGTCGAGCACCGGATGGGCTACCGCCTTCACATCTTCGGGGATCACGTAGTCCCGACCGCGGATGACCGCCAGCGCACGCGACGTGAGCAGCAAACCCAGCGCGCCACGCGGCGACGCACCCATCATGACGTGTCCGTGCCTCCTGGTGGCTGCCGACAGGTCCACGCAGTAACGGCCGATGGAGTCGTCGACGGTCACGGTCTCCACGGTGGCCTGTATGGCCAGCAAGGTGGTGGGGTCGGTGATGGCACGCAGCGTCTGCTCCTCGCGCTGTCGGGCGAGTCTGCGCCGGAGCACCTCGACCTCCTCACCGGCCGTGGCGTAGCCGAAGGTGACCCGCATCAGGAAGCGGTCCAGCTGGGCCTCCGGCAACGGGTAGGTGCCTTCGTATTCGACGGGGTTGGCGGTGGCAAGGACGTGGAAGGGCGCGGGCAGCGTGAACGTTTCGCCCTCGACGGTCACCTGGCGCTCCTGCATGGCCTCGAGAAGTGCCGCCTGCGTCTTGGGGGGAGTCCGGTTGATCTCGTCGGCGAGCAGCAGTCCGGTGAAGATCGGCCCCTTGCGGAAGTTGAACTCCCCGGCCCGTTGGTCGTAGATGAACGATCCTGTGAGGTCACCGGGCAGCAGGTCGGGCGTGAACTGCGCTCGGGCGAACTCCAGCCCGAGCGTCTGCGCGAACGAGCGCGCGGTCAGGGTCTTGCCGAGTCCCGGGAAGTCCTCCAGCAGCACGTGTCCGCCCGCGAGGATCGCGCTCAGGATCAGCTCGAGCGCGGGACGTTTGCCGACGACCGCTCTTTCCACTTCGTCGAGGACAGCCGCGGCTCGGGCTCCGACCGCAGCCACGTCGAGTTGCGACGTGCCCACCCCTGCTGTGGTGGTGCCGGGCAGGTCGGTCATAGTGCCTCGATTCGAGAAAGAAGCTCGTGGAGGTGTTTCCTGCTGCTCCGCGGCCTGGGGGCGGCCACGTAGGCGGTGAGCTCGGCCCCCAGCAACGCATACGCCTGCTCGGGCTGAGCCGCCCGGTCAATGCCGTGATGAGACACGAGCCGGTCGTCGATGACCCGCACGAGCGTCGCGTGCAGCTGTGCGGCGAGCACGTCCGGGTCCCGGTTATCGATGAGGGACTGCGACAGCCGGGAGAAGCGCGGGTCCAGCCCGTAGCGGGGCCGCACCTGCCGCCTGGGGGCCGACCAGCTGATCGCGGTGACGCGCGTATGGAGCTCGGACAGCAGGACGACGAACAGCGCGCACGAGACGACGGCGACAACGACCAGCAAGGAGCGCGGCCGGAGGCCGACCCACGCCGTGAAGCCCCAGGCGACGAGGCCCCACAGAAGTCCGTAGACGGTTCGGCGCAGCCAGTTCCTTTCCGTCATCGCGATGCCGGCGGTGTCGAGGCGGCGCGGGTGGTCGGCTCTCGTGCCGAGCGCTCGCGGTCGAGGTCGTCGCGCACGGCGTTGAGCGCCTGCACGGCGCGCCGCCGAGGTGATTCGCCGAGCTCGTGGCTGGAGAAGCGCGCCTCCCGGTACAGCCCTGCGAGCTCGGCAATCGCGGCCGCCCGGACCTGGTAGCGGGACAGCACCGCAACGGTGAACTCCTCGGACGTGAGCGCCGGATTGCGGCCGAGGCCGGCCCGGATGACCGCCTCCTCGAGCATCATCCAGCAGCGGATGATGGCGTCGCTCGGGTTGCCGTGGTCGAGAGCCGCCAGACCGCGCTCCGCGGAACGGCTGAGGTCACCTGCCAGGCCGGCGCCGATGTCGTCGAACGTGTCCTCGGCAGCGAGCTGGGTGACGACGTGCGCCGCTGCCCGCCGCCGTCGACGTGACTGTCCCTGGCGCCAGATGATCGCGAGCAGCGCGAGGGCAAACAAGCTGAGCACGACATAGATGAAGGTCGTGACGACGGGGCCGAGGCTGGTGGGCTGCTGGAGGTGCCGCTCCTGGTTGCCCCCTGGCCCGCCGGGCAGCCGGGGACTTACGACGGGCCGCGTCGAGATCGGCTGATCGACGGCGCCGCGCAGCACAGGTACGAAGCGCGCGGTGCTGACCCACGCCGCCAGCACGACGGCGCCGGCGCTCATGGCTGCCAGCCACGCCCCACCCCGTCTCATGCGGCTGAGGGTACCGCCGCCGGGCTCATTGTCAGACCGATCCGAGCAGTGCGGAGAGCCGTGCTGCCTGTCGGTCCAGCGTGCCGTCGGGGTTCCGCCACGCCGCTGGGTTGCCGGGGAGCAGCATGAGCAGCCAGAAGAGGCCGAACAGACGTCTGTACTGCGTCACCCGAGCCCGGTCCCGGGCGGTGAGGGTGAAGCGGTCGAGCAGGCGATCCACGTCGACGCCAGCAGCGACCCAGGTCGACACGTGCTCGGCCAGGTCCGCCAGCTCGAACGACCGGTCACTGACTCCGGCGTCCTCGAAGTCCACGAGGCGAACCTGGTGGCCGTCCCACAGCAGGTTGGCCACGTTTCCGTCCCCGCGCCCGAAGACGACGTGGGGCTCGCGGGACTCCAGCCGGCGTACGTCGGACGAGGTGATCCACGCGACCCCGTCGGTCAGCGCTCGTCGCACCTCGGGGGAGTGGCGCCGGTCCAGTGGCATCGCCAAGGTCTCGACCGCCCATGATCGCACCTCGTCGACGGCCGTGGTGGGGCCCCAGCGGCGCGGGCTGCTCGCATCGAGCGTGGCCGTCGGCAAGACGTGATGGAAGCTGTCCACGGCGTGCGCCACCGCATCGAGACACGCGTCGGAGACAGCGGACCGGGACCCCACCGGCTCCCCGGGGAGGCGACTCATCACGATGTGGGGCGGTTCAGCGTCGAGCTCCCAGCTCAGTGGCGCCGGGACCAGGTGCGGCGCGTTCGCGTGGATCAGCGTGAGCGCCTCCCACTCGCGCTGCGGTTCACCGTTGCTCCAGCGTCGGTAGCGTTTGGTTACCGTGTGCTCGCTGAACGTCAGGTCGTGCGTGGTGGCCACCGTCATGCGCGGACCCTACCGACTGCCGACCGACGGCGATGGACGGGATCAGGGTGCAGTCAGGGGCGTCCTTGATGTATCAGACCGTTGCTGTCATCGATCCTTGACCATGGCGGAGCAGCGGCGGCCGACCGGCCGCTCGGGCCTGGATGTTGGGCCGAAATTGCTTGCCATGGGGCAGTAGAGTGTCGAGTACGTCGACGTGAACGAAAGGGCGGGAGGGGGAGCAGGTGAAGAGTTCGATTTGGCGCGTCTCACGCGAACTGGCTCTGCTCGCCGTGCTCTACGTCGGTTACTCGGCCGCACGCCTGCTCGCGTCCAACGACAGCAGGCTGGCGATCAACCATGCCAAGGACGTCCTGGGTGTCGAGCGCTGGTGGCACATCGGCATCGAGGTGTCGTGGAATTCCGTGCTCATCAACCACGAGGCGCTCAGCGTGTTCGCCGGCTATTGGTACGCGACCATGCACTACGTCGTGACCCCGATCCTCCTCATCCTGCTGTGGCGGCACTCCCACGCGCACTACCTGCGGATGCGCAGGATCCTGGTCGGTGCAACTGCGATCGCGCTGGTCGCCTACATCCTCTATCCGACAGCTCCGCCACGGATGATGGACGGCTATGTCGACATCATGTCGTCGACGTCTCAGTGGGGATGGTGGGGTGCATCCGCGTCTGCTCCGCGTGGGCTCGGTGACCTGACCAACGAGCTCGCCGCCATGCCGTCCATGCACGTCGGCTGGGCCCTGTGGTGCACGATCGGCGCGATCTCGTTGAGCCGTGCCCTCTGGATGCGCATCAGTGCTGTGGCCTACGTCGTCGTCACCACCCTGGTCGTCGTCGCGACGGCCAACCACTGGATCCTGGATGCAGTCGTCGGGGCCGCCATCACGGCTGCGGTCTGGTTGGTCGTCCGTCAGCTCTCCCGCACGCAGGAGCCGGAGCAGCCGGTCGTAGCGCGCGCCGCCAGTGTGCCGGTGCGGCCTGTCGAAGCGCACAGCGAATCCGAGCTGTGTCCCGCGCGACCGTGAGCGGCCGCTGTCGATGCGGGGAGTGACCCCGCTGCCGGTCGGTCCGGGCCAGGAGTCGTGCTGGGACTACCCGCGGCCTCCGGTGGTCGAGTCCACCTCAGAGCGCGTGGTCGTCGAGCTCGGCGGGGTTCGTGTCGCCGACACGACGTCGGCGCTGCGCCTGCTCGAGACGAGCCACCCACCCACGTACTACCTGCCGCGAGCGTCCTTCATCGACGGCTCTCTGCGCCCGTCGGCGGGCTCGTCCATGTGCGAGTGGAAGGGTCAGGCGGCGTACCTCGATGTACTGGGCGGACAAAAGGTGGCCGCCCGAAGCGCCTGGTACTACCCCCAGCCGGTGAGCGCCTTTGCGTCGCTCCTCGACCACATCGCCGTCTATCCCGCAGCCATGGACCGTTGCCTGGTCGACGGCGAGCTCGTGACGCCCCAGGCCGGTGGGTTCTACGGCGGCTGGATCACCTCACGCGTCGTGGGTCCGTTCAAGGGCGAACCCGGCACCTGGGGCTGGTAGGAGAGCCGGTCAAGGCTCGTGGGCCGGGCGGATCAGGCTTCTTCGCGGTTGCGGCCGGTCACCCAGTCGTAGCGGATGTCGTCATCCACGATCGGTCGACCGGCGCGCGACCCGACATCGGCGCCTCCGTCCACGTTGTACACGGCTCCTGTGCTGTAGCTGCTCTCACTCGAGCTCAGCCACAGGACCAGCGCCGCCACCTCTTCGGGACGGCCCGGTCGGGCGAGGGGGAGTGTGGGTATGCGTTGCTCGAGGCTCTTGGCCATGCTCGCCGGCAGCGGTTTGGGCTGAGTGTCGATCAGACCCGGACTGACGCAGTTGACCAAGATGTCAAAAGGCGCCAGCTCGATGGCAGCGACACGCGTGAAGCTCTCCGTCGCGGCCCGGCTGCTGGCGTAGGCAGCGGCGCCCGCGGAGCCCACCTTGCTGACTCCGGATGAGAAGTTGACGATGCGGCCACCGTCACCCTGCTCGATGAGGACCCGGGCGACGGCCTGTGTCATGAGGAACGTCCCGCGGCAGTTCACGGCATACACCGTGTCCCAAACCTCCACTCGCTCCTCGAGCAGGCTCGCGTGCGGGGCGACAGCGGCGTTGTTGACGCAGATGTCGAGCCTGCCGAAGGAGTCGCGGGCACGGTCCACGATGCTCTTGGCGCCGTCCGCGGTGCTGATGTCGGCGACGATCGACGTCACGGTTCCTTGGGTGAGCTGACAGGTCTCTGCCAGACCATCCGGGTCGCGGTCGGCCGCCACCACCTGTGCGCCGGCGTCAGAGAAGGCGTGGACGAGCGAGCGGCCGACGCCCCGTGCCGCGCCGGTCACGATCGCAACCTGCCCAGAGAAGTCATAGCGAACCGTGGAGGAAGGAGCCATGGGCGCACGCTATGTCGTCTGTCGACAATAGTCAATGAGGAGATACCTGTGAGCTGGCGCCCGTCCGGGAGCGGAGCAGGATTTCGGCATCCGTTCGTGATCTACGGTCTATTGACCATTGTCGACAGACGACCTAAGGTCTCCTGTGTCGGCTGTTGCTGACGAGCACAACCAGCGGCCCTGTCCTGAGTCAGGGTCAGCGGGAGAAGGGGTGATGGGCGTGGAGGTGGGCCTTGTCAACACGCGGCCCGTGCCTGAGCCCGTTCTCCTTCGCACGCTCGGGCTGAGCAAACACTTTTCTGTCGCGCGTGGTCTGGGCGGGCGACGCCAGCACGCGGGCGCGAAGACGCTGAAGGCGGTCGACGAGGTCAGTCTGGTCGTGCGCGAGGGTCAGACCCTAGGGGTCGTGGGGGAGACCGGGTCCGGCAAGAGCACGCTCGGTCGGCTGCTGCTGCGGCTGGAGACGCCGACGTCAGGTGACGCGGAGTTCGAGGGCGAAAGCATCTACCACACCGGACGAGCTCGGTCGCGCGACCTTCGCCAGCAGATCCAGATCATCCTGCAGGACCCCTACTCGACACTGAATCCCTACAAGTCGGTGCGGGGCACCATCGAAGAGGTCCTCGGAGTCCACGGAGACCTGGCTGCCGACGAGCGGCGCGCCGAGACCGAGAAGCTGCTCACACAGGTGGGCTTTCCCGTCGAGCTGATGAACCAGCGACCCGACCAGCTCAGTGGTGGGGGACGGCAACGGGTGAGCATCGCCCGCGCCCTGGCCGTGAGTCCTCGACTGATCGTGGCGGACGAGCCGGTGTCAGCCCTCGACGTCTCCGTGCAGGCGCAGGTCCTGAACCTGTTCGAGCGGCTCCGTGCCGAGCTGGGTCTGACCTACATCTTCATCACGCACGATCTCGCCGTGGTGCGCCGTCTCAGCGACCGGATCGCCGTGATGTATCTCGGGAAGGTCGTCGAAGAGGGCGCCACGAAGGAGATCTTCGCTCGACCGCTGCACCCTTACACGAAGGCGCTGCTCGATGCCGCGCCCGAGCTGCATCTGCGGCGTACGGATCGCGGCCCCGCGCTCGGTGGCGACATGCCCAACCCGATCTCACCACCGACGGGCTGCGTGTTCCACCCACGTTGTCCGCAGGCGATGGACATCTGTCGGACCGAGCGGCCGGTCACCATCCAGCCGCTCGTGGACCGGACGGTGGCCTGCCATCTGCACACGGGACCGCCGGTCGAGGTGGTGCCGGCAGCAGCCGA
>CAVQJX010000007.1:0-173785 GCA_963712935.1 uncultured Actinomycetota bacterium
TCTTCGATGCCACCCACCGCCGCGAGTACGAGCGGGAGCTGCTGCGGGCGAAGGAACGCGCCGAACAGTCCGAGGAGCATGCGCAGGCTTTGGTGTCGACGCTGCAGTCCACGTTGATGCCGCCGTCCGCGCCGGCAATCCCGGGTCTCGACATCTCGGCGGCCTACCGCCCGGCCGGCGACGGCCGGGAGGTCGGGGGCGACTTCTACGACATCTTCCAGATCGCCACCGGTGACTGGGTCGTCGTGGTCGGAGACGTCTGCGGCAAGGGGGTCGAGGCGGCGATGGTCGCCTCGCTCGTCCGGCACACGATCCGGGCGATGACCGTGGAGCACGATGATCCAAGGATCGTGCTGGCCGGACTCAACGAAGTACTGCTCCGTGAGGAAACGGACCGCTTCTGCAGTGTGGTCCTGCTCCGGCTTCGGCGTGACGGTGACGCCTGGTCGGTCACCGTTGCTACGGGCGGGCATCCGCTGCCACTGGTGGTCTCACCGTTCAGGGCGCGTCGAGCCCGTCGGTGTGCCGGGGTCGCTGATGGGCCTGTTCCCTGATGCCGAACTCGAGGACGCCGACGTCATCCTGGTGCCCGGTGACCTGCTGGTGGTCTACACCGATGGAGTCACCGAGGGACGTGCCGATCGGTGGTTCTACGGCGACGAGGGGCTCCACAAGTCCGTCACCGACCACGTCGCTGCCGCCCAACCGGCCAAGGAGATCGTCGCTGACGTCGTGGACTTCCAGCGCGGACAGCCGCGTGACGACATCGCTGTGGTGGCCTTGCGGGTACCGGACGCCAACCACGGCTCGGACGAGGCCGGATGACCGTCCTCGCGATCGACCAGGGCACCTCGGGCACGAAGGCCCTCGTTCGCGACGGTGAGACGGTCCTGGCCGTGGTCGAGCTTCCGGTTCGTCCGCGCTACCTCGAAGGCGGCGGCGTCGAGGTCGACGCGGGGGAGCTGCTCGACACCGTTCTCGAGGCCGGTCGACAAGCCCTGAGCCAGGCCGGTGACCCGGTCGTGTCGGTCGTCTCCCTGGCCAACCAGGGAGAGAGCGTGCTGGCGTGGGACCAGGGGTCGGGGACGCCGCTGACGCCGGTGATCGTCTGGCAGGACCGGCGCGCTGAAGACGTATGTGCGGAGCTGCGGCCGCATGCAGAGCTGGTGGCCTCCCGGACCGGACTGGTGCTGGACTCCTACTTCTCCGCGCCCAAGATGGCGTGGCTGCGTCGGGAGCTGACCGCGGACGGCGTCGTCACGACGACGGACACCTGGCTTGTTCGTCAGCTCACCGGCGAGTTCGTGACGGACGCGACCACGGCGAGCCGGTCCCTCCTGCTCGATGTCGACGCGTTGGCGTGGGACGCGCAGCTGCTCGACGTGTTCGGCTTGTCCGGTGAGTCGTTGCCGCGCGTCGTACGCAACGACGAGGTGGTGGGAAGCACGACCGCGTTCGGCGGGTCTGTGCTCGTCGGCGGGCTCATCGTCGACCAACAGGCTGCCCTGGCTGCGCAACGTTGCCTCGAACCCGGAACGGCGAAGTGCACCTACGGCACCGGAGCGTTCCTGTTGGCGAATACCGGCGACACGGCGGTGCGCTCCGGCACCGGTCTCACCACGTCAGCAGCCTGGTCGCTGGCGGACGGGAACGTCTACTGCCTCGACGGGCAGGCGTACACCGTGGGGTCAGCAGTCCGCTGGCTGGTCTCCGTCGGGCTGTTGACGGCCGCGGAGCAGCTGGACCAGGAGTGCGCCGACACGTCAGGCGGCGCCACCTTCGTGCCAGGGCTCGCCGGCATGGCGGCACCGTGGTGGACGGCCGAAGCGTCCGGCGCACTGGTCGGCATGGGCCTGGCGACCGAGCGCGGCCACCTCGTGAGAGCTGTGGTCGAGGGGCTGGCCTGTCAGGTGGCAGCCCTCGTGCGCCAGGTCGAGACGGACAGCGGGGAGCCGATGACGAGGCTCCGCGTCGACGGCGGACTGACACGTTCCGCTGCCCTCATGCAGGCACAGGCAGATCTGCTCCAGATACCGATCGACTGCTATCCCTCGCCGCACGCCACCGCGCTGGGTGCGGCCGCGATGGGTCGGCTCAGCGTCGAGGCCGGGCTCACCCTGGCTGACGCGGTCGACCAGTGGACGCCGTCGGCCGGCTATGAGCCACGATGGTCACCGGATCGGGCGGCCGAGACCATCGCTCGCTGGGAGTCGACCGTCCGGGCGGTGCTGTCCCTCGAGGAGCCTTGATGGTGGAGCCTTACGACGTCGCCGTGATCGGCGCCGGCGTGGTGGGCTGTGCGGTCGCTCGCGAGCTGGTGACGAGTGGTCTGTCGACGGTGATCCTCGAGGCCCGCGACGACGTCGGGGACGGCACGAGCAAGGCGAACACCGCGATCCTGCACACCGGGTTCGACGCGACACCGGGCAGCCTGGAGTCACGACTGGTCTCCCGCGGTTACCACCTGCTCGCGGCAGTACGCCGACTCCGTCGGGATCGCGGTCGAGCGCGTCGGCGCCGTCCTGGTGGCCTGGGACGCGGAGCAGCTGGCGACCCTCCCGTCGCTGGCCGAGAAGGCGAGCCGCAACGGCTACGAGGAGACCGAGCTCGTCGACGCGGACGCCGTCTACGCGTTGGTGCCTGCGCTGGGGCCGGGCGCGCTCGGGGGGCTGACGGTACCGGGGGAGTCGATCATCGACCCGTGGTCCACGACGCTTGCGTTCGTCAACGACGCCCTCACGCACGGCGCGGAGCTGCGTCGCGGTTGCGCGGTGACGGGCGTGAGTCGGAGCCCGACGGCCGGCGCCACCCTGAGCACGAGCCAGGGAGACGTGTCGGCGCGCTGGGTGGTCAACGCAGCGGGTCTGGGCGCAGACGTGATCGACCGGATGTTCGGCCACGACCGGTTCACGGTCGTCCCACGTCGCGGTGAGCTGATCGTCTTCGACAAGCTCGCGCGACCGCTGGCACCGCGGATCGTCCTTCCGGTGCCCACTGCCGTGGGCAAGGGCGTGCTCGTCAGTCCGACGATCTTCGGCAACGTCATGCTCGGGCCGACCGCCGAGGAGCTCGAGGACCGCACGGACACCTCCACCTCGGTCCAGGGCGTCGAGACGCTGCTGGAGAAGGGGTCGCGGATCATGCCGGACCTGCTCACCGAGGAGGTCACGGCCCTGTATGCCGGCCTGCGTGCGGCCACCGAGCACAGCGACTACGTGATCGACATCGACCCTGACTCCCAGTATGTGTGCCTGGGCGGTATTCGCTCGACCGGACTCACCGCGAGCCTGGCCATCGCCGAGCACGTGCGGGGGCTGCTCGCCGACGCCGGTGTCGGGTTGACCGAGCCCTCCGCGCCATCGGCAGCGACCAGCGTGCCGAACCTGGGTGAGGCGTTCCCGCGTCCCTATCAACGTGCAGACCTCATTGCCGAGGACCCGGAGTACGGGCGGGTGGTCTGCTTCTGCGAGCGAGTGACCCGGGGTGAGGTCCGCGACGCGCTGCGCTCTGCCGTGCCGCCGCGGGACCTCGACGGGTTGCGGCGGCGGACGCGTGCC
Source organism: uncultured Actinomycetota bacterium (assembly GCA_963712935.1). Classification (GTDB taxonomy): domain Bacteria; phylum Actinomycetota; class Actinomycetes; order Propionibacteriales; family Nocardioidaceae; genus JANLYC01. The sequence goes on from CAVQJX010000007.1 coordinate 3,558, forward strand.
CTCATGGGGCGGTGCCAGGGCTTCTTCTGCGGCGCCGAGGTCGAACGGTTGCTCGAAGAGGGGGTTGACCGATGACCGACGGAACGGTGCTCTTGCCGGCGGTCACGATCATCGGAGCCGGTCCCGCCGGACTGACGGCGGCCGCCGCTCTGGCGCCTCATGTGGCCGAGGTCTTCGTGCTCGAACGCGAGGAGGTGGCCGGCGGCATACCTCGCCACAGCGACCACACGGGCTACGGTCTGCGCGACCTGCGACGCTCGTTGCGCGGACCGGTGTATGCCGCGCGACTGGTCGAGAGCGCCATGGCGGCAGGTGCGAAGGTGCAGACCGAGGCCATGGTGAGCCGGCTCGATGGGAACCGGACCCTGACCGTCACCACCCCGGCCGGTGTCCAGCTCGTTCGTCCGCGCGCGCTGATCCTTGCGACCGGAGCCCGCGAGCGACCGCGAGCCGCCCGGCTGATCGCGGGTGACCGCCCGGCCGGCGTCTACACCACCGGTCACCTGCAGAGCCTCGTCCACCTGCAGCACCGCAGCCCCGGTCAACGTGCGGTCGTCGTCGGGGCGGAGCTGGTCAGCTGGTCAGCCGTGCTGACGCTCCGGCATGCCGGTTGCGAGACGGTGCTGATGACGACGAAGTACGACAAACCCGAGTCCTACAGGGCGTTCAGCGCCGTCGGTCGGACGCTGCTGCGGGTGCCTGTGGCGGTGCGCAGTCGGGTGATCTCGATCGAGGGACGCGAGCGGGTCGAGGCGGTTCAGGTGCTGGACACGTCGACTGGTGTGGTGCGACGGGTCGCGTGCGACACCGTGGTGCTGACCGGTGACTGGGTGCCGGACAACGAGCTGGCGAGGATGGCCGGCCTGGACCTGGCGGCGGGCTCGGCCGGACCTGCCGTCGACGCGACCCTGCGGACCTCCCACGCTGGGGTGTTCGCGATCGGCAACCTCGTCCATCCCGTCGACACCGCCGACGTGGCCGCACTCGATGGACGCCATGTGCTGTCCGGCGTACGCCGGTGGCTCGCACGAGGGAGATGCACCTGCGCCTGAGGGCGTGCGCATCGTCGTGGAGAGTCCGTTGCGCTGGATCGCTCCGTCTCGGTTGCGTCCGGACGATCGTGGCTTCGCTCGTGAACGACTGCTGAGCTGGTGCGACGAGTTCGTCGGCGTACCGGTGGTGGAGGTGCGTCAGGACGGCCGCCTGCTCGGGCGTACCCGGCTGCCGTGGCCGGCCGTGCCGGGGCGCGCCTTCCGGATCCCGGCGCGCGTCCTGGACCCGGTGAACCGGCACGGTGGCGACGTCACGGTCCGGCTCGGCTGACAGACCGCGCAAGTCGGCTCGCGCCGCATTCGTCAGACGACAAAGGCCAGGCAGAGCCTGGCCTTGCGTGGTGTCCGAGGGGGGACTTGAACCCCCATGCCCTAATACGGGCACTAGCACCTCAAGCTAGCGCGTCTGCCTATTCCGCCACCCGGACGTGGGTCCCACCAACCTTCGGTGAGCGACCACCAACCCTAGCAAAGTTCGACCCTGCTCCCGCAATCGGCCACGGTCGTGACACGGTGGGGATGGGTGCAAGATGGACCGCATGACGACGTCGTACACGCCCGAGGCCGAGGTGGCCCAGATCTGCCGTGACCTGATCCGCATCGACACGTCGAACTACGGCGACGGGTCTGGCCCGGGGGAGCGGCTGGCGGCTGAGCACGTGGCGGGGTTGCTCGACGAGGTCGGCATCGAACCGCAGCTGTTCGAGCCCGCTCCCGGGCGTACGTCGGTCGTGGCCCACTGGGGAGACCCGAACGCGACCGACCGGCTGCTGTTGCATGGCCACCTCGACGTCGTACCGGCGGCCAAGGCGGACTGGAAGGTCGACCCGTTCGCGGCGGAGGAGATCGACGGGTACATCTGGGGGCGCGGCGCGGTCGACATGAAGGACTTCGACGCCACGATCCTGTCGGTCGTCCGCGCGCGGGCGCGGGCCGGCGTCCTGCCGCGTCGGGCGATCACTCTGGCGTTCACCGCGGACGAGGAAGCCGGCAGCATTCACGGCGCGCACCCGCTGGCGGACCAGCATCCGGAGTGGTTCGAGGGCTGCACTGAGGGGATCGGCGAGGTGGGCGGCTTCTCGGCCACGATCGCGGGCCAGCGGGTCTATCTCGTCGAGACCGCCGAGAAGGGGATCGCCTGGCTCCGGCTGCGGGCGCACGGCACCGCCGGGCACGGCTCGATGCGCAACCACGACAACGCCGTGACCGCGGTGGCCGAGGCCGTCGCGGCGATCGGGCGGCACGAGTGGCCGGTCCGGATCACCCCGTCGATGTCCCAGCTGCTGGAAGAGGTGGCGGCGCTGACCGGTCACGACTCGGTGGAGGACAACGTCGACGCCTTGATCGAGCACTTCGGGTTGGCGGCTCGGATGCTTGCAGCGGTCGTACGCAACACGGCCAACCCGACGATGCTCGACGCGGGATACAAGCACAACGTCGTGCCGGGGGAGGCGACGGCCGCCATCGACGGTCGCTTCCTGCCGGGGTACGAGGACGAGTTCTTCGCCACGCTGCGCGGTCTGTTGCCCGACAACGTTTCGTACGAGGTGTTGGTGCAGGACATCGCGTTGGAGACGCCGTTCGACGGGGCGATCACGGAGGCGATGCGCGACTCGATCCTCGCCGAGGACCCGGGTGCGAAGGTGCTGCCGTTCCTGATGTCCGGCGGAACCGATGCGAAGGCGTGGCACAAGCTCGGGATCCGCTGTTTCGGGTTCTCACCGCTGAAGCTGCCGGCCGACCTGGACTTCACGGCGCTGTTCCACGGGGTGGACGAACGGGTGCCGGTCGACGCCTTGGAGTTCAGCGCTCGCGTGCTGGACGGCTTCCTCGGCCGCGCCTGACCGTCATACAAGCGACCACTCGCCGAGGCAAACCCTTAGTCCCCGCCGCCCGTTTGCCTAGTTCACCATGCAGCTGGCTTGTGAACTAGGCAAACGCGCTACGGCCAGATGGTGTTTGGGTTGTGCACCTGGAAGATCGAGCGGGGGAGCCAGCTTTAGGGCACCCAGCCGGAGGGAGTCAGAGGGAGGGTGGTCAGACGTAGGGGTGGAAGGTGCTGCCCAGGGTGGAGCGGACGCGGATGATCTTGCGGCGCAGCTCCACCCGGCGTGAGCCGTCGGGAAACAGGCGCAGGCGGGCGAGCTCCCAGCCGCCGTACTCCGCGTGGTCGGTCAGCAGGCGTCGTACCGCGGAACGCGAGATGGTCCGCGGGAGCGAGAAACGCTGGAACTCGTACTCCATCGCCTCCATCGTGACACGACGTCCCGGATCCGGGGGACCGGATCCACAGAAGTTGGTGGCCCGCGAAAGGCGCTTGCTCGAATCGGGCTAGCCTTCGAACCATGGCTCTTCCGATCGAGGACTACGCACTTCTCGGAGACAGCGGGACCTGCGCTCTCGTCGGCCGCGACGGCTCGGTCGACTGGCTCTGCCTGCCGCGCTTCGACTCACCGGCCTGCTTCGCCGCGCTCCTCGGCGAGCCGAAGCACGGCCGCTGGCTGCTCGGACCGACGCAGCCGGCCACGACCACGCGGCGGTACGTCGGCAACACCTTCGTCCTCGAGACCACGCACGAGACCGAGAGCGGCACGGTCCGCGTCACCGACGTGATGCCGATCGACGATGGCCGGGCCGACCTGGTCCGCCGGGTCGAGGGCGTGAGCGGGACCGTCGAGATGACACACGAGTGGATCGCGCGCTTCGGCTACGGCAAGGTCCGGCCCTGGGTCACCAGACGCAAGGACGGTGAGGGGCTCGAACTGATCTCGGCGATCGCAGGCCCGGACATGCTCGTCCTGCGCGGCAGCCGGTTGCCGCAGGCCGTCGACGGCAAGCACGGAGACACCTTCGACGTCCACGAGGGTGACGAGCTGGTGTTCTCGACCACCTGGTTCAAGTCGTACAGGCCGATCCCGACGATGCTCAACATCGACCAGCGGATCAAGGAGACGTGCGCGCTGTCCGAGCGATGGGCGGCGTACTGCACCTACGACGGCCCGTACCAGGAAGCGGTGATCCGCTCGCTGCTCGTCCTGCGCGTCCTCACGCATGCCGACACGGGCGGCATCGTCGCAGCACCTACGACGTCACTGCCCGAGGACTTCGGCGGCAGCCGCAACTGGGACTACCGGTTCTGCTGGCTGCGCGATGCCTCCCTCACCCTCGAGGCGCTGCTCGCCGCCGGCTACCGCAACGAGTCGAGGCTATGGCGCGACTGGCTGCTCCGGGCCATCGCGGGCGATCCCAAGGACATGCAGATCATGTATGCCGTCGACGGTGCACGTGAGCTGCCCGAACGCGAGCTCGACCATCTCCCCGGCTACGCCGACTCACGGCCGGTCCGGGTCGGAAACGCCGCGGTCGACCAGCGACAGACCGACATCTTCGGGGAGGTCATGGCCGCCCTCGAGCTGGCTCGTCAGCACGGGGTGAAGGAGACACGTCACTCCTGGTCCCTTCAGTGCACGCTGGTCAACGAGCTTGCCAAGCACTGGGACGAGCCGGACAACGGGCTGTGGGAGATCCGTGGTCCGAGACGGCACTTCACCCACTCGCGGCTCATGGTGTGGGTCGCGTTCGACCGGATGGTCAAGGGTGTGGAGGACCATGGGCTCAAGGGACCGGTCGAGCACTGGAAGAGCATCCGCGACGAGGTTCGCGAGCGGATCCTCACCGAGGGGTACGACGAGCAGCGGGGCACCTTCGTCCAGCACTCCCAGACCAAGGACGTGGACGCCTCCCTCCTCCTCATTCCGCTGGTCGGCTTCCTGCCGTGCGACGACCCACGCGTGCTGGGGACGATCAAGGCCGTCGAGCAGGACCTGATGAGAGACGGCCTCGTGCTGCGCTACCAGACCCAGAGTGGTGTCGATGGCCTGACGGGTGACGAACATCCGTTCCTGGCGTGCTCCTACTGGCTGGTGTCTGCCCTGGCACACGCCGGCCGGGTCGACGACGCCACGGCGCTGATGGACCATCTGCTGGCGCGAACGAACGACCTCGGGCTGCTCTCGGAGGAGTACGACCCCATCCGCGAGCGTATGGTCGGCAACTTCCCGCAGGCGTTCTCGCACCTCGCCCTCGTCGGCGCTGCCATCGCGCTCTCGGACGGTATGCACACCACCAGCCGGGGTCAGATCTCCGGGTAGCCGAGCTCCGGGGCCGAGACGTCGTCGAGCGCGTCGACGATCTCGTCCGGCAGCGTCACGGCTTCGACTGCGAGGGAGCCGGCGAGCTGAGCCGCGTTCCGCGCACCCACGATCGGTGCCGCGACGCCGGGCTGGTCGCGCACCCATGCCAGGGCTACCTCGGCCGGCGACAGGTCGAGACCTTCGGCGGCCCGGCAGACCGCCTCGACGATCTGGGCCGCCTGCGGGTTGAGGTGTTCGCCGACATACCGCTCGAAGGCCGGGGACGCGGCTCGCGAGTCCGCCGGTACGCCGCTGCGGTACTTGCCCGTGAGCACCCCCCGTCCGAGTGGTGACCAGCAGAGGACACCCATCCCGAGGGCATGCGCGGCCGGAATCACCTCGCGCTCGATCCCGCGCTGGAGGAGCGAGTACTCCATCTGGGTGGAGGCCAGCCGGGCCCGCCCGGCCGCGGCCAGCTGGTGGGTGGCGGCCTGCGCGGTCTGCCAGCCGGAGTAGTTGGAGATCCCGACGTACCGGGCGCGACCGCTCGTGACGGCCGCGTCGGCGGCACTCAGCGTCTCGTCCAGGGGTACGTCGTCGGACCAGGTGTGCACCTGCCACAGGTCGACGTAGTCGACGCCGAGCCGACGCAGCGACCCGTCGAGGTCTCGGAGCAACCCGCCGCGGGACACGTCGACGACGCGCTCGCCGTGCGGTCGGCCGATACCGGCCTTGGTGGCCAGGACGACGTGGTCCCGATCCGCCACCTTCCCCAGCAGCGTGCCCAACAGCGACTCGCTGGCCCCGTTGCCATAGCCGGCTGCGGTGTCCACCAGGCTTCCGCCGGCCTCGACGAACGCCCGGAGCTGGTCGGCAGCGTCGTGCTCGTCGGTCTCGGTGCCCCACAACATCGTGCCGAGGCCGAGCCGGGACACCTTCAGGCCGGTTGTTCCGAGATAGCGGTGCTTCACGCGTGGAAGGTTAATGCACCGACGTGCCCGATCCGCCGCCTGAGGCGGCGACACCCGTCGCGGCTGCGGCGATAGCCTGTCGCCGATGAAACTCGCACTGAGCCTCGGCTACGTCCTCGGTAGCGGTCCGGCCAACGCCACACGCGACGTCGTGGCGCTCGCTCAGGAGGCCGAACGGCTCGGCTTCTCGGTGGTCTGGACCGCCGAGGCCTACGGATCCGACGCCGCCACCGTGCTCGCCTTCCTGGCCGCGCAGACCGAACGCATCGGACTCGGGGCCGCTGTGATGCAGATACCGGCGCGCACACCGGCGATGACCGCGATGACGGCGGCCACCCTCGACGTGCTGAGCGGAGGGCGCTTCCGGCTCGGGCTCGGCGTCTCCGGCCCGCAGGTGTCCGAGGGCTGGCACGGGGTCCGCTTCGACAAACCGCTGGCCCGCACCCGCGAGTACGTCGAGATCGTCGAGCAGGCGTTGGCGCGGCAGACGGTGTCCCATGACGGGGAGTTCTTCACGCTTCCCCTGCCCAACGGGCCCGGCAAGCCGCTCAAGCTGGCGATCCAGCCGCCCCGCGACCGGATCCCGCTCTACCTGGCGGCGATCGGTCCGAAGAACCTCGAGCTGGTCGGTGAGCTTGCGGACGGTTGGCTGGCGATCTTCTTCTCGCCCGAACATGCCGCCGACTCGATCGCACATCTGGACGCCGGTCGAGCGGCTGCGGGACGAGGCGGTGCGCCCTTCGACGTCGCCGCCACGGTGCCGGTGTCCATCGGCCCGGATGTGGCTGCCTGTGCGGACCCGCTGCGTCCGTACGCCGCCCTGTACGTCGGCGGGATGGGTTCGCGCGACCAGAACTTCTACAACCAGCTGGCCCGGCGGATGGGCTTCGAGCAGGAGGCCGCCACGGTCCAGGACCTCTACCTGGACCGCAAGCATCGCGAGGCGATGGCCGCCGTACCGGTGGACTTCATCGACCAGACGTCGCTGCTCGGACCACCCGAGCGCATCGTCGAGCGGCTGCACGCCTTTGCCGAAGCCGGGGTGACGACGCTCACGCTCTCCACTGTTGCCCCTGAGCATTCCATGAGAATTCACGCACTTCGCGAGGTTTCCGAGGCCCTCGACGTCGCTGGTCTAGCAGACTGACGCCCGTGGACTTCCTCCAAGCGATCATCCTCGGCATCGTCGAGGGACTCACCGAGTTCCTTCCCGTGTCGAGCACCGGCCATCTGACCATCATGGAGAAGATCCTCGGGTTGTCGATCGACAGTGAGGATGTCACCGGGTTCACGGTGGTGATCCAGATGGGTGCGATCCTCGCGGTGATCCTGTTCTTCTGGCGTGACATCTGGAACATCACCGGCGCCTGGTTCCGGGGCATCACCGAGCCAGCGGTTCGCGGCAGCCTGGAGTACCGCATGGGCTGGTACGTCATCGTCGGCACGATCCCGGTGGTCATCGCGGGACTGGCCGGGCAGAGCCTGATCACCGGGCCGCTGCGCAACCTGTGGTGGGTGGCCGGCGCGCTCATCGGCTGGAGCGTGGTCATGGTGCTCGCCGAACGCGTCGGACGGCAGACCCGGCACGAGGCAGAGGTGACGATGCGCGACGCGATCATCATCGGGGTGGTCCAGTGCGTGTCCCTGATCCCCGGGGTCTCCCGCTCGGGTGCCACGATCTCCGCGGGGCTGTTCACCGGACTCGATCGGGTGGCGGCGACCCGGATGTCGTTCTTCCTGTCGATTCCGGCGCTGGTCGGTGCCGGCCTCAAGGAGCTCCCGAACGCGTTGGGTGGCAACATCTCGTTGACCTCGACGTTGATCGCCACGTTCGTGAGCTTCGTGGTGGCCTACGCCTCGGTGGCGTGGCTGTTGAAGTTCGTCGCCGGCCACTCGATCGCCTGGTTCGTGCCCTATCGGGTGGCTCTCGGGGTCGTCCTCATCGTGCTGCTGGCCACGAACTCAATCTCCCCGACCTGAGCCGGCCCCGTCGACGACGACCCGCCGGTGCAGCTCGACCGTCAGCACGTGGATCTGCCTCGTCAGCTCGGTGTTGGTCTTGAGCTCGAGCTCCTGCTCCAGGAAGTCGTGGTCGGCCTTCGCCTGCTGGAACGCCGCCATCCGGTTCTGTCCGATCATCACGAACGTCGACAAGAAGATCGCCTCCAGCGACACGACCAGCGTCAGGCGGGGCCAGGGGCTCTGTTCGAAGACCAGCATCCACAGCGCAAAGATCGCGATGTGGGCATACACGAAGGCCATCGAGCCGGCGAGTGCGGTGATCTTGTCGGCCAGCCGGAGCTGGAAGTCCTTGGCCAGCTTGGCCTCGCGCGCCAGCACGACCGGATGCCGATGAGGTCTGGTCAGGGAAGTTCCCATGCGTGTCTCCTGAAGGGAGAGTGGAGCTGTTTGACGAGGGCTGCGGCTAGAGCCAGCCGGACTTCTTGAACAGCCGGTACAGCAGGGCGCAGATCAGCAGCATCACCGCGAGCACGAGCGGGTAACCGTAGGACGCCCGCAGTTCCGGCATGTGGTCGAAGTTCATGCCGTAGATGCCGGCAATCATCGTCGGCACCGCGGCCATCGCGACCCATGCCGAGATCTTGCGCATGTCGTCGTTCTGCCGCACCGAGATCTGGGCCATCAGTGCGTCATGGGCACTGGACAGCAACGAGTCGAGGTTCTCGATCTGCTCGTAGACCCGCAGAGTGTGGTCGGCCACATCGCGGAAGAACGCCGCGGCGGACTCGGGCATGCCGGTGACCTGGCAGTGGGCGAACCTCGTCATCGGCTCCCGCAGCGGAGCGACCGCACGCCGGAACTCCGCCAGCTCACGCTTGAGCGTGTAGATCCGGCGCGCGTCACTGCTGCGGTTGTCGGAGAACACCGAGAGCTCGGTCTCGTCGACGTCCGTCTCGAGCTCGGCCGCGACGTTCTCGTAGGCGTCGACCACGCGGTCGCAGACGCTGTACAGCACGGCGTACGGACCGTGGCCCAGCACCTCGGTGTGCTCCTCGAGGTCGCGTCTCGCGACGCCGAGCTCAGAGCCCTCGCCGTGCCGGACCGTGACCACGTAGTCGTCGCCGACGAAAACCGCGATCTCGCCGGTCTCGACGGCATCAGTGGCGTCGACGTACCAGATCGTCTTCAGGACCATGAACAGCGCGTCGCTGTACCGTTCGAGCTTCGGTCGTTGGTGAGCGACCACGGCGTCCTCGACCGCCAGCGGGTGCAGACCGAACACGTCGGCCACCTTGGTCATCTCGTCCGAGCTGGGCTCGAACAACCCGACCCAGACGAAGTCGGTCTCCGCCAGGCCGGCCCGTGCGTAGGCGCTGGCGATGTCGCGCCCGTTGTCATCGAGCGCGACACGTCTGCCCTCGCGATACAGGGCGCAGTCGACGATCACGCTTCATTGTGGACCTAGGCTGTACGCATGGCGACCGTTCTGCTCGTGCGACACGGCCGCTCCGCGGCAAACAGCACCGGAGTGTTGGCCGGGCGCGCGCCCGGCGTCCTTCTCGACGACGTCGGCAAGGAACAGGCTCAGGCGACGGGCACGCGGATCGCGCCGCTGCCGATCCGCGCCATCGTGACCAGTCCCATGGAGCGCTGCGTCCTGACCGCGGAGGCGATCGCGGGAGCACGCAGTGACGACCTCGAGATCATCACCGACGAGCGGCTCACGGAGTGCGGTTACGGCGACTGGACGGGTCAGGCCCTGAAGACGCTGGCGAAGGACCCGCTCTGGAAGAGCGTGCAGAGCCACCCCAGCGGGGTGACGTTTCCCGGCGGGGAGTCGATGCGCGCGATGCAGGCTCGGGGGGTCGACGCCGTACGCGACTGGGACCGTCGACTCAGCGACGAGCACGGTCCGGACGCGCTGTGGGTGGCGGTCAGCCACGGCGACGTGATCAAGTCCATCGTCGCCGAGGCGCTCGGCACTCACCTCGACAACTTCCAGCGGGTCGTTGTCGATCCGGCGTCGGTGTCGGTCATCAGCTACACGCCGCTGCGCCCGTTCGTCGTGCGCTACAACGAGCATGGCGACCTCGGCGGACTGGTCCCGCCGAAGCGACGACGTCGGCGCCGGCAGGCGAGCAGTGACGGTGCTGTGGGTGGCGGCGCAGGGTCGTAGGCTCTCCGTATGTCGATCGTCGTCCACAACTTCGAGCAGCCGGACCGATTCGTCGCCGGCACGGTCGGTGAACCCGGTCAGCGCACGTTCTTCCTGCAGGCACGGGAGGGACCTCGTGTCACCAGCGTGGCGTTGGAGAAGCAGCAGGTGTCGGTCCTCGCCGAGCGGGTCGACCTGCTCTTGGACGAAGCGCTGCGCCGCAGCGGTGGCGACCCGATGATCCCGGCCGTGGCGCCCGTAGGCGTCGGCGACCAGGACCCGCTCGACCTGCCGATCGTCGAGGAGTTCCGGGTCGGGACGATCACCTTGAGCTGGGACAACGATGAAGGCCGCGTCGTCATCGAGATGTTCCCGGTGACCGACGAGGCGGTCGTCATGGAGGCCTTCGAGAGTCCTGACGAGGAGGCGGAACCCGCCGACCTGGAGGAGCTCGGCGACGGTGACGAGGTGGAGATCCAGGTCGAGGCCAGCGAGGTGCTGATCGTCAAGCTGGAGCCTGCCTATGCCCGAGCCTTCGTCCGGCGGGCTCAGTCGGTCGTCTCCGCCGGCCGCCCGCCGTGCCAGTTCTGTGGCAACCCGATGGATCCGGACGGTCATCTCTGCCCACGCGCCAACGGGTTCCGTCGCATTGCAGACTGACGAGCACGAGACCCTCGACGACGCGACCGTCACCGAGGTCCTCACCCGCGGAGAGCTCGAGGTGGAGGGCCGTCTGGTCACCGCGTCCAACGCGTCCTTCCTCGGCCGCGTCACCCTCAGCGGCGTCGCCCTGGCCTGCATCTACAAGCCGGTGGCAGGGGAGCGACCGTTGTGGGACTTCCCGTCGGGCACGTTGGCGGGCCGGGAGGTGTCGGCTCGGCTGGTCTCCGAGGCCGGCGGCTTCGGCGTGGTGCCGCCGACGGTGCTCCGCGACGGCCAGTTCGGGCCGGGCATGTGCCAGCAGTGGATCCACCCCGGTCCTGAGGACGTCGAGGCTGTCGACCGGCCCGACGCCACGGGTCAGCTCGACCTGGTCGACCTGGTGCCGAGCGACTTCCGCGACACCGGCTGGATCGCCGTCCTCGAGGCGGAGGACCAGCACGACCGGCCGGTCCTGCTCGTGCACGCCGACGACGACCGGCTGCGCACGATGGCGGTGCTCGACGCCGTCATCAACAACGCCGACCGCAAGGGCGGCCACGTCCTGAAGGGTGCTCACGGGGGGGTCTACGGCTGCGACCACGGCGTCTCGTTCCACGAGGAGCCCAAGCTGCGCACCGTGCTGTGGGGCTGGGCCGGTGAGCGGCTCCGTGACGTCGATCGCGAGATGCTGGGCGAGCTTCGCTCCCGATGCCGCGCCGGTCTCGATGACGTCCTCGACCGCCACCTGAGCCGGATGGAGGTCAACGCGCTCGCCTACCGCGTCGAGAAGCTGTTGCAGGATGACGTCATGCCGCGCCCTGAAGGACGCTGGCCGATGATTCCCTGGCCGGCCTTCTGAGGCTGCCCGCCGCTGACTGTCCACACTCTGCGTCGTTACGCTGGCCCCATGCGTGCGTGGCCTGCTCAGACGATCCCTGCGACGCCGGTCGAGGTGCTGGGGACTGCCCCCGAGCTGTCCCTGTTCGACACGCGATCCGGTCAGGTGCGGGCTATACACCCGGCCGACCCGGCCCGGTTGTACGTCTGCGGCATCACGCCGTACGACGCCACGCATCTCGGCCACGCGGCGACGTACACGACCTTCGACCTGGCCATCCGTGCCTGGCGCCAGGCCGGCCACGATGTGCGCTACGTGCAGAACGTCACCGACGTCGACGACCCGCTGCTGGAGCGGGCGCGTGAGACCGGCGAGGACTGGATGGCGCTGGCCGAGCGCGAGACAGAGCTCTTCCGGGCCGACATGGCGGCCCTGTCGGTGATCCCACCGGACGTCTTCGCAGGAGCGGTCGAGTCGATGCCGATCATCATCGACCTGATCAGCGAGCTCCGCGATCGCGGCGCGGTCTACGACGTCGACGGTGACCTCTACTACAGCGTGACGGCCGACCCGCACTTCGCCGAGGTCTCCGGGCTCAGCCGCGACGAGATGCTGCCGCTGTTCGGCGAGCGGGGAGGAGATCCGGGCCGCCCCGGCAAACGTGACCCGCTCGATGCCCTGGTCTGGCAGCGCCAGCGCGGCGACGACCCGGGCTGGGACTCGCCGTTCGGCACCGGCCGACCGGGGTGGCACGTCGAGTGCACCGCGATCGCGTGCACCCATCTCGGTACGCCGCTGGACCTCCAGGGCGGCGGTTCCGACCTGATCTTCCCGCATCACGAGATGTCGGCCGGCCACGCGCAGGCGGTCGACCCGGACCATCCGTTCGCCCACGCCTACGCCCACCAGGGGATGGTCGGTCTCGGTGGTCACAAGATGTCGAAGTCACGGGGCAACCTCGTCCTCGTGTCCACGCTGCGCCACGACGGCGTCGACGCACGGACCATCCGGTTGGCGCTGCTCAGTCAGCACTATCGCAGCGACTGGGACTGGACCGACGGTCTGCTCGACGACGCCCGCAAGCGCCTCACGCGGTGGGTCGATGCGATCCGGCGCGACGGTTCAGACCAGGCGCGGGCCGTGGCCGCGGCACAGTCGGTCCGGGCGGCGCTGGCGAATGACCTCGACGCGCCGAATGCTCTCGAGGCCGTTGATGCGTGGGCGGCCGATGCGCTCGCGGCGCCATCGGGACGCGACAGCGGGTCAACGGGGGCAGCGGTGGGTGGGAGCGACCTGATGGCCGATGTCGTGCAGGCCTCACTCGGCGTCGACCTGCGCGCCTAGCGGTCGTCGTTGCGGCGCTTCAGGTAGCGCTCGAACTCCCGGGCGATCGCATCGCCTGTCGCCTCCGGAAGCTCGGCGGTGTCCTGCTCCTCCTCGAGGGACCGGACGTACTCGGCCACGTCTGAGTCGTCGGATGCGAGCTCATCGACCCCGCGCTCCCAGGCTTTGGCCTCCTCGGGCAGCCCGCGGAGGTCGATCGGCGCACCGACGAGGTCCTCGAGCTGTCCCAGCAACGCCATGGTGGCCTTGGGAGCTGGTGGCTGGGCGACGTAGTGCGGCACTGCGGCCCAGTAGGACAACGTCTTGAGGCCTCGCCGGTGGGAGGCCTCCTGCAACACTCCGACGATTCCCGTCGGTCCGGTGTAGCGGGAGGTCTCGAGGCCGAACTGCTCGGTCAGCTCGGGATCGGATGAGATGCCCGTGATGGGGACTGGGCGGGTGTGCGGGACATCGGCCAGCAGCGCACCGAGGGTCACGAACGTGCTGCCTCCGATCGAGGTGACGTAGTCGAGCACCTCCGCGCAGAACGTCTTCCAGCGCAGGTTCGGCTCGATGCCGGTGATGAGCACCACATCACGCTCACCCGGGCCGGGGGAGCAGTGCCAAAAGCTCGTCGACCGCCAGCTCAGCTCGCGTCCGCCCTCGGAGTCGAACCCGACGTGCGGCCGGTTGACCTGGAAGTCGTAGTAGTCCTCGGGATCGATCGTCGCCAGCAGGCTGGCATGCCACGAGACCAGTAGGTGGTTGACGGCATCGGATGCTGCCTCGCCCGCGTCGTTCCAGCCCTCGAAGGCCGCGATGACGATGGCGTCGTCGAACTGGCGAGCTGACTGGATGCTGATCACCGGGCCAGCCTACGGCGTCGGGGCCACCCTGACAGGGGACGTCCCTTGAGCCTGCTGGTTGACCTCCCTTGAGCCTGGTGGTTGACGCCCGATGAGATGGGGGCCAAGGTCGCTGGGGCGGCGAGATACGCTGGCGCGACGGTCATTTCCACCCAGAGGAGGCATCCCGTGGCTGCAGATCCCGCATCTCTACGTCGGGCGCTCGGTGAGCGCGTCGTCGTGGCGGACGGGGCCATGGGCACGATGCTCCAGCAGCACGACCTGAGCCTCGCGGACTTCGAGGACCTCGAGGGGTGCAACGAGATCCTCAACGTGACCCGCCCTGACGTCGTACGGGCGATCCACGACGCCTACTTCGAGGCCGGCGCCGACTGCGTCAGCACCAACACCTTCGGCGCAAACTTCGCCAACCTCGGCGAGTATGACATCTCCGACCGCATCTACGAGCTGGCTCGAGCCGGCGCCCGCATCGCCCGTGAGTCCGCCGACGCAGTCGGCACGCAGGACCGGCCGCGCTGGGTGCTCGGCTCGGTCGGGCCCGGCACCAAGCTCCCCACCCTGGGCCATGTCACCTTCGCGACGTTGCGCGACGCCTATCTCGAGCAGGTCCGCGGGATGCTGGAGGGCGGCGTCGACGCGGTGCTCGTCGAGACGGCTCAGGACCTGTTGCAGGCCAAGGCCGCGGTGATCGGCGCCAAACGTGCCTTCGCCGAGGTGGGCTACGACGAGGCTGCCGACCGACCACCGTTGATCGTCAACGTCACCGTCGAGACCACCGGCACGATGCTGCTCGGCACCGAGATCGGCGCCGCACTCACCGCCCTCGAGCCGCTCGGTATCGACCTCGTGGGTCTCAACTGCGCCACCGGCCCGGCCGAGATGAGTGAGCATCTGCGCTACCTGTCGCGTCACTCCGACATCCCGCTCGTGTGCATGCCCAACGCCGGACTTCCTCAGCTGACGGCGGACGGCGCGCGCTACCCGCTCACGCCGGTGGAGCTCGCTGACGCTCACGACACGTTCACGCGCGAGTTCGGGCTGTCGCTCGTCGGTGGCTGCTGCGGTACGACGCCGGAGCACATCAGTGCTGTGGTCGAGCGGGTCCGCGGACGCGACCTCACGCTACGCAAGCCACGCCGCGATCCCGGCGCATCATCTCTCTACCAGCACGTCCCGTTCCGACAGGACACGTCCTACCTCTCGATCGGCGAGCGCACCAACGCCAACGGGAGCAAAGCCTTCAAGGAGGCGATGCTTGCGGAGAAGTGGGACGACTGCGTCGAGATCGCCCGCGCCCAGATCCGCGACGGTGCCCACATGCTCGACCTCAACGTCGACTACGTCGGGCGTGACGGAGTCGCCGACATGAGAGAGGCAGCCTTCCGGCTGGCGACGTCGTCCACGTTGCCCATCGTGCTGGACTCGACGGAGCCGGAGCTGATCGAAGCCGGCCTGGAGAGCCTCGCCGGCCGCTGCGTCATCAACTCCGTCAACTACGAGGACGGCGACGGGCCTACCTCACGGTTTGCGCGAGTGATGCCGATCATCAAGGAGCACGGAGCCGCAGTCGTGGCCCTGACCATCGACGAGGAGGGTCAGGCGCGGACCGCTGACTGGAAGGTCGCGGTGGCCTCGCGTCTCATCGATGCTCTCACCCAGGAGTGGGGACTCCGCACCGGCGACATCATCGTCGACTGCCTCACGTTCCCGATCGGCACCGGCCAGGAAGAGACGCGCCGGGACGCGCTCGAGACGATCAACGCGATCCGAGAGGTCAAGCGGCGCTACCCCGACGTGCAGACCACGCTCGGCGTCTCGAACGTCTCGTTCGGGCTGAGCCCCGCGACGCGGGTGGTGCTTGAACTCCGTCTTCCTGCACGAGTGCGTCAAGGCCGGCCTCGACTCCGCGATCGTCCACACCGCGAAGATCCTGCCGCTCGCCCGCATCCCCGACGAGCAGCGCAAGGTTGCGCTCGATCTCGTCTACGACCGGCGGACCGACGACTACGACCCCCTCCAGACCATGCTCGAGATCTTCGCCGGCGTGACGACGACCGACACGCGAGAGACCCGCGCAGCGGAGCTGGCGGCGTTGCCGCTGTCCGAACGGCTCACCCGGCGCATCATCGACGGTGAGCGCAACGGGCTCGAGGCAGACCTCGACGAGGCGATGGCGTCCGGGAGCAGCGCGCTCGACATCATCAACGACGAGCTGCTGTCCGGCATGAAGGTGGTCGGGGAGCTCTTCGGGTCGGGTGAGATGCAGCTTCCGTTCGTGCTTCAGTCTGCTGAGGTGATGAAGGCGGCCGTCGCCTACCTCGAACCGCACATGGACAAGTCCGACGACCGGGGCAAGGGCACGATCGTGCTGGCGACGGTCAAGGGCGACGTCCACGACATCGGCAAGAACCTGGTCGACATCATCTTGAGCAACAACGGCTACACGGTCCACAACCTCGGCATCAAGCAGCCCGTCAACGCCATCCTCGAGGCGGCCGAGGAGCACGAGGCCGACGTCATCGGCATGTCGGGTCTGCTCGTCAAGAGCACGGTGATCATGAAGGAGAACCTCGAGGAGCTCAACTCTCGTGGCATGTCGGCCCGATGGCCGGTCATGCTCGGTGGTGCCGCGCTCACCCGCGCCTACGTCGAGCAAGATCTTGCGCAGCTCTTCGACGGCGAGGTGCGGTATGCGCGCGACGCGTTCGAGGGGCTCCGCCTCATGGACGCAGTGATGGCCGTCAAGCGTGGCGTCGAGGGTGCCGAGCTGCCGGCGCTGCGCGAACGCCGGGTCAAGGTGCAGGAGCGCCCCCGCTCCGACGATGCGCCGCTGGACGTCCCGGCACGGTCCGACGTCTCGGTCACCAACCCGCTCCCGACGCCGCCGTTCTGGGGTGATCGCATCGTCAAGGGCGTGCCGCTGGCCGAGTTCGCGTCGTATCTCGACGAGCGGGCCACGTTCATGGGCCAGTGGGGTCTCAAGTCCTCCCGTGGTGACGGACCGTCGTACGACGAGCTCATCGAGACCGAGGGCAGGCCCCGGCTGCGGTCCTGGATGAACCGCATCCAGACCGAGGGCATCATGGAGCCGGCGGTCGTCTACGGCTACTGGCCCTGCTACAGCGAGGGCAACGACGTCGTCGTGCTCGACGCCGACAACCGGACCGACGAGATCGCCCGCTTCACGTTCCCTCGCCAGCAGCGCGACCGGTTCCTCTGCCTGGCGGACTTCTTCCGTCCGAAGGACTCCGGTGAGCTCGACGTGATCGCCTTCCACCTGGTGACGATGGGAGGTCGCGTGAGCGAGGTGACCGGCGAGCTCTTCGCGCAGAACGCCTATCGTGACTACCTCGAGCTGCACGGGCTCTCGGTTCAGCTGACCGAGGCGCTGGCGGAGTACTGGCACGCCCGGGTCCGCGACGAGCTCGGATTCTCCGGCGAGGACTCCGACGACATGGGCGACGTGTTCCGGCAGGGCTACCGGGGTTCGCGGTACTCCTTCGGATATCCCGCGTGCCCGGACCTCGAGGACCGCGCCACGCTGGTGCGGCTGCTCCGCCCCGAGCGCATCGGCGTCAAGCTCAGCGAGGAGCTCCAGCTGCATCCCGAGCAGTCCACCGACGCCCTCGTCGTCCACCACCCCGAAGCGAAGTACTTCAACGCCAGATGACCGAGAATCCCCCGAAACTCCAGGCTGTGCTGTTCGACATGGACGGCACGCTGTGCGAGACCGAGCCGGCATGGATGGCGGCCGAGCAGGCCATCGCGGCGCGCTACGGTGCGACGTGGACCCGTGAGGACGCTCTCGCCCTGGTCGGCAACGACCTGATCGACTCCGGCACGTACATGAAGGCCCGCATGGACCTGCCCCAGACCGCCGAAGCAAGTGGTCGAGGAGCTGGTCGACCGGGTCGTGGCCGAGATCGCCGAGCACGGGGTCGTCTGGCGGCCGGGCGCGGTCGAGCTCCTCACGGCCTGCAATGACGCCGGGTTGCCCACAGCGCTGGTGACGATGTCCTACGACCGGTTCGCCACCGCCGTGGTCAAGGCGTTGCCCGCCGGCCGGTTCGACGCGATCGTGACGGGGGAGTCGGTCACCCGCGGCAAGCCGGCTCCGGACGCGTACGTGCTGGCCGCAGACCTGCTCGGTGTCCGCGCTGCCGCCACCGTGGCGATCGAGGACTCTCCGCCCGGAGCTGCGTCTGCCGAGGCGGCAGGCTGCACAGTCGTCGTCGTGCCCAACCACGTTGCGGTGCCGCCCGGCCCGGCCCGGCATCGGTACGAGTCACTGCTCGGGATGAGCCTCGCTACCTTGCGTGAGCTCGTCGGGACGCCCTCTTCCTGACGTTACCGCCCGCTTCATCGTGGTCCTGACGCTCAGGTCTGTAACCGTCTCGTGACCGAACCTTGCTGACATGACACTCTCTGCCCCGTTAGGGTCCATGGTGGTCACACCAGACCAGAGGACATACCTGACGGGAGCAACAAGGTGGGTTTTGCAAAGAAGTGGCTCGCAGTAGGCGGAGCAGGGGTGCTGTTGGCAGCCGCTGCGGCCTGCGGTGGCAGTGACAGCGGTGGAAACGGCAACGGAGGCACATCGAATTCCGCCGGTGACGCGTACATCCTGGGGACGACCGACACCGTCACCGCACTCGACCCGGCCGGGTCCTACGACCTCGGCTCGACGACCCTGGAGTACAACCTCTACCAGACGCTCCTGACAGTGCCGGCGAAGCAGACCGACATCGTCGGTGACGCTGCTGAGAAGTGCGAGTACAGCGACCCGTCGACCCTGACCTGCACCCTGAAGCCGGACCAGAAGTTCTCCAACGGCGACGCGCTGACGTCATCCGACGTCAAGTACAGCCTCGAGCGGGCCATCAACATCCAGGACCCGAACGGCGCCGCCATCTACCTGCTGGGCAGCATCACCAGCACGGACAAGAAGGGCAAGGTCACGATGAACGACGGGGCGATCGAGACCCCCGACGACACCACCGTGATCTTCCACCTCGACCACCCGGACACCACGTTCCAGTACATTCTCACCTACCCGGGTGCAGCAGCCATCGTGGACGAGGACGTCTTCCCGGCCGACAAGAAGCTGGCCGACGACAAGATCATCGGATCGGGCCCGTACAAGCTGGCTCAGTACAAGGCCGGCGAGCAGGCCGTTCTCGAGCTCAATGAGAACTACACCGGCGACAACGTCGGACAAGCCCCGCAGGTCTTCGTGAGGTACTACCAGGAGCCCTCGGCGCTCAAGCTCGCCGTCGAGAACGGTGAGATCGACATCGCGTGGCGCAGCCTGAGCCCCACCGACATCAAGGACCTCGAGGGCAACAGCAAGGTCACCGTGGCCACGGGTGAAGGCTCCGAGATCCGCTACTGGGTCTGGAAGGTCAACGGTGCCGGTCGGAAAGAACCCGGCCATCCGGCAGGCGGCCGCACAGATCTTCGACCGCGACGCGATTGCCAAGAACGCGTACGACGGCATCGTGGCGCCGCTGTACTCGATCGTGCCGCCCGGCTACGCCGGTCAGACCGACTCGTTCAAGGCGGCCTACGGCTCGCCGAACGTCGCTGCGGCGAAGAAGATCCTCGCCGACGCGGGCGTCAAGACCCCGGTCAACCTGACGATCGGCTACAGCCCCACGCACTACGGTCCGAACGCGGTCGACGAGGCCACCGAGGTGCAGCGTCAGCTCGAGGAGAGCGGCCTGTTCAAGGTCACCCTCAAGAGCGCCGAGTGGGAGCAGTACCAGACGATCAACAAGCAGGGCGCGTACGACCTGTTCCAGATCGGGTGGTTCCCGGACTACCCCGACACGGACGACTACTCTGTCGCCCTTCATGGTGGACGGCGGGTTCTTCCAGAACGGCTACTCCAACGCGGAGGTCAACAAGCTGGTCGCGGACGAGCAGGGTACGTCCGACCAGGCCCAGCGTGAGGCGGACTTCAAGAAGCTCCAGGACATCGCGGCCCGCGACGTGCCGTTCATCCCCTCGTGGGTGGGCAAGAACATCGGCGTGTACGGTGCTGGGATCAAGGGTGTCGAGGACACCCTCGACCCCACGTTCATCTTCCGGTTCTGGCTGGTCACGAAGAACGCATAACCCGAGCAAAGGCAGTGGTCGTGGGGAGAGGGCCCTTGGGGTTCCTCCCCACGACCCATGTCTGGAGAACATGATCGATGACTAGGTCCTCAGGATCGCTCCCGCGGTACATCCTCCAACGCACCCTCCTGGTCATTCCGATGATCTGGGTGCTGCTGACCGTCGTCTTCCTCGTCCTTCGGGTGGCGCCCGGCGATCCGATGTCGGCGGCACTGGGCGGCCGGCTGGACCCGACCGCGCTGGAGCAGCGTCGCGAGGCGTTGGGACTTCAACAAGCCGATGATCTCAGCAGTACTGGGAGTACCTCTCCTCGGTGCTCCGGCTCGACTTCGGCACCACGTTCAGCGACAACCAGCCGGTCCTGCACGTGATCCGCGACAACGGTGGCGCCACCCTGAGCCTCACCGCGGCGGGCTTCTTGCTCGCTCATCGTGATCGGCATCCCGCTCGGACTTGATCGCAGGGCGTACGCGTGACCGCGTCCCCGACGTCGCGATCCGGCTCTTCGGCATCCTCACCTACGCAGCCCCGGTCTTCTTCGTGGGTTTTCTCCTTCAGTCGTATGTCGCTCCCCGAGTGCGGCTTGCCGACGTCGGGTGATGCCAGCCCGATCACGATCTTCACCGTCAAACCGCACACGCACATCCTGCTCATCGACGCGTTCATCAGCGGTGACGGCACCGCCATCCAGGACGTGCTGAAGCACCTGGTCCTGCCGGCTCTCACCCTGGGGCTGCTGGTGTCCGGCGTCTTCATCCGGTTGGTGCGCGTCAACATCCTCCAGACCATGCAGAGCGACTACGTCGAGGCCGCCGAGGCCCGCGGCATCGACCGAGGGAAGGTCACGCGGAGACACGCCTTCCGCAATGCCCTGGTGCCGGTCATCACGGTCGATCGGTCTGCAGTTCGCCCTGCTGCTCGGCGGTGCGGTCCTGACCGAGTCGACGTTCAACTGGCCCGGGCTGGGTCAGAAGCTCGTGAACTACATCAACGACCGTGACTACGGCGCAGTCCAGGGGATCATCACGATCTTCGCCGTGGCCATCGTCCTCATCAGCCTGCTCGTCGACATCGTCAACGCCCTCATCGACCCGCGAGTGAGGTACTGATGCGCATCCTCCCGGCTGCGATCACCAAGCCGTTCACCCAGACCTCCGGTTTCGCCCGGTGGATGCTGGTCATCGGGATCGTCGATCACCGCGGTGTTCATCATCTGTGCGCTGTTCGCCCCCTGGCTGGCGCCCTACGGCTTCGCCCAGTCCAGCGTCGACGGTGTCCGGTTCACCAAGCTCGGTCACCCCACCGGCAACCACATCTTCGGCACCAACGACCTGTTCTTCGACGTGTTCTCCCGGATCATCTGGGGCGCGCGAACCGCGATCGAGGTCGTGTTCCTGTCGATCCTCTTCTGCATCGTGATCGGCGTGCCACTCGGGTTGATCTCCGGCTACTACGGAGGCTGGCTCGACCGCATCCTGGTGCTGATCATGGACGCCATGTTTGCGTTCCCGTCCTTCCTGCTGGCCATCGTCTTCTCCTTCCTGCTGGTGAATCTGCTGGGTGGAAGCGTGATCGCGGTGGCGTTGTCGCTCACGGCGATCTACGTCCCGCAGTACTTCCGGGTCGTCCGCAACACCACCGTGAGCGCGAAGGAGGCGACCTACGTCGAGGCGGCCCGGGCCATCGGCGCGACCGACGGCGTGATCATGCGCCGCTACCTGTTCGGCAACGTCGTGCAGAGCGTGCCGGTCCTCGGCACGCTCAACGCCGCCGATGCCATCCTCACGCTGGCCGGACTCGGCTTCCTCGGCCTCGGGATCCAGCCGACCGAGGCGGCCGAGTGGGGTTTCGACCTGCAGCGAGCCCTTGACGACGCGGGCGCCGGCGTCTGGTGGACGGGCTTGTACCCGGGCCTTGCCATCGTGCTGCTCGTGACCGGCCTGACGC
This sequence comes from uncultured Actinomycetota bacterium, assembly GCA_963712935.1. Lineage (GTDB taxonomy): Bacteria > Actinomycetota > Actinomycetes > Propionibacteriales > Nocardioidaceae > JANLYC01. The sequence goes on from CAVQJX010000007.1 coordinate 25,564, forward strand.
TGGTCGGCGAGGGCCTCAACGAGACGCTCAACCCCACCTTGCGCCGTCGCCGGCTGCTGCCGGTGGTCATGCCGGCCCGCGGGTCTGCCGGCGAGCCCGGCACCGAGGAGTCAGTGCGATGACCATTCAGGAACACACACCGCAGACCGACACCTACTCCGGACCCGTGATCTCGGCCCAGGACGTGCGGGTCTGGTACGGCACCACGCGCGGCGCGATCCGGGCGGTCGACGGTGTCAGCTTCGACCTGGCCGCCGGTGAGACCCTCGGCCTCGTCGGCGAGTCGGGCTGCGGGAAGTCCACCCTGGGCCGCGGCCTGATGGGGCTGTTGCCGGAGGGCGCCAAGCGGGACGGTCAGGTGCTGTTCAAGGGCGAGGACATCCTGTCCATGAGCAGCAAGGAGTCCTACCGGCTGCGCGGCGGCGAGATGGGCATGATCTTCCAGGAGCCGCTGACCCGCCTCAACCCGCTCATGCGTGTCTCGCAGCACTTCGAGGAGACGATCAAGCAGCACGACCCGGGCTTGTCCAAGGCGCGAGCTGCGTGAGCGCGCGCTCGAGGTGCTACGCCTCATCGGCATCCCGCCGACGCGCTACAAGTCATACCCGCACGAGTTCTCGGGCGGTATGCGGCAGCGACTGATGATCGCGCTGGCGCTGGTGCTGCGGCCGGCGTTCATCGTCGCCGACGAGCCGACGACCGCGCTCGACGTGCTGGTCGAAGCGCAGATCATCGAGATCCTCAACGATCTGCGCCGCAACTTCGATACCGCGATGCTGCTGATCACGCACAACCTCGGCATCGTCGCCGAGGCGTGCGACAAGGTTGCGGTCATGTACGCCGGCCGGATCGTCGAGCAGGGCACGGTGCGCCAGGTCTTCGGCAACCCGCAGCACCCCTACACCCGGGAGCTGTTGCGCTCGACGATCAGCCTGTCCACGACCGGACTGAACTTCATCCCCGGAGCGCCGCCCGACCTGGTCGACCCACCGTCGGGATGCCGGTTCCACCCCCGGTGCCCCGAGGCGATGAAGGTGTGCCTCGACCAGAACCCGATTCCGACTCGGACGTCGGCCGACACCGAGGTCGAATGCTGGCTGTCCGGTCCGGATGAGCTGATCCCGGCCGGTGGAACCGACCGTGTCGAGCAGAAGGAGCTCAGCCTTGCCGACGAAGCCTGACCACCAGGTCGACCGGGTCACCAGCAGCGAGACCGTGATCGACATCCGGGACCTCTCGGTCCACTTCGCGCTCCAGGGCAGCTCGCTGTCGCGCCTGCTCGGTCGCGGCAGCGGCACCGTGAAGGCGGTCGACGGGGTCAACCTGACCATGCACAAGGGCGAGGTCGTCGGGCTGGTCGGTGAGAGCGGCAGCGGCAAGTCGACACTGGGCCGGGCGCTGCTCGGGCTCGCTCCGGCCACGACCGGGTCGATCCTGTTCGAGGGCACCGACATCGCCTCCCTGTCACGCCGGGAGCTGCGGAAGATCCGGCAGGACGTGCAGATGGTCTTCCAGGATCCGAATGCTGCGCTCAACCCAGCGATGACGGTCGAGCAGGCGGTCGGCGACCCGCTGCGCGTGCATGGCATCAGGTCGGCCGAGGAACGGCGTACCCGCGTGGTCGAGTCGCTCGAGACCGTCGGCCTCTCGCCCGTCGAGCTGTTCATGAACGAAGTACCCGCGCGACCTCTCCGGCGGGCAGAAGCAGCGGGTGGTGATCGCCCGGGCGATCATCATGGGTCCGAAGGTGCTCGTCGCGGACGAGCCGATCTCGATGCTGGACATGAGCGTGCGGGCGAAGATCCTGCAGCTCATGCTCGACCTGCGCGACGAGCTCGACCTCACCTACGTCTACATCACACACGACCTCGCGAGCGCGAAGTTCTTCTGCGACCGGATCGCGATCATGTACCTGGGCCGGATCGTCGAGATCGGGGACACCCAGTCGATCTTCAAGAATCCCAAGCACCCCTACACCAAGGCGCTCCTGGCAGCCATCCCGGACCCCGACCCGGAGCGGACGTTGCCGCGGGACCTGCTGAAGGGCGAGATCCCCGACGCTGCGCGCCCGCCTGAAGGCTGTGCGTTCCATCCACGCTGTCCGGTGGCGTTCGACAAGTGCGGCTGGGAGTCTCGTGACCTGGTCGCCTTGCTCGAGGCCCACTGGCTCAAGTCCGGCATCTCTACGTTCGACCTCGAACGCAACCAGATCGGCAACCTCGACGCGCTGGCGGCTCAGGACCACGGCCCGGCCAGGCTCAAGGCCACCAGTGAGAGCAGCCCGGAGACGCTCTCGTCGCTGCTGGAGGAGGTCAAGGCGTGAGAACCCCGAGGCACGATTCTGGACCGGTGTCGAGGCTGTCGAACCGACCGGCCACGGTGTCGAGGTGAGGTTTCACGCGGGAGAGGATCCGCGGCTGCGTCCGTCAGACGACGTGGAGGTCGCCTGCCACCTCTACTGAGGTGCGGCGGCCTCGTCGGGGGCCACCGGTAACGGCGGCGGGGTGCCGCCCCAGGCCGGGCAGATCGCCTGGTGGTCGCACCAACCGCACAGCACCGTGCGGTTCGGACGGAAGTCTCCGCTGGCGGTGGCGCGCTGGATGGCGTCCCACAGGGCCTGCACCTTGCGTTCGGTGGCCAGCAGGTCGCTCTCGTCGGGCTCGTAGCGCAGCAGCTCACCGTTGCCCAGATAGATCAGCTGGAGCATGCGCGGAATGATGCCGCGCGTGCGCCACACCACGAGGGCGTAGAACTTCATCTGGAACAGGGCCTTGGTCTCGAAGTGCTCGCCGGGGGAGCGACCGGTCTTGTAGTCGACGATGCGGACCTCGCCCGTGGGTGCGACGTCGACCCGGTCGATGTAGCCGTGGATGGTCAGTCCGGACTCGAGCGTGGTGGCCACGTGGACCTCGCGCTCGGCCGGCTCGAGACGCTGAGGGTCCTCGAGGGTGAAGTAGCGCCCCAGCAGGGAGCGGCACTGCTCGAGCCACGTCGCGAGGTCGGTCGTGGCTTCGCCGAACATCTCGGCAAGCTCGGGCTCGGCGGCCAGGATCTGTTCCCAGATCGAGGGGAGCAACAGGTTGGCGCGCTCGTGGGTGCGGTCGGGGGCGGGGAGGTCGAACAGGTCCTCGAGGACCTTGTGGACGACCGAGCCGCGCACCGCGTCGATGCTGGGGGTCTCGGGAAGCTTGTCGATCACCCGGAAGCGGTAGAGCAGGGGACACGTCATGAAGTCGCTGGCGCGACTCGGCGACAGCGAGTTGGCACGGGTGAGGCCGGCGAAGGCGTCCACGACCTCGTGCGCGGCCTCGTTGCCGTCCTCGGCGGCGAGGCTCGGTCGGCCGGCCGGATCATCGACATGCGTAGTCATACCGACCACGCTAGGCCACTGCTCCGACAACACCAGATAGCGTTGTGGGGTGAGTCCTGCCGATCGTCCGCCGTCTTCGCGACCGCGTACTGCCCCCGGAACCTTCCGGCTGGGCACGCTCGCGGGCATCGACGTGACCGTCGCCAACTCCTGGTTCCTCATCGTCGGCCTGATCGCGGTGGTGATGGCGCCGCGCGTGGAGCAGGTGGCGCCCGGCATCGGCGGGTGGGCGTACGTGGTGGGAGCCGCGTTCGCGGTGCTGCTCTACGGGTCCGTGCTGTTGCACGAATTGTCCCATGCGCTGGCGGCCCGGGTGTTCGACATGCCGGTGCTGTCGATCAACCTGCACTTCCTCGGCGGCGCCACCGAGATCGAGGGTGAAGCGACGACGCCATGGCGGGAGTTCGTCATCGCCGTGGTCGGCCCGCTGACGTCGTTGCTGGTAGGTGCTGTCGCCTTCTTCGCGATCGACCTGTTCGAACCGGGAATCCTGCGTTTCGCGGTGGCATCGCTGGCCGGCGCGAACCTGATCGTCGGCGCGCTGAACCTGGTCCCCGGACTTCCCCTGGACGGCGGCCGGGTGCTGCAGTCGGCCGTCTGGGGTCTCACTCGGCGCCGCAACCTCGGCGTGACCGTCGCCGCCTGGGGCGGCCGCGCAGCGGCGATTCTCGCGGTGAGCTACGCGCCGGTCATCATGCCCGCACTGGGCTACCAGGCCGGCATCATCGACTATCTGCTCGGGTTCATGCTCGGTGCGTTCCTCTGGGCGGGTGCGACCCAGTCGTTGCAGGTGTCGAAGCTGCGCGGACGCCTGCCCGGCATCGTGGCGCGACGGATCGCCCGGCCGGCGATCGGCGTGCCGGCAGACCTGCCTATCTCCGAAGGAGTGCGTCGCGCCCAGGAGGCGCACGCCGGCTCCATCGTCGTGGTGACTGCCGATGGTCGCCCTGCCGGCATCGTCAACGAGGCCGCGATCACCTCCACCCCCACCGAGAGACAACCATGGGTGCCCATCGGCGACGTGGCCCGACGGCTCGAGGACGGGTTGATGCTCTCGGCTGACCTGACCGGTGAGCCGCTGCTGCGCGCGATGAACCTGACGCCCGCCTCGGAGTACGTCCTGGTCGAGGCCGATGGCTCCATCTTCGGCGTGCTGGTCGCCCGGGACGTCGACGCCGCCTTCAACCAGAGCCGCTGATGTCGCCCGAGGTCCCGCCTCCATCGTCTGACCCGACCCTGTCCGGGGTGCGCCGCGGTCCTCTGCAAGCGGGCGAGCGGGTGCGCCTGACCGATCCGAAGGGGCGCAACCACAGCGTGCTGCTCGAAGTGGGCAAGACCTTCTTCACGGCCAAGGGCGCGCTCCAGCACGACGACCTGATCGGCGGACCGGACGGCTCCGTGATCACCTCGAGCGGCGGAACGGAGTACCTCGTCCTGCGCCCGTTGCTGGAGAACTTCGTCGTCTCGATGCCGCGCGGCGCCGCGGTCGTCTACCCCAAGGACGCGGCGCAGATCGTCATGATGGCCGACATCTTCCCGGGTGCCCGGGTGGTCGAGGCGGGCGTCGGGTCCGGCGCTCTGACGTGTTCGCTGCTGCGTGCCGTGGTGCCCGGAGGACACGTGACGTCGTACGAGCGCCGGGACGACTTCGCCGAGATCGCCATGCGCAACGTGACGTCGTTCTTCGGTGCAGAACGTCCCGACTGGAACGTCAAGGTCGGCGACCTCGCCACCGACCTGGACGAACGGGACGTCGACCGGGTCGTGCTCGACATGTTGGCGCCCTGGGAGTGCGTGCCTGCGGTCTCCGCCGCACTCGTCCCGGGCGGCATCGTCTGCGCCTACGTCGCGACGACGACCCAGCTCAGCCGGTTCATCGAGACGGTCCGTGAGCACGGCGGTTTCACCGACCCGCACGCCTGGGAGACGATGGTCCGCGGCTGGCACGTCGAGGGCCTTGCGGTCCGCCCGCAGCACAAGATGAACGGCCACACAGGCTTCCTCGTCACCGCTCGCCGGATGGCCCCGGGTGCCTCGATGCCACGCAAGAGCAGACGGCCGTCGCCCGGCGCCTACGGCCCCGACTACGCCGGACCGCGGCCATCAGAGTTCTCTGAGCTGCTTGAAACAGGCGCCGAACTTCTCGACGAGGGCGTCGAGCCTGGCTCGGACCTCGAACCGGAGGAGTGAACTCCAACGGGTTGGCCCGAGGACCGCCATCACCGCGGGTGGTCCGGACGTCACTGACTGTTGCTATCTCCCTACCCGGGACACCCGTTCGGATGATGTGGTGCGTGGGCCGCCCAGCCACACTTTGCGCGAGAGGTCACAGACAGGTACCGACACGGGGCAAGTCGGCGCATGCTGGGAGGCATCCCCAGGTAGGTTGGGATCAGTGGTCCTCCAACGGAGGTGGTTTCGGTGACTGCACACGAAGACGGACACGACCGCGGCTCGCGCACGGCGCAGGAGCTGCAGACCCAGGTCAGTTTCCTCGAGGCCGAGGTGTCCGACCTGAGGCAGCGGCTGTCCGATGCGCCGCAGGCCACGCGCTTCCTCGAGCAACGCCTGGCAGAGGCCCAGTCGTCACTGGGGTCCCTCACATCGCAGAACGAACGCCTTGCCTCCACGCTGCGCGAAGCGCGTGACCAGATCATGACGCTGAAGGAAGAGGTCGACCGGCTGGCGCAACCGCCGACCGGGTTCGGCACCTTCCTCGGTCACAACGACGACGACACCATCGATGTCTTCACCGGCGGCCGCAAGCTCCGGGTCAACGTCAGCCCCAACGTCGACGCCGAGGAGCTGCAGCGTGGCCAGGAGGTCATGCTCAACGAAGCACTCAACGTCGTCGCGGCGCTGCACTTCGAGCAGATCGGCGAAGTCGTCATGCTCAAGGAGGTGCTGGCCGACGGTGAACGCGCCCTGGTCATCGCCAACGCGGACGAGGAGCGGGTCGTGCGCATCGCCGCACCGCTGCGCGACCAGAAGATCCGCGCCGGCGACTCCGTGCTGCTCGACTCGCGCGCGGGCTACATCTACGAGCGCATCCCGAAGACCGAGGTCGAGGAGCTCGTCCTCGAAGAGGTCCCCGACATCGACTACACCAAGATCGGTGGCCTGATCCGGCAGATCGACCAGATCCGCGACGCGATCGAGCTGCCCTACCTGCACCCCGACCTCTTCCTCGAGCACGAGCTCAAGCCGCCGAAGGGTGTGCTGCTGTACGGCCCGCCCGGCTGTGGCAAGACCCTGATCGCCAAGGCGGTCGCCAACTCGCTCGCGAAGAAGGTCGCCGCCAAGACCGGCGAGGAAGGCAAGTCGTACTTCCTCAACATCAAAGGCCCCGAGCTGCTCAACAAGTACGTCGGTGAGACCGAGCGGCACATCCGTCTCGTGTTCCAGCGTGCTCGGGAAAAGGCCAGCGAGGGTACGCCGGTCATCGTGTTCTTCGACGAGATGGACTCGCTGTTCCGTACTCGCGGCTCGGGCGTCTCGTCCGACGTCGAGAACACCATCGTCCCGCAGCTGCTCAGCGAGATCGACGGTGTCGAGGGACTGGAGAACGTCATCGTGATCGGCGCCTCCAACCGCGAGGACATGATCGACCCCGCCATCCTGCGACCCGGTCGGCTCGACGTGAAGATCAAGATCGAGCGCCCGGACGCCGAAGGCGCCCGCGACATCTTCTCCATCTATCTGAAGGCGAGCCTGCCGCTGCACCATGACGACCTGGCGGAGTTCGGCGGCAACCGCGACGAGTGCGTCGCGGCGATGATCCAGCGCACGGTCGAGCGGATGTACACCGAGTCCGAGGAGAACCGCTTCCTCGAGGTCACCTACGCCAACGGCGACAAGGAGGTCCTGTACTTCAAGGACTTCAACTCCGGCGCCATGATCCAGAACATCGTCGACCGGGCCAAGAAGATGGCGATCAAGGACTTGCTCGAAGCGAACCAGAAGGGTCTGCGCGTCCAGCACCTGCTCCAGGCGTGCGTCGACGAGTTCAAGGAGAACGAGGACCTGCCCAACACCACCAACCCCGACGACTGGGCGAGGATCTCGGGCAAGAAGGGTGAGCGCATCGTGTTCATCCGGACCCTCATCTCCGGCAAGCAGGGCACCGAGCCCGGCCGGTCCATCGACAACGTCGCCAACACCGGCCAATACCTCTAACTGGCCAGCCGCAGCCGCGTCTCCACGCCCAGCATTCCGCTGCGCACGTAGTCGGGTTCGTCGAGATCCAGCCCGTACAGCACCTCGTGCCAAGGTCCGAGCAGGTGCCAGTCCAGCGACCGACGTTCCACCGTGCTCTCGGGCCGGTACGCCGCTCGGACGGCACGGGCGAACGGCGGCGCCGACCCGTGCAACACCCACGCCAGGTCGAGGGCCGGGTCACCCAGGCAGCAGTCACCCCAGTCGATGATGCCCCCGACGTGGTCACCGTCGACCCGGATGTGCGCCGGGCCGAGGTCGCCGTGCACCAGCCGCGGCTCGTGGACCGACTGCCCCATCCGACCCAACAGGCTCGCGGCAGCAGCGTGGAGCTCCCCGGCGACCCTGGGCAGCACCTCACGTTGCATGCGGTCCCGGATCGCTCGAGCCGAGAGGAAGGCGGACTGCGCGTCGAGCGCCCCGTGCCGTACGGCCTCGAGGGGATCGACGGCATGCAGCGCCCGCAGGAACTCACCCACGGCTGCTCCGTGCGACGCGGAGGTACCCGGGCAGGGCTCACCCACGAGCAGGGCGTGCCGGACGGTCAGCGGCTCCTCGCAGACGATGTCCGGCTTCGGGACGGGCAGTGGCAGCTGTGGTGCGAGCCACGGCAGCAGCGCGACTTCCCGACGCAGCGGCGCGTCCACCTCCGGTCTGCGCGGGGTGCGGTCCACCCACCGGCCGTCGACGAGGACCGCCTCCACGTCCCACCCGTTGTCGAAGTCAGCCACTGCGTCGAAGTCGGTCATCGGTCAGCCACGCGAGTACGTGCCGACGAGCGTGCCGCTCGCGATGGCCCGTGTCGCGATCGCGTCGATGGTGGTCGTCACGTCGGTGCCGATCTGGAGTCCGGTCGGTTTCGCCAACGCGTAGAGAGTGAACCGGTAGCGGTGCACTCCTGACGGCGGGCAGGGCGGGGTGTATCCGAGTCGACCTGCTGAGTTGGTTTCCTCGATACCGCCGATCGGCGAGTGCCCGGCCGCCACGTGGTCGACCGTGGCCGGAATGTCGACGACGAGCCAGTGATAGTACGTCGCACCTGGCGCATCCGGATCGGCCACCACCAGCGCCAGCGACTGCGCCGACGCAGGCACCCCGTCCCAGGCCAGCGAAGGTGAGAGGCCAGGGCCGTCGCAGCTCAGGCTCTGGTCGAGAGGTGTGCCGTCGGTGAAGTCCGAGCTCGTGACCGTGATGGACTCCTGACCGGTGGTCGGCTCAGAACGCGGCGGGCCGGTGCTCCCGGCGCCGTCGGCGGGCGTCGAGCCCCCGCTACATCCGGCGCAGGTGAGGACCAGGAGGGTCAACGGGACGACCAACACACGCACGCCGCCATCGTGCCACGTTGCGTGACGGGATGATTCGGGCTGCCCGTAGGGTGTAGAGCATGACGGTGCGGCGGATCATGGGGACCGAGACCGAGTTCGGCATCCATGTCCTCGGCACCCCGTCGGCGAACCCGATGCTCACCTCGTCACAGCTGGTCAACGCCTACGCGTCGACCAGTCAGCGGTCGCGACGGGCCCGCTGGGACTTCGAGGAGGAGAGCCCGCTTCGCGACGCGCGCGGGTTCGACCTCAGCCGGGGTGCCGCCGACCCCAGCCAGCTCACCGACGAGGACGTCGGCCTCGCCAACCTCATCCTGACCAACGGCGCCCGGCTCTACGTCGACCACGCCCATCCGGAGTACTCCACGCCCGAGTGCACCAACCCACGCGACATCGTCCTCTGGGACAAGGCGGGGGAGCTGATCGTGTCGGGGGCGGCCGCCTCGGTCTCGATACCGGGCCAGAACCCGCTGGTGCTCTACAAGAACAACACCGACAACAAGGGCGCGTCCTACGGCGCGCACGAGAACTACCTCATGCAACGGTCGACACCGTTCCCCGACATCGTCCGTCACATCACGCCCTTCTTCGTGAGCCGCCAGGTGATCTGCGGCGCCGGACGCGTCGGGATCGGCCAGGACGGGGCCAAGCATGGCTTCCAGATCAGCCAGCGGGCCGACTACTTCGAGGTCGAGGTCGGCCTCGAGACGACCCTCAAGCGCCCGATCGTCAACACCCGGGACGAGCCCCACGCTGACCCGGAGAAGTACCGGCGGCTGCACGTCATCATCGGCGACGCCAACCTGGCCGAGATCTCGACCTACCTGAAGGTCGGCACCACGTCGCTGGTCCTGGCGATGATCGAGGACCGCGCGATCAGCGCCGACCTGGCCATCGACGGGGCGATCAACGAGCTGCACGAGGTCTCGCACGACCTCAGCCTGAAGCACCTGATCAAGCTCAAGGACGGCCGTCAGGTGACGGCGCTCGACCTGCAGGAGATCTACTTCGACATCGCCCGCGCGTACGTCGACGACACCATGGGCGACGACGTCGACGACCAGACGGCCGACATCCTCGACCGCTGGGGGTCGACCCTGGAAGCGCTGCGACGTGACCCGATGGAGTGCCGCCACCAGCTCGACTGGGTGGCCAAGCTGGCCCTGCTGGAGTCCTACCGCGACCGCGACAACCTCAACTGGGACGACCCCAAGCTGTACCTGATCGACCTGCAGTACGCCGACCTGCGCCGCGACAAGGGCCTGTACGGCCGGCTGGTGGCGCGCGGCTCGATCGAACGCCTGCTGACCGACGAGGAAGTCGTCCGGGCGGTCACGACCCCACCCGAGGACACCCGGGCGTACTTCCGGGGCCGGTGCCTGGCCCAGTACCCGGACCGGATCGCGGCTGCGTCCTGGGACTCGGTGATCTTCGACCTGCCCGGCCGCGACTCGCTGCAGCGGATCCCGACGATGGAACCCACGCGCGGGACCCGCCAGCACGTCGGCGAGCTCCTGGACCGCTGCAAGACCGCCGAGGAGCTCTTCGCCGCGATCACGGCATGAACACGACCGATGCCTTTCTGTGCAGGTCGGGCGGGTCGCACGGGTAGGGTTTCCCGAGCAGGGCGAACCACAAGGAGGTGGGCGATGGCACGCGAAGGCGGCCAGCAGCACAAGACCACGCGCAAGTCCACGGAGGACGAGGCGCCCCTCGAGGAGGCGCCGAGCGATGCCGCGGCCGAACGCAAGGAGAAGCTCGACGACGACGTCGATGCGATCCTCGACGACATCGACGAGGTGCTCGAGTCCAACGCCGAGGAGTTCGTGCGCGGCTTCGTGCAGAAGGGCGGACAGTGACGCCTGTGAGCGACTCCCGCCTGCCCAGCGCCTATCTCACGCCCGGAAGCTCGTCCTTCGCCGACTTCCTCGCCGCGCAGGCGCCTGAGATGTTGCCCGGCCGTCGTACGCCGTTGACCGGCACGGTGCCGGAGACCCCGCACGGCACGACGATCGTCGCAGCCACGTTCCCCGGTGGTGTCGTGATGGCCGGCGACCGCCGGGCCACGATGGGCAACATCATCGCCCAGCGCGACATCCAGAAGGTCTTCCCGGCCGACGAGTACTCCTGCGTCGGCATCGCCGGGGCTGCCGGGATCGCGGTCGAGATGGTCCGGCTGTTCCAGGTCGAGCTCGAGCACTACGAGAAGATCGAAGGCACCACGCTGTCCCTCGACGGCAAGGCCAACCGGCTCGCTTCGCTGATCCGCAGCAACCTCGGGATGGCGATGCAGGGTCTGGCGGTGGTGCCCCTGTTCGCCGGCTTCGACCCGCTCATCGGTGTCGGCCGCATCTTCTCCTACGACGCGACGGGCGGGCGCTACGAAGAGCAGGCGTTCCACTCGGTCGGATCAGGGTCGATGTTCGCCCGTGGATCCCTGAAGAAGCTGTACCGCGACGACCTCTCCGCACGCGAGTGCGTCATGGCGACCGTCCAGGCGCTGTACGACGCTGCCGACGACGACTCCGCCACCGGTGGGCCCGACCTGACCCGGCGTATCTTCCCGGTGGTCACGATGGTCACTGCTGACGGCTTCGCCCGGGTCGACGAGGCCGAGATCGCCGAGGTCGCCGACGAGATCATCGCCGCCCGCATGCAGCGCCCCGACGGCCCCGCTGCACCGCTGACCTAGCCACCGAGACGCCCAGGAGCCCTCACCACCATGTCGATGCCGTTCTACGTCTCACCCGAGCAGCTGATGAAGGACCGGGCCGACTTCGCCCGCAAAGGCATCGCCCGCGGGCGCAGCCTGGTCGTCCTGCAGTACGCCGACGGGCTGCTCTTCGCTTCCGAGAACACGTCGCCGTCCCTCCACAAGGTCTCCGAGCTCTACGACCGGCTCGCCTTCGCCGCCGTCGGCCGCTACAACGAGTTCGAGAACCTCCGCATCGCCGGCGTGCGCCTTGCCGACATGCGCGGCTATTCCTATGACCGGCGCGATGTGACCGGGCGCGGCCTGGCCAACGCCTACGCGCAGACGCTCGGCACGATCTTCTCGTCCGGCGGTGAGAAGCCCTACGAGGTCGAGATCTTCGTCGCCGAGGTCGGTGACAGCGCCGTCGACGACCAGATCTACCGACTCACCTACGACGGGTCGGTCGCTGACGTCCAGGGGTATGCCGTGATGGGTGGTGCGGTCGAGCCCGTCAACGAGTACCTCGAAAGCCACTACACGGACGGGCTCAGCCTCGCCGCCGCACTCCGCCTCGCTGTCGACGCACTCGGACACGAGGGCGCCACCACGCGCGAAGTCAACCGCGAGCGGCTCGAGGTCGCGGTGCTCGACCGCACCCGCAGCCAGCCTCGCAAGTTCCGCCGCCTCACCGACGCCCGGCTGGCCGACCTGTTCTCGCAGACCGCGGAGACAGCTCCGGACAGCGGCCCCGAGGGCTCAGACGACGGACCCACCGCGCCCACCTCGACCGACACCGGCTCGCCGGATCTCGGCTCCACGACCGACACCGGTCCCGGCGATGCCGGCTCCGCGGACCCCGCCGACCCTGCCGACGAGCTGGGCGATCTGCCCGACGACCCGGGTTCGACCCGCTCGGATGGCTGACACCTTTCCGGTCGAGCCACGCCTCACGGACGACGAGCGCCGCTGGGAGGTCATCGGCGACGACGAGGTGATCCACGACGGCTGGATCCGCGTCAGCCGGCGTACCTACCGGCTGCCCGACGGGCGCGAGGCGATCTGGGAGATGTTCGGCGGTGGTCACAGCGTGGGCGTGCTGGCGTTGACGCCCGAGGGGCGGCTCGTCTGTGTGCGCCAGTTCAGGCCGGGTCCGGACCGGGTGGTGCTCAACATCCCGGGCGGGTTCGTGGACCGGGGTGAGACGTTCCTCGAGGCTGCTGCGCGCGAGCTCACCGAGGAGACCGGGTACGTCAGCACCGACCTCGAACACGTCGTCACGGCGCGGGCCACGTTCTCGACCGGGCAGCGGCACGTCGTCATCGCCCGCAACTGTCTCGCCTCCGGGGTGCAGCTGCTCGATGACTTCGAGGACTGCGAGCCGGTAGTTCTGGACATTTCCGACGTACGGGCGCAACTGCGTGCCGGGGCCATGACCGGGAGCGACCTCGTCTATCTGGGGCTCGACCACGCAGGTCTGCTCTGATCGCGGTCATCACCTTTTCGGACCAGTCCTCTCAGGCTGGAACCTCTGAGCCGGGTTCTGACATAGGCTGAGGAGGTGGACCGGCGCATCTTCGGGATCGAGAACGAGTACGGCGTGACGTGCACGTTCAAGGGTGCGCGCCGGCTCTCCCCGGACGAGGTCGCGCGCTACCTGTTCCGCAGAGTCGTGTCGTGGGGTCGGTCCAGCAACGTCTTCCTCCGCAACGGCGCCCGTCTCTACCTCGACGTCGGCAGCCACCCGGAGTACGCGACCCCCGAGTGCGACTCCGTCACCGATCTCGTCGCCCACGACAAGGCGGGGGAGCGTGTGCTCGAGGGCCTCCTCGTGGATGCCGAGCGCCGGCTTCGTGAAGAGGGCATCGCCGGAGACGTCTACCTGTTCAAGAACAACACCGACTCGGCCGGCAACTCCTACGGCTGCCACGAGAACTATCTGGTCGGGCGGCACGGCGAGTTCGCCCGGCTGGCCGATGTGCTGATCCCGTTCCTGGTGAGCCGGCAGATCATCTGCGGCGCCGGCAAGGTGCTGCAGACCCCGCGGGGGGCGATCTACTCCGTCAGCCAACGCGCCGAGCACATCTGGGAGGGCGTCTCGAGCGCGACTACACGCTCCCGCCCGATCATCAACACCCGGGACGAGCCGCACGCCGACGCCGAACGCTTCCGCCGACTCCACGTGATCGTCGGTGACTCCAACATGAGCGAGACGACCACCATGCTCAAGGTGGCGACGACCGATCTGGTGCTCCGCATGATCGAAGCGGGGGTCGTCCTGCGCGACATGACCATGGAGAACCCGATCAGGGCCATCCGCGAGATCTCGCACGATATGACCGGTCAGCGGAAGGTGCGGCTGGCGAACGGCCGCGACGCCTCTGCGCTGGACATCCAGAACGAGTACCTGAGCAAGGCGGTCGACTTCGTCGACCGACGGGAGCTGCACACGCCCACCGTTGACGCAGCCCTCGACCTGTGGGAGCGCAGCCTCAAAGCCGTCGAGTCCGACGACCTGAGCCTGGTGGAGCGAGAGATCGACTGGGTCATCAAGTACCGGCTCATCGAGCGTTACCGGGCTCAGCACGGGCTGGGGCTGTCCTCGGCCCGCGTGGCTCAGCTCGACCTCGCCTACCACGACATCCACCGCAACCGCGGTCTCTACTACCTGCTGGAGAAGCGCGGGGCGGTGGCGCGCGTGACCAACGACCTGACGGTCTTCGAGGCCAAGTCCGTGCCGCCGCAGACCACGCGGGCGCGCCTGCGCGGTGAGTTCATCCGGCGCGCGCAGGAGCGTCGTCGGGACTTCACCGTCGACTGGGTCCACCTCAAGCTCAACGACCAGGCGCAGCGCACCGTGCTGTGCAAAGACCCGTTCCGGTCACACGACGAGCGCGTCGAGCGGCTGATCGAGTCGATGTAGCCGCCGGCGCCAAGAGACAGCGTCGGCCTGCCTGCCGACGGCCGGTGCCGTCCACTGAGTTAGGCTGTCCCGTCGCTCTCCCATCGGCCACCGGGCCGAAACCGATCCGCGAGGTGTTGTCCGTGCGTCGTACCGTCGCTGTTGTCGTCCTGCCGCTGCTGCTCGTCCTTGCGGGCTGTGGCAGCAACCCCCAGGAAGGCCAGACTGCGAAGAAGGGCTCGATTGCCGACGTCACCGTCTCGGGTTCCACCGGGGCCATGCCGAAGGTGTCCTTCAAGCCCCCGATGACGTTCGCCAACCTCCAGAGCAAGATCCTCGACAAGGGGCCGGGCAAAGGCGCGGCCGTCACCAGCGACTCCGAGGTCACCCTCAACTACCTCGGCATCAACGCCAGCGACGGTTCCGATTTCGGCTCGACTTATGAGAAGAGCGGTCAGCCTGCCATCTTCACCGTCAACCAGGTCATCAAGGGCTTCGGCGAGGGTATTCAGGGGGCGCACGCCGGCGACCGCGTGCTGATCACGGTGCCGTCCGCGGACGGCTACGGCACCACCGGCAACGGCGGTGACATCAGCGCAGGCGACAGCCTGATCTTCGTCGTGGAGCTCCTCAAGGTCCAGAACCCGGCGAAGCCGAAGGTGCTGACGAAGTCTGAGATCCCCAAGCTCGTGGTCGACAAGAAGGGCACGCCGCACGGCTTCACCTACCGGGCGGGGCTCCCCAAGAAGGTCGCCAAGCTGGGTATTGCCGTCCTCAAGAAGGGCAAGGGCGCCACGATCACCTCGACCTCCTCGCTGACGGTCAACTACCTCGGTCAGATCTATCCCGCCGGCAAGGTGTTCGACGAGTCCTACACGAAAGGCCAGCCCGCGTCCTTCTCGCTGTCCGGTGTGATCCCCGGCTGGCAGCAGGGACTCGTGGGGCAGCAGGCCGGGGCGCGGGTCGTCCTCGAGATCCCCAGCGAGCTCGGCTACGGTGCGACCGGCTCCGGCAAGGACATTCCGCCGAACGCCGACCTGATCTTCGTGATCGACATCGTGAGTATCAACTAGCGTCAGAATGCTTGCACCGGACAGGGAGGCAGCACAGGTGACCGCACGCAAGGCCGAGCGGCTGATGAACCTGACCATCTGCCTGCTCGTCGCGCGCACGTTCATCCCCAAGGACCGGATCCGGCAGGCCGTCGAAGGCTACCGGGACCTCGGCGACGACGCGTTCGACCGGATGTTCGACCGCGACAAGGAGGAGCTGCGCGTCCTCGGTATCCCGATCGAGGTAGGGACGATCGAGAAGGCGTTCGACGACGAGGTCGGCTACCGCGTGAGCCGCGCACGCTTCGAGCTCCCCGAGATCAGCCTCGAAGCCGACGAGGCAGCGGTGGTGGGGCTGGCGGCCCGGGTGTGGCAGCACGCCCGACTCGCGTCGGCCACCACGCAGGGGCTGCGCAAGCTGCGAGCCGGTGGCGTCGACGTGGACGAGTCCGCCCTGACGATCCTCGAACCGCAGCTGGCCACCGACGAGCCGGCCTTCGACGCCGTCTTCAGCGCCGTGACGTCACGCACGCCGATCACGTTCTCCTACCGCCGCTCCGGCGACGCCGAGACCACCCGGCGGCACCTCGAACCCTGGGGCATCGTCTCCTGGCACGGCCACTGGTACGTCGTCGGCCACGACCACGACCGCGAAGCGCCGCGGATGTTCCGGGTGTCGCGCATCGAAGGCAGTGTGGAACCGGTCGGTGCCGCAGCCAGCTTCAGCGCCCCTGTCGACCTCGACCTTCGAGGTCTCGCCTCCAGCCTCGCGCCGCCCCACCCGCACAGCTCCGCCCGCGTGCTGGTCCGGCACGGCGCCGGAGACGGCCTGCGTCGCCGGGCCGCGACGTCCCGACCGGCCGACGAAGGCTGGACCGAGATCGAGCTGCCCTACGGGAGCGGGTCGTCGCTGGCGGAGGAGCTCTCGTCGTACGGACCCGACGTCATCGTCCTCGAACCCGCGGAGATCCGCGAGGCCGTCGTACGCCGGCTGACGGCCCTGGTCCAAAGTGCGGGCGCGGCCCGATGAGCGCAACGGCACAGGAACAGGTCGAGCGGATGCTGGCGCTGGTCCCGTACCTGCGCGTGCGCGACGGGATCGGCGTGGATGACGTGGCGCGGGACTTCGGCGTCCCGCCGGCGCAGATCGTGAAGGACCTCAAGGTTCTCTGGTACTGCGGACTGCCGAACTCGGTCACCGGCGACATGATCGACATCGACATGGAGGCGCTGGACGGCGACGGCGTGATCAAGCTCAGCAACGCCGACTACCTCACGCGACCGCTGCGGCTGGCCCCGCACGAGGCGCTGGCGATGATCGTGGCCCTGCGGGCGCTCCGCGAGGTGAGCGGGCCGTCGCAGCGCGAGACCGTGGACCGCACCCTGGCGAAGATCGAGGCGGCCACCGGGGAGGCCGCCGGCCCGGCAGCCGCCATCGACATCCAGGTCGACCAGGCGGACGACAAGATCCGCGCGACGGTCGATGAGGCGTTGGCGCGGCAACGTCGGCTGCACCTGAGCTACTACGTGCCGGGGCGCGATGAGACGACCGAGCGCGACGCCGACCCGATCCGGCTGGTGTTCTCCGAGGGCCACGGCTACCTCGAGGCGTACTGCCGCCGTGCCCAGGAAGTCCGAATCTTCCGGTTGGACCGGATTACCGCAGCGACGCTGCTCGACTTGCCTGCCGCCCCGCCCGACGACCTCGAGCGGCATGACCTCTCCAAGGGGCTGTTCCAGCCCGACCCGGACGACGCGCTGGCGGTGCTCGACCTGGAGCCTGCTGCGCGCTGGGTCGCCGACTACTATCCGATCGAGCAGCGGGAGGAGCTCGGTGACGGCCGCTTGCGGATCCGGCTCCGGTTCAGTGACGAGGGCTGGCTGCAGCGCCTCGTGCTGCGACTCGGCGGCGCAGCGACCGTCATCGAACCCACGGCCGTGGCGGCAGGCGTGTCGTCCCGGGCGGCGGCTGCGCTGCGCCACTACACCGGTTGATGACGGGACACCGGCTGTTCGGGACACCGGCTGAATTCGGGCACAACCGCCGGATCGGCCGCCCCCACGGCGTACGATGAAAGACGCACCACCTGTACACACCGGCACCACCCACCTGAACGAAGAGGCGCCTCATGTCCCTGGCCACAGCGAGTTTGCACCCCACCATGGCTGCATTCGGCGGCCTCGGTGCCCCCGAGGTCATCATCATCGTGCTGGTCGTCCTGTTGCTCTTCGGCGGCCGCAAGCTGCCCGAGGTGGCCCGCGGCACCGGTCGTGCGCTCCGGATCTTCAAGGCCGAGACCAAGGGCCTGATGGACGACGATGACGACGATGACGACGCGCGCGGTGACCGTCGTGCCTCCGGTACCGCGCAGAGCCCGCAGCAGATCGCGCAGGGGGACGCCCGGCCGGCCGCCGACCCGTCCGCACCGCAGCCCACGGCCAGCGCAGACCCGCTGCCGCCCACTCACACCGAGAAGTGAGCTCGTCCGCTCAGTCAGGTCCGTAGGTGGCTACGTTCTTCCGATCACGCGCGCGATCGGACCCCCCGGGGGAACCGACCCGACCGTCGGGTGACGGCGCGGGGCAGATGAGCCTGACCGACCACCTGCGTGAGCTCAGGCGCCGGATGTTCGTGTCGATGATCGCCATCTTCGTCGGCGCCGTCCTCGGCTGGATCTATTACGACCAGATCGCGCACCTGCTCGTCGACCCCTACACCAACACCGTGCAGCAGCTCGCGCGGGACAAGGGCATCGACTCCAAGGCTGTCATCCAGGGCGTCGGCACACCGTTCATCCTGCAGGCGAAGGTGGCCCTGGTGGCCGGGCTGGTCTGGCGAGCCCGGTCTGGCTCTACCAGATCTGGGCGTTCATCATGCCTGGCCTGCACCGCAACGAGCGCAAGTGGACGATCACCTTCGTCGCGGTGGCGGGCCCGCTCTTCGCGGCCGGTGTCGTCCTCGGTTACCTCGTGCTGCCCAAGGGCCTGTCCGTCCTGATCGGCTTCACGCCGGACCAGGTGACCAACCTCGTGGACCTCAACGGCTACCTCAGCTTCGTGCTCCGCATCCTGCTGGTGTTCGGGATCGCTTTCGAGATCCCACTGTTCGTCGTCCTGCTCAACCTGGCGGGCGTCGTCCGCGGCCGGCACCTCTCGAAATGGCGCTCCTGGATCATCTTCGGGACGTTCGTGTTCGCGGCCGTCGCGACGCCATCGACCGACCCGATCACGATGCTGCTCCTGGCCATCCCGATGGTCGTGCTCTTCCTGCTCTCAGAGGTCATCGCCCATCTGGTCGACCGGCGGCGCGGACTCAACCGGGCGCCTGACTACGCTGAGTACGACGACGACGAGGCCTCGCCCATCTAGCGCCGACCACGGGAGACGATCATCCAGCCGTACGACCCCTTCGACCTGCCCGACTGGCTGGGAACCCGTGGCGTCCAGTGGCAGGCAGACGGCGCGCTCCGCGACGTCGCGGTCGTGCACGGCTACATGCGGTCCGAACAGGGAGAGTCGGTTGCCATGGACCTGATGGCGGTCGATGCGGCCTACCCCACGGTGCTGTGTCCCGACCAGCTGCGCCAGGCGGCTCACCAGGCCTGGCAGTTCGGTGAGGTGCTTCTCGTCGAGTCCGACGACACGCGGGTAGCGCTGGCGGTCCCGGGCACTGCCTTCGACGTGGAGCTGGTGTGTGAGGTCATCCGCCGGCTCGCCAAGTCGGTCGGCGCACCGGCCGACCACTACTCCGTCCTGATCTCGCTCTGACGATGTGTCGGGACTGGCGCCTTGCGGCGCTAGTGTCTGGGCCGTGGAGTCCCGTACCTGCGCCGTGAAACAGTCAGGGCTGCGCCGGTGAAGCGAGCAGCGTTGCTGGTCAACCCGGTGGCCGGCAAGGGGACGTCCGGCGCCGCCGTGGGAGCGGTGCACGCCCGGCTCGCGGCCGGTGAGCTCGAGGTCACCCGGTTCCAGGGAGCGGACGGCGCCGAGGCTGCCGACCTGGCACGTCAGGTGGTCGACGAGGGCTACGACCTGCTCGTGGTGATGGGCGGCGACGGCCTGGTTCACCTCGCGATCCAGGCGCTGGCGGGGTCGCCCACGGCGCTGGGACTGGTCCCGACAGGTAGCGGCAACGACGTGGCCCGCTATCTCGGGATCCCGCTGGGCAAGCCGCTGGCGGCCGCTGACGTGATCTGCCGCCAGGTGACGCGGACGATGGACCTGGGCAAGGCCGGATCCACGTACTTCGCCACCGTGCTGGCCACCGGTTTCGACAGCCTGGTCAACGAGCGGGCCAACCGGCTGCGCTGGCCGCACGGGCAGCTGCGCTACCACGTGGCGACCTTGGCGGAGCTGCGCGTCTTCAACCCCGTGACCTACACGCTGGAGATCGACGGCCGGCGCCTCCTGCACGACGCCATGCTCGTCGCCATCGGCAACGGCCCTTCCTACGGAGGTGGCCTGCGCATCTGTGAGGGGGCCTTGCTGGACGACGGCCTCCTCGACGTCGTGATCATCAAACCGATCAGCAAGGCGGAGCTGCTGGCGGTCTATCCGCGTCTGATGCGGGGGACGCACGTACGGCATCCGGCGTACGAGCACCATCGCGTGCGCCGGGTCTCCGTGGCGGCCCCGGGGATCGTCGCGTACGGCGACGGGGAGCGAATCGGGCCCCTGCCGTTGAGCGTCGAATGTGTCCAGGCAGCATTGACGGTGTGTGTCCCGTCCCGATGAGCCGACCATGAGCCGCCCGCCCACCGACACCGTCGCGGAGTTCGCCGGGCTGTACGACTTCACGCTCGACCCGTTCCAGCGGCACGCGTGTGAGTCGCTCGAGCAGGGACGCGGGGTCCTGGTGGCGGCCCCGACCGGGTCCGGCAAGACGCTGGTTGGTGAGTTCGCTGTCCACCTCGCTCTCGCCCGCAGCGGGAAGTGCTTCTACACCACGCCGATCAAGGCGCTTGTCCAACCAGAAGTTCGCTGATCTCACGCTGCGCTACGGGCCGGAGAAGGTCGGGCTGCTCACGGGCGACAACACGATCAACGGCGATGCGCCGATCGTCGTGATGACGACCGAGGTGCTCCGCAACATGCTGTACGCCGGCTCCGGCACGCTCAGCGGGCTGCAGTACGTCGTGATGGACGAGGTGCACTACCTCGCCGACCGGTCCCGCGGCGCCGTCTGGGAGGAGGTCATCATCCACCTGCCCGAGTCGGTGTCGGTGGTCTCGCTGTCGGCGACCGTCTCCAACGCCGAGGAGTTCGGCGAGTGGCTCGCCACCGTACGCGGTGACAACGACATCATCGTCGAGGAGCGGCGGCCGGTCCCGCTGTTCCAGCACGCGATGGTCGGACAGCGGTTGTACGACCTGTTCGCCCAGGACGCCGACGCCACCGACGAGGATGACAACGGCGCCGGATCCACGGCGGTCAACCCGCAGCTGGCCCGGATCGCCCGCGACGACTATCGCCGGCTGCGCACGCGTGACCATCGCAGCAAGCGGGGCGGCTACCGCAGGCCCGGCGGGCGAGGGCTCGTGCCCAGTCGCACCGACGTCGTGGAGCAGCTCGACGCCGAGGGGCTGCTGCCGGCCATCATGTTCATCTTCAGCCGCGCGGGCTGCGATGCAGCCGTTCAGCAGTGCCTCAGCGCCAACCTGCGGCTCACCAACGACGTCGAGCGGCGTGAGATCCGGGCATACGCCGAGACCAAGGCGTCGTCACTCGCCGACTCCGACCTGGCCGTGCTGGGCTACCAGGACTGGGCCGAGGCGCTCGCTCGCGGCATCTCGTCGCACCACGCCGGCATGCTGCCGGTGTTCAAGGAGTGCGTCGAGGAGCTGTTCTCGCGCGGCCTGGTCAAGATGGTCTTCGCCACCGAGACCCTGGCTCTCGGTATCAACATGCCGGCCCGGTCGGTCGTGATCGACAAGCTCTCGAAGTGGAACGGTGAGACACATGCCGACGTGACACCGGGGGAGTACACCCAGCTCACGGGCCGCGCCGGCCGACGCGGCATCGACGTCGAGGGGCATGCAGTCGTGCTGTGGGCACCCGGCTTCGACCCCAAGGCGGTGGCCGGTCTGGCGTCGACGCGTACGTATCCACTCCGCTCATCGTTCCGGCCGTCGTACAACATGGCGGTCAACCTGGTCCGACAGGTGGGGCGGGAGACCGCGCGTGAGCTGCTGGAGTCGTCGTTCGCGCAGTTCCAGGCCGACCGTGCGGTGGTCGGGCTGGCCCGGCAGGTGCGCAAGGCAGAGGAGGCGCTGGCCGGGTACGCCGACGCGATCGCGTGCGACCGAGGTGACTTCATGGAGTACGCCGGGCTGCGTCGTGCGCTGTCCGACCGGGAGGCGGCGTTGTCGAAGCGCCGCAAGTCCGATCGGCGCGACGCGGCGCAGGAGTCGCTGGAGACGCTGCGTGTCGGCGACGTGATCGAGGTGCCTTCTGGCCGCTGGTCCGGTATCGCGGTGGTCATCGACCCCGGTATGCGTTCACAGCGAGACGGCCCGCGCCCCCTCGTGCTGACGCTGGACAGGCAGGCGCGGAGGTTGTCGATGGTGGACTTCCCGACGCCCGTCCAGCCGCTGACGCGGATGCGCATCGCGAAGACCTTCAACGCGCGCAATCCGCAGCAGCGTCGTGACCTGGCGCAGCTGCTCCGGGAACGCACCCGTGACCTGCCCGGCCTAGCCCCTGGATCTCCTGGGAAGCCCGGGTCGAAGAACCGTGGCCCGCGGGACCGATCGCCTGCCCAGGACGACCACGAGGTCATGCGGATTGCGCGACGCGATCCGCCGGCATCCCTGCCACGAGTGTCCCGAGCGCGAGGACCATGCGCGTTGGGCCGAGCGCTCGCTTCGGCTCACGCGCGAGACCGAGACCCTCAAGCGTCGGATCGAGACGCGCACCAACACGATCGCCCGGCAGTTCGACCATGTGTGCGACGTGCTCACCGAGCTGAAGTACCTCGACGGGGAAACCGTCACCGAAGCGGGAGCATCACTGTCGCGCATCTACAGCGAGCTCGACCTGGTCGCTGCTGAGTGCCTACGGCGTGGGGTGTGGAACGGTCTGGAGGCACCGGCACTGGCGGCCGCCCTCTCGGCGCTCGTCTACGAGTCCCGTAACCCCGACGACGCCGAGCGTCCCCGCGTCCCGGGCGGAGCCGTCCGCGCGGCGCTCGGCGAGACCGTGACGATCTGGGCCGAGCTGGACGCGGTGGAGCGCAACCACCGGCTGAGCTTCCTGCGCGAGCCCGACCTCGGGTTCGCCTGGGCGGCCTACCGCTGGGCCGGGGGCGCGTCGCTCGAAGAGGTCCTGGACGAGGTGGAGCTCGCCCCGGGCGACTTCGTGCGCTGGGTGAAACAGCTGCTGGACCTGTCCGAGCAGATCGCGGACGCGGCTGGAGACTCGCGGCTCCGGCACACGGCACGCGAGGCCGTGCGGGCCATGCGCCGCGGCGTCGTCGCCTACTCCGCTGACGTCGACACCTGATCGCTAGGAGCCGACAGGCTGGTTGCCAAGAGCGTGGAGCACGCGGGTGACAGAGCCGCCGAGCCCCCACTTCTCCTGCAGCTCGGAGACGATCTGGACGCCGGCGTCGTCCAGTGGCTGCAGGGCGGTCGCCGGTGCATGCAGGTCGAGGTCTCGTGCCACGGCCACCACGGTCGGGGCGACGTCGAGGTAGTCACCGGCCGTTGACAGCTTGGCGCGGACGCCGGTGGCCATCTTCGTCGACGGGTCGGCCGCCGCCGCGCGGATGCCCGCCAGGTCGCCGTACTGCTGGAGCAGGCTGGCCGCTGTCTTGTCCCCGATCCCCTTGACACCCGGTAGGCCATCGGAGGCATCTCCACGCATGACGGCGAAGTCGACGTACTGCTCCGGCAGCACCCCGTACTTCTTGACGATGGCCGATTCGGTGAGCGCCTCGAGGTTGCCGACACCGCGCGCGATGTAGAGGACGCGGACGCCGTGGGCGTCGTCGACGAGCTGGAACAGGTCGCGGTCACCCGTCACCACGTCGACGGGCATCGTGGCCTGGCTGGCGAGCGACCCGATCACGTCGTCCGCCTCGTAGCCGTCGGCGCCGATGACGGTGATGCCGAACGCCTCGAGCACGGCTTCGATCATCGGGATCTGGACCTCGAGCGGGTCAGGGGTCTCCTCGATGTCGACGCCACCCGGGATCGGTGCCACGACCCGGTGTGCCTTGTAGCTCGGGATCAGGTCGACGCGCCACTGCGGCCGCCAGTCGTTGTCCCAGCAGCAGACCAGGTCGGTCGGCTCGTGCGTCGACACCAGTCGTGCGATGAAGTCCAGCAGGCCACGGACGGCGTTGACCGGTGTGCCGTCCGGCGTACGCATGTCGGGCACACCGAAGAACGCCCGGAAGTACAGCGACGCGGTGTCCAGCAGCATGAGTCGTTGCGGCATTGGACGATGATGTCATGAGAGGTTGAGGACGTCGCCGATCGCAGGGGCTGGAGGGAACACATGACCGAGACCGGTTCGGCTGGTGTCAGTCGCGAGCGGAGGATGATTGCCGAGTCCCTGGCGCGCGGAGACGCCACGGGGTGGTTCGAGGAGCTGTACGCCGCAGCTGCGAGCGGTGACCTCGACATCCCGTGGGACCGGCCGGTCCCGACACAGCCTCTCGACGAGTGGGCGCGCCGACGCGGCGCCGGCACGGGACAGCGCGCGGTCGTGGTCGGCTGTGGACTCGGACGCGACGCCGAGCTCCTCGCGAAGCTGGGATACGCCACCACCGCGTTCGACGTTGCCCCGAGCGCGGTCGAGCAGGCGCGGCAACGCCACCCCGGCTCCGCAGTCACGTATGTCGTCGCCGACCTGATGGACCTGCCGGAGGCCTGGAACGGCGCCTTCGACCTGGTGGTGGAGTCGATCACCGTGCAGTCGTTGCCCCTCGGTATGCGGGCGTCAGCCGTGGCGCAGGTACGCTCGCTGGTCGCGCCGCGCGGCACCTTGCTGGTGGTGTCGAACGTCCGGGAAGGGCCGGCCGACGAGGCGTTCGTGAGCAATGGTCCACCGTGGCCGCTGGACCGGTCCGAGGTCGAGAGCTTCGCCGCACCGGGTGATGTCGACGCGTTCGAGGTCGTGGCGATCGACCTCGTGCCCGACCCGGTCGATCCCCTGGTCGCGCGTTGGCGGGCCGAGTTGAGACGCGGTACCCAGCCCTCGCAACACTAGGGTGGGGGTATGACCGCAGACGTGACCTCGCGCATTCGCCGCGTCCAGGAGGCCATGAGCGCATCCGGCGTGGACGGCCTGATCGTCACTCCGGGGTCCGACCTCCGCTACCTCACCGGGTACGCCGCTCAGCCGCTCGAACGACTCACCGCCCTGGTCGTGTCTGCTGCCGACGATCCCCGGCTGCTCGTCCCGGCGCTGGAGGTGGCTGAGGCGCAACGCTCGGCGGGCGCACTGGCGGGCATGGAGGTCGTCACTCATGGGGAGACCGACGACGCGTACGCGATGGCCGTGTCCTTCCTCGACGGTCCCGGCACCGTCGCCGTCGACGACCACATGTGGAGCCTGCGGGTGTTCGCGCTCACCGACCTGTTGGCACCCGCCCGGTTGGTCGCTGCCGGGGGCCTGATCAGTGACCTGCGGATGCGCAAGGGTGCCGACGAGGTCGCCTCTCTCCGGCAGGCCGGCCAAGCCATCGACCGGGTGCACGCTCGGATGGGGGAGTTCCTGCGGGTCGGCCGGAGCGAACGCGAGTGCGCAGGACTCATCGCGACGGCGATCATCGACGAGGGACATGTCAGCGCCGACTTCGTGATCGTGGGATCGGGCCCCAACGGCGCCTCGCCGCACCACTCGGTCTCGGACCGCGTGATCGAGGCCGGCGACTCGGTGGTCATCGACATCGGCGGTTCGACGGCTGACGGCTACTGCTCAGACTCCACCCGCACCTACGTGGTCGGTGGCCCTGCCGCTCCCGAGGTCAAGGACTACTACGAGGTGCTCCTCGAGGCCCAGCGCACCCAGTGCGACTATGCCAAGCCCGGAGTGTCGGCCGAGTCGGTCGACCGGATCGGTCGCCAGGTCATCGCTGATGCCGGGTTCGGCGACTACTTCGTGCATCGCACCGGTCACGGCATCGGCCTCGAGACGCATGAGGAGCCCTACATCGTCGAAGGCAACCAGCTGGTGCTCGAACCCGGCATGGCGTTCTCGATCGAGCCGGGCATCTACCTCTCCGGCCGCCATGGTGCACGCATCGAGGACATCGTGGTCACGACCGACGACGCTGTGGAGCGGCTCAACACGACCAGCCGCCAACTCGCGGTGCTGGAGGGCTGACGTGGCGACGGAACGTTCGGTGGAGGCTGTCGACCGGCTCATCTGCCGGTTGCTGGCAGCCGACGGTCGGATGTCGTTCACCGACCTCGGCAAGGCGACGGGGCTCTCGACCTCGGCCGTCCACCAGCGCGTCAAGCGGCTCGAACAGCGCGGGGTGATCCGCGGCTACGGCGCGAGCATCGACTTCGCCGAGGTGGGACTGCCGTTGACCGCGTTCATCTCGATCCGCCCGATCGACCCGTCGCAGCCGGACGACTCACCGGAGCGGCTGGCCGACATCCCCGAGATCGAAGCCTGTCACTCCGTGGCGGGCGACGAGTCGTACATCCTCAAGGTGCGCGTCGCGGTGCCGATCGACCTCGAGGACCTACTCGCGCGGATCAGGTCCAAGGCCAACGTGTCCACGCGGACGACGATCGTGCTGTCGACGCCGTACGAGTACCGCCCACCCCAGCTGTAGACGCGCCCCGTCAGACGAGCGGCAGTGCCTTCTGCGACTCTGCTGCCTCACGGGACGCCTTCGCGGCCTCCTCGGCTGCGGCCATCACGTCGCCGCCGTGTTGCTTCCACCAGTCCTGACCGGCCTGCGGGAGCGTGTGGATCGGGTCGAAGTACTCATAGGTGCGCGTCAGCGCGTCGGGGTCGGCGCTCTCGATCGACGTTCGGTAGTTCTTCGTCCAGTACGAGATGCCGTGCGTGCGGTCGTAGGACTCGAGCTGGTGCACCCAGCGCTTGCCGACGAACGGCACGTCACAGACGATCCGCGGCGTGGCGAAGCCGGGCAGGTAGCCCATGATCCCGTGCTGGAGCTCTTGCGCCCGGGCCACCGAGACCCGCCAGTGCTCGCTGAACGGGATCATGTCGCACATGTAGAAGTAGTACGGCATGATCTGCGCTCCGTCGAGCAGCGCGAAGCAGAGGTCGAGGAGCGTGTGCGGGTCGTCGTTGATCCCGCCCATGAGCACGCCCTGGTTGCGGACGTCGCGGATTCCCGTGTCGAGCATGGCGCGCGTTGCCTTCGCGACCATCGGCGTCACGGAGTTGGCGTGGTTGACGTGAGTGTGGATCGCGATCGAGGTGTCGCGTTCACGGGCTTTGGTGGCCAACCGCTCCATGCCGGCGCGCACCTCGTCCTGCAGCCAGTGCTGGGGGAGGCCCATCAGCGCCTTGGTCGCCAGCCTGATGTCGCGGATGTTGTCGACGTCGAGCACCTGGTCGACGAAGGCCTCGAGCCGGGCCCAGGGCATGTTGGCGACGTCGCCACCGGAGACGACGACGTCGCGGACGCCAGGGTTGGCGCGCAGGTAGGCGAGCATCGCGTCGATGCGGTCGTTGGGCTTGAGGTTGAACTTGAGCTTGTCGATGACCGGCGTCGAGTTGCCGACCAGGTCCATCCGGGTGCAGTGCCCGCAGTACTGGGGGCAGGTCGGCAGCAGCTCGGCCAGCACCTTGGTGGGGTAGCGGTGCGTGAGGCCCTCGGCCACCCACATGTCGTGCTCGTGCAGGCTGTCGCGGGTCGCGTGCGGGTGGCTCGGCCAGTCGGTGCGACGGTCGGAGAACACCGGCAGCATGTAGCGACGGACCGGGTCGGCGTACAACAGGTCGGTGGTGGGTGTCGCATGCGGCACCATCGTGTTGAGCATCTGCGGCGGCACCAGCATCGACATCGTCGCGCGCTCGGCCTGGTCGCGCTCGAGGTCGTCGTAGAACCGGTCCTCGATGAGGTCGCCCATCAGGGCGCGCAGCTGCTTGATGTTCTTCACGCAGTGCGCCCGCTGCCACTGCACCGACGCCCAGTCCTCGGCGGTGACGTCGCGCCACCCGGGGAACCGGGTCCAGTCGGGCTCGATCAGCTCCACCCGCGTGTAGGGGTACGGCTGCTGCAGGCCCTGCTGCTGTGTCATGGTCACCTCAGGTGCGGCGCGCTCGATCGGCTCGGCGCGGTCGGTTGTGGCTGCTGTTTGTGTCGTGCGTCGTACTCATGCCAGAGTACGGGAGAATATACGGTGTCAGCAACGCCGCGCCGCAAGTCTTACGGTTCGCACCCGAGTATGTACGGAGGTTCTCTTGATGGGTGCGCCCAGCGACCCGACCGGTCTGCACCGGGTCGTCGCTCCGCCTGGCGTGTTGCCGCAGGCGGCCGAGCGGCTGGACACCAGCCCCCGACTGGCGGCCGATGAGATGCGCGTCGACGTCCACCGGCTCAACCTCGATGCCGCATCGTTCCGGCAGCTGTTCACCAAGCACGCCGGCGACGGCGACGCGATCCGGGCCGAAGTCCTCGAGATCGTCCGCAACCGGGGCAAGATGCACAACCCGGTGACCGGCTCGGGCGGCATGCTCACCGGCACGGTCGCCGAGGTCGGCCCTGCAGCGACGCTCGGCCTGTCCGTCGGCGACGAGATCACCACGCTCGTGTCCTTGACGCTGACCCCCCTGGTGATCACCGACGAGCTGTCCGACTGGGACGGTCTGAGCGAACAGATCCCGTGCGCGGGGTATGCGATCTTGTTCGGGCGCACGATCGCGGCCCGACTGCCCGCCGACCTGCCCGCGCCGCTCGCGCTGGCGGTGATGGACGTGTGTGGCGCGCCCGCGCTCACCGCACGCGTCGTCACGGGCTACGTCGACCGGGGCGTGACTCCGACCGTCTGCGTCATCGGTGGCGCCGGCAAGAGTGGCTCCCTCTCGCTCGCGGCCGCCGCGCAGGCGGGTGCCGGCCGGACCATCGCCGTCGTACCGGTCCAGACAGAGGTGGACCTGCTCAGCGACAAGGGACTCGCCGACGAGATCTCGCTGGCCGACGCTCGTGACCCGGTCGCCCTGTCGTCGGCAGTCCTCGCTGCCGGTGGACCCGCCGATGTCACGGTGGTCTGCGTCGACGTCCCGGGCTGCGAAGGCGGCGCGATCCTGTCCACCGCACAGGGTGGCACGGTGATCTTCTTCTCGATGGCCACCTCGTTCACGGCCGCGGCGCTCGGGGCCGAGGGCCTCGCCGCCGACGTCACCATGCTGATCGGCAACGGCTACGTACCCGGTCACGCCGACTACGCGGTCGACCTGCTCCGCGACGAACCCCGGCGTCCGCGCCCTCTTCGAGTCGCGGCTGGAGCCGGAGGAGACGGGCCGCGAGCCCGCGGCGCCGAGCGCCACAGGATGATGTGCGGATGACGACCCCCTCACCCCCGCACCGGGTACTGCTCCGTGGCGGCCGCATCTACTCGCCCCACAGCCCGTCAGCGACCGCGATGCTCACCGTGGACGGCACGATTGCCTGGATCGGCGACAGCGACGACGCGTCGACGCACCTCGACAGTGCCGACCAGGTGGTCGAGCTCGACGGTGCGCTGGTCACGCCAGGCTTCGTCGATGCTCATGTACACCTGGCCCAGACCGGTTTCGCCCTGCAGTCGCTGGACCTCGGTACGGCGACCAGCGGCACGGCCGCCCTCGACCTGATCGCGGCGTTTGCGCGTGGCCACGACGCAGCGGTGCTCTTCGCCTATGGCTGGGACGAGACGCTGTGGCCGGAGCAGCGACCGATCACCAGCGCGGAGCTCGACCGCGCCGTCGGTCGGCGCGTGGCGTACGTCGCCCGCGTCGACTCCCACTCCGCCGTGGTCTCGACGGCACTGCTCGACCGTGATCCGAGCATCGTCGGGCTCGACGGTTGGCGGGGCGACGGCTTCGTCGCCCGGGAGGCCCATCACGCGGCCCGGGCCGTCACCCACGACCTCTGGAGCCCATCGGACCGTGAACGCGCCCTGCGGGTGGCGTTGGCGCACGCCGCCAGCCAGGGCCTGACGTCGGTGCATGAGCTCAACGCACCGCACATCGCGCCGTTCTCGGACTTCGCGACGCTGCGGACCATCACGGGGGCCACACCATCACCGCAGGTCGTTCCCTACTGGGGCGCTCTGCTGGGCGGCGACGTCGACGACGCGTCAGCGGCGGGACTGCAGGGGTTCGCCGGGGACCTCTGCGTCGACGGCGCCGTCGGCTCCCACACAGCGTGTATGCACGGCCGGTACGCCGACGCGGACACCTCGGGTCACCTCTACCTCGACCGGCACCAGATCGCCGAGCACGTGGCGCTGTGCAGCGAGCGCGGGCTCCAGGCCGGCTTCCACGTGATCGGCGACCGCGCCATGGCCGAGGTCGTGGCGGGCTTCGAGCAGGCCGTCGAGAAGGTCGGCATCGAGTCCGTCGTCGCCGCCCGGCACCGGCTCGAGCACGTCGAGATGCCGAGCCCGCAGGACGTCGCCGCGCTGGCACGCTTCGGTGTCGTCGCGAGCGTGCAGCCGGCCTTCGACGCCGCCTGGGGGGCGGCCGACGAGCTGTACGCGCGACGTCTCGGTGGCCGTCGGGCCTTGTCCATGAACCCCTTCGGGAGCATGCAACGGGCAGGCGTCGTGCTGGCGTTCGGATCCGACAGCCCCATCACCCCGCTGGATCCCTGGGCAGGAGTGCGCGCCGCGGTCCACCATCACGACGACACCCAGCGGTTGCCGCTCTCGACCGCCTTCCGCGCGCATACTCGCGGGGGCCACCAGGCACGGGGCGACGACGAGGCCGGTCTGCTGGTTCCCGGGGCACAGGCGTCGTACGCCGTCTGGAACGTCGGGGCGGACGACAGCAGGCCGGACCAGAACAGGCCGGACCAGAACAGGCCTGACCAGAACAGGGACGTCCTGCCCGAACTCCACCCCGACCACGCATTGCCGACCTGCGTCCGGACCGTCGTCGGCGGCGTCACCGTCTACTCCGTAGAGGCCCTCGCATGACCCCTCGCATGACCCCTCTCACGACAGCGCCCACGCGGGTGCGTCCTCACCTCGACCTGGACCCCCAGCTCGTCAAGCAGGTGCGCAGCCTGGCCAAGAAGGCCGGTCGCCCCATCGTCCGACTCGCCCAACGCCACACGACGGTGTCGGTCGAGCGCGCAACGCTCCGCCTTGCCGGACTGGCCGGGGCCGATCCGGACGGGACTCCCTGGGTCAACCGGCTCGTCGATGCAGTGCGCGCTGACGTCGGACTCGAGCACGGGGTCGCCCTGCCGGTCTGGGACGCGCTCGCCCGCGAGGACACCGATCTGCTGACGCTGGCTCAGCGGGCCGCCTCCGGCGAGGTGCGGTTCCGCGTCCCCGAGGGTCGTGACGCCAGCAGGGCGACGACGGCCACTCGCAAGCAGGTCGGCTCAGGCATCCGGCGCATCGACGCCCGCCGCGCCGAAAGGGACCGGCTGGTGAAGCGCTGGGGTGACCCGGAACGCAAGCCGTGGATCTATCTCATCGTGGCCACCGGCGACATCTACGAGGACATGCCGCAGGCTCAGAACGCTGCGCGGGAGGGTGCCGACATCATCGCGGTCATCCGTTCCACGGGGCAGTCGCTGCTCGACTACGTCCCCGAAGGTGCCACCCGCGAGGGCTTCGCCGGCACCTACGCCACGCAGGAGAACTTCCGGCTGATGCGGGCTGCGCTCGATGACACGAGCAGGGAACTCGGTCGCTACGTGCGGTTGACCAACTACGCCTCGGGCCTGTGCATGCCCGAGATCGCGACACTGGCCGGCCTCGAGCGCCTCGACATGATGCTCAACGACTCGATGTACGGCATCCTCTTCCGCGACATCAACCCGATCCGGACCTTCGTCGACCAACGCTTCAGCCGCCAGATCCACGCTCGCGCAGGGATCATCATCAACACGGGTGAGGACAACTACCTCACCACGGCCGACGCGGTGGAGGCCGCGCACACGGTCACGGTCAGCCAGCTGCTCAACGAGTACTTCGCCAAGGAGGCCGGTCTGGCCGACTGGCAGCTCGGCCTCGGCCACGCCTTCGAGATCGACCCCGCGGTGCCGGACAGCTTCCGGCTCGAGCTCGCCCACGCACTGCTGGCGCGCACCCTGTTCCCCAAGGCGCCGCTGAAGTGGATGCCGCCGACCCGGCACATGACCGGCGACGTGTTCCGCGGCTATCTGCTCGACGGCTTCTTCAACCTCGCCGGCGCGATGACCGACCAGGACATCCTGCTCGTGGGCATGATGACCGAGGCCGTGGTGACGCCGTGGCTGTCCGACCGCGACCTCGCGGTGCAGAACGTCAAGTACGTCGTCAACGCGGCCGGTCGCCTCGCCGAGGACTTCGCCCCGAAGCCGGGCGGCTTCATCGCGTCGCGGGCCAACCAGGTCCTGGCCGAGTCTCTCGAGCTGCTCGAGCAGATCCTCGCCCACCCGGGTACGGAGTTCGGGTCCGGCCTGCTGGACGCCATCGCTGACGGGACCTTCGGGCTCATGAAGCGGCCCGCCAACGCCGGCAAGGGTCTGGAGGGCGTGGCCGCCAAGGCCCGCGACTACTACAACCCCGCGACGGCCCTCCTGGAGGAGTCATGAGCAAGCAGAGGTCGGCGCAGAACATCCTGCGTCCGTACGGCGACACGACCGGCGACGGGATGGTGCAGGTGTCGTTCACCTTGCCGATGTCGCACGACAAGCGTGCTGAGGGTGCGGCGACCCAGCTCGCGCACAAGATGGGGATCGATCCCGCGCTCGTGGTGCACGCCAAGGCGATGGGCCCCGACTTCACGTTCTTCGTCGTCTACGGCCGCTGCAACCACCTGGTCGACACCAGCCTCGTCGAGGTGATCGAACGCGACTACCCGTTGTTGACGCCCAAGGAGGTCAACGCCGCCGTCAAGAAGGCGCTGCGCCGCCGCCTGGTCGTCGTCGGAGGCTGCATCGGTACCGACGCCCACACCGTCGGCATCGACGCCATCCTCAACATCAAGGGCTTCGCGGGGGAGAAGGGCCTCGAGTACTACCGGGAGCTGAAGGTGGTCAACCTCGGCGCCCAGGTCTCCGTGCCCGAGCTCGTCGAGCGCGCGCGAGCCGAGAAGGCCGACGCCGTGCTGGTCTCGCAGGTCGTGACCCAGCGCGATGCGCACATCCTCAACACCAAGGAGATGTCGGCCGCCTTCCGCGAGTCCTACCCGGCCTCGCAGCGGCCTGTCCTCCTGGTCGGCGGTCCTCGCTTCGAGGAGAAGCAGGCGGCGGACCTCGGCGTCGACAAGGTGTTCAGCCGGGGGACGACACCAGGGGAGGTCGCCAGCTACCTCGTCCACAGGATCGTGGGTACGGCGACCAGCCGAGAGAAGGCATCCGCATGACCGCGACCAGCCCCGCACCGGACCCGCGGACCGGCCTGACGGTCACCCACCGCAGGTACGTCCCGTACTCACACGCCCACTACGCCGGCAACCTGGTCGACGGCGCCTACAGCCTCGGGCTCTTCGGCGACGTCGCCACCGAGGTCTGCATCCGTACCGACGGGGACGAGGGGCTGTTCGCGTCGTACTCGGACGTGCAGTTCCGGGCTCCGGTACGAGCCGGTGACGTGCTCGAGGTCGAGGCCGTCGTCACGCGGGTCGGGAGCCGGTCGCGCACGATCGAGTTCACCGTTCGGGTGATCTGCCGCGGCCGACCCGAGGTGGGCGAGTCGGCTGCGGAGGTGCTGGCCGAGCCCATCATCGCGACGACGGCGACCGGCACCGTGGTCGTGCCGCCGCAGGCCCCGTGACCAAATGATCACTCTCGGAGATCAGTCGGTGACACGACTGCGGCGTGTCCTCGTCGACACGCCGCACCCGGACAAAACGGTAGGGAAATTCTCAGCGAACACACAGCCCGCCTGACCTGCCCGTTTGAGTAAAGCCGCAGGTCACGACGTAGTTGACACCATCACCGGGGGTTGGCAGAGTCTGCGCCGTGCACTGAGCAGGCCGTCGAAGGCGTCAGCACCTGGGTGGTCGCGCAACCTGGTTTTCGATCCAAACTCAGCAGCGGCGCGGCAGTTCGGGAGCGATCCGCCATCGACGGAGTGGACCCGGAATGAGCTCGATCGCCAGTAGACAACGGGCGTGTTTCTTCACAGCCAGTGGAGGCACGTTCGGTCCGAAGGAGGTCGAGCTCTTACCGTGTCCGGATCTTGATGCTCAGCAGGTAGTCTCGTCCGCGTGCCCGCAGCCCCTCGCTTGGCGACGCTGGGCCGCGCGGCCGGGTCGACGTTCTCCGGGCTGCTCGTGGCCCTCGCCTTCCCTCCGTTCGACCTCGTCTGGCTGATGCCGTTCGGGCTGGCCGGCCTGATGCTCTGCGTGCGTGGGGCCACCGGCCGGGCAGGTCTGCTGGCCGGGCTCGGGTTCGGCATGGGTTTCATGCTCCCGCTGATGCGCTGGATCACGATCATCGGGCCCGATGCCTGGGTCGGCCTCGCCTTCCTCGAG
The DNA here is from genome assembly GCA_963712935.1 of uncultured Actinomycetota bacterium. Taxonomy (GTDB): domain Bacteria; phylum Actinomycetota; class Actinomycetes; order Propionibacteriales; family Nocardioidaceae; genus JANLYC01. The sequence goes on from CAVQJX010000007.1 coordinate 59,735, forward strand.
GCGCTGTTCTACGCGTTGATGGGACTGACCTGGGCGTGGTTGCGCCCGGTGCGGTGGTGGCCGGTTGCCTTCGCCCTGACGTGGGTCGGTGCCGAGACCCTGCGCGGCACCGTGCCGTTCGGTGGCCTGCCCTGGGGAAGTTTGGCGTTCGGCCTCGTCGACACCCCGTTCGATCAGATGGGGACGAGTCGGCGGCACCTCGCTGGTGTCCTTCTTGCTGGTCCTCGTCGTGGCCGTCCTGGTCGACGTGGTGGAGCGACAGGACCGCAGCCGCTGGGGACTCGTGAGCGCTGCGGCAGCCGTGGCCGTCGTGGTCGGCAGCATCGCCCTCCCTACGGGGATCGCCGGGGCTGACGGCTCGACCCAGGTGGCGGCCGTGCAGGGCAACGTGCCGGGGGGCGGGATGGACCCCTTCGCTGAGCGACGTGCTGTCCTGGACAACCACGTCCAGGCGACCTTCGACTTCGCTCGCCAGGTCCGGGCGGGCGACGTACCCAAGCCGGACATCGTGATCTGGCCCGAGAACTCCACGGACATCGACCCGTACTCGGACCGATCGGCGTACGACGAGATCGACAGCGCCGTGAAGGCCATCGGGGTGCCCACGCTCGTCGGTGCGGTAGTGGACGGGCCGGGTCCGACCCACGTGCGCAACATGGGGATCGTCTGGAGCCCGACGAGCGGCGCAGGGGAGCAGTACGTCAAGCGCCACCCGGTGCCGTTCGGGGAGTACATCCCGTTCCGCAGCTTCCTCACGAAGTTCATCAAGCGTCTCTCGCAGATTCCGCGCGACTTCGCGCCCGGCCACTTCGACAGCGTGCTGCAGCTCGGTCCGGTCCGCGTGGGGGACGTGATCTGCTTCGAGGTCGCGTATGACGGTCTGGTCCGCGACGCGATCGAACAGGGTGGGCAGCTTCTGGTGGTCCAGACCAACAACGCCACCTACACCGGTACCGGCCAGCTCGAGCAGCAGTTCGCCATCTCCCGGTACCGTGCCATCGAGACCGGCCGCTTCGTCGTTGTCGCCGCAACGAACGGCATCAGCGGCATCATCGCTCCGGACGGGACCGTGGTGGCGCAGACACAGCAGAAGACTCGGGCCGTGCTCGATGAGCGCGTGACGCTCGGGAACGGCATCACCTGGGGGCTCCGGGTGGGCCTGTGGGTCGAGCTGGCCCTGTGCGCCCTGGCCCTCGGGGCGGTCGTGCTGAACCGCTGGGAGGCCAGCCGCTCCACTGCCAGGATCGAGGCGTGATGGCGGCGCTCCCGGCGGGCGAACGTTGCCTCGTCGTCATTCCCACCTACAACGAGGCCGAGAACCTCGAGCTGATCGTCGACCGGGTGCGCGGGTCAGTGCCCCGGGTCGACGTCCTGGTCGTCGATGACGGCTCTCCCGACGGGACCGGGGCGATCGCCGACAAGATCGCCGAGCACGACAGCTCCGTCCACGTCCTGCACCGGACCGAAAAGGCAGGTCTCGGTGCTGCCTACCTGGCGGGCTTCGCCTGGGGCATGGCTGCCGGCTACGACGTCCTGGTCGAGATGGATGCCGACGGGTCGCACCTGCCCGAGCAGCTACCCCGCCTGTTGGACGCGCTTCCGGGCGCCGATCTCGTCCTTGGCGCCCGCTGGATACCCGGTGGCAGGGTCGTCAACTGGCCCCGGCGCCGCGAGTGGCTGTCCCGTGGAGGAAACGCCTATGTTCGGCTCGCTCTGGGTCTGGGGCTGCACGATGCCACGGGTGGGTTCCGGGCCTTCCGGCGTACGACGCTGGAGGGGATCGACCTGCCGACGGTGACCTCGCAGGGGTACTGCTTCCAGGTCGATCTGGCGCGACGCAGCGTGCAGGCGGGTTTCGAGGTCGTCGAGGTGCCGATCACGTTCGTGGAGCGCGTGTACGGTGAATCGAAGATGACCGGTGACATCGTGCGGGAGGCCTTGCTCAAGGTCACCCAGTGGGGAGTCCGTCACCGGTGGGACCAGGCGCGGCGTCTGTCGCGCCGACGCCCCTGACGTAGTAGCGAGGATGCTCCGATGCCCCTGATCTTGTTCGCCCTGTTCATCGGGCTCCCGATCCTGGAGATCTACGTGATCATCCAGGTCGGGCAGCAGATCGGTGCGATTCCGACGTTGTTGCTGCTCATCGCGGAGTCCGTGTTCGGCGCCTGGCTGGTCAAACGTGAAGGTCGCCGCGCCTGGACGGCGCTCAACGAGGCGTTTCGGACCGGCCAGCTACCCGGACGACAGCTCGGCGACGCGGCACTCGTCCTCATCGGCGGAACCCTGTTGTTGACGCCGGGATTCGTCACCGACGTCTTCGGCTTCTTTTTCGTCTTGCCGTTCACCCGCCCGATCGCGCGCAAGATCTTCGGCGCGGTGATCGCTCGGCGTGCGCTCAGAGGCTCCCGGGGGACCTCACCCAAGCGCGGGGGAGTCCACCAGATCTACCACCCCGACGAGTAGTCGGGCGCCAGGCGGTCGGTCAGGCAGACTTCTTGGACTTGCCGCGCCGGTGCAGATGGGCGGGGCCGATCGCGCCGGTGCGGAGCAGTTCGAGTCGCTCGGACAGGATGTCTTCGAGCTCGGTGATCGAGCGACGCTCCAGCAGCATGTCCCAGTGGGTGCGGGCGGGCTTGTCAGCCTTGGCTTCGGGCTGCTGCCCGTCGCGCTGGCGGGACTCGGCTCCGCAACGCGGGCACTCCCACGTGAACGGGATGTCCGCCTCGGCAGCCATGGGAATGTCGAACTCGTGGCCGTTCGGGCAGTCGTAAGCGACGTGCTGGCGCGGTGCGAACTCGATGCCGCTCTCGTCCTCGAAGGACGTGCCGCCCAGTCGTGAGCCTCGAAGGGTTGCTCGCTCTGACATGTGCTGTGACTCCCCGCTCCTGTAGGTGCTTGATCCCCGTTGTCGGTCATCGTTCGATGATGATTCGACACCGCTGCGATTTCGGATGGTTGGTCAGCCGCAGCCGTGGTGTCGATGAACACGCGATGTCGCGCTGACGGCGACGACAACGGTGCCAACGACCGAACACCCCCGATGATTCCCCAATGCCCTGAGATTCGGCTGAGGGCCGCGCCACAGTCCGACGCTGGGTGCCGCGCCAGAACCCCACATAGTGCCGATGCACGGCGGTACAGCACAGCCCTACCGCTGCAGGTCAGAGCCGCCTGTACCCCATCATGGCGCATCTACACCGGTATCGGGTCGGAAAAACCCGATGTCACCCGCGCCAGATGCCGCGCGACTCGAACACCTCACGGAGCCGGTCGATCCGATCGGTCATGATCGCGTCGACCCCGAGATCGAGGAGTCGGTGCATCTCGCCGGGCTCGTCGATCGTCCAGACGTGGACCTGTTTGCCGACTGCGTGCATCCGCTCGACGAACGCGGGGGTCACGATCTCGAGCCCCCTGCGGCGAAGAGGCACCTGGGCGACCAGTCCACGAGCGCCAGCGAGCGCGCGCAGCGGAAGGGTCGGCAGCAGGCGCAGCGCCGCCACCCCGGGGAGTGAGTACGCCGTCGCCACGCGCGGGCCGAGTCGCCGGCGGAGCAGGTGCAGACGGCTGGCCGAGAACGTGGCCACGCAGACCCGGTCCCAGGCCCGGTGGTCCTCGATGCAACGCGCGAGCGGCTCGACGGCCGCATCGGACTTGGCGTCGATGTTGAGCCGCACCTCCGGCCAGGACGTCAGCACATCGCCCAGCAGCGGGATAGCCTCCCTCCCGCCGATACGGGCTTTCGCGACGGTGTCGTAGTCGAGCTCGGCCACGAGCCCAGTCACATCGGTGACACGGTCGAGCGCGGGATCGTGGAACGCGATGAGAACACCGTCGCGCGTGACATGAGCGTCGGTCTCGAGGTGCCGGTAGCCGAGGGCGATCGCGGCCTCGAAGGCGACCATGGAGTTCTCCAGACCGACCTGGTCGCCGGTCAACGCTCCGCCGCGATGGGCGAACGGAACCGGCAAGCCCCCGGAGTCGAAGAACGGGTAGTCAGCCGCCTGGCGGGGTCGGCCGAACCTCCGTGTCCCGCTCACAGCTGGCAAGTATGACGCGTTACGGTGGAGCATGGCCGCAATGACATGTCCCCAGTGCAGCTCTGAGATGGTCGAGCGTCAACGAGGCGGTGTCACGGTCGCCCAGTGCACGTCGTGCGAGGGCCTGTTTCTGGCCAGAATCGACCTGGGCATCCTGATCGAGCAGGAGAACGACTGGCACGTCTCGTCCGGGCCGGGCACGCAGCCGATCCCGCGGATCGTGCCGGGGATGACGCCGCCGCACGACTACGCCGCGACCAAGCAGGCCCGCAGCTACCTCGACGAGCTGTTCGGCTAGCGATCAGCGTTCGGCCGCGTCAGGGTGCTCACCGTCTGAGGTGAACGAAACGGCGACCGGCTCTGCGATCGACGAGTCCGCGATCTCGAAGAACTCGGCGAGCTCGAAGTTCCCCAGCGCCGCGATCAGGCTCGACGGGAACGCCTGGACCCGGGTGTTGTAGTCCCGGACGTTGCCGTTGTAGAAGCGCCGCGCCGCCGCCAGCCGGTCCTCGGTGTCGCTGAGGTCGTGCTGGAGCTGCTGGAAGTTCGCGCTCGCCTTCAGCTCGGGATAGGCCTCGGCGACGGCGAAGAGCCCACCCAGGCCCCGGGTCACGGCTGACTCGGCGCGTTCACGATCAGCGGTCGTACTGCCGGCCGCCTGGATGGCGGACGCGCGTGCGGCGGCGATGGCCTCCAGCACGGCCTTCTCGTGGGCGGCGTACCCCTTGACGGTGGCCACCAGGTTGGGAATCAGGTCGTGCCTGCGTTGCAGCTCGACGTCGATGTCACGCCAGGAGTCGGTGATGAGCTGCCGCTGGGCGACGAAGCGGTTGTAGGAGACGATGCCCACGACTGCGAGGAGGACGAGAACGCCGAGCACGATCCACACCGCGATCACGAGACCCCCTCGACATTGGCAACCGGTTCGCCGCCATGATCGTGCCACACGAACGCGGGGACGCCGCGGAGCACGACGAGCAGCTGGTCGAGGTGTCGGGTGATGTCCTGCGGGCTCACCGCTCCAGGTGTCGAGATTGAGCAGGTCGCCGTTACGCAGAGCCCAGCTGTCCCGAGGGTAGGCCAGCAGCTGCTCCATCACGCGCGGGTTGAGCACCGCGGAGGCGAACCTGCGGTCGTCGCAGCGCACGGTGAAGGCACGGTTGAACTCCTCCGACTCGAGCTGGATGTCGTCGTTGCGCAGCTTCCCCAGCGCGCGTCCGAATCCACCTTCGCGCACGACGAGAAGGTCGGGCAGCGACGTCTCGGTGAGCAGGGCGACGACAGGAGTTCTCCACGTGGTCTCGTCCTGTCCGCTGCCGCTGTCGTAGCGGTGGACGAACGCGACGAACGACCAGCCGTCGTAGCGTCCCTGGATGACCGACTCAGCGCGCCGGTTGGAGCCGGAGTCGAACGGGGGACCGGTCCAGCGTTTCGCCAGGGCGCGGTCGCGGTCGCGATAGGTCCAGCCCTGGGACGCCACGTAGGCGACCACCCGTTTGCGCGCACGCCACGCGCGCACGACGAGGATCGGCATCATGAGCACGAACAGGCCGATCACCGCGGCCGCCAGCTTGAACCACCACGGCATCTCGAAGCCTGTGTCCTGGCTGAAGGTGGGATCGTAGAACGGATCCAGCACGAGCGCGCCCATCACGCCTGCACCTCCGGAGGAAGGGCTGCCGGGCGTCCGCCGTGGTCGCTCCAGACGAAGTCAGGTAGGCCGCGCAGCACCGTCAGCATGGCGTCACAACGGTGGCTGATGGAGGTCGGGTCGAGCGTGCCCGAGTCGATCGACACGAAGTCACCGGAACGGATGTCCCAGTCGACGTCGCGGTAGGCCAGCAACGCCTCCATCGTGCGCGGGTGCAGTGCCGCCGAGGCGAACTTGCGGTCCTCGCTGGTCACCGTGAACGCCCGGTTGAACTCCTCCGACTCGAGCTGGATGTCGGTGTTGAACAGTCGTCCGAACAGGCGGGAGACACCGTTCTCGGGAGTGATGCCGAGGCCGGGTAGCCCGGTCCGGACCAGCAGCGCGACCACGGAGTACCGGTGGGTGGACGTCGTGCGGTTGCCCTTGGCGTCGGTCGAGTGGGTCTGGTACGAGTACTCCAGGGCCGCCAGGTCGAACCCCTGGTAGGTGCCCAGCATCGCGTTCTCGGTCCGCCGGTGGTCGCCTTTTCCGAACGGGTCGCCCTGCCAGCGCTCCGCGAACTCGGGGGCCTCGTCGACATACGTCCAGCCCTGCGTCTTCGCGAACGCGATCAGCGCCTGTTCGCGCTTGTAGTTGTAGTAGGCCACCAGTCCGGCGATGGCCAGGAAGATGGCGGCGATGAGCGCGAACACCTCGAAGCCCATGGATGTCTCCCCCTGGAGATATCTGACGATCTGAAGATGCTGACGGTCTGGAGGCCTAGATGTCGCGGAACGTCTCGATCTGCGCGCCCAGCGCGTTGAGCCGCTCTGCGAGGTCTTCGTAGCCACGATTGATGACGTAGACGTTGCGCAGGACCGACGTCCCCTTGGCCGCCATCATCGCCAGCAGGATCACGACCGCAGGCCGCAACGCTGGCGGGCACATCAGCTCAGCCGCGGACCAGCGCGTCGGGCCCTCGACCAGGACGCGGTGGGGGTCGAGCAAGGTGACGCCGGCGCCGAGCTTGGTGAGCTCGGTCAGGTAGATCGCGCGGTTCTCGTAGACCCAGTCGTGGATCATCGTCTGGCCGGTCGCCGTCGCGGCGATGATCGAGAAGAACGGGAGGTTGTCGATGTTGAGACCCGGGAACGGCATCGGGTGGACCTTGTCCATGGGCGCGTGCAAGGTCGACGGCTTCGTCGTGAGGTCGACCAGCCGGGTGTGCCCGTTGCCGGCCAGGTACTCGTCGGTGCGTTCGTACTGGAAGCCCATCTCCTCCAACAGCGCCAGCTCGATCTCGAGGAACTCGATCGGGACTCGGCGGATGGTGATCTCGGACTCGGTGACGATAGCGGCGGCGAGCAGGCTCATGGCCTCGATCGGGTCCTCGGACGGGGCGTAGTCGACGTCGACCGCGATGTGCGCGACCCCGGTCACCGTGAGCGTGGTGGTGCCGATGCCCTCGATGCTCACACCGAGCTTGGTGAGGAAGAAGCAGAGGTCCTGGACCATGTAGTTCGGGCTGGCGTTGCGGATCACGGTGGTGCCCGGGTGCCGCGCGGCCGCCAGCAGCGCGTTCTCGGTGACGGTGTCGCCTCGTTCGGTCAGCACGATCGGTCGGTGCGGGACGACGGCGGCGTCGACCTGACCGTGGTAGCTGCCTTCGGTGGCCTTGACCTCGAGACCGAACGGCCGCAGCGCGGACATGTGGGGTTCGACGGTGCGCGTGCCGAGGTCGCAACCGCCGGCGTACGGAAGCTCGAACTGGTCGCGCTCGTGCAGCAGGGGACCCAGGAACATGATGATGCTGCGCGTCCGGCGCGCGGCCTCCTGGTCGATGCTCGAGAGGTCGAGCAGCTCGGGAGTGATGAGCTCGAGGTCGTTGTCGTCGTTGAGCCAGGTCCACTTCACACCGATGCTGCCGAGCACCTCGAGGATCCGGTTGACCTCCTCGATCCGCGCCACCTTCCGCAACGTGGTACGGCCCTTGTTGAGCAGCGACGCGCAGAGCAGCGCGACCCCGGCGTTCTTGCTGGTCTTGACGTCGATCGAGCCCGACAGCCGGGTGCCGCCCACGACCCGCAGGTGCATCGGACCGGGCGCGCCCAGCGAGACGATCTCGGAGTCGAGTGCCTCGCCGATGCGAGCGAGCATCTCCAGGCTGAGATTCTGGTGGCCGCGTTCGATGCGGTTGATCGCGCTCTGGCTCGTGCCGAGGACGTCGGCGAGCTGGGTCTGCGTGTAGCCCCGATGCTTGCGAGCATCCCGGATGAGGTTGCCGATCCGGTTCAGGTAGTCCTCACTCATAGAGCTGACGGTATCTCATATGTGAGATAGCGCAAAAGACCTCGCATCGTGTCGTACACGACGTTCTTCGACCCCTTGCCAGGCACGCCCCACAGGACCAGAGTGATGCACATCACATTCACGTCCGTTCTGTACCTGAGGAGTAGGTGATGGCCTGTTCGTCCCAGTTCCAGAGCCGTAGTCGCCGCCTGCGCCGGCTGTCCGTCCTGGCTGCCGCCCTCGTGTTGGTCACCCTGGCGGTGGCCCCCGGAGCGGCCCAAGCGGCCAGTCCACGCATGGTGGCGCTCGGCGACTCCTACGCCTCCGGCGTCGGTACCCGCTCGTACGACAGCAGCTCGGGGTCGTGCCAGCGGTCGCCGTACGCCTACGCCGTGCTCGACGCGGCGCGCATCGGCGCGAGCCTGTCGTTCCAGGCCTGTTCGGGCGCGACCACGACGGCGGTGAAGGACAACCAGCTCACGACCCTGAGCGGGGCCACCACCTACGTCACCCTCACGGTGGGCGGCAACGACGCCGGCTTCTCCAGCGTGCTGACCGAGTGTGCGCAGCCGTGGTGGTCCTCAGACTGCAACGGCGCCATCGACAAGGCGCAGGCGTTCATCTCCAACACGCTGCCGAGCCGGCTCAACGCCCTGTACGCGGCCGTCCGAACCGCTGCGCCCCATGCCCGGGTCGTCGTGGTCGGCTACCCCCGCATCTTCAACGGCGAGGACTGCAACGCCGGCACGTGGTTCAGTCCGAGCGAGGAGACCCGGCTCAACCAGACGGCGGACCAGCTCGACGCCGCCATCAAGAAGCGCGCCTCGGCATACGCCTACGCGTTCGTCGACCCGCGGTCTGCCTTCGTCGGGCATGCTGTCTGCGACAACCCCGAGTGGATCAACGGGCTCTCCAACCCGGTGTCGGAGTCCTATCACCCGAACCGGACCGGTCAGGCCGGCTACGCCGACCTCGTGGACGACTACCTGAACTGACCGGTCTCGATTACTCGACCGTGACGGACTTGGCGAGGTTGCGCGGCTTGTCGATGTCATGACCCAGCTTCAGGGCCGCGTGGTACGCCAGCAGCTGCAGCGGGATCGTCAGCAGGATCGGGTCGAGCTCCGGTTCGTTGCGAGGGACGTCGATCCGGATCACATCGACGTCCCCGAGGTCGACGTCGGCGTGCCCGACCACCACGAGGGGACCCTTGCGGGCCGCGATCTCGTGCAGGGCGCCGACGTTGCGGCCTGTGAGGTCGTCGGCCGGGACGATCGCCACCGTGGGCACGTCCTCGCTGATGAGGGCCAGCGGACCGTGCTTGAGCTCGGAGGTCTGGTACGCCTCGGCGTGGCGGTAGGAGATCTCCTTGAACTTCTGGGCTCCCTCCCGCGCCACCGGGTACCCCCGCACCCGACCGACGAAGAACAGGCTCTCGGCCTCGGCGAGCCGGGTCGCGATCGCAGCCAGGCTCTCGTCCTGATCGAGGATGTCGGTGATCTGCTCGGGCAGCCGCCGGAGCCCTTCGATGATGCGGCGGCCATCGGCGATCGACAGGTCGCGGACACGGCCGAGATGCAGGGCCAGCAAGGCGAACCCGATGCTCATCGTGGTCAGCGCCTTCGTGGACGCGACTGCGACCTCGGGGCCGGCGTGCAGGTAGATACCGCCGTCGCACTCGCGTGCGATAGCCGAGCCGACCACGTTGATGAGGCCGACGACCCGACCACCCTTGCGCTTGATCTCCTGCACTGCGAGCAGGGTGTCGACCGTCTCGCCCGACTGGCTCACGGCGACGTACAACGTGTCGGCCTCGATCACCGGGTTGCGGTAGCGGAACTCCGAGGCTGCCTCGGCATCGGCGGGCAGCCTGGCCAGGTCCTCGATCATGGAGGCGCCGAGCTGACCGACGTAGTACGCCGAACCGCAGCCGAGGATCTTCACCCGTCGGATCGCTCGAGCCTCACGGGCGTCGAGGTTGAGCCCACCCAGGTGGGCGGTGCCGAACCGGTCGTCGAGGCGACCGCGCACGATCCGCTCGGCGGCCTGCGGCTGCTCGAGGATCTCCTTGCGCATGAAGTGCTCGTGCTCCCCGGCGTCGTAGTCCTCAACCGTGACGTCGACGATCGTGGCCTGCTTGACAGTGCGTTGACGATCAGCCGTGAACGTCGTGAAGCCACCGGCCGTCAGGGTGGCGAGCTCGCCGTCATCGAGGTGCACGACCTGTCGGGTGTAGCGAACCAGCGCGGCGAGATCACTCGCCACGTGCATCTCGCGCTCTCCGACTCCGAGGATGAGCGGTGAGCCATTGCGTGCGACCACGATGCGGTCCGGGTAGTCGGCATGCATGACAGCGATGCCGAACGTGCCGTCGATCTGGTCCAACGCCTCGAGGACGGCGTCTTCGAGGGTGTCGGCGGAGGAGCGGCCGACGAGGTGGCTGATCACCTCGGTGTCGGTCTCGGACACCAGCTCCACACCCTGCTCGGTCAGTCGCTCGCGCAAGGCCGAGGCGTTGTCGATGATGCCGTTGTGGACCACCGCGACCTTGCCGCTTGCGTCGAGGTGAGGGTGGGCGTTGACGTCGTTGGCGGCACCGTGTGTCGCCCAGCGGGTGTGGCCGATGCCGAGCTTGCCGGCGAACCGCTTCGGCAGGACGGCCTCGAGGTCACGGACGCGACCCGCCTGTTTGGCGACCTTGATTCCCCCGCCTGTCGACAGGACCGCCACCCCAGCGGAGTCGTAGCCGCGGTACTCCAGGCGACTCAGACCCTCGAGGATGAGGGGGGACGCAGCCTGACCTCCGACGTACCCGACGATTCCACACATACAGACTCCTTAGCCGTACACGATGCGCCGCAGTTGGCGCTCGGACAGGGATGGGGCAGCGACGACCCGCTGGTCGAGCTCGCTGCTGATCTGGGCAAAGATCTCCGGATTGCGCAGGCCGTCGCCCTGCAGGTCACCGTGCCGGCGGCGTACGAACGCCGCCGCGGTCTCGGAGAAGTACGCCACGACATCGGCGATCACCCGAGAGGCCTCAGCAGGGGAGAGCCCCGTGCTCGCGGCGACGCGACTGACCAGATCCGACTCAGGCATGACCACGATGATGGCAGTTGTCGGGTGAGATTCCAAGAATCTGCCCGCATTCGGGCAGAAATTCCTTCTTGGTCACGGCTCCATGCGCTGGCTGCGTCGTTCGAGGGCTCCGCTACCCTCACCGGCATGGTTCCCTCGCCCAGATGGCTCCGGTCGTGCCGTCGGTGATCGAGGACTCGCTCGTGTTCGTCCTCGACGATCCGGAGCGGGCCTTCCTGGAGGTGCACCTGGACTGCGACGACGCGGTGGCCGGGCGACGGCGCTTCCGCCGCACTGCCACCGGCTGGATGCTCTCCCTGCCGCGGCCCGATCTCAATCGGCTGGAGTACCGGCTGGTCGTGACAGACCGACGCGGAGAGACCCAGGTCGTGTGCGATCCGGGCAACCTCGAGCGGGTCCCCACCGCGTTCGGCGAGCGCAGCGTAGCCCTGATGCCTGGCTACGAGCGCCCCAGCTGGCTGCGGGCGTCGAAACCGGAACGGTCACCGGGCGCGACCAGCATGCTGGTGTTCGACGATCCGGCCATCGGCGAGCTGCCGGTGACGCTGTGGACGCCGGACGGGCTGGCCGAGCAGGAACCCGCGCACCTGCTCGTCGTCCACGACGGTCCTGAGTACGTCGAGCTGGCCGCACTGGCCCAGTACGCCGCGACTCTCAACGAGGAGGGGTCGGTCCCACCGTTCCGGATGGCCTGTCTGCATCCCGTCGACCGCGACCCGTGGTACTCAGCCAACGAGGAGTACGTCGCCGCCGAGCTCGCGGCCCTTGACGACCTGGTGACCACGGTGGCGACCACGGACGGGTGGATCGCCCTCGGTGCGAGCCTCGGTGGTCTCACCAGCCTGCTGGCCGCACTCGCGGGTGGCGACCGGTTTGCCGGACTGATGGCGCAGTCCGGCTCGTTCTTCACGCCCGACCTCGATGCGCAGGAGTCCACCTACCCGTACTTCGACCGGGTGGTCTCTGCGGTCTCCGCCATCCAGCGGGTCCCGCGCACGGACCGACCGCTGCACATCTCGATGACGTGCGGCCGGCTCGAGGAGAACTTCGCCAACAACGACGCGATGGCAGCAGCACTCGCCGACCAGGGTCATCTCGTCTCGTTCGAGCCGGTGTCCGACCTGCACAACTACACGGCCTGGCGGGACTCGCTCGACCCGTCGCTGTCCGACCTCTTGCGCGCTGCGTGGTCTCCGGGTTGGCTGGCGGCGTGAGACGGCACCAGGTCGAACTTCCCCTGGCTGGTCACGACCACGCCCTGACCGTGATCGCTTACGGCCACTACGGCCGTCCCGTGCTCGTGTTTCCGAGCGAGGCCGGGCGGGCCTGGGATTTCGAGAACAACGGCATGGTCGAGGCCGTGCGGCAGCTCATCGACGACGGTCGGGTCAAGCTCTACTGCGTGGACTCGCTGGACGCGTGGAGCTGGTCCGACACGAACGCCACGACCGAGGAGCGCGCGGCTCGCCACAGTCTGTACACCGGCTGGCTCGTCGGCCAGGCGTTGCCCTGGATCGCCGCCGACTCCGACGGGCGACAGGACGTCATCACCGTCGGCTGCAGCATGGGTGCGTACCACGCCGTTCACTTCGCCCTCCAACGCGCCGACCTGGCGCCGCTGGCGATCGGGCTCTCGGGCAACTACGACGTCTCGACGTGGAACGCCTGGGGGGACCGGGGCGATGCGTCCTACTTTGCCAACCCGCCCGACTACGTCGCCAACCTCGGCGGCGACCATCTGGAGTGGCTGCGCGGCCAGGTGTCGATCCTGCTCGTCTGCGGGCAGGGACAATGGGAGACCCACCCGACCGGATCGTTGCCGTCCACCAAGGCGCTCGGTGACCTCCTGCACAGCAAGGGCATTCGCTGCGAGGTCGACCTCTGGGGGCACGACGTCGCGCACGACTGGCCCTGGTGGCGACAGCAGTTCGCACACCACCTGCCACGCTTCTGCTGACCGACAACGTTTCGGAGAGGACCCCATGGTTGAACCCACGCGACACAAGGTCGGTCTGCTGCTGGGCATGGAGGAGGACTGGCCGCAGGCGTTCGAGGCACTGACCCGGCAGCTCGGCGTCTTCGAACATCAGGGCCAGCCACACGTGCTGGACACGGACCGCGTCACGATCGAGCCGTTCAACCTTCGCGCCAAGACCAACTATGACGTCGTGATCGACCGGCTCGCGCACTGGTACTACCACCCACGCGAGTGGCTGAAGAAAGTCGCGTTGATGGACGACGTGTACCTCCTGAACTCGCCGTTCACGTTCCAATCGATGGAGAAGCACTCGGCGTACTGCGCTCTCATTCGCCTCGGGATGAAGGTGCCCGAGACCGTCCTCGTGCCCTACAAGAATCCGCTCGACAACGTCCGGTGGGCCTACACCGCGGAGCGCTACAACGCCCCCTTCGACCTGCCGACGATTGCCCACGAGATGGGGTACCCGCTCTACATGAAGCCGTTCGACGGCGGCGCCTGGCGTGGGGTGTCCCGGATCGAGAACGACGCGGATCTCGCGGCGTCCTACGACGAGTCCGGCGAGATGCTCATGCACCTCCAGAAGGCGGTCGAGCCGTACGAGGTCTTCGCCCGGGCTCTCACCATCGGGCCGGAGACCATGGTGATGAACTTCCGCCCCGACGAACCCATGCACAACCGGTACGCCGTCGATCACGGCTTCCTCTCCGAGGAGGTCGGGGCCGAGGCCGTGACGATCGCGCAGACCGTCAACGCGTTCTTCCGGTGGGAGTTCAACTCCTGCGAAATGCTCGTGCAGGGCAGCGAGGTGCTGCCCATCGACTACGCCAACGCGTGTCCCGACGTCGCGGTGACCTCGTTGCACTACTACTTCCCGTGGGCGATGTCGAGGCTGCTCTCCTGGTCGGCGTACTGCGCCGCGAGTGACCGTCCCGCTCGTCCGCACGTGGAGCCGGCGGACTGGTTCGCGGTCGCAGACGATCCGGAGCTGTCATACGCCGACAAGCTCCTGCGCTACCAGGCCTTGGCCGACCAGTACTTCGACACCGCTCGTTACCGGGAGTTCAAGCAGGCGTCACTGCCGCATCTGGACGACCTGGTCCTGGACTGGGTCAGTTCACCGGCCTTCGACCAGCTGCTCACGGCCACCGTCGCGTCGACCTACCCCGCGCACGAGCAGGAGCAGTTCGTCGCTCACTTCCGCGGCCTGCTCGAGCTGTGGATCCACGACCAGTCGCCCCAGGTCGGCTAATCGGTGTCAGCTTTCGACGACGGCGCCACGTTGGCTGACCGGATGCGTCAGCACGCCGGGGCCAACACACACCTGTATGCCCGGCTGATGCGGGGCATGGCCGACGACTGGGACGCCGACGGCCCGGTGCGCGAGATCTGCCGCGGCTGGGAGACCGCTCCCTCCGGCAGCGTGATCCAGCTCCGCCTGCTGGCGGGGGTCTTCAGGCTCGTCCTCACCGACCGAGCACCCGAGCTCTTGCCGTACTACCCATGTCTGGGTGGAGACGCGCCTGCCGATCAGGCCTGGCCTGCCTTTCGGCGTGTCCTGCTGGACCATGTCTCGGAGCTTCAGGACGCCCTGGCGATCGCTCCGCAGACCAACGAGGTCGGCCGATCTGGTGCGTTGCTCGCCGGGTTGTTCGAGGCCGTCCGGCGCAGTGGCCGCCACCGCGTCCGGTTGCTCGAACCAGGTGCGTCCGCGGGGCTCAACCTGCTCGTCGACCAGTTCAGGTTCGATCAACCCGGCTGGTGCGTCGGGCCAGCCGAGTCGCCGGTCGCCCTCACCAACGTCTTCGAGAACCCGCCGTCGCCGCAGGACTTCGAGATCGTGGAGCGCCGCGGTTGCGACCTGGCCCCGGTCGATGCCGCCAGTGCGGAGGGCGAGCTTCGGCTCCGGTCGTTCGTGTGGCCGTTCCACGTCGAGCGCCACGAGCGGCTGGTGCACGCCTGTGCGCTGGCGCGACGCCACCCGGTCCAGGTCGACGAGGCGCCGGCAGGGGAGTGGCTCGAGGACCAGCTGGCCGTCACGGTGCCGGACGACACCGTGACGGTCGTGTGGCAGTCGATCACGCGGATGTACTGGCCGGAAGAGGAGAGCGCACGGGTCGACGCAGCCGTTGCCGAGGCCGCGCAGCGTCAGTGTGTTGCGCATGTGTCGATGGAGTTCACCTCCGGAGAGCTTGTCCTGCCGGACCTGACCCTGGTCGGCATCGGTCCCCATGGTGGTCCGAGCACGGACGTCACGACGCTGGCCTCGGTCGGCGACCACGGCATCCCCGTGGCCATGGGCCGACAGGGCCTTCCGCGCGCCACCACGTGACGTTCTATCTGCCGAAGGAGGGCCGATGAGCTACCTCGAGGAGCTGTTCTCGCTCCGCAACCGGACCGCTGTGGTCACCGGTGCCAGCAGCGGGATCGGCCTCGCGATCGCGGAGGCGCTCGCCAAGGCCGGCGCCACCGTGGTGCTGATCGCCCGCGACCCGGGTCGCCTGCAGGCGGCCGAGCAGGCGATGACCGCGCAGGGGCTGGCGGCCATCGCGATGCCGGCCGACCTGAGCCACCGTGCCTCGATAACCGGCTTGTGCGAACAGCTTGGGGAGCGCGGCATCGAGCCCGACATCCTGGTGAACTCGGCCGGTGTCAACCTTCGTCCGCGCATGGACGAGCTGTCGGACCACGATGTCGACCAGACCCTCGCCGTCAACCTGTTGGCCCCGTTCCACCTCGGGCAGTACGTCGGTCCACGAATGGCCGCTCGCGGTTGGGGGCGCATCATCAACCTCGGATCGCAACAGTCCGAGCGCGCGTTCGGCAACAGCGGCATCTACGGCGTCAGCAAGGCGGGGATCGCCGGGCTCTCGCGCTCGCAGTCGGAAGCCTGGTCCGCCGCGGGTGTCTGCAGCAACACGCTGGCCCCTGGCTTCGTGGCGACCCGCATGACCGAGCACGTGGTCGCTGAGCCGGGCAGGTCCGAGGCGCTCGCTGCGCGGACGATGGTGGGCCGCAACGGGCGGGCAACGGACTTCTGCGGTGCCGCGGTCTTCCTCTCGTCGGAGTCCTCGGCATACATCACCGGCCAGCTGATCCACGTGGATGGTGGATTTTCGGTCACCTGACCAGGGTCGGGCCGCAAGCGGCCGTAAACGGTTCGACACCGTTGGTCTGGTTTGACAGGCTGCCAGGCCATGACCAGCAGTGACGTCTGGGACGAGGACACGGCGCGACGCTACGACTCGACCAGTGCCGACATGTTCGCACCGGCGGTGCTCGAGCCGACCGTCGACGTGTTGGCGCGGCTGGCCGGCGCGGGTCCGGCGCTCGAGTTCGCCATCGGGACCGGTCGCGTGGCCATCCCGCTGGCCACCCGGGGTGTTCGCGTCACCGGGATCGAGCTGTCGGCCCCGATGGTGGCCCAGCTTCGGCAGAAGGCCGACGAGCAAACGCTGCCGGTCGCGCTGGGGGACATGGCCACGACGAGGGTGCCTGGCGCGTTCTCACTCGTCTTCCTCGTGTGGAACAGCATCTCCAACCTGCGCACTCAGGCCGAGCAGGTCGAGTGCTTCCGCAACGCAGCCCGGCACCTCGCTCCGGGTGGTCGCTTCGTCATCGAGCTCTGGGTGCCGCCGATCCGTCGGTTGCCACCGGGACAGTCGGCAGTGCCGATGAGCGTTGGCGAGGGGTACCTCCTCTTCGACACCTACGACCTGGTCACCCAGGAGTGCACGTCGCATCACTACTGGCACGAAGCCGAAGGGGCCGCACGTCATGGTGCCGGTCGGTTCCGGTACATCTGGCCCGCTGAGTGCGACCTGATGGCACAGCTGGCCGGACTCGAGCTCGAGGACCGGTTTGCCGATTGGGCCGGCAACCCGTTCACCGCTGACAGCGAGAGCCACGTCTCCATCTGGCGCAAGCCGCTCTCAGTGCCCAGCGAGTGACTCAGCGGCCGGGCCAGGCACGGGCACGCATCAAGCGCCGTCGTGATCACGAACGGTGTAGGTGCGGCCATACGGGCTCGTCCAGTAGATGGTGTGGGGATCCGTCGGATCGACGGTCGGGATCCAGTCCAGGTGGGTGCGGTACCGGTGATGTCGCCGGTCGAGGGGTTGACCTCTACCGACCACCGTCTGACCGGGTGGGTCCGCCGTGCCCGGTGGTCCGAACCGGTAGGGCTCACGGTGGTCGATGTCGCAACGGTCAGCCGGAGTCGTGGCACCGGGGAAGCACGAGATCGGGTGGAGCGATCGCACCGCTTCGGCTTGTCGCGCCGAGTAGCGGTAGGTGCGCGCGTCCATCGTCATCACGGTGCCGTCGATCGGATCGGTGAACAGCCGTCGCAGCACTGTGGAGCTGGAGCGGAGAGCCAGCCGTCGCGCCTGATCGGCGGTCAGGGGCCCGAAGCCGTCGAGCTCGCACGTCTCGTCGTCCAGGCCGAGCAGCGTGTCGGCTCCCATCGTGACCCGGATCTCGGTGCGGACCGGGAGGACGTCAGACGGCCGCGCCGGCGGTCGGCCTGCGGGGAGCCCGGCCGCATCGATCGGCGGGGGAGTGGGGCAGAGTGCCGAGACGGCGTACTGCTCGCTGCCGGGGCTCAGCAGGTCGGCACCGGTCAGCGGGTGCCGACCGAGGAGGAGCAGCGCGGCGGCATCGGCCCGGTGTGCGGCGAACGGGGTATCGGGATCAGCCGCACGTCGACGGCGAGCCCAGCTCGTCAGCTGGTCGTCGATGACGACCGCCACCTCGAGCTGGTGGTCGAAGGAGAAAGCAGCGACACCGTCACCGATCGGGAAGATCGAGGCCGACCGCTCGGACATGGCGAGCTCGTGGCGCTTCGCCAGCCCGTCGGGATCGGCCTTGGCGACCAGTCGACGAGCAAGGATGCGTAGCCGGGCCGGAGTCCGGGACTGCGCCTCGTCGCTCAGTCGCTGATCGATTCGCTCACACACGTCGATGTCGAGTGATCGCGTCGCCTCGGAGATGACCTTGGCGTGCGCGAAGGTGATGCGGCCGCCGCCGAACTCGTTGTTGGTGCACCGGAGCCGGTATCGAAGGTCGAGTCCGACCGCGATGTAGTCACGTGCGGACCGTTCACTGCACGACAGGGCCAGCGCGAGCTCGGTGACGATGCCTTCGGAGATGAGTGGCGTGTCACAACCCGCAACCTGGATCAGGCAGCAGCCACCAGACCGCTGGACCGCCTGTTGCACGATGGGCGACGAGACGTCCTTGAGAGCCAGACCGGAGGCGACGCGGCAGTGCGTCCAGTCGAGAACGGCCTTGCAGGCCACGGTCTCCTCGATCAGCTGTAGCTGATCGACGGGGTCGAGCGCGTCCACCCGCGCGTTGAGCACAGCGCCGAAGCGTCCACGATTGCTGCGCCACAGTGCGCTCGTCGGTGCACGCGGCATGTCACGAGGATCGAGCTCCTCACCACCAGGCCCACACGTCGGTACGAACATGTGTTCGATTATACACCTATTTCTCGACAAGTCCAGGGAGTAATTCACGGGGGCGGAATCAGTCCTGGGCGTGCGCCCCCGTGCCGGCCCCGAGAGGTACGACTGAGTCCTGGCTAGGGTCGGATCGTGTCGGAGTCCTGGGCGATCGAGGGGATCAGGTGGAGCTGACCGAGCGGTTCTCGTGGCGCGGACGCGACGTAGCGTGGGGGAGCGGGGGAGCAGGACCGGCCGTGGTCTTCTGCCACGGCACGCCGTGGTCGTCCCGGTTGTGGGAGCCATACGCCGACGCACTCAGTCAGCAGTTCACCGTGTACCTCTGGGACATGCCGGGCTACGGCGAGTCCAGCATGCAACCAAGCGCCGCGGTCGATCTCGGTGTGCAGGCAGAGCTGTTCGCGGATCTGTTGGCGCACTGGGAACTGAACCGACCGCACATCGTCGCGCATGACTTCGGGGGAGTCGTCTCGCTGCGCGCGCTCCTGCTGCACCAGGCAGCCTTCGCCTCACTGGCACTGGTCGACGTGGTGGCCCTGCGCCCGTGGGGATCGGAGTACTTCCGGCTCGTCAGGGAGAACGCCGACGTGTTCGCTGCGCAGCCCCTTGCCGTGCACCGGGGCGCGCTCGAGGCCTACGTTTCCGGAGCCAGTCATCGAGGTCTCACCACCGAACAGCTCGGCCATGCTGACCCGCACCCTGGATGACTCCGGAGGGTCAAGATGCGTTCTACCGACAGATCGAACAGGCCGACGAGCGTTTCACCGCCGAGGTGGAGCCGAGGTATCGCCGACATCGACATCCCGGTCGCCGTCATCTGGGGACGCGAAGATGGCTGGATCCCCGTCGACCGGGCCTACCGGTTGGCAGAGATGATCCCGGGCTGCGAGCTGTCGATCGTCCCGGAAGCGGGTCATCTCATCCAGCTGGACCAACCGGTCGCCCTCGCCACGACCCTGCACAGCTGGCTCGCTCGCCGGAGCGAGTCCGCACCGTCGGAGGGCGCCACGTGAGGGTCGAAAGACCCGCCCCGACAAGTCGGCTGACCGAGGTCGAGCGGTTGTCCGGGGCTCTATCCTGAGACATGGCACTCGCAGGTACCCCGGACAGTTCAGAGCTCCGCACGTTGGCGCTCGAGCTGCAGCGCTGGGTCGATGCAGATCTGATCAGCTCGGAGCAGGCTGCACGCATCGCATCCGCAGAGGGTGTCGATCCCGCCCCGTTCATCCAGTCAGACGTCGGATCCGGTTGGTCCCCCGAGCCGGGGGACCGTCCCTCGTGGTCGAGGCGCTGGGCTACCTGGGTGGCGTGATCATCGTCGTCGCCGGCATGCTGCTGGCCGGGCTTTACTGGGACCAGGCCGGTACAGCCGTGCGGCTGCTGCTGACCGGCGGAGCCGCAGCCTTCCTCCTGCTTGCCGGACAGCTCGTCCCAGAGACGCATGGAGCCGCCGGCCGGCTCGGGTCCGTGCTCTGGGTGGCGAGCCTCGTTGCTGCCGGCGGACTCCTCACCCTGCTCGCGAACGAAGCCTGGGACTGGACTGGCGAGGACACCGCGCTGTTCGTCGCCGGCGGAGTCTTTGTCCTGGCCGGCTTGCAGTGGTGGCGCCGTCAAGTGCTGCTCCAGCAGGTGGCCTTCGTTGCCACGTTGGTCTTTGTCTCGGTGACTCTCACCGTGCGGCTCGACGGTCCAGACCAGCTGCCGGGCGTCTCCGTCTGGGCTGTCGGGCTCGCGTGGTTTCTCTTGGGTGCCGGGTCCGTCGTCACGCCGGCCCGACCGGTCCTGGTGCTCAGTAGCGGGTTGACGCTACTCGGGAGCCTGACGACCATGGCTGCGGATGCGGGACTCGTCTTCGCGCTCGCGACCGCGGCTCTTGTGGTGGGCATCGCCCTGGTGGCCAGCGACCTGATCGTGTTGGCCATCGGGGCAGCCGGGTGGCTGATTGCGTTGCCCGCAGCTGTCACGACGTGGTTGCCGGGACGTCTCTCGGCACCCCTGGCGTTGCTCGTCGTCGGGGTCGCTCTGGTCGCCACGGCGATCAGGATCGCCCGACGCAAAGAACGTCGGACGACGACGCCCAGCCGCTGGCCGGGGTACGGCGACGTGGCACCGGGGCTGGTGAAGCGCCTGGCTGCGGGAGCCGCGCTGTCCGCGACCGCTGTGATCGTGTTGCTGTCACTCTGACGGCAGCGCAAAAAAGGTCAAGCCCTGCCAAAGGGACCGCGATACGGTCGTTGGCATGTACGAGACAGGGGAAGAAATCAGTGCGCTGCAGGCGCTTCTCGACCGTTCGCACGCCGGAGCGACGGAGCATCTGCAGTCGATCATCAACGACGAACGTGTGCTGTCCGCCGAGGACCTGGTCGCGTTGCTCACGGGCATGAAGGTACTGGCCGTGGCGACGGTCACGGCAGCGGGGGAGCCACGGATCAGTGCTCTGGACGGACACTTCCTGCACGGCACCTGGTCGTTCTCCACCAGCGGCACAGCGCTGAAGGCGCGCCACATGCGAGCCCGTCCGGTTGTCAGCGTGGCCCACGTCGACGGTGAAGAGCTCGCCGTGTTCAGTCACGGCCAGGTCGCCGAGATGACCGACGTCGACGCCGACTGGTCGCCGACGTTGGAGCACTGGAGGCAGCACTATGGAAGCTCACCCTTGGACTGGGGTGACGACATCCGGCTGTACCGGTACACGCCGACCTGGATGGTGGGCTACGCCTTCCAGCGGACCCAGCTGCTCGAGCAGCGTGGGATCGTGGCCGGGGGATCTCGCGCGTGACGCAGCCCATCCTGACGACCGAACGTCTGATGCTGGTCCCGCTGATCGACGACCACCTCGAGCTCGAGGTGGAACTCGACTCGGACCCGGAGGTCCTGCGCTACATCTGGGGCCGAGCTCGTACGCCGCACGAGGTGGCCCAGTCTCACGGGACCAGGATGGCGTTGAGTGACAAGGTCGACGGCCTCGGGTTCTGGGTCGCCTTCGAGCAGACCGAGCGGCGCAGCTCTGCAGCAGGGCGACTTCGTCGGCCTGCTGATGCTTCCGCCCGCACATGGCCCGGATCAGCCGGACGACCCAGACGTGGCGGACCTGGGCTACCGCATCCAGCGCAAGCACTGGCGCCGTGGGTACGCGCGCGAGGCGTCGCGGGAGCTGCTGCGCCACGCGTTCGAGACGGTCGGGATGAGGCGGGTCATCGCGCAGACGATGTCGGTCAACACGGGCTCTCGGAAGGTCATGGAGTCGGTGGGACTCCGTCACGTCCGCACCTACTTCCCGCACTGGGACGACCCGTTGCCCGAGGCCGACCAGGGGGAGGTCGAGTACGAGATCACCGCAGACATGTGGCACGCGCGCCGGGAATGAGGAGGCGCCACGCCCCCGGCCGACGCTAGCTCGACGTACCATCTCACGGTGAACAACACATCGGCGCAGCACCTGAGCGACCTCGCGCGGCTGCGGCGAGTTCGCGACCGCATCGACCGGGAGTATGCGCAGCCGCTGGACGTCGAGTCGCTTGCCACGGACGCGCACATGTCGGCCGGGCACTTCAGCCGGGCCTTCAAGCTCGCGTACGGCGAGTCGCCGTACGCCTATCTGATGACACGGCGAATCGAGCGTGCCATGGCGCTGCTGCGCCGAGGCGACCTGAGCGTCACCGACGTCTGCTTCGCGGTCGGTTGCGCGTCGCTCGGCACCTTCAGCACCCGCTTCACCGAGCTCGTCGGTGTTCCACCGAGCACCTACCGCCGCGAGGCAGCTCGCGAGGCGGGGGAGATGCCGTCGTGCATCGAGAAGCAGGTGTCCAGACCGGTCAGGAATCGAGAAGCGCCCGCTGTGCAGCCGCAACTAGCCTGACGTCATGGATCTCACCATTCACACCACCGTTCTTCCGCACGACGATCCCGAAGAGTCCCTCGCGTTCTATCGCGACACCCTCGGTTTCGAGGTTCGCACCGATGTCGGGTCCGGCACGATGCGCTGGATCACCGTCGGCCCTGCAGACCAGCCCGGTACGTCCATCCTGCTCGCGCCGCCGGCGGCTGACCCCGGCATCACCGACGACGAGCGTCGCACCATCGTCGAGATGATGGCCAAGGGCACGTATGGCTGGATCATGCTGGCCACCAAGGACCTCGACGGCGCCTTCGAGCGGTTGCAGGCCGGCGACGCCGACGTCGTCCAGGAGCCGACCGAGCAGCCGTACGGCATACGGGACTGTGCCTTCCGCGACCCTGCGGGCAACATGGTTCGCATCCAAGAGCTGCGCTGAGACCGACGACGAGGACACAGATGAAGACCATGACGTGCAAGCAGCTGGGTGGAGCGTGTGATCTACCGCTCCGTGGAGATACGGCTGATGAGGTGATCAAGGCGCAGGACAAGCACCTGCGGGAGGCCGTGGCCTCGGGTGACGCGACGCACGAGGGCGCTCTGAAGGCGATGAAGGGCCGGTGGAAGCACCCCCTCAAGGGCATGGGGTGGTACAAGGACACCAAGCGGGATTTCGCTGCGCTTCCCGACGACTGACCGATGCAACCGCCTGAGCCGCATGCCGCCGACAGTCACGACCTGATCCGCGTGCACGGCGCGCGGGTGAACAATCTCAAGGACATCACCCTCGAGATCCCGAAGCGCCGGCTGACGGTGTTCACCGGCGTCTCGGGGTCGGGCAAGAGCTCATTGGTCTTCGGGACGATCGCCGCGGAGTCGCAGCGGTTGATCAACGAGACCTACAGCGCCTTCGTGCAGGGCTTCATGCCGACGCTGGCGCGTCCTGATGTCGACGTGCTGGACGGGCTCACGACCGCGATCATCGTCGACCAGGAGCGGCTGGGCGCCAACCCCCGGTCGACGGTCGGTACCGCGACGGACGCGAACGCCATGCTACGGATCCTCTTCAGCCGGGTCGGGCGGCCCCACGTGGGCCCTCCCACCGCCTTCTCCTTCAACGTACCGACGCGGACGGCGAGCGGGTCGATGACCGTCGACAAGGGCAAGGGCGAACGGTTCGTGGTGCGGAAGGCCGTATACCAGGGCGGGATGTGCGCGCGCTGCGAGGGCATGGGAGCAGTCACCGACTTCGACCTGGCCGCGCTGTACGACGAGAAGCTGTCGCTCAGCGACGGCGCCCTGACGATTCCCGGCTACAGCATGGACGGCTGGTACGGCCGGATCTTCGGTGGCTCCGGCTACTTCGACATGGACAAGCCGATCAAGAAGTTCACCAAGAAGGAGCTCAACGACCTGCTCTACCGGGAGCCGACCAAGATCAAGGTCGACGGCATCAACCTCACCTACGAGGGCGTGATCCCGAAGATCCAGAAGTCCATGCTGTCCAAGGACGTCGAGGCGATGCAGCCGCACATCCGCGCGTTCGTCGAGCGGGCGGTGACGTTCACGACCTGTCCGGACTGCGACGGGACGCGGCTCAGCAAGGAGGCCCGGTCGTCGAAGATCCAGGGGAAGAACATCGCCGACGTCTGCTCGATGCAGATCAGCGAGCTCGCCCACTGGGTCAGCGACCTCGACGAGCCGTCGGTGGCGCCCTTGCTGGACGCGCTGGGGGAGACCCTGAGCTCGTTCGTCGAGATCGGCCTCGGCTACCTCTCGCTGGACCGGCCCGCCGGCACGCTGTCGGGCGGAGAGGCGCAGCGCACCAAGATGATCCGCCACCTCGGCTCCTCGCTCACCGACGTCACCTATATCTTCGACGAACCCACCATCGGCCTGCACCCTCACGACATCGAGCGGATGAACGAGCTGCTGCTGCAGCTCCGTGACAAGGGCAACACAGTCCTCGTCGTGGAGCACAAGCCGGAGACCATCGCCATTGCCGACCATGCCGTCGACCTCGGTCCCGGTGCGGGCGCGGACGGTGGCAGCGTGTGCTTCGAAGGCACGGTGGACGGGTTGCGGGGGAGTGACACCACGACCGGGCGCCACCTCGATGACCGGGCAACACTGAAGGTCGCGCTGCGCCCGGCCACCGGCGCGATGGAGGTCCGGGGTGCCACGACGCACAACCTCCAGGACGTGGACGTCGACATCCCGCTCGGGGTGCTCTGCGTGATCACCGGCGTCGCAGGCTCCGGCAAGAGCTCGCTCGTCCAGGGCTCTGTCGCCGGCCGCGAGGACGTGGTGGTGATCGATCAGGGGGCGATCAAGGGCTCGCGCCGCAGCAACCCGGCGACGTACACCGGACTGCTCGACCCGATCCGCAAGGCGTTCGCCAAGGCCAACGGGGTGAAGCCGGCGCTGTTCAGCTCCAACTCCGAGGGAGCCTGCCCGGCGTGCAGCGGCGCAGGCGTCATCTACACCGAGCTGGGCGTCATGGCCACGGTCGAGTCGCCCTGTGAGGAGTGCGACGGGAAGCGGTTCCTGGCCGAGGTCCTGGAGTACCAGTTCGGCGGGAAGAACATCAGCGAGGTGCTCGCGATGTCGGTGACCGGGGCCGAGGCGTTCTTCGGCGACGGCGAGGCGAAGACGCCGGCTGCCCACAAGGTCCTCGACCGGCTCGCCGACGTCGGACTGGGCTACCTGAGCCTGGGCCAGCCACTCACCACGCTCTCCGGAGGCGAACGGCAGCGGCTCAAGCTCGCCACACGCATGGGGGAGAAGGGTGGCGTCTACGTGCTCGACGAGCCGACCACCGGCCTCCACCTCGCCGACGTGGCGCAGTTGCTCGGCCTCCTCGACCGTCTCGTCGACTCGGGCAAATCGGTCATCGTGATCGAGCATCACCAGGCGGTCATGGCGCACGCTGACTGGATCATCGACCTCGGGCCAGGCGCCGGCCACGACGGCGGTCGGATCGTCTTCGAGGGCACGCCTGCTGACCTCGTGGCCGCCCGGTCGACGCTCACCGGCGAACATCTCGCGGCGTACGTCGGCAGCTGACCCAGGTGGTTCGTTCGAGGCGAGCTCGGCCGGGAGAACGCGGGTTCCAGGCCGCTTCTCCGGCCACTTCCACGCCCTCCTGAGAAGGAGCGCCGATAAGATATATTATGTCAACTGCTGGGTTTCCATTTCTCGGAAGTGGTCCCCTCGACCGAGGTCATCCGTAGGTGAAGTCGAAGTGGCTCAACGCCTTGTCGTTGAAGATCGTCGGTGTTCACGTTGACGATCACCGGCTGGTGGTACTCATAGGTGTCGTTCGCGACCTGGATGAGGTAGTCCCGTACTCAGCTGCTGGAGAGGCGGACCCGGGTGCGGCTCTGCCAGATGCGTCCCCCGACCAGCAGCGCCACGAACACTGCCACACCCCCCACGCCGAGCGGCCACCAGGTCCCCGGCACCATCACCATCAACACCATCGCTATCGCGACCGTGCTCAACGTCGCGGAGATCAGCTCCCGGGCAGCAGAACCAGCAAGAATTCTGAGCACGACGGCAGCGTCCACGTCGTCGACCGGCACGAAGACACGGACCAGTCGGCGCTGCATCAGCAGCGCCGCCGTCGCGGTCAGTGCTGCCAGGGCGCCTGCCGCAGCGACCACCACGGCCGCATCGGTACCGAGCGTCCCACCGTCGACTGCCAGTGCACGAACCCCGACCAGCAATGCCGCCCAGCCCGCCGCGGCGACAACAATCTCCCCCGCCAGCTCGGTCCGTGTCACGGTGCCCTCCGCCGGGTACCGGACCGCCGCACCCGTCGCCGCATCAGTCTCCGCAAAGTGCGGCGACCGAAGCGCAGCCCAGCTATGCCCGAGGGCAGAGCCGGCGACCGACGCCATCACCATGACGACTCCGACGACACGCGGAGCTCCATCACCCGGCAACCAGAACGTCGCCGGGAGCGCAGCCCCCAGCGCAATACCACCCCACACGGCACCCGCCCGTTTCCGATTCCGACCAGCATCCCTCAACAGCTCCAGCTGCCGACCCGTCGCGCTCACCCCATACCACTCCCGCAGCCGTGTCACCTCCCGGTCGGAGTCGAAGTCGGTGTCGTCACCCCACGACAACAGCAGGTAGTAGCCGTAGCCGAGACCGGCACCGATGCCCACCACCACGAGCCAAAGAATCATCGACCGTTCCATCAACACTCCCCCTGACTGCCGCTTTTCGTAGCATGACCCAGTCGACCAAGCCACACAATGCTGCACCGCCGACTGTGCGTGAGGTCGACGTCTGCGGCCTGTCGCCTCCGGCCCCTGACGCTCAAGGATCCAGCTCAGGCTCAGGTCAACGCGGCCGCGGCGCTCTGTTCGCCCGTCAGCATGTCGATGATCGGGACGCTATCTGTGATTCAGCGGTGCCAGGAAAAGTCTGCTTGGCCGTCGGAATCCGGTCTCAGATGGTCCCATCTGGCCTCAGGCGGCCTCGAGGACGAAGAAGAGGAAACAGAGGAAGGACGTGCGGTCCCCGAGGTCGGGCGGCAACAGTTCGCGCGGCGTCTCGGGCAGAGAACGGAGGCTCGCTGACGACCGAGATCGTGAAGCCAGCCCGGGTGAACGCGTCGGTCATCGCATGCAACGGCCGGTGCCAGAAGGTCAGGTACACGGTCTGCCCATCGAACGTGTAGTCCTCCGTGTACGGCGAGGTCACGAAGTAGTCCTCGTCCGGGTAGACCACCGGGCGAATCACCGGATGGTTCACCGAGAGGATCAGCCGCCCACCCGGCTTCAACACCCGGTGCAGCTCCGCCAGCGGGCCCGACCAGTCCTCGAGGTAGTGCAGCACCAGGGATGCCACCACGTCGTCGAACTCCCCCGTTCTGAACGGCAGCGCCTCGGCGAGGTCGGACACGAGCACCTTGGTGTCCGTGCCGAGCCGCCGCTGCGCCAGCGCCACCATCGCTGGGCTCGAGTCGAAACCGGTGATCTGGGCGCCTCGATCGCGCAGGGCCGCCGCGAGCGGTCCCGCGCCGCAGCCGGCGTCCAGGATGCTCCGGCCGGTGACGTTGCCGGCAAGGTCGATCATCGCGGGTAGCGCGTAGTAGGCGTTGAACAGGCCGGTCTCGTTCTCCCGTGCGTAGCTCTCGGCGAACGTGTCGTAGTGATCAGCTTTCATGGAGTTCCCGTGGTCAGACATTGACGGGAACCCTAGATCACCGCGGACGTCGCTAGCAGTTGGCACCCACTTCTCAGACCGGTTGGCGCTCCCCTCCTGCTGGCCGGCTGGTGTCAGGCCCCACCCAGTCCCGGGAGCTCCGGAATCGGCCAGCAGGGATCAGGTCGGAACGTCTCCCACCCGTCACAGAACGGCGTGCCCCAATCGGCCACAAGGGCTTCGACCTCACAGCAGTCCGCCAGGATCATGGCTGTCTTAGCGGCGTCGAACACACCCTGCGCGACCGCGAGCTCGAGCTCATCCTCGTCCTTGCGGACCACCGTGCGATCGGGCGCGATCCAGAGATCGAGCACATGGTCACTGGTGTAGACGGCGTGTAGAGTCACGAACGTGTGATCGCTCCAGATTGACGTACCACCCGGCGAACTCCCCCGTTGCCTCAGCGAACATGACCCACACCGACCAGGGTCGCCCGGTGGGCGCCACCCGAACCTGGTCGTAGTGCGCGTGCTCCCCGAAGTCGTGAACGATGGGCGTAGTGAACAGTGTTCGCGTGTCAGCGCGCTTGTCCAGGCCATCGGCCCGAGCGGCCCGGAGCACGGGCGTGCCTGTCCGCAGCCAGACGACCAGGGCTTCGGCATCGTCACGCACCACAGTCACCGGTGCGGCAAAGTGCGGCAGCGAGGGATCGACCACCGGGTCGCCGGTGCCGAGGGGTCCGCTCCCCTCTCTCCACATCAGCTGAGTGCCCGGGCGCCAGTAGGGTGCGGTCCCGGACGACCTGCGGGCGGACTCAGTCATGGGTGCCTAGGGTAGAGGCGAGACCGCATGAAACGGAGAAGTCATGGCAACCTCCACCCGGTCCGACGCGCCACAGGGCCGCGAATTCGTGGACGCTGACCTGCATGGCGCTCGTTTCGTCAGGTCTGACCTGTCCGACGTCGTGATGCGCGCCGTCCACGTGGCCGGTGCGGACATCGACGCACCCTGGCTCCTGGACGGCGAGAGCTCGCTGTGTGTCAACGGTGTCGACGTGGCACCACTGGTCGAGGCCGAGCTCAACCGCCGCTTTCCGGGCCGCGCCGACCGTCGTGCCGGCGATCCTGATGGCCTGCGTGCGGCCTGGGGCACGCTCGAGCTCACCTGGGAGGCCACGCTCGAGCGCGTAGCAGCGATGCCGGCGGGCACGGTCGATGTGTCGGTGGACGGCGAGTGGTCGTTCGCGCAGACCCTGCGTCATCTGGTCATGGCCACGGACACCTGGTTTCGGCGGGCGATCCTGGGGATGGAACACCCGTTCCACCCGATCGGGCAACCCAACCTCGAGTACGAGACCGACGGTAACGACATGTCGGTCTTCACGACCGGCACGCCGTCGTACGCCGAAGTGCTCGAGGTTCGGTCAGGTCGCGTCGCGATGGTACGAGACTTCCTCGCCACGATCAGGCCGGACGGCCTGGCCGCGACACGCGCGAACCCCTGGGACCCGCAGTACGAGGAGACCACCTTGTCCTGCCTGCACACGATCCTCGAGGAAGAATGGGAGCACCACCGCTACGCCGTACGCGACCTCGACGCCATCGAGGCACACCGCGACGGCTGACCCCACTCAGCCACGCTCCCCTAGACTCCCCTGGTGCCTCGCCTGATCCACGTCAACGGCCCGCCCGGCATCGGCAAGTCGACACTGGCCCGCTGGTACGTCGATGAGCGACCCGGAGTGCTGAACCTCGACATCGACCAGCTGCGGCCCTTGATCGGCGGTTGGCGCAGTGATTTCGCGGCGTCGGGCGCGCTCGTGCGGCCGATCGCCACGGCCATGGCGCGCACCCACCTCGAAGCCGGTCATGACGTCGTGATGCCTCAGTACCTGGGGCGCATCGACGAGATCGTCAAGTTCGAGACCGCGGCGCAGCAGTCCGACGCCTCGTTCGTCGAGATCGTGCTGATGGACGACAAGGACGCAGCGATCCAACGCTTCTCCGTCCGGGGCGAGGCATCTGAACTGCCGTGGCACACCCATGTGCGACAGGTTGTCGAGGAGAACGGCGGCATCGACCTGCTCTCGCGCATGTATGACCAGCTCACCGCGGTCATCACCGCACGTCCGCACGTCCGTGTCGTCCACACCCAGCACGGCCTCATCGACCAGGCGTACGCCGACCTGGTGGCTGCCGCCGACCAGGACTGACTCTTCAGGCCAGCCGCTCGAGCAGGCCCGTGTCGACGTCGTACAGGAACCCGCCGACCAGCACCGATTCCCCGATCAACGGGTGCGAACGTACGCGGATGACGTCCGCGCGCAATGTCGCCGGCTGATCATCGATGACCCCGACCGTCATCCAGGACGCGTCCTGGCCACTCGCCTCCCCCAACCGCTTCAGCATGTCCTGCTCGCTCGATGAGGCCACCGCGCAGCGCGTGTGCTGCACGATCATGATGCGGTCGACGTTGAGGAGGTGGACGCTCACGACCAGCGCCACGAGCGCCTGGTCGGTCACCCGACCGCCCGGGTTGCGCAGGATCTTGGCATCCCCCGGCGCGAGACCGATCATCCGCAACGGGTCGATCCTGGAATCCATGCACGTCACCATCGCCACCCCTGCATGGGCGATGCCGTCGAAGTCGGCCAGCTCGAAGGTGTTCGCAAACGTTCTGTTCGCGCGGAGCAGTTCGTCGAAAGCGTCGGTTGCGTCAGGTTCGATCACGGCGGTCACGTTATCGCGCGACCCGACGACCCTGCCACGGCACCACCCGAAGCTCACGATAGTTGAAACATCCAGTCCGCTAATGTCGCATAACGGACACTCTCCCCCGAGCTCTGACGACACTCCGGGCGGGTTCCGGGCACATTTCGATGGCCGCGTGACACAGTGACACGGCATGATGGACCCGCCCGAGCAGAGCCCGCCATGGGTCTGCGGAAAGTGACGAGGGGGATCTGGTGTTCGGACTGTCCGCGGTCGTGCGTCGGACCGGGAGCCTGCTCTCGAGACGTGCACTGCGCTCTGTCGACCTTTCGACCCTGACGTCGGTCCCCGCTCCCCTCCAGTTCCCGCTCCAGCGGCACCAGCTCGACCCCGTGGCACAGCTGGCCGACGCCCGCGCCACCGGCCCGATCTACAAGCTCGCTTCGGTCTTCGGGCTACGCGTGTGGATGGTCTCCGGCATCGCCGAGACGCGCATGGTGCTCGCCGACTCCACGCACTTCAGCACCGACATCCGGCGGTACGTCGGTAAGCAGGACGCGTCGGGCGCTGCGGCCATCGGCGGCCTCGGTTTCACCGACCCGCCCGACCACACCCGGCTCAGACGGCTGTTGACGCCGGAGTTCACCCGCCGGCGGCTGGCCCGGCTGCAGCCCCGGATCGATGCCATCGTGGCCGAACGGCTCGACGCCATGGCCGAGCAGGCGCAGAGGGATCCGACCAGCCCCATCGACCTCGTCGCCGAGTTCGCCTTCCCGATCCCGTTCGTCGTCATCTGCGAGCTGCTCGGGGTCGCGCCCGAGGACCGTGACTACTTCCGGCGGCTGGGGCATGCACGCTTCGATGTCCGTCAGGGTGGCCTGGGCGTGTTCGGCGCCATGTCACAGTCGCGCGACTTCCTCATCGAGACCGCCAAGAAGCAGCGTTCTGAGCCTCGCGACGGCCTCATCGGTGCACTCATCGCCGAGCACGGCGACGACATCACCGACGACGAGCTGGGCGGCCTCGCCGACGGCGTCTTCACCGGTGGTTACGAGACGTCCGCGAGCATGATCGCGCTGGGTGCACTCACCCTGCTGCAGTCCCCCGGCGAGGCCCGCCGCCTGCAGCAGGACGACCCCGAGTCCGTCGAGTCACAGCGAGTCGTCGACGAGCTGCTGCGGTACCTGTCCGTCGTCCAGATCGCCTTTCCTCGGTTCGTGCGCCACGAGATGGAGCTGTTCGGCCGCCACCTGCGGGCCGGCGACGTCGTCATCTGCTCGTTGAGCGGTGCCAACCGTGACCCGGTCTTCGCCGGCGCCAATCCCGATGGCTTCGAGGTGGACCGGGCCGCCGCCTCCCACCTGGCGTTCGGGTACGGCATGCACCGCTGCGTGGGTGCCGAGCTCGGACGGATGGAGCTGCGATCCGCCATCCCTGCACTCGTCCGCCGGTTCCCCGACATGTCGCTCGCGGCCCCACCCGAAGAGCTGCAGTTCCGCGACCTGTCGATCGTCTACGGAGTCGACGCGCTTCCGGTCTACCTCACCTGACCGAAGCCGCGGACGGGAGCATCAGTCGCGAGCCCGCCGCCGGAAGGCACGCACCGCCAGCGGAGCAAACACTCCGGTGAAGATCGCCGTCCAGACGAACACCGACAGCACCGGGTGGTGCAGCGGGAACTGGGCATCGTCCGGCGCGACGGGGCCGTTTCCCCACAGCTGACGACAGGCCTGCGCCAGCGACGAGACCGGGTTCCATTCGGCGATCACCCGCAGCCACGAGGGCATGCTGCTCGTCGGCGCGAACGTGTTGGCGACGAACGTCAACGGAAACATCACGGTGAACATGAATCCCTGGACCGCCTCGACCGAGCGCAACATCGAACCCACCCAGATGCCGAGCCAGATCATCGCGAAGCCGAACACCAGCAGCAGGGCGAACGCGAGGATCGCGTCAAGGACGCCATGGCGAACGCGCCACCCGATCAGGAGCCCGGTGACCGACATCACGACGATGCCGATGCTCGAGTGCACCAGGCTCGAGACGCTGCGGCCGATCAGAACGGCCGACCGAGAGATCGGCAGCGACCGCATCCGGTCGACGATGCCCTTGTCGAGGTCAGCGGTCAGCCCGATGGCGACGACGAACGACGAGAAGACCATCGTCTGCACCATGATCCCGGGCAGCAGGAACTCGCGATAGCCGGAGCCCGGGACAGCGATCGAGCCTCCGAACACGAACGCGAAGAGCACGACGAACATCACCGGCTGGATCGTGACGTCGAGCAGCATCTCGGGCATCCGCCTGATGTGCAGGAGGTTCCGCCACACCACCGTGAGCGACTGCTGGAAGACGTTGCGCCGCTCGAGCTCGATCCCGTCGGGCCGAGGTTGCGTCGGCTGGAGTTGCGCCAGGGTCGTCATCGCAGTGCCTCCGCACGAACCGAT
Source organism: uncultured Actinomycetota bacterium (assembly GCA_963712935.1). Lineage (GTDB taxonomy): Bacteria > Actinomycetota > Actinomycetes > Propionibacteriales > Nocardioidaceae > JANLYC01. Next base: position 92,389 of record CAVQJX010000007.1, read on the forward strand.
GCTTCACTCTCACTGCGGCCGTCGCCACCGTCGCTGTCGCCGGCGTCGTCTCCGGTCGTCGCGTCCTCTTCCGCCCGATGGCCGGTGAGGTGCAAGAAGACGTCGTCGAGGCTGGGCCGTTTGAGCCCGAGGTCATCGACCTCGATGGCCTCGTGGCGCAAGAGCTCAGCGATCCGGGTCATATCGGCGAGTCCGTCTGCCGGCGCGACGATCCGCCGCTGCGAAGCCTCTACGTGCACCTCTGCCGTACAACGGCGCACGAGGTCAGCGGCCCTCTCGACGTCGGGGCCGTGGGTCAGGGTGATCACCACGCTGGCGCGTCCCGCCTCGTCCTTGAGCGTCGTCGGCGTGCCCGCGGCGATGACCCGCCCGTGGTCGATGACGACGATCTGGTCGGCCAGCGTGTCGGCCTCCTCGAGGTACTGCGTGGTCAACAACAACGTCGTGCCCCCGCGGACCAGGTCGCGCAACACCTCCCAGAGCTCGACGCGGCTCCGCGGATCGAGCCCGGTGGTCGGCTCGTCGAGGAACAGCACCGGCGGCGAGGCGACCAGACTCACCGCGAGGTCGAGTCGTCGGCGCATGCCACCGGAATACGTCTTGGCGATGCGGTCTGCAGCATCCTCGAGAGCAAAGCGCTCGAGCAGCTCATCGGCCAGCCCCGCGATTCGCCGCCTCGGGATGCCATACAGACGCCCGATCAGCCGGATGTTCTCCCGACCGGTGAGCAACTCGTCGACGGTGGCTGCCTGTCCGGTGAGACCGAGGTTCCTACGGACGGCGTCCGGCTCCGCGATGATGTCGTGGCCGGCAACGCGGCCGGTACCGCTCGTCGGCACACTCAGCGTCGTCAGCATGCGGACCGTGGTCGTCTTGCCTGCGCCGTTGGGCCCGAGCAGGCTCAGCACGCTTCCCTCCGGGATCGCAAAACTGACCCCATCGACGGCCACCGTCGGCCCGAAGTGCTTGACGAGTTCGTCCGCCTCGACCGCAATGTCTGTCTTCATGCACTCACTCTAGGCTGGCTATCGGACACTGTTCCAACGCATTCGACGCGAGGTAGCGTGAAGCATGGCCACCAGCTCATCGGGTCCCTACGGACTCCGCCTCAGTTCGCTCGTCCGCGCCGCGGGCACGACCGCGACGATCCTCGCCGGCAGACCGTCAGGGCTGATCCGCACGGCCGTGCTGGCGGGCGGTGCCGACCTCGCCGCTCGCGAGATCGACCCGCGGGGCATCGAGGTCTTCTCGATGACCGCCGACGCGGGGTCGACGCCAACGGAGCAGGAGCAGCTGATCGCGAGCGCCACGGCCACCGCATCGTGGGTGGTCGCCAACCTGCTGCTCGCCAAGGTGGCGCGAGTGCTGCCGCTTCCCCGCCTGGTCACCGCCGCCCTCCTCGGCGCCGGCGTCTACACGCTCGACAACTCACTCGTCGCGGGTGCTGAGGAGCGGCGTCACTGAGACCTTCAGCGACCGCCGGCCTGTCGGGTGATGTAGGTGAGGGCGACGAACGCGTCGTACACCGCCTGCCCATCGGGATCCGGCCCCGCTCCCGTCACACGTACGCTGCGGGTCCCCGACCTCTCGACGCCCTTGACCCAGCTGGCGACCGCGGCCATGTCAGCGGTCTGCAGGTCGACCTCCAACGTCAGGTCGTCCGTTAGCACCGGTGGACTCATGCGCCGGCCCTTCACCGCCCGCATGGCCTCCGTGGCGGCCCGCATGATCCTGAGCCGGGCGGTGACGGGATGCACGTGATGGGCCGCGAAACGCGTGAGTGACTCCTTCACCACGACACCGACGTGGTCGGGCGCGAACGATCTGGCCTCGGAGATCGTCACCGTGTCACCGGTGATGAGCGCGATGGGCACCCCGTGGGCGTGAGCGACCAGCGCGTTGATGCCGCTCTCCCCCACGTACTCCCCGCCGAGACGTACGCCGCTGATGACCTCGGGGTTGTAGGTGTGCGAGAGCACGGACGGCTCACCCGAGATCGAGCCGTGGTAGCCCACGAAGAACACCGCGTCGAACGAGCTGTCGAGCCCCTGCATCATGTAGCCGGGCTTGTGTCGACCGCTCAGGTAGCTCGTGGGCGGCTTCAGAGCGGCCGGATCGAGGTTGGCCATCGCGCCGTGCGAGTCGTTGACGACAAGCTCGGTGGCACCACCGGCCAGCGCACCCTGGACAGCCGCGTTCACCTCGGCCAGCATGAGCTCGCAGCCGCGTTCATACGCCGCTCCCCCATCGGGCCTGCACTGCGCCCAGTCGACGATGCCTGCAATGCCTTCCATGTCGCAGGAGATGAACACCTTCACCGGCTGCCTCCTTGTCGCTCAGATCAGGATGGGGTGCTGCTCCAACGGGTCGACGAGCTCGTCCTCCTCGTAGTCGAGGTGGGACAGCAGCCGGGCGGCCAGCAGGTCGACGAGACGGTCGACCTCGTCGAAGGTTTCGTCGCCGCGGGCCAGATCGCCGCTGGCCAGATCGACACTGGCCAGGTCCAGGTCGACGAGCACCCCGTGAATGACCAGGTGTTCCTGTTCGAGCCGGTCCAGGACCGGCCCGAGCTCACCGTCGACGGACCGCAGCTGGGGAAAGAGATGGCGGTCCTCGATGGAGTGATGCATGGTGACCGCGCGACAGTACTGCGCGCAGAAGGACCCGAACTGCTCGTAGCCCCGGCGCAGTGTCATCACGTTGATCTGGCTCCGTAGCTCACCGGGGCCCGCTCGGCCGGCCTTGACGTCGTCGCGTACCTGCACGATCGCCGCCAGCTCGCGGCGGAACAGGTCGTGAATGAGCCGTAGGTGGGCGCCCTGCCCGGTGCCGTGACCCTCGGGGGGCCGCCGATCGCGGGCCGCGCGCGGTCGGGTCGCCTCATCCCAGTCGATCGCCTCCGTATCCCGCTCCATCGACGCGTCGGTCGTCGCCGCCGCCGACTCATCTGCATCCACGGCGTGATCTTCGCACGGGCGGTCAGGAGGCAGGACCCCGCCGGTGCCGGAACGTCGCAGCCTTGACCCGGTTCTGGCATGCGGTGCCGCAGAAGCGCTTCTGGTTGTTGCGGGAGGTGTCGACGTACACCCGATCGCACGACGGAGCCGCACACACACCGAGCCGCCCGGCGAGGTCGCTGCCGATCACCACGGCCAGGCCGGCAGCCAAGCCGGCGCTCCAACCGATCGCCAGGCTGTCGTCGAACCCATGGAAATGGAGCTGGAAGCCGCCGTATCCGTCGGGGTCCAGCTGTGGACGCGTGCCAAAGCGCGCGAGCAGCTCGTTGACGGCCCAGGCCGCCTCGCGCTCCTGGCCGGCTTGCACCATCGAGAACACCGCGTGCAGCTGCGCTGCCGTGCGCGCCAGGAGAACAGCGTCTGCTTGCGTGAGTCGTGGTTTCGGGCGGTCCCCTCCCCCGAGCGCGTCCGCAACCGCCCCACGCAAGCCGGTCGTCGGCGGCGCTTCGAAGGGACGACCGCGCTCCTCGCCCTCCACGACGGCGTTCACCAGTCGGGTCGCCACGTCCAGGATGTTGCCCAGGTGACTGTCGAATGACATTTGACCAGTGACTCCGATCCGTCTAGTGTCGTCGGTGATGACTGACGATAGCACTTTGACCAGTGACGCCGACATCCCTGTCCCTCCCGCTCCCCCGCCGCGCTCTCCGCTTCCCCGTGTCGTGTGGTGGCTCGTGGCGGCCCGGACCGTCAACCGGATGGCTGCGTTCAGCCTGCCGTTCCTGGCGCTGCTCCTGGCGCAGGAGCAACAGTGGTCGACGACGTCTGTCGGGCTGGCGATGACCGGATTCGGATTGGCCACGATCCCGTCCCGGCTGCTGGGCGGCCGGCTCGCCGATCGACTGGGCCGTCGTACGACGATCGTGATCGGACTCACCGGCTGCGCCGCCTCCCAGTTCGGGCTCGCGCTGACGGGGTCACTCGGCGGGACGATCGCGGCAGTGCTGGCACTCGGGCTGTGCTTCGAGATCTACGAACCGCCCAGCCAGGCACTGATCGCAGACCTCGTGCCTCTCCAGGACCAGCCGGCGGCTCACGGTCTGCTGGCGACCGGTCTGGCAGTCGCTGGGGTGGCAGCGGGCGGTCTCGCAACGTGGCTGACCCACATCGACCTGCGCTGGCTGTTCGTCGCCGACGCAGTGAGCTGTCTGGTCTGCGCCGGCCTGTTGGCCCTGACACTGCCACGCGACTGCCCACCGAGTGGCGGAGTGGACATCACCGCGGCGGCGGGGTGCTCGCCGTGGCGGGATCGGCGGTTGATCATGTTGCTCGCGATGCAGACCGGCTTCGCGGTCGTCTACCTCCAGTCGACGTTCGCGTTGCCGTTGAGCCTGACCGGGCGCGGGTTGCCGGCTTCCACGCTCGCCGTCCTGCTCACGACGTCGGCGCTGACATTCGTGGTCGGACAACCGGTGCTACGCCTGGATCGAGTCCGTCGGCTGAGGCGTCCGACCATGCTCAGGACCGGATATCTGCTGATGGCAGCGGGTCTGGCCGGCTACGCCGTGGCGACCAGTCTGTGGGTGTACGTGCTGGCGACCGTGGTCGTCGCCATGGGTGACCTGCTCGTGATCGGACATCTCATGACGGCGGCGGCCGCAGTCGCGCCTCCCGGCCAGCGTGCCCGCTACCTCGCGGTCTTCGGCACGAGCTGGGGAGCCGCGGCTGTCCTCTCCCCCGCGGTGGGTGCCGGGCTGCTGAGCCTGGCCGGGATCGGGGTCACCTGGGGCGTGGCAGCCGGCCTGTGCGCCCTCCTGGCGACCGTGGTGGCGCGCGTGCCCGCCCTGGCCGTTTAAGGTGTCGGAATGCGCAGTCTCACCGACACCGAAGCCGCTGATCGCGCGGCCGCGATCTCTGTCGACTCCTACGACATCGACCTGGACCTGACCCGTGGCCCCGACAACTTCGGGTCGCACACGGAGATCTCGTTCCGCAGCCGGGACGGGAGCGCCACGTTCCTCGACCTGCAGGCCACGGAGGTCTCCTCCATCACACTCAACGGCCAGCCGGTCGATGCCGGGCTGGTCGAGGAAGGACGCCTGAGACTGGACGGGCTGGCCGATGCCAACACGATCGTCGTCGACGCCCTGATGGCGTACTCACGCGACGGCGAAGGGATGCATCGCACGGTCGACCCGGAGGACAAGCAGGCCTACCTGTACGCCATGGCGTTCCTGCCGGCGGCGCCCAGGATCTTCGCGTGCTTCGACCAGCCCGACCTCAAGGCTGTCTACCGCGTGCAGGTCACAGCGCCGACCGACTGGGTGGTGCTCGGCAACGGCGTCGCGACCCAGACCGAGCCGGGCCGGTGGACGCTGTCCGAGACGCTGCCGCTCTCGACCTACTTCGTCACGCTGGTCGCCGGGCCCTACTACTCACTGACGCGTGAGCACGACGGGATGAAGCTGGGTCTGCACTGCAGGCAGTCCCTGGCACGTCACCTCGACAAGGATGCCGACGAGCTGTTCACGATCACGGCCCAGTGTTTCGACGAGTACCACCGGCTGTTCGGGATCCGGTACCCCTTCGGTGACTACCACCAGGCGTTCGTCCCGGAGTTCAACGCCGGGGCCATGGAGAACCCGGGCTGTGTCACCTGGACCGACGAGTTCGTGTTCAAGGCGCAGGCGACGGACTCGCTGCGCGCCACCCGCGCCATGGTGGTCGCCCACGAGATGGCCCACCAGTGGTTCGGCGACCTGGTCACGATGACGTGGTGGGACGACCTGTGGCTCAACGAGTCGTTCGCCGAGTACATGGGCTACCGGACCACGGCCAAAGCCACGAGGTTCGACGACGTCTGGTCGGAGTACGCCCTCAAGACGAAGGCCTGGGGGCTGGCTGCCGACCAGCGATCGTCGAGCCACCCGATCGCCGGCAACGGTGCCGTCGACGCCAAACAGGCGCTGTCGGACTTCGACGGCATCTCCTACAGCAAGGGTGCGGCCGCGCTCCGTCAGCTCAATGCCTACCTCGGCGACGAGGCGTTCATCACGGGCGTAGTCGACCACCTGACCACGCACCGCTTCGGCAACGCGCGTCTCGACGACCTCCTGGACTCCTGGGACCGGGCATCCGACAAGGACGTCCGTGCCTGGGCCGAGGCCTGGCTGCGCACCAAAGGGGTCGACACGCTGAGCGTCGAGGTCGTCGAGGGCACCACCGACGTCGTCATCCGTCGCCACAACGGCTCCCCCGAACCGGTGGAGCGACCCCACGCGTTCACCCTCACGGCGTACGACGCCGAAGGTCGGGGCAGGGCGACACCGGTCGTCCTCGAAGGGGACAGCGTCACCGTCCAGCTCGAGCACCGCGACCCGGACGGGCTCCTGCTGCCCGACTCAGGAGATGACACCTGGGCCAAGATCGCACTGGACGCGGATTCTGTCGCGCGCCTGCCCAGCCTGCTCCCGAAGATCGAGAACCCCGTCGCGCGTGCCGTGGTGTGGGGATCCCTGCGGGAGGGGCTGTTCGACGGTCGGATCGACCCCGAGATCTACCTACGCACCATGGAGGCGGCGCTGCCCGGTGCGGACGACCTGACGATCGAGTGCGTGCTCGGCACGGGCTGGCGCAGCGGAGCTTCGGGATTGCTCGGCCGCTACTTCGTCGCGAGTGACGCCGAGCGCCTGGCCGCCCTGGCCACGCGGGTGATGGACGCGGCTGCGCCCGGCAGCAACCGGCAGCTGATCTCGTCCCGTGCGTTGATCGGCACCACCCGCGACGTCGACCTGCTCATCCGGCTGGCTCTCCGGGGACACCACGCCGCCCGGGCTCGTCACCGACGAGGACTTCCGCTGGCGGATCACGCACAGCCTGTGCGCCCTCGGTGGCGCCGGGCTCGACACGATCGCCGCCGAGCAGGACCGGGACCCGTCGTCACAGGGCGTCGAACACGCCCTGCGCTGTCGTGCGGTGTTGCCTGATCCCGACGTCAAAGCCTCGGTGTGGCAGTCGATCACGACCGATGACCAGCTCAGCAACGCCCATCTCGACGCACTGACCGGGGACTTCTTCCACCGCGGCCAGGTCGAGCTGACGGCCCCGTACGTCGAGCGCTACTTCACCGACATCCCGAAGACAGCGGACATCAGAACCGGCTGGATCGTGCAGGTGACGGCGACGCTCGGGTATCCGCGATACGCCGTCGACGACGAGACGGTCCGGCTGGCCGAGGCCCGGCTGGCGGACGAGTCCCTGGACAGTGCCGTACGTCGAGCGATGAGTGACCTGACCGACGAGCTCCGACGGGTGCTCAACAGCCGGCGCCAGTTCCCTCGCTGACCCGTCACGGGTGGGTCGGCGCCTCGTGGTCGGCGTGACCACGGGGCTCGACCTGGAACGTCGAGTGCTCGACGTCGAAGTGGGCACCCAGACACGTCTGCAGGGCGTCGAGCACCTCACCTGACCGCCGCAGCCAGTCGTCGTCGACGACGACGTGGGCCGACATGACCGGGCGCCCGGACGAAATGGTCCAGACGTGCAAGTCGTGCACGTCGAGCACACCGGGTACGTCGACGATGTGCCGCCGTACGTGAGCGAGGTCCACTCCTGCCGGAGTTGCTTCCAGCAGGATCGTGACGGCCTCGCGCAACAGGCTCCAGGTGCGCGGGACGATCAGGAGCGCCACCGCCAGGGAGGCGATCGGGTCGATGACCGGGGCGTCGGTGACCGCGATGAGGATGCCGGCCACCACCACGGCGGCAGATCCGAGCAGGTCGCCGAGCACCTCGAGGTAGACCCCGCGCACGTTCAGCGACTCCTGCTGGTCGCCATGCAGCCAGTACAGCGAGATCGCGTTGGCGGCCAGGCCGAGCGCGGCGACGGCGATCATCACGGTGGTCTGGATCTCAGGCGGTTCCCCGAGCCGACGGATGGCGGACCAGACGATCCAGGCGGCCACGCCGAGCAACAGGACCGCGTTCACGGCAGCGGCGAAGATCTCCAGCCGGTACAGGCCGAACGTCGACCGCGACGTCGTACGTCGCTCGGCGATGGTGATCGCGGTCAACGCGATCCCGATCGCCGCCACGTCGGTGAACATGTGCAGGGCATCAGCCGCGAGGGCCAGGCTGCCGCTGATGACCGCGCCGACCACCTCGGCGACCAGCACCGTCCCCGTCACTCCGAGCACGGCCGTCAACCGGCGTCGGTGCCCCGAGTCCGTAGCGCCCTGACGGTGCTGATGAGGGTGGTCCGGCCGGTGACTGGTCATCACCTGCCACTGTTTCACGGCGGCGTTGCCCGCGGCAGGTTCACGGCGGCGTTGCCCGCGGCAGGTTCATGGCGGCGTTGTCCCGGCAGGTTCACGGCGGCGTTGGTCAGGACAGGGAGTCATGCCATGGCTTGCGCAGTCCGATCTAGGCTCTAGGCGTGACCCTCGATCGCCGACCTGGACCCACGACGCGCCGGACCGTGTCCGAGGTCGTCGACGGGGCCGCCCACCGCCGCGCCGACACCGTGGTCACCGAGGAGCCGCTCGAGATCCGGCTCGCCTGGCCGGGGCAACCAGCTCACCGCGTCGCCGTCACCATGCGGACTCCAGGCGCAGACTTCGAGCTCGCGGCCGGGTTCCTGCTCTCGGAGGGTGTGCTCGCCGCGACCAGTCCCCCGCGCAGCATCGCGTACTGCACCGACGTCGACCTCACCCCGCAGCAGGAGTTCAACGTGGTCACGGTCGAGCTGAGCGAGCTGCCTCGTCGTCACCCGGCCAGCCGCAGCACGACGATGTCGTCGGCGTGCGGCGTGTGCGGCACCGAGAGCATCGACGAGATCTTCACCCCCGACGACGACCCGATCCCGGTCGGGTCGGCCACGCCGACGGATGTGCTCAGCTCGCTCCCGGACCAGCTCAGCGAACGGCAGCGCGTGTTCTCGCGCACCGGCTCCCTGCACGCGGCCGGAGCCTTCGACCCGGCGGGCAACGTTGATCGTCCTGCGCGAGGACGTCGGGCGGCACAACGCTGTCGACAAGGTGCTCGGGGCACGGCTGCTCGGCGCGGCGTCGTACGACGAGAACGTCCTGCTGTGTGTCAGCGGGCGGGTGGGTTTCGACATCGTCACCAAGGCGGTGGCCGGCCGGATCGGAACCGTGGTGGCGGTCGGCGGGCCGTCCAGCCTCGCCCTCGACCTCGCCGACCGCGCGGGCGTCACCGTGTGCGGGTTTGCCCGGGGGCGTCGGTTTGTCGTCTACACACACCCCGAGAGGGTGCGTGCGGCGTGGTAGCGCCGAAGTGTCCCTGCGGCGACTTAGCGTTTTCCCATGCGCTTCCTGCACACCTCGGACTGGCACCTGGGCCGGTCGTTCCATCGTGAAGGTCTGCTCGACGCGCAGTCGGCGTACATCGACCATCTCGTCGAGACGATCCGGTCCGAACAGGTCGACGCGGTCCTCGTCAGCGGCGACATCTACGATCGCGCCCTCCCACCTGTCGATGCGGTCGCGCTGGCCAACGACGCGCTCAAGCGACTCCTGGCGACCGGGGTACGTGTCGTCCTTTCGAGCGGCAACCACGACTCAGCCCAACGGCTCGGCTTCGCTGCCGATCTGATCGACGCCGCCGGCGTCCACCTGCGTACCGACCCGTCCGGGGCGGCAAGCCCGGTCCTGTTCGACGACGAGCACGGCGCGGTCGCGGTCTACGCCTTGCCCTACCTCGAACCCGATCTGGTCAGGGCGACCTTCGGCGTCACCCGCCGCAGCCACCAGGCGGTGCTCGACGCGGCGATGCAGCGGGTCCGCGACGACCTGGGCGAGCGCGGCCGCCGAGGGCGTCATCGCTCGGTGGTGATGGCACATGCCTTCGTGACCGGGGCGACCGCCTCCCAGAGCGAGCGCGACATCTCCGTCGGCGGCGTCGCCAGCGTCGGCCTCGACACCTTCGGTGGGGTCGACTACGCCGCCCTCGGACACCTGCACGGGCGGCACACGCTGTCCGATGCCGTGCGCTACTCCGGCTCGCCCCTGGCCTACTCCTTCTCCGAGGCCAACCACCGCAAGGGCAGCTGGCTCGTCGACCTCGACGCCAACGGGCTCGCCACGGCCAGCTTCGTCGACGCCCCCGTGCCGCGGCCCCTGGCCACGGTCCGGGGGACGCTCGAGCAGCTGCTGACCGAGCGCCGCTACGAGACGGCCGAGGCGAGCTGGGTCCAGGCGACGTTGACCGACGTGCACCGGCCCAGGGAGGCCATGGACCGGTTGCGCACGCGGTTCCCGCACTGCCTGTTGATCGCGTTCGACCCCGAGGGAGCCTCGCCTACCGAGTCGGGTCCGATCCGTGACCGCGTCGTGGGCCGCGCCGACACCGAGATCCTGGCGCACTTCTTCACCGACGTCCGAGGCAGTGCGCCCGAGGCCGATGAGGAAGCCCTGCTGCAAACTGCCTGCGAGGCCTGCCGGGTAGCCGAGGACGCCGCTTCGTGAGGCCCCGATGAGGCTCCACCGGCTCGAGCTGACCGCCTTCGGACCGTTCCCCGGCACCGAGGTCGTCGACCTCGATCGTCTCAATGAGGCTGGGCTGTTCCTGCTGACCGGGCCTACCGGGAGCGGGCAAGACGAGCATCCTCGACGCCATCTGTTTCGCCCTGTACGGCGGCGTGCCCGGCAGTCGGAACGGCGCCAAGTCATTCAAGAGCGACCACGCCGACGGCGACACGGTGCCGTCGGTCGAGCTCGAGCTGACGGTCCGCGACCGGCGCTTCCGGCTTCGTCGCCAGCCCGGCTGGCAGCGACCGTCCAGGCGCGCCAAGGCCGGCTACGTCGACGAACGCACCAAGGCCTCGATCGAGGAGCTCGTCGACGACTCCTGGCGCGTCCACAGCACCCGCGTCGATGAGGTGGGTCACCTGGTCTCGACCCTGCTCGGCATGAACATGGCGCAGTTCTGCCAAGTGGTGATGCTCCCTCAGGGTGAGTTCCAGACGTTCCTGGGTGCTGGCGCCAAGGAACGCCACGACGTCCTGGAGTCGCTGTTCCACACCCACCGGTTCCAGGCCATCGAACGCTGGCTGGCGGACCATCGCAGGTCCCTCGACGTGGCGTGCCACGAGGCCGAGGCCGGGCTCGATCAGCTGCTGGCCCGCACCGCCGAGGTGAGTACAGGAGTCGACGGACTCGTGACGGCCACCCGACCCGAGACCAGCGAGCAGGGTGATGCCGACTACCTCGACCTGATCACGGCGTTCGAAGGCCCGCTCCGCTGACCTGGTGACTGCTGCGACCTCCGCGGCTGAGGCCCAGGTCACGGCCGCCGAGAGCGCCAAACAGGCTCAGCACGCGCTCGACACGGCCCGTACCCTGCTCGAGCTCCAACGACGCCACCGCGACGCCCTCAACCGGCGCGACGAGCTCGTGTCCGCCGCCACTGAGGTCCGGCGCCGCGAGCGCGAAGTCCTCCTGGCCCAGCGGGCCGGCGCCTTCGAGCCACTGCTCGAGCTCGTGTCCGAGGCCGACCGGACGCTGCACGAGGCACACGGGGCCGTCGAGGACGCCCTGGAGCAGGTCTGGCGGCCCACTCGGCAGCACGACCTCTCGACGCAGGACGCGACCACGGCCCAGGTGCACGAGCTCACCCAGCAACTGGCTCGTCTCGAGGCCCTCGTCGGGGTGCAGGAGGAACTCGACGGTCTTCAGGCCGAGCTCGTGACGCTCGACGTGGAGCTGTCGTCGGCTCGGGTCGAGGAGGTTGAGCTCGACGCCGCGCTCGCAGCGCTGCCCGAGCAGCTCGACGTGGCCCAGCAGCGACGCGCTGCCGCGCTGTCGGCCCACGATCTGGTGGCGGCCGTCGACCACGAAGTCCGTATCGCGAAGGACAGGTGCGACGCCGCCCGGCAGGTTGCCGCCCGGACCGTCGAGATCGACGACCTCGACGCGAACCTTGCTGTCGGCTCGTGAACGGCGGGTGGTCGCACGAGAAGCAGCGCAGGACGTTCGCGAGCGGCGGATCGCCGGCATGGCAGCAGAGCTGGCTGCGCAGCTGCGCCCCGGCGCTGCCTGCCCGGTGTGCGGAAGCGCAGATCATCCACAACCGGCCATGCGCGTCGACGGTGCCAGCGACGCCGACGACGAGTCGGCAGCATTCGCCGTCCTCGACGAGACCGAGCTCGCGGTGGCACAGCTCACGCAGCGTCGCGAACGGCTTTCGACGCAACGCGCCGCTGCCGAACGCGCCTCGTCCGGGCACACCATCGAGCAGGCCGAGGCAGAGCTGGCCGTGGTGCTGGGTCGCCGGGACGTCGTGACCACGACTGCCGCCGACCTGCCGGCCGCGAACACGCATCTGGCCGACCTCGAGGCCGGTCAGATCGACCTACGGCGCCGGCTGGAGGTCGTCCGCCGGATCGTCCACACCGGCGAGGCGCGACGGATCGAGAAGGCTCAGACCGTCGCGAACCTGCGTGAGCGGCTCGACCGGGTCGTCGGCGTCGGAGTCGACGGTGCAGGCGCAACGCCTCGAGGTCGCAGCGAGGCTCGCGTCGACCGAGCGGCTCACGACGGTCCTGCACCAGCAGTCAGCCGCTCTCCGCGCCCGTCGTACGGCGATGGAGCGGCTGGACCGACTGGTCGCCGACTCGATGTTCGCCACCGTGACCCAGGTGCGCGAAGCCGTGCGCAGCGAAGCCGACATCGCGTCCAAGGAGGCGCTCAACCGCGCCCATGCAGCTGAGAAGGCCGCCACCGACAAGCAGCTGGCTGACCCGACGCTGGTGCAGGCGGCCATTTCACCCAAGCCCGACCTCGACCTGCTGATCCGACAGACCGAGCAGGCCTCGGCCAGCCGCGGGGCAGGCCGCCACTCAGGGCGGCGCGCCTGGAGGAGGCAGCCGGGCCGCCTCGAGACGCTGGTTGACGAGCTCGACCTGGCGGCGGCCCGCTGGCGACCGCTGCGTGAGCGCCGCGACGTCGCTGACCACGTGGCCGCGATGGTCGCCGGCACGGCGCGGGACAACGTCTCCAAGACCCGGCTCTCGCACTATGTGCTCGCCGCCCGGCTCGAGCAGGTCGTGGCCGCCGCGAACCTCCGCCTGCGCGGCATCTGCGCCGGTCGGTACGAGCTCGAGCACACGTTGACGCGCGGTGTCGGAGACGCCCGCGGCGGCCTCGGACTCCGGGTCCTCGACAACTACACCGGTGCCCGTCGCGACCCGGCCACGTTGTCCGGCGGGGAGACGTTCTACGTCAGCCTGGCCCTCGCGCTCGGACTGGCCGACCTCGTCAACACCGAGATCGGTGGGGCCGAATTGTCCACACTTTTCGTCGACGAGGGCTTCGGCAGCCTCGACGCGGACACGCTGGACGAGGTGATGGACGAGCTCGACGCCCTCCGCACGGGTGGGCGGTCGGTCGGACTGGTCAGTCACCTGGCCGAACTGCGGATCCGGGTGCCCACGCAGCTATCAGTCGTTCGGTCACGACAGGGTTCCCGTTTGGATGATTCATGACAACGCGGCCATATATGCGAGACGGAAGGCGGGGCGCGATGCACACTGGTCGTGTGACAAGCGTATTGACAGGGTCGACCTGCACCCACCACCCGGCGTGTCCTTCCGCTGACGCCCTCGACCGGGAAGCCGCGCACACCGTGGTGACCTACCCCGAGCAGGGGTGGAGCCTGTTGTGCAACGGCGTGCTCCTCTTCGACGACACAGGAGAGCTCCTCCCCAACGGTGAGGTGATCGCGCCGCACCGTCCCACCGACTTCCACCCCGAGGCCTTCGGTCCACGTCGCGGTCTGACAGCGGCACGATTGTCCGGTGCCGGCGGCGCGGGTCGCGTCCTGCGTTGGTGACACCTGCTGGGTAGCATTCCCGGCATGCCCACGAGTCCCGGGATCGATGCCGAGTTCCTGGCCCTGCCCCTTTCGAAGCTCGCCTCCGTCGCGTTGCAGCGGGCGCAGGACTTCAACGCCGAACATGCGGACTTCCGCGTCGAGCGGATCGCACACCAACGACTCGTCCTGCGCGACGGGAAGCTTGTCGACTCCTCGATCGGTGACGACATCGGCTTCGCCGTGCGGGTCATCATCGACGGCTGTTGGGGGTTCGCGTCCGGGGTCGCCCTGACCACCGACGAAGTCGTCCGCGTCGCCGAGCAGGCCGTCCGGGTCGCCCTGGTGGCCAAGCCGCTCACCACCGAGCGGATCGAGCTCGCCAGCGAGCCGGCGTACAAGGACACGACCTGGATCTCGGCGTACGACATCGACCCTTTCGACGTGAGCACGAGCGACAAGGCCGAGTTGCTCGCGCAGTGGAGCCATGGGACTCCTCGCGGCACCGGTCGTCGACCATGTCAGCGCCGTCGCACACCAGGTGCGCGAGAACAAGTTCTATGCCGACTCCCACGGCACCTCGACCACCCAGCAGCGGGTGCGGATCAACCCCCAGCTCGAGATCTTCGGCGCAGATCACCAGCGCGGTCTGCTCGATGGCATGCGGACGATCGCCCCGCCCGTCGGGCGCGGCTGGGAGTACCTGACCGACGGTCGGTATGACTGGGCAACGGAACTCGCTCAGCTGCCCGACCAGCTGGCCGAGAAGCTCGCCGCACCCTCGGTCGAGGCCGGCCGCTACGACCTCGTGATCGACCCGAGCAACCTGTGGCTCACCATCCACGAGAGCATCGGTCACGCCACCGAGCTCGACCGGGCCCTCGGCTACGAAGCCAACTACGCCGGCACGTCCTTCGCCACCCTCGACAAGCTCGGCTCCCTCCAGTACGGCTCACGGCACCTGAACATCACCGGTGACCGCACCGTCGAACACGGGCTGTCGACCATCGGGTACGACGACGACGGGGTGGCCACGCAGCGCTGGGACATCGTCAAGGACGGCATTCTCGTCGGCTACCAGACCGACCGGCGAATGGCGGCCATGATGGGCTGGGACCGATCCACCGGATGTGCCTTCGCGGACTCACCCGGGCACGTACCGATCCAGCGGATGGCGAACGTCTCGCTGGCGGCGTCCCCTGACGAGGTGTCCACCGACGACCTGGTCAGCCAGGTCGACCGCGGCATCCTCATCGTCGGCGACAAGTCGTGGTCGATCGACATGCAACGGTTCAACTTCCAGTTCACCGGGCAACGGTTCTACGCCATCGAGAACGGCGCCGTCACCCACCCCCTGCGCGACGTGGCCTATCAGGCCACCACCACCGACTTCTGGGGGAGCATGGATGCCGTCGGCGGCGCTGACACCTGGGTGCTCGGTGGTGCGTTCAACTGCGGCAAGGCGCAACCTGGCCAGGTGGCGCCGGTGAGCCATGGCTGCCCGTCCGCGCTGTTCCGTGACATCAGCGTCTTGAACACCACCCACGAGGCAGGCAAGTCGTGATGACCACTCCGCAGACTCTCGTCGAGCACGCGCTCGAGGAGTCCACCGCCGACCACTGCATCGTGATCCTGACCATCTCGTCGACGGCGAACCTGCGGTGGGCCAACAACACGCTGACCACCAATGGCATCGCGACTCGCGAACACCTGACCGTCGTGTCGGTCGTGGACGGTGCCGACGGTGTCCGAGCCGGCGTGCTGACGCGCACGGCCACGACGAACGCACAGGTGAAGGCGCTCGTGGCGGCGGCCGACGAGGCAGCGCGCCGAGGCGAGACCGGCCGACGACGCCCATCCCCTCGTCGAAAGGACCGACACCGGGGAGTGGGACCAGCCTGCGGGCCAGACGACGATCGACGTCTTCACTGACTTCGCGCCGGCCCTCGGGGAGGCGTTCAAGCGGGCAGGGCATGAGGACCGGCTGTTGTACGGGTACGCCGAGCACGATGTCACCACGACATACGTCGCCACCTCGACCGGCATACGCCTCCGCCACGAACAACCGACCGGGCACATCGGCATCACCGGCAAACCGACCGACCTGTCTACGTCGGCCTGGGTCGGCCAAGCGGTCGAACAGATCGACGAGATCGACGTGTCCGCGCTCGACGCCGAGCTGATCCGACGGATCGGCTGGGCCGGTCGCAAGGTCGACCTGCCCGCCGGCCGCTACGAGACCTTGTTGCCGCCCGCTGCCGTGGCCGACCTGATGCTCTACGCCTACTTCGTCTCCAGCGGTCAGGATGCCCACGACGGCCGCAGCGTCTACAGCGATCCGGATGGAGGCACGCGAGTCGGCCAGCAGATCGCCAAGCCAGGCGTACGCCTGCGCTCCGACCCGAACGCGCGCGGCCTCGCCACGGCGCCGTTCGTGGTGGCCACCGCGAGCTCGTCGGTGCAGAGCGTCTTCGACAACGGCCTCCCGGTGAGCACGACCGACTGGATCGTCGACGGCACCCTGCGCCATCTCGCCACGTCGCGCTACACCGCCGAGCAGACCGGGCTGACCGTCTCACCCGCAGTCGACAACCTGAGCCTCGAGGTGGCGTCCGGCACCGGATCGGTCGACGACCTGGTGGCCGGGACCGAGCGCGGTCTGCTCGTGACGTGCCTGTGGTACATCCGCAGTGTCGACCCGCAGAGCCTGCTCCTCACCGGGCTGACCCGCGACGGCGTCTACCTCGTCGAGAACGGTGAGGTGGTCGGGGCGGTCAACAACTTCCGCTTCAACGAGAGCCCGATCGACCTGCTCAACCGCTTCACGGGAGCCGGCGACACCGTGCGGAGCTTCTCTCGCGAGTGGGGCGACATGTTCCCCCGGACCGCGACTCCGCCGCTCCGCATCCCCGACTTCAACATGTCCAGCGTCAGCCAGGCGAGCTGATGGACGGAACCGGCGACGGAGTCGCCGGATCCGGCTCAACAAGCACCTTGCCTCTGGAGGGCAAGCTCCACCGAGCAGAGACCAGGTTGGCAGGCAGCGGTCAGCAGCTGCCACCTGGCTCACGCATCGCCGAACGCAGGGGCTCCAGGCGTACGTTGTCCACGCGGCGCAAGTCGGCAGCGGCAGCGTCCTCGGCTATTCCGAGACTCTCAGTGAGCGAGCCAGGGGCTATGCGGCTCGGGGTTTGAAGCGTTGGTGGCGGATGGGTCTTCGTTGGGGGTCGATCCGGGCCGGTGGGATGACTTCGTTGATGCCGTCCGGTGCGAGGGTGAGGTCCCATTCGCCTTGGTGGATGAGGTGGTGGTGGAAGGAACACAACAGACAGCCGTTGTCGATGTCGGTGGCTCCGCCTTCGCTCCACGGGATGCGGTGATGTGCCTCGGTCCAGGCGGGTGGGCGTTCGCAGCCGGGGAAGACACAGCTTCGGTCGCGGGTGGCGAGTGCGAGGCGTTGGTGGCGTTCGAACAGGCTGCGGCTGGTGCCGAGGTCGAGGATCTTCGACTCACCCGACAGGACGATCGGGAGGAGGCCGGCGTTGCAGGCCAGCCTCCGGGTCTCCCCGATGGAGATCGCGCCGCTGGTGTCCAGGACGGCTTCCCCGGCACCGTTACTGAGTCTGGTCTCGTCGACGGTGACCACGATGGTGGCGTTCGCGACCCCGTGCTGGGGGTGCCCGTCGGTGGGGAGGTGTTCGATCAGCTCACACAACGCCCGCCCGAGCCGGTTACCATAAGGCAGCTCCTCGACGGTCGTGTCAGCTGGTGGGTCCGCCGGCGCCTCGTTGGTGTTGGTGCCGGTCGCGGCGCGCCGGGGTGAGCACAGGGCGTCGAGATGCTTCTTGAGCATGCCGAACGTCAGGTTCGGCAGCGCGAACCGGCCCCGGGCGATGCCGTCGGCACCGTATTGGCCGGTGAACCACGCCGACGCCAACGCCTTGCGTTCCTGTGCGGCGAGCTGCTGCTCCAAGGTCTCGTCGACGGTGTCGGGGTCGATGACCTCGACCAGGTGGTTCGCCGCGACCTGCAGCTGCGTGAACGACAAAGTCTGCGCATGCGCCAACAGGTCCTGCTGGGCTAGCGTCGACCCGGTCCGGTTCGACCGCGGGTGAGAGCCGGTTGACCGCGGCCGCGACCACCACCCCCTGCTCAGCCGACACTTCTCCGGCGGCGACCGCGCGACGTGTGGGTTCGGTCACGCCGGAAGCGGTGCCGTGCAGCTGCTTGGCCGTCCGGACCGTCCGGGACGCCTCGCCGGCCGACATCCGGTGCGCGGTCATCAGGTGCGCCCGGGTCGAGGAGGCGCCGTGGCGGTGGGGCAGGTTGCGGTCATCAGCCTCGGCGACCAGCCGGGCCGCGAGCTCGTCCACCTGCGCCTTCAACGCCAACACGTCACCGATCCGTTGGTCGAGCCGGGCGTCGTCCAGGGACCAGGTCGGGGTATCGACCAGGTCGGCAAGCTCACGACGCACGCCCGCGAAACCACGGCCGAAGGCATCATCGATGCCCACGGTCGGTGGCGGCTCCTGCGTCGTACTCATGGATCCAAACCTAGAACCCGCCACCGACACTTTCGGACCAGCGCCCGATGCCAGGACCCGTTATCCACAAGGGGATTCGAAGATTTCTTCCGGTCGCTACGCGGCAGCCAACCGACCGGCTCTACGACCCCAAGACCGCGCCGCCGTCCATGGAGACACGAAAACGCGGCTAGTTCTGGTACTCAGTCCCGCAGGCGTTTTGGTTGATGCCCACCCACTGACCGGCTCGATGCAGCCTCAGCGGAGCATCGCCCAGGCGATGGGACTGCCAGCGCCCTGCCTGAGCAACACCCGGTCAGAACGGCTCCGGCGGCTTTCCGGGGATCGGCGCCAGCGGGTCGTAGGGCGAACGCGTCAGGATGAACGTCACGACCTCGAGGTAGCGGGGCGTGCCGTCCGCATCGCGGTGGACGCTCAGAAGTTCCCCCGCGTAGTAGTTGTCCAGGCCGCGGTAGCGGTCCGGACCTTCGCGCCGGAACCGAGCAACATCCCCGTCCTCGACCAGGCAGAGCCCATCCGCTGTCGCCACCAGCGTCATCGGGGTGTTGCCCCAGTACCACGCCCCGGAGAGCTCGGCCGCGGGCGAGCTCGGATCGGCCAGCGGCCCGGGAACCTCGACGTCAGCTGCCGCCGCGTCGATCAACGCAACGCACAGCTGTTCGGGGTCGAGGCCGCTGGTCGCGTTCGTGAGCACCACCGCTCCGACCCGCGTCGTCGCATCGACGAACATGCCGGCTTGAAAACCGGGCAGTCCGCCGGTGTGCCCCACGATCGTGGACGTCGGCGCCCAGTGCAGCCGCAATCCGAGTCCGTAGCCTCCTCGGTGCTGGCGCTCGGGACTGCCGGATCTGATCGTGCGCATCTCGACAGCGGTCTCGGGGGCGAGCACTCCTGGTTGTCCCGCGACGAGCACGTCGGCCCAGCGGGCGAGGTCGTCCACCGTGCTCCAGAGCTGGCCGGCCGGGGCCATGGCGCCCTCGTCCTCGCTGGGCTCCCGCACCAGCCGATCGCTGAGGGGGTCGCGCGACGAGCCGACGGCCGCGCCCACCGGGGCGTCGAACGTCGTCCCCGTGAGACCGAGTGGCATGAGGAGCCGGCTGTGGACCACGTTCCACCAGCTGTCACCGCGCAGCCGCGCCACCAGCTCACCCAGCAGGGCGAAGCCCAGGTTGGAGTAGTGGTACCGCTGGCCGGCAGCGAAGACGTTCAGGCCTGGCTGCGTTCGCTGCCGCGAGCTCGGCCCAGCTGCCGCCGGGCACTCGCTCCCACCAGGGCCCGGCCGGCTCAGCGGTCATGCCGGACGAGTGGGACAGCAACCGGCCGATCGAGTGTTCGGCGTACGGCGCGTCCGGCACGTACTGCCCGATCCGGTCGTCGAGCCCGAGCCGGCCCTCGTCGCGCAGCTGGAGCACGGCGACCGCCGTGAAGGTCTTGGTGATCGAGGCGATCCGGTACGCCGTCCCGGTCTCCCCCCGGGAGCATCGCCAGTCGACCTGCCCCGCCCGGAACGTTCCGGCGACGAGCCCCGGCAGCCGAGCGTCCTGGTTCGCTGCGTCGACCAGCGCTTCGCGGCATGTCGGCGGCTGTCACGTCTCGTCGGCGAAGGCGGACGGGTCGGGGCACGAACAGACCAGGTGCCGGTCGCCGTACGCCTGGTCGATCCGGGCTACCGGGGGCCAGTACTTGTCGGGCGAGCGCCCGGCCGGGAACGCCCCCACCTCGCGGGTGTAGGCACGTTTCCACTCCCCCGTGACCGCCGCGGTGGTGTGCGGTGCGTGCACGAGCGGGCTGTCCGCCAGCGCCACGCGACCGTCCTCGATGTCGGCGATCTCGCGCCGGATCGCGATCATCGCGTCGACGAACCGGTCGAGCTCGGCGAGGCTCTCGGACTCCGTCGGCTCGATCATGAACGTGCCGGGCACGGGGAAGCTCATCGTCGGTGCGTGGAAGCCGTAGTCGACGAGCCGCTTGGCCACGTCGTCGACGCTCACTCCGCTGGTCTTCGCCACTGGCCGGAGGTCGAGGATGCACTCGTGGGCGACGAGGCCACCGTGTCCCTTGTAGAGCACCGGGTAGTGCTCCTCGAGTCGGCGCGCAACGTAGTTGGCCGACAACACCGCGACGGTCGTGGCCTCGGTCAGGCCGGCCTCACCCATCATCGCGATGTAGGCCCACGAGATCGGCAGGATGCCGGCCGACCCGTACGGTGCCGCGCTGACCGGTCCGATCCCCTCACGGCGACCCGGCTCCGGGTGCATCGGATGGCTCGGCAGGTAGGGCGCGAGGTGAGCCGCCACCGCGACCGGACCCACACCGGGCCCGCCACCGCCATGGGGGATGCAGAAGGTCTTGTGCAGGTTGAGGTGTGACACGTCACCACCGAAAGCGCCCGGCTTGGCGAGGCCGAGCAGCGCGTTGAGGTTCGCGCCGTCGACGTAGACCTGACCTCCGTGCTCGTGGACGATGGCGCACAGGTCGATGATCGTGTTCTCATACGCCCCGTGCGTGGACGGGTAGGTCACCATGATCGCCGCCAGCTCGTCGGTGTGGGCCTCGCACTTCGTGCGCAGGTCTTCCAGGTCGATGGAGCCTTCCTCGGTCGCCTGCACGACCACCACGCGCATCCCCGCCATCACGGCCGAGGCGGCGTTGGTGCCGTGAGCGCTGGAGGGGATGAGGCAGACGTCCCGACCGTCTTCACCGCGCGCGCGGTGGTAGCCACGGATGGCGAGCAGGCCGGCCAGCTCACCCTGAGAACCGGCGTTGGGCTGGATCGAGACCTCTGCATACCCGGTGACCTCGGCGAGCCACCGTTCGAGGCTCTCCACCAGCTCGACGTACCCCTGGGCGTCCTCGGCCGGTGCGAAGGGGTGGAGGTCGGCGAACCCGGGGAAGCTGATCGGCTCCATCTCTGCGGTGGCGTTGAGCTTCATCGTGCACGAGCCGAGCGGGATCATGCCCCGGTCGAGCGCGTAGTCACGGTCCGAGAGGCGCTTGAGGTAGCGCAGCAGGTCGGTCTCCGAGCGGTTCTCGTTGAACACCGGGTGGGTGAGGAACGGAGTCCGTCGCCCCAGCGCGTCCGGAATCGCGTCGGCCGTCGCTGCGTCGAGTTCGTCGAGGTCGACGGGCGGTAGCCCGAACGAGTCCAGGACAGCTGTGAGGTGCTCGCGCGTCGTGACCTCCGAGACTGCGATGCCCACCCGGTCCGGGCCAGCCGCGAGGACGTGGAGGCCGTGCTCGGCCGCGCGCCGTCGGATCGCTTCGGCCGCACCCGGGGTGTCGACGTGCACGGTGTCGAAGAACTGCTCGTGGCGTACGTGGCGGCCGCCGCGGCGGAGGGCTTCGGCGAGCAACGCGGCGTACCGATGGGTCCGGCGGGCGATCCGGGTCAGCCCGACCGGTCCGTGGTAGACCGCGTACATCGACGCCGTCACCGCGAGCAGGACCTGAGCCGTGCAGATGTTGGACGTCGCCTTGTCACGCCGGATGTGCTGTTCGCGCGTCTGGAGCGCCAGCCGGTACGCCGGACGACCTTCGGCGTCGATCGAGACCCCGACCAGCCGGCCCGGGAGATGGCGTTCGAGCCCGGCGCTCACCGCCATGAAACCGGCGTGGGGTCCGCCGTAGAACAGCGGGACGCCGAAGCGCTGGCTCGACCCGAGCACCACGTCGGCGCCGAACGAGCCGGGCGACTCCAGCAGCGTCAGGGCCAGCAGGTCGGTGGCGACGACGGCCAATGCACCTGCCGCATGGGTCGCTTCGATGATCGGGCGGGGATCGACAATGCGACCCTCTGCATCGGGGTACTGGAACAGCACGCCGGCCACGTCGTCGGTCGGCAGGTCGGTCGCGACGTCCCGCACGTCCACGGTGATACCCATGGCGGCTGCCCGGGTGCGCACCACGGCCAGGGTCTGCGGGAAGACGTTCGTGTCGACGACGAAGCGGGTGGAGGTGTTCTTGCGGTTGGCGCGTCGTACCAGGGTCATCGCCTCGGCAGCGGCGGTGGCCTCATCGAGCAGGGAGGCGTTCGCGGTGGGCAGACCGGTGAGGTCACCCACCATCGTCTGGAAGTTGAGCAACGCTTCGAGCCGACCCTGCGAGATCTCCGGCTGGTACGGCGTGTAGGCGGTGTACCAGGACGGGTCCTCCAACACGTTGCGCCGGATCACGGCCGGGGTGACCGTGCCGGCGTACCCGAGCCCGATCATCGGGACCTTGACGTTGTTGCGGCCGGCCATGGCCAGGAGCGCCTCGCGAACGGAGACCTCGCTCAGTGCGGGCGGCAGGTCGAGCGGCTTGTCGACGCGGATGTTGTCGGGAAGCGCGGCGTACAGGAGGTCGTCGGTGGAGGCATAGCCCAGCGCGGCCAGCATGTGCTGCTGCTCAGCGGCATCGGGGCCGACATGGCGTCGTACGAAGGGCGCCGCCGTCTCGAGCTCACGCAACGACGGGGTGGTTTCACTCGAAGGCGAGAGTGACTGGGACCGATCGGTCATCGGAAGGCTCCTTCGGCGTCAGACGCATCGAGCCTCCCCCTCTGTCAGGTATCGAACCCTTCAGAGTGCCGGTACACACGGTCCGGTGGCCTGAGAGGTTCCGGGGAGGAATTGCCCCTTCGGCGCCGAGCCGTCCGAGGACGGTCCGGACTCTCCCGTGTGACTGTTGCGGCAGTCGCAACCCTACCAGCGGACTGGACCGGACCGTCCTCAGCCGGCGGTACGCGCGCGACGGCGTGCCGCCAATTCGTCGCTGGGGTCCTCGGCGTCGGTCCGAGCCGCGCGCTCGCTGGGCAGCTCGGCGAGCGAACCCTCGATCTCCCGCCACACGCCACCGATCGCGATGCCGAACACGCCCTGACCACCCTGGACGAGGTCGATGACTTCGTCGGCAGAACGGCACTCGTAAACACTGGCGCCGTCGCTCATCAGCGTGACGCGGGTCAGATCGTCAGTGCCGCGCTCGCGCAGGTGATGCACGGCGGTGCGGATCTGCTGGAGCGACACCCCTGCGTCGAGAAGGCGCTTGATGACCTTGAGCAGCAGGACGTCGCGGAAGGAGTACAGCCGCTGGGTGCCGGAGCCGCCGGCGGTGCGGACGGTCGGCTCGACCAGCCCGGTGCGCGCCCAGTAATCCAGCTGGCGGTAGGTGATGCCCGCGGCGTTGCACGCGGTCGGGCCGCGGTAGCCGACGTCATCGGGCATCGGCGACACGTCGTCGTCGAACAGCAAACCCTGCTGTCCGGCCGAGTCGGCTGCCTCTGCGGCAGCCATCGCGTCGTCGGTGGACGATGCCATGTCCTTGTCACCAGCCACTGCGACCTCCTGGTCAGTTCTCGCTGTTGGGGGAAGTGGTGCGAGCCAGGCCGCTCGTCGACAGGCACGAAACGGACAAGACACAGCGGTGAAGTTACAGCGAGGGTCTTCTCACCTGACGGTACGGGTGCCAGGGGGTCGGGTCAACGACTCCGCCTGATCCGACCCGGCGTGTCGCAAAGTCTCAGGTAAAGGTTGAGGTTGAGACTTTCGGGCGTCGGCGCGGCTATTCGCCGGGTGGGTTGCCGCTTTGGTCCTGTTCGGCGTCGAAGTCCTCGGGGTTGATCTGGTCGAGGAACTCCCGGAACTTCTCGACCTCTTCCTCCTGGTCGTCCGGCACCGCCATACCGGCTTCCTCGAGCACCGCGTCGCTGCAGACGATCCGACTGCCGGTGCGCAACGCCAGCGCGATCGAGTCGGACGGGCGCGCGCTGACCTCTACGCCATCGCTGAGCACCAGGGTCGCGTAGAAGATGCCGTCGCGGACCTCGGTGATCTGCACTTCGGCCAGTTCGTTGCCGGTCGCATTGAGCAGGTCCTTCATCAGGTCGTGCGTCAGCGGTCTCGGCGGCACCACGCCTTGTTGGGCGAATGCGATCGCGGTGGCCTCGACCGCTCCGACCCAGATGGGCAGGTAACGCTCGCCCCCGGACTCGCGCAACAACACGAGTGGCTGGTTGGAGGGCATCTCGACCCGGACTCCGACGACATCGACCTCACGCACGTTTTCAGCGTACTCCGTAGGGCCGACTCGCAACGGGCAGGAGGCGAGTCGAGGATTCAGCGCGGCCGGCGCAACCCGGTCTTGACCAGCGCCGCGTGCAGTCGGACCGACAGGGCGCCGAGCTCGGCCACCGTGTCCGCCGCGCGGGCCGCGGCATTGTCGTCGCGACCGCGCGACACGGGATTGACGATCTGGTCGATCAGGCCGACCTCGCGGTCGGCTGCTGTCTTGAACGCCCGGATGTGGCGCGGCTCGAGACCGAACTCGGTCAGCTTGGCGATCGTCGAGGCGACCACCAGGGCATCCGCGTCGAAATAGCGGGTGCCCGGCCGTGGCCGCAACATCCCGAACTCCATCAGCTCGGTCAGCTGCCTGTCGGTCAGTCCGGAGCTGGCCAGCAGCTCAGCGCGTGACATCCGCAGGTCGCTGGCCGGGGTCGGGCCGAACTCCGACGCATCGACGCCGTCCTTGACCGCGTGCATCGAGCGTGGGGCCCGCGGCGGCTCGCCCGCCACCTCCCCGGGCTCGAGGCCGCGCTCCATCGCATCGAGGTGCTCCTTGATGACCTTCAGCGGGTAGTAGTGATCGCGTTGGGCGGACAGGATGTAGCGCAGTCGTTCGAGATCGGCGTAAGAGAACTTGCGATACCCCGACGACGTGCGCTCGGGCTCGATGAGTCCTTCGGCCTCCAGGAAGCGGATCTTGGAGATGCTGACCTCTGGGAAGTCCGGTCGCAGGTGGTTGAGCACCTCGCCGATGCTCATCCGCCCGCGCCCGTGCATGGCGGCTGCGGATGAGCTCACCCGCGGTCGCCCTGGGCGCTGTTGAAGTAGACGAGGCGGTACTTGCCGATCTGCACCTCGTCACCGCCGGAGAGCAGCACCTCGTCGATGCGGTCGCGGTTGACGTACGTACCGTTGAGGCTGCCAACGTCGGCGACCAGGTACCCGTCCGAGGTACGCCGGAACACCGCGTGGCGACGGCTCACCGTCACGTCGTCGAGGAAGATCTCACTGTCAGGGTGACGCCCCGCGGTCACCTCGTCGGTGTCGAGGAGGAAGCGACTGCCGGCGCCCGGACCGCGTTGGACGACCAGCAGCGCACTGCCTCGCGGCAGGGCCTCGACGGCGGCTTCCTCGGCCTCGGACAGCCCAGCGGACTGCGGCTCACTGCGGTCGGGTCCCCCGAAGTTCATCGTCGAGGTCGACTCCGCCGGACGCTCCACCGGGGCCAACCGGTGCCCGCACTGAGCGCAGAAGCGCGACCCGTCGGGGTTCTGGTGGCCGCATTCGGTGCAGAACGGCATTTTTCCTCCTCTGCCACGCCCGGCGTGGCTGGTGTCGGCCGAGGACCTCAACCTCTAGTTGGAGGTTACCGTGGCTTCGTAGTCGGTGGCAGACATCAGTCCATCGAGAGCCCCGGGGTCCGCCGGTTCGAGCTCGACGATCCA
Source organism: uncultured Actinomycetota bacterium (assembly GCA_963712935.1). Taxonomy (GTDB): domain Bacteria; phylum Actinomycetota; class Actinomycetes; order Propionibacteriales; family Nocardioidaceae; genus JANLYC01. The sequence continues at coordinate 118,205 of CAVQJX010000007.1, forward strand.
TCCTTCGCCATACGGGTCGGAGTTGCACAGCTCCGGGTTGCTGTCGAGTGCCTCGTTGCGAGCCGTCACCGTTCCCGCCAGTGGAGCGAACAGGTCGCTCACGCTCTTGGTCGACTCGAGCTCGCCCATGGCGGCGCCTGCTTGGAGGGACTGGCCAACGTCGGGCAGGCTGACATAGACGATGTCTCCCAGGGCCTCTTGCGCGTAGTCGGTGATCCCGACGCGCACCGTGGTGCCCTCGCCCGACCTGACCCACTCGTGCTCGGCGGTGTATCGCAGGTCGTCGGGGTAGGCCATGTCAGCCTTGTCAGCCATGTGAGCGGTCTCCTTGGTGGGCAGGCCCGGGCGGGTTACTGGTCGGTCGGCTGAGCGTACTCAGGCTGTTGGAGCTCGTGCAACGCCGACACATCCACACTGTCGGCCTCGCGCACGGTAGCGGTCCCGCCCTCCCTGGCGACGTCGTCGGACAGGCCGCCACGGAACACCACCGCAGTGCTCAATGTGTGCGAAGCACCGATCGCATCGATGACGTAGGGCGGGCGCAGGGCGACCCCGTCGACGCTGATCTCGCCGTCACCCTCGACGAACGCCGTCGACGCCACGACGCGCACCTGATCGTTGATCTCGATGGCCTCGGCGCCGGCGTCACGCAGCTCCTCCACGCCGTTGAGGACCGTGGCCGCGGTCACCGAGCCACGGGGGTCCTGGATCGTGACCACGACGCCGGGGCCGGTGGCCGCGATGGTGCCGTTGAGGATGCCGAGCACCTCGAGCCGGCTCGTGGCCTCGGCGATGACCGCCGACCGACGCTGGGTGCTGGACTCGAGATCGCTGCGCGTCTGCTCGAGCTCGTCGAGCTGTGAGCGCGCGCGGTCCGTCGCCGACGAGAGCGAGTCCAACAGGTCGACGAGGTCCTCGCGCCGTTGGCCGGCGAAGTCGTTGGTGCTGCGCGTGAGCCGGATCTGGGTCGTGGCCGCGACGCCGAGCACGCACAACAGGACGGCCACGACCACCTGGGCCCGCGAGGCGCGCGTGGTCAAGGCCTTGAGCAGCCGACGCAGGGCGGACTCCGGCTGACCGGGACCTGAGGAGTCCGGCTGGTGGAAGGATCTTCGGTCGTCGGTCATGTCAGGCGTGGAAGAGGTGGCGACGAATCGCGGCCACGTTGGAGAAGATCCGGATACCGAGGACGACGATGACGCCGGTGGAGAGCTGGCTGCCGACACCCAGCTGGTCTCCCAGATAGACGATGAGTGCCGCGATCAGCACGTTGGACACGAACGACACCACGAAGACCTTGTCGTTGAAGATGCCGTCGAGGAAGGCCCGCAACCCGCCGAAGACCGCGTCCAGCGCCGCCACGACCGCGATAGGCAGATAGGGCTGCAGCGAGACCGGTACCGAGGGCTCCAGGAAGAGCCCACCCAAGATGCCGACGACGAGTCCGAACACCGCAATCATCGGTTGATCACCGTGCCTTCTCCGGCCGTGCGTACAGCAGGTACTCGTGCGGGTCGCCGGGCACGGTGATGTTCTCCCTCGTCTGGCGGTCGAACCTGATGCCGAAGTTGGCCTCGAGTCCCAACCAGGTCTGGCCACCACCGGTCTCGAGCAGCCGTGCAGGCAGCGTAGCGGGGTCCCCGATGGCATGGATGACATAGGGCGGGCTCAGGGAGACGTTGTCGACCGTGATCGCCGTTCCTGCGATCCGGATGGCGGTCAGGGTCGTCAGGCGGTGCCCGTTGATCGAGATCGCCTCGGCACCGGCGGCCCACAGACCGTTGGCCAGCGCCTGCAGATCGGTGTCGAGGATCGTCCCCCCGAAGTCGGAGGCGCCCTGGCCGGCGTCGTCAGTCGTGATGACCAGACCGGGACCCACGACCGGGACCGTACCGGCCACGGTGCTCAGGAGCTGCACCCGGGCGGCGAGCTCAGCGCCACGCGTGGTTTGGCCGGCGACGGCCTTCTGCAGCGAGGTCACATCGTCCTGCACCTGGTTCAGCCGGGACGAGAGAGCAGCCTGGTCGTCCTGGCGATGATGGATCTGGGCGATCAGCTCTGCACGCTCGGCCTGGGTCTGCGGTCGCTCCTGGTCGGTCTTGATCGCCGAGATGCCGACCATCAGTCCGAACACGATCAGGACGGCCACCAGACCGAGGTTGCTGGGCCGAGTTCCGGTCGGGGCACTCTCCCCCGCCGCACGGCGCTTCTCGGCGAGGGTCGCGTAGTCCTCGTCGAGGGTGTTCGTCATGACCTGCGTGAGCAGGCTGACGTACTCGCGGGGTGGAGGGTTGGGATCGTCGGTCATGGTGGGTCGGGATTCAGCGCCGGTGGCGTCCGCATGAGCTGGACCACCTGGTAGGCGTACAGGAACCCTGCCCACCAATAGAGTCCGGTGCCCCAGATCGCAAACGCCCACCCGAACACGTCGGCGAGGCTGGCCAAGGTCCCCTGGCCGTCGCCGAGAAGCAGGAGCGGGAAGGCGTACAGCAGGTTGGCGGTCGCGGCCTTGCCCAGGAAGTGCACGGGCAGGGCGCTGTAGCCGCGGGTGCGCAGGAACGGCACCAGCCCGAACAAGAAGACGTCCCGGAGCGGCAGCCCGACGGCCAACCACCACGGGATGATGTCGCGGATCGCCAGCCCGATGACGACGGCCAGGATGTAGCAGCGATCCGCAACGGGGTCGAGGATCTGCCCGAGCTTGGACGACTGGTTGAGCGTCCGCGCCAGCTTCCCATCCAACCAGTCGGTGAACCCCGAGATCGCCAGCAACACCAATGCCCAGCCGTCCCACTCCGGACCGAGGACGAGCCAGAGGAACAGCGGTACGCCGCACAGGCGCGCGATGCTCAAGATGTTGGGCAACGTGAAGACGCGGTTGCTGACGACCGTCTCGTCGCTGCCGTGCTGGGTGCTCGGGGCCGAGTCGGCTCGGCCCGGCACGTCGTCCGGCACGCACGCCTCCGCTCAGGACCAGAAGCGACCCCTTCGGCCGCTGAGTACGACCCTAGTATGTCGGTCCGGCCCCGAACCCGGACGTCAGGTGCCGGACCCGCTGGAGCTGCCGGACCCGCTGGAGCTGCCGGATCCGCTGGAGCCACCGGATCCACCGGACCCACCGCGCGGGAAGGTGCGCCACGGGTTCTGCTGGCCGGGAACACCTTGCTGCTCCTGGCCGAAACCACCGCGGCCGTTTCCATCGAAGCCGCCGGAGCCACCCGGACCGTTCGGTCCACGGAACGTGCCCGGCGCGCCACCCCGGCCGCCATGACCGTCGGATGAGTCGTTGGTCGCCATGCTGCCGATCGCGCCACCGATACCGGCGGCCAGGGCGACAGCGAGGATCGTGGCCACGGTGACGGTGCGAGGAGACCAGGGCGGCCCGGGCTGCCTGGGGGCCGGCGGGGGCGGGGCTGCCGCGGGAGGAGCAGCCTCGGAAGCAGGCTGGGATTCGGGGGCAGGCTGGGATTCGGGGGCAGGCTGGGTATCGGGGGCTGCCTCTTGTGCGAACAGGGGTGCTGTGGCCGTCTCGTCGGGCGCGGTTGCCGACGCGTCCTCGTCGGACGGCGGTGTCGTCGGTTTGTCTGTCATGCCCCCATCGTGAGCCCCATTGCTGTGCCTACGCTGTGCGTCGGCTGGCAGACAACTGGCAAGCTTACGGCCGGTGCGACCGCACAGCCGGCTCACAGCAAACGGCTAGCCGACTCCCATGTCGAGCAGCGATGATCGACCCATGCAGCCGCCGCGCACTCCCTCCCCCGACGGCGCCCAGGACCAGCCTGACGCGGACAGCCCTCGGGTGCGGATCCTCGTCGTCGACGACGAGCCCAACATCGCCGAGCTGCTGGCGATGGCGTTGCGCCTGGAAGGGTGGGAGATTCTGGTGGCGCACACCGGCACGCAGGCGGTGTCGACCGCACGCCAGCATGCACCGGACGCCGTCGTTCTCGACATGATGCTGCCGGACTTCGATGGTCTCGAGGTACTCCGCAAGCTACGGGCCCACTCCCCCGATGTTCCCGTGCTGTTCCTGACCGCCCGCGACGCCGTGGAGGACCGGGTCACCGGCCTGACCGCCGGCGGCGACGACTACGTCACCAAGCCGTTCAGTCTCGAGGAGGTCGTTGCGCGGTTACGTGCCCTGCTCCGGCGTACCGGCGGAGTGCGGGAGCGATCCTCGGCTGCTCTGGTCGTCGGCGACCTCACCCTCGACGAGGACAGCCACGAGGTGACCCGCGGCGGTGACCAGATCTCGTTGACCGCGACCGAGTTCGAGCTGCTTCGGTATCTGATGCGCAACCCGCGCCGGGTGCTGAGCAAGGCGCAGATCCTCGACCGAGTCTGGAACTACGACTTCGGTGGCCAGGCCAACGTGGTCGAGCTCTACATCTCCTACCTGCGCAAGAAGGTGGATGCCGGCCGTGCGCCGATGATCCACACACTGCGCGGAGCCGGCTATGTCCTCAAGCCAGCCGACTGAGCGCCTCGCCCCCCAGGCGCCTCGGCCCACGCGGGTGGGGTTTCTGCCGAGCACCCTGACGGGACGTCTCGCCCTGACCACGATCGCCCTGGTGGCCGTGGTGAGCATCGGTGTCGCGGTCGTCACGACCCTGGCGCTGCGAAGCTTTCTGCTCCAACGTCTCGACGACCAGCTTCAGTCCGCGGTCGATCGGTCGGTCAACGTCTTCTACGGGCCGGACGCGGAGGCGTACCCGTGCCGGTCAGGTCCGCGCGGGTCGACTTCCCGTATCCCGGGCCAGGGTCCGGGCGCTCTGGACGGCGTTCTCGACGGACGCTGCCCGCATGCGCAGGTGATCACCGAGTCCGGACGTGCCGAGGTCGTGTCCGACGGGGGTCTGGCCGCACTGGCCGGCGTCTCACCGGACGCCGAACCGCACTCGGTGCGACTCCCAGGCCTCGGCACCTACCGGGTGGTGGTCCGCCAGGCCGGCGGCGTCACGTTGGTCACGGGTCTTCCCACCTCGGGGGTGGATGCGACGGTCGGGCGACTGATCGGCTGGGAGGCCCTGGTCGCCCTGGTCGGGGTGGGACTGGCTGCCATCGCGGGCCGGACGCTCGTACGCCGCCAGCTTCGTCCGTTGCGCGAGGTCGCGGCGACCGCCGCCGCCGTGACGAGCACTCCGCTCGACACGGGCGCAGTCGGCACCACGGCCCGGGTTCCGGAGGAGTACACCCATCCCGACAACGAAGTAGGACAGCTCGGTGAAGCGCTGAACCTCATGCTGGGACACGTCGAGCGTGCTTTGGACGCGCGTCACGAGAGCGAGCAGCAGGTGCGCCAGTTCCTGGCCGACGCCTCACACGAGCTGCGCACGCCGCTCTCGACCATCGCCGGGTACGCCGAGCTCAGCCGTCGACCGGCGCCCGGCGCCGGCGAGGACGAACAGATCGCCGCCCTCCGGCACGCGATGGGCCGGGTCGACGTCGAGTCCATCCGGATGACGGCACTCGTCGATGACCTGCTGCTGCTGGCCCGGCTCGACGCCGGTCGTCCGCTCGAGTCGCAGCCGGTCGACCTGAGCCGGCTGGCGGTCGAGGCCTTGAACGACATCCGGGTCCTGGCGCCCGACCATCGCTGGCGCCTCGCCATCCCCGACGAGCCCGTGCTCGTGCTGGGCGACGACCACAGGCTCCACCAGGTGGTCGCGAACCTGTTGTCGAACGCCCGTCGTCATACTCCGCCGGGCACCAAGGTCTCTCTCGAGATCACCGTTCAGGACGTGTCCGCGGTGCTGACGATCCACGATGACGGCCCCGGCCTGCCCAGCGCGTTGAAGCACCACGCGTTCGAGCGCTTCACCCGCGGCGACAGCTCCCGCACGCGCGACACCGGAGGCTCCGGCCTCGGCCTCCCCATCGTGCGGGCGATCGTCGATGCCCACCGGGGAACCGTGTCGGTGCAGAGCGTTCCGGGCGACACCACCTTCCGGGTCCAGGTCCCGCTGGTAGACGGGGACCTGGACGCTCGCGGCAACCAGGTCTGACCGCACCGGCATTCACAGGTCGGGCACAGAGCCAGCAAAGAGACGCGACAGTCGCGCACCGCAGCGTAGTGGCATGAGCACACAGACGTTGCCGCCCCCACCCTCGGGCACCCACGCGCCGACTCCCTTGACCACCACCTCGATGCCCCGCCGGGGAGCCTTCCCGCTCCGCGGTGCGTGGCGTGGCCCTACCGATGACGCGCCGTGGGTACGGCCGGCGCTTCTCGGGCTGCTGGGTGCCACGGCCCTGCTCTACCTCTGGGGGCTGGGCGCATCGGGGTGGGCCAACTCCTTCTACTCCGCGGCAGCACAAGCCGGCTCCGTGTCGTGGCAGGCGTTCTTCTTCGGGTCGTCTGACGCCGCGAACGCGATCACCGTCGACAAGCCGCCGATGTCGTTGTGGGTCATGGCGACGTCCGTGCGGGTCTTCGGGCTGAGCTCGTGGAGCATCCTCGTGCCGCAGGCGCTGATGGGTGTCGGCTCGGTCGGCCTGCTGTACGCGGTGGTGCGGCGGACCACGCGCTCGCCGGGCGCTGGGCTGCTGGCCGGTGCGGTGCTGGCGACCACCCCGGTGGCAGCCCTGATGTTCCGCTTCAACAACCCGGACGCCCTGCTGGTCCTCCTGCTCGTCGGGTCGGTCGCCGCCACGCTCCGAGCAGTCGACGAGACCCGCCCGGGTGAGCTGCGCAAGGGGCTGGGGCACCCGGTGCGCTGGCTCGCGATCGCGGGGATGCTCGTCGGCCTCGCCTTCCTGACGAAGATGCTCCAGGCCTTCCTGGTGGTGCCCGGTCTCGGTCTCGGCTACCTGCTCGCGGCCGACGTGAGCGTCGTACGCCGGCTGAAGCACCTCGGTGTCGCCCTCGTCTCCATGGTGGTCAGCGCCGGCTGGTGGATAGCGGTCGTGGCACTCTGGCCCGCCTCTAGCCGTCCCTACATCGGCGGGTCCCAGAACAACTCGATCCTCGAGCTGACGCTCGGCTACAACGGCTTCGGGCGCATCACCGGCGACGAGACCGGGTCGGTCGGTGGCGGCGGCGGCGGGTGGGGTGAGACCGGCCTGCTGCGCCTGCTCGACTCCGAGATCGGAGGACAGGTGGGCTGGCTACTGCCGACCTCGGTCCTGCTCCTGGTGGCCGGGCTGTGGGTCATGCGATCGGCGCCGCGCACCGACCGGGTCCGAACCGGGATGGTCGTCTGGGGTGCCTGGTTGCTCGTCACGGCGCTCACCTTCAGCTTCATGCAGGGCATCTTCCATGCCTACTACACCGTGGCGCTGGCTCCGGCGATAGCAGCCATCGTCGCTATCGGCGCCTGGTTGCTCTGGACCCGGCGATCCGACTACGGAGCTGCTTTGACGTTGGCCGCCGCGACCGCGATGACTGCTGTGCTGGCGTTCTCGCTGCTGGACCGGACTCCGTCCTACCACCCGTGGCTGCGGTGGCTGATCCTGCTGACCGGCCTGATCGTCGCCCTACTGATCGGCGCGGTCCGCCATCTGCCACGACGGATCGGACTGACGCTCGCCGCGCTGGCCGTCGTCACCGGGTTGGCCGCACCCACGGCTTACAGTCTCACGACGGCCGCGACCCCGCATGCCGGTTCGATCCCGTCCGCCGGTCCCAGCACGACAGCCGGACCCGGCACGACAGCCGGACCCGGCGGAGCACCAGCCGGGGTCGGCGGAGCCGGTCCGACGGCTGCGGGCGGGAGCCTGCTCCGGGGCAGTACCCCGTCGGCTTCGCTCACCCTCCTGCTCACCACCAACGCGGCGGACTACGACTGGGTCGCCGCCGCGGTGGGATCCAACGCAGCGTCCGGCTACCAGCTCGCCACGACGAAACCGGTCATGGCGATCGGTGGCTTCAACGGCAGTGACCCGAGCCCCACGCTCGCCCAGTTCCAGGAGTACGTCTCCGCTGGACGGATCCACTACTTCATCGCATCCGGAGACGTGCGGCGGCGGTGGTGGCGGCGGCGGACCGTCGGCTGGCGGGAGCACGTCCTCGGAGATCACCAGCTGGGTCACGTCGACCTTCACCGCCCAGACGGTCGACGGTGTGACCGTCTACGACCTGACGGCGGCGTCATGACCACGCTGGACCGCCCCGCGGTGGAATGCGTCGGACCTGCAGCTGATCACGTGGCGATGGTCGAGATCGTCGTGCCGGTGTACAACGAGGAGCGAGACCTGGAGATTTCGATCCGCCGCCTGGTCGGGTATCTGCGGTTGATGCCCTTCTCGACGCGAGTCACCATCGCCGACAACGGGAGCACCGACGCGACCGCCGAGGTGGCCGGGCGGCTGGCACGTGTGTTCGAGGAGGTCGAGGCAGTCCACCTCGCTCAACAGGGTCGAGGTCATGCCCTTCGGCACACCTGGTTGCGCTCGCGTTCGTCCATCGTGGCGTACATGGACGTCGACCTGTCGACGGATCTCAACGCGCTCCTCCCGCTGCTGGCACCGTTGCTGAGTGGGCACTCGGACGTCGCCATCGGCTCCCGGCTCAGCCGCGGTTCCCGGGTGCGCCGGGGCCGCAAGCGCGATTTCATCTCCCGCAGCTACAACCTGCTCCTGCACGCTACGTTGCGGACCGGCTTCGCCGACGCGCAGTGTGGGTTCAAGGCGCTCAGACGCGACGTCGCGCTCCAGCTCGTGCCGTTGGTGCGCGACGACGGCTGGTTCTTCGACACCGAGCTGCTCGTGCTGGCGGAGCGATCGTCGCTGCGCATCCACGAGGTGCCGGTGGACTGGCTGGACGACCCGACGAGCACGGTCGACGTGGTTCGGACCGCGATGACGGACCTGCGCGGCATCGCCCGGCTCGTCTGGACCCTGGCCACCGGGCGGATCGCGCTTCAGCCGCTCGCGTCGGGCGCCGCCCCGGTGTTCTTGGCCCAGGACCAGGCGTACGCGCCGTCATCGCTGGCCTGGCCCGCCTCACCGAGCTCGAGCGGACGGAACGTGTCGACCATGACGGCCAGCTCGTCGAAGTACTCCACCCCGATCGAACGCTCGTAGGCGCCGGTCTGCGGCCCGTGGGCGTGTCCACCCGGGTGGACCGTGATCGAACCCTTCCCGATGCCCGACCCCTTGCGCGCCTCGTAGTCACCGTCGACGTAGAACATGATCTCGTCGCTGTCGACGTTGGAGTGGTAATACGGCACCGGGATCGACAGTGGGTGGTAGTCGACCTTGCGCGGCACGAAGTTGCAGACGACGAAGTTGTAGCCCTCGAACACCTGGTGGACCGGTGGTGGCTGATGGACCCGGCCGGTGATGGGCTCGAAGTCCGACACGTTGAAGACGAAGGGATACAGACAGCCGTCCCAGCCGACCACGTCGAACGGGTGGAAGGGGTAGGTGAGGACCGTGCCGACGACTCCGCTCGGTCCGTTCCCGCGATGCTTGATGTAGACCTCGGTGTCGCCGTCCGGCTCGGCCCCGATGTCGGCCGCCAGCAACGGACCGGCGGGACCACGCAGGTCGCGCTCGCAGTACGGTGCGTGCTCGAGCAGCTGGCCGAACTTCGAGAGGTAGCGCTTCGGCGGTGAGATGTGGGAGTTGGCCTCGATGCAGTAGACGCGCAACGGCTCGCCCTCCCCGGAGGGGATCCACCGGTGGGTGGTGGCCCGCGGGAGCACCAGATAGTCACCCTGGCCGACCTCGAAGGAGCCGAAGATCGTCTCCACCCTCGCGCTCCCCCGCTCCACGTAGCAGCACTCGTCGCCGATGCCGTTGCGGTACAGCGGCGACGTTGCACCCGCCACCACGTACGAGATGCGGACATCCGCGTTGCCGAGCACCAACCGGCGCCCACGAACGACGTCGACGTCCGCGACGTCGTCGGCATCGAAGAGGTCGTGCAGCTTGAGGTGCAGCGGCTTGAGCGGATGGTTGGGCTTCGTCGACAGGTCCGGGACCTCCCACGGGTCGGAGGCGATGATCCGCGACGGGAGGTTGCGGTGGTACAGCAGCGACGAGTCCGACGAGAAGCCCTCCTCGCCCATCAACTCTTCGAAGGCGAGCGTCTCGCCGTCGGGTCGGTGCTGTGTGTGCCTCTTGGGTGGGACCGAGCCCACGGACCGGTAGTAAGCCACGTTCCAACCCTGCCACACCCATGAGGTGGCGTGCAGTACGGTGCTGACGTGCCGCCCGAAGACGCTCCGCCCAGCCTGTTCGACCGGCTTCTCGACGACGCGGCGATGTTCCCTCCCGGCAACGCCGACGCCGGCACCGCCATCGCCGAACACCTCGACTATCGAGCAGGTCCCCTGGACCGCTACGTCGGTCCGCTCCTCGTGCACGCCGACCGCTGGCCAGAAGTCGGAGCCGCGCACGTCGCCGCCGGGTCCCCGCCGCTCGAGGTCGTCGTGCTGGGGGCGACCACACCACCCGGGCCGGTACCCGGCCTGCGTGTGGTCGGCGCTGAGCTCCCGGTGCCCGCGCTTCCGCTGCCGACGTCACCCGAGGGCCTGCCGGTGGCGTGCGAGGTGACGGCAGACGACACCGGGCTGGCCGTGCTCGAGGCCATCGCCTCCTCTGGGCGAGGCGACTACGTCGGCAAGTTCCGCACCGGCGGCACGACAGCGTCGGCCTTTCCCGACGAGGCACAGCTCGCCCGCATCGTGGTCGCGGCCGCGCGCACGGGTACGCCGATGAAGTACACGGCCGGCCTCCACCACGCCGTGCGGTTCCGCGACACCGTCACCGGGTTCGAGCACCACGGGTTCCTCAACCTGCTCGTCGCAGTCCAGGGCGCACTCACCGGCGCATCCGAGCGCGACGTCGCCGACGTTCTCGCCCGACGCGCCGCCACCACGCTGGTCGATGCGGTCCGTGGCTGGTCCACGGACGAGGTCGCGGCGGTGCGCAGGTCGTTCGTGTCGTTCGGGTGCTGCGGTGTCGGTGACCCCGTCGATGACCTCGTCGCCCTCGGCCTGGTCACGTTCGCGAAGGAGGCTTGATGTCCTGGCTCGCTGAGTCGATGGGCCTGGGTGATGACGCGCCGTACGGCGTCCACACGCTGCCGTACGGCGTGTTCTCGGCCGATGGTTCGCCCTCCCGCGTCGGCGTCCGCGTCGGCGATCGGGTGATCGACCTCGCCGCAGTGTCCCAGGCGCTGGCGCACCCGCACGCCGACGTCTTCGCCCGCTCATCACTGAACGCGTTGCTGTCGCTGGGACCGCGGGAGTGGAGTCGACATCCGCTCCTGGGTCACCGCACTGGTGCGTGACGACACCCATCGTGACCTGGTCGAACAACACCTGCTGGACGTGGCTTCCGTGACCATGCAGCTTCCCGTCGAGGTCGCCGACTACGTCGACTTCTACGCCAGTGAGGTGCATGCCACCAACGTGGGGAAGATCTTCCGGCCGGACTCCCCGGACCTGCCCCCCAACTGGAAGCACCTCCCGATCGGTTACCACGGACGAGCCGGGACCGTCGTGGTCAGCGGCTCGGACGTCGTACGTCCGACCGGTCAGCGACGCCCGGGTGCGGACGGCGTGCCCCCCTTCGGTCCGAGCACCACGTTGGACATCGAGTGCGAGGTCGGCTTCGTGGTGGCCGGCGCGACCGGGCTCGGGACCTCGGTCTCGGTACACGAGGCTCGTCAGCACTTGTTCGGTGTCGTGCTGCTCAACGACTGGAGCGCGCGCGACATCCAGGCGTGGGAGTACGTGCCGCTCGGCCCCTTCCTCGGCAAGTCGTTCGCCACGAGCATCTCTGCCTGGGTCGTCCCGCTCGAAGCGTTGGCCGCGGCAGAGGTACCGCTCCCGGGACAGGACCCGGCGCCACTCCCCTATCTGCAGGGTGAGAGCGAGCGGGACACCTTCGGGCTGGACCTGCACCTGGAGGTACGGATCAACGGCTCGCTCGTGAGCTCTCCCGAGTTCCGGGACATGTACTGGTCGCCGGCACAGATGCTGGCGCACCTGACGGTCAACGGCGCCAGCCTCCGTGACGGAGACCTGTTCGCGTCAGGCACGGTCAGCGGGGCGGAGCGTACGACGTTCGGCAGCCTGCTGGAGCGCACCTGGAACGGCACCGAACCCGTCACGCTCGACGACGGCAGCGAGCGCGGGTTCCTCCAGGACGGCGACGTGGTGACGATGAGTGGCTGGGCACCGGGAGCGAACGGTGCGCGAGTGACGTTGGGCGAGGTGGTCGGGCGCATCCTGCCGGCGCGGTCCGAGACAGCTCCAGCCAGGCCGATGTGAGCGTTCGCTGACGCCTCAGGCGGCGGGTCGGAGACGACTCAAAGCCGCCGACGCAACCGCAGCTCGTCGCGCAGGGCGGGCGGAATGGGCAGCCGACGTTCGGCCAGACCGGCGGCGTAGGCCTCGAGACACGAGAGCAGGTGTCTTCGCTGGATCTCACTTCGGCCGGGCTGGCGCTGGGTGTTGCGGCGTTCGGCCTCGAGGGCATCCCTGGCTGAGGCCAACCGGCGCGCGAGGACAGACAGGTTCGGGGATGGCGAGACGTGTGACTCGATCAAGGACATGTCGGCTCTCTGCCCCGGTGAGCCGGGCCGCGGGGGTCGGCCGTCGTACCGGATCATGCCAACCTACTGCATGAGGCGAGGGTCGCGCTGCCACTCAGTCGGGGTCGACTGCAAGCTCACCGAGTTCGGACCAGTCGTCCTGGTCGACGCTCTGCGACACGATGCGGGGCGTCGACACGAGGTGCGGAGGCAACGTCTGCCGCGCCTGCGCGAAGTGGTCGGAGCCGACATGGGCGGCCCCCGCCTCCCCGTCACGAAACGCCTCAACCAGGACGTACACATCGGGGTTGTCGACAGCGCGGGACCAGTCGAACCACAAGCATCCGGGCTCGGCCCGGGTCGCTGCCGTGAAGTCGGCCGTGATCTGCGGCCATCGCTCGGCGTCCTCGTGGTTGACCTCGAACCTGGCGGTGATGAAGATCATCGGTCTCCTCCCGTGGATGCCTGCGCCTGATCGACGTGATCGGCCGGCGATGCTGCGAGCGTAAAGCGTTGACCGGCCCCGCGCCTGCCGGCTCCGTCGCCGTCGTGCCCTCACGAGCTGCCCTCGCCCGGAGCCGGCGCGTGGGGTAAAGCCCGGGCCGGGCACACGCGTGAGGTCGCCATCGGTGGCGACTGTCGGACGTCCGTGACAAGGTCCGGAGACATGGCAAGGTCTGGACATCGATGCTGGTCGACCAGCTCGACTTCTACATGGCCGCCCACCTGCTTCCCCGGCTGGCCGGACTGACGGACGACGAGTTCCGTTGGGAACCCACCGCCGGCTGCTGGTCCGTGCGCCCCGACCCGGCCGGTGGGTGGATGGTCGAGGAAGGCCCTGACGACGGCCGCGAGCACGTCACGACCATCGCGTGGCGGCTGGCGCATCTGGCTGTGGGCAACCTCGGCACCCGGTCCCTGTGCTTCTTCGGTCCGGACTCCCCCGACGGTACCGACATGTTCGATCCGCGTTACCAGCCTCCGGTTCCGGGCACCGCCGAGGCCGCGGTCAGCCTGCTCGAGGAGACCTACACACGGTGGAGGGACGGCGTCTCCGGGCTCGACGACGCCAGACTTGCGGCACCCGTGGGTCCCCGTGGCGGACCGTTCCGCGACGACCCCATGGGCGCCCTCGTGCTGCACGTCAGCCGCGAGACCATGCATCACGGGGGCGAGATCGGCGTCCTGCGCGACCTCTACCGGGAGCAATTGGTCACTGGGCCGGCACGAGGGTGAAGCGTCGGCCGAACAAGCGACCCGCCTGCCGAGCACTCAGGGTGCCGTCCGCGGCGGCCTTCCCGGGAGCTGCGCCGGCCTTCTGCACCTGCCACTTGGAGACCTCGGCCCGGGTCAGCTGGAGATAGTTGCCGGTCACCGGCAGCTCGACTCCGTCCTCGAGCGGAATCTGGTTGAGCCGGTGCTGGAGCAGGCGCACGCTGTCGGAGTCCATGGTGCCGAACCTCAGCTCCGACAGGACCACTCTTCCCTTGGCCAGCGGATGCGGCGGCTCTCTCGTGTACACAAGGCTGGGCGGGAAGATGCAGATCCCGTTCGACGCGACACCATCAGTGGGCGGACCCTCGGCCGCTCCGATGCCGGTGAGGTACTGGAACGGGTCAGAGAAGCGGTGCTTCGTCATCACCGCGACGTGGAGGTGCGGGCCGGTCGAGTGGCCGTTGTGCCCGCTGAGAGCGATCTGCTGCCCCGCCGTGACCCGATCACCCTTCTGCACCGGCACTTTTGGTGATACATGCAGGTACAGGACAGTGGCCAGATCACCCTTGTAGGTGATCCCCTGCATCACCCAGTTCGCCTCCTGGCCACTCACCCCTTCCTGGTCCGGTGCCATGTTCGGCTGGTCGTCGTTGACCGCGAGGATCACGCCGTTGCGCACGGCGAAGACCGGCGTACCGATTCCCACGCCGTAGTCGAAGCCGGCGTGCAGGCTGCCGCTCGAGTACCGCCACGTAGTGCCCAGACTCATCTTCTTCGGAGATAACGGCAGGTTCATACTTCGTTCCTACGCCCCGTCGGCGTGATACGTCATAGTCCTTTCGGACCATTTGCGCCACTGTCCACCGCTTGGGGTGAGGGCGGTCAGCCCAGGTCGTCCAGGTCGGTGCTCAGGTGGGAGGCGCGGCTCAACCAGTCCGGGCTGATCTCGACGCCCCATCCGGGACCGGTCGGGATCTCCACGTGGCCGTCGGTCACGGTGAAGTGGTCACCCGTGAACAGCCCGGTCTGCCAGGGGTAGTAGTCCGGCCCCTCGATGGACAGCTCGAGGTACTTGCCGGCGTTGGGGATGGCCCCGAGCAGGTGCATCGTGCAGATCGTGACCAGCGACAGGTTGGCGCTGTGTGGAGTGCACGGGACACCGGCGGCGGCAGCGAGCTCGACCACCTGCAGCGTTCGCCACACACCACCGACGTACATGACGTCGGGTTGCACGACGTCGACGGCACGCAGGTCGACCATGCGCTGCCAGGTGGCCAGATCCCAGTCCTGCTCGCCACCGGTGACGTCGATGGCGAGCGCGTCGGTCACCTGCTTGGTGTCGTCGAGACGCCAGTAAGGACACGGCTCCTCGAAGTGGGTGACGCCCTCGGCCTCGAGCAGGCGGCCCACCTCGATCGCACGTGACGGGGAGTACCCGCTGTTGGCGTCGACGAGCTTCGCCACGCCGTCGCCGAGGGCCCGCCCGACTGTCGGCACGATCTCCTCGGTGCGTCCGGGCCATTCATCGATGTCGTGGCCGCACTCGGACCCGACCCGCCACTTGAAGGCATCGAAGCCGACGTCGTCGCGCAGCCGGCACAGCCGGGCGGCCTCCTCTCGCGGACTGATGTCACGTCGCATCGACGACGCGTAGGCGCGCAGCCGACGGGGTTGTCCGCCGAGAAGCTCCACCACTGGTCGGCCCGTCGCCCTTCCGCGCAGGTCCCACAGCGCCGTGTCGATACCGGCCAGCGCCCGGCAGCGATAGCTCCCCGGGAACTTGTGCTCCCGCTCCTCGACGCGCGTCACGATGTCACCGATCGAAATGGCATCCATGCCCAGTGCCCAGGGCGCCACTTGCCGGTGGAAGACCTGAGCCGTGATGTCGGCGTTGTAGGTCGAGGTCTGGCCCCAGCCGACCAACCCCTCGGACGTCGTCACCCGGACGAAGCACACGAAAGCGTCGTGGAAGGTCTCCACCGAGGTGAGGGTGCCGAGCTCCCCGGACTCCATCAGCCAGTCTCCATCACACGGCCCGGGAGTCGGGCAGCTTGATCATGACGTGCTTGATCCGGGTGTACTCCTCCAGGGAGTACACCGAGCGCTCCTTGCCGTGCCCGGACTGCCCGAAGCCACCCCAGGGCATCTCGGCGGTGACGGCGCCGTGGTCGTTGATCCAGACCGTCCCGAACGTGAGCCGCCGGGCAGCGTCCATCGCAACGCCGACGTCGCGGGTGAAGATCGAGGCTCCCAGTCCGTACTCGACGTCGTTGGCGAGCTCGAACGCATGCGTGTCGTCGTCCGCGCGCTGGACGGTCACCACAGGTCCGAACACCTCGTGCTGCACGATCTCGCTGTGCTGGTCGACTCCGACGACGACGGTGGGTTCGACGAAGTAGCCGGCGCCCGCCGCGCAGCCGCCGCCGGCGACGATCTCGCCGCCATCCGTGACGGCGCGGTCGAGGAATCCGACCACTGCGTCGCGGTGGCGCTCGTGCGTCAGCGGCCCCATCTCGACTGCCGGGTCAGCCGGCGACCCCACGCGCAAGGTGCCGACCTCGTCCAGCAGGGCAGCGACCACAGCGTCATACGAGCGCTTGGTGACGATCACACGAGAGGCGGCGCTGCAGTCCTGCCCGGCATTCCAGAACGACGCGGCTCTCAGCGAGCGGGCCACCTCGGCAGGATCGGCGTCGTCGAGGACGATCGCCGGCGCCTTGCCACCGAGCTCGAGGTGAACACGTTTGAGCGACTGGGCCGCCAGCTCGGTGACGTCGCGCCCGGTCTGCGTTCCGCCTGTAAGGGAGATGATGTCGATGCCGGGGTGTCGCGCCAGGGCTGCGCCGGCTCGGCTCCCCAGCCCGGTGATGACGTTGAGCACCCCCGGAGGCAAGACTCGCGCCGCCAGGGCAGCGAATCGCAGCGTGGTCAACGGGGTTTGTTCGGACGGCTTCAGGATGACCGTGTTGCCGGCCGCCAGGGCGGGCGCGAGCTTCGTGACGGCCGTGAGCAGTGGGTAGTTCCACGGCGTCACCAGACCGGCCACACCGATCGCTTCGCGCCGGATGAGTGAGGTGTAGCCCGCCGCGTACTCACCCGCCGAGCGGCCCTCGAGGCAGCGGCCCGCTCCGGCGAAGAAGCGCAGCCGGTCTGCCGCGCTGTGGATCTCGCCACCCACCACTGCGGCGGGGTGGCCGGCGTTGCGCGTCTCGAGCCGGCTCAGCTGCTCGACATCCGCATCCAGCCGGTCGGCCAGCTCGATCAGCAGGTCAGCCCGCTCCCGCGGCGGCCGGCGACCCCATGGCCCACTGGCCCGGCGCGCCGCGGAGACAGCGTGATCGACGTCGACGTCCCCTGCCGAGGGCACTCGCGCGATGACCTCTGCGGTGGCTGGGTCGACGACCTCGAGCTCGGCACCGTCGGCGGCCTCAACCCAGGCTCCATCGACGTAGTTGCGCACCTCGGGCTTGTCGTTCGTCGGTTGTTCAATCAAAGGTGAGGACACTGCGGGCTCCCTCTCCGTGTCGGAGCTGGTCGAAGGCTTCGTCGAGCTCATCGAGGGTGATCCGGCGGCTGATCAGCTCGTCGAGGAGCAGCTCACCATTGAGGTAGTGGTCGACCAGCAGCGGCACGTCCTTGACCAGGTTGGACGAACCGAAGTAGCAGCCCTTGATCGACTGCTCGTTGATGAAAGGACCGGCATCGATGGTCAGCTGGGCACCGCTCCCCAACAGGCCGACCAGCACTGCCTGGCCGCCGACGTCGAGACTCCCCCAAGCCTGCTGCACGGTGCCCTCCCGACCCAACGCCTCGAAGGCATAGTCGGCGCCCCCGACGAGGTCTCTGACCGCGACGCAGGGATCGTCCTTACGGGAGTCCACCACGTCGGTCGCGCCGAGCCTTCGCGCGAGGGAAAGCTTGTCGTCCTTGACGTCCACGGCGATGATCCGTGCTGCGCCGGCCAGCCGGGCACCCTGGATGATGTTGAGGCCCACTCCCCCGCATCCATAGACCACGACGCGCGACCCGGGGCGAACGGCCGCAGTGTTGTGCACGGCACCGAAGCCGGTGAGCACCGCACAGCTGAGCAGTGCAGCCGAGTCCAGCGGCATCGCCGCGGGTATGACGACAGCACCGGACTCAGGCACGACGGCGTACTCCGCGAACGACGACACGGTGAGGAAGTGATGGAGCGGTTGACCGCCGACGCTGAGTCGGCTGGTCCCGTCCATGAGGACACCGGAAGACATCGCCGCGCCCGCGGTGGCGCAGTAGTTGGGGCGACCCACCTGGCAGGCCGCACATGTGCCACACGACGGGACGATCGACATCACCACCCGGTCTCCCGGCCGAAGCCGGGCCACGTCGGGTCCGCATTCGACCACGACGCCCGCGGCCTCGTGACCGAGCACTGCCGGGAACGGCACCAGGTCCCGCTTGCCGTCGATGGCGTTGAGGTCGCTCGCGCAGAGGCCACTGGCAGCGACCTTGACCACGACCTCGCCGCTGCGCGGTGCCGCCAGCTCCACGCGCGTCGTCTCGAACCGGGCGCCTACCCCGGCGAGCACGGCTGCCTGTATCTGCACGGGCCTAACCTTCTCGCGTCTGCTGCTATCGTGCAACTACCGTTGCATGATGGCGCCGGACACTTTGACGTCGGATGTGGCGTGGATGGTGACGGGGCGGTACGCAAAGGAGGGCTGCGATGGCTCAGCAGGTGCAGGCAGTGGCGCGCGCCTTGAGCCTGCTGGACGCGATAGCGTCCAGTCCCGAACCCCCCACGGTGGCCGAGCTGGCCGAGACCGCGGGGGTCAACCGGGCCACCACCTGGCGGCTGCTCAACACGCTCGTCCACTACGACCTCGCGCTCAGGGACGAGCACTCGGGTCGTTTCACGGTCGGGCACGGAGCCCTCCGGCTCGCGGCCGCGACCGACGCCTCGACCATGACGCGCCGCGCGCGACCACTGCTGGAGCAGACAGCCGAACAGGTCCGCGGCAGTGTCTTCCTCGAGGTCTACGCCCATGGCGGGCTGATCGTGCTGGACGAGTGCCGTTCTGCCAGCCCCATCCAGGTCGACCTGTCCGGGGTCGATGTTCCCCTGCACTGCGGTTCCGCGGGCAAGCTCTACCTGGCTTCGCTGCCGGACGACGAGCTCGAGACGTTTCTCGCCGGCGACCTGACCGCCGAGACGGCGTACACCTGCACGGACCCGGCCGAGCTGCGCCGTCAGCTCCAGGCCGCACGCCGATCAGGCGTTGCCTACAACTACCAGGAGCATCGCAACGAGTGGTGCGGGATCACCGCTGCCGTGCGCGACCGCGCCGGCCGCGACCTGGCGTACCTCAACGTGACGCTGCCGACCTTCAACACGACCGAAGTGGAATTGCACGCCTTGACCGACGTCGTGCGCGGCAACGCGGCAGCCATCGCCGCGCTGCTGGCCTGAGCTCAGCCGGAGGTCTCACGCACGAGGTCCATCGTGTAGCAGACGGCCGTTCCCTCCAGCACCACGACACCGTCCTGTCGGACCACCCTGGTCTGCAGCTCGGTGATGGGCTTGTCCGAGCGAGCCGTGACGACCTCCACCTCACCCCGGATCGTGTCTCCGGGACGCACCGGAGCCTTGAAGTCCCAGTTGACGCTCAGGAAGACTGTCCCGGGCCCGGGCAGCTTCTCCGCCACCACCGCATTGAGGATGGCGCTGGTGACGCCACCCTGCACCACGATCTCACCGAAGCGTGAGGCCTCGGCCGCCGCTGGGTCGTAGTGCAGCGGGTTGCGGTCGCCGCTGATCGCCGTGAAGTGGACGATGTCCTCGGTGCTGACCGTGCGGGTGAGGCTGGCCGTGTCGCCGGGCTTCCATGCCGTCATGGCCTGTTCCTTCTCGTGAACCTGCTCGCAATCATCACGCTACCGGCCGAGCAGCCGGTGTTGGCCAACCAGCCGGTGTGGGCCGACCAGCCGGTGTTGGCCGACTAGCCTGTGTTGATGGCGGCGCGAACGAAACTACTCCTCGCCACCGGGTCGGTGGTGGCGGTTGTCGCGGTCGTCATCGCGCTCACGACCGGTCTCTTCGACCGCGCGTTCGACGGCTCCCGGAGCCTCGATGTGGGCGCTCCGACATCGACATGGGGTGTCGACGAGCCCACGGCCAGCTCGACATCAGCTGTCCGGGTTGCCGTCGTCGGTGATCCCGGCACCGGCGGAGCCGGCGAGCAGGCGGTGGCTCAGGTCCTCGCCGATCAACACCACGAGAGTCCGTACGACGCACTGGTTCTCCCCGGCGACCTCATCTATCCCGACGGCGAGGTCGACCAGATCGACGAGGCACTGCTCCGACCGTTCGAGCCGCTGCTCGGCGACGGCGTGGAGCTGCTGCCTGCTCTCGGCAACCACGACTACATGAGCGGTGAGTCGCGCCAGATCATGGATCGCCTCGACCGCCCGTCCGACTGGTACGCACAGGAGGTCGGCTCTGCGCTCTTCGTCGTGCTCGACTCCAACCGGGTCGACGACCCGGACCAGACCACCTGGCTCCGCGAGACGTTGCAGCAGTCCACGGCGAACTGGGTGTTGGCGGTCATGCATCACCCGCCCTACTCAGCCGGTATGCACGGGTCATCACTGGATGTGCGCAGCGCGTGGTCAGGCCTTTTCTCGCAGTACGGCGTCGATCTGGTGCTGGCCGGGCACGACCACGACTACCAGCGGTCCCACGTGATCGACGGGGTTCTCTACGTGGTCAGCGGCGGCGGCGCCAAGACGCGCCCGACCGGCCACGAGTCCTTCACGGCGTTCTCGGCCAGCACCCTGCACTATCTCGACCTGCAGATTGGCCCCGACCAGATCCTGGGGCAGGCCATCGACTCGCACGGTCACGCCTTTGACGACTTCGTCATCACGGGTGGTTGAGGGCAGGCAGCCTGTCCGCGTCCGTCGGCGTCACGGCGTCCGGGTCGGCCACGTCTGCGGTCATCACCTCGAGCGGGTCCGCCATCAACGGAGCGAAAGCAAGCTCCGCCGCGCCGATCATCGACGAGTCCTCTCCGAGTGCTGCCACGCTCAGCTGCACCTGGCGACCGGGTGGCATCAACGTTTCCATCCCGAGCCCCTCGAGGAGCAGCTCGCGGCGAGCCTCCAGGACGTGGCCCAGGCTGCCCCCGAGGACGATCACCTCCGGGTTGAAGATGTTGACGACACTGCGGAGCCCGAACCCGGTCCAGGCGGCCACGTCGTCGAGGGACCGGGCTGCCCTCGCCTCGCCGGCGTTGGCGGCAGCGATCACCTCGGCCACGGCGGGCGGGCCGCCACCACGAAGCCTGCCCGCACCGGTGAGCAGCTCGTTCTCGCCCACCTTGGTCTCCCAGCAGCCGATGGCTCCGCAGCGGCACTGCCGTCCTTCGCGGTCAACCGGCAGGTGACCCACCTCGCCGGCATACCCCTCGACTCCGCGCAGCAGCTGGCCACCCACGAGGAAACCACCGCCGATGCCGACGCTGCCACTGATGTAGGCCACCTCGGCCATCCCTCGCGCGGCACCGCGCACGTGCTCTGCCAGGACGCCCAGGTTCGCATCGTTCCCGGTCACGACGGGCATGCCCAGCTCCTGGCCGAGCAGGGCCGTGAACGGTTGGTCGACCCAGCCCAGGTTGGGTCCGAACCGGACCAATCCGTCGGCCGCGCGCACGGCTCCCGGCACCGAGACACCAACGCCGATGCAGGTATGCGGCTCGTCCTGGCTCAGGAGATCGCGTGACAGCTGTGCTACCGACTCGACGACGTCCTCGACCTCATGTGATCCACGTTCGTGCAGGCGTGTACGCCGGTCGAGCACCACTCCCCCGAGGCCGACCAGGGCCACCGCGATGCGGTCGACGTCCAGCGCGATCGCCAGCACCGACACGTCGGACCGGGCGGAGACGACGAGCGAGGGTCGTCCCAGTCGCCGTCCACCTGCGGGGAGGTCGTCCGTACGTGGACCCTCCCGCACCAGCCCCAGCGCCTCGAGCTGGCCCGTGAGGTCGCCGATCGTGCTGCGGTTGAGTCCGAGCTCGCTGGTGAGCTGGGCGCGAGTGGTCGGTCCTTGGGTGTGCACCCGTCGGAGCAACGCCGACAAGTTGGTCCGGCGGAGCTCCTCCTGGCTGATGCCCGAGCGCGTCACCACGAGGCTGCTCTCCCAGGGCCCGGTTCGCCGCTCACAGTCTCCCAGTCGCCGCGGCTCGTCGCCTGCTGATCGCATCGACGCTGGCGGCAAGCAGCAGGACACCGCCCGTCACCATGTACACCCGTCCAGGCGGCTGGTTGAGCAGGGCCATCCCGTTGTCGATGACGGCCACGACGGAGCCGCCGATCAACGCACCGACGACCTTGCCCTTGCCGCCGAAGAGGCTCGTGCCACCGATGACGGCTGCACCCACCGCGAACAGCAGGGTCTGCTGCCCACCCGTCGAGGGCGAGACGGAGTTGGTCCTGCTGGCCAGCAGGATGCCGGCGATGGCTGCCAGCGATGAGCACATGATGAAGCAGGACAGCTTCACCATGCGGCACGTTGATGCCCGCTCGGCGGGCCGCTTCGGCGTTGCCGCCGACGGCATACACGTGCCGGCCCCACGCCGTCCGGCTGAGCAGGAAGGTGAGGACGATCAGGAGGGCGGCCACGACGACGACGACGATCGGGATCCCCTTGAGCGAGCTGAGCGCCGGGTTGCGGCTCCGCTCGCGGCTCAGGTAGGCCGTCGCCGCGATGAGGATCGCGGACAACGCTCCCGTCTTGGCTGCCCACACGATGAAGGGGTCAGCCTGCAGGCCCTTCTTGCGTCGTGCTGTCGAGTTGCGAAGCGTCACGACCGCGTACATCGCGAGTCCGGCCAGGGCCAGCACCCAGCCCAGCCAGACGGGAAGCTGGCTGTTCATGATCGCGAGGATCTTGTCGTTGCGGTAGGGGATCGTCCCACCCTCGCCGATCAGCACAAGCATCAGTCCCTGGAGGGCCAGGAAGAAGGCGAGGGTGACAACGAAGGACGGGATCTGGAGGCGCGCCACAAGCAGGCCGATGGCGGTCCCGATGACTGCGCCCGTAGCCAGGCAGGCGACGATGGAGACGATCCAGTTGTAGTCGTGCCTGGTCATCACGATGCCCATGACGCTGGCGGCTGTACCTGCCGTGTAACCCGCGGACAGGTCGATCTCGCCCAGCAGCAGGACGAAGACCAGGCCCATGGCAAGGACGATCACCGCGGCACCCTGGTTGATCAGGTTGGCGAAGTTGAACGCGTTGGTGAACTGCTGCGGCTTGAGAATGCTGAAGACGACCACGAGGGCGACGAGCCCCAGGATGGCCGGAAGCGCCCCGACATCTCCGCCGCGGATCCGCGTGACATACGCGCGGACGAGGCCGCCGATCGAGTTGTCAACGTGCTCCAGGTCGTTCGGACCGGTCGGCGTCGAGGTCGTCGTCATTGCTGGCTCCCATCCTGGTTTCCGAGGTCTCCGGACCGGCCGGTCGTAATGAGCTCGACGACTTGGTTGTTCGTGACGTCCTTGGTGTGCACCTGGGCGGCCATCTCGCCGAGGTACAACACAGCGATGTCGTCAGCCACCGCGAACACGTCGTTGAGGTTGTGGCTGATCAGGACGACCCCGAGCCCGCGGTCGGCAAGGCGCCGCACGAGAAGCAGCACCTGCTCGGTCTGCGCCACCCCGAGGGCGGCTGTCGGCTCGTCGAGGATCACGATCTTGGAGTTCCACAGCACGGCGCGCGCGATGGCCACCGTCTGCCGCTGCCCGCCGGAGAGGCTCGCCACGTGCGTGCGCACGGACTTGAGAGTACGGACCGAGAGGCCGGTCAGGGTCTCTCTGGCACGCGTCTCCATGGTCTCCTCGTCGAGCCGCCCGCCCTTGGTCAGCTCACGACCGAGGTACATGTTGTGGACCACGTCGAGGTTGTCGCAGAGCGCGAGGTCCTGATACACGACTTCGATGCCCAGGGCGTTGCTGTCCTTGGGGCTCCGCACGTGGACTGGTTTGCCGTCGAAGAGGTACTCGCCCTTGTCGAAGGCATGGATTCCGGCGATGCCCTTGATCAGGGTGCTCTTTCCCGCACCGTTGTCTCCCACCAGGGCGGTGACCCGGCCCGGGGTCACGTCCAGGCTGACGCCTTGCAGTACTTGAACCGCACCGAAGCTCTTGTGGATATTTCGGAGCGACAGCAACGGCTGCTGCGAGCCGACAGCAGGCGCCTGCTCGGTGGTGGTCGTCGACATGGGGTATCTCCTGCCCGGTGGGTAGCACGGAACGATGGAAGGCGCGCAGACTCTGGTTGCGATGGGTGCCCGTCTGACGTGATTGTGCAGACGAGCACCCACCGCGGTCTAGAGGTTCGCCAACCTTTCCTCAGGTTGGTGCCCGCGAGTGCTGCTAGTTGACGCCGTACTTCGTGCAGAGCTTGGCGTACGCGCCGGTGCACACATCCGCCGCAGACTGGAAGCCGTCGGAGACGACGGTCTTGACGTCAGCGGTGAAGATCGCCTGCGGCGTCGCCAGCACCGACGGCACGTCCTGCCCGGACACCGTGTCCTTGACCGTGCCGGTCACCATGGCGTCCGCACCCGCCTTGTCGCCGTTGATCAGGGCGATCGCGAGGTCCGAGGCAGCCTTGGCCTCGAGCGCGGTGTTCTTGTAGACGGTCATGCACTGCGTGCCGGCCAGCACCCGCTGCAGACCCTCGACGCTGGCGTCCTGTCCGGTAACCGGCACCTTGCCCGCCAGACCGTTGGCCTTGAGCCGGGCGACGATACCGCCGGCCATCGTGTCGTTGGCCGAGATGATCCCGTCGATGTTGCCGTTGTTCGCCGTGTAGAGGCCGTCGAAGGCGTTACCGGCCTTGGTGGCGTCCCAGAACCCGCTCTGGTCACCGACCAGCTTGTAGTCGCCGGAGTCGATCGCTTCGGCTTGAGCGCCTCGGCGTACCCCTGCTTGAAGAGCGCCGCGTTGTTGTCGGTCGGGTCACCGTTGATGTAGATGATGTTGGCCTTGGTCTTGCCCGCGTCGGTCAGGCAGGTCTCGAGGCCCTTGCCCATGAGCTGACCGACCACCACGTTGTCGAAGGACACGTAGTAGGACGCGCCGCCACCGAGCGTGAGGCGGTCGTAGTCGATGCTCTGGATGCCGGCAGCGGCGGCGTTCTTCAAGCAGGCTGCGCCGGACTCCGAGTCGAGGTTGACGATCATCAGGACCTGGACACCCTCGTTGATCATGCTGTCGCAGATCGTGCCGAACTTCGCGACGTCTCCGCCGGCGTTCTGGATGTCGGACTCGATACCGGCGTCGCTGAACGCCTTCTCCAGGCTCGGCCGGTCGTTGGCCTCCCAGCGCGGAGAGGTCGTGGCGTCGGGGAGGATGACTCCGACCTTGCCCTTGCTGCCTCCATCGGTGCTGCCTGAGTTGTTGCTCGAGTTGTTGTCGCTGCCGCACGCGGCTACCGCGAGCAGCAGCACCACGCCGACACCGGCGACGGCTGCGTGGTGCGCACGTCTGCTTCTCAGCATCTGAGTTCCTCCTGATTGTCTGCGCCGGCTGTCCGAACCCTTGCTGTGACCGCCATCACGCTTATTGTTGTCAGCCACAACTTAACAGGGCTATGGTTCGGCTGTACAGGCATTCGCGGGCCAGTTTTGTTGGCGGCCCAAACTAATCACGACGAAATGAGACACCGATGGACGATCTGACGCCTTCTCCGGCTGACGCCTTCACCTTTGGTCTGTGGACCGTCGGGTGGCAGGGCGTCGACGTCT
Source organism: uncultured Actinomycetota bacterium (assembly GCA_963712935.1). GTDB lineage: Bacteria > Actinomycetota > Actinomycetes > Propionibacteriales > Nocardioidaceae > JANLYC01. Next base: position 143,702 of record CAVQJX010000007.1, read on the forward strand.
TCGGCACCGCGGTCCGCGAGCCGATGGACCCGGTGTACGCCGTGCACAAGCTCGCTGGGCTCGGTGCCGCCGGCATCACCTTCCACGACAACGACGTGTTCCCCTTCGACGCCGACGCGGCCACGAAGGAGTCTCACCTGGCGCCTCTCCGCAAGGCGCTCGAGGAGACGGGGCTCGGCGTCCCGATGGTCACGACCAACCTGTTCTCGCATCCGGTCTTCCGCGATGGCGGCTTCACCAACAACGACCGCGACGTGCGCCGGTTCGCGGTCCGCAAGGCGCTCGACAACCTCGACCTCGCCGCCGAGATGGGTGCCAAGGTCTTCGTCGCCTGGGGCGGCAGGGAGGGTGCCGAGTCCGGCGCCGCCAAGGACGTCCGCGCCGCGCTCGACCGGTACGCCGAGGCGTTCAACATCCTGGCCCAGCACACGATCGAAGGCGGGCTACGACATCCGCTTCGCCATCGAGCCGAAGCCGAACGAACCACGCGGGGACATCCTGCTGCCTACCGTCGGGCACGCGCTGGCCTTCATCAACGAGCTCGACCATCCCGAGCTGGTGGGTGTCAACCCGGAGGTCGGCCACGAGGAGATGGCGTCGTTGAACTTCTCGCACGGTCTGGCGCAGGCGCTCTGGCACGGCAAGCTGTTCCACGTCGACCTCAACGGGCAGACCGGTCCGCGCTTCGACCAGGACCTCCGCTTCGGTGCCGGCAACGTGCGGGGCGCGTTCTGGACCGTCGACATCCTCGAGCACGGCGGCTACGAAGGCCCCCGCCATTTCGACTTCAAGCCGCCGCGGTCCGAGGACGACGACGGTGTCTGGGCGTCGGCCGCCGGGTGCATCCGCAACTATCTGATCCTGCGCGCCAAGAGTCGGGCGTTCCGCGCCGACCCCGAGGTCGTCGAGGCGCTCAGCGCGGCTCGGGTCGACCAGCTGGCCGTCTCGACGCTCGGTGCGGGTGAGTCCATCGCAGCGCTCCGGGCCGAGAGCTTCGACCCAGAGGCTGCCGCAGCTCGTGGGATGGCGTTCGAGCGCCTCGACCAGCTCGCCCTGGAGCACCTGTTCGGCGTCAGGGCATGACTGGCGTCAGGAGTGGCGCTCGGTGAGCCGCACGCTGGCGAGCAGGACGAGGCCGCCTTCGACGAAGAGCGAAGCCAGGCCGAGAGTCTCCCACCAGTTGCCGACCTCACCACCGCCCTCACCGGGGAGGCCGGTGGAACGGCTGAGGACGTAGCCCAGGATCGTTGCGCCAGCGACTGCAGCGGCAGCGAGCCAGACCAGCGGGTCGTCGGTTCGCACGAGGAGCTCGGCCAGGATCAACGAGGCGGCGATGAGGCCGAGGAACAGGACACCCAGGTAGGGCACTTCCTCGAACTTGTCCTTGACGTCGAGCACGTGGATAAGAGCGATGCCCAGCAGCAGCATGGCCGCTACTGCGCGACGAACGACAGAGAGGTCCGAGATCGACGCTGTCGTAGAGGCAGTGCGTGGATGAGATCGAACAGACATGTTGCCTCCTTGACGAGTTCCCCCGGTCCTCGAAAAGTACGCGCGACCACCTCCCCCCATGGGATTCGTGGCACGCACTGTCATGTGTTTGTCATCAGCGCTGGTCAGCGCCGAGATGACGGTCAGTGATGGAAGGCCGTCGGCGCGCAGCGCAGGGAGGCCTCGCGCTGCCAACCGAGTCGGTACCCATTAGCCTCTGGACATCATGAGCCTGAAGATGACTCCCGCACACCTCAAGCGCTACCGACAGATCGGCATGCTGCTGGTTCGCCATGGGCGTGGTGACCTGGTGCGTTCGGCGGGCATCGACTCACTCCTCGAGGAGGAGCAGTCGGACGGCACCACCGAGGCGGCGGAGCAACTCGCGGCCGACCTGGAGGCCATGGGGCCGACGTTCATCAAGCTGGGCCAGCTGATGTCGTCACGAGTCGACCTTCTCACTCCCGCGTACATCGACGCGCTGGCGCGCCTCCAGGACGACGTCGCACCGTTTCCCATCGAGGAGGTCGAGGACATTCTCTCCAGCGAGCTCCAGGTGCGGGTGTCGAGCGTGTTCCCGACCTTCGACCGCACGCCCTTGGCGGCAGCCTCACTGGGTCAAGTGCACCGCGCGACGCTCCGGGATGGTCGTGAGGTCGTGGTGAAGGTGCAGCGTCCCGGCATCCGAGCCCAGGTGCTCGAGGACATGGAGGTGCTGGCCGACCTCGCTGACACCCTCGACCGCCACACCCAGGTCGGCCAGCGCTACAGCTTCTCGGACCTCCTCGAGGAATTTCGCAAGGCCCTGATCGGCGAGCTCGACTACCGCCGCGAAGCCGACAACCTCGCCGTGATGAGGAAACTGCTCGAGCCGTACGAGCAGATCGTCGTGCCTGAGCCGTACCCCGACCTCACCACCGACCGTGTCCTCACCATGGAGTTCGTCCCCGGCAAGAAGGTCACCGACCTCGGGCCGTTGGGCAAGCTCGAGCTGGATGGGGCACCGTTGGCCGACCAGCTGTTCGCTGCCTATCTGGACCAGGTGCTGGTTCACGGTGTCTTCCACGCCGACCCCCATCCGGGCAACGTGCTCGTCACGCCGGACGACCGGCTCGTGCTGCTCGACATCGGCATGGTCGCGCGGCTGGCACCTGCTTCTCGCGACAAGCTCGTGAAGCTGTTGCTCGCGCTCGCGGATGAGCGACCCGACGACGTCACCCGGGTCGCGATCACCATGGGCGAACAGCTACCAGGTTTTGACGAGGTCGCGTTCGGTCGTGCCGTGGCCGACGTCGTCGGCCGTGCGTCGAACGCGGCGGTCTCCGACCTCGACGTGGGCGCGATGCTCCTCGAGCTCACCCGCAAGGCCGGCGAGACAGGCCTCCGGATGGATCCCGAGCTCGTCATGCTCGGGAAGACCATGTTGAACCTCGACCAGGTCGCCGCCCAGCTCGATCCGACGTTTGCACCTCAGGAGGCGTTGCAGAGACACCTGAGCGGGCTCATGAAGTCATCGATGCGCACGACACCCGCAGCGATGATGGCCTCACTCCTGGAGGCCAAGGAGTTCGTCGAAGCGTTGCCCGGCCGGGTCAACCGGGCCTTCGACGCCATCGGCGAGGGCAACTTCGAGCTCCGCATCAAGGCGTTCGACGAGGACGAGTTCCTGCGCGGCCTCCACAAGCTGGCGAACGTGCTGGCCGCGGCTGTGGTCCTCGCAGCCATGATTCTCGCCTCCGCGCTGCTCGCCAGACCATCGGGCAGCGGATCGTCGGTGGAGAGCCGCATCGCCCTCGTGGTCTTCGTTGTCGCAGTCGTCGTGTCGTTGGCCATGCTGGCCCGGATCGCCTTCCACAGCAGGAAGGTCCGCACGAACCGACGGACGTGAGGCTCGGGCCAGGATCCGCCGCCGCCGAGGTCAGCCCAGCTCGTCGTACGGGACCGCGGTGACCGGTAGGTTGAAGTGCTTCAACCGGTGTTCGAGGTCCTGGTGGAGCCACGTCGCGACGCCATGGGAGGGGACGGCGAGCATGATCTCGTGGATCGGCTCGTTGTAGATCGTCTCCTCGATCGCGTCCATCGGGTCGTGGCGCACCGACACCGAACCGATCACCCGGTGTCCTGCCCAGCTCTCGATCTCAGGCAGCGCGCGCAGGAGGACCAGCTCGGCCTCGAGTGCCTTGTCGTGGCGCTCCGGGTGCAGCAGATGCACCTCGGCGCGGGCTGGGTTCAGCACGACCAGGCGGAACTGGACGTTGCCGTCGATGGCACGACGCGTGATCGCGTCCTTCAGCCCCGGACCAGGATCGGCCCGGTCCGTCACGACAAGGACGCGAACGAGGGCCGCGTTCGAGGTCAGCAGATCCTGCGACATCTCAGCCACCCGCTCCGGTGCGGGTCGGGTTGATGACCTCGGTCCGGTCGCGGTCCGTCTTGGTCAGGAAGATGACGACCGCGAGGATCGTGCCCAGGAAGACGAGGCTCGTACCAAAGGTTCCCAGCCCGAGTCCACCGTCGGCTCGCGGTGACGCCAGGTAATCGCCGATGTTCGCGCCGAGTGGCCGGGTGAGGATGTAGGCGAGCCAGAAGGAGAGCACCGGTCCCGCACCCACCTTCCAGGCCAGCAGCACGGCCACGATCAGGCTCAGCGGCAGGAGCACCGACGTACCAGCAGACCAGCCAGTGAGCTCCAGCGTCCAGTCGCCGGCTGCCGTACCGAGCGCGAAGGTGACGAGGACCGTCAGCCAGTAGAAGCTCTCTCGCGGTGTCGTGACGATGGTGTGGATGGACAGGGTGTGCTCCCGGGCGTACCAGATCGCGAAGACAACGGCGAGCAGGACGGCAAACACGGTCGTGCTGATCCACAGCGGCACGCCTTGCCCGTCTGTGAGGTTGTCGGTCAGCAGCGTGCCGACCACGCTGATCAGCACGACCGCGAGCCAGTAGACACTGGGGACGTAGCGCCTGAGCCGGAACTGCACGACGAGAGTGGCGATCAGGGCGGCCGAGAAGACCACGGTCGTGTTCGTCAGCCCGAAGCCAAGGGTCTCGTTGATGTAGTCGGCGAAGCTCTCCCCCACCGTCGTACACAAGATCTTGATGATCCAGAAGTAGACGGTCACTTCGGGGACCTTGTTCAACATCTGCCGGGGCAGGCGGGTGCGTTGGATCGTCGTCATGACAGCAACCGTAAAGCGGACAACCTGGCAACAACCTGACTGCGATGATCGGCCGCTCTTTTAAGGATCTCAGGAACGTTGACAGGTCGTTTGGCGCGGAGCACTGTGCAATGTCGGCGACTGTCGGACAACGAGCATTGCCATCGGATATCGCCACTCGGGACGGTGGACAGTGGGCAATGTCGGCGACTGTCGGACAACGAGCATTGCCATCGGATATCGCCACTCGGGACGGTGGACAGTGACAGTGCATGCCCCAGAGGAGAGCGCATGTACAGAAAGACAATGGGTGTCGCGACGGTCGCGGCACTTGCGATCAGTATGTCGTTGAGCGCGGGAGCACAGGCATCAACGGCCTCATGGTCGATCAACCCGGTGATCACCGGGCTCAACGAGCCACGAGGTCTGGCCTTTGACGGGACCGGTGCCCTCTACGTAGCGGAGGCAGGGACCGCTGGATCAGGCACCCAAGGGATCACCCGCACCGGGCGCGATCTCCAAGTACGACTGGAACGGCGGCTCGTTCGCGCCGTCGTGGTCCACACCGTTCACGTCGATCTACGTCGCCGAGGGCGGGGACACCGCGGTGCTCGGTCCGGCCGCTGTGGCCACGACCGGCACGGGCTGTCTGCAGCACAACCCCGCAGAGCTTTCTCACTGCCGGGTGCTGGCGATCCTCAGCGAGTCCCACGACGGGCTCAAGGCTCAGACCGGCATGAACATCCCGCAGATGGGCCACCTCTACCGGCTCAACAGCAGGACGGGGACGTACACGAGCCGCAGCAACGTCGGCGACCAGGACTACGCCTGGACCGGGTGACCACAAGAGCCTGTTCCCCTCCGACTTCCCGGACGCCAACCCGTATGCCGTGCTGAGGACGCGAGGCCCTGACGGCCTGCGCACCTTCATTGCTGACGCGGGCGCCAACACGATCTCCGAGAACCTGCGCGGAGGTGAGTCTCGCGTGATCTCCTACATCCCGAACGAGACCTCTGGGCGCCTTCCGCGACGCCACCCCGACCTGCATCGCGCAAGGTCCCGACGGCTGGCTGTACGTCGGTACCCTCGACCTGGCGTCGAACTTCATGGCCCCTGGAGCGTCGAACGTCTGGCGTGTGAACCCCAACTCGACCGATTGGCAACACAACGCGACCTTGTGGGCAACGGGATACACGACGATCGATGGCTGTGCCTTCGACCGGCAAGGCAACTTCTGGGCGTCCGAGCTGTTCTACCCGAACACAGCCGGACCTCCTGGAGACCTCGCCATGGCGCCGTTCGAGCACCCGAGCAACATCACGCACATCGGGGGCGGCTCCATACCGCTGCCTGGCGGGATTGCTCAGGGGCGCGACGGCGCGATGTACGTCAGTGCCGGCGTCGCAGACACCACCGCGAACTCCGGCGCGATCTTCCGGGTGGCCCGGAACTGAGCTGGACGACCACGGCAGGTCGACCTCGAGGGGGTCGGCCTGCCGTGGGCTGCCACCCTCGAACGTCGAGATCTGCGTAGCCACCCTGCGCCATACTGCGGGCATGGACGCGATCGTGGGCAATGCTGGGCCTCAGCCGCCTTTGCTGGGCCGGAGAAGCTGAGCCGTGTCGGCATGGAGCTGCGTCAGCTGTGGCGGCGAGAACCCCGAGGCCATGCGCTTCTGCGGTCACTGCGGCAGTCCACGCGAGTCTCCCGCCGTACCGGCTCCCGATCCGACGGGGAGCGTGCCGAGCGCCGAAGTGGCCAGCACGCTGCGCAGCTTCGTGTCCACCCAGGTTGCGGATCGTCTCGAGGAGTCCGAAGGCCTGCTCGCTGAGGAACGCCGCCTGGTGACAGCGGTTTTCGCGGACATCTCCGGGTTTACCGCGCTCGCGGAGCGGTACGACCCCGAAGAGCTCTCGGAGGTGATCGACCCGGTCGTCGGGGCCTTGTCCGACGTGATCGCGAAGCACGGTGGCTATGTCGAGAAGTTCGCCGGTGACGCGATTCTCGCCCTCTTCGGCGCCCCCATCAGCCACGAGGATGACCCCCAGCGCGCCCTGACAGCCGCACTGGAGCTGCACGACGAGCTCGCCCGGGTGCGCGAAACCCTCCCCTACGAGCACGACCTCGGCCTTCATGTCGGCGTGAACTCCGGCCATGGCATCGCCCGGGTCTTCGGCAGCGACGCCCGGATGGACTATGCGGTGCTGGGCGACGCCGTCATCCTCGCCCAGCGGCTGGAGTCAGCTGCACCGACTGGCGAGACGTACGTCGGTGAGACGACGTATCGCTTGACCAAGGACGGTTTCGACTTCGCGCCGGTTCCCGACCTGACATTGAAGGGCAAGCCAGACCCGGTGCCAGCCTGGCGCTTGCTCGGAACGCTGGTCGCCCCCGCAGAGGCGACTCCCGGAACCGGTGTGGAGCCCACCATGCCGCTGGTCGGTCGTGAGCACGAGCGCGCGACCGCCCTGGCGTGCCTGGATCGTGTGTTCGCAGAGGTCGGCGGCGGCGTGGTCGCGATCGTGGGAGAGGCCGGCGTCGGAAAGTCACGGCTGACGCAGGAGCTGGCCGTCGAAGCAGCGCAGCGACGCGCCACCTGGATGGAGGTGCACTGCCTCCCCCATGGCGCGGCCCTGACGTACTTCCCGTTCGCGCAGCTCCTCCGGACCTTCGCTGGGATCGACATCGAGCTGCCGGCTCAGGAAGCGGCCGCCACACTCGTGACCTCCCTCGGCACCATCGGAGCCGCGGACAGTGCCGCGTACTTCCTGCGCCTGCTGGGCCTTCCGGCTGCTGCTGACCCGCGGGGAGTCGAGCATCTCGAGCCAGCGGCCTACCGGCGCGGTCTGCACGAGGCCTTTGCCTTCTGGCTGGGCCGTCTGGCCTCGGAGAGCCCACTGCTGATCATGGTCGAGGACTGCCACTGGATGGATGCCGCTTCGCGCGCGCTCATGCAAGACCTCCTGCGCAATCCGACCGAGAACAGGTTTTTGCTGCTCCTGACATCGCGGCCGGAGGGCGAAGGCGACCTCGACGAGATCATCGCCTCAGCTGCGCAGCATCGCACCGAACGGGTGATGCTCGAACCGCTGGGCGACGCAGCCGTCGATCTGCTCCTGCACAGTCTGCTCGGGGCGCCGCCACCCAGCAGGTTCTCGGCGCTGGTGGCTGAGCGTGCCGGTGGCAACCCCTTCTTCGTCGAGGAGCTCGTCCGCGCGCTGCGCGATGAGGGAGCACTCGTGCGAGGCGAGCAGGGGTGGCAGTTCGCGAACAGCTGGGAGGAAGGTTCGGTCCCCCTGAATCTCGAAGGTGTCCTGTCGGCCAGGATCGATCTCCTTCCCCGCGCCGCGAGAGCCAGCCTGCTCGAAGCATCGGTCATCGGGCGGCGCGTTCCCGTCCAGCTCCTCGCCGGTCTGTCCCCCACGTCCGCAGCGGGCGTTGACATCCTCGTGGAGAAGGGCTTCCTCGATCGGGTCGCCGACACACCCGATGAGCTCCAGTTCCACCATGCCCTCGTCCAGGATGCGGCATACTCACGGCTCCTGAGGCGACAACGTCGAGCCCTGCACCACAAGGTGGCGGAGCTCGTGGAGGCCCTTTACGGGGCTGGCGACGAAGTCATCGACCTGCTGGCGCGGCACTCGTACCTGGGAGAGATCGGCCCGAAGGCAATCGACTACCTCGTCCGCGCCGGCGAGCGCGCTGCCCGCCTCTTTGCCAACGAGGCCGCGATCCTCCACCTGAGCCGTGGACTCGAGCTGGCCCGCCGCGATCCCGGAGCTGAAGGCCTGGCCGACCTCATCCTCAGCCTCGCCGATCTGCACGAGCTCATCGGCAGCTACGACGAGGCCTTCACCCTCTACGGCGAGGCGGCCAAGCTGCCTGATGAGGTGCGCGCCTGGCGGGGCATGGCATCAGTACGACGCAGACAGGGACGGTACGCCGATGCCGAGCGCATCATCGACGAGGCCTTCGCCAGCGTCACCGCAGACCAGAACACGTCGCTCTGGCTCGAACGCGCCTGGACCCTCGCGGTCGAGGGCAGAACGACCGACACCATCGAGGCTGCTCAGGCGGGCCTCCTTACGGCCTTGCCCGACGATCCCCTGCGTCCGTACCTCCTCATCCAACTGGCAAGGGCCCAGCACAGCCAAGGCGCTGAGGAGTCCGCCCTGGCCAACTCGATCCAGGCTCAGCATCTGCTCGAGGAGCAGCACGACCAACGTGGCCTGGCGACCGCGTTCCGGCTCACCGCCGGCATCCACCTGCGCCTCCGCGACGTAGACAAGGCTGAGGCAGCGCTGCAGAGGGGTCTGTCGGTCGCGGAACGGGTGGGGAACGTGGAGGAAATGGCCGGCTGTCTGATCAACCTCGGCATGGTCGAGCACCAGCGGGGCAACCTCGATGCCGCGATCGACTACGACCGCCGGGCCATCGCTGAGTTCGAGCGCATCGGTCACGGTTCGGGACGTGCGATCGGGTACTCCAACCTCTCGGAGAAGCTCATGGACCGTGGGGATCTCGATGACGCCCTCCAGAGCTCCGAGACTGCCCTTGCGATTGCGCGCGACATCGACCACATACCAACCGTCGCCGACGCCCTGCAGATGATGGCGACGATCTACCTACGCCGCGGCGAGTACGAGACCGCGGCGGCGCATGCCGAACAAGCCGTGCAAGTCAACCTCGACGTGGACGCCCGCGGCTATGCCGCTGACGCCGCAGCGGTGGCCGCTGAGGCATGGACGCTGGCAGGCGACGAGCTCCGGGCCGCGGCGGCCCGGGCACGTGTCAACGACCTCGGCGGCTGACCGAGAGCCCGCTGGCCTCGACCAGCGGTGTCGCAAACCGTCAGTGGAAGTCCCGGCTCGGCGTGGGACAGTTCGGGTCGTCCGGCAGCTGGGCAGCCCCCGAGTCAGGGGCACGGTCGGCGACGTGCTTACCCATCGACGTGGTGGCATAGACGTCCACCAGCGAACACGCCGTGGCGGGGTCAGGGTCGGACACGGCCAGGGAGAACACGAGCCGGCCCAGCGAGTCGACCGTGTAAGAGGTGCTGCTGACGGTCGCGCTGCCAGGTGCCTCAGGCGTGGCGTACACCGTGTAGGTCACCTGCTTGCACGGCGGCTTGGCCACCGAGAGGCCGAACGTCACGGTCGTACCGTTCCAGACCCCGACACCGTCCACGATGTCCGCACAGGCCGGACCCTTGGCGTCGCCTGCGGCCTCCGCCGGGGCGATCATCAGCCCAGCGGCCAGTCCCGCCGCCGACAAGACAAGCACAACCCTGGCCTTGAGATACCTCGTCCTCATCACATCTAACCCTTCTTGATCGTCGTGCTTGCGGTTTGGCTGAACGTCCAGGCCGGCACGCTCGAGAACCCCGTAAAGGTGAGGGTGAGCTTCTGGTTCGGTTTGAACGTCTGTTTCAGGTAGGCGCTGAGCAGCTGACGGTCGAACGTGGCCGTGCCCACCTGCTCGCCCTTGACCGTGGCGATGGTCCAGCCGATGTTGGCCGCGAACTGCTCATCCGCCACCGAGAGGGTGACCGGCGAACTTCCGCCGCTGAGTGGCAGCCCCCTGATGGAGGCGATACGGACGCTGCCCGGGACAACGCTCGTCAGGCTCGGAGTCTGGTGCTCCTGCTCGATGGTCGCCTTGACGTAGTTGCCCTGCGCTGAGGTGTTGAGGGTCGTGGGCGTGAACTTCACCTGGGGATGGAACTGCTGGGAAGCCGGAGTCGGGACACAGGGCGTGGCGTCCTGCCCATCCGGTATCCCGTCGCCGTCGCTGTCGAGGTTGATGCTGTCCCCGTTCGTCGCAGCCCCAGCAGGGAAGCAGCCCTGGGCGTTTTCGAACGCGTCGGGCAGACCGTCTCGATCCTGGTCGGACACGACGTGGATCGTCGTGGACGCCTCATTCATCAGCCCCGTGTCGGGGTCGGTGACCGTTAGCGTCACGGGATAGTCACCAGGGGGAAGCGGATGGAAGTCCACGGTGCTCCCCAGGGCGCTCTCGCCGTTGATGCTCCAAGCCAGGTACACGTCGGCTACCTGCCGCAGGTGCCCGTCGGTCCCCTCGCCCTGCAGCGCGATGGTCTGCCAGTTGAGGAACGTGGCGTCCTGCACCGGGTCGACGATCGAGGCGACCGGGCCCTGCGAGGAGTTGGCCACATCCTCGTTCTGGACCAGCGGGTTGAAGCCCGGTTGGCCGGGGAACGGCGCACTGCTGAAGAAGTCGCTCAGCACTCCGGTGACGGTTCCGCCCCCGGATCCGCCGCACAGCTGCGACTCGTCGAAGGTCTGGTCGAACAGCGCTCGAGCATCCGGCGTGCCGACCCCGGTGAAGCCTGTTGGTTCGAGCGCGAGACCCAGCACGGACCGCTCAGGGCTGCCGGGGCACTGGTAGTACAGCGTGAGGCGAAGCCGCTCCAGGCTCGCCTGGTTGGTGTTCCCGTTGACGATGCCACCGGCCGCCGTCACCGACACTCCCGCTGCGGTCGCTTGCTCCAGCATGAGGTCGTTCTGGGTGCCGCTGGGCTCGTGCGCGAACTCGTCCATGTACGCCGAGATGCCGCGTCGGATGTACGACGGCTGGCTGGCGAAGTAGCCGGTCTGCTCGCCGTCGATGGCGGGCGGCTCGGCCGGAGGCGGCGGGTCGGTGGGGGGTGTGGGGTCGAGCAAAGGACCGGTCTCGACCGTCGCGATCGTGCCGTCCTCGTTGTAGGCCAAGGTGCCGTCACTTCCCCAGGACGGCTCACTTCCGTAGTTCGACAGCGTCGTCGGCGTCTCGTATCCATTCGCGTCGATAGCCAGGATCTCGCCATCGTAGAAACCCGCAACGTACGCGATGTGGTCGTCACCCGACTGCGACCACGACGGATCAGTGGCATCGCTCTCTTGGTACGTGATCTGCTGCGGTTCCCCGCTGCCGTCCGAGGCCATGGTGAAGATCTGAGACACGTTGCCGTCGTCCGGCGCGTCGAAGGCCAGCCGGAGACCGTCCGGCGCGTACGTCGGATGATCGGCGGGTCCGGTGCCCCAGTTCAGGTGGTCGTAGACCGGTGATTCGCCACCGAAGACGGGACTTCCACCCGAGGTGTCGATCGACACCGTGAAGATGTCACCGTTGTCGGCGGCGAAGGCGATCTCGCTGCCGTCCGGTCGCCAGGTCGGGTGGCGAACGGCTCCCAGCTCGGCTTCGAACGTGGCGTTGAGGTCGAGATCAGCGGTCGACGCGACGTGCAGAAGGCCGTCCGGAGCGGTCCAGGCGATCCACTTCCCGTCGAAGCTGAGCGCCGGGTCCTGCTCGTCGACCTGGTCGGTGTTCGTGTAGTTCACGAACGCATCCGTGGCTCCCCCGCCGGTCGAGTTGGAGACGGTGAGCTGGTCCAGCGTGGGTTGGCCGTTCTGGGTCGAGCTGAACAGCACGACTTGGCTTCCGGTCGGGGGCTGGTACACCAGGCGGATGTTGTTGCGGTCGGCGTCAAGCGGGAACGGGACGGCCAACGAGATCAGTCCGACCGGCGAGGTGTGGTCGGGGGGTTGTTGCCCGATGTGCTCGGACTCGCCGAACACGACGGCGACCTTGGCCTGCGTGGTGACCGTCGTACCGCGCAGGAACTGGAGCGTGTAGCGGCTGGTGGCTGGTGGCGTGGTGAAGGCGGCGGGAGGGCCGCCATAGCTCTCCACGATGTGGGTCCCGGCGGGGGTGTTGTCCGTCGTACCCGACAACAGGAACGTCGGTCCGGCACCGACCCCGTTGATGGTCCCGACGGTGCCGGTGCTCAAGCAGTCTGCGTTGGGCCGACCGCCGAGGCGACAGGTGAGGAACTCGTAGTCGCGCTTCTCGTACACGGTGGAGTCCTGGTTCCACCCGGTCGTCTGGCTCCGCATGACCGTGCGGTCCTCGGCGAGGAAGCTGCGCGTGGTGATGTTGTAGGCGCGGTTGGTGCCGGCGTCGGCTTCGGTGTTCATGGAGTGGGTGGGGTTGAGCGGGTCCGCCCACGGGTTGGCACCGGTTCCTGCACCCTCGGCACCGAAGGTGTGGGCGATCTCCATCGCCATCAGGTTTCCAGCGGTCGAAGGAGCGGTCGTCCCCGGCACAAGCCGCACCCATGCCTGAGGAGTGTTGGGCGACGCCATGCCCTCCGCGCAGCCGGAGGAACCGCTGGCGGACTGGTCGCTCGACACCACTCCGAGGACGATGTCGGCAGTCGGGTTCGCGTCCGGGTTGGTGGTGTTGGCGGAGTTGGCCGCGTTCCAGTCGTTACGGAACTGGGCCAGCTGGGCCTTGATCGTGTCGAAGTTGTTGAGGTTTCCACAGAACTTTCCGGTGGCATCCCGAGGCACGCTGAGGACACCGGAGTTGATCGCGTACCGGATGCCTCCGACACTCGAGTCCCTCGTCAACGGTCCGGTCAGCTGTCCACCGGTCTTGGGCACGGGGAGCATGCGCGACAGGTTGTTCAGGCCCGCCTGCAAAACGCTGCTGTCGACACTGGTCAGCGCCGCCCCCATCGGAACGACCAGGATGCGTAGCGCTCTGGTCCGCTGTTCGACCGTGGCCGCCATCGCGGCACCTCCACCGGAGATGGCCGAGATCGTGGTCGGGGCGGTCGACGTTGTCACGTTGAGAGTGGCGGTGAACGTCGCCGTGAAGCGCGTCGATGGGTCCGACGACACCAGGTCAGGGCCGGGGATGACGAACTTGGGGTCGCCTGCGGCGTCCGGAGCGGCCGCGCCGGTGTACGCGGTCAACGGCGCCGGCGAGCCCGAGCTGACCGGGTTCAACGTGGTGTAGGTCTTGCTCGCCGAGCCGGGGATGTTCATGGTGAGGGTGGCACCGGTCAGGCTCATGGCCTGGTTCTTGGCTGCGCAACTCGGCTTGCTGAGGTACAGCCGGACCTCGGTCTCCTTGCCGCGGGTCAGGACGGCGTAGCTGCCGACCCCCTGGTTGACGGTGAAGTCGCGCAGCTGGGGAGTGAGGGTGCACGTAGCTGCGGCGCCGGCGGACTGGAGGCCCGCCTGGGGGAGGCAGAGTGTGAGGCCCACCAGGGCTGCCAGCCACCACGATCGCTTCCACCGGCTTGTGGCTGAGTGGCGTTTTGATCGAGCACGGCAATCTCGGTATGAGCTCATCTGGACCCCTTGCACGCATGACCGACATGACCGACGGAAGAAGCCGTGAGTCGATTGACGCTATCGCCGCGACACCGTGTGTGCATAGGTTTTCGGCAGCCGCCGCAGCCGCATCGACGTACTTTCGACGGAGCGTGACCGCAGGTTCGCCGTGCGATACCGAAGTGGCCCGTTTGGGCTCTTGCGGATGTCTCGGGGCAGGCGGAAGCCTAGGCGTGTGAGGTCTAAGCAGGTGGTCATGCGGGCTGCGATCGATGACCTCATCGACGCCGCCCGCTCCGGACTGGACCGGGTGCAGCCAGCAGATCTTGCGGCGGAGCTCGAGGCAGGTGCCCTGCTGGTCGACACCAGACCCGTCGAACAACGCCTGCGCGATGGCGAGCTGGCCGGCGCCGTCGTCGTCGATCGGAACGTGCTCGAGTGGCGTCTCGACCCGACCTGTTCGCACCACATCCCGGAGATGACAGACCCCGCTCGTCGCGTCATCGTCGTCTGCAACGAGGGATACAGCTCGAGCCTGGCCGCCGCGACCTTGCGCCACCTGGGCATGACCAGGGCCACCGACCTCATCGGCGGCTTCCAAGCGCTGCTGGCGGTACGCCGATCCGACGGTGCAGTCGTCACGCCACCGTGACCTCAGCGGACGACGTCGTGCTGGATGGCCCAGAGGCACGCGGCAGCTCGCGTCGACACGCCGATCTTCGTGTAGACGTGCTGGATGTGGTGATCGGCTGTCTTCGCCGAGATCGTGAGCCGCTCCGCAATCTCTCGTGTCGCCAGTCCCCGCGCCGCCAGCCGCAGTACGTCAAGCTCGCGTGCGGTGAGTCCGGCCGGGTTGGGGTCTCGTCCTCGTCGTGCGATTGCCGACTCCTTGTGCCCTGCAGCCACCAGAACCGCTGACGTGGCTTCGCGGTCGAGAACACCTTCGGCAGCAAGTCGTCGGAGCTCACGCTCTGCGCTGTCAGCAGAGAACGCCGGCCGATCCGCTCGGTCTGCGGTCAGTCCCACGTAGACGTCGGCTGCGGCGAGCACCGGAGCACAGTGGTCGACCGCGTCGGCGCGCAGTCCCTTGTGGTAGCCGGACCCGTCGGTCTTCTCGTGATGAGCCGCCGCGATCGGTGCCAAAGCAGCAAGTGCCGGTGACCTGCGCAGCATCTGCTCCGTGAGCAAGGGGTGCAGCTCGACGCGGTCGAACTCCGCTCGAGTGAGGGTCCCTGGCTTGTCCCAGATGGTGTTGGGGACCGCGGTCGTGCCGAACTCATGCACCAGCGCAGCTCTGCGCAACCTCGTGATGTCGTTCTCGCTGAGGCCCATCGCGCGTGCCGCCGTGGCCGCCAGCTCGGCACAGCGTCGACTGTGACCGGCCATGTAGGGCGACTTCAGGTCGATGAAGTCGGCGACGACCACCAGCGCCTCGTCGAGCTCGGCGCCGGTGAGCAAGCGGCGGGGCACCGGCTCCAAGTCGAGCACGGCTTCCCACAGCTCTAGCTTGTCAAGGCGTTCGAGCCAGGTCAGTCCGTGCGCCCAGAACAGATCTGCCAGCTCGGGATCGTAGGTGCGGCCGCTGCGCTCCCGTGCAGCGTCGACGGCATGAGCAGGTGACAAGTGTCGGCTGATGGCCTCCATGTCGTGCGTGAGGTGCACTGCGCGCATCGCCAGCGGAATGTCGTCTCCACTCGCCCCGGTCGGATACCCATGGCCGTTCCACCGCTCGAACGTGAACCGCAGGGCACCGCTGACGTCCGGTCCGACCCCGAGCCTGCTCCCCAGCATGTCGGCGACCTCGCAGCCCGAAGCGAAGTTCTGCACGGCCCAATCGTGCGAGCTCTCATGGATGGCCAGGACGATCTGCTCCCGTTCCTCGGGGCGTCGACCAGCGGTGGCATAAGCGATGACGTCACCGATGACTTCGGAGGGGTTGGCCGCGTCGTGCACCAACGTCCGCGCGCGGATGGCGATCTCATCCCCGAACAGGCTTGCAACCTCGTGTGCATGCCCGGTGCAGCCGACGTACCTGAGGAGCGACACCCAGTAAACGGTGTCGAGCAGCTCGCGGTCGAAGCCCGCATCCTTGCCAAGGGCATCGGCCAGCAGGCAGGACCGGAGCTGCGACTCGAGTGGCTGACCGAACGCGTTGTCCTGGGCGAGCGCGAGTGTGGCGACGAGCTCGCCAAATCGAAGCGCATGTTCAGAGATAGGGAAACCTCCCGATGTGGTGATCCCCCGCCGTCAACCACGATCGACGCTACACCCGATCACTGTTTTCGAATCAGTGGTCACGACTAGGAGGTTGGCATGAATCTGGCACAAGAGCACGTCGCGCTGGTGCGTCGCGGCTACGCGGCCTTCAACGCCGCTGACATGGCCACATTGACGGAGCTGTTCGACGAAGGTGCCTCATGGCACACTCCCGGCCGTGGCCCGCTCGCCGGCGACCACAAGGGCCGTGAGGCCGTGTTCGCCCAGTTCGGTCGATACGGAGCCGAGAGCGCGGGCACGTTCCAGGCCATCCTGCAGAACGTCGTCAGCGCCGACGACGGCACTGTGGTCGGCATCCACCACAACACGGCCGACCGCAAGGGCAGGCAGCTCGACGTCGACTGTTGCATCGTTTTCGAGTTCAGCGACGGCAAGGTCATCAGGGGAAGTGAGCATTTCTACAACCTGTACGCGTGGGACGAGTTCTGGTCCTGAACCAACCCTCGCGGTGCGACGGCCACCAGCCGACGAGGCCGGTGGCCGTCCTCAGGTCAGGTTCTGGATGATGGTCCTGGTGGCGAACCAGCCGCAGAGTAGCGACATCACGATCCCGAAGCCGACCGTAGCCGTGGCCACGCTCGAGGCAGCCGCGATTGCACCGAGCGCCGGCAGGGACAGGGGCGTGAGGGCCATGTCACCAAGGCTGGTCACCGACGAGACCCTGCCGATGTGACTCGGGGCGACGGTGCGCAGGAACGAGCCGGAAAGCCACACCGACGCCATGCCTGCGGTCAGTCCGACGACCGCCATGCCCGCGACGACGACCGGCAGCCACGCCAGGCCCACAGCGGCCAGCCCCAGTCCTTGGACGACAAGGACCCGGAAACCAGCAACAGCGCCATGGATCGGTTGCCAACGGATGCCGGCGAGACTTCCGACGATGGCACCGGCCGCGAGGGCGCCGTCTGCGACCCCGAGCCAGTGCGCCCCCCAGCCGGACTCACTGACCCGGAGCGCGAGGCCCAGCGCGGTGATCGGGGTGACGAACACGTTGAGCGCGGTGAGCCCAATCACGAACAACCTGGCGGCCGGTGTGTCCCGTAGGTAGGAGACGCCGTCCAGGAACGTGTCGCGCCAGCGGGCGTGCGTAGCCCGGGGCGACGGGTACCTCTGCTGCACGACGAGGACGAGCACGATCGCGATGACGAGGAATGTCACGGCATTGATCACCATCACGGCCACGACGCCCTGCCAGGCAACCAGCAGCCCGCCCGCGGGTGCTCCGACCAGGCGGGCGATCCGACCGCTGATCTGGTTGACCCCGCTGACCGTCCCCAACTCGTCACTGGGCACAAGCTGACGGACCAGGGCAGCTCCAGCCGGGATGGTGAGACCACTTGCCACGCCGAAGGTGAGCGCGAGGGCAGCCAGGGTCAACGGACCCGTGAGACCTGCAGACCATGCCAGCGCAGCGGTGAGGAGCGCAGCGGCCTTGGTGAGCTGCCCGACCACCTGTACCCGGCGTGGGTCGAACCGGTCGGCGATGACGCCCCCGAGCAGCATCAGCGCCGCTTGCGGGAACATCTCGACGCCGATGATCGCCCCAGCCCCGACCGCGGACATCGTATGGACGGCCGTCCACGCCAACGCCACCGTCCAGGCCGCGTCGCCGAACCAGGAGACGGTCGTGCCGCCGATCCACGCCAGCACCATCCAGTCGCGCCGCAGCGGAGTGGCGATGGTCTCGGCAGCCGGTTGTGTCGTGCTGCTCATGGCCGCACCGGACCGCTGGGGAACACACGCGCAATGACCCGCACGGGCCGACGTTCCGAACCGCCTTGCTCAGTTGCCTTGCCAGCAAGGCAGTCTGCAGACCACGCCGCGATCACCTCGGTGAGCCGACTGCCGAGATCAGCGAGCTCCTCAGCCGTTGCCGACACCATGATGTCGGTCGAGGTGGCACTCCGCCGCCAGGCTTCGTCGCTGCGGTTTCTCGACGTCATCCACGTCTGCACCGCGCGCACCTGGTGGCGGAAGTTCTCCAACTCGGCGGCGTCCGCCAACCGGCGGCCCACCGTGCCCGGCGGGAAGTCGTCGGCGTTCCATGTCAGCTCCCGCGGCGTGGCACGCCACCAGCTCTCGCGGGTGTCGCGGGCCAGCTCGGGAGCGGGTGAGATGAAACCGCGTTTATGGAGCGCCTTGAGATGGTGGCTGATCGACCCCACCGCCAGACCAGTGCGTTCGGAGAGCTGCCCGACCGTAGTCGGCCCCTCGACCCCGAGAAGCTCCACCAGCCACCTGCGCGTGGGGTGGTGGAACGCGATCACGACATCGAGGAGCTCGTCTCCTGATTCGTTTCCCGGTGGCGCTGGCGGTGCCGAGTCGCTATGCCGCTCAGCGGCAGTTTTGCGTGGCATGGCGACATCATGGTGGCCGACCGGACGTCATACAAGGGCGCTTGTATAACCTCCAGCCACGCCTTCGGCCTTGCGAACCTGCCGTCGGTCAGCTGATGGTGATGAAGTCGACGAAACCCTTGGTGAAGTCGTCGCCCGGCTTGGCTCCGAGCATGACCGGCTGCGTGTTGGAGATCGAGCCGACCTGGACAGCCTTGCTCGCCTTCGATGATCCGTCGACGTACAACGAGACCTTGCTCGCCGTCTTGATGCACTGGATGGTGTGGGTTCCGGTGCCCAGGCCACTGCCGCCCGAGACCGTGGCGACCTTCGAACCCCGGAACCGGCAGAACGCCTTGCCACCGGGTAGGATCTCGACCTTGAAGTCACCGCCCTTGGTGCCGGCGAGACCCTTGCGCAAGAGGTCGTAGTCGTCGCCGGATGCCGGGTTGCCGTCGAGGGCAAAGCTGATCGTGATGGTGATGTCAGCGGCGCCGGGGTTGAGCGACGAAGAGTTCGGGACGCTGACGTAGCCACTGCGCCCGTCGAACGTGTATCCGGTTCCGTCGCGGGTGATGCCACCGTGGATGACGCCGTCGTTGTGGTTGCCCGACGAGTCGATGGCCTTGCCGGACTTCTCGTTCAGCTGCCAGCTCGCCCCGAACGCCGCGGCGTCAGCTCGACCGGCGCCCACCAGCCCGATGGCGCAGGCGAAGACGACCACACCCACCAACTCCCGTTTGCGCATGCTTGTCTGCATGTCTCCTCCGCCCCGTCCTGGCACAGGTAGCCCATCTCGTTTCGACATTGAACCACCGACGGCAAGCCCGAGAGGGGCAAAAACAAGATGGTGATTCATCATCAGTGCCTCTCTGTCAGCGTTTGTCCGGTCATGTCCGACGTCGCCCGTCGGGAGAGTGCAGGGTCAGTCCGTCCGCGAGTACGACGCAGCGGCCGGCCGACCACCGAGGTGGATGGCCGGGTGAGGTGCGACTGGGAGCATCGACGGATGCAGCATCCGGAAGGTTTCAGACGATGACCCGGCCGCCGGTGATGTCGAGCGTTACACCCGTGACCCACGAGGCGTCCTCGGAGAGCAGGTAGGTGGCGGCGGCCGCGACGTCATCGGGCTGACCGAGGCGACCGAGAGGAAAGGTGCTGGCCAGCTCGGCCTGCTGCTGCTTGGACATCGCGGTCGCCATCTTGTCGTTCAGGACGGCCGACGGCGCAAGGCAGTTCACGCGAATCCCGCGCGAACCCAGCTCGGCGGCCAGGTGCTTGGACAGCATGGCGACGCCCGCCTTGGCTGCGGCGTACGCAGCCGCCGCCTGGCTGGGCTGTCGACCGGCCGAGGACGACATCGTCACGATCGAGCCACTCCCCCGATCCAGCATCGCCGGGAGGGCAGCTCGGATGGTAAGGAATGTCGAGGTCAGGTCCCCTTCGATCACCCGGCGCCACTCCTCGGGCTCGACCTCCTCGGTGGGGCACGGGCGGCCGTTTCCACCCGCGAAGGCTGCGAGTAGCTCGATGGGACCGAACTCCTGCTCGAGCGCTGCATACGCGTGGTCCAGTGCCTCAGGGTCGGTGGCATCGGCCGGCACAGCAATCGCGCTGCCGCCGCCGGCGCGGATGCGGTCCACCACGGCATCGATTGCGGTCCCGTCGCGACCTCCCACGCCGACCAACGCGCCGTACGCCGCCAGCCGCACAGCGGTTGCAGCACCGATGCCACGGGATCCTCCGGTGACCATGGCGACCCGGTCGGCCAGACCTGTACGTGGTGTCAGAGCCAGCTCCATCGTCAGCGCCCTTGTTGGGCGGAGGGTCGCGGCTGTTCCGCGGGAGTCCGAGAGAGCAACATCCAAACCATGAAAGCAAACCTGCGGAGCGTCAGCAACGAGGCGCTCTGGTCCGTGACGAACGGCGTCAGTCGCGGGTCAGTCCGGGCGGGAGGGCGTCTTCGTCGGGGTCGACCGGGCGGGCGTTGACGAGCGGATGGCGCTGCAGCGCCTGTATCAGCGGCTCGGTCCCGCCGATGTCGGCCCAGGTGTCGTCCCAGAGGGCGGAGACGAGCCAGGAGCGGTCACTGGGGAAGAACAGGTCGGGAAGCGGTCCGTCGCCCCGCATGTGACCGGTCCGCCAGGTCAGGGCTTGCTCAGGCCCTGCCTCGACCAGCACATACGACCAGTACCAGTACAGGGAGACCTTCGGCGCGGACGGAAACACGATGTCGTGTGCGCCGGTGTCGAGATAGCCCAGCCACCACGGCTGGTCGGGCGTGTTGGCGGTGAGCACCTCGACCACGGCGCGTTCATGCGTCTGGATGCTGACGCCGTCGGGGGGATAGAACGTCGCGTAGGCGTCGAACACCGGCGGGATCGCGGTGGTGACCGAGAGGCCCTCCGTGGTCTGGCCGAGGATCCAGGCGACGTCGAACCCCGTTCCGATCCGCCAGCTCCGCCCGTCCTTGGTGACATCAACGGTCGTGTCGCCGTTGACAAGTGGATCTGGTGGCCCGGCCAGGCCCGGGACCGGGGACCAACCATCAGGCCCGGGCTCATCCTGCGCGACGTCCATGGAGCCATCAAACCCGAAACAGGTCTACCCACGTAGGGCCTGGCCAGTCGCCTGACCCGCATCCGAACGCGTAATCTGGACGTAGCGGGTGAACAGCGACGAAAGCAGTTCGAGGTGAATGAGCGGTCGAGGTCTGGCAGGGAGAGCCCGGGGGGCAGCCGAGAGCAGCCAGGCCGCAGCAGCGAGGCCGAGGCCGCTGCGCGCATGCAAGACAAGGAGGGTTGGGTCGAGCACCAGGTGCAAGAGGCCATCAGGAGGGGCGCATTCGACAACCTGCCCGGGGCCGGTAAGCCGATCCCGGACCTCGGAGACACGCACGACCCCGACTGGTGGATCAAGCGTCTCGTCGAACGCGAGAACATCACCGGCGTCCTGCCGGCAGCGCTACAGCTGCGCAAGGACGACGCCGGGCTCGATGCCGAGCTCGACCGGTGCAGCTCCGAATCGGAGGCCCGCGAGCTGGTCGAAGACTTCAACGCCCGCGTCATGCACGCCCGCTACACCCCGCGCGACAACCAGCCTCCCCTCGTCACGATGCCGCGCGACGTCGATCTCACCATCGCAGCGTGGGCTGAGCGCCGCGCCGAACGACGCGCCCAGTCATCGAGAGGGACGTCGGCGGCTGCTGGCGTGAAACGGTCTCCCCACAGCAGCGGCGAGACCCACGTGGGGCAGAGGCGCGACCCGGGACGGCGCAGCCGACTCTTCCGTCGACTGTTTCTGCCTCCTCGCTGACGCAGCGATTGACGACTGACCGCTAGGAATCCGCCGCGTCGGGCACCAGGTGCAGGTGCTGCCCTCGTTCCGCGGCCACGTCGTGCACGATGGCGATCAGGATCATGGATGCATCCTCGAGCAAGTCCTCGGTGCTGATCGCGTCCATCTGATCAAGCTTGATCTCAGGGACATCATCTCGCCCGACGAGCTCGAGCAGCTGCTGGAGGTCACACGCCCGGACCAGCTCCTCGAGGCGGGACAGATAGCGCTGCGTCCGAGGACCCGTCATCGACGCACATCCTTCCAACCGACCCCGTCTTTCTGTCTGCGGTCTCATACCCAGGTTCGAGCTGTTCCACACCACTTCACCTGCGCCGCTTTCCCCGATCCCCTGGTCTAAGAGCGGCTGAACGAGAAGCGGGCACACTGGGAAGGTGCAGACGTTTCTCCCCTACGCCGACTTCGAGCGCTCAGCCCAGGCTTTGGACCCCAAGCGACTCGGCAAACAGCGCGTGGAGACCATCCAGGTGGTCCGGGCACTGACCAGACCCGACTACGGATGGAAGAACCATCCGGCGGTGCTCATGTGGCGAGGGTTCGAGGAGGCGCTCGGCCGCTACGGATTCACGTGTTGCGAGACGTGGTGCCTGCTTGGCTTCGGCGACACGTGCGCACTCACGATCGCCACCGACCTGCACGCGGCCGGCATCACGACCGTGCGTACACAGCCCGAGCTCGCCGCTGCTGAGGCACTGCCTGATTGGCTCGGGGACGAGGCGGTGCACCGCAGTCACCAGTCCGCGTTGGTGCGCAAGGACCCCGAGCACTACCGGCCGCTTTTCCCACAGGTCCCGGACGACCTACCCTACGTGTGGCCAGTCCGGTCACCATCGGCTCTCGCTGCCGAACGGCACAGAGCCGACAAGGAAGCGGGACGACCGGCCCGCGCACACCGGCGAGCGCAGCTGGAGGCCGAGCGGTTGCACCGGCGACGCAGCCGTGCAGCGAAGAAGGCCTGGCAGACCAGGCGACGGAGAGTGGAGGACGCATGAGGATCTTGGTGACCGGGGCTACCGGCTACGTCGGTAGTCGGCTCGTGTCGTTGCTCCTCGAGCGCGGCCACGAGGTGCGCACAACCACGTCGAACCCCGAACGCGAAGAGCCCTGGTGGGGCGACCAGGTAGAGACCGTCGTCATGGACGCGCTCGATCCCGACCAGGTCACGGCTGCCTGCGAGGGCATGGACGCGGTGTACTACCTCATCCACGGGATGGGCGGTGACGACTTCGTCGAGACCGATCGCCTGGCTGCCACCCACCTGGCCGCCGGAGTGCGCACCCACGGTGTCGAGCGGATCATCTACCTCTCCGGGCTGGTCCCGGAGGTCGCCGAGTCGGAGTTCTCCGAACACATCAGGTCGCGACGCGAGGTCGAACGCATCCTCCGAGACACAGCCGCGACCGTGGTCGTCCTGCGCGCAGCGGTGCTCATGGGTAGCGGGTCCACCTCGTTCGAGATCATTCGGCAAGTCAGCGAACGGATGCCCGTACACACCATGCCGACGTGGATGGACTCCCTGGTCCAGCCCATCGCGATCGTCGATGCGCTCGAGGCGCTCGTCGGGGCACTGGGGTACGTCGGCCCCTCGCGCCACTTCGACGTCGGTGGACCCGACCGACTGCGCTACGGGGCGCTCCTGCAGGCATATAGCGCGCACGCCGGCGTCGAACGACCTCAGGTCGACGTGCCTCTACTTCCAACGGCGCTTGTCGGCCTGCTCGTGGGCAGCCTCACTGATGTGCCGCGCCCGACGGTGGAGGCCCTGGTCGAGAGTCTTCACCACGACATGGTGGTCGCTGACGACGACTTCCAGACAGATCTGCTTCCTCCTGGCCATCGGCTCGTCGGGCTGGACGAGGCCTTTCGACGCTCGCTCGCTCCACGCGCGTCGGTGCCCGGGCAGGCAGACCCGATGGGGCCCTTCCGCAGGACCCGGTCTGGGCCAGCGGTGGTGACGACCGACCTGGCCTCGCCAAGGTGGTCGACGCGGTCAGGGACGTCTTGCCGGGCTGAGTCAGGTGAGCAGCAGCCAGACCGGCCCGGCAGCCAGCCCCAGCACCACGGCGGCGGTGCTCGCGGCAGCGGCCGCCAGCGCCGGGCCCGGGCTTCGCGCCGGAGGACTCGCCGCCCTCGGTCGCCGGCCGCAGCGCAGCCCGGATCCACCGCAGGTAGTAGAAGAGGCTCGCGACCGTGTTCACCGCGAGCGCGACGGCCAGCCAGGCGAGCCCCGCGTCCCAGGTGGCGGCAATCGTCATCAGCTTGCCGACGAAGACAGCGGTGGGAGGTGTCCCGACGAGACCGAGCAGGGCCACGACAAGCGCGGCGACCAACCCGGGCCGTGCTGCTGCGGCACCGGCCCAAGCCTCGAGAGACCGTCGCCGCGGCTCCGCGGCGGTGACCGCGAACGCCGCCACGTTGGTGACGGCGTAGCCGGCCAGGAAGAACAGCACAGCCGGCTGACCGAGGTCGGTGCGTCCGGCGACCGCCGCTGCGGCGAGCAGGTAGCCGACCTGGCTGACGGTGGACCAGCCCAGCAGCCGGCGTACGTCGGTCTGGGCGAATGCCGCCAGGTTGCCGACCGTCATGCTCGCCACGGCGAAAACCCCCACCAGGGTCGGCCACCGCAGTTCGCCGGGCAGGACGTCGAGCAGCCGGGTCACCGCGACCACCGCGCCCACCTTCGGGACGGTGGTCAGGAACGCAGCCGCGGTCACCGACGCGCCCTCGGTGGCGTCGGGCACCCAGAAGTGGGCGGGCACACCGCCGGCCTTGAACAGCAGCCCGGCCAGCACCAACAGTCCCCCGGCCGCCACCGCCGCCTGCGGGGCTTCGTCGAGTCCGCTTCCGAGGGCGTCGTAGCCGGTACGACCGGCCAGGCCGTAGAGGAGCACCGCCCCCAGCATCAGCAGAATGCCGAACAGGGCGCCGAACAGGTAGGTCTTGAGCGCTGCCTCCGGCGAGTTCGGCCGGGCAACGATGCCCACCAGGCCGTAGAGCGGAATGCTCGACAGCAGGAACGCCACGACCAGGAGTGCGAGGTCGGTGGACCCGGCCAGCAACAATGCCCCGGCGCCACCGAACAGGAGCAGGCTGCACGTCTCGCTCTCCCGTGGATGATCCCGCAGGTCCCCCTCCGCCATCACCAGCAGCAGCAACAGCGCGGAGGTCACGATCACCCGCGCGGCCCCGGTGGAAGCGTCCACCGTGAAGGTCCCGGAAAAGGCCATGCGGTCTGCACCGGTCCAGGCGACGACCGCCGCCACCAGGCTGGTCAGCGTGGCCGACCCCGCCAGCAGCCGGATCCGCCACTGGCGGGTCCGGGGAGTGAACGATCCACCGACCAGACAAGCCATCCCGCCGAGGAACAGCAAGGCCTCCGGCAGCAGCGCCAGGACGTCAGTGCCCGTCGACACCGCTCAGCGCCCCACGAGGTGCGCGACGGTCGCTGCCGCCGGCTCGATCAGGTCGAGCAGGGGCCGGGGCAGGACTCCGATCAGCACCGACAGGACCAGCAGCAGCGTCACTGGCGCCCACTCACGCGGCCGCACGTCGCCGAAGCCCTCCGACAGCCCCGAGGTCGGTCCGGTGAAGACCCGCTGCAGAGCCCGCAGGAAGAGGGCCGCGGTGATCAGGATGCCCAGCACGGCGACGGCCGTGACGGGCACGGTGGCGATACTGCCGGCAAAGATCTGGAACTCCGCGATGAACCCCGACAGTGCGGGCAGGCCCAGGGACCCGAAGGCAGCGACGGTGAACAAGGTCGCGTAGCGGGGAGCAGGAGCGGCCAGGCCTCCGTACGCGTCGAGTGAGTAGTCGCCCGTGCGCTCGAACATGACGCCGGCCAGAAGGAACAGGGCAGCCGTGAGCAGGCCGTGGCTGACCATCTGTGTGACCGCGCCGGTCACCGCCACGCCTCGGGCCTCGTCGGCGCCGTCGGCCAGCACTCCGGCAGCGCCCACGGCCAGGACGACATACCCCATGTGGTTGACCGAGGTGTAGGCGATCATCCGCTTCAGGTCCGTCTGCGCCAACGCCACCAGGGCTCCCCAGAGCACCGAGACGATCCCGACCGCGATCACCACCGGCGCCCAGGCCCGCCAGGCATCGGGCAGCATCGGCATCGCGATCCGCACGAAGCCGTAGGTGCCCATCTTGAGCATCACCCCCGCCAGTACCGCGGATCCGATCGCCGGGGCATCGGTGTGCGCAGGCGGGAGCCAGGTGTGGAAGGGGAAGGTCGGGGTCTTCACGGCCAGCCCGAGGAGCACAGCCGCCAGCACCAGGCCGCCGACCCATCCGCGACCCTGGAGCGGCGGGTTCGCGGCGAGCTCGACCATGTCGAAGGTGTGCGGGTCCGAGGCGACGTAGAGGCCGACGAACCCGAGCAACAGCGCCAGCGATCCCAGGAAGGTGTAGAGGAAGAACTTCAGCGCCGACCGGGCAGCGTTCCCGTGGCCCCAGACACTGATCGAGAAGTACATTCCCACGATCGAGAGGTCGAAGAAGACGAAGAACAGGATCAGGTCCGCGGAGACGAACAGCCCCAGGCACACACTCTCCAGGAACAGGAACAAGGCGGCCTGCAGCCGGGCTCGGTCGGACTCCCTCGATGCGAACACCGCGCAGGCGAGGAACACCACCGTGGTCAGCACCACCAGCGGGAGGGACAGCCCGTCCACCCCGACGTGGTAGCTCGATCCCACGCCCGGGATCCACTGCGCCTGCTCCTCCAGGGACAGCTGGCCGGACGCCGGGGCGTTGTACGCCGCCCACGCGACCGCGGCCAGGAGCACCTCGACCCCGGTCACCGCTACGAAGGCTGCGCGCGCCGTCCGCTCGCCGACCGGCGGCAGCAGCAACGCCGCCGCGGCAGCCAACGGAAGGAACACCAGGACGGAGAGCACATTCACCTCACGAGGACGAGGACGAGGACAGCGAGGCCCAGGACGAGCAGGGCCTGGAGGTAGTACTGGTGGAGCTGGCCGGTCTGGGGCCGCTGCACGACCCTGCCCAGCTTGCGCGCGCCGGAGGCGACGCCCCGCACCACCGCGTCGACGCCACCGTCGTCGGCACGAGCGGAGGCACCGGCGAGCCGCACGGTCCAGCGAGCGGTCGCCCCGACCCCACGGTCGAGAACCGCGTCGTCGACGTGGGCCAGCAGCGCGGAGAGCCGCAGGACCGGACGGACGACGACCCGGTGCGTGACCCGTTCCAGGAACAGCCAGTCGGTCAGCACGGCCGGCCAGCCCCCGCGGCGAGCGACCTCCGCGCGGCGAGCCAGCAGCAGCGTTGCAGCGAGGGCTACCCCGGCGACGACGGCCGAGACCAGCAGCTCGCCGAGCCCCCGGTTCCGGTGTCTGGCTGCCGACCAGGTCGCGAAGGCTACCGGCCAGCGGCGGCAGGGCCAGCACACCGAGCACTACGGCACCGACCGCGAGCGGCACCAGCGGCAGGCTCGACCAAAGCGATACCTGCCGTGTTCCGGGCCGCTCCTCGTCCCACGCCGACTCGACGCCCTCCGGAGCGGGACGCGTCAGCACGACCAGAGCCTTGCCGGCGTACCCGGCGGCCAGGGCTGCACCCACCAGACCCGTCACGTAGAGCAGCGGCGAGTGTTCCCACGCTCCGGCCAGCACGGCGTCCTTGGTCGCCCAGAGAGCGAACGGTGGGAGCCCCGCCAACGAGACCAGTCCGGCCACGGCGCACGCCCCGACGAGTGGCCAGCTCCGGGCGGCCCCGGTCAGCCCTGACAGCCGCTTCGTGCCGAGGGCCTCCAGCCAGATGCCGGCGGCCAGGAACAGTCCAGCCTTCACCGCCGCGTGCGCGACCAGGTGTGTGGTGCCTGCCGCAGTGGCCCCGACCCCGGCCGCCAGCACCACGTAGCCCAGCTGAGCAGCGGTCGAAGCCGCCAGCAGCTGCTTGAGGTCGCTCTGGGCCAGCGCGACCAGTCCGAGCACGAGGGCGGTGCATGCGCCGGCCCAGGCGGCCGCGTCGTCGGCCCACCCGGTGGCAGCGAGGGTCGGAGACACCCGCAGCAACAGGTAGCCGCCCATGGCGACCATGGCAGCCGAGTGCAGGAGTGCACTCACCGGACTCGGCCCGTGCATGGCTCGCGACAACCAGAAGGAGAACGGCAGCTGGGCCGCCTTCCCGAGGGATGCGACGACCAGCCCGGCCGCGAGCAGGTCCCGCCAGCCATCCGCGGCCTCCGGGAGAGCCGCGAGTCCGAGCCCGGTGCCTCCCGCGAGCGCGGCACCGGCTGCCACATAGAGACCGAGGTCCGCCGCGCGGGTGGTGAGAAAGGCAGTCGTGCCCGACGCCACGTTCACCGGGTCGCGCCAGTGGTAGCCGATGAGAGCGAACGACGTCGCCCCCATCACCTCCCACGACAGCAGCAGCGTCGGCAGCGTGGTGGCCAGCACCGTCATCACCGCCGCAGCGACGAAGAGGAGCATGAGGCCGTGGAACCGGCCCGTACGCAGGTCGGGATTCCCCGTCGAGGAGAGCAGCACCAGCAGCGAGACGATCGCCACGGTGGGCAGGACCGGGGCTGCCAGCCCGTCCACGGCCAGGGCCAGGTCGGAGCCGGCCATGAACGGCGACGCGACCGACGGCCGTGGTCCGCTCACCGGGAAAGCCACCGGGACGGCGGCCAGCGCCAGCAGGCCGGCCGTCACAACCCCGGCCGGCACCGCGATCCGGTCGGCCGTAGGTCCGGCGAGCAGCAGAACCGAGCCCACCACGGTAGGGAGCACGACGAGGGCGACGAGCGTGAGATCGAGCATCAGCCGTGCAGCTCCGCGGCCATGTCGGTCATGTCGTGCCCGGCCTGGCGATGCAGCAGGGTGGCCACGGCGAAGCCCATCGCCATCTCCACCGTCATCGCCGCGATCACGACCAGGACCAGGACCTGACCGGACGGGTCGGGTGCGAGGAACCACCACGCGCCGGCCCCGGCGAGGATGACGCCGTTGATCATCAGCTCGAGGCCCATCATCACCATGACGACGACCTGCTGGGACAGTGCGCCGTACACCCCGACCGCGATCAGGGCCGCAGCCACGAGCAGCACTGACTCCAGCGTCATCGACCCACACCTCCTGGATGGGGGTCGTCCGCGGGTCGTCGATCGAGGTCGTCACCGAGCCGGTCGTAGCGGCTGCGGTGTGAGGACAGCACGACGCCGGCCACGATCGTGGCGACCATGACCGGGCTCATCGCGATCATCACCAGCATGTGCGTCTCCATCAGCGCCTCCCCCAGGGCAGCCGTGACGTCCGCTCCGGGCGCACCACGTCGTGTCGGCCACGGCACCAGCACGGCACCGGCGCCCAGCACGAGGAACGTGCCGATACCGGCCGCGATCGAGGAGCGGTGCGAGTGCACCATGCTCATCGGCATCAGGGCCGGGTTCATCCCCATGAACATGACCATGTAGACGGCCATCACGGCCATCTCCATGACCATCATGAGGATCACGATGACTCCCATGTACGCCTGTCCGAGGAGCAGCAGTGACACCCCGACGGCCACGAACGACACGGCCAGCGCGTACGTCGCTCGCGCCATCGAGTCGACGTAGAACACCAGCGCGCCTGCGACGACGGCGACAACGGCGCAGAGCCAGAACGCGACATCGGTCAGCTCAACGGTCACGGGGTCTCCTCTCGGGTGGTCACTGGACGACCTCTCGGATGCGTCATGGTGTCTCGTGGGTGGCGACGGCGATGATCGAGACGACGAGGTCCTGCGCGATCACGAGCGGGAGCACCACCGCCCAGCCGACCTCCAGGAGCTTGTCCGGGCGCAGTGACGGAACCCGGCGACCGATCCCGACGAGCAGCACGCTGAGCACGAGGGTCTTGGTCAGCACCCACAGCCACCCCGGAAGGACGGGTCCCGCTCCCCCGCCGAGGAACAGCGGAACGGCGGCCGCGGAGCCTGCGACCAGCAGGACGTAGCGACCGGCCAGGACCAACAGGCGGTCCACCCCGGCGAGCTCGGCCAGGATGCCGCCGGAGATGTCAGCGCCGGCGCCCGGATCCATCGGCGGTCGGACCGAGAAACCGAGGATCCCCCAGCAGTACGCCGCGAACGCCACCGGCGCCCACACCACGAACCACAGCCCGTCCTGTGCAGCCGCGACCTCGGCCAGGTCGAGACTGCCCGCCGCGATGGCCGGAGCGGTCAGCGCGAACATCAAGGGGAGCTCATAGGCCAGCGCGAGCGCCAGGAACCGGTATCCGCCCACGAGGCCGCTGATCGAGTTGGCTCCCCAACCCAGGAGCCACATCACCGCCCACGCCACCACGTCGAGCGCGTTGATCCAGACCAGGCCGAG
>CAVQJX010000008.1:0-29370 GCA_963712935.1 uncultured Actinomycetota bacterium
ACGGTGACGCCGGGGTAGGCCTGACCCGCGCCCTCGGCCGCCAGAGGTCAGCGACGCGGAGGCGGCGGAGGCGGCGGCGAAGGTCGCTCGGTCGCGCCGTCCTGGGGTGACGGTGGGCCATCCGCCGGCGGTGGCAGCCAGGGCGAGGCGGGCGGCCCCGCCGGAGGTGGCGACTGCGGCGGCGGCAGGATCCCGTCGACATCGCGGCGCGGACCTCGGGGCGCACCGAATCTCGGACCCGCCGGATCTGGGACGTCCTCCGAACGGCCGGGACCGCCCGTTCGACCCCCATCTCCCGTACCTTCAGAACCTCCCGGTCCACCGAACCAGGCTCGCGCCGGACGGCTCCACATCAGGAGGATCGAGACGCCGATGTACAGGCTGACGAGCCAGGCGACGGGTCCGGCCAGCAGGGCGAGGACCCCGACCAGACCTCCGATCACCGTCAGGACCACGCGCGCGGAGCGGTGTCGACGCAGGACGTAAAAGCCGAGCACCAGCGAGGAGACGCTGAGCACGGCCAACGCCATGATCGTGTAGCGCAGTACCTCGCGGGCGCCCTCGAGCGTGAGCCCGAGGGTCGCGGCCTGCTCGCTCTTGATGACCTCGCGAAGGGTGTCGGTCACCTGGCTGCTGTTGAGCTGGTTGGCCGTGCTGATCAGCAGCACCAGCGCCATCGCGCTGCCCACCACGGCCGCGAGTCCGCCGACCGTCACCTCGCGCGGGCGGGAGCGCAGCCCGCCGCCGGAGGACCGGCTCGGGAACTGGCTCACGGTGACGTCACTCCTCGTCTACGGCTCGTCGTCGTGGTCGGTCGCGCTCCCCGCCACGTCATCGCCGACCGGTCGTTCGATGCCGCGGACCGTCAGCGCGTCCGCCGCCTCGTCACGGTCGACCAGCACCGTGTCGCCGTCGCTGACCTGGCCGGCCAGGAGCGCTCGGGCCAGCGCGTCCCCGATCGAGCTCTGGACCAGCCTACGCAACGGGCGTGCGCCGTAGGCCGGGTCGAAGCCCGTGACGGCGAGCCACTCCCGTGCTGCGACCGTGACGTCCAGCGTGATGCGACGGACGGCGAGCCGGTCTGCGAGCGCCTGCACCTGGAGGTCGACGATGTGGTTGAGCTCCTCGGTTCCGAGCGGCTCGAACAGCAGTACCTCGTCGAGCCGGTTGAGGAACTCCGGCTTGAACGCCAGGCGGACCGCTCCCATCACCGACTCGCGGCGCTGCTCGTTGTCGAGCAGGGGGTCGACGAGGAACTGGGAGCCGAGGTTGCTCGTCAGGATCACGATCGTGTTGCGGAAGTCGACCGTGCGGCCCTGTCCGTCGGTGAGGCGCCCATCGTCGAGCACCTGGAGCAGGACGTCGAACACCTCCGGATGGGCCTTCTCGACCTCGTCGAGCAGGATGACGGAGTAAGGACGCCGGCGCACTGCCTCCGTGAGCTGGCCGCCCTCGTCGTAGCCGACGTAGCCGGGAGGCGCGCCCAGCAGTCGTGCCACCGAATGCTTCTCGGCGTACTCGCTCATGTCGATCCGGACGATGGCCCGCTCATCGTCGAACAGGAAGTCTGCCAGCGCCTTGGCCAGCTCCGTCTTGCCGACGCCCGTCGGGCCGAGGAAGAGGAACGACCCGGTCGGGCGGTCCGGGTCGGAGATACCGGCCCGCGCTCGACGTACGGCGTCTGACACCGCCATGACCGCGGCCTGCTGACCGACCACCCGACGACCCAGCTCGTCCTCCATCCGGAGCAGCTTGCCGGTCTCACCCTCGAGCAGACGTCCGGTCGGGATGCCGGTCCAGGCGGCGACGACCTCGGCGACCTCGTCGGAGCCGACCTCCTCGCGCACCATCGGTGCGAGCTCTTCGGCCTCGGCGGCCTGGGCGTCAGCGAGCTCACGCTCGAGGTCACGCATCTCCTCGAACTCGATCTGGGCAGCCCGGCGGAAGTTGTCCTCGCCACCTTCACGCGTCAGGCGTTCGGCCTCGGTGCGCAGCTCGTCGATGCGCTGCTTGATCTCGCCCACGCGGTTGAGGCCGACCTTCTCGCGCTCCCAGCGCGCCTCGAGTGCCCGCAGGTCCTCGGACTTGTCAGCCAGCTCTTGTCGCAGGGTGACGAGGCGTTCCTTGCTGGCGGGGTCGGCTTCTGACTCGAGGTGGAACTCCTCCATCTTGAGTCGGTCGACCGCACGCCGCAGTTCGTCGATCTCGACCGGGCTGGAGTCGATCTCCATCCGCAGCCGTGACGATGCCTCGTCGATGAGGTCGATCGCCTTGTCGGGCAGCTGCCGTCCGCTGATGTAGCGATCGGACAACGTCGCGGCGGCGACCAGGGCGGCGTCGGCGATAGAGACCTTGTGGTGCGCCTCGTAGCGCTCCTTGAGCCCCCGCAGGATCGCAATCGTGTCCTCGACCGAGGGCTCGCCGACGAACACCTGCTGGAAGCGCCGTTCGAGGGCAGCGTCCTTCTCGATGTGCGACCGGTACTCGTCGAGCGTGGTCGCGCCGATCAGCCGCAGCTCACCCCGCGCGAGCATCGGCTTGAGCATGTTGCCGGCGTCCATCGCCGACTCCCCCGTCGCCCCGGCTCCCACGACCGTGTGCAGCTCGTCGATGAACGTGATGACCTGGCCCGCGGAATCCTTGATCTCCTCGAGCACGGCCTTGAGCCGCTCCTCGAACTCACCGCGGTACTTGGCACCCGCCACCATGGCGCCGAGGTCGAGCGAGAGCAGCTTGCGCCCCCGCAGCGACTCGGGCACGTCACCGGCGATGATCCGCTGCGCGAGTCCCTCGACGACGGCGGTCTTGCCGACGCCGGGCTCGCCGATGAGGACCGGGTTGTTCTTCGTACGCCGGCTGAGCACCTGCACGACGCGGCGGATCTCGCTGTCACGGCCGATCACCGGGTCGAGCTTGCCGTCACGCGCCAGGGCCGTCAGGTCGACGGCGTACTTCTCCAGCGCCTGGTAGGTGGACTCCGGATCGGGAGACGTCACATGCGCCGACCCCCGCACCGACGCGAACGCGGCCTCGAGGCCGTCCGCCGTGGCACCCCGTGACTCGAGCAGGTCCTGCACCGCACCAGGCACCCTGGCCAGCGCCACGAGCAGGTGCTCGGTCGAGACGTAGTCGTCCCCGAGGGACTCGGCCAGCTTGGTCGCGTCTTCGAGCGACTGGATCGTGGCGCGCGCGTACGACGGCGACGCCACAGAAGCACCGGTGGCAGCGGGGAGCCGCCGCATGGTCTCGGCAGCCGCCGCGCTCACCTCGGCGATGTCGACGCCGACAGCCCGCAGCAGCGCGCCTGCGATCCCGTCAGTCTGCGCGAGGAGTGCGCTGAGCAGGTGCACAGGCTCGACGGCCGGGTTGCCGGCCGACGTGGCGGACTCGATGGCGGCGCCAATCGCCTCCTGGCTACGCCGGGTGAACTTCGATGCGTCCATGATTCCTTCTTCGGTGGCGGCACCCCCGCGAATTGCGGGAAATCGCAGGGCGACACGCCGGTTGGGTCATGCACCTTCCCGCAATTCGCGGGGAAGGGTGGAGGTGGGTCAGGGTGAGGGGAACGGGCCGGGCTGCCAGCGCGTGAGGGCCGACACGGTGCGTACGGCGGGCAGGTTCGGCAGGGCAGCGCGGGCGGCGGCCACCAGCTCGTCCTCGAGCTCGGCCACCCGGGCACGCAGCGCCGCCACCTGGTGCTCGAGCTCGAGGATGCGGCGTACGCCCTCGATGCCGATACCGGTCGAGGTCAGCTCGGCGACGGTACGCAGCAGCTCGATGTCGCGCTGGGAGTACCGTCGGCCACCCCCGCTGGTCCGGCCGGGGCTGACCAGTCCCATCCGGTCGTAGCTGCGCAAGGTCTGCGGGTGCATGCCGCTCAGCTCGGCGGCGACGCTGATGACGAAGACCGGGGCCTCCGGATCGCTGAGGTCGAAGGTGATACGCGTCCTACCCGGCATGGCTGTGTCCTCCTCGCTTGGCACGGTCGACCAAGGTCGCACGCGGGTCGTGGCCGGACATGGCCTCGCGATAGGCCTCGACCGCCGCCCGCTCTGCGTCTCCGAGCGTCTTCGGCAGCTCGACGTCGACGGTGACCAGCAGGTCGGCCTTGGTGCCGTCACGTCGTGTCGCGCCCTTGCCCTTGACCCGGAACGTCCGGCCGTTCGGTGTGCCTGCCGGAATCTTGAGGGTGACGGTGGTGCCGTCGGTCGTCGGGACCGCGATGGACGCGCCGAGCGCGAGCTCGTCGAAGCGCACCGGCACGGTCACCGTGACGTTGTCGTCCTTGCGGCCGAACAACGGGTGCGGCCGCACGTGCACCGAGACGTACAGGTCACCGTTCGGTCCACCGCGCTCGCCGGGTGCGCCCTTGCCCCGGAGCCTGATCCGTTGGTCGTTCCTGACCCCGGGCGGGATCCGGGCCGAGATCGTGCGCGTCGAAACGCCGCGGCCGGAGCCGTGGCACACCGGGCAGGGGTCGTCGACCTTGAGCCCGCGACCGAGACAGTCGCGGCACGGCTCGGTCATCGCGAAGCCACCGGACCGGCTCGTCGTCTGCATGCCGGACCCCTGGCAGGTCGGGCAGACTCGCGGCACCGTCCCGGCCTTCGCACCGGTGCCCGAGCAAGCCGAGCAGGCTTCTTCGCTGCTGAGCCGCAGTGACAGGGTGTGGCCCTCGAGTGCCTGGTCGAAGGTCAGGTCGGCCTCGGTCTCGACGTCCTGCCCGCGGCGCGGACTCGTCCGGACCCGGCTGCCGCCGCCGAACATCCCCCCGAAGAGATCGCTGAAACCGCCCCCACCGCCACCGCCACTGCCACCGCCGAACAGGTCGCTGAAGTCGGCCCCGCCGGCTCCCTGGCCGCCAGGAGCGCGGAAGGCTCCGTTGGCGAAGAGGGTGCGCTGCTCGTCGTACTCACGACGCCGCTCGCGGTCGGACAGGACGGAGTACGCCTCCGAGATCGACTTGAAGCGCTCCTCTGATTTCACGTCGCCGGGGTTGGAGTCGGGGTGGTGAGCACGCGCGAGCTTGCGGTAGGCCTTCTTGATGTCGGCCTCCGACGCGTCCTTGGCGACACCGAGGACCTCGTAGAAGTCCTTCGTCGCCCAGTCAGCCGGGCTCATGTTCCCCTCCTCTCACCCTCGATCATCGTGCCCGCGGCTGTGTTCAGCCGCGGCCACCGTTCGTGTCGACGCCGTCGTCGCCCTCGTACGACGTCTGGACGGGTGGCCCTGCCGCAGCATCGTCGGCTCCGCCGTCCGGCGTGGCACCCGCGTCATCGGGTGCCGCGCCATCGGACGAGAGGGCCACTGAATGCTCCGGCTCGACCACGGCGACCCGGGCGGGGCGCATGATCCGCTCGCCCAGCCGATAACCGACCTGCAGCACGGTCTGCGCGACCGGCTCGGTGACATCGTCGGAGTAGCGATGCATGAGCGCCTCGTGGATCTTCGGGTCGAACGGGTCGCCCTCGGTGCCGAACGGCTCGAGCCCCAGACCGGTCACGATCCGCTCGAGCGACTCGGCGACGGCCTTGAAGCCACCCGACAGCTCGTCGTGCTCACGTGCCCGACCGATGTCGTCG
Source organism: uncultured Actinomycetota bacterium (assembly GCA_963712935.1). Taxonomy (GTDB): domain Bacteria; phylum Actinomycetota; class Actinomycetes; order Propionibacteriales; family Nocardioidaceae; genus JANLYC01. The sequence goes on from CAVQJX010000008.1 coordinate 5,583, forward strand.
AGCACGGGGAGCAACGCCGTGAGTACCGCGGCCACGGCAGAGTCCTTGACCAGTTCACGGTCGCGGTCGACTCGGCGCTTGTAGTTGACGTACTCGGCCTGGAGCCGCTGGAGGTCTGCCGTGCGCTCGGCCAGAGTGGCCTCCAGCTCGGTGGAGTCCGTTGCTGCGGTCGGAGGGGTCGCGGCCGGCTCCGGACCGGTCCCGCCCTCGTCGGAACGGGCGGGCTCGGAGGGAGCCGCCGGTCGCGGCTCCCTCACCTGTCCGGTCTCGGGATCGATGCGCCGCTTGTCGCGAAACACCGGTTCGCCGTACTCGCTGCTGCCAGCGGTCACTTGCTCTCACCCTCGGTCGAACCCTCGCCGGCCTCCGATGAGGCGGCGCCGGACGGTTCTGAATCCGTGCCCTCGTCGACGATCTCGGCGTCGACGACATCGTCATCGCCGGCCGCCCCGTCCGCCCCCGAGGCAGTGGCGCCCTCGGCCGCGGCAGCGCTCTCGTACATGGCCGAGCCCATCTTCTGGCTGGACGTGGCGAGCTTGGCGGCAGCCGCCGAGATCGCGTCATTGTCGTCGCCCTCGAGGGCCTTCTTGACCTCGGCGATGTCGGTCTCGACCTCGGTCTTGACGTCGTCGGGGATCTTGTCGGCGTTCTCGCTGAGGAACTTCTCGGTCGAGTAGACGGTCGAGTCGGCCTGGTTGCGCAGCTCGACGGCTTCCTTGCGCTTGCGGTCCTCCTCGGCGTACTGCTCGGCGTCGTGAACCATCTTGTCGATGTCTTCCTTCGACAAGGCCGAGCCTCCCGTGATCGTCATCGACTGCTCGCGACCGGTGCCGCGGTCCTTGGCGGACACGTGCACGATGCCGTTGGCGTCGATGTCGAAAGTGACCTCGATCTGCGGGATGCCACGCGGTGCCGGGGGCAGCCCGGTCAGCTCGAAATTGCCGAGCAGCTGGTTGGCGGCCGCCATCTGGCGCTCACCCTGGTAGACCTGGATCATCACCGAAGGCTGATTGTCGTCCGCGGTGCTGAAGACCTCCGACCGCTTGGTCGGGATCGTCGTGTTGCGCTCGATGAGGTTGGTCATCACGCCGCCCTTGGTCTCGATGCCGAGGCTCAGCGGGGTGACATCGAGGAGCAGGACGTCCTTGACCTCGCCCTTGAGGACACCGGACTGCAGCGCTGCACCCACAGCGACGACCTCATCGGGGTTGACGCCCTTGTTGGGCTCCTTGCCCTTGGTGAGCTCCTTGACCAGGTCGGTGACCGCCGGCATCCGGGTCGAGCCACCGACGAGGATCACGTGGTCGATCTGGTCGACGTTGACACCCGCGTCCTTGATAACCGACTGGAACGGCTGCTTGGTGCGGTCGAGCAGGTCGGCGGTCAGCTTCTGGAACTCGCTGCGGGTGAGCTTCTCCTCGAAGTGCAGCGGCCCGGTCTCGCTCAGCGTGATGTAGGGCAGGTGGATGGTGGTCTCGGACGACGAGGAGAGCTCGATCTTCGCCTTCTCGGCAGCCTCCTGGAGGCGCTGCCGGGCGATCTTGTCCGCGCCCAGGTCGGTGCCGTGCGCGTTCTTGAACTCCTTGATCATCCACTCGACGATCTTGGCGTCCCAGTCGTCACCACCCAGATGGTTGTCACCACTGGTGGCCTTCACCTCGACGACGCCGTCGCCGATCTCGAGCAACGACACGTCGAACGTGCCACCGCCGAGGTCGAAGACCAGGATCGTCTGGTCGGACTCCTTGTCGAGTCCGTAGGCCAGCGCCGCCGCTGTCGGCTCGTTGACGATGCGCTGCACGTTGAGCCCGGCGATCTCGCCGGCTTCCTTGGTGGCCTGCCGCTGGGCGTCGGAGAAGTACGCCGGCACGGTGATGACCGCATCGGTGACCGACTCGCCGAGGTAGGACTCGGCGTCCCGCTTGAGCTTCTGCAGGATGAACGCCGAGATCTGCTGCGGCGTGAAAGTCTTGTCGTCGATCTTCTGGTTCCAGTCGGTGCCCATGTGGCGCTTGACGGAACGGATGGTGCGATCGACGTTGGTGACGGCCTGCCGCTTGGCAACCTCACCGACGAGCACCTCTCCGTTCTTGGCGAAGGCGACGACGGACGGGGTGGTGCGAGCACCCTCGGCGTTAGCGATGACGGTGGGGTCTCCACCCTCGAGGACGGCTACGACGGAGTTCGTCGTACCCAGGTCGATTCCGACCGCACGAGCCATGGTGGTCTTACCTTTCAACGAAGTGTGAACAAGCATGAGTCTTGTCGACTCAAGTTTTACCGGACAATCGAGCGAACTCCAAAAGTTGAGTCGGTTTCGCTCAGGTTCCTGTCTGGTACAACGCCTGACCTGGCGATTTCTTCCCAGCAGCTGGCTGTATTTTCGCCGGCCAGCCCGGCGGAGCGGCTGTCAGTCCGCGATGACGCGGGCCAGCAGGGCCCTCAGGTCGGCATCGGTGCGCTTCCCGAGCCGCTCGGTGACGCGGGTCTGGACCTCCGCCGCGGCGGCGCGCGCGAGCCCGAGGCGTTTGAAGCCGGCCGGCGTCAGCGTCAGGTCGTAGCACCGGCGGTCGTCGGGGTTGCGCTCGCGGCGCACCAGGCCGGCAGCCTCGAGGTGACCCACGAACGACAATGCTGCCGGCGGGCTCACGCCCAGCGCCTGCGCGAGGTGGTTCTGCGAGCAGGGCTGGTCGCTCGCGATGGCGGACAGGACCCCGAAGTCGCGGGGATCCAGACCCAACGGCGCGAGGGCTTCCTGGGCCCACAGGCGCAGCACCCGATGAGCCTGGGCGATCAGGAAGCCGGCATAGCGCGACAGCGACTCGATGGCCAACCAGGCCTCGCCGTCGAGCAAGCTCGACAACACCGATCGCAGCCGAGCCCGCTCGGTCTTCGTCAACGACTTGGTCAGGAGCAGCTCTCCGCGGTCGAGGTCAGCGAGCAACCGGTCCAGCGCCGCCGATCCCGCAGCCGTCAGTCGCAGCGCATAGGACCGTCGGTCGTCGGGGTTGCGTTCGCGGACCACCCAACCGCGGGTCTCCATGTCGTCGACCACCTTGACCATGATCGTCCGATTGACGCCGGTGAGGTCGGACAGCGCCCGCTGGGACAGGGCGCCGCGCTCGGCCAGGATCGCGAGCATCGACACCTCGCGGACGGGGATCTCGTGGTCGATGCACGCCCGGGCGCTCATGGTCGCCTTGACGTAGGCGCGCCGAAGCAGGTAGCCCGTGAACTGAGGCAGCTCAGCGGAGACGGGCGTCGCCATGACCCGACCTCCTCATCTGGACCCGCGGGACCGGATCGCCGGTTGCCGACCCGTCGCCGGACCGATCACGGCATTGATCATTAACCTCATTGACCATCTGCGCCAGCCCCTGAGCGGCTCACCCAGGGACCAATACCCCAAACCGGAAGGTTCATCAGGGTTCACCCGGAGTTCCACCATGATTTCATTGGATTGATCATTAATGATATTGACGGTTTTCACCTAGCGTCAGTACCTTCGTCGAAGACATGGGGGCGGCCACCGATCTCCGACCGATGAGTTCTGGCGGCGACGTGGGTCCAACCTCGTGACTGACCAGGCGGCGCAGCGCCGCACGAGGACCGGGAGTGATCGTGGAACGTTGGGCTCGACTCGTCATGCACCACCGCAGGATCGTCAGCGCGATCTGGGTCGTGCTCTTCTTCTCCGGCATGTTCGCCGCCAGCCAGCTGTCCGACCGGCTCTCCCTCGACTTCTCGCTGCCCGGGCAGCCCGGTGACACCGCCGAGCAGCAGATGATCAAGAGTTTCGGCACGAGCTCGTACGACACCTTCGTCGCGACCGTCACCGTTCCTGAGGGGGAGACGGTCACACAGGACGCCGCGGCCGTGGCCGGCGTGTTCAAGAGCGCCACCGAGGCCGTGCCGGAGGCGACGCGCCTGGTCGACTACGCCAGCACGCAGGACCCGTCGTTCATCTCCGAGGACGGCCGCACGACCTACGCGCTCATCCAGGGACCGCTTCCCCGGTCCTTCGCGGGAGGCATCGAGGCGCAGCTCGAGCCGGCCCTGACCAAAGCCGGGTCCTCGGCCGGCTTCGAGACTGGGCTGACGTCGTACGGCTTGCTGTCAGCAGGTGGTGACAGCGCTGGACCAAGTGTGCTCGTCGAGACGCTCTTCGGGGCCGCAGGCGCCTTGCTCGTGCTGCTGTTCGTGTTCGCCTCGTTCCTCGCTTTCCTGCCGATGCTGATCGCCGCGGTGTCGATCCTGACGACCTTCCTGCTCGTCCTCGGCCTGACCACTTTCAGTGACGTCAGCTTCGTCGTGCAGTTCCTGATCGCGCTGATCGGCCTCGGTGTCGCCATCGACTACTCGCTGCTCGTCGTCTCCCGATGGCGGGAGGAACGAGCTCACGGCCGGAGCAACGAGGAGGCCGTCGTCGTCGCCATGCAGACCGCTGGGCACGCGGTATTGGCGTCCGGCGTGACGGTCGCCATCAGCCTGGTGGCGTTGGTCGTCGTCCCCGTTCCCTTCCTGCGCAGCATGGGGTTCGGCGGCATGATGATCCCGCTGGTCAGCGTCGCCGTGGTCCTGACGCTGCTCCCCGCCCTGCTGTCGAGCGTCGGGCCGCGCATCGACTTCCCCCGCATCCGTCACGAAGGCGTCGCGTCGCGCGGGTGGACCGCCTGGGCCCGAGGGATCGTCCGGCACCGCTTCATCGCGGCCCTGGGAGCACTGGTAATCCTCGGTGTGCTCGTCGCGCCGGTGTTCAGCATCAAGATCGGCCAGTCCGACGTGGCGTCCCTTGCCAAGAGCGGCCCGGCCTTCAACACGCTGACGACGCTGCGCGATGGCGGCGTCGGAAGCGGAGTGCTCACCCCGGTCGAGGTCCTCGCACCCGCGGCCGACGCCCAGGCTGTGGTCGCCGCGACGAAGTCGGTCCCGGGAGTCCAGACCGCGGTCGTAGGCGGAGTGCGCGGCGACACGGCGGTGATCGACGTCATCCCGGAGAACGAGACCGTCGACAGCTCGGCGAACGCCGTGGTCGACGGGATCCGGTCGGCCGCACAGAGCGCGAGCAGCGGTGAGGTCGGGGTCACCGGCGCCGGCGCCACCGTGCAGGACTACTTCAGCGCCGTCTACGACAAGTTCCCCTACGTCCTCGCGCTGATCGCCTTCATCACGTTCCTGCTGCTGGTGCGGACGTTCCGGTCCATCCTGCTGCCGATCAAGGCGGTCATCCTCAACCTGGTCTCCATGGCGGCGGTGTTCGGCTCGGTCGTGTTCTTCTGGCAGATGGGCCATGGCTCCGAGGCGATCTTCAACGTCGCACCAACGGGTGCCATCACGTTCTGGCTCCCCGTGATCATCTTCGCGTTCCTGTTCGGGCTGTCGATGGACTACGAAGTGTTCATCCTCGCCCGGATGCGGGAGGAGTACGACGCCACCGGCAGCACGGGTGCAGCTGTCACGACCGGACTCGGCCGAACGGGCCGACTCGTGACGTCCGCTGCGCTGATCCTGTTCTTCGCCTTCGCGGCGCTCGCGTCGGCACCGGGCACTGACATCAAAGTGATGGGCACGGCGCTGGGTGTGGGCATCCTGATCGATGCCACGTTGGTCCGAGCCCTGTTGGTGCCAGCCCTGGTCAGCGTGATGGGCCGGTGGAACTGGTGGTTGCCGGTCTGGCTGGCGCGCCTGCTGCGTGTCGAGCCCTCACCGCTGACGCCCCCGCGGCCACCGTCGGACAGCGAACGTGATCTCGCCGCGTTGACGTCGAACCGGTAGTCAGCTGAGGCGTCGCCCGTCCTTGTACGTCGCATGGACGAGAGGAACACCCGGCCGGTACGCCAGGTGGACGTAGGACGGCGCTGAGAGCACGGTGAGGTCCGCCCGCGCGCCGGGTGAGAGGCGGCCCACGTCGTCACGGCGCAGTGCGGCCGCACCACCAGCGGTCGCGGCCCACAGCGCCTCGGCCGGGCTCATCCGCATCTCGCGGACCGCCAACGCCACACACAGGGGCATCGAGGACGTGTAGCACGAACCAGGGTTGCAGTCGGTGGCAAGCGCCACCGTCACCCCGGCATCGAGCATGGCCCGCGCGTCGGGGTAGGGCGAACGGGTCGAGAACTCCACGCCGGGCAGCAGGGTCGCGACGACGCCGGCGTCAGCCAGCTTGGTGATGTCGTCCGGGGTTGCGTAGGTGCAGTGGTCGGCCGATGCGGCGCCGACGTCGCACGCCACCGTGATGCCCGGGCCGAACCCGAGCTGGTTGGCGTGGATGCGCGGCAGGAGGCCGGCCGCCATACCGGCGGCCAAGATCGTTCGGGCCTGGTCCTCGTCGAACGCGCCGCGCTCGCAGAACACGTCGATCCAGCGCGCATGTGGCGCACAGGCCTCGAGCATCGGCCCGGTCAGGAGGGCGACGTACGCCGCCGGATCGTCGCGGAACTCGGCCGGGACCACGTGTGCCCCCAGGAAGGTCGTTTCAGGTGTGAACTGACGTGCCACCGCCAGACTGCGTGCCTCGTCGTACGTCGTGAGGCCGTAACCCGACTTGATCTCGACCGTGGTGGTGCCTTGCCGAGCCATCTCGGTGACGAGCCGGGCGGCGTTCGCGGCGAGTGCCTCGTCGGTGGCGTCCCGCGTGGCCGCGACCGTGGTGGCGATCCCGCCGGCGGAGTAGCTGCGCCCCTCCATCCGGGCCGCGAACTCCTCTGCGCGGTCTCCGGCAAAGATGAGGTGCGCGTGGCTGTCGACGAAGCCGGGCAGCACAGTGGCGCCGGCCAGGTCGATGCGGTCGTCGGCCGTCGGCGCGAATGCCGACTCCCCCACCCAGACAACCCGTTCGCCCTCGACCACCACAGCGCCGTCATGGACGATGCCCAGCGGGCCGCCGTGTGCGGGGTCGTTGGTGACGAGCTCCCCGATGCGGTCGAAGACCAGGCTGGCGGTCACGAGACCACCAGGTCACGAATCGCATGAGTGAGCCGGGCGCCGACACCGGCCGCGTCAAGGTCGACACGTCGCCCGCCGGCGACCAGGTGGCTTATGTCGCCAGAGGTGGCCGCGAACACCACGGTCTCCTCACCAGACCCTGTGCCAGCCGTCCGCGGCGACTCGTCGTGGATCGTGACCAGGTCGGCCCACTGGCCGACAGCGATCCGGCCGGCGTCGACGAACCCCAGCGACTCGTGTCCCGTCGACGTCGCCGCGACGAGCAGGGCGGCGGCACGCAGATGACCCCGCTGCTGGGTCGCCAGCCGGGTGTCGAGCTCGACGGCGCGCATCTCCTCGAAGGGGTCGATGACGGCATGACTGTCAGAACCGAGGGTCAGCCGCGCCCCGGCCGCAGCGAGCTCGGTCGCGGGCCCGACGCCGTCAGCGAGGTCGCGCTCGGTGGTCGGGCAGAAGCAGGCATAAGCGTTCGACGACCCCAGGGCAGCCCGGTCCGCCGCCGTCAAGTGAGTGGCGTGGACCGCCGACAGCCTCGCGTCGATCACGCCCTCCTCCGACAGCAGCTGTGCCGGGGTCAGTCCGTAGGCCCGGACGCAAGCCTCGTTCTCGGCGACCTGCTCCGACAGGTGCACGTGCACGGGCGCATCCGGCCGGGCCTTCGCGACGGTCAAGAGATCAGCACGCGGGACAGCGCGCACCGAGTGGATCGCGGTGCCGACCCGCACATGTTCGTCCTGGACCTCGGCGCTTGCTGCCAGAGTGACGACGCGCTCGGCCCACGACGCCGCGTCACCATCACTGAACCGACACTGGACGCCCTCGGGAGCTTCGCCGAATCCGGCAGAGAGGTAGCACGTGTCGAGAAGCGTGATGCGGATGCCCGCATCCGTGGCAGCCGCGACAAGGGCGAGCCCCATGGCGTTCGCGTCGTCGTACGGTGCCCCGTCGGGCCCGTGGTGCAGGTAGTGGAACTCTCCGACCGCGGTGTAACCGGCGAGCACCATCTCCTGGTAGGTCGCCAGCGCCAGGGCGTAGTAGCTGTCTGGATCAAGCCGTTCGGCTGCGGCGTACATCGTGTCGCGCCAGGTCCAGAACGATCCCGACTCGCGCTGGGTGCGACCGCGCAACGCACGGTGGAAGGCGTGGCTGTGACAGTTCGCAAAGCCGGGAATCGTCAAGCCTGCAAGGCGGAACGCTCCGTCAGGAGCCGTCTCGCTCGTGGTCACTTCGGTGATCCGGTTGCCGTCGACCGTGACCAGGACTCCAGCAGCCACGTCGCCCGGCCCCAGCCAGGCCCGCTCACACCAGTACGCCGTCATGCCACCAGCTCCGAGAGGACGGTCGTCAGCGCATCGACGCCGGCCAGACAGTCGGTGGTCTCGGCGAACTCCTCGGGAGAGTGCGAGACACCTGTCGGGTTGCGCACGAAGAGCATGGCGGACGGGATGCCCGCCAGCTGCAGGATGCCGGCGTCGTGCCCGGCTCCCGTGGGGATGATCGGCGCGTCGTCGAGCATGGCGGAGATCCGCTGTGCCAACCCGGCGTCGAAGTCGACGGTGGGCACGACGGACTCGGGGGTGACGGTGACCGTGGTGCCGTCGCGGTCGGCCCGTTCGGCTGCCTGTCTCGCGATCGTCTCGACGAGGCCCGCGACCGCGCGGGCATCAGCCCCGCGCGCGTCCAGCCAGGCCAGCACCCGGGACGGGATCGCGTTGGTGATGTTCGGCTCGACGTCGACGCGGGCGAACGTCGCGCGCAGCTCGTTGAGCCGGGCCTGCTTGTTGGCCGCCAGCGCCGTCATCGCGTAGGTGAGCATCGGATCGTGTCGGTCCTGCATCGCGGTGGCGCCTGCATGGTTGGGCTCGCCGTCGAACTCGAACCGCCACCTGCCGTGCGCCCAGCTCGCCGAGGCCACTCCGACCGGCGTTTCGCGATGGACGAGGTCGCGACCCTGTTCGACATGCAGCTCGACGAACAGCTCCACATCGTCGAGCCAGGCGGCTCTGCCCAGGTCGGGCTCGCAGCCGGCGGTCTCCATGGCGTCAAGCAGCCCCACGCCGTCACGGTCGCGAAGCGCCGCCGCTTCCGCGGGCGCCATACGACCCGTCGCCAACCGCGAACCGAGACACGCGATGCCGAAGCGCGATCCCTCCTCCTCGACGAACATCGCCACCCCGATCGGCCGGGCGGGCTCGACACCAGCTGCCCGCAGGGCGTCGATCGCGGCGAAGCTCGAGACGACACCGAGCGGGCCATCGAACGCCCCACCCTGGTCGACCGAGTCGAGGTGGGATCCGATGAGAATCCCTTTGCCTGCTTGAGCATTGGTCGGCCGCCACCACGCCACGGCATTGCCCTGGCCGTCGTACTCGGGCACCATCTCGCGGGCTGCGCACTCCTGGACGTACCACGCGGCGCACTCGCGCTCGGCCGATCCGAAGGGTGCGCGGAGGTAGCCGCCGGACCGCGGGTCGCGGCCGATCGGCTCGAGCTCGCGCCACATCCGTTCGAACGTCACGTCTGCACTATCTCAGCCGACGGCGGCACTGGGCCGTCCGGCAGGCCTGATCCCGTCTGGTATCGCAGACCTCGAGGCCCTGATGGGTGTGACATCCTGCCCTTCGACGAGAGGACGGGCGATGGACTTCCAGGACGTGGTCGAGCGGCGCCGGATGGTGCGCAACTACACCAACGACCCGGTCGCCCCCGCCGTCGTCGAGCGCATCCTGACCAACGCACTGCACGCACCGAGTGCCGGCTTCAGCCAGGGCTGGGGGTTCCTGCTGCTCGACACCCGCGCCGACGTCGACCGGTTCTGGGCGTGCACGACGGAGCCGGGCGCACTTCCCGACAGCTGGTTGTCGGGGATGCACCGTGCACCCGTCATCGTCGTGCCACTGTCGTGCAAGCAGGTCTACCTCGACCGGTACGCCGCGCCCGACAAGGGCTGGACCGACAAGGACGAGTCACGATGGCCGGTGCCGTACTGGGACATCGACACCGGGATGGCGGCTCTCCTGATGCTCCAGACCGTGACGGACGAGGGGCTGGGCGCGTGCTTCTTCGGCATACCCCGTGAGCATTGGGCCGTGTTCCGCGCTGAGTTCGGGGTCCCGCCGGAGTACACCCCGATCGGCGCCCTCACGATCGGCCACCGGGCAGCGGACCGGAAGTCGCCGTCACTGAAGCGCGGCCGGAAGCCGCTGGACGAGGTCGTCCATCACTCGCGCTGGTAGTCGCAACCCGCGGCTCAACACCCAGAAACCCGCGGGTCAACACCCAGAAACCCGCGGGTCAACACCCAGGAATCCGCGGGTCAACGGAGGGAGAGGGTGGGGCGGGACCAGCCGCGGGAGGCGGGTTCGACGACGGCCTCGACCTGGGCGGCCAGGGCGTACAGCACGTGGTCCTGGCCCGGCTTGGCGGCCAGCATCGTCCCGATCGGCAGGCCGCTCGACGTCCAGCCCGTCGGCAGCGACACCGCCGGCATCCCGGTGACGTTCCACGCTGCCGTGAACGGCGAGAACGCCTTCTGGTTCTCGAAGTCCTGCGCCGGGTCGTCGTCGTCACGCAGGGCGCCCACCAGGGCCGGCGGCTGAGCCAACGTCGGGGTCAGCACCACGTCGTACGGCGCCAGCATGCCGAGCGCACCGGCGGCGGCCTGACGCATCCGGACCATGGCATCGAAGAACTCCACCGCACTCACGCGGGCACCCCGCTCGCGCAGCCATCTGGTCAGCGGGCGCACCTGCTCCTCCGCCGCAGGCGGCAACGGCCACGAGGCGGTCATCACGGACCACACCGTCTCGAACGTCGACACGATGTCGTGCCGGAACGGCTGCGGCACCTCGACGAGCTCGTGCCCGAGCGCGGCGAGCCGAGCAGACATCGCGTCGTACGCCGCCAACACCTCGGAATCGACCGCCACATCGGCGATCATCGGGGTGCTGAACCGGGCCACCAGCAGTCGTCCCGGCTCACGGCCGCACCAGTCGAGATAGGTCGCGCCGTCGGGCGGCCCGACCGCCCAGTCCGAGTCGGTCACGGCCGGACCGACCATCACGTCCATGAAGGCGGCGCTGTCACGAACGTTGGACGCCAGCGGCCCCGAGGTCGACAGTCCCGTGATGTCGCCGTAGATCGGTGCCGAGCTGATCCGGCCCCGGCTCGGCTTGAACCCGACCAGCCCGGTCACACTGGCAGGGATGCGGATCGAGCCTCCCCCGTCCGAGGCATGCGCCACGGGCACCAGCCCGGCCGCGACGGCCGCCGCGGCCCCTCCTGACGAGCCACCCGCGCTGCGAGTCAGGTCGTACGGAGTCCGGGCCGGCGGCGCCACCTCGGGCTCGGTGTAGCACGGCGCACCGAACTCCGGCGTGTTCGTCTTGCCGAGGCTGACCATCCCGGCCCCCTCGATCCGGCGTACGACCTCGTCGGAGAAGTCCGGGATGTGTCCGCGCATCGCCGCCGACCCGAACGTCGTCTCGACCCCCCGCGTGGAGGCCAGGTCCTTGATGCCGGTCGGTACGCCGTCCAGCCGCGACTGGGTGAGCCCCTGCTCCCATCGACGACCCGCCTCCGCGGCCTGTTCACGGGCCCGGTCAGGAGTCAACCGGACGAAGGCGCCCACCGTCGCGTCGAGCTCCTCGATGCGGGCGAGGTAGTGCTCGACCGCGTCGATCGGCCGGGCCGTCCCGAGCCGGAAGGCCTCTGCCCACCCCAGCGCCGTCGAAGGAAACCGCTCACCATCTCTCGCCATGACGCCACGCTAGACGCCCACGCCCGGTTGTTGCACACGACCTCGGCAACCGCGCCCGACCAGGGCGCGTCAGTGCGCCATCGGGATCGGCACCTGGCGCTCGCGCGCCACCTCGTTGGCCCGGTCATATCCCGCGTCGACGTGTCGGATCACGCCCATGCCCGGGTCGTTGGTCAAGACCCGCTCGGCCTTCTGCGCCGCCAGGTCGGTGCCGTCCACGACGACGACCTGACCGGCGTGGATCGACCGTCCGATGCCGACGCCGCCGCCGTGATGGATCGAGACCCAGGTGGCACCGGACGCCACGTTCACCATCGCGTTGAGAAGCGGCCAGTCCGCGATCGCGTCGGATCCGTCGAGCATCGACTCGGTCTCGCGGTAGGGCGAGGCGACCGACCCGCAGTCGAGATGGTCCCGGCCAATGGCCAGCGGAGCCGCCAGCTCGCCGGAAGCAACCATCTCGTTGAAGCGGAGCCCGGCCCGATGGCGTTCGCCGTACCCGAGCCAGCAGATCCGGGCCGGCAGACCCTGGAACTGCACCTGGTCCTGCGCCTTCTTGATCCAACGGTGCAGCTTCTCGTCATCCGGGAACAGCTCGAGGACCGCCCGGTCGGTCGCCGCGATGTCCTTGGGGTCACCCGAGAGCGCGGCCCACCGGAACGGCCCCTTGCCCTCGCAGAACAGTGGCCGGATGTACGCCGGGACGAAGCCGGGGTAGTCGAACGCTCGGCCGAAGCCGCCCAGCCGGGCCTCGGCGCGCAACGAGTTGCCATAGTCGAACACCTCGGCTCCGGCATCCAGGAAGCCGACCATGGCCTCGCAGTGCCGCGCCATGGCGTCCCGGGCCCGGTCGGTGAAGTCGGCCGGGTCCTTCTCACGGAACGACACCCAGTCGTCGAACTCGATCCCGACCGGCAGGTACATGAGGGGGTCATGCGCCGACGTCTGGTCGGTGACCACATCGATCGGTGCACCCATCGCCAGCAGCTCGGGCACCATCTCGGCAGCGTTGCCGAGGACGCCGATCGACAGCGGTTTGCGGGCATCCCGCGCTTCGATCGCGAGCTCGACAGCATGCTGCAAAGACGTGGCCTGCACATCGAGATAGCGGTGGTCGATGCGTCGCTTGATCCGCGAGTCGTCGCACTCGATGCAGATGCACACCCCGTCGTTCATGGTCACCGCGAGCGGCTGGGCCCCACCCATGCCGCCGAGACCGGCGGTCAGCGTGATCGTGCCGGCCAGGCTGCCGTTGAAGCGCCGGTCCGCCACCGCCGCGAACGTCTCGTAGGTGCCCTGCAGGATCCCCTGCGTACCGATGTAGATCCACGACCCAGCGGTCATCTGCCCGTACATCGTGAGCCCCAGGTGCTCGAGCCGCCGGAACTCCTCCCAGTTGGCCCAGTCGCCCACGAGGTTGGAGTTGGCGATCAGGACCCGCGGCGCCCACTCATGGGTCTGCATGATCCCGACGGGACGCCCGCTCTGCACGAGCAGCGTCTCGTCGATCCGCAGGTCGGTGAGCGACCGGACGATGGCGTCGTACGACGGCCAGTCCCGCGCGGCCTTGCCCGACCCGCCGTAGACGACGAGCTCCTCGGGATGCTCGGCCACCTCGGGATCGAGGTTGTTCATCAGCATGCGCAGGGGAGCCTCGGTCTGCCACGACCGGGCAGTGAGGTCGGTGCCTCGGGCGGCGCGAATGCTGCGGGACTCACTCATCGGAAGTTCCTTCCTGGAGCTGTTAGCGGAGGGGCGTGGGGAGGGCGGCGTCGGCGGCGGCGACGAGGGCGCCGGTGGCCACGAGCTGCACGGCCTCCTCGATGTCGGGGGCAAGGTGTCGATCCGGGCCGGGACCCGGGACCTGGGTCCGCAGCGCAGCGATCACGGCGGCGGTGGCCGGCGCCGGCGCCAACGGAGCGCGCAGGTCGAGTCCGCGGGCGGCGGTCAGGATCTCGATCGCCAGCACCCGGGTCAGCCCATCGATGCTCTGCCGCAGCTTGCGGGCCGAGGACCAGCCCATCGAGACGTGGTCCTCCTGCATGGCGCTGGAGGGGATGGAGTCGACGCTTGCCGGAGCGGCCAGTCGCTTCAGCTCCGAGACGATCGCGGCCTGGGTGTACTGCGCGATCATGTGGCCGCTGTCGACGCCGGGGTCGTCGGCCAGGAACGGCGGCAACCCGGCGTTGCGCGCGGTGTCGAGGAACCGGTCGGTACGACGCTCGGCCATGCTCGCCACGTCGGCCACGGGGATCGCCAGGAAGTCCAACACATAAGCGACCGGAGCCCCGTGGAAGTTGCCGTTGCTCTCCACGCGGCCGTCCTCGAGCACGACGGGGTTGTCGATGGCGGCCCCGAGCTCGCGCTGCGCGACCGTCGCGGCGTAGTCGACGGTGTCGCGAGCAGCGCCCAGCACCTGCGGCGAGCACCGCAGCGAGTAGGCGTCCTGCACACGGTTGCAGTCGGGGCCGCGATGGCTCTCGATCACGCCGGAGTCGGCCAGCAGGGCACGCAGGTTGGCGGCCGAGACCGCCTGCCCGGGATGGGGCCGCAGCTCCTGCAGGTCGGCCGCGAAGACGCGGTCGGTGGCCAGCAGCCCCTCGACCGACATGGCCGCCCCGATGTCGGCGACCTTCAGCAGCTGCCGCAGGTCGTGGATCGCCAGGACGAGCATGCCGAGCATCCCGTCGGTGCCGTTGATGAGGGCCAGCCCCTCCTTGGCCTGCAGCTCGACAGGGGTGATGCCGGCGCCGGCGAGCGCGTCAGCGGCCGGGCGCCTGACCCCCTGCTCGTCCACGACCTGTCCCTCGCCCATCAGCACCAGCGCGCAGTGCGACAGCGGAGCGAGGTCACCGGAGCAGCCGAGGCTGCCGTACTCGTGCACCAACGGCGTGATGCCGTGGTTGAGCAGGGCGGCCAAGGTCTCGGCGGTCTCGACCCGCACGCCGGTGTGGCCAGTGGCCAAGGTGGACAACCGCAGCAGCATGAGTGCGCGGACCACATCGGTCTCGACCGCCGGGCCGGAGCCAGCCGCGTGCGAGCGGACGAGCGACTTCTGCAACTGGGTGCGCATCGCGGTCGGGATGTGCCGGGTGGCGAGCGCACCGAAACCGGTCGAGATGCCGTAGGCCGGAGTCGGGGCGGCGGCGAGCTCGTCGACCGCGGATCGCGCGGCCACGAGCGCCTTCCGGGCGTCCTCGGCGAGCTCGACCTTCGCGTTCCGACGGGCAACCGCGATCACGTCGTCGACCGATAGCGGCCCGACGCCGACGAGGACAGGTGAGGTCATGACCACATTCCACTCGGGTCGGGCGCATCCGGCCAGTGGGTGCAGGCGCATACAATCTGAGATCCGAGACACGGCGGCTAGAGTCGACGCATGTCACCCGCCCAGGTCCCCGCCGCGACGCGCGCCCTTCGCGTCCTCCGTTTCCTGGCCGGCCAACCCGAACCGGTGCCGCTCGAGCGGATCGCGGCAGCGCTCGGGGCACCCCGGAGCTCGACGTACCACCTGGTCAACGCCATGATCGCCGAAGGCTTCGTGACCCATGTGGAGGACGAGCACCGCTACGCGCTCGGCGTCGCCGCCTTCGAGGTCGGCAGTGGCTACACCCGGCAGGCTCCGCTCCAGCGCCTCGCCCGTCGCCCACTGGCGGAGCTGGTGGACTCACTCGGCCAGTCGGGGCATCTCGCAGTGCTGCACGGCCGTGACGTGTTCTACGTGCTGGAGGAGCGAGCCGTCCGGCGGCCAGTCCTCGTGAGCGACGTCGGCGTGCGGCTTCCCGCGCACATCACGGCGAGCGGACGGGCGATCCTGGCAGCGCTCCCCGCCGCCCAGATCCGCGCGCTGTTTCCCGACCGGGACGCGTTCGTGTCGAGGCACGGCACGGGGCCGAACAGCCTCAGCGCGCTGTCATCGGTGCTGGCTGAGACCCGGCAGCGTGGGTACGCCACAGAACAGGACGACGTGACGCCCGGATTCGCCTCCGTCGCGGTGCCGGTGGCCGACCACAGTGGTCATCCGGTGGCCGCGGTCGCGGTGACGTTCGCCTCGGACGAACCACCCGAACTCGACGAGGCCGTCCGCCGTATCAGGGCGACGGCCTCGGTGCTCTCACGACGAATCGGCGGTGGCTCACACGCGACACGCATCTGGGCAACTCTTAGGCCCGACACGGTTGCAGGGGGTGACGTCCGTCACGAAACCACGTAGCCTCCCTCGGGGGCCTTCCTTCCCCTTCCCCGTTCGAGGTCACTGGAGGACATTCACGTGTCAGCACCTACCACCCGTCTACGGCGTAGCGCCATCTCGGCTCTGGCGGCGGTCGCCGTCGCCGGGCTGACGCTCACCGCCGTTCCCAACGGAGCCGCGGCTCCTGCGCCCACCGCAGCGAAAGACCGAGCGGCCGCCACGTCGCCGGCGATGAAGAACAGCGCCGAGCGCGATCGCAAGGGCTTCTACGACGCCCGCGCCGTCGCGGCGCCCAGCACCATCGCCCCTGCCGAGAAGGCGCTCGAGGGCACCAAGCCGGCGCACGTCGCCGCGTTGCGTGCCGACATCGGGCCGTCAGCGATCGTCGACATCGACCCGCTGACCGGCACCCCGGCCAACCTCAGCTCGCTCGACCGGTACCTCACGGCGCCCAGCGGGGCGAGCGCCCGGTCCGTCGCGATGACGTACGTCCGCCAGCACCTCGCCGAGCTCGGTCTGCGTCGCGCCGACCTGAGCACGTTCCGCTTGCGCAATGACTACGTCGACGTCGCGGGCATCCACCACCTCTCGTGGACCCAGTCCAGCGGCGGCGTCACCGTGTTCGGCAACGGCCTCAAGGCCCACGTCGCCAAGAATGGCCAGCTCATCGCCCTGCAGGGCTCCCCGGTCTCCGGCCTGGCCGGCCTGACCGCCAAGGTCGCCAAGAGCCCCACTCTGTCCGCGGCCGGCGCCCGGACGGCAGCGGCCAAGGATGTCGGAGCCACCGCAGCGCCGGCCACCGAGCGTTCGGCTGCCGCAGGCAAGGGTGTCTCGCTCTGGTCCAACGGTGACCGCGTCGCACCGGTGTGGTTCGTGACGCCCTCCGGCGTACGGCTGGGCTGGTCGACGTACACCCAGTCCGGCGACGGACTCACCTACGCGCACGTGGTAGACGCCCGCACCGGGGCCGTCCTGTACCGGCGTGACCTGGTCAGCAACGACCGGGGCGACGGCCGCGTGTACGACTACTACCCCGGCGCCGCTCGCGGCGGCAAGGCCAAGGTGGTCAACTTCATCAAGAAGGGCTGGGTCCTCAAGGGGGCCAAGTGGCTGCACGGCGCGAACGTCTCGGCCTGGGCTGACGTCAACGACGACAACCTGGTCCAGAAGCGCGAGAAGACCCCGGTCCCCGGAAACAAGAAGCACCCGCAGTTCAAGCTGCGCACGTTCCACAGCAACAAGCTGTGCAGCAAGCAGTTCGTGTGCACGTGGAACCCCAACAAGGCGGGTTCGTGGCGGGTCAACAAGAAGGCGGACGTGACGAACGCCTTCTACCTGGCCAACACGTTCCACGACTACCTCGAAAAGGCGCCGATCGGCTTCACCGCGCGGGCCGGCAACTTCGAGAACGCTGACGGTGACCCCGTCCTGCTGAATGCACTCGACGGTGCGTCGACGGACCACGGCCTGCCGGACGCCAACCACATCGACAACGCCAACATGTCGACTCCGCCGGACGGCATCGCGCCGACGATGCAGATGTACCTGTGGCACCAGCCGCACACGCCGAGCTCCTACGACCCGTTCCTTCCGGTGAGCGGTTCGTTCGACGCGAGCATCCTGTACCACGAGTACACCCACGGCCTGTCGAACCGACTGGTCACCGATGCGCAGGGCAACTCGACGTTGAACTCGATCCAGGCCGGGGCCATGGGTGAGGCATGGAGCGACTACTACGCCATGGACTACCTCGTCTCCAAGGGCTTCCAGCGCGACACCAACAAGGACGGTCAGATCCTCGAGGGCAAGTACACGCTCGCCAACCAGTTCCCGTTCCGCACGATGGCGATGGACTGCAGCGTTCACTCCAAGGCCCGCAACTGCACCGACCCGATCACCGGCAAGCGTGGTGGGTACACCTACGGCGACTTCCCGATGATCGGTGGTGCGCCAGAGGTGCACTCCAGCGGTGAGGTCTGGGCGCAGACGCTCTGGCAGATCCGCGAGAAGTTCGGTCACCGTGTCGCCGACATGCTGACGACCCGTGCGATGGAGCTCTCGTCCAGCGACCCGTCCATGCTCGACATGCGCAACGCCGTCATCGAGGCCGACCGGGTGGTCTACCAGAGCCATCACACCGATGGGCTGTGGCGGATCTTCGCCCAGCGCGGCATGGGCTGGTACGCCGGGACGACCGAGAGCGGCGACACGCAGCCGGCCGAGGACTTCCACACGCCGCCGGCACCGTCGCGTGGCGTCGGCACGCTGGCCGGCATCGTCACCGACCCGTTGACCGGTGACCCGGTCGAAGGCGCTCGCGTGACGATCACGGGTCACCCGGGCTACACCGACACGACCAACGCGAACGGTATCTACCAGATCGGTAACGTCCGGCCCGGTCGTTACCAGAAGGTCGTGGTCGGCGGTGTCGGGTACGAGCAGGTCGTCAAGAAGGTCCTGGTCACGGGGTCGTTCACCCGCAAGGACTTCCAGACCCGGCGTGACTGGGCCGCCGCACCGGCGGGAGCCCAGGTCTACGACTTCACCGGACCCGACTACACCGATTTCGGCTGTGGTCCCGAGGGAGCCATCGACCTGAGCCAGGGCCAGGTGTGGGGCAGCACCACAGGCAACGACAACGGCGACCCGACCGGCACCGTGATCCCGAAGGAGCTCGTGGTGCAGCTGCCGCAGCCGGTCGACATCGGGACCGGGTCGGGCCTCAGCTCGGCCTTCAAGGTGGACCCGACGTCCGGTTGTGGTGACCCCGGTAGCTCGTCGACCGGCGACTTCACGATCGAGGTGGCTCCGGCCTCCAGCGGTCCGTGGACCACGGTCGTCGACGTGAACGGGGAGGCCAACTGGCTCGACAGGACCCAGTTCACCGACTTGTCGGCCAGCCAGGCCGTCAACAACGTGCAGTACGTGCGCCTGACGCTCAACAGCCCCCAGGTGCCGGACTTCACGACGAACTGCCCGAACGGTCCTTACGGCGGGTGCACCTACATGGACTTCACCGAGCTCGAAGTCTTCGGCACTCCGTAAACCCCCGCAGCACAGCACCACCCGCAGCACAGCACCACCCGCAGCACCCGAGGGCCGGCTCGCACCCCGCGAGCCGGCCCTCGCCTTTCGCCCCCCTTCCCCGACCTCAACAGTCGCCCGACTGGCCGTCCGCGTTTGCCTAGTTCACAAGCCAGGTGGCTTGTGAACTAGGCAAACGCACCTTGCTGACCTGGGGTTTGCCTTGCAGACTTACCCCCACCAAGGAGGTGGCGGCGTATGGACCCGCACGAGCTCGAGCGGTACCTCAGCGAAACCTGGGAGTTCGAGGATCCGGAGGCGTCGTATGACGCGTTCCGGACGGCCAGCGACGCGGCCGAGGACGGTAGCGCCGCAGGTCTCGTGCTGCGCACCCAGATGGCCCGGGCGCAGGGCCTCCGCAGCGATTTCAGCGACGCCCAGACGATTCTCGACGCCGTCGCTCGTGAGCTCGACGCCGCCGGCGACAGCATCGGCGAGCAGCAGCACCACCACGTACGGGCCCGGCTCGAGATCGAGCGCGGTCGGTTGCTGAACTCCAGTGGCTCGGCGGCCGCGTCCCGTCCTCACTTCGACACGGCGTACGACGAAGCCATGGCCGCAGACCTGGCCGGGCTGGCGGTGGACGCGCTACACATGACCGCCATCGTCATCGGCAGCACCGATGGCCCGGCGTCAGCCGAAGCCGTCAACGCGCGGGCCATCTCCGTGGCGGAGAACTCCGACGACCCCGAGGCACGCCGCTGGCTCGGTTCTCTGCTCAACAACCAGGGCTGGAACCGCCACGATGCAGGTGCCTTCGAGGAAGCGCTCGCGATCTTCCGGCGTGCGGTCGAGGTACGGCAGCAGCAAGGCTCCAAGCGGGAGACGGCGATCGCACACTGGTGCGTCGGCCGATGCCTGCGGTCCCTCGAGCGGTACAGCGAGGCGCTCGAGATCCAGGAGATGCTCGCGTCCAGCCCAGCGGGCTCCGCGGACGGCTACGTCTACGAGGAGCTCGGCGAGAACCTGATGGCCCTCGGTCGCGAGACGGAGGCCTCCACCTACTTCTCCCGCGCCCACGAACTGCTGTCCCAGGACGACTGGCTGGTCGACAACGAGAGCGAGCGACTGGAGCGGCTGCTCACACTCTCCGACGACTGAGCAGACGGCCGCCGGACCGGGCGGTCGCCGCATGCGGTCGAGCGTCCGGAAGATAGGCTTCCCGGCACGTCCTTCACCTGCTGCCGGGGTCGGCTGCACGCCCTGGTCTCACCCGCAGGTCGATGACGCCGGGTTGGCCAACCGCGAGGAGACCCTTATGCAGGTGCTTGCCATCGTCGTGTCGCTGGCGGTGACGATCGTCGCCATCGCGTTGTTCGCCAAGGCGATCGCATCCATCGTGGCGGTCGTCCGTACCGGGCAGCCGGCCGTCGGCCGGTCAACGCGCCGCGGTGCGCGCTGGACCACGTTGGTCAAGGAGACGCTCGGCCACACCAGGATGCTGCAGTGGACGCACGTCGGGATCATGCACTGGTTCGTGTTCGTCGGGTTCGGCTTCCTGTTCTTCACCCTCGTCACGGCCTTCGGGCAGCTCTTCGATGCAGAGTTCGCTCTCCCGCTGATCGGTCACTGGATCGTCTACGACTGGGCGACCGAGCTGATCACGTGGCTGATGCTGGTCTCGATCGTCGGCCTGATCGCGATCCGGGTGACCCACCTGCCCACCGGGTCGCGGGGTCGCTACAGCCGGTTCAGCGGCTCCCGCATGTGGCAGGCGTATTTCGTCGAGGCGGTCATCCTCGGCATCGGGCTCTGCATCATCACGCTGCGCGCGGCGGAGTACGCCGTCGCCGACCTCGAAGGCACGGCCCCACAGGCGCATTACCCGCTCACGTTCTTCATCGGCGACGCGTTCAGCGGGCTCAGCCTGTCTGCTCTGGAGAACCTGATCTACCTCGTGGCGATGCTCAAGATCGTCATCTCGTTCACGTGGATGATCGTGCTGTCGCTCAACACGACGATGGGTGTGGCCTGGCACCGGTTCACCGCCTGGCCCAACATCTGGTTCAAGCGTGAGGCCAACGGCCGCCCGGCGCTCGGCGCGTTGCAGCCGATGATGGCCGGCGGCAAGCCGATCGACTTCGAGAACATCGAGGATCTCGACGAGGAGACCGTGTTCGGCGTCGGCAAGGTCGAAGACTTCACCTGGAAGGGCATCCTCGACTTCACCTCGTGCACGGAATGCGGCCGCTGCCAGTCGCAGTGCCCGGCCTGGAACACCGAGAAGCCGCTGTCGCCCAAGCTTCTCGTGATGGGGTTGCGCGAGCATGCGTATGCCAAGGCGCCCTACCTGCTGGCCAACGACGCAGACCGTGCCGGCCTTGGTGACACCGTGACCAAGGAGGCCGATCGCCCGCTCATCGGCAATGCCGAGGCCTACGGTGTCATCGACCCGGACGTGCTCTGGTCGTGTACGTCGTGCGGCGCTTGCGTGCAGCAGTGCCCGGTCGACATCGAGCACGTCGACCACATCATGGACATGCGGCGCTACCAGGTGCTCGTCGAGTCGAACTTCCCGGCCGAGCTCAACCAACTCTACAAAGGCCTTGAAAACAAGGGGAATCCGTGGAACATGGCTCCGTCGGCGCGGATGGACTGGGCCAAGGATCTGCCGTTCGACGTCAAACAGGTCGGGACGGATGTCGAGGATCTCGACGAGGTCGAATGGCTTTTCTGGGTCGGCTGCGCCGGCGCCTACGAGGACCGCGCCAAGAAGACGACGCAGGCTGTCGCCGAGCTGCTCCACCAGGCCGAGGTGTCGTTCGCAGTGCTCGGCGACGGCGAGACCTGCACCGGCGACCCCGCTCGACGCTCGGGCAACGAGTTCGTGTTCCAGCAACTCGCCATGCAGAACGCCGAGGTGCTCAAGGAGACCAAGGCCAAGAAGGTCGTCTCCACCTGTGCACACTGCTTCAACACGTTGAAGAACGAGTACTCCCAGTTCGGGGTCGAGCTCGAGGTGGTCCACCACACCCAGCTGCTCAACCGCCTGGTCCGCGACGGCCGTCTCACCCCGGTCGCCCCCGTCGAGTCCAGCGTGGCCAAGCGCACGATCACCTACCACGATCCGTGCTACCTCGGCCGTCACAACCAGGTCTACGAGCCCCCGCGCGAGCTGCTCTCGATCCTGCCCGGCGCATCCTTCAAGGAGATGCCACGCAACGGCTCACGCTCCTTCTGCTGCGGCGCCGGCGGTGCGCGCATGTGGATGGAGGAGAAGATCGGCGAGCGGATCAACCTCAATCGCTCGCGCGAGGCGGTCGGCACCGGCGCGGACCAGATCGCCGTCGGCTGCCCGTTCTGCCGCGTGATGATGTCGGACGGCCTCACCTCGCTGCAGGCCGACGGCAAGGCGCGCGACGAGGTCGAGGTGCTAGACGTCGCTCAGCTCCTGCTGGCCGCCGTCCGGAACGGCAACCGTACGGCGCCGTCGCCTGACACCGCCGCGGTCACCGAGGCCGAGACGCCGCGGACGGCGCCCGAGACCGAACCGCGCGACGGCGTCACCGGCGACTGAGCGCAGGCGGTCGACGGCCCGACCACAGACATCGTTCGGCGTCCCGACTCAGCTCACGTAGAAGTAGGTCACCTGGCGGTAGGGGAACGGGTTGCCGGCCAGATCGGTGGCGCCCAACGTGTGCTCAGGATCGAGCACGACCCCGTACGAATCGAACTGGGTGAAGTTCGTGGTCGGCGTGAACGTCGCGGTCCGGACCTTGCCCGTCACACACGACGTCGTCCCACCGGCGCCGTTCTTGCAGGCCCAGGATCCGCTGACGTCGGCCGGAGTTCCATACGGATCGTGCTGCACGACGGCGGTGGTCGTGTCGATGCCGTGGACGGACTCCGAGAACTTGAGCGTCACACCCGTTGTGCTGGGCGTCCCTTGCAACCTGGCGACCGGAGCGACGTGATCACCGGCGTTCACGCTGACCGACGTCGGGAAGTGGCGGGCGGACAAGGCCTTGGCCGGGAAGCTGCTCGTGTTGCCGGCCAAGTCGGTGATCGTCACGATCGCCTTCCAGCTTCCCTTGCTGGCATAGCACTTGGAGATGCGCAGGCTGCCCTTCCAGACGCCGTTCTTCGTGGTTCCGGAGGCGCGCCGCAAGTACTGCGCGGCGGAGGAGCCATGCGGACCCCGCAGCGAGACGATGACCGAGGCAACACCGCTCCGGCCGTCCAGCGCACGCACGACCGCGGCCATGGACCTGGTCTTCTTGCGCACGTCGATCTTGGCCGGGCTCCGGGCGAACGACCCGAGCCGCGGCTTGGCGGCATCTGTTCCGCTCGTGACGGAGAACGTCCGCTTGAAGTGTCTCGCGCCGAGCTGGGCGTAGGTGTACGACGTGGAGTTGAAGACCCGGTCGGAGGCGGACAGCGAAGTGATGCGCCATCCCGACGTACCGACCCATCGGGAGATGAGCATCGAGCCTCGGTACGTCGATGGCGTCCCTTTCACCTTCCGCAGGAACGCGAAGGCGGACTTCGACGACTTCTTGACGCTGCTGGCTGACACGTAGACTCCGGCAACGCCTGACTGGGAGTCGGTGGCCTTGGCCGTCATGGTGATCGAGCGCGACGACGCGGTGGTGTTGATCGCGCCGGGCGTGAACGAGAATGCCGTGATCTTGGGGGCGGTGGTGTCGGGGTTCGAGGTCACCGAGAAGTTCACCGGATAGCTGCCCGTGAGGTCCGCCGTCGAGTAGTAGCGGCTGTTGCCCGCCTTGTCTGACAAGGAGACCCCCGACACCTGCCAGCTGCCACTGGCTGTCCACCGGGGGATCGTCGCCGAACCTGCCCAGGTGCCG
>CAVQJX010000009.1:0-21600 GCA_963712935.1 uncultured Actinomycetota bacterium
TCGGGTACGCCGCCTGCCACTGGTGCCACGTGATGGCACACGAGTCGTTCGAGGACGAGGCGACCGCGGCGTACCTCAACGAGCACTTCGTCAACATCAAGGTCGACCGTGAGGAGCGGCCCGACATCGACGCGGTCTACATGGAGGCCACGCAGTCGATGACCGGCCAGGGTGGGTGGCCGATGACCTGCGTGCTCACGGCTGACGGTTCGCCGTTCTTCGCCGGCACGTACTTCCCGCGCGAACCTCGCCAGGGGATGCCTGCTTTCGGGCAGGTCCTCGAGGCGCTCACGCATGCGTGGACCAGCCGACGTGACGAGGTCATGAACGTCGGCTCCGACATCGCCGCTCACCTCCGCGAGGTACGCGACCTGCCGACCGGGACGCTGGACGACGTCATGAGCCACGCGGTGACCGAGCTGGCCAAGAGCTTCGACCACAAGCACGCAGGTTTCGGCGGGGCGCCGAAGTTCCCACCGTCGATGGTCTGCGAGTTCCTGCTTCGCCACGCGGCACGCACCGGGGACGCCCAGGCCCTCGGCCTCGTCGAGGCGACCCTCGACGCCATGGCCCGTGGGGGCATCTACGACCAGCTGAGTGGCGGGTTTGCTCGCTACAGCGTCGACGCCCGCTGGGACGTGCCGCACTTCGAGAAGATGCTGTACGACAACGCTCTGCTGCTGCGCGTCTACACGCACTGGCACCGCCAGACCGGCAGCGAGCTGGCTGCCCGGGTCGCCACGGAGACGGCCGAGTTCATGATCCGCGAGCTGGGCACCGACGAAGGCGCCTTCGCGTCGGCACTCGATGCGGACTCCGACGGCGAGGAGGGCGTGTTCTACGTGTGGACACCGGGTGAGCTCGACGACGTGCTGGGGCCAGAGGACGGGGGCTTCGCCCGCGAGCTGTTCGGTGTCGGGCCTGCGGGCAACTTCGAGCGCGGCAGCTCGACGCTCCGACTCGACCGCGACCCCGCCACGCCGGAGGACGCCGAGCGGCTGGCCGGGGTACGCCGTCGTCTCCTCGACGCGCGCGCTGCGCGATCCCGTCCTTCGCGCGACGACAAGGTGGTGGCCGCGTGGAACGGCTTGGCAGTCGCGGCGCTGGCAGAGGCGGGGGTCGTCCTGGGCGAGGCACGCTTCGTGGAGGCAGCGCGTGCCGCGGGTCAGCTGCTGGTCGACGTACACCTGGACGGCCCGCGCCTGCGCCGGGTGTCGCGGGATGGCAAGGCCGGTGCGCCGGCCGGGGTGCTCGAGGACTATGCCTGCGTAGCCGACGGCTTGCTGACCCTGTTCGCGGCCACCGGAGACACTGCCTGGTACGACGTCGCGGCCCGGCTCGTCGCGACGATCGGGGAACACTTCGGCGACGGACGTGGCGGCTTCTACGACACGGCCGACGACGCCGAGATGCTGCTCAAGCGACCGCAGGACCCTGCCGACAACGCGTCACCGTCCGGCCAGAGCATGACCCTCTCGGTCCTGATCACGATGCACGGGCTCACCGGCGACGACGCATACCGTGACTCTGCCGAGCAGCTCGCCACCCGGTTGGGCGGCCTGGCGGAGAACGCCCCCCGCTTCGCCGGCCAGACGCTGGCCGCCCTGGAGGCGCTGGCCGACGGCCCTCGGCAGGCGGCGATCGTCGGAGTGCCGGGAGACGCCGGCCGCGAGGCCATGCTCCGCGCCGCCCTGCGGCTTCCTCATCCAGGTCTGGTCGTGGCGGTCGGTGACGGCGAGACCGAGCCGGTGTCCTTGCTGGAGGGTCGGCCGCTCGTGGATGGGCGAGCGACGGCGTACCTGTGTCGACACTTTGTCTGCGACCTGCCCGTGACTGACCCGGCCGCTCTGCGGTGAGGGGCCACGGCTGCTTAGGCTGAGCGCCATGACAGCGGACGACAGGGTGCTGCGCACCGAGGACGACCACCTGATCACCGGCCGGACCCGGTGGACGGCGAACATCCGGCCACCGGGGTCGCTGCACCTGACGTTCGTGCGCAGCCCGGTGCCCCACGCCCGTTTCACCATCGACGTCGAGCAGGCGCGGCGCTCTCCCGGAGCCGTCGCGGTCTGGACCGGCACCGACCTGGCCCGCTGGTGCCCTGAGCTGTCGAGTCTCGACGACGGCCCGAACATGCAGCTCGTCGCCACCGACACAGTCCGCTACGTGGGAGAAGCCGTGGCCGTCATCGTGGCCCGGTCGAGTGCCGACGGGATCGAGGCGGCCGAGCTCGTCGACGTCGACTACGACGCGTTGCCTGCGGTCGCCGACGTCGTCGCTGCCCTTGCGGACGGGGCGCCGCTGCTGCACGACACCGTGCCCGCGAACCGTGCGTCAGACGACCGTCGTGGACACGGAGATGTCGAGGCAGCTCTCGCGGTAGCTGACGTCGTGGTCACGCGGAGGTTCGAGCAACCGCGAGTCTTCACCGCCGCGATGGAGCCGCGCGCCATCAGCGTGCAACCCGAGGCTGACGGCTTCACGATGTGGCTGTCCACCCAGACGCCGCACATCGTCCGCTACCTGCTGGCCGAGGCAACCGGGATCGATCAGGACCGGCTGCGCGTCATCGCGCCCGACGTCGGCGGCGGGTTCGGCGGCAAGTTCTTCTACGCCGAGGAGGTCGTCGCGCTGCTCGCGTGCCGCGAGCTCAACCGGCCGGTGGTGTGGACCGCGACCCGTAGCGAGGACTTCCAGACCACGTTCCATGGCCGCGCGCTGATCCAGGACGTCACGATCGCCGCCACCCGTGCCGGGGAGATCACCGCGCTCGACGTCCACCTCATCGGTGACGCGGGCGCCTACGTCTCGCCGCTTGGACCGGGTGCGGCGATGGGCGGTGAGCGGATGTACCCGGGCATCTATCGGATTGCGAACTACCGGTTCCATTGCGAGTGCGTGTTCACGAACAAGACGCCGGTCGGTGCCTATCGCGGGGCCGGTCGACCCGAGGCGACGTACGCCATCGAGCGGATGGTCGACGAGCTGGCCGCAGAGCTCGGCGTCGACCCTGTCGACCTGCGTCGGCAGAACTGGATCCCGGTCGACGCGTTCCCCTACAAGACCAGCGGCGGCGTCACGTACGACGTCGGCGACTACGCCAGCACCGCCGACGCGATGCTCGAGCTCGGTGACTACGACGGCCTGCGCCTGCGTCAGCGGGAGCAGAACATCGAGGGCGCCACGAGGCGGTTGGGGATCGGCGTCTCGACGTACGTGGAGGCGTGTGGCGGCGGGATCAAGTACGAGGACAACGCGGTCGAGACCGCGAGTGTGCGGCTGACGCCGGAGGGTGCCGAGGTGGTGATCGGCACGACGGCGTTCGGGACCGGGCACGCGACGACCTGGGCGCAGATCGTCAGTCGTGAGCTGGGCGTCGACGTGGCGGCCGTCAAGGTGGTGCAGGGCGACACCGACCGGGCTCGGCACGGCTTCGACTCGTACGGTTCGCGCTCGGTCAGCGTCGTCGGGTCGGCCCTGCACGAAGCCACGATCGAGGTGCGGCGGCGGGCCACCGAGGTGGCCGCGCGGGTCCTCGAGTGCGACGCGGCCGACCTGGAGTTCGAGGCCGGCACGTTCACCGTGCGCGGCACTCAGACGTCGACGTCGCTGCGTGAGGTGGCGTTGGCGTCGTACGACGACCGGACGCTCGCGAGGGACGGCTTCGAGCCGGGGCTGGGGTGCACGCGTACGTCCGACCTCAAGATCGTCACCTACCCGTACGGCGCGCATCTGGCCGTGGTGGAGGTCGACGTCGAGACCGGGGTGGTGCGGCTGGTCGACTACGTCGGTGTCGACGACGTCGGCAACGTCGTCAACGCGATGATCGTCGACGGCCAGGTGCACGGTGGGGCGGTGCAGGGCATCGCGCAGGCGATGTACGAGGAGGTGACGTACGACGAGGACGCCAACGTGCTGACTCCGAGCTTCGTCGAGTACGCCATGCCGTCGGCCGCCGACGTGATCACGATGCGTACGGACCGGCGGGTCACGCCGGCCACGACGAACCCGCTCGGCACCAAGGGCGTTGGCGAGGCGGGCGCGATCGCGGCGACGCCGGCGGTGATGAACGCGGTGCTGGACGCACTTCGCCCGTTGGGGGTCGTGGACGTCCCGATGCCGTGTACCCCCCACCGGGTCTGGAAGGCCATCCAGCAGGCACAGACCCCCTGACCGTTGCCCCCGACTCCTCCGCGAATTGCGGGAAAGTGCAGGGCGACGCGCCGACGCGGTCCTGGGGTTTCCCGCAATTCGCGGGCAGGGCCTGCCTGGGTGGCTGGCATGACTCGGCCCCTGGTCTTGGCTTGGGTCGGGGCGCGCTCGTCGGCGACGATGGTGAGGACATCGAGGAGAGCCAGCCATGAAAGAGCCGCACTCGGCTCACGACACCGAGCGCCTGCGCAGCCTGCTGACGCGGGCGCGACCTGCGGACGGTGCCGCCCCGGACGCTGACCGGATCGCCGCTCATGAGCGGCGCGGTCGACGTCGTCGGGTGGTCCTGAGCCTCGCTGCTCGTCGGGCGGTGGCGGCCTTCATCATCACGCCGCAGCTCCTCAACAAGACCCGGACGACGAACTTGCGCAACGACCTGGCAAACCGGCTGGCTGCCAGTAGCCAGTCGAACGGCGCGGACCCACGGACGACGACGCCCTGCCCGGCGGACTTGGTCGCGCTTCCCGGGGACCTCGCGCCCGGCATCGTCCGGGCCGACGCCTCCTCGCTGCGGCTGTGCGTGGCCAAGACCATCGGGGCTGCGGGGGCTTCCCGGGGGTGGCCGCCGGGTGATGCGTTGCTGCTGGACTCCGCCTCGGCGTTCCTCGCCGACGTCGCGCGACTGCCGGAGGTGCCTGCGAACCATTGCGAGGCGGTGCCGTCGCGGCCGGACCGAACGTGCCGTCCCGGCCCGGCGCGTACGTGCTGCTGGTGGGTTACCCGGACGGTTCGGTCCAGCGGATCTACCTCGGATCAGGCTGCGGCGAGATCACCGTGGACGGCGTACGTCATGACGCCTCCGCCGTGCTGGCCCTGTTCCGTTCGGCCGTCGCCGCCCAACCCTGACTCCCCTGCCCGGATCCTCCCTGGAGCCATCTGCCATCCTGGCCGTGCGTTTGCCTAGTTCACAAGCCAGGTGGATTCCTCACAAGGCACATGTGGCTAGGTCAGAAGGAAGGTGGCTTGTGAACTAGGCAAACGCCAACGGCCAGAGGGGAGCGAGCGTCAGCGGGCGGAGTAGATGACCATCGAGATCCCGACGTAGTGGACCACGAAAGCGGCGACGGTGAAGCTGTGGAAGACCTCGTGGAAGCCGAACCAGCGGGGGATCGGGTTGGGACGCTTGAGCCCGTAGATCAGACCCCCGACGGAGTACAACCCACCGCCCACGATGATCAGCGTGAGGACGGCGGGCCCGGCCGCGTGCGCGAAGTCGCCCAGCCAGAAGATCGCCGCCCAGCCGAGGGCGACGTACACCGGGAGGTACAGCCAGCGCGGCGCGCCGATCCAGAACACACGGAAGGCGATCCCGAGCAATGCGCCGCCCCACACGAGGCTGAGCAGGATGCGCGCGTTCGTGCTGCTCAGCAGCATCAGCGCGAACGGTGTGTAGGTGCCGGCGATCAACAAGAAGATGTTGGAGTGGTCGAGCCGCCGGAGTACTCCGTGCCAACGCGGACCCCAGTGACCGCGGTGGAACAAGGCTGACACCCCGAACAGCATTGATGCGGACAGCGCGAAGATCGCGGAAGCGACCTTCGTCTTGGTGTCCGGCGCGAGGCTGACGAGGACGATGCCCGCGGCGACGCTCAGCGGAAACGTACCGAGATGCAGCCAGCCGCGCAGATGAGGTTTGAGTTCCCGCGCAGCCTCCCGGAGTCTCTCAGTTGCGTGCGCGATCATGAGTCCACGGTAGAGGGGCAACCTGAGAGATGCAGGGGTAACCTCTGTCCGGGGGGCGTGATCTTGCCAACGCCTCGAGGCTGAGGTCCCGATGCGCTCAGGAGGTGCACCAGATGGCGTCTGCTCGGTCACTCGCCTACGAGCTCTACGAACGGCGGCTCGTCCGCCAGCTCAACCCCGACCGCATCCCCGCCCACATCGGCGTGATGTGCGACGGCAACCGCCGCTGGGCGCGTTCCACGGGCGAGCACGTCGAGGGGGGCTACATCGCGGGCGCCGACAAGATCCCGGAGTTCCTCAGCTGGTGTGACCAGCTCCACGTCGAGCTCGTCACCCTCTGGCTGCTCTCGACCGACAACCTCGCCCGCCCCGCCGAGGAGATAGCGCCGCTGATGCGGGTCATCGAGGAACTGGTCGACGAGCTTGCGGCGACCGGACGCTGGCGTGTTCAGCCCGTCGGTGCCCTGGACCTCCTCCCGGCGAGCACAGCCCAACGTCTCAAGGCCGCCGCGGACCGCTCAGCGGACGTCGAAGGCATGACCGTCAACATCGCGGTCGCCTACGGGGGGCGTCGCGAGCTGGCCGACGCGGTCCGTTCCCTGCTGCACGACCATGCGTCGCAGGGTACGACGATCGAGGAGCTGGCCGAGTTCATCGACGTCGAGCACATCGCCGAGCACCTCTACACCCGTGGACAGCCCGACCCCGACCTGGTGATCCGGACCTCGGGCGAGCAGCGTATGTCGGGGTTCCTGCTGTGGCAGAGCGCGCACAGCGAGTTCTACTTCTGTGAAGCCATGTGGCCGGACTTCCGGCGTACGGACTTCCTCCGCGCCATCCGGGCCTACGGTGCCCGGGAGCGCCGCTACGGCACCTGACCGCGCGCTCACCAGGTCGCGCGACCTCCGACCAGTCCCACCTGCGGCGATATGTCGCCTCATCCCGTTCACCCCGCGCATGGCGTGTCGTCGCCATCCGGTCACCCCTGGCGCCGTACCGTCGGAACTGTCGTCCGGCGCTAGGGCCGGACGTCGCGGGAGGCCCAACGTGCAAGACCTGTCAGGGCAGGCATCGTGCCCTGGGGCGAGTTCTTCCCGGTCCGACTGACACCAAGGACCGGCGAGGCGATGCTCCCGCGCGGTCTGCGAGGGGACACACTGTGGCCGCAGCCACCGGACGACCGTCTGCACCTGCCAAAGCCGCTCGGACCAACACCGGCAAGGCATCGAAGTCCAGCACTGGTACAGCGGCCGAGACCGCGCGGACGTTTGTGCTCGACACCAGCGTCCTGCTGGCAGATCCAGGTGCGCTGAAGCGCTTCAAGGAGCACGAGGTCGTGCTCCCGGTGGTCGTCATCAGCGAGCTCGAAGGGAAGCGGGCCCATCCCGAGCTCGGCTACTTCGCCCGGTCGGCCCTGCGCATGCTCGATGAGCTGCGCGTGCTCCACGGGCGGCTCGACAGCCCGGTCCCCATCGGTGACGAGGGCGGCACGCTCCGGGTCGAGCTCAACCACAGCGATCCCACGGTGCTGCCGGCCGGTTTCCGGCTCGGCGACAACGACACCCGCATTCTTGCGGTGGCGCTCAACCTGCGCGCCGAGGGTGCCGACGTCAGCCTGGTCTCCAAGGACCTTCCGATGCGCGTCAAGGCGTCGTCGGTGGGCCTCCGCGCGGAGGAGTATCGCGCCGAGCTCGCCATCGAGACCGGCTACACCGGCATGAGCGAGATCGACGTGACGAGCTCTGACCTCGACGTGTTGTACGACGAAGGCGTGGCCGATCTCGAGAACGCGCGCGGGCTGCCGTGCCACTCCGGTCTCGTGCTGATGTCCGAGCGTGGCAGCGCACTGGGCCGCGTCACCGCCGACAAGCAGGTGCGCCTGGTGCGCGGAGACCGCGAGGCGTTCGGCCTGCGTGGCCGGTCCGCAGAGCAGCGGGTCGCTCTTGATCTGTTGCTGGACCCCGACATCGGGATCATCTCGCTGGGCGGCCGCGCCGGTACCGGCAAGTCCGCTCTCGCTCTGTGCGCGGGCCTCGAGGCAGTGCTCGAGCGCCGCCAGCACAAGAAGGTCGTGGTGTTCCGGCCGCTGTTCGCCGTCGGCGGCCAGGAGCTCGGTTACCTCCCCGGCAACGAGTCGGAGAAGATGCAGCCCTGGGCGCAGGCAGTCTTCGACACGTTGGGCGCCGTGACGAGCTCCGACGTGATCGAGGAGGTGCTCGCGCGCGGGATGCTCGAGGTGCTGCCGCTGACGCACATCCGTGGCCGCTCGCTGCACGATGCGTTCGTCGTCGTCGATGAGGCCCAGTCGCTCGAGCGCAACGTGCTGCTCACCGTGCTGTCGCGGGTCGGCGCCGGCTCGCGGGTGATCCTGACCCATGACGTGGCGCAGCGTGACAACCTCCGCGTCGGCAGGTACGACGGTGTGGTGGCGGTCGTCGAGAAGCTCAAGGGCCACCCCTTGTTCGCGCACGTCACCTTGACCAGGTCGGAGCGCTCGCCGATCGCGGCGCTGGTGACCGAGATGCTCGAGGACGTGTCGCTGTAGGCCGATGGTCATCCGACGTACGGGAAACAGGCCCGGCTCGCCACACAGGGAGGCGGTCGGGCCTGTTTCTGCGCAGCTCAGCGATCGATTCACACGAAAAATCACCACTGGTGTCACATGTGTCACAACAGCCCCGGGAGATTTGACGTCGGTGGGGATTCCCCTCAGGCTGGACCGGTCTCCTACCCCTCGAGGAGTGGTTCAGCGTGCCCGGTAGGCACATCGCACCACGGCACAAAGCGCCCCGGTCGTTCAAGCAGACCGTCGGGCGCGTTGCTGGGGACGTCGTGTCCAGCCTGCCCACCTCAGGAGTGGGCGGTGCCGTGGCTCTCGTGGGCGCCGCCGGCGTTGCCGTCGGCCTGGGCGTCTTCACCGTCAACGCTTCGG
This sequence comes from uncultured Actinomycetota bacterium, assembly GCA_963712935.1. Lineage (GTDB taxonomy): Bacteria > Actinomycetota > Actinomycetes > Propionibacteriales > Nocardioidaceae > JANLYC01. Next base: position 8,828 of record CAVQJX010000009.1, read on the forward strand.
CAGTCCCCGCGGGCACGCCCGTTGCCGCTGCGGCCGACCTCTTCGGCGTCAAAGCCGGCCTTTCGGACGAGGCCATCAAGGCTCGGCACCGGTCCGCCGACCCGCAGGTGAGCCGGTCGTCGTCACGCCCGGCGCTCGCGTCGGTCCAGCGGGAGACGAAGGCCAAGCATCTCCCCGTGACCAAGCAGGACGTCGCCGGCACCGTGTCCGAGACAGTCGAGGCCACCGACCCCCGCGACATCGCGATGGGCATGCTGGGCGACTTCGGGTGGAGCAGCGACCAGTTCTCCTGCCTCGACTCGCTGTGGCTGAGCGAAAGCAACTGGAACCCCTACGCCTCGAACTCCTCGTCGGGTGCGTATGGCATCCCCCAGTCCCTGCCAGGCGAGAAGATGGCCAGCATCGGCCCCGACTGGCGGACCAACCCCGCCACCCAGATCCGGTGGGGCCTGACCTACATCCAGTCGTCGTACGGGTCACCGTGCAGCGCGTGGTACTTCAAAGAGGGCCACAACTGGTACTGAGCCACGATCGGGGGCTCGGGTACGCCGTGCTGACTACGGGTGGGTCATGCCCAGGACGTCGAGTGCCGCGTCGAGCTCGTCTTCGCTGAGGTCGCCCCGTTCGACGTACCCCTCTTCGATGACGACCTCGCGGATCGTCTTGCGCTCCTTGACCGCCTTCTTGGCGACGGCCGCGGCGTTCTCGTAGCCGATGGCGCGGTTGAGCGGCGTGACGACCGACGGGGACGACTCCGCCAGCTCCCGACAGTGCTCGACGTCGGCCTCGATCCCGGCAACGCAACGGTCGGCGAGGACGCGGGTGGCGTTGCTGAGCAGCCGGATCGACTGCAGGAGGTTGGCGGCCATGACCGGCATCATGACGTTGAGCTCGAAGTTGCCGGTGGAGCCGGCGAACGCCACGGCGGCGTCGTTCCCGATCACCTGAGCACAGACCATGGCGGTCGCCTCGGGGAGGACAGGATTGACCTTGCCGGGCATGATGCTCGACCCCGGCTGCAGGTCGGGAAGCCGGATCTCGCCGAGGCCGGTGCGCGGGCCGGAACCCATCCAGCGCAGGTCGGTGCAGGTCTTGTGGAGGCCGACGGCGATGGTCCGCAGCTGGCCACTCGCTTCCACGAGCCCGTCGCGGCTGCCCTGCGCCTCGAAGTGGTTGCGCGCCTCGGTCAGCGGCAGGCCGGTGAGGTTCGCCAACACCTCGATCACCCGGGCGGCGAAGCCGGGCGGCGTGTTGATGCCGGTGCCGACCGCGGTCCCGCCGAGGGGTAGCTCGGCGACACGGGGAAGTGTCGACTCCAGGCGCTCGATCCCGAAGCGGAGCTGGGCGGCGAATCCGCCGAACTCCTGGCCGAGGGTCACCGGGGTGGCGTCCATGAGGTGGGTACGGCCGGACTTCACGACCTCGGCGAACTCGTCGGCCTTGTGCTCGAACGTCACCGCCAGGTGGTCGAGTGCCGGGATCAGGTCGCGCACGATCGCCTGAGTCGTGGCCACGTGGATGGACGTGGGGAACGTGTCATTGCTCGACTGGCTGGCGTTCACGTGGTCGTTCGGATGGACGTCGCGGCCGAGAGCCTCGGTGGCGAGGGAAGCGATGACCTCGTTGACGTTCATGTTGCTCGAGGTGCCCGACCCGGTCTGGAAGACGTCGACGGGGAAGTGCTCGTCGTACTGGCCGCCCGCCACGGCGAGAGCGGCCTCCTCGATCGCGGCGGCCATGTCGGCGCCGACGACGCCGAGCTCGCCGTTGACGTGAGCCGCCGCGGCCTTGATCTGGGCGAGGGCGTGGATGTGGGCTGCCTCGAGGGTCGTCCCGGAGATGGGGAAATTCTCGACCGCTCGTTGGGTCTGGGCCCGCCACAGTGCCGCCGCCGGCACCTGGACCTCCCCCATCGTGTCGTGCTCGATTCGGTACCCCGGCATGTCCTCCCGCTCACTCATCCCCCCACCGTACGACCCCCTCGTTGAGCCGCGGGTTGTTGGGTGTTGAGCCGCGGGTTGTTGGGTGTTGAGCCGCGGGTTGTTGGGTTATCCGCTCGGGATCGCGGCGCTGCCTCTTGAGCTCGCCGCGCTGGCGCTTTGCGTCGAGTCGGCGGCGAATGGACCCCCTGGTTGGTCGCGTCGGTCGCCTCTTGGGCGGTGGAGGCGAGATCGCCTCCCGCAAAAGCTGAGCCATACGTCGTTCGGCGGCATCGCGGTTGCGTAGTTGAGACCGATGCTCGGAGGCCGCGACAGTCACCACGCCGTCGACGAGGCGGCCTGCCAGAATGACAAGAGCGCGTTCGCGTTGTGCCGGTGTGAACGCGGTCGACGTACTCACGTCGAGGCTGAGCTCTACTCTGCTGTCGGTCGTGTTGACGGACTGTCCGCCAGGCCCACCCGATCGCGAGAATCGCCAGGCAAGTTCGCGCTCTGGAACCACGACCCCATCTCGTATGACGATGGGTCCGGTCATGGCTGAAAGCCTATCGACGTAGCCAATCGGCGGGTCAACACCCAGCAACCCGCGGCTCGACAGCCAGGAACCCGCGGCTCGACAGCCAGGAACCCGCGGCTCAACACCCAGAAACCCGCGGCTCAACACCCAGACAACCCGCGGCTCAACACCCAGACAATCCGCGGCTCAACACCCAGACAATCCGCGGCTCAACGAAGGCGGGAGGCGAGGAAGAGGTGGTAGGTCGTGTGGCGGGTGCCGAGGGTGACGGGGAGGGCGTGCTCGAGCGAGGAGCCGAAGACGGAGTCGAGGGCCTCGACGAGATCGGGGGCGTGGTCAGCGGACCAGACGGCCAACACGCCACCCGGCACGAGGGCATCCCGGCAGGACTCGAGGAACACGCTGCCGTAGACCGCCGCGTTGTCGTCGTACACGAGGAAGCCCGGCCCGTTGTCGACGTCGAGCAGGATCAGGTCGACCGACGCCAGGTCGAGAGCACGCACCACGTCACGCATGTCGGCCACCTCGACCGTCACCCGCTCGTCATGCAGAAGGGACCCAGGAACAAGACCGGCGCGGTGCCATTCGACGATGGCGCCCTCGATCTCGGCCACCACCGCCGACTCCACCCGCGGGGAGGCCAGCACCTCCGCCAAGGTGAAGCCGAGGCCAAGTCCGCCGACCAGGACGTGCCAACCAGCCGCAGGGCGGGGCGCGTCGATCAGCAAGCCTGCCGTGTCAGTAGCCGAGCCGGTCAAGCCAGGCGTGTCAGCGGCATCAGCCGCGTCAGCCGCGGCCTTATCAGCCAGACGGTCCAACGTCGTGCGAGCCAGCAGTCGCTCGGTCGCCGTCTCGCGGTCGTCCATCACGAACACGCCGTTGACCCGCAGCTCGAGCGCTCCGTCAGCCGCCCGCCGACGCAGCACCACGTCGCCGCGTTCGCTCCTCGCCTCCGCCACGACGTCGGAGGACCTGGGTGAACGTGACCGGGGCTGGGACATCGTCCCCATTCTCGCCGTACGGTGAGGGCATGGACCAACCCGAGCCGTACAAGCCCCTGCGCGAGGACTGGCAACGCGCCCTGGTCGTCGTCGCCCACCCCGACGACATGGAGTTCGGCGCCGCCGCCGCGGTCGCGCGCTGGACCGGACAGGGCAAGCACATCGTGTATGCGCTCGTCACGAGTGGCGAGGCCGGCATCGACGGCATGGACCCCGAACGCTGCCGCGAGGTACGGGAGGCGGAGCAACGCGAGTCATGCCGTCTGGTCGGCGTCGACGACGTCGAGTTCCTCGGTATGCCGGACGGCATCCTCGAGTACGGCGTCCCGCTGCGCCGGGTGATCGCGGACGCGGTCCGGCGCCACCGGCCGGAGATCGTCATCACCAACAACTTCCGCGACACCTGGGGCGGACAGGCGCTCAACCAGGCCGACCACATCGCGACCGGTCGGGCGACGCTCGACGCAGTCCGTGACGCCGGCAACCGGTGGGTGTTTCCCGAGCAGCTCGTCGACGGGGTCGAGCCGTGGCCGGGGGTGACGCACGTCTGGGCTGCGGGCTCACCGCTGAGTCGGCACGCCGCCGACACCACGGATTCGTTCGACCGAGGCGTGGCGTCGCTGGCCGCCCACCAGGCCTACATCGACGGCCTCGGCTGGGAGAACTTCGACGCGGAGGAGTTCCTCGAAGGGATGGCCAGAGGAGCCGGGCAGCGGCTGGGAGTCGCCAAGGCGAGCGTGTTCGAGGTGCTGCCGCTGGGATGGGGCGGCGACGACGACTGATCCGTCAGGTCCAGGGCAGTCCGGAGCGGTGCTCCCAGTACGCCGTCGGGCTCTCGGACACGGCGTTGAGCGCGTCGAAGTCCTGAGTGGTCAGCTCGACTCGGTTCGCCGCGAGGTTCGACCGCAGCTGCTCGAGCGTGGACGGTCCCAGCAGCACCACTGACACGGGCATCGCCCGCGCCGCCGCGAGTGCCACGGCATCGACGGACGTCTCGTGACTGGCTGCGACCGCGTTCACGGTTTCGGGAACCTGACCTCGCGCCGTCAGCCGCCCGTTGGCGACCGTCTCCTTGAGCGCGACGTGCCAGCCCAATGCGGCCGCGGCCGCCAGCGCCTCGCCCGCCGACGGTTCGAGGACGTTCCACGTCGACTGGACGGCCGAGAACGGTGCCCGGTCGAGCTCCAGGGCGCGGGCGATGACCGCGGCCTGCTCTGGCCCGCTGGTCGAGAGCCCGACGCGCACACCTTCACCGGCCAGCCCAGCAAGTCGTTCGAGCAGCTTCCCGTCGGTCAACGCGGGGCTGTCGGGCGTGACGCTGTGGATCAGGTAGAGGTCAGGCTTCGAGCCGAGCTCGGAGAGCGTCTCCGGCCACTGCCGGTCGAAGGTCTGCACCGAGTGGTCCTTCACCTCGTGCGTCTCGGCGTCGATCTGCCAGTCGGCGACGTACGTGTACCCCCACTTGGAGCCGACCGTCACCTCGGCCCGACGACCGGGGTGTGCGACGAGCCACGAGCCGAGGAAGCGCTCGGCGAGCCCGTAGGAGCGAGCCGCGTCGACGTGTCGCAGCCCCGCCTCCCACGCGGCGTCGAGCACCTCGTGGGCTCGCGCCTCCAGAGCAGCCACTTCGCGCGTGTCGCGCACATCGTCACGGTGCCCGAGGTTGATGTACGCCGGCCGGCCGAGTGCGGCCAGTCCCAGACCGAGTGGCGCAAGCCCTGGCAGACGAGGCGGTGGACGAACGCTCGACAGGGCCGCTCATGTGGATGCTGCCGAGCGCGTCCGGATCGTCAAACCCACCGGCTTCGCCGTGTCGGCGAAGAAGTCGTTGCCCTTGTCGTCGACGACGATGAACGCGGGGAAGTCCTCCACGTCGATCTTCCAGACCGCTTCCATGCCGAGCTCTTCGTACTCGAGCACCTCGACATGCCGGATGCAGTCCTGCGCCAGCCGCGCCGCCGGCCCCCCGATGGAGCCGAGATAGAAGCCGCCGTGCTGCTGGCACGCCCGCGTCACGGCGTTCGACCGGTTGCCCTTGGCGAGCATGACCAGCGAGCCACCTGCCGCCTGGAACTCCTCGACGTAGGAGTCCATCCGCCCGGCCGTGGTCGGACCGAACGATCCGGAGGCATAGCCCGCGGGCGTCTTGGCCGGTCCCGCGTAGTAGACGGCGTGGTCACGCAGGTAGGACGGCATGGACTCTCCGGCGTCGAGCCGCTCCTTGATCTTGGCGTGCGCGATGTCGCGGGCGACCACCAGCGGCCCCGTCAGGGACAGGCGGGTCTTGACCGGATGTCTCGACAGCTCAGCCCGGATCGCATCCATCGGCTGGGCCAGGTCGATGCGGACCACGTCGTCCGACAGGTGCTCGTCGGTGGCTTCGGGCAGGTAGTGCGCCGGGTCGCGTTCGAGCTGTTCGAGAAACACGCCGTCGGCGGTGATCTTGCCGAGCGCTTGCCGGTCGGCCGAGCACGACACAGCGATGGCCACCGGGCAGGACGCGCCGTGCCGGGGCAGGCGTACTACGCGCACGTCGTGACAGAAGTACTTGCCACCGAACTGTGCGCCGATGCCGAAGGACTGGGTCAGCTCGAACACCTTCTCCTCCAGCTCAAGGTCCCGGAAGCCGTGTGCGGTGGGCGATCCCGACGTGGGCAACCCGTCGAGGTACTTGGCCGAGGCGTACTTCGCGGTCTTGAGGGCGTACTCCGCCGAGGTTCCGCCGATCACGATCGCCAGGTGGTACGGCGGACACGCAGCGGTCCCGAGAGAGCGGATCTTCTCGTCGAGGAACTCCAGCATCCGTTTCTCGTTGAGCACCGCCTTCGTCTCCTGGTACAGGAACGACTTGTTCGCCGACCCGCCGCCCTTGGCCATGAAGAGGAACTTGTACGAAGGCGTTGTCTCGGCGTCCGTTGTCGACGTCATGCTTGGGGTCGAATAGATCTCGATCTGCGCCGGTAGGTTCGTCCCGGTGTTCTGCTCCTCCCACATCGTCAGCGGAGCCAGCTGCGAGTACCGCAGGTTGAGCTTGGTGTAGGCGTCGAAGACCCCCTTGCTGATCCACTCGGCGTCGTCCGCGCCGGTGAGCACGCGCTCGGACTTCTTGCCCATCACGATGGCCGTCCCGGTGTCCTGGCACATGGGCAGCACGCCTCCGGCGGAGATGCAGACGTTCTTGAGCAGGTCGGTCGCCACGAAGCGGTCGTTGCCCGAGGCTTCGGGGTCGTCGATGATCCGGCGGAGCTGTGCGAGGTGGGCCGGCCGCAGGTAGTGCGCGATGTCGTGCATCGCCTCGGCCGTCAGCCGCTGGAGCACCCTTGGGTCGACCCGGAGCAGCGGTCCGGCTGGTGAGTCGACCGTCTCCACGCCGTCAGTGGTGAGGAGCCGGTATGACGTCTGGTCCGGACCCGTCGGCAGCAGATCTGAGTACGTGAACTCGGGACTGGCGGCGCTCACGCGGCATCTCCTTCGGCGGCTCCATCGGGGCTGTCGTCTGATCCTAGATGTCGGCGGAGCGCCCGAGCGAAATGGGCGGTACCGCCTCTGGTTGTTGTTCAGGACGGAACAAATCCCCCCGTCAGCGCCACCGGTCTACAAAGGTTCGGCAAACGTTGTCGGTTTTGATTGCAGGCGTGTCTTGCGTGTGGTTGTGTGCGAGCAGCGGCCATCTGGTTGCGCGCGGGGGTGTCGGGCCATCAGGAGGACCACCTTGAAACGTCGTACAACCACCATCGGACTGGTCGCCACAGCAGCAGCGGTCACGCTGACGCTTGCGGCTTGTTCAGCACCGGAGAAGAGCAACACGAGCGCCGGCTCCACGAACACCGGGGGTGGGAGCACCTCCTCGGCTGACTACATGACCAAGCTGATCGCCGATGCGCAGAAGGAAGGCGAGCTCAACGTCATCGCGCTGCCGCCGACCTGGGCCAACTACGGCGAGATCATCAAGACCTTCGAGGACAAGTACAACATCAAGATCAACTCGAAGCTCCCCGACACCGACAGCCAGACCGAGATCGACACCGCGAAGCGGCTCAAGGGGCAGGCCACCGCTCCGGACGTCTTCGACGTGTCACAGGCCGTCGCCCTCGCCAACGTCGACATGTTCGCGCCGTACCAGGTCCAGACCTGGGGCGACATCCCGGACGCCAACAAGGACCCTGAAGGCCGCTGGGTCAACGACTACGGCGGCTACATGTCGATCGGCTACGACAGCAAGGTCGTGCCCGACGTGACCAAGCTCGAGGACCTGCTCGGCCCCGAGTTCAAGGGCAAGGTCGCCCTCAACGGTGACCCCACCTCGTCCGGTGTCGGTTACAACGGCGTCCTCATGGCCTCGATCGTGAACGGCGGCTCTGCCGACGACCTGGCGCCAGGCGTGGACTTCTGGAAGCGCGTCAACGATGCGGGCAACTTCATCCCGATCGACGTCACGCCGGCCACGATCGAGTCCGGTCAGACCCCGGTCGTCGTCGACTGGGACTACCTGAACGCAGCCGAGACGAACGCCCTGCCGTCGTGGAAGGTCATCGTGCCGGAGAACGACGTCGTGGGCGGCTTCTACTACCAGGCCATCAACGCCGACGCCCCGCACCCGAACGCAGCACGGCTGTGGGAGGAGTTCCTGTACTCCGACCAGGGCCAGAACCTGTGGCTCAAGGGTGGCGCTCGACCGATCCGCGCCGACGCCATGGTGGCGGCCGGCACGATCGACGAGGCGCTGTACAGCAAGTTGCCCCCGGTCAAGGGCACGCCGGTCTTCTCGACCGTCGAGCAGACGACCAAGGGTGCGCAGTACCTCGCTGACAACTGGGCTGCTGCGGTCAACTGACCGTGGAAAAGGGCCGACGGAGGATCGGTGCGAGCATCGGGCTCGCACCGTTCTTCCTCTACGCCGGGATCTTCCTCGTCATCCCGACGGTGGTGGTGTTCATCCAGGCGTTCACCGCTCCCGGCGGTGGGTTCACGCTCGCGGGGATGAAGGCTCTGAAGAGCCCGTCGACGATCCAGATCACCAAGGACACCGTCGTCCTGTCGCTCACGACCGCGCTGATCGGCGCGGTCGTGGGCGCGGTGGTGGCGTACGTCGTCTCGACGGCGGACAAGGAAGGGATGCTGCGCCGCGTGGTCACGAGCGGCTGCGGCATCCTGGCCCAGTTCGGCGGCGTCACGCTGGCCTTCGCGTTCATCGCCACGGTCGGACGCAACGGTGTCGTCACGCCGTTTCTCGCGGACATCGGCATCAACCTCAGGGACAGCACGTTCCTGTTCTCGTTGAACGGCTTGACGTTGGTCTACACCTACTTCCAGATCCCGCTGATGGTGATCGTGTTCCTGCCGGCAGTGGACGGGCTGCGACCGCAGTGGCGCGAGGCCGCTGACAACCTTGGTGCTTCGACGTGGCAGTTCTGGCGTTACGTCGGGGTCCCCGTGCTGCTGCCTGCCTTCCTGGGCTCCGCACTGCTCCTGTTCGCCAACGCGTTCGCGGCGTACGCGACAGCGCGAGCACTGATCAACCAGGCGAACCCGATCCTGGCCCTCAAGATCGGCAACTCGCTGGGCAACGAGCTGCTGGGCGCGCAGAGCAACCTCGCGGCTTCGCTCGCCTTCGAGATGGTCGTGATCGTGGCCGTCGTCATGTTCGCCTACGCCCGCCTGCAGAAGCGCACCTCAGGATGGCTCTCGTGAGCACCGCAGAAGCACGCCAACGTCACCAGACCTGGTTTCGCTGGGGGTGCTCATCGTGGTCGGCGGCCTCATGTTGGTCCCGTTGTTCTCGATGTTCAAGTACAGCGTGCAGATCACACCGCAGAACAAGGAACGCTGGGACTCCTGGAAGGCGATCGGTACCAACGACCAGCTCCGCACCGCCATCTTCACCTCGCTGAAGCTCGCCGCCCTGACCGTGATCGGGATGCTCGTGCTGCTGCTGCCGACCATGATCTGGATCCGGCTCAAGGTCCCGTGGGCCCAGCGTCCGGTCGAGTTCCTGTGCCTGCTGCCGCTGACGATCCCGGCCATCGTGTTGGTGGTGGGCCTCGACAATGTCATGTCCTGGGTGCGTTACCTGACCACGTCCGGACCGCTGGCGCTCACCTTCCCCTACATCGTGCTCGTGCTGCCGTATGCGTACCGCGCGCTCGACGCCGGCCTGGCTGCGATCGATGTCAACACGCTCGCGGAGGCCGGTCGCAGCCTCGGTGCGAGCTGGTACACCGTGATCGTCAAGGTCATCGTGCCGAACATGCGCTACGCCATCCTCTCTGCAGCGTTCCTGGCGGTGGCGGTGGTGCTGGGAGAGTTCACCCTGGCTTCGCTGTTCTTCTATGACAACATGCAGGTGGTCATCGCCTTGCTCGGCTTGCAGAACTCCAACATCAGCGTGGCGACCTCACTCGCGGCGCTCATCTTCGGGTTCGTGCTGCTCTTCGGGATCTCATTCATCGGGCTACGTCGCAAGAAGCAGGAGGTCACGACATGACCGAGGTGACTCAGCCGGCGTCGCGTCATCGCAGTACTGCAGGGGTCGAGGTCCGTCTCGAGGGACTGACCCGCGTCTTCGGCTCGTTCAAGGCTCTCGCCGGGCTCGACCTCACGCTCGCTCCGGGCGAGCTGGTCGCCCTGCTCGGCCCGTCGGGCTGCGGCAAGACGACCGCGCTGCGGATCGTCGCCGGTCTCGACGGTGCCACCAGCGGCCGGGTGGTCGTCGGGGGCCAGGACCTGTCCGGCGTACCGGCGAACAAGCGTGACATGGGAATGGTGTTCCAGGCCTACAGCCTCTTCCCGCACATGACGACCCGGGAGAACGTCGAATTCGGGCTGAAGCTCCGCAAGGTCTCGACGTCCGACCGCCGCGCCAAAGCCATGGAGATGCTCGAGCTCGTTGGTCTCAGCACGTTCGCTGAGCGGTTTGCCCATCAGCTCTCCGGCGGTCAGCAGCAGCGCGTAGCCCTGGCGCGCGCGCTGGCGATCGAGCCGCGCGTGCTGTTGCTCGACGAGCCGTTGTCGGCGTTGGACGCGAAGGTGCGCGCACAGCTGCGCGACGAGATCCGCCGTGTGCAGGTCGAGGTCGGCACGACCACGTTGTTCGTCACGCACGACCAGGAGGAAGCGCTGGCGATGGCCGACCGGGTCGGCGTCATGAAGGCCGGTCAGCTCGAGCAGATCGCACCTCCCGAGGAGCTGTACGTGCGGCCGGCGACGCAGTTCGTCGCCGAGTTCGTCGGCCTGACCAACCGACTGCGGGCCCAGGTTGCCAACGGCAGGGCGCACGTCTGCGGCGTCGACATCCCGACCCTCGACGGTTCGCTGGAGTCGGGGGACGGGACCGCCCTGGTCCGCCCCGAGGCGGTGCGGGTCGACCCGTCGGGTCAGGGAAACGGAGTCGTGGTCGCCGCGAGCTTCCTGGGGGCGATCTCCCGGATCACAGTCGAGCTCGACGAAGGCGTCACCGTGGTATCGCAGGTCCCGCGCACGACGGCGCCCGGAGTGTCGCTGGGTGACCGCGTGGCGATCGTCGTCGACGCGACTCCGGTGCTGGTCATCGCCGACTAGCGTGGTCGACGAGCCGACCCGTTCGGCATACGCGCCAACGGCCCGACGTCAGCGGCCGCGACCGACGAACTGCAGGCAGGCCGGCTGGATCTCGCCGGCCCGGATGGCGGCCAGTTCGTCTTCGCGAGTCGCCTCGAGGTCTGTGAAGAAGTAGGGACCGTCGCTCAGCAGGAGGGTGTCGAAGCGTTCCTGGAGCCGGCCGATGATCGTTTCTCCGGGGTGCAGCCCTCCCTCCTCCAGCCAGCCCTCGAAGTACACGTCCCACGGGTTGCTGGAGGCCCGCCACTGGTCTGCCAGGTGGTGCAGCCAGGAGTGGCTGTCGTGGTCGTCGTGGTCGTGGTCGTGAGCAACGCCCGGTGGCGCGCCGAGCCTCGCGAAGCACCACCGCGCGGTCGCCTCGTCGAACCGCTCGCTGGCCCACTCGAGCACGACGACGACACCTCCCGGCGCGAGCAGACCGACCACGGCGTCCAGGACGACAGCCGGGTCATCGACGTGATGCAACGACAGGCTCGCGATCACGACATCGGCGGGCGCAACAGCGGGCGGCTCCGCGGCGAACTGCTCGAACGCCAGCTGATGGAACAGTGCGCCCTCCGGCGCCTCCGGATCGACTCCCACCGCGTGATACCCCACCGCGGCGAGAGCCGGCACGAACCCACCGAGCGAGCCGCAGCCGATCTCGACGACGTGCGCGGGCGGAGCAGGGAGGTTCTCGCGCACAAAAGGCAGCATGGACATCAGCCACGCATCGTTCAGCGCGAAGGAATCGTCAGCCATGGAACGTCGGACCGGCCTGGCAGGTGCTCAACGGGGCCACGCCCACAGTCTTGCAGGAGCCAGCCGTCAGGCATACTTTGCGGATGTACCAGTTGTCGTCGTTGGATGCGCAGTTCCTCCATGTCGAGTCTGCGACCACGGTGGGCCACGTCGGCAGCCTGATCCTGCTTGATCCTGCCCAGGCGCCCGGGGGTGAGCTGTCCCTCGAGAGGCTGCGCGACGTGCTCGAGCCTCGCCTCCACCTGGCTGCGCCGCTTCGCCAGCGACTGGTCATGGTGCCCCTCGGGCTCGGGCGGCCGTACTGGGTGGATGACCCGGACTTCGACATCGAGTTCCACCTTCGCGAGATCGGCCTACCCGGCCCCGGCGACGACGTCCAGCTGGGCGAGCAGGTGGCACGCATCCATGCCCGCCCGTTGGACCGGACCCGCCCGTTGTGGGAGATGTACCTGATCCACAACGTCTCCGGTGGGCGGCAGGCTCTGTACGCGAAGGTCCACCATGCTGCGATCGACGGAGTCTCGGGCGCCGAGATCCTGGCCACGATCATGGACGTCACCGTCGAGCCACGGGTCGAGGAACAGCCCGAGGAGCTGTGGGGACCACCGCCGCTGCCGGGCGCCGGGGAGCTGATGAGCCGCGGCCTGGCCGCGATGGCGAGCCAGCCGCTCGACGTGATCCGGACGTTGCCGAAGTCGCTGCCGCATCTGGCCGGGCTGCCGGGCGCCGGGTTCGTGCCCGGTGCGAAGACGGTCAGCGACATCGCTGACTCGTTGCTGAAGATGGCCACCGCGGGTTCGCTGGGCCGTACGGTCGAGCGGCGTACGCTCGCGACGCCACCGACCCCGCTGAACGGTGCGATCACCGCCCACCGGCGGTTCGCGTACGGCTCGCTCCCGCTGGCTGAGATCAAGACCGTGAAGAATGCCTTCGCCCTGACGGTCAACGACGTCGTCATGACCCTGTGCACGACTGCGC
>CAVQJX010000010.1:0-70422 GCA_963712935.1 uncultured Actinomycetota bacterium
GAGATCCAGCGGTTCAACGTCGTGATCGCCCGGGTGATGGAGCTGGTCAACGCCACCCGCAAGGCCATCGACTCCGGCTGCGGACCGGCCGACCCGGCCGTGCGGGAGGCGGTCGAGACCGTCGCGATCGTGCTGAGTCTGGTCGCGCCGTACGCGGCAGAGGAGATGTGGGAGCGGCTGGGGCACCAGCCGACGGTCGCCCGTGCCGGCTGGCCGGTGGCCGATCCGACCCTGCTGGTCGTCGACTCGGTGACGTGCGTGGTCCAGGTCCAGGGCAAGGTGCGCGCCCGGCTGGAGGTGTCGCCGGACGTGTCCGAGTCCGAGCTGGAGGCGCTGGCACGAGCCGACGAGAACGTCGCCCGGGCGATCGGTGACGCGGCGATCCGCAAGGTGATCGTGCGCGCCCCCAAGCTGGTCAACATCGTCACCTCCTGACCCGAGCCAGTCACGCCCCTGGCCGTAGGCGTTTGCCTTGTTCACAAGCCAGCTGGCTTGTGAACAAGGCAAACGTGGCTTGTGGACAGGGTGCTTGCCTGGCCTGCTCGCGGTTCGGACATCTCGGGACGCCGCACCGTCGGCGGGACGCCGCCGCCCGTGAGGTTACGAGCGGGTAATCTCCCCCCATGACTCGCGCCGCCGCCCTCGTCTCCGACTCCACGTCGGTCGATCCGGAGCTCGCAGCGCGGCTCGACGTCACCGTCGTACCCCTGCAGGTCGTGATCGGCTCCACGGCGTATGACGAGGGAGGCGCAGCCACCCCGGACGACGTGGCCGCCGCCCTCGAGGCCCGCCAGCCGGTCTCGACGAGCCGCCCCGCCCCGGAGGCGTTCCTGCGGGTCTATGAGCGGGCGGCCAAGAACGGCGCCGGGGCGGTCGTCTCGATCCACCTGTCCGGTGAGCTCTCGGGCACGGTCGAGTCAGCAGAGCTGGCCGCGCGGGACGCCTCGATCCCGGTCCACGTCGTCGACAGCCGCCACCTCGGGATGGGCACGGGCTTCGCCGTTGCAGCCGCGGCGGCTGCCCTCGATGGTGGTGCCTCGGCCGAGCAGGCCGCGGCCGCCGCTCGGGACCGCGCCCGCGCCACGACTGCCCTCTTCTATGTCGACACGCTCGAATTCCTCCGCCGTGGTGGCCGCGTCGGAGCAGCGGCGGCGCTCGTGGGGTCGGCGCTGGCGGTGAAGCCCCTGCTCGAGATCAAGGACGGCACGATCGTCCCGCTCGAGAAGGTCCGTACGGCGACTCGGGCGCTGGCGCGGCTCGAGGAGCTGGCCGTTGTCGCCGCCGGTGATCGCGACGTCGACCTCGCCGTGTCGCACCTCGCCAGCCCGGCCAAGGCCGACGACCTCGCCGAGCGGCTCCGCACGCGAATTCCACGGCTCGGTGAGCTGGTGGTGAACCAGGTCGGCGCCGTCATCGGCGCGCATGTCGGGCCCGGCATGCTCGCGGTCGTCATCGCCCCACGCTGAGCGTCCACAGCTCGCACGACGTTCGCCCGCCGTCCACAGGGCACCGATCGATGGTGTCGCGCGGTCCAACACATTCCTAACGTGGCCTCATGTTGGGACGACGGACCATCCGTGACAGTGATGCGGCAGCGGTAGCGCGGCGTCGGCTGGCGGTGATCGCTGCTGAGTTCGATCGCGGTCCGCGGCCTGACGCGGGCAGTTCGTCGGCGTCCCCGCCGGCTGTGCGGCCCGCGCCCCTCCCCGAGCGTGCCGGCTTCGAAGGCGGCCGGCACCGCGGGGAGACGGGGGCGTGGGAGTGGGGGCGCCGGCGGCTGACCGCCCATCACGTCGCGGTCGTGGCCGTGCTGATCGCGGTTTTCGTCGCCGCGGCCGCGTGGTGGGCGCTGCGGGCGGCACCCGACGTCCGGAGCGTCCCGCTCACGAACGCAGCTCTGAGCGCGCCCGCCCTGACCGCGACGCCCACAGGCCCGGGCACGCCGCCGGCTTCGACCCCCGCCGGCGGCGTGCCCGCTGCGACGACAGACGGACCCCTGCTGGTCGTCGACGTCGCCGGCAAGGTGCGACATCCGGGCATCGTCGAGCTTCCGCCCGGGTCGCGAGTCGTCGATGCCCTTGTGGCCGCGGGCGGTGTGCGCCCCGGCGTCGACACCGCCGCACTCAACCTCGCCCGCCTGCTCCTCGATGGTGAGCAGATCGTGGTCGGCCTGGCCGTCCCCGCTGTCGGGCCACCGCTCGTCGGGTCACCGTCTGAGACCACGCCGATCAGCATCGACATCAACACCGCCACCCAGGCAGAGCTCGAGACCTTGCCGGGCATCGGGCCGGTGACCGCGACGGCGATCATCGACTGGCGCACGCAGAACGGATCGTTCGCCACCGTCGACGACCTGCTCGATGTCTCCGGCATCGGCGACGCGACCCTCGCTGACATCGAGCCCTACGTCCATGTATGACGCGCGAGCCCCTCGACCTGCGGCTCGCGCCGAGTGCTCTCGGCGTGTGGGTGGCCGCTGCGTGGGGAATCGGCTGGACCCCGGCTCACGCCATGGCGGGTGGGGCCTTGCTGCTCGCCGGCGCTGCCGCGGTCGCCTGGTTCGGGCGCCGCCGCGACGAGCCGGCAGCATCCTCCGGTCCAGCCAGGTCGGCCGCCCCGAGAAGCACCTACCGGAGTCGCCGTCGACCGAACCGCGCAGCGGTGTTGGCTGTCCTGGTCGCCGCGGCCGCCGGGTTCGCCGTCGCAGGTCTGCGCACGTCGGCGGTCGCGGCGGGTCCCGTCCACGACCTGGCCGTCCACCAGGCTCGCGTCAGCGTCGAGGCGGTCGTGACGAGCGATCCGGTCAGCC
Organism: uncultured Actinomycetota bacterium; assembly: GCA_963712935.1. GTDB lineage: Bacteria > Actinomycetota > Actinomycetes > Propionibacteriales > Nocardioidaceae > JANLYC01. The sequence continues at coordinate 2,810 of CAVQJX010000010.1, forward strand.
GCCCGAGCACGTTCGCGCCGTACACGCTGATGCGGATCCGGGTCATCACCGTCGAGTCGCGCGGTCTGGTCACCCAGGTGCGATCACCCGTGCTGGTCATCGCGGACGACTCCTGGCTCCACCTTCAGCTGGGCGAGCAGGTGCACGCGAGCGGTCGCCTCAGACCGGCGCTGGGGTCTGACCTGGCGGCCGTCCTGATGGGCGATCCGCGTCCGCAGGTGACCCGTCCTGCCTCCTGGGTTCAACAGGGGGTTGGAGCCGTGCGCGCCGGTCTTCTCGAGGCCGCCTCGCCACTGCCGGCCACCGAGCGGGCGTTGGTCCCGGCCCTCGTCGACGGTGATGACGCGGCCATGCCCCCTGAGGCGGTCCAGGACTTCAAGACGACTGGTTTGACGCACCTGCTCGCCGTCAGCGGGTCCAACCTGACGCTCGTGCTCGCGTTTGTGCTGGTCGTCGCCCGTTATGCCGGCGTTCGTGGCCGGTGGACCAGCCTGGTGGGGGTAGGCGCGGTCGTGTTCTTCGTCCTGCTGGCCCGACCCCAGCCCAGTGTGCTGCGCGCTGCTGCGATGGGCATCGTGGCGCTGGCCGGACTGTCCTCGGGGGCGCGGGCCCGCGGCACGCGCGCGCTGTGTGTAGCAGTGGCCGGCCTCGTGCTCCTCGATCCGGAACTGGCCCGTTCGGTCGGCTTCTTGCTGTCCACGACGGCGACCGCAGGCATCCTGCTGCTCGCCCCGCGCTGGCGGGACAGCCTGGCCCGATGGCTCCCCAGGCCGCTCGCGGAGGCGGTGGCCGTGCCGTTGGCTGCCCAACTCGCGTGTACACCGGCGATCGCCGCGATCTCAGGTCAGGTCTCCCTGGTGGCGGTGTTCGCCAACGTGCTGGCAGCGCCCGCGGTCGGACCGGCGACCGTTTGCGGTCTGGTCGCCGGCCTCGTGGCCCTCGTCAACGATTCCGCGGCTCATCTGGTCGGACGGTTGGCCGGCATACCGGCGTGGTGGATCGTGTGGACGGCCCGCCATTGCTCGTCGTACGCCGGAGCCAGCCTCGGTTGGCCGGTCGGTCCCGTCGGGCTCGCGGCACTGACGGTGGTCTGCCTCGCGATTGTGCTGGTGCTGCCGCGCGTCCTGATGAGCCCGGTGACAGCGGTGGCGAGCAGCGTCCTGCTGGTGGTTGTCGTGCTGCACCCCCTCGGCCCCCTGGGCTGGCCGCCGCGGGGCTGGGTGCTGGTGATGTGCAACGTCGGGCAGGGCGACGGCATGGTGCTCAACGCCGGTGGCGGCACTGCGGTTGTCGTCGACACCGGCCCCGACCCCGTCGCGATGGACCACTGTCTCGACCTGCTGGGAGTACGCCGCATCGCCCTCGTCGTCCTCACCCATTTCCACGCCGATCATGTCGACGGCCTGCCTGGTGTGCTCGATGGCCGCCAGGTCGCAGAGATCGAGACCAGCCCGCTGCGCGATCCACCCGACGGGGCGGCGGCGGTCCAGAGCTGGGCAGCCGACGCGGGCGTGCCGGTGACGGTGGCGACGCTGGGCGAGACTCGAAGCGTCGGCGCGCTGACCTGGACCGTCCTCGGCCCGGTCACGATCCCTTCGCCGGACGGCAGCAGCACCGAGGGATCCGGTCCCAACAACGCGTCGGTCGTGATGCTGCTCCAGGTCCCGTGGCCACCGGTTCCTCCTCAGCGGCGACGCCGAGCCCGAGGAGGAGGACGACATCCTGGCCCAGCACGGCGATCTCGGTGTCGACGTGTTCAAGGTGGCGCACCACGGTTCGGCCAACCAGGACCCCGATTTCGTGCTGGGCACCGGGGCACGGCTCGCCCTGATCTCCGTCGGTGCCGACAACGACTACGGCCACCCCGCTGCGCAGACCCTCGCCCTGCTCGACGACCTCGGAGCCATCACCTACCGCACCGACCAGGACGGCGACATCGCCGTCGTCGACAAGGCCGGACAGCTCGCCGTCGCCACCGAGCACTGAGGGCTGGTCACTCCGTCTGCTGAGCGGTCCGCAGCCGCTCGGACCTCCCGCTCGCGGACCGCGTGTTCGTCGGTGCGTGCGTCGTAGGACCAGAAGTCACGCAGCCACGCGGCGGTCATGGCCACCCCGGCCACACAGAGGATGCCGCCGGAGGTGATCGAACCACGCACCGACCACACGTCTGCCACCAGACCGGCTCTGGTCTGACCGCCGAGCGGCCCGAGTGAGTACGACAACATCTCGATCCCGGCGAGCCGACCCCGCATGGAGTCAGGGATGGTCTGGTGCCAGACGGTCGAGCGGAAGATGGCGCTCACGCAGTCCGCGGCCCCGGCCACCATCAGAAACAGCAGGACCAGCCAGATCTGGGGAGAGACGCCGGCGAGGGCCACGGCGGCGCCCCACACCGTCGCAGCCAGCACGATCGCTCGGCCGTGCCGATCGACACGCGACGTCCACCCGGACAGCAGCGTCGCGAGCAGGCTGCCCGCGGTGCCCGCTGTGTAGAGCAGCCCGAGGGTCGATGGCTTGGCGAAGACGTCCTGCGCCAACGCCGGGAACAGCACCGTCGGCATGGCCATGAACATCGCGACGATGTCGATGACGTAGGTGCCGAGCAGGTCGCGACGTCCGAGCGCATACCGGATGCCCTCGACGATGCCGGCGAGGCTCGGTGGTGTGCCCTCGTCGAGCGGCGGATAGGGCCGCATGGCAGCGAACAGCGACGTTGCGACCACCAGGCCAACGACGTCGATGAGGAAGCACCACGGCACCCCGATGGTGGCGATCAGGACGCCACCGATGGCCGGCCCCACCAGCACACCCGCGTCCATACCGACGCCCGCGACGGCCACCGCGGCCGTGAGCTGCTGGTGCTTGACAGTGCGGGGGATCAAGGCTTCGCGCGAGGGCCTCTGAAGCGACTGCGCTGCGGACAAGAACGCGCCGATGACATACAGCGGCCAGACATGTGGGTCGGGAAGGAACGCGTTCAGCATCAAACACGCGGTCAGCGCGATCTGGGCGAGGCCGGTGGTGACGAGCATGACGCGGCGGTCGACATGGTCCGCCAGGGCACCGCCCCACAGGCCGAAGACCACCAGCGGTACCAGTTCGACGACGCCGAGGAGGCCGACCGCGAGGTTGGATCCCGTGAGGCGGTAGAGCTGGTAGGGCACCGCGACGTACGAGACCATCGCGCCGAGGTAGAAAACGGTCCCGGCCCAGAACAGCAGGCGAAAGTCGCGGCTCTCACGCAGTGGGGTCGTGTCGAGGCGCAGCCTCGCGAGCCGCTCCTTCCAGGTCACGGTGAAGATGGTGGCAGAGCGGCCCGCTCACAGCCACGGCTTTTCGCTCAGCCCCGCCAGCCGTCGACCGCGAATTGCGGGAAGGTGCAGCCCCCGACCGGCGCGTCGGCCTGCACTTTCCCGCATTTCCGGGCCGGGAGGCTACCTGCCGTTGGACTGGGCGTTGACCGCGTCACCGACGGACTTGTCGATGTTGCGCCAGTACTCGACGACCCGCTCGCGCATCTCCGGCGTCACGGTGCCGAGCGTGCTGACAACGGTGTCGACCAGACGTCCCCGCTCTGCCTCGTCCATGACGTCGTTGATCAGCGCGTTCGGCTGGCTGAAGTCGTCGTCGTCCGGACGCAGCGTGTAAGCCGACCGCATGAACTCACCGTCGGACTGCCAGGTGTGGTCGGCGAACGGGTCGTCGGTCACCACCGGGCCGCCCTTGGAGTTGGGGGAGTAGACGGGACTGGCCCCCGAGTGCTCGAACCGCATCGCCCCGTCGAACGTGTAGGTGTTGACGGGAACCTTCGGTGCGTTGACCGGCAGCTGGAGGTAGTTCGGACCGGTCCGCGGACGGTCGGGCCGTCGTTGCTCCGTGGCATGCTGTCGCCATCATGGCGAAGCAGAAAGCGGCCGACGTCCTCGGCACGACCACGTTGATCACCGGCACCAACGAGTTCATCGCCGAGCGCGCCATCGCCGACCTCAAGGCCATGGTCAAGGTCGCGGACAGCGACGCCGACCTCTCCGAGCTCGAGGCGGCCCAGTTGGGCGTCGGCGCGCTCGCCGAGATCGCCAGCCCGTCGTTGTTCGCCCGGATCCGCTGTGTCGTCGTACGCCGGCTCGAGGACCTGCCCGACGACGCCATCGGCCCGTTGGTCGAGTACGTCGGACAGCCCGCCGGGGATGTCGCGCTCGTGCTGCACCACACGGGAGGGAACAAGGGCAAGGCCGTCCTCGACAAGCTGCGCAAGCACGGGGTCACCGAAGTCAAGGCACAGGGACCGAAGAAGTACGAGCTCCCGGGCTGGGTGCAGACCGAGTTCCGCAGCCATGGCAAGAAGATCGAGAAGGACGGCGCCATCGCGCTCGTCGACGCGCTCGGTGAGGACATGCGGGCCCTGGCCGGGGCGGCGAGCCAGCTGGCGACCGACTTCCCCGACGACACCGTCAGTGCACAGACCGTCCGCGCCTACTTCGGCGGACGGGCCGACGTCAAGGGCTTCGCGGTCGCCGACGCCGCCATCGAGGGCAAGACGACCGAGGCGATGGAGCAGCTGCGCTGGGCGTTCAACGGTCGGGTCGCCCACGTCCTGATCACGAGCGCGTTCGCCAGCGGGCTGCGCGCCATCGCGCGCTACCAGGCAGCACCGCGCGGGCTCCGCGAGGGCGATCTGGCCCGCGAGGTCGGCGTACCCCCGTGGAAGCTGCGCTCGATCGGGGCGCAGTCCCGCGGGTGGTCCTCGCGGGGGCTGGCCCAGGCTATCCAGGCTGCTGCCCAGGCCGACGCTGACGTCAAGGGCGCCGGCGGTGACCCCTCCTGGACCTGTGAGCGGCTCGTCATCTCGGTGCTCCGGGCCCGCGCCCTGCACTGACGGAGTCTGTCCATATCGGTGGGACGATGGCGGGCTCGCTCATACGCACGCTCGTGCCGATGAGCGGACGGTTCGTAGCGGCAAATCGGCTGCGACCTGGACGGCGCTCAGGATGCTCGAGAGGCTGGGCGGGTGGGCCATCTCCAAGTTTGCGAGATCGCTGGGCCGGAACCAGCGAAGATCGTCGTGTTCCTCGGGTGCGGCATTGACAGGTTCCCCTTCCCAGCGCGTGACGAGGAACGCGTGCAGGTCAAGGGTGGGGTCACTGACCGTCATCGGGAAGGGCACGGGGTCGTGAACGCGGACACCGAGTTCCTCCAGGCATTCCCGACTGACGGCCTGCTGAGGTAGCTCGCCCGATTCGACGTGTCCGCCGACGAGATCCCAGCAGTCGGGATACCACCGACGTGATGGATGGCGATGCACCAGGAGCACGAGACCGTCGCGCACAAGTGCAGCGACTGAGATCGGAACCTGGGCGGCCATGGCGGCAACACCAGGCGCGAACGCACTCCTCTGGCGCTGTCCGCGCGCGGCTCGCGCCACGTGTCGGGCCGGCGAACACGGGAACACCGTAGGTGTTGTGCTGGCCGGCTCGATCGCGGGTGTCCAGCCGTGCCTTTTACGTTGGACGGAGTACCTTCCGAAACCCTTGTGGATAACGGGTTCTGGCATCGGCCGCTGATCCGAAAGTGTCGGTGGGCTGTTCTAGGTTTGTCCCATGAGTACGACGCAGGGACCGCCACCGACCGTGGGCATCGACGATGCCTTCGGCCGGACTTTCGCAGGCGTGCGTCGTGACCTCGGCGACCTGGTCGACACCCCCACGTGGTCCTTGGACGATGCCCGGCTGGATTACCGGCATCGGTGACGCACTGGCCATCCGTGCCGCTGCTGATGAGCTGGTGGCCCGGTTGGTCGCCGAGGCCGATGACCGCAACCTGCCCCACCGCTACGGTGCCTCCTCCACCCGGGCGCACCTGATGACGGCGCACCGGATGTCAGCCGGGGAAGCGTTCCGGACCGTGCGGACCGCCAAGCAGCTGCACGGCACCACCGGCTCTGACCGAACCGACCCGTCGTGCCGTCGCCGCAGGCCAGGTGTCGGCTGAGCAGGGGGTGGTGGTCGCGGCTGCGGTCAACCGGCTCTCACCCACGGTGGAACCGGACCGGGTCGAGGTCGCGCAGCAGGATCTGCTGGCGCATGCCCAGACGTTGTCGTATACGCAGCTGCAGGTGGCGGCGAACCATCTGGTCGAGGTGATCGACCCCGACACGGTCGATGACACGTTGGAGCAGCAGCTCGCCGCGCAGGAACGGAAGGCGTTGGCGTCAGCGTGGCTCGTCGGCCAGCTCGGGTCCGACGGGATCACCCGCGGCCGGTTCGCGCTGCCGAACCTGGTCTTCGGCATGCTCACCAAATATCTCGAAGCCGTGACGTCACCCCGCCGGGTCGCCACCGGCACCGACCCCGCCCTACCGGCTGAGACGACCGTCGAGGACCTGCCGTATGGGAACCGGCTCGGTCGGGCGTTGTGTGAGCTGATCGAGCACCTCCCCACCGACGGGCATCCTCAGCACGGGGTGGCGAACGCGACGATCGTGGTCACCGTCGACGAAGCCAGGCTTCGGGCCGGGGCCGGTGAGGCGATTTTGGACACCGGTGGCGCGATCTCGGTCGGGGAGACTCGACGGCTGGCCTGCAACGCCGGCCTCCTGCCGATGGTCTTGTCCGGTGAGTCGAAGATCCTCGACCTCGGCCTGACCCGCCGCCTGTTCGACCGGCACCAGCGCCTCGCCCTGGCCACCCGTGACCAAGGCTGTGTGTTCCCCGGCTGCGAACGACCACCGGCCTGGACCGAGGCACATCACCGGATCCCGTGGAGCGAGGGGGGACGCACCGATATCGACAACGGCTGCCTGTTGTGCTCCTTCCACCACCGCCTCATCCACCAAGGAGAATGGGACCTGATCCTCGCGCCCGACGGGATCACTGACGTGATCCCGCCGGCCAGGATCGACCCCCAGCGAAGACCCATCCGCCACCAACGCTTCAAACCCCGACCCGGATAGCCAGGTCGCTTCGCCTGGGTGTGACCATCTCGTTTGATGATGAGCTTGGCAGTACAGCGTGCTTCTGACTGGGTGTGTCGCTACTGAGAACAAAGTGCACTCAGCTGCCGATGAGCGTGCGCGGCTGCGTGGGGAAGACAGCTCGTCCACAGGTCTACAATGATGGCGCTCGCACCCAGCAGAGGAAGCCCTTGAGGAGGCGCCGTGTGGTGGGTATGGGTGCTGGTTTTCTTGGCCGTTCTATTGGCGATCACTTTCGTCCTGACGAGGGGCATGCCAGGGCCCAATCAAAGGGAGATCAAGGAACATCGGCGTAGTCAAGCCGGCGGTGGTCTTGACAAGGGTGGCGGCAGCGGCAGCGGCGGCGCGATCCAGTAACCATCAACCGCGCCGGGCGCACGGAACTGCCGGTCGCCCGCGCAACCGCGACTCTGCCGCACCGCGCGCGTCCCATTAGCACGTCCGCATCTGCCGCGGATAGTGCGGCTCATGCCACCTGTCGAGGCCAGCGAATAGGGAGACACCGACACACCCCGTGAGACCCTTTGGACTCAGCGGACTGGGGCCGTCCACGCCCCCGAGGTCCGGACATGCAAAGACGGGCTGACCCGATCCAGATCAACCCGTCGTTCGCGGTGCTCCGACCGTCGTCCCGCATGAAGGAGGCGAGGCGACGCAACGGAGGAGGTCAGAGAGAGGCGGCCTTCTTGGAGATGGCCGACTTCTTGTTCGCTGCCTGGTTCTTGTGGATGACCCCGGCCGAAACGGCCTTGTCGAGGCGGCGATTGGCGGCCTGGGCCAGCTCAGCCGCCTGGTCCTTGTCGCCGGTCTCGGCGGCCTCGCGGAAGCGACGGATCGACGTCTTCAGCGCGGACTTGACCGACTTGTTGCGCTCGTGCGCGGCGTCGTTCTGCTTGTTGCGCTTGATCTGGGACTTGATGTTGGCCACGGAGTAATGCCTCTTGTTCGCGGTTGGGGTCGGATCGGTGATCGCCTCGAGCGTCAGCACGGACCTGCCTGCTGAGCGCGACGGGACGCGACCGCCAAGATTACCAGCGGCGCGGAGGGGCGGCCAAATCGTCCGGGGTGCGAAGATGCTCGCCATGACCTCAGGCGCCATGTCCTCCTCCGAGCTCGTCGAAGCGGCGCTGGACCGCGTCGAGACTGTGGACCACTTGACGAACGCGGTCTGCACTCTCGATCCGACGGCGCTCGAGACGGCCGCCGCCCGCGATGCGGAGGCTGTCGAAGGCAGGTCCCGGGGGTTGCTGCACGGCCTGCCCATCCTGGTGAAGGACAACATCGACACGGCCGGGCTGTCCACCACGGCCGGATCGCTCGCGCTGGCCGAGCTGCCCCCGCCTGCGGTGGACGCGCCCCTGGTCCAGCGGCTGCGCGAGGCGGGCATGGTCGTGCTCGGCAAGACGAACCTCAGCGAGTGGGCCAACCTCCGCGACGAGCGCTCCACGTCCGGCTGGAGCGCGTACGGCGGGCTGACCCGCAACCCCTACGGGCTGAACCGGTCCGCGGGCGGTTCGTCGTCAGGCAGCGGCGCCGCCGTCGCGGCCGGCCTCACGCGGTATGCCGTGGGGACCGAGACGGACGGTTCGATCACGTGTCCTGCCGCATTCAACGGGTGCGTCGGGCTCAAGCCCACGGTCGGGCTCGTTCCCACGACCGGCATCGTGCCCATCTCGTCGTCGCAGGACTCTCCGGGCCCCCTCACCGCCACGGTGGCCGAGGCGGCAGCGCTGCTCGGTGTGCTCACCGGTGCGGGCGCTGACCGCTACCGCCCCGCTGACGGTGGTCTGCGCGGCAAACGGATCGGCGTACCCCGCAAGGTGTTCTGGGGCTACAGCCCCCAGGCCGACGCCGTGGTCGAGGAGGCGTTGTCGGTGCTCTCGGGTGCCGGCGCCGAGATCGTCGACGGCACCGATCTCGAGTCGATGGTCGACTACGGCTTCGACGACGAGCTGGTGGTGCTGCTCGCCGAGTTCAACGTCGAGCTGGCCACGTACCTCGCCACCCGGGCCGGCGACGGTCCGAAGAGCATGGCCGACGTGGTCGCCTTCAACCGCGAGCACGCCGACACCGAGCTGGCCTGGTTCGGACAGTCGTTCCTCGAACAGGCGCTCACCGCACCCGGGCCGGACTCCCCGGAGTACGCCGAAGCCCGGGCGAAGTGCCTGCGAGCCGGCCGCGACGACGGGATCGACGCCGTGCTCCGAGCCCACAGGTTGGACGCCTTCGTCACCCCGGCGTACGCACCCGCGATCCCGATCGACCTCGTCAACGACGAGCTTCATCACGGCTCCTGCACCCAGCCGACAGCGATGGCCGGGTACCCGATCCTCACCGTGCCGGCCGGGCTGGCGCACGGTCTCCCGGTGGGTGTCTCGTTCTGGGGCACCGCCCGCAGCGAGCGGACCCTGGTCGACATCGGCCATGGGTACGAGCTGGCCCGCGATGCCGCCGGGGGAGCGCTGCCGCCGCCGACGTTCCCACAGTTCGTCTGACCCTGACCCGGTGTCGCCGGTCAGCCGAGGCGCGCCATGAGAGCCATCGCGTCGTACGGCGCACGAACCTTCGCGTCGTTGTCGAAGAAGACGTAGGTGTCGAGACCGTCGTCGCGCCATCCGCGTACCCGCTCGGCCCAGGCGTCCAGCGCATCCTCGGTGTAGCCGCTGACGTAGAGCTCGTCGGCGCCGTGGAGCCGGACGTAGACGAAGTCCGACGTCACCGCGTCGAGCATCGGCCAGCGTCCTGCAGTATCGGCCACCACCGCCGCGACATCGTGTGCGCGCAGTAGGTCGGTGAACCGCTCGGTCACGAAGCTGTCGTGGCGGACCTCGAGCGCGTGCCGGATCGGCTGGTCGACCGACGTGGACGTCAGGACGCGGTCATCGGTGAGCCGGTCGTCGTGCTGCCCGGCCAGCGCTGCGGCGGCAGCTGTCGTGCGGGGGAGCGTCTCGAAGAACCGGACCAGCCGTTCCTCGTCGTAGCCCAGGGTCGGCGGCAGCTGCCACAGCACAGGCCCGAGCTTGCTGCCGAGCGCGAGCACGCCGGAGGCGAAGAAGTTGGCGAGCGGAGCCTCCGGGTCGCCCAGCTTCTTGAGGTGTGTGATGAAACGGCCGCCCTTGACCGCGAAGACGAAGCCGTCCGGCGTCTCGTCGTGCCAGTGCTGGAAGCTGCCCGGCCGTTGCAGCGCGTAGAACGTGCCGTTGATCTCGATCGAGCTGAGGTGCTCGGCGGCGTACTCGAGCTCGCGACGGTGGGGGAGCCCCTTCGGGTAGAACGTGCTGCGCCAGGCCGGGTAGACCCAGCCGGAGATCCCGATCCGGGTCTCGGTCAAGACGGTCGGGGGAACGACGAGCCGACCACCGCGTCCCAGGCCCGGTCGGGCAGCAACGCGCGCTGGCCCATGAACAGCCGGGCGGACGCGGTGACGGGGTAGCGGGTGCGCGGACGACGCGCGGTCACGGCCTTCTCGACCGCCTTCGCCACCGCCTCGGGGCCACCGCCCAGCTTGCCGATCGCGCCCTCGTAGGCGCTGGCCGTGCTGGCGGACACGGCGGCGTTGAACTCGGCGTAGGGGCCGTCGTCCTGGGCGACGGAGTCCACCGCGGTCTCGGCGAAGTTGGTGCGGATCAGGCCGGGCTCGATGATCGAGACGTCGACACCGAAGTCCCTGACCTCGAAGCGCAGCACGTCGGAGATCGCCTCGACGGCGTACTTGGTGGCGTGGTAGGCGCCGCCGCCGGGGAACGTCAGTCGACCGCCCATCGAGCTCATGTTGATGATGCGCCCGCGCCCGGTCCGGCGCATCCCGGGCAGGACGAGCTGGCACATCCGCACCAGCCCGAACACGTTCGTCTCGAACTGGCGGCGCAGGTCGTCCATCGACACGGTCTCGAGGGCGCCGCTCTGGCTGTAGCCGGCGTTGTTGACCAGGGCGCCGACCGAGCCGGTGGCCTCTTCGACGGCCGCCACGGCGGCGGCCATCGAGTCCTCGTCGGTCACGTCGAGGCTCAGCGTCGTACAGCCCAGCTCACCGAGGTCGGCGATCGAGTCCAGTCGGCGGGCGGTGGCGTAGACCGTGAGCTCCGGCCGGGCTGCCAGCCGGATGGCCGTGGCGCGTCCGATACCCGTCGAGCAGCCGGTGATGAGCACGGACGTGCGGGCGGTGGAGGAACTCATGCGCCCAAGCGTGCCACGGGGGAGCCGGGCGGACTCGTGCGCGGTCAGGCAGACTGCGACGGTGGCCGCACCCACCCGTTCAGCCCGCAAGGTCGGCGTCGAGGAAGAGCTGATGCTCGTCGACCCCGACACCGGACGGCTCCGGGCTGTCTCGCACCGCGCCGTCGCCGCCCACCGCGCGAAGACGGAGTCACCCGGCCCCGATGGGGAGGAGCTGGTGGAGCAGGAGCTGTTCCTTCAACAGCTCGAGACCGGCACCGCACCCTGTGTCGACATCACCGACCTCACGGCCGAGGTGAGGCGGTGCCGGCAGGCCGCCGCGGAGTCGGCGCAGACGGCGGGGGCCGACCTGGTCGCGGTGGCGACGCCGGTCCTGGGTGGCGAGGACCGGGAGGTGACGCCCAAGGCCCGCTACCAACGGATCGTCGAGGGGTTCGGCGAGATCGGCCGGCAGGGCTCGGTCTGCGGCATGCATGTGCACGTCGACGTGGCCGACGACGAGGAGGCGGTGCGGGTGATCGACCGCCTGCGCCCGTGGTTGCCGGTGTTGCGCGCGCTCAGCGTCAACTCGCCCTACTGGTACGGCGGGGACACCGGCTACGCGAGCTGGCGCAGCCAGGTCTGGGGTCGCTGGCCGAGTGCCGGCCCCACCGAGCCGTACGGCGACCTGACCGGCTACCGGCGCGCCACCCAGGCTGTCATCGCGTCCGGTGCGGCGCTGGATCACGGGATGCTCTATCTCGACGCGCGGCCGTCCGAGTCCTATCCGACAGTTGAGCTGCGGGTCTTCGACGTGGTGACCGAGATCGCGGACATCGGACTGTTGGCCGCCCTGTCCCGGGCCCTCGTGGACACGCTTGCGACAGCTGACCAGTCGGCGCCGTCGCCGTGGCGTACAGACCTGGTTCGCGCCGCACACTGGCGAGCGTCGCGGGACGGACTGAGCCGCGAGCTGCTCCACCCGTTGACCGGTGAGCTGGAGCCGGCCCGTCGCTCGCGCTGGCCGAGCTGCCCCCTCCTGCGGTGGACGCGCCCCTGGTCCAGCGGCTGCGCGAGGCGGGCATGGTCGTGCTCGGCAAGACGAACCTCAGCGAGTGGGCCAACCTCCGCGACGAGCGCTCCACGTCGGGCTGGAGCGCATACGGCGGATTGACCCGCAACCCCTACGGGCTGAACCGGTCCGCCGGCGGTTCGTCGTCAGGTAGCGGCGCCGCCGTCGCGGCCGGCCTCACGCGGTATGCCGTCGGGACCGAGACGGACGGTTCGATCACGTGTCCTGCCGCGTTCAATGGGTGCGTCGGGCTCAAGCCCACGGTCGGGCTCGTTCCCACGACCGGCATCGTGCCCATCTCGTCGTCGCAGGACTCTCCGGGTCCACTCACCGCCACCGTGGCCGAGGCGGCAGCGCTGCTCGGAGTGCTCACCGGTGGGGGCGCCGACCGCTACCGACCTGCTGACGGTGGTCTGCGCGGCAAACGGATCGGCGTACCACGCAAGGTGTTCTGGGGCTACAGCCCCCAGGCCGACGCCGTGGTCGAGGAGGCGTTGTCGGTGCTCTCAGGAGCCGGCGCCGAGATCGTCGACGGCACCGATCTCGAGTCGATGGTCGACTACGGCTTCGACGACGAGCTGGTGGTGCTGCTCGCCGAGTTCAACGTCGAGCTGGCCACCTACCTCGCCACCCGGGCCGGCGACGGCCCGAAGAGCATGGCCGACGTGGTCGCCTTCAACCGCGAGCACGCGGACACCGAGCTCGCCTGGTTCGGGCAGTCGTTCCTCGAACAGGCCCTCACCGCCCCCGGGCCGGACTCCCCGGAGTACGCCGAAGCCCGGGCGAAGTGTCTTAGAGCCGGCCGCGACGACGGGATCGACGCCGTGCTGAGGGCGCACCGGCTGGACGCCTTCGTCACACCGGCGTACGCACCCGCCATCCCGATCGATCTCGTCAACGACGAGCTTCATCACGGCTCCTGCACCCAGCCGACGGCGATGGCCGGGTACCCGATCCTCACCGTGCCGGCCGGGCTGGCGCACGGTCTCCCGGTGGGCGTCTCGTTCTGGGGGACCGGTCACAGCGAGCAGACCCTGGTCGACATCGGTCACGGCTACGAGCAGGCCCGCGACGCCGCCGGGGGAGCGCTTCCGCCGCCGACGTTCCCACAGTTCGTCTGAGTGGCGAAGCATGCTGCGGGCAGCGCTGTACGGGCTGGGCACGGCGGCACCGCTCGTCGTCGGCGCGACGATCGGACTGCGCTGGAAGCTGCCACGGCCCGTTCTGGCCGCGCTGATGGCGTTCGGTGCGGGAACGATGATCGCCGCCGTCTCCTCCGAGCTCTTCCAGCCGGCATTCGACGAGCTCGGGGGGGCGATTGCGGCCCTCGCCCTGTTGGCCGGCGCCGGTGTCTACGTCGGGGCGGACAAGCTCATCGAGCAACGCCTCGGACCTGCATCGCTGGGCTGGGCACTCATGCTCGGCACCGTGCTCGACGGGGTTCCCGAGAACACCGCGCTCGGAGTCTCGCTGACCAGCGCGGGCGGGATCGTGCTGCTCGTGGCGGTCGCGATCGGCAACCTGCCGGAGGCGATCAGCGGGGCCGCGGAGATGCGTGACCAGCACAAGCTGGCCCACCGCACGGTGCTGCTGATGTGGCTGGTGACAGCGGCGGTCCTGGTCGGTGTCACGGTGCTGGGCAACGCTGCTGCAGATGTCGTGTCCGCCAACGCCATCGCGGTGACGCAGGGTGTCGCCGGCGGTGCCACCATCGCGGTCCTGACCGACTCGCTGATTCCGCAGGCGTACCGCGACGGAGGTTGGTGGGTCGGGCTGGCGACCGCCTTCGGGTTCGTCGTCGCCTTCTGGCTGGGTGCCTGAACCGTTGATCGGAACGGTCAGGAGAGGCGCGAGATGAGGGCCATGGCGTCGTACGGCGCACGGACCTTCGCGTCGTTGTCGAAGTAGACGTAGGTGTCGAGACCGTCCTCGCGCCATCCGCGCACCCGCTCGGCCCAGGCGTCCAGGGCCTCGTCGGTGTAGCCGCTGACGTACAGCTCGTCGGCGCCGTGGAGCCGCACGTAGACGAAGTCCGACGTCACCGCGTCGAGCATCGGCCAGCGTCCTGCCGTGTCGGCCACCACCGCCGCGACATCGTGTGCGCGGAGCAGGTCGGTGAACCGCTCGCTCACGAAGCTGTCGTGGCGGACCTCGAGCGCGTGCCGGATCGGCTGGTCGACCGACGTGGACGTCAGGACGCGGTCGGCGGTGAGCCGGTCGTCGTGCTGCCCGGCCAGCGCTGCTGCGGCGGCTGTCGTACGGGGGAGCGTCTCGAAGAACCGGACCAGCCGTTCCTCGTCATAACCCAGGGTCGGCGGCAGCTGCCACAGCAAAGGCCCGAGCTTGCGGCCGAGCGCGAGCACGCCGGAGGCGAAGAAGTTGGCGAGCGGAGCCTCCGGGTCGCCCAGCTTCTTGAGGTGGGTGATGAAACGGCCGCCCTTGACCGCGAAGACGAAGTCGTCGGGCGTCTCGTCGTGCCAGCGCTGGAAGCTGCCCGGCCGTTGCAGTGCGTAGAACGTGCCGTTGATCTCGATCGAGCTGAGGTGCTCGGCGGCGTACTCGAGCTCGCGACGGTGGGGGAGCCCCTTCGGGTAGAACGTGCTCCGCCAGGCCGGGTAGACCCAGCCGGAGATCCCGATCCGGGTCTCGGTCAAGACGGCCGGGGGAACGACGAGCCGACCAGCGCGTCCCATGCCCGGTCGGGCAGCAACGCACGCTGACCCATGAACAGCCGGGCCGACGCGGTGACGGGGTAGCGGGTGCGCGGCCGACGCGTGGTCACGGCCTTCTCGACCGCCTTCGCCACCGCCTCGGGACCACCGCCCAGCTTGCCGATCGCGCCGTCGTAGGCGCCGGCCGTGCTGGCGGAGACGGCGGCGTTGAACGCCGCGTAGGGGCCGTCGTCCTGGGTGACGGAGTCCACCGCGGTCTCAGCGAAGTTGGTGCGGATCAGACCGGGCTCGATGATCGAGACGTCGACACCGAAGCCCCTGACCTCGAAGCGCAGCACGTCAGAGATCGCCTCGACGGCGTACTTGGTGGCGTGGTAGGCGCCGCCACCGGGGAACGCCAGCCGACCGCCCATCGAGCTCATGTTGACGATGCGGCCGCGCCGGGTCCGGCGCATCCCGGGCAGGACGAGCTGGCACATCCGCACCAGCCCGAACACGTTCGTCTCGAACTGGCGACGCAGGTCGTCCATCGACACGGTTTCGAGGGCGCCGCTCTGGCTGTAGCCGGCGTTGTTGACCAGGGCGCCGACGGAGCCGGTGGCCTCCTCGACGGCCGCCACGGCGGTGGCCATCGAGTCCTCGTCGGTCACGTCGAGGCTCAGCGTCGCACAGCCCAGCTCACCGAGGTCGGCGATCGAGTCCAGTCGGCGGGCGGTGGCGTAGACCGTGAGCTCCGACCGGCCTGCCAGCCGGATGGCCGTAGCGCGGCCGATACCCGTCGAGCAGCCGGTGATGAGCACGGACGTGCGGGCGCTGGAGGAACTCATGCGCCCAAGCGTGCCACGGGGGATCGGGCGGACTCGTGCGCGGTCGGGCAGACTGCGACGGTGGTCGCACCCATCCGCTCAGCCCGCAAGGTCGGCGTCGAGGAAGAGCTGATGCTCGTCGACCCTGGCACCGGACTGCTCCGGGCCGTCTCGCACCGGGCCGTCTCCGCCCACCGCGAGAAGACGGAGTCGCCCGGCCCCGATGGGCAGGAGCTGGTGGAGCAGGAGCTGTTCCTGCAACAGCTCGAGACCGGCACCGCGCCCTGTGTCGACATGACCGAGCTCATGACCGAGGTGAGGCGGTGCCGGCGGGCTGCCGCGGACTCGGCGCACACGGCGGGGGCGGACCTGGTCGCGGTGGCCACACCGGTGCTGGGGGGCGAGGACCGGGAGGTGACGCCCAAGGCCCGCTACCAACGGATCGTCGAGGGGTTCGGCGAGATCGGCCGGCAGGGTTCGGTCTGCGGGATGCACGTGCACGTCGACGTGACCGACGACGAGGAGGCGGTGCGGGTGATCGACCGACTGCGCCCGTGGTTGCCGGTGTTGCGCGCGCTCAGCGTCAACTCGCCTTACTGGTACGGCGGGGACACCGGCTACGCGAGCTGGCGCAGCCAGGTCTGGGGTCGCTGGCCGAGTGCAGGCCCCACCGAGCCGTACGTCGACGTGGCCGGCTACCGGCGCGCCACCCAGGCCGTCATCGCGTCCGGTGCGGCACTGGATCACGGGATGCTCTATCTCGACGCGCGGCCGTCGGAGTCCTATCCGACCGTTGAGCTCCGGGTCTTCGACGTGGTGACCGAGGTCGCGGACATCGGGCTGTTGGCTGCCCTGTCCCGGGCCCTCGTGGACAGGCTCGCGACCGTTGATCAGTCAGCGCCGTCGCCGTGGCGTTCCGACCTGGTTCGCGCCGCCCACTGGCGAGCGTCGCGTGACGGACTGAGCCGCGAGCTGCTCAACCCGTTGACCGGTGAGCTGGCGCCGGCCCGGACTGTGGTCGAGACCGTGATAGATCAGTGCCACGACTCCCTGGACGCGAGTGGCGACCTGGATCTGGTGCAGGAGTCGGCGGAGGCGCTGCTGGCGCGCGGGACCGGCGCCACCAGGCAGCGCGCGGTCGCCGAGCGGTCAGGCCCTGATGTCGCCTCGGCTGCCGTCGTCGCTGACCTGCGCGAGCGCTTCACGAAGTCGCTGGAGGATCCGTCGGACTGACCTGCTTGTCGAGGATCCGCTGCAGTCCGTCGAGGATCAGCTCGAGTCCGAAGTCGAAGTCCTCTTCGCGCCCGACCTGCATGATCTGGGTGATCACCTCGACGATGTGCGGGAACTCATCAGCAGGGAGCTGGGGGAGGACGTCGGCAGAGACCTGCCGGGTCTCGTCGACGTCGAAGGGCAGGCCGAGCTCCTGGAGCGTGAAGCCGTAGATATGGCTGTCGAGGGTGTGCCAGGCGTCCAGCGCCCCGTCGATCGAGAAGCCGCCCTCGCGCAGTCGGCCCAGCGTCGAGTCGAGGTAACGCGTCATCCCGGGCCCGATGTTGAAGCGGGACATGACGAGCATCGCCGCCCAGGGATGAGCCAGCAGGACCTCATGCGCTGAGTGCGCCCGCTGCCGCATCGCGGTCTTCCAGTCCGTCCCGGTCGGCGGCACGTCGATGTCGCCCACCACCAGGTCGACGATGCCGTCGAGGACGTCGCTCTTGTTGGCCACGTGCTTGTACAGCGACATCGCTTCGACACCGAGCTCCTGACCGAGGCGGCGCATCGTCAGCGAGTCGATCCCGCTCCGGTCGGCCAGGGTTACGGCGGCACGCAGGACGCGCTCCCGGCTCAGCGGAGCGCGGGGGGCGCCGGGAGTATCGGCGGCTGGGCCGGCGGCGGTGGTCATGGCTCCTCCTCGGTGCGTGCCCTACAAAGTAAGCCACGGGGCTGGACAAGACCTGCTCGACACGATAACTTACAACGTAAGCATACACTGTAAGCCAACTTGTAAGCCAACTGAATCCTGCAGGAGGACCCCATGAAAGCCATCGTCCAGGACACCTACGGTCCGACCGACGTCCTCGAGCTTCGAGACATCGACCGCCCCCGACCGGCCGCCGGTGAGGTGCTCGTCGAGGTGCGAGCGGCCGGTGTGGACCGCGGCGTGTGGCACCTGATGACCGGGCTGCCGTACCCGATCCGGTTCGCCGGCTACGGCGTACGCGCTCCCAAGACCGGCGTCCCGGGCATGGACGTCGCTGGTGTCGTGGCCGAGGTCGGCAGCGGCGTCACCGGATTCGAGCCGGGCGACGAGGTTTTCGGCATCGCGAAGGGCAGCTTCGCCGAGTACGCCCGCGTGCCGGCCGACAAGCTCGCCCGCAAGCCGAGTCGGCTCACCTTCGAACAGGCCGCCGCGCTCGCCATCTCCGGGCTCGCCGCCCTGCAGGCCGTCCGCGACCGCGGGCGGGTCGTGCCGGGCCAGCGTGTGCTGGTCGTCGGTGCGTCCGGGGGAGTAGGCACTTACGCGGTTCAGATCGCGAAGGCCCTCGGGGCGGAGGTCACCGGAGTCGCCAGCACCGCGAAGGTCGAGCTCGTCCGTTCTCTCGGAGCCGACCACGTCATCGACTACCGCCACGCGGACTTCGCGGACGGCCGTCGACGCTACGACGTCATCCTCGACATCGGCGGCAACGCGTCCCTGTCGCGGTTGCGCAGGGCCCTCACACCGAGCGGCACCCTCGTCATCGTCGGCGGCGAAGGCGGCGGACGCTGGCTCGGCGGCACCGACCGCCAGGTCCGCGCGATGCTGTTGTCGCCGTTCGTCAGGCAGCGGCTGGGCACGTTCATCTCGTCGGAGAACGCCGCTGACCTCCACGTCCTCCACGACTTGGTCGAGGCGGGCCAGGTAACGCCGGTGATCGACCGCACGTTCCCGCTGCCGGCCGCTCCCGAGGCCATCGACTACGTCGACGGCGGTCATGCCCGCGGCAAGGTCGTCCTGACGATCTGAGCCGCCCGCGAGCGCGCAGGAAAAGTCTCGCCGCAAGCGATGAGTCCGAGGACGGTTGCCGGTCAGAACAGGTGAGCCCAGTGCACCGTGACCGAGAAGAGGATTCCCATGTTCACCGACTCACCCGCATTCAGCGGGTTCGCCGTCAACGACGTCGTAGCCGCTCGTCGCTTCTACAGCGAGGTCCTCGGCGTCCCGGTCACCGAGGAGTACGGCCTGCTGAAGCTCCAGCTCGCCGGTGACACGACCGTGCTGGTCTACCCCAAGGACGATCATGTGCCGGCGACGTTCACCGTTCTGAACTTCCCCGTGGACGACGTCGAGTCCGCCGTGGACGGGCTGCGCTCCAAGGGCGTCGCCATGGTGCGCTACCCGGGATTCCCCCAGGACGACAAGGGCATCATGCGGGGGAACGGTCCAGACATCGCCTGGTTCACCGATCCGGCCGGAAATGTCCTTTCGGTGGTGGCGGCGTGAGCCTTACAGTGACCCCGATGAGCCAGGACACCCAGACCGAGCACGTGCCGACCGCCCCGGTCTCGACGGAAGACTTTCCCGAGCTCACCGACCCGTATCGCCGTGAGCTGCTGGCTCATTGCTACCGCATGATGGGCTCGGTCCACGACGCCGAAGACCTCGTGCAGGAGACCTACCTGCGGGCCTGGCGCAGCTACCACACGTTCGAAAACCGCTCGTCCCTGCGGACCTGGCTCTACCGGATCGCGACCAACGCCTGCCTGACCGCCCTCGACGGCAAGTCGCGGCGTCCCCTTCCGACCGGTCTCGGTCAGCCGAGCAACGGCCCAGATGCGCCACTCGTCGAGCAGGGCGAGGTTCCGTGGCTCGAACCGGCCCCCGACGTGTTGTTCACCGAAAACCCTGACGACCCGGCCTCGGTCGTGACCTCCCGTGAAAGCATCCGGCTGGCCCTCATCGCCGCGTTGCAGTACCTGCCGCCGAGGCAGCGTGCCGTCCTCGTACTCCGTGACGTCCTGCGCTGGAAGGCGGCCGAGGTGGCCGAGGCGCTCGACACCTCGACGGCAGCCGTCAACAGCATCCTGCAGCGGGCGCACGCGCAGCTGGCCAAGGCCAACCTGACCGAGGACTCCGTCGTCGAACCCGAGTCGGCCGAGCAGCGCGCCCTGCTCGACCGTTGGGTCGAGGCCTTCTGGGAGAAGGACATCGAGACGATCGCATCGATGTTCAGCGAGGACGCGGTGTGGGAGATGCCGCCGTTCACGGGCTGGTACCAGGGCCGCGAGGCGATCAGCCGGCTCATCGACCGCCAGTGCCCCGGCCAGACGCACGACATGCGGTTGGTCCCCACCAGCGCCAACGGTCAGCCGGCTTTCGGTCTCTACATGCGCACCCCGGACGGCACGTTCGAGCCTTTCCACCTGCAGGTGCTCACGATCGGGCGCTCGGGCGTCAGCCACGTCGCAGCGTTCTTCGACGTCGGCCTCTTCGCGCGGTTCGGCCTGCCGCCGAGGCTGCCGGCTGACACCGCCTGACTGACCGACTGTGATGGCAGGGAACCCGTCGGTGTCGCAGCCGCTGCCGCGACTGACCGACGCCCTCGAGCTGCTCGAGCGTGCGGTGTCGTACGCGCGGGGCTCGTTCCAGGGGGTCGTGCCGGCATCGCTGGACGCCTCTACCCCGTGCAGCAGCTGGGATCTCGCTCAGCTGCTCGTGCACATGGACGACTCCCTGCGTACCTTGCAGGCGGCAGCCGACGTCGGGCGGGTGACGATGACACCGGTGGCGCCGGACGACCCTGACCACCCGGTGGCGAGCCTGAAGTGGCGGGCGTGTGCCCTGCTGGGTGCGTGGAGCGCGAACGACGGCGCGGAGCTCGTCTCGGTGGCCGGGAGCCCACTCACAGCCCAGACCCTCGTAGCTGCCGGCGCGCTCGAGATCGCCGTGCACGGGTGGGACGTGGCACGCGCGTGCGGTGGCGAGCTACCGATCCCGGGCGCGCTCGCCGAGGCGCTGCTGCCGCTCGTGCCGCACCTGGTCTCTGAGCTGGACCGCGGCACGCGCTTCGCCTCGGCCGTGGCCGTCCCGCCCTGGGCCTCCCCGGGGGACCGGCTGGTCGCTGTGCTCGGCCGCGATCCCTGGGGCTCGGCCTCCGGCTGACCCACCAGACACCCCGGGTCTCCCGTTTGAGCCGGTTGCACGCCGGAAACGGGGGACAGGAGGTGTCTGGTCAGAGGGAGAGCCGGCGGCGGACGCCGGTCAGGCACCGCGCCCCGAGTTCTGCCCGGAACCTCGGCAGGTTCGGCAGGCCAGGCGGCGCCGGCTGCCCGCTCGCCATGACGGCATACAGGCCGACCGACGCGAGCAGGCGGGTCACGGCGCCCTGCTCGGCGTCGTCGAGACCGGCTCGGGAGAGCAGGTCGTCGAACAGGTCTGTCTCCGCCCACTCCGCAGCGAGCACGAAGACATCGGCCCACCACGGTCCCCGGCGTGCGACTCCCCAGTCGAGCATGACGACCTGACGGTCGCGGTGCCGGACGAGGAGGTTGTCGTGCCGGATGTCCCAGTGGCAGAGCGTCTCTCCGTCGACCGGGTCGCCGTCGCGCACGAAGGACCGCAGCTCGTCCTGCCGGTCGAAGGCCCAGGACGGCAACAGCCGGAGCAGATCGGCTGGCGGATCGGCCAGCATCTTGCGCTGGTGGTTGTCCATGAAGTCGGCCACGGACTCGGTGTCGAGCCCGCTCGGCGCAGGGGTCAGCTCACGAGCCTGCGCGAGCACTGCGGCGAGAGTCGCGTCGACCACGGCAGGGTCGTCCCAGTCGGGGTGGTCGCCGTCGATGTCCTCGAGCAGGATCGCGACCCAGTTCCCGTCGTCGTACGACGCGAGCAGATCGGCACGGTACGGCGCGGGTCCGATCCGGCTGAGTACGGCAACCTCGTTCCGGAAGTGCGACGGGGTGTCGGGGTTGATGTCGGCACTCACCGCCTTGACGAAGCCGCGTGACCCGTCGGCGGTGACGACAGTCGCCGCCACCGCCGGGCTCATGCCTCCGGTTCGTGGGATCACGGTGGTCACCGGTGACTCCAGCTGCCCGTCGACCCAGGCGCGCACCCGTTCGGGCATGTCGGCGTACGGCGTACGGACGCCGGTCAGCCGCTTCGGATCCTCCTGCGAACCTGTCACCGGACCGCTCCGGCCGGGTGGCTCAGGCGGTGCGCCAACCAGCCCCGGGTGGCCTCGGCGTACCACGCCTGGTGGTCGCGCAGGTGCGGTGAGAAGGCGGGCACCTCGTCCTCCATCCGGATGGTGAAGTACAGCCAGAGGTTGGCCAGCCACGCGTCGATCGAGCGCGGCTCCAGGTCGCGCGTCAGTGGGTGCTCGGCGGTGATGCGCTCGGTGTCGACCCCGTCCCCGAAGGCGGCGATCAACACGGTCACCAGGTCGAGCCAGGGCGCGGCCAACATCGGCCAGTTCCAGTCGCAGATCCAGACCACGCCATCGGCGTCGAGCAGCAGGTTGTCGTCGCGCAGGTCGAGGTGCGCGACGGCAGTCCCGCCGCACCGCGCGGGCGATTCCTCAGCCAGGGTGCTGACAGTGTCCAGCCAGGGGCTGCGCCCGTCTCGCTCGCGCACCCGGTCGATCCAGTCCGGGTACTCTCCGAAGGCAGCGGCGAACGGCTCGAGGTCGAGCCCCAACGGTGCCGAGGCGAGCGCTGCTGCGGTCTCGGCAAGTCGGTCGGTGACCAGGCGCAGCTCCTCGGCGCGCCACGGCCGCCGTGGTGGCCGGCCGGCGACGTACGGGAATCCGAGGACGACCCAGTCGTCGTCGCCGTCGCGCAGCTCCAGCGTCCAGCGGAGGGGGATGGCGCCGGCGCCGGGTGGCAGCAGCCTCAGGTTTCGCGCTTCGACCCGGTACGCCGCACTGAGCGCCCAGCCGTGCAGGCGATCGTCCACCGTCGACGCGGCCTTGGCGAAGATGGTCTGCCCGTTAGCCAGGTCGAGGCATGACGCGAAACCGGGAGTGAACCCGGTGCCGGTCGTGGTCGCGGAGACTACTCCGGACCCGGCAGCCTCGGCGATGGCGAGCCGGACCGAGTCGGGAATCGTGTCCCACTGCCGGCGTCGCGCCGTCGCGCGGACCGGCACGACAACGCCGGACGACAGTCTGACCTGGTCGTTCTTCCAGGTAGATCCGCCGGTGCCGGTGCGAGTGCCTTCCATGCCGCCTCATTGTTCAGGACCCGGTGTCCCGGCTCCACTGGGTTTGGGCCGGGACTCGGTCAGACGAAGGGCAAAGAATCCGCTCAGCAGCCGGGTGGAAGACATCAATGTTCTCGCGGCGTCTGACATGATACGGACATGGAAGTTGGGGACCGGCTTGCGACGGGGGGAGGCGCCCTGGCTGGCCCGGCTCCCCAGGCGGCCCTGGTGTTGCAGCGCGCACAAGAAGTGGCAGAACAGCTGTCCGAGCAGGCCGAGCGCGAGACCCGTCGAGCCACCGACCAAGCCCACCAGCTCGAGGCCGAGGCCACCCAGCTACGCGCCGAGGCGATGGCCTTGCATGCCGAGGCGAACCAGCTGAAGGAGCAGGCCGAGGCCGCGCGTCTCGACGCAGCCTCCGAGGCCGGCCGATTGGTCCGCGACGCAGGCGAACAGGCTGCCATGCTCATCAGGGCCGCTGGCGAGGAGCGCGAGCAGATCCTGGCGGGCGTCCGCGACCAGGCCGCGCAGCTTCTCGACCTCGCGAACGCCGAGGCCGACCAGACCCGCGAGCAAGCCACGCTCTTCCGCGCCGAGGCCAGGGCTGAGGTGGACGAGGCGCTGATGGCGTCCCGGCGCGAACAGGCCGAGGCCAACGCCCGCCTCGAAGAGATGGAGCAGAGCCGCTTCGCCGAGGCTGACCGCGCGGCGCGCGCCCATCTCGACGCGGCGATCGCTGAGGCCGCGCAGGTGCGTGAGCAGGCGACCGCCGAATCCGAGTCGATCCTCGCTGAGGCCCGTGCTCAGGCCGCGAAGCTGGTCAAAGAGGAAGAGGGCCGGCAGGCCTTCGCCACTGCCGAGGCCGAACGCCTGTTGGCCGAGACCCGCGCCGACGTCGAGCGTGAGCTTGCCGCCGCCGCCGAGCAGATGGAGTGGACAAAGCGCACAGTCGAAGCGCTGCTGGGGACGGCCGAGCAGGAGGCCACGCACATCGTGGCGGCAGGTCACGGGCAGGCGGCTCGCCACCTGGCCGGCATCCACCGGCGAGTCCAGACGATCATGCACGCTCTCGCCCAGAAGTTGGCGGCGCAGGCCGAGGAGGCGCGCCGGGAGAACGACGAGCTGCACGTGCGTGCCCTCGGCACGATGTCCCAGGCAGAGTCCGACGCCGAGCGGCTGCGGGCGGAGGCCGGGCACCACGCGCTCGAGATCAGGGCGGCCGCGCAGAAGGTCAGCGACGACGCCGACATCCGGGCGGAAGCCCGCATTGCCGAGGCTGAGGCAGGCGCCCGGATGCTGCGTGAGCAGGTGGCCACCGAGGTGGTTCGCGCCCAGCGTGAGACCCAGGAACTGCTGGCGCACAGCCGTGAGCAGGCGCGCCGCATCACGGAGGAGGCGGCCCAGGAGGCCGATCGACTTCGGGAGCGCGCGCGTGCCATGCTCGATGAGGCTCGCGCCGAGGTGATGTCGCTGACTCAACGACGCGACGACATCGTGCACGAGCTCGGTGAGGTGTCCGGTGTGATCGCCGCGCTCGCCGTACCGACCGCAGGACTGGGAACACCGAACGCTAATGTTCGCCAACGCACCCGAAGCGATCACGTCGAGTCAGCAAGTGAGACCCCGACAGACTCGATGGCCGATGACGGTGCGAGGCACGACGACCGGTTCGACCGTTCGAGGATGGGTGAGATTGATGAACGCAGGTAGTGAGCAGTTCCGGCAGGTACTGCGTGGCTACGAACCCTCCGAGGTCGACCGCCGGCTGGAGGAGCTCGCCCGTGCCGAGCAGGTCTCTCGCGCCCACATCCAGGAGCTCACCGACCGGCTCCACCAGGTAGAGCAGACCAACGCCGAGCTCGTCCAGCAGCTCGAGCACGGCCAGGTCTCGGACAAGCCGGCGTACGAGGAGCTGGGCAGCCGGATCGGGCAGATGCTCTCCCTGGCCGACGAAGAGGCGACCGAGCTCCGCTCCAGCGCCAAGGACGAGGCCGATGCTTTCCAGCACGCCGCCCACCAGGCTGCGGAGCGGATTCGCACCGACGCCGACAAGTACGCCGAGCACCGCCGCGGCACCGCCGATGCCGAGGCCGAGTCCGTGCTGAAGGCAGCTCGTCGCCAGGCCGAGGAGCTGCTCGACGGAGCCGACCGCGACGCGTCCGCCCGCCGGCAGGAAGCCGAAGCCGTCTACGAGACGCAGCGAGCGAAGGCCGCCGCGGCCGCCGCCGATTTCGAGATGACCCTCGCCCAGCGGCGCGAGTCGGCAGAGAACGAGTTCACCCAGCAGCTGAGCGCCTCGCACGAACAACTCGCGACCATGGAGGCGCAGGTCGAGCAGGCCCGCGGCGAGGTCGACAAGCAGCGCGCCGACGCCGAGGTCCAGGCGCGTCGCCTCCTCGAGGACGCGGAGGGGCGCGCGGCCGCGATGGTGGCGCAGGCGCAGGCACACGCCGACCGCATCCGCACCGAGTCGGAGCGGGAGCTCACCGCAGCCACCCAGCGTCGTGACAGCATCAATGCCCAGCTGAGCAACGTCCGCCAGATGCTGGCCACGCTGTCGGGGGCCGCCCCCAGTGGTCTGCTGTTCGGGCTGCCCGAGGAAGACAAGCACGCTCCCGCCGCCGACGGCGTCGAGGCGGCTGCGTCAGTGGCGCAGGCAGCCGAGCCGGCCGACGAGCCGGATGTGGACGTGCCGGAGGCCGCGGCGGAGGCCGACAGCGACGAGGGCGAGCAGGGCTAGTACCGAGCCGCCCCGGCCGGCGCGGCCGGTCCCGACCCACCGACCCAAGGGTGAGCGGCGCCAGCCGGTCACCAGGCGTGGGATGATGGGGTCGCCTCGGCACCTGTTGCGTCCACCGCACGCGAGGCACGTCCCGCAACCGACCTCGTCGGGCTCCCTCCGGACCTGACCGCGCTGGTCCGCTCACCGAACGGAAGATCTCCCGCCCCGTGGCCAACCCGTCCAAGCCGCTCATGTCTGCGCCGCAGCCCGGCCAGACCGATCCGTCGATCCTGCGCAACTTCTGCATCATCGCCCACATCGACCACGGCAAGTCGACGCTGGCGGACCGGATGCTGCAGCTCACCGGAGTCGTGGACGCCCGTAACGCGCGAGCGCAGTACCTCGACCGGATGGACATCGAGCGCGAGCGTGGGATCACGATCAAGAGCCAGGCGGTGCGGTTGCCGTGGACGGCGAGCCAGGGACCGGACACCGGCACGCAGTACGTGCTCAACATGATCGACACCCCCGGGCACGTCGACTTCACCTACGAGGTCAGCCGCTCGCTCGAAGCCTGTGAAGGCGCAGTGCTGCTGGTCGACGCGGCGCAGGGGATCGAGGCGCAGACGCTCGCCAACCTCTATCTCGCGCTCGAGGCCGACCTCGACGTCATTCCGGTCCTCAACAAGATCGACCTGCCGAGCGCGCAGCCCGACAAGTACGCGGCCGAGCTCGCGCACATCATCGGCTGCGACGCCGACGACGTGCTTCGGGTCTCGGCGAAGACCGGTGAGGGCGTCGAGGAGCTGCTCAACGAGATCGTGGCCACGGTGCCGGCGCCGGTCGGCAACGCCGACGCACCGCCGCGGGCGCTCATCTTCGACTCCGTCTACGACACCTACCGGGGCGTCATCACCTACGTCCGGGTCGTGGACGGCAAACTCAGCCACCGTGACCGGATCAAGATGATGTCGACCGGGGCCGTGCACGAGATGCTCGAGGTCGGCGTGATCTCGCCCGAACCGCGCAAGGAGGCCGAGCTGGGCGTCGGTGAGGTGGGCTACCTGATCACCGGCGTGAAGGAGGTCCGCCAGTCCCGGGTCGGTGACACGGTGACGTCGGCGGTGCGCGGCGCGACCGAGGCGCTCGGTGGCTACCGGCACCCCAACCCGATGGTCTACTCCGGGCTCTACCCGATCGACGGCGACGACTACCCGACGCTGCGCGATGCCCTCGACAAGCTGCAGCTCAACGACGCCGCTCTCATGTACGAGCCGGAGACGTCCGGTGCGCTCGGGTTCGGCTTCCGCTGCGGGTTCCTCGGGCTGCTGCACATGGAGATCGTGCGGGAGCGGCTCGAGCGTGAGTTCAACCTCGACCTGATCTCGACCGCGCCGAACGTCGTCTACCGCGTCGTCATGGAGGACGGGTCCGAGGTCACGGTCACCAACCCCAGCGAGTACCCGGGCGAGGGCAAGATCGCCGCGGTGTACGAGCCCGTCGTGCGCGCCACCATCCTGAGCCCCTCGGACTACATCGGCGTGATCATGGACCTGTGCCAGACGCGACGGGGTGCCTTGCAGGGTATGGAGTACCTGTCCGCAGACCGGGTCGAGCTGCGTTACACGTTGCCGCTGGCCGAGATCGTCTTCGACTTCTTCGACGCGCTGAAGTCGCGCACCAAGGGCTACGCGTCGCTCGACTACGAACCCATCGACGAGCAGGCCAGCGACCTCGTCAAGGTCGACGTGCTGCTGCACGGGGACCCGGTCGACGCGTTCTCGGCGATCGTGCACCGCGATGCGGCGTACGCCTATGGAGTCGGGCTGACGGAGAAGCTCAAGGAGCTGATCCCGCGCCAGCAGTTCGAGGTGCCGATCCAGGCTGCCATCGGCGCGCGGGTGATCGCGCGGGAGACGATCCGCGCCATCCGCAAGGACGTGCTGGCCAAGTGCTACGGCGGCGACATCACCCGCAAGCGCAAGCTGCTGGAGAAGCAGAAGGAAGGCAAGAAGCGGATGAAGATGGTGGGCCGCGTCGAGGTGCCGCAGGAGGCCTTCATCGCCGCGCTCAACACGTCCGAGGCCGCCGACAAGGCCAAGAAGTAAGCCCGGCCCGGCTAGCCCCTCCGCGAATTGCGGGACAGATGCAGGGCGAAGCCGGTCGGGACCTGCACTCCCGCAATGCGGGAGCGTAGCCTCGTCGTACGCCGAGCGGGGTCCGGAGTGGGTGTCTTACAGCGGGCTGGGTCGACGGCGTTGTCGCGGCTCGTCCGGCGACGTGCTCGAGCGAATGGGAGCTCAACGTCGACGGTGCGCCCTGGCACGGCTTCTGTGCGCTCGTCATCCCGGTGCACCACGGCCGACCGGTGACTCAGGCGGTGGCGAAGTTCTCCTGGATGCACGACGAGCAGGAGCACGAGCAGCTGGGTCTGCAGGCCTGGAGGGGCGATGGGATCGTCCGGCTCTACCGTGCCGATCCGGCCCGTCGGCGTGATGCTGCTCGAGCGGCTCGACGGCGAGACCTGCTCGAGAGGTCGAGGCGGTCGAGGCCTGCGAGATCGCGGCGGCGTTCTACCCTCGGCTGCACATCCCGGCGCTGCCGCAGCTGCGGACGCTGTCGTCGTACATCGAACGCTGGACCACCGACCTGAGCCGGCTCGAGGTGAGGCGCCGCATCCCGCGCCGACTTGGTCGAGCAGGCGCATGTCGCTCGGCGACGGACTTCGGTGGCCGATCCCGGCACAGCACGGCACGCATGATCCACGGCGATCTGCACTACGAGAACGTGCTGGCGGCCGACCGCGAGCCCTGGCTGGTGATCGACCCGAAGCCGATGTCGGGCGACCCGCACTACGAAGTCGCGCCGCTGCTCTGGAACCGATTCGACGAGATGGTCGCGGGCGGCCAGCTGCGCGACGAGATCCTTCGGCGCGATTCCACACCGTGGTCGACACGGCGAGCTCGACGAGGAGCGCGCCCGGGACTGGGTCGTCGTACGGATGCGTCCACAACGCACATGTGGTGCGATCGAGGACGCCCCGGCCCGTCGCGGGTTCGACGCCGAGGGGCGCGAGGCGATTACGCTGTGCATGACCTCGCCAAGGCGGTGCAGGAGTAGCAGCCGCCTCGCTTACCACCGCGAATTGCGGGAAAGCGCAGGTCATCGACGGTGTGTCGCCCTTCACATTCCCGCAATTGCAGGGAGGCGATGCAAGGGAAACGGGCCAAGTCCGGTAGTGTTGACCTCGTTGGCCCGCACAGTTCTGCCTCGGGCCACCCTGTTTCTTCGCACCGAGCCTGCCCAGACATTGGTCGGGGGGCCTCGACTTCAAGACTCAGTCGTCACACCGACCACGCGCCGCTGGGCACGAAATGCCATGCATTCCGCCGCCCGCGCCGGGCAGGACGACCTTTCCTCACGTTCGGAGTATCCCGGCGGGCGCATGCCCGCCGCACCACACATGACTACAACACTCAATGCACCCACTGCTGCGACCGCTGACGTCACTTCAGCCACTTCAGCCCCGTCCGCCGACGGCTTCACCGCTCTCGGCGTCTCACCCCGACTCGCGGCCGCCCTGTTCCGGGCCGGCATCACGAGCCCGTTCCCGATCCAGTCGGCCACGCTGCCTGACTCACTCGCCGGCCGCGACGTGCTCGGCCGCGGCCGCACCGGCTCCGGCAAGACCTACGCGTTCGCGATCCCGGTCCTGCAGCGCCTGGCCACCGACGGCGGCCAGCGCGTGCCCGGTCGGCCCCGCGCCCTGATCCTTGCGCCGACCCGCGAGCTGGCCAGCCAGATCGACGCGACCCTCGCCCCGCTGGCGAAGGCGCTCAACCTCCGCACCCTCACCGTCTTCGGCGGCGTCGGAGCGGGGCCGCAGATCAGCGCGCTGCGCAACGGTGTCGACATCGTCGTCGCCTGCCCGGGCCGGCTCGCCGACCACC
Source organism: uncultured Actinomycetota bacterium (assembly GCA_963712935.1). Classification (GTDB taxonomy): domain Bacteria; phylum Actinomycetota; class Actinomycetes; order Propionibacteriales; family Nocardioidaceae; genus JANLYC01. Next base: position 32,343 of record CAVQJX010000010.1, read on the forward strand.
TGCAGAGCGGCCACGTCAAGCTCGACCGCGTCGCCATCACCGTGCTGGACGAGGCCGACCACATGGCCGACCTCGGCTTCCTCCCGGTCGTACGCCGCCTGCTCGACCAGACGCCGCGCGAGGGCCAGCGACTGCTGTTCTCCGCCACGCTGGACGCGGCCGTCGACGTGCTCGTCAAGCGGTTCATGCACAACCCGGTCACCCACAGCGTCGACTCGGCGCAGTCGCCGGTCACCGCCATGGACCACCACGTGCTGCACATCGCGCACGAGACCCGGGTGCCCGTCCTGGTCGACCTGGTGACCGCACCGGGCCGCACGCTCGTGTTCACCCGTACCAAGCACGGCGCGAAGATGCTGGCGCGCAAGCTCACTGCTGCCGGTGCGCCGGCCGTGGAGCTGCACGGCAACCTGTCTCAGGGCGCCCGGACCCGCAACCTCGCAGCCTTCTCCGACGGCACGGCGCCGACGCTGGTCGCGACCGACATCGCGGCTCGCGGCATCCACGTCGACGACATTGCCCTGGTCATCCACGCCGACCCGCCGGTCGAGCACAAGGCCTACCTGCACCGTTCCGGTCGCACGGCACGGGCCGGCAACTCCGGCACGGTCGTCACGCTGATGACCGACGCGCAGGTCCGCGACGTGCGCGACCTGACCCGCAAGGCCGGCATCAGGCCGACCATCACCAAGCTCGGTGCGGGCCACCCGCTGCTGGCCGAGATCGCTCCCGGTCAGCGGACGCTCGTGACCCCGGCTCCGGTTCCGGCCGGGCAGTCGGGTCGTGGAGACGGCGGTGGCGGCCGTACGCCGCGCCGCTCGGGCGGTGGCGGCAACCGTCGTACGTCGTCGAACCGGTCGACCGGCAGCTCGTCGCAGCGTGGCTCGGGGCGCTCTTCGTCCCGCCGCGAGGGCGGCTCGTCCCATGGCCAGTCCAGCAATGGCAACCGAACCGGATCGGGCAGCGCCGCGGCGTTCTCCTCCGGTGCGGGCGGTCGTCGCGGCCGCCGCTGACCCAGCGGATCGGTACATCGAGCCCCGGCTCGACTGATCGAGCCCGGCTCGGTGATCGGGCGCGAGCCCGGTGATCGAGCCTGTCGAGATCCACGCGCGGTCGTCCTTCCCTCGAGCAGGGAGGGGCGGCCGTTTCGTGTGTTCGGGGTGGTCGAACGACGGGGTTGGCCGGTGGTGGGATCGATGTCCCCGAAACCGCTTCATATCCCGGTATCGGTTCTAGAGTGCCCTCATGAGCAGGGGGCAGCGCGCGTGGGGACCGCCGGCACGTCGGCGTGCCCCACGCCGCCTGTCCGGCGGTGTCGGCGTCTGTCTCGCGATGCTGTCGATGACGGTCACCGCGGCCTGCACGGGTGGAACCGTCGTCTCCCGCTCGGGATCGACGCTCTCGACTCGGGCACTGAGTCCTGAACCGAAGCGGCCGCTTGCTCGAACTCGCCATGCGGTCCCTGAGTCGCACGGCTTCGGTTCGGTTGGACATCGCTTCGCTGGACCAGGGTCATCACTTCCGCAACACCACGTACTCCGCTGCCGACCGTGGTTGGCAGGACATCAGGGTCGACGACCTGCACGCCTCTGTGCGGGTGGTCGGGGGAAGAACTTTTGCGCGGGGCGACCGCGCCTCACTCACCGGCTACTTCAGTCTTTCGGATAGCACGGCGAAACGGCTCAAGAACCGCTGGTACGTGCTGCTGTCCGGAGATCCGGGTTTCGGCGAGGTGACATCCGGGGTCACGCTGCCGAGCCTGATCTCCAAGGTTCGCACGCTGCTGCCGGTCGAGCCGCTGCAACGCCGTCAAGCCGACCGTGCGGAACGGTGTGCGGGTCACGGGTGTCCGCGGATCAGTCGCCGGATTCCCGCGGGGGCTCGGAGTACGAGCCGCGACGCTGTGGATATCCGCGGACAGCCGTTCGCTTCCGGTGGAGATCGACCTGGACGACTTTGCGTCGAAGGTGCACATCGCGGTCGACTTCGACCACTGGGGTGACCCGGTTCGCGTGGTCGCGCCGACAGGTGCCGTCCGGCTGGCCACCCTGCCACCCCTCACCGTCGACAGCTGACCCCCTCACCGAGTTGTCAGAACCCAGTAGGCCTCTAGCGCTACTGGGTTCTGACAAGTCGGTGAGTTTGGGAGCGGCCGACCGTCATACCTGGCGACACGCCATGATCGACACTGACGACCGAGCAGAGGAGCCCCGTATGTCCACGATCACGCCTTTCCTGTGGTTCGACACCCAGGCAGAGGATGCGGCGAACTTCTACGTCTCCCTGTTCAAGAACTCCGAGATCACCGGCGTCTCGCGGTACGGCGACTCGGGGCCCGGCCCGGCCGGCTCGGTGATGACCGTGTCGTTCGCGCTCGACGGTTCGCCCTTCACGGCCATCAACGGGGGACCCGCGCACGCAGAGTTCAACAAGGCGATCTCGTTCCAGATCGACTGTGCCGACCAGGCCGAGGTCGACCACTTCTGGGAGGCGCTGGCCGACGGGGGATACGAGGACGCCTGCGGGTGGGTGCAGGACCGCTTCGGCCTGTCGTGGCAGGTCATTCCGCGCCAGCTCTACGCCTGCCTCGGGGGCGACGACGCCGAGGGCGCCCAGCGCGCGATGCAAGCGATGCTCGGCATGAAGAAGCTGGTCGTCGCCGACCTCGAGAGCGCCTACGCCGGCTGACCCCAACCGAGTCGTCAGAACCCAGTAACCCTATAGCGCTACTGGGTTCTGACAACTCGGGTGGGAGGATGGGGGGATGACGGCGCGGTTGCTCTCGATCAACGTCGGCACTCCCGTGGACGCCGAGTGGGCCGGGTCCCTGCGGCGTACGGCGATCATCAAGCATGCCGTCACCGGACCCGTCCGGGTCGGCGAGCTGGGCATCGAGGGCGACCAGGTGGCCGACACCAAGCACCATGGCGGCACCTACCAGGCCGTCTACGCCTTCGCCCGGGAGGACGTCGACGTCTGGGTCGAGCGCCTGGGCAGAGAGATCCCCAACGGCCAGTTCGGCGAGAACCTCACCACGAGCGGAATCGACGTCAACGCCGCGCTGATCGGCGAGCAGTGGCGGATCGGCAGCACGCTCCTGCAGGTGGCCGAGGTGCGCATCCCGTGCAGCGTGTTCAAAGGCTGGATGGGGCTGTCGGGGTACGACGAGACCGCCTGGGTCAAGCGCTTCACGATCGAAGGCCGTCCCGGGCCCTACCTGCAGGTGGTCGAGCCGGGCGAGATCACGACCGGCGACGAGATCGAGGTCGTCCACCGGCCCGACCACGACATCACCGTCGCGCTGATGTTCCGGGCCTTCACGACCGAGCGTGAGCTGCTGCCGCGCCTGCTCGAGGCGGGCGACGCGATGCCGCCGAAACCTCGCGCGGCAGCCGAGAGGTACGTGTCCGGAGTATGACGCGATGGGCCACGGTGGCCGGTGCCGCCTCGGGAGACGACTACCAGCAGCAGTTCGACGCCCTGGCCGCCGGCGGCAAGCACATGCACGGTGAGGCGGACTTCGTCTGCTCGCTCGTGGATGTCGGCGCCCGGATCCTGGACGCCGGCTGCGGGACGGGACGGGTCGGGATCGAGCTCGCGCGACGCGGTCACGACGTGGTCGGCGCCGACTGTGAGGCCTCGATGCTGGCCACGGCGACGCGAGCTGCGCCGGACGTGCGCTGGCTGCGCCGCGATCTCTCCGCTCTCGATCCCGACGACGCCGAGCTGGGTGGCCCGTTCGACCTGGTCGTGATGGCGGGCAACGTGGTCCCGCTGCTCGCCGAAGGCACCGAGGAAGAGGCGATCGCGCGGGTGGCGGCCACGTTGCGGGCGGGCGGCTGGCTCGTGGCCGGCTTCGGGCTGGACGCGGCGCACCTGCCGTTGGACCACGCGCCCGTGACGCTGGCGGACTACGACGCCTGGTGTCACGCGCACGGGCTCGAGAGCGCCGAGCGCTTCGGCACCTGGGACCGCGATCCGTACGTGGAGGGCGAGGGGTACGCCGTGAGCGTCCATCGTCGTACGGCATGACCAGAAGTGGGGTCGGCCTACCGATCGGTAGCAAACTGTTCTACGGTGCTGTTCATGGCTGACCCCTCTGGAGCTTTGGCGACCCTGGAAACCCGTCCGGACTCGGTGGGGCGGATGTTCTTCGACCGCGTTGCCGCCACCCCCGACCGCGAGGCCTACCGCTACCCGAGCGGCGACGGTTGGACGTCGATGACCTGGGGCGAGGCGGGGGAGCGGGTCACGAAGCTGGCCGCCGGGCTCATCGCGCTGGGCATCGAGCCCGAGCAGCGCGTCGCGATCGCGTCCGGCACTCGCTATGAGTGGATCCTGGCCGACCTCGCGATCATGTCGGCCGGGGCCGCCACCACCACGGTCTACCCGTCGACCATCTCCGAGGACGTCGCTTACATCCTCGGCGACTCCGACTCGCACGTGGTCTTCGCCGAGGACGACGTCCAGATCGCCAAGCTGCGCGAGCGACGCGCCGACCTGCCGGCTCTGGCCAAGGTCGTGACGTTCGACGGCAGCGCGGACGACGACTGGGTGATCACCCTGGCCGACCTCGAGCGGCTCGGCGCCGACCTGCTGGCGAAGCAGAGCGACGTCGTGAGCGACCGGATCGAGGCCACCAGGCCCGACAACCTGGCCACCCTGATCTACACGTCCGGCACGACGGGCCGTCCCAAGGGAGTACGGCTGCGGCACTCGGCGTGGACCTACGAGGGGTACGCCGTCGACGCGGTCGACATCCTCTCGCCCGACGACCTGCAGTTCCTGTGGCTGCCGCTCGCGCACTCCTTCGGCAAGGTGCTGCTGTCGGCGCAGCTGGCGATCGGGTTCCCGACGGCGGTCGACGGCACGGTCGAGAAGATCATCGACAACCTGGCGGTGATCAAGCCGACCTTCATGGGAGCCGCACCGCGCATCTTCGAGAAGGCCCACGCCCGCATCAACACGATGGCCGCGGACGAGGGCGGCGTGAAGAAGATGATCTTCGACCAGGCCTTCCGGGTCGGGCTGGAGGTGTCGCGCCGAAGGCTGGCCGGCAAGTCCGTGCCACCGCACCTGTCGTTGCAGCACGCGCTGTTCGACCGGCTGGTGTTTACGAAGATCCGGGAGCGCTTCGGTGGTCGGCTGCGGTTCTTCGTGTCAGGAGCGGCGGCGCTCAACCGGGACATCGCCGAGTGGTTCGACGCCGCCGGCATCCTCATCCTCGAGGGCTACGGCCTCACCGAGACGTCGGCCGGCACCTGCGTCAACCGCCCGACGGCGTACAGGATCGGGACCGTGGGGATGCCGTTCGACGGCACCGAGATCAAGATCGCCGACGACGGTGAGCTGCTGATCAAGGGTCCCGGCGTGATGGACGGCTATCACAACAACCAGCTGGCGACCGACGAGACGTTGCACGACGGGTGGTTCCACACCGGCGACATCGGGGAGATCGACGACGGCGGCTTCGTGCGCATCACCGACCGCAAGAAGGACCTCTTCAAGACGTCTGGCGGGCAAGTACATCGCGCCGCAGATCATCGAGGGACAGTTCAAGGCAGTGTGCCCGTACGCCAGCCAGTTCGTCGTGCACGGCAACGAGCGCAACTTCGTCTCGGCGATCATCACCCTCGACGAGGAGGCCCTCGAGGGCTGGGCTGCGCAGCACGGGCTCGGCGGCAAGTCCTACGCCGAGATCGTGACGTCCGACGCGGCAGAGGAGATGGTGCAGGGGTACGTCGACCAGCTCAACCTCAAGCTCAACCGCTGGGAGCAGATCAAGCGGTTCATCCTGCTCGACCGTGACCTGTCCGTCGAGGAGGGCGAGATCACGCCGAGCATGAAGGTCAAGCGCAAGGTCGTCGAGGAGCACAACCAGGCCGAGCTCGACGCGCTCTACTCCTAGTCCGGCCGGCTGGCCGGCTGGCCAGCGCTTCCTCCCGCGAATTGCGGGAAGGTGCAGGCGTCGGACGGCGTGTCGTCCTGCTCCTTCCCGCAATTCGCGGGTGGTCGGGTGGCTGAGAGGATGGGTCGGTGCCCTCCGCTCTGCCCGCCGGCGAACCCGCGCCCGTCGACGGCACCCTGCCTGCGGCTGCCCTGGCCGGAGTGGCGAGCCGAGCCTTCGGGTTCTACGTGCACGTGCCGTTCTGCACGGTTCGCTGCGGCTACTGCGACTTCAACACCTACACCGCCTCCGAGCTCGGCGACGTGCCTGGCGCTTCGCGGTCGACGTACGCCGAAGCAGCGATCGAGCGAGATCCGGCTGGCGCGGCGGGTGCTCGGCGACGTCGACGTTCCGGTCGAGACGGTCTTCTTCGGCGGTGGTACGCCGACGCTGTTGCCGCCGGGCGACCTGGTGGCGGTGGTGGATGCGATCCGCTCGGAGTTCGGGCTGGCCGACGACGCCGAGGTGACGACCGAGTCGAACCCCGACAGCGTGACCGCTCGACGACCTCGCGGCGTTGCGGTCGGGCGGGGTGAACCGGATCTCGTTCGGCATGCAGTCCGCGGTGGCGTCGGTGCTCTCGGTGCTCGACCGGACTCACGACCCGGCACGAGTGCCACTGGTGGTCGGGTGGGCTCGCGCTGCCGGGTTCGACCAGGTCAGTCTCGACCTGATCTACGGCACGCCGGGGGAGTCGCTGGCCGACTGGCAGGAGAGCGTCGACGCGGTGCTGGCGCTGCAGCCGGACCACGTGTCGGCGTACGCGCTGATCGTGGAGGAAGGGACCGCGCTGGCGCGACGGATCGCCCGCGGCGAGGTGGCGATGCCGGACGACGACGACCTGGCCGACAAGTACGAGCTGGCGGACACGAAGCTGGCGGCGGCGGGGTACGGCTGGTACGAGGTGTCGAACTGGGCGCGGTCGTCCGCTGCCTGGTGTCGCCACAACCTGGGCTACTGGACGGGCGCCGACTGGTGGGGTGTCGGGCCGGGCGCGCACTCGCACGTCGGCGGGGTGCGGTGGTGGAACGTCAAGCACCCGACGCCGTACGCCGAGCGGATCGCGTCCGGGGCGAGTCCCGCGGCGGCGCGGGAGGTGTTGGACTCCGAGACGCGCCGCGTCGAGCGGGTGCTGCTGGAGACCCGGTTGGTGACCGGCCTGCCGCTGGAGGTGTTGGACGCAGCCGGCCGCGCGGCCGTGCCTGGCGTGCTGGCCGATGGCCTGGCCGAGGTGTCGAGGCCAGTCGAGGTGTCGAGGCCAGCCGAGGTGTCGAGGCCAGTCGAGGTGGTCTGAGGCGAGCCGAGGTGGCTGGGGTGGCCGAGGTGGCTGGGGTAGCCGAGGTGGCTGGGGTGGCCGAGGTGGCTGGGGTGGCCGAGGTGGCTGGGGTGGCCGAGGTGTCAGAACATGGTGGCACTAGAGCCCTACTGGGTTCTGACAAGTCGGATGAGGAGCGGCTGGTCCTGACACGACGCGGCCGCCTCCTGGCCGACGCCGTCGTCCGCACCCTCCTCCCGTAATCGTTGAACCGTGAGTTGTGGTCCGTTGAACCGTGGGTTGTGGTCTCGTTGAGCCGTGGGTTGTGGCTCGTTGAACCGTGAGTTGTGGTGGCTTGGTCCGTCAGTTGGTGACGAAGTCGATGAGCTCCTCGACGCGCCCGAGCAGCGAGGGCTCGAGATCGGCGTACGAATCGACTCTCGACAAAATGTGCTTCCACGCGCGGGCGATGTCTGCCTGGTCGCGATGGGGCCAGCCGAGCTGCTGGCAGACCCCGTGCTTCCACGACATCGTGCGCGGCACCGTCGGCCACGCCTGTATGCCGAGGCGCTCCGGCTTCACGGCCGCCCAGATGTCGACGTACGGGTGGCCGACGATGAGCACATGCTTGCCGAGCGGGCCTTTGGCGATGGACGCCGCGATCTTGCTCTCCTTGGATCCCGCGACGAGGTGGTCGACGAGGACGCCGACGCGCCGTTCGGGGCCGGGTTGGAAGTCGCGGAGATGGTCTGACAGGTCGTCCACGCCCTCGAGGTACTCCACCACGACTCCTTCGACGCGCAGGTCGTCGCCCCAGACGCGCTCGACGAGCTCGGCATCGTGTCGGCCTTCGACGTAGATGCGGCTGGCGCGGGCGACGCGCGCCTTCGTGCCGGGTACGGCGACTGAGCCCGAAGCTGTACGGGTCGGCCTGGTCGGCGCGTTGCGAGGCGGTGCACTCAGGATCACGGGGCGGCCCTCGAGCAGGAAGCCCGGGCCGAGCGGGAACGTGCGCCGCTTGCCACGCCGGTCCTCGAGCTCGACGGTGTCAAGGTCACGGTCGACGCGGACGATCTCACCACACCAGTCCGTCGTCACCTCTTCGACGACCAGGCCAAGGTCGGCCTCGATGGGCGTCGAGCGGCCGCGTTTGGGGGTGCGCCAATCGAACTGCAGGACGTCGGCGCCATATCGGTCGAAGGACATGGCTGCACGGTAGTCAGCGGTCTGCGTTGCGACGCGGTGCAACGCCGTACGCCGGCTCAACTCGCCATTCAACAGGTCGCAATCCGCGGGCCAACAGGTCCGGAAACCGCGGTTCAAGGGGCAGCAATCCGCGGTTCAACACCCCGACAACGCGCGGGTCAACACCCCGCAAACGCGCGGGTCAACACCCCGAAACCGCGGGTCAACGGCCCGAAACCGCGGTTCAACGAGAGGGGGTCACGGAGAGGAGGTTGAGGGGTGGTTGGGCGGGGGTGGGTTGGGCGGAGATCCGGTGGGGGTCCGGCTTGCCGGCGGCCACCGCGGCGGCGGACTCGGCGGCCAGCTGGGCGTACCCACGCGCCACCGCCTCGACGAGGCGACTCGCCTCCCACGGCCACCCATCGCCGCCCGCCGACAACGCGTCGGCCTCCGGCACCCCCTGCCCGTACAGCGACCGGATCAGCTCGGCGATATCGGACACGTCGCCCGCGCTGGTCCTGCACGAACGCCCGGTCGACCGGTATCCCGTGCCCCGGCACCACCACGGACTCCAGTCGAGAGCATCCCGATCACCAGGTCGAGGGTGCCCGGCCACTCCAGCGGGAAGCAGTCACCGCCGAACGCCGGCGGCGCCGACTGCTCGATGAGGTCGCCGGCAAAGACGACGTCGACGTCGGGGACCCGGATCACGATGTCGCCGTCGGTGTGACCCCGCCCCGGATAGGCCAGCTCGACGAACCGGTCGCCCAGGTCGATCGCCGCGACAGACGAGAATGTCTTGTCCGGCACCCGGTACTCCGTCTCGAGCACCGCCTGCAACAGCTCGGCGGTATACCACGGTTCGTCCGGGTCCAACGACGGGTCGGCCCGGATCGCGTCCTTGATGCGGTCACCCGCCGCGACCATCCCGTTGGCGGCGTTCTCGTGCGCGTAGATCGTCGCGCCTTCGAACGCGAGATTGCCCATCGCGTGGTCGAAGTGCTCATGGGTGTTGACGACCCAGCGGATCGGCAGGTCGGGCGCCAACCGGCGTACGTCGTCGCGCAGCTCCACCCCGTGCAGGTACGCCGCCCGGGTGTCGACCACCAGCAGCCCCTCAGATCCGTGGACGACGCCGATCGTGGTGTCCCACTGTGGATAACGCCCCGCGAACACCCCCGCAGCCACCTCGACGAACCCACCGCCGGCCTCATACGTCATACGCGCACACTAGCCACCGCCATCCAGCCCCGAGGCTAGTAGGATTGGCACTCACGGAACTTGAGTGCCAGAGACGACGACGACGGCCGACGACAAGCCAACGGACAGCGGAGGTGTGCATGCTCGACGACCGCAAGCTCGACGTCCTGCGTGCGATCGTCGAGGACTACGTCCGCACCCAGGAGCCTGTCGGGTCCAAGACCCTGGTCGAGCGCCACAGCCTCGGCGTGTCCCCGGCCACCGTCCGCAACGACATGGCGGTGCTCGAGGAGGAGGGGTTCATCACCCAGCCGCACACCAGCGCCGGCCGCATCCCGACCGACAAGGGCTACCGACTCTTCGTCGACAAGCTCACCAGCCTCAAGCCGCTGACCGGCGCCGAGAAGCGCGCGATCGCGACCTTCCTGCAGGGCGCGGTCGACCTCGACGACGTCGTCCACCGCAGCGTCCGGCTGCTCGCCCAGCTCACGCAGCAGGTGGCGATCGTGCAGTACCCCACGTTGTCGCGCTCGACCGTGCGCCATGTCGAAGTCGTCATGCTGACCAGCGATCGGCTGCTGCTCGTCCTCATCACCAGCAGCGGCCGCGTCGAACAGCGCGTCATCGAGCTGCCCCGTGCGCTCGACGACGAGACCGTCGCGGAGCTGCGAGCCCGGCTCAACACCGCCGTCGTCGGGCAGCCGCTGACCGACGCGGCCGCCCGCGTCACCTCCCTGCCCGAGGCGTTCCACCGCGACGACAAGGCCATCGTCACCCAGGTCGTGGCGGCGTTCGCCGGCGCGGTCGCCGACGAACGGTCCGATGAGAAGGTCGCGATCGGCGGCACGGCCAACCTCGTCCGGTTCGGTGAGGACTTCGACCGCTCGATCAAGCCGTTGCTCGAGGCGCTCGAGGAGCACGTCGTCCTGCTCCGCCTGCTGGGCGAGGCGACCAGCCCCAGCCTCGTGACGGTGCGCATCGGCCACGAGGTGCCCCACGCTCAGCTGGCGGCGACGTCGGTGGTCGCGACGTCATACGGCCCCGACGAGCACCCACTCGCGACCTTGGGGGTGGTCGGCCCGACCCGCATGGACTATCCGGGCTCGATGGCGGCTGTCAACGCCGTCGCCCGCTACGTCAGCCAGATCCTCTCCGACGCCTGACCGCCACGATGATGACGACCACCAGCCCGAGCCGCAGCACGACCACGCATCCCGACCTGACCACCACCCGCACTCAACGAATGTCGGAGCATGTCGACTGATCTGTATGACGTCCTCGGAGTCTCCCGCGACGCAAGTCCTGAGGAGATCAAGAAGGCGTACCGCAAACTGGCCCGCGAGCTGCACCCCGACGTCAACCCCGACGCCGCTCACCAGGAGCGCTTCAAGGAGGTGACGCGGGCGTACGACGTGCTGAGCGATCCCAAGAAGCGCGAGATGTACGACCTCGGCGGCGACCCGTTGTCCGCTGCCGGTGCGCAGGGCTTCGGCCAGGGGTTCTCGTTCACCGACATCATGGACGCGTTCTTCGGCCAGAGTGCCGGCTCGCGTGGTCCCCGGCCACGCTCTCGTCGCGGCCAGGACGCGCTGATCCGGCTTCAGCTCGAGCTGGGCGAAGCGGCGTTCGGTGTCGCGAAGGAGCTCAAGGTCGACACCGCCGTCACCTGCACGCTGTGCCATGGGGCGGGCACCTCGCCGGGCACGTCGCCGACGGGCTGTACGACCTGTGGCGGCCGCGGTGAGATCAGCCACGTGCAGCGGTCGTTCCTCGGTGAGGTGCGCACGATGCGGCCGTGCCCGACCTGCCGCGGTTTCGGCACGGTGATCCAGAACCCCTGCTCCGAGTGCTCCGGCGACGGTCGCGTCCGGTCGCGCCGGGCGATCAACGTCACGATCCCGGCCGGCGTCGACACCGGCACGCGGGTCCAGCTCTCCGGCGAGGGTGAGGTCGGTCCGGGCGGTGGCCCTGCAGGGGATCTCTACATCGAGATCGACGTCGCCCAGCATGCTGTGTTCAACCGCCGCGGCGAAGACCTCCTGTGCACGATCACGCTGCCGATGACGGCGGCCGCGCTCGGGACGACGGTCGAGCTGCCGACGCTGGAGGCTGATGTGGTCGCCCTCGAAGGCTCCGAGGTCGAACGCTCGATCGACCTCGAGATCAGGCCCGGTATCCAGTCCGGTGAACAGCTCGTGATGCGTGGTCGTGGCGTGCCCCGGCTGCGCGGCACCGGCCGTGGCGACCTGATCACGACCGTGGTCGTCGAGACGCCGACCCGCCTCGACCGTGAGCAGACCGAGCTGATCAAGCAGCTGGCTGCACTGCGTGACGAGGAGAACCCGGTCGCCGCCGTCGAGGAGAACCGCCACAAGGGCATGTTCGGCCGGTTCCGCGACGCGTTCGGCGGCAATCGCTGACGCGTTGTCGTCCGTGAGGCTGCGGTCGGTGAGGCTGCCGTCGGTGAGAGGGTGGCGGGTATGACGCTGCCGGTCTTCGTCGTCGACACCGACGCCCTCGCGGGTGAGGTGGTCGAGCTGGCCGGTGACGAGGGCCGCCACGCGGTCGTCGTACGCCGCCTCCGGGTCGGCGAGCACCTGGTCGTGACCGACGGTCGGGGTCAGGCGGCTGACTGCGAGGTGACGACGCTGGGCAAGGCGTCGCTCCACGCCAAGGTCGTCGTACGCCGGGTGATCGCCCGCGCCGTACCTCAGCTGATCGTCGTCCAGGCGATCCCCAAGGGTGATCACGCCGAGCGTGCTGTCGACCTGCTCACCGAGGTCGGCGCCGACGTCATCGTGCCGTGGGCGGCCGCCCGCAACGTGGTTTCGTGGAAGGGCGACCGGGCCGCAAAGGCCTTGCAGCGTTGGCGTTCGACGGCTGTGGCGGCGGCCAAGCAGTCGAGGCGGGTGTGGTTTCCGGAAGTGCTCGACCTGCACTCCACGGCCGATGTGGTCGAGCTGATCGCCGGGGCCGCCGCGTCCTTCGTGCTGCACGAGACGGCCCGGACTCCGCTGGCTGTCGTTCCCGTGCCGGAGGACCTGGCCGACGGTGTTGGTGCTCGTGGTCGGGCCGGAGGGCGGGATCACCGACGAGGAGCTGGCGGCGTTCGCAGCAGCAGGGGCCGAACCTGTGCGGCTCGGCCCCGAGGTGCTGCGTTCGTCGTCGGCGGGGCTGGCGGCGCGCTGCCGTCATACTCTCGCGCACCCGCTGGCCCTAGACCGAGTTGTCAGAACCCAGTAGGCCTATAGCGCTACTGGGTTCTGACAAGTCGGTCAGTTGACGGTGAACGTCTTGTCGTCGACGTTGCCGGGCTTGCCGTCCTTCGGGCTGAACTCGAGGCAGCGGATCGTGTACGTCCCCGGGTCGAGGGTGCCGAGGTCGATCGACGCCTGCGTCCACTGACCCATCGAGGTGGTCACGAAGCCCTCGTCGACCTTCGTGCCGGTGGCGTCGAGCAGCTGCCAGTTGACGGTGCCCTCGAACACGTTGCCCGAGACCTTCACGGTGACCGGGTTGGTCACGTCGCTCCGTCGGTCACGTTGTCGATCGAGATCCAGGCGCGGGTCTCGTCGTCGGACTCGAGTGTGACCCGGGAGCTCCACGTCCGAACACTTCGGTCAGCTCCGCACCGTTGTAGGTGATGGTGCCCGTGGCGCCCGGTTGACCTCCCGCATTTCGGAAGAGTGCCTGGACCGCGAGCGCCCGTCCGGCGTCGGAGTACGACGGATCGACATTGTCAAGGGCGCCGGCCGGACCTGTGAGGTCGACCTGCACGCTGTGGCTGGAGGTGCTCAAGCCGGGTGCCTCGATACCGGCCGGCCAGCCCGAGGTGTAGTCGGAGTCAGCCGGCTGGCCATTGAGGAACTCCTTCACGGTGAGCAGCGGCGGCCGCCGTGCCAGGTGTCGCCTCGACGCTGTGCTGCTCGGTGACCAGCCGGTAGCCGTTCTCGGCGGTGCCCAGGTACGTCACGGACACGTCGACGGGCTGGGACTGACGACTGCGGTCGTGGGCGTGCTGATGCCCGGCTTGCCGCCCGACGCGGGGCCGCCGGAGGAGTCTTGCGTGTGGTCGCCGAGCACGGCCACGCCGACCAGGACGGCGGCGGTCGCCGCGGCTGCGCCGACGCCGGCGTAGACCCAGGGGCGGCGCGGGTGGCTGGACGTCTGGGTGCGCTGCTGGATCTCGTGCAGTGCGGATGGGTCGGTGTGGACCATGGCGGCCTCCTCGTTCAGGGCCTGGGACAGCAGTTCGGCCGTGTGGTCGTTCGGGTTGTCGCCGGTGTTGGGCGTCGGGTTGTCGGTGCTCATCGGTGCTCCTCCAGCGTCGTACGGAGCGTGGACATGCCCCGGTGTGCGTGACTCTTGACGGCGCCTGGGCTGATGCCCAAGGTGTCGGCGATCTGGGCTTCGGTGAGGTCGCTGTAGTAGCGCAGCACCAGGACCTCGCGTTGCCGGGTCGGCAAGTTGTGGAGAGCCGCCATGACCTCTGCTCGGGTGTGGGCAGCCATCGCGTGCGACTCCGCGCTGGCTGCGTCCTCGATCTTGTCGGTGGCGTGCTTGACGACGACCAGGTGGTGGCGGTGCGCAGACCGAGCCCGGTTGACGATCGTGCGCCGCAGGTAGCCCAGCGCCTTGTCGGGGTCGCGCATTCGGCGCCACTTGTCGTGCATGGCCACGAAGGCGTCCTGCACGATCTCCTCGGCCTCCCCGCTGTGGCGGACCAGCAGCGCGGCCAGTCGGACGAGCGAGGTGTAGTGGGCGGCATACAGCTGGGTGACGGCGTCGTCGGCGTCCCAGCGGTCTGCCGCCACGATCGCCCCTCTCCACGTCGGGGTTGAGTTGCGGCCGGTGCTCCCGACCAGCTCACGTCGTCCCGATAAGGTCGTCATACCGTAGACACGCGCAGTACGGCGTTCTGGTTGACACGGTCGAGTCCAGTTTCGGCGTACGACGTCGGGGCTCGTCGTACCAACACGGCTTCGCCACCGCCACAACCCGCGGTTCAACACCCGACAACCCGCGGCTCAACACCCGACAACCCGCGGCTCAACACCCGACAACCCGCGGTTCAACACCCCACAACCCGCGGCTCAACGAAGAAGGAGGAGGGGGACGGATGGACGAGTGCTTGTTTTGCGGGATCGTCAACGGGGATGTGCCGAGTGACCTGGTGGCGGAGACGGATCAGGTGATGGCGTTCCGCGACATCGACCCGCAGGCGCCGACGCACATCCTGGTGATCCCGAAGGTCCACGTCGAGACCCTCCCCGAGCTGGCCGAGTCACATCCGGACCATGCCGTCGCCGTCCTCACGATGGCGCGTCAGGTGGCGATCGACGACGGGGTCGGCGACGGATACCGCCTCGCCTGCAACAACGGTGCTCCCGCTCAACAGAGTGTGTTCCACGCCCACATCCACGTCCTCGGCGGCCGCCCCTTCACCTGGCCCCCCGGCTGACCCCGTCCTCGTTGAGCCGCGGGTTGTGGCCCGTTGAGCCGCGGGTTGTGGTCCGTTGAGCCGCGGGTTGTGGTCCGTTGAGCCGCGGGTTGTGGTGCGTTGAGCCGTGGGTTGTGGTCGCCCTGTCAGGTGAGCAGGCGCGATGTCGTCCAGGCCCCCCGGCTGTCCTGCGAATGGCGGGAAGGTGCAGGCGGCATACGGCGTGTCGGCCTGAACTTTCCCGCAAATGCCGGAAAGGCCCGGTCGTCCGAACAGGCCGTATCCCGCATATGCGGTGAAGCGCCCCACCCCGAACCCGTAGCATGGACGCCACGATGACCCAACCGCAGCTGCCACGACATGTGATCGTGATTCCCCCGAGCGTCCCCGTCGTGTCCGTGCTCGGCCCCAGTGACGAGTTCCTCACCATCATCGAGCGCGAGTTCCGCGCCGAAGTCGCCGTGCGCGGCAACGAGATCAGCCTCCTCGGCGACCGGGGTGAGGTCGCCCTCGTCGAGCGACTCATCGACGAGCTGGTCACCATGGTGCGCACCGGCCAGGGCCTCACCGGTGAGACCGTCGAACGCGTCATCGGCATGCTCCGCGCCGAGACCGAGGAGCGCCCCGCCGACGTCCTCACCCTCAACATCCTCAGCAACCGCGGCCGCACGATCCGCCCCAAGACGCTCAACCAGAAGCGGTACGTCGACGCCATCGACAAGCACACGGTCGTCTTCGGCATCGGGCCGGCCGGCACCGGCAAGACCTACCTCGCCATGGCCAAGGCCGTCCAGGCGCTCCAGGCCAAGCAGGTCAACCGCATCATCCTGACCCGGCCCGCCGTCGAGGCCGGCGAGCGCCTCGGCTACCTGCCGGGCACGTTGAGCGAGAAGATCGACCCCTACCTGCGGCCGTTGTACGACGCCCTGCACGACATGCTCGACCCCGAGTCGATCCCCAAGCTGATGACCGCCGGCACCATCGAGGTGGCCCCGCTGGCCTACATGCGCGGGCGCACCCTCAACGACGCGTTCATCATCCTCGACGAGGCGCAGAACACCTCGCCGGAGCAGATGAAGATGTTCCTGACGCGCCTGGGCTTCGGCTCCAAGATGGTCGTCACCGGAGACGTCACCCAGGTCGACCTCCCCGCCGGCACCAAGAGCGGGCTCCGCGTGGTGCAGGACATCCTCGAGGGCATCAAGGACATCAGCTTCAACCGCCTGACAGCGCAGGACGTCGTACGACATCGCCTGGTGGGCAAGATCGTCGGCGCCTACGACAGCTACGAATCGCAGCAACAGCCCAGCCGCTCCCACGGACCGACGTCGGTGATCGAGGGCCGATGAGCGTCGAGGTGCTCAACGAGTCGGGCATGGAGCTCGATGTCGCCGAGTTCGCCAGGCTGGCCCGGTTCACCATGAGCCGGATGCGGGTCCATCCCGAGGCCGAGCTGTGCGTGCGTCTGGTCGACGAGCCGACCATCACCGAATACAACCAACGCTGGATGGACAAGACCGGTCCGACCGACGTGCTGTCGTTCCCGATGGACGAGCTGCGACCCGGCAGCGAGAGCGAGTCCGGCGACGAGGGCATCCTCGGCGACATGTTGCTGTGCCCGCAGTACGCCGCCGCCCAGGCGCCGACGTACTCGCGCACCGTCGACGACGAGATGCACCTGCTGACGATCCACGGCATCCTGCATCTCCTCGGCTACGACCACGCCGAGCCCGACGAGGAGCGTGAGATGTTCGCCCTGCAGGCCCGACTGCTCGCCGAGTGGCTCGGCGTCAAGAGCGGTGACACAGGTCGAATGACGTCCAACCATCTGTCCCTCGTCCTGATCGCCGCGGTCCTCGTGGTGCTGGCAGGGCTGCTGGCCAGCACCGATGCCGCGATCTCGACGATCTCGAAGGTCCGCGCCGAGGAGCTCGAGCGCGACGGTCGCCGCGGCGCCCATCGGCTGGTCGAGATCCTGCGCGATGCTCCACGCTTCCTCAACACGGCGCTGTTCCTGCGCATCCTCTGCGAGACCTCGGCCACCGTCCTCGTCACGCTGGTCATCGTCGACCTGCTCAACCCCACCTGGGTGCAGGTCGTCCTCGCGGCCGGCGTGATGATCGTGACGTCGTACATCGCGATCGGGGTCGGCCCCCGCACCGTCGGTCGCCAGCACGCCGAACGCGTGGGTCTGCTGGCGGCGCGGCCGATCTCCCTGCTCACCGCCGTGCTCGGCCCGATCCCGCAGCTGCTGATCATGATCGGTAACGCGATCACGCCCGGCCGCGGATTCCGTGAAGGACCGTTCGCCACCGAGGCCGAGCTGCGCGAGCTCGTCGACCTGGCCGAGCAGTCGCGGGTCATCGAGTCCGACGAGAGCCGGATGATCCACTCGGTCTTCGAGCTCGGCGACACGATCGTGCGTGAGGTGATGGTGCCGCGCACCGACATGGTGTTCATCGAGCGCTACAAGACGCTGCGGCAGATGATGTCGCTGGCGTTGCGCAGCGGCTTCTCGCGCATCCCGGTGGTGGGGGAGGACCTCGACGACATCGTCGGCATCGCCTACCTCAAGGACGTCACGAAGCGGGTCTTCGACCGGCACGAGGCCGAGACCACCGAGCGCATCGAGACCGTGATGCGCCCGTGCATCTACGTGCCCGACACCAAGCCGGCCAACGAGCTGATGCGTGACATGCAGGCCAAGCGGACCCACGTCGCGATCGTCGTCGACGAGTACGGCGGTACGTCCGGCCTCGTCACGATCGAGGACCTGCTCGAGGAGATCGTCGGCGAGATCACCGACGAGTACGACGTCGAGCCGGTCGAGGTCGAACGTCTCACCGGAGGAGCGGTCCGCGTCAGCTCCCGGATGCCGATCGACGACCTCGGCGACCTGTTCGGGGTCGAGCTCGACGACGAGGACGTCGAAACCGTCGGCGGCCTCATGGCCAAGCACCTCGGCCGGGTCCCGATCCCGGGCGCTGAGGTGGTCTGCGAAGGCCTGCACTTCCAGGCCGAGACCCTGGCCGGTCGACGCAACAAGGTCGTCACCGTCGTCGTACGCCGCATCGACCAGTCCGATGGCCCGGCCCGGCCGGTAGTTGGGCGGACTACCGAGGAGCAACCGGCCGAGACCTCGCCCGGCCCGGACTCCTCCCGCCCCGAGACCGCCGCCAACGCCTGACCAGACCTTCCGCTGAGCTTGTCGAGATCACCGGAGGTTTCGACAAGCTCAACCACGGTGCTTCGGCTGATCGTCGGCTCAACCACCGGATGCTCGCTGGGCGAGCCTGTCGAGATCGCAGGCGCGAGACATGACTAGGCTGGCCGCATGCCTGTAGAGCTGACCGATCCCGAGGACGCCAAGCTGCTCACGCTGGCCCGCGCCAGCCGCGCCCGTGCCGGCACCGCCGAGGGCGCCGCGATCCGCGACACCGACGGCCGCACCTACAGCTCCACGAACGTCGACCTGCCCTCGCTGCAGCTGTCGGCGCTCCAGGTGGCCGTGGCGATGGCGATCAGTAGCGGGGTCAAGGGACTCGAGGCGGCCCTGGTCGTGACGGACCGCCTGGGTGTGACCGACGCCGACGTGGCGGTGGTGCGCGACTTCGCCGGCGGCGGCGTCCCGCTCTACCGTGCCGATGCCGGGGGCGTCGTGGCCGACACGGTCACCACGTGAGCGCGCGGTCTTCCGGCCGCCGGCCCCCGAGCCCCCACCCCTCCCGCGAATTGCGGGAAAGCGCACCCGTCATACGGCGTGTCGCCCTGCACCTTCCCGCAATTCGCGGGGAGGGGCCGGCCACCAGCCGCCCGCACATCCCACGTACCCAGGTAGGACACAATCGACGACGTGACCGACCAGAGAAGACGAGAAACGCCCAGCGTTTCGCAGTGGCTTCGCCAGCCTGGTCGGGCGCCCCAATGCCGGCAAGTCGACCCTGACCAACGCCCTGGTCGGGCAGAAGGTGGCGATCACCTCGTCGCGGCCGCAGACGACCCGGCATGCGGTGCGCGGCATCGTCCACCGGCCGGACGCGCAGCTGATCCTCGTCGACACCCCCGGTCTGCACAAGCCGCGCACACTGCTCGGCGAACGGCTCAACGACATCGTCAAGACCACCTGGAACGAGGTCGACGTCACGGCCGTCTGTCTCCCGGCCAGCGACCCGATCGGGCCGGGGGACCGCTATCTCGTCAGTGAGCTCGCCCAGGTCAAGCGCACGCCCAAGGTCGCCGTCGCCACCAAGGCCGACCTCGTGACGCCCGACCGGATGGCCGCGCACCTGCAGAGCATCACCAAGCTGGGCGTCGACACCGGGATCGAGTGGGCTGAGATCGTGCCCGTCTCCGCGGTCTCGGGTGACCAGCTCGAGCTGCTGCGCGACCTGCTGATCGCCCAGCTTCCCGAGGGACCGCCGCTGTACCCCGACGGCGACCTGACCGACGAGCCCGAGGAGACGCTGGTCGCCGAGCTCATCCGCGAAGCGGCACTCGAAGGTGTCCGCGACGAGCTCCCGCACTCGATCGCCGTCGTGGTCGAGGAGATGGGCCTGCGGCCGGGCCGTGCCGACGACAAGCCGTTGCTCGACATCCACGCCAAGCTGTTCCTCGAGCGCGACAGCCAGAAGGGCATCGTCATCGGCCACAAGGGCGCACGGCTGAAGGATGTCGGTACGAGGGCGCGCAAGCAGATCGAGGCGATCCTCGGTACACCGGTCTACCTCGACCTGCGGGTCACGATCGCCAAGGACTGGCAGCGCGACCCCAAACAGCTGCGCCGGTTGGGTTTTTGACCGGCGTCGTGACCAGCCTGTGGGCACGGCATGAAGCGGTCACACGGGCTACTAGGCTCGAGCGGTGACTGACTACGTGGCCGTCAAGGACGCAGCGGTGAACACGCTCGCGGACCGCTTCAGCGTGGGTACGCCGATCATGCTCGACGGCGGTATGGGAACGCTGTTACAGGACCGCGGACTCGTCGACGGTGGGGCCGGAGAGCTCTGGAACGTCGACCGGCCCGATGTCATCCGCGAGGTGCACGAGGCGTACGCAGCCGCCGGCGCGCGGATCCTCACGACCAACACGTTCGGCGGCACGCGGCCCCGGCTGCAGATGCACGGGCTCGAGGACCGGGTGCACGAGCTCAACCGGGCAGCCGCAGAGATCGCCCGGTCCGTTGCGGAGTCGCGCGGCCTCCTCGTCGCCGGCAACCTCGGCCCGACCGGCGAGCTGATCGCGCCACTGGGGACGATGGACTCCGACGAGGCCACCAGCTTTTTCGAGGAGCAGTTGGCGGGTTTGAGGGATGGCGGGATCGACGTCGTGCTGATCGAGACCATGAGTGATCTCGCCGAGGTGGAGGCTGCCATGGCGGCTGCCCGCAAGGTGGTTCCGCAGGCACCTGTCATCGCGACCATGAGCTTCGACACGAACCTGCGAACCATGATGGGCGTTCGTCCCGCCGACGCGGTCCGTCAGCTCGCCGCAGCCGGAGCTCAGGCGGTCGGTGCCAACTGTGGCCGCGGCCCGGACGAGATGGCTGCCATCGCCGCTCAGATGGTCGAGGCCCGACCCGACGGGCTGCTGCTCGTTGCCCAGAGCAATGCCGGGCTGCCACAGCTGGTCGGCGACCATTTCGAGTACGACGCGTCGGCTTCGGAGATGGCCGCACACGCGGCTACCGTCAGCGGACTCGGGATCGACCTGATCGGCGCGTGTTGCGGTTCGACGCCGGCGCACGTTGAGGCGATGCGGGACGCGCTGACGAGCAGCCGTCATGGTGTCCGCTGACGCACTCGTGCGGGTCGGGTCATGCGAGTGCGAAAGCCCGGCCGTCAGCTCCCGGTCTTGTTCCAGCAGAACCCGAAGCGCTGTCCGTTGGCCCAGTCGTCGGCGGAGGGATAGGTCCACGCGTACGAGTAGCCGCCGCCGACGCCGAGGGTGTCGGAGACCAGCTTGTCGCAGCGCTTCTGCCCGTCGGTCATCGCGACGCTCTCACCTGGGTAGGCGTCACTGTCCGCACCGAGACGCAGCGCGCTCAACGCCCGGAACGTGTGGTCCTGGTTGCACATCACGAGCATGGCCCCCGTCGTACCGGGGTCTCCCTGGGAGCACAGGCCATAGTCGTCGAGGGCGGTGTCGCGGGTGTTGAAACCCTTGAGCTCGACCGGCAGGTCGGCGAGTACGCGGCTCGACTGCAGCCCGATCACGTCGCACCGCACCCACCGGGCGCCCTTGTCGAAGTCCGGCTGGCTCGGGAGGAAGTACGTCACCGACAGCCGCGACAGCGACCGGACCGCGGCGCTGCCACCGACGTACGACGCGTAGGCCGACCGGCATTGCAGGGACGCCTTCTCCTGCACCGCGTCGTTGCCGATGTCGACGCCCTTGAACGCGACGTCGGACGGCAGCTGCTCGACGGCGAAGGTGTAGGAGGTGTGTGGCTTCGCGCACGGCACGGGCGCGGAGGAGTTGGCGTAGCGACCGATCTGGCCGAAGGTCAGCTCGTGGCAGGTGTCGGACCGGGGGGCAGGCGCCGGCGCGGACGCAGCGGCGTCGCCGGTCGCCCGTGCTTTGGTGGGGCCGGTGGTCGGGTCGGTCGTGGGGTCGGAGCCACCGGACGAAGACGACAATCTGCAACCAGCCAGGACAATCAGCAGGCCGGCGGCGACTGCGGTTCGGGAGGGTGTGACAAGGGTGCGAGGCAGGGGGTTCAGCATGGTCCGACCACTGTAACGAGCGGCGGCCGAGCCTCCCGGAGGCGCCCCGACCCTCCCCGGAATTGCGGGAAAGTGCCTGGCGACACGCCGTACGACGCCTGCACCTTCCCGCAATTCGCGGGGGACGGACGAGCGGCAGGAGGGCGCGGCCGGCTCGGTCAGAGGTGGAGCTGGAGGGCGGTGCCGCGGGAGTTGACGACGCAGCCGAGCTCGTCGTTGACCGCGATCATGTGGCCGTTGGACTCGGCGTTCCAGGTGTCGATCGTCTCCAGGCCGGGCTGCTCCTCGCGCAGCCACAGCAGCATCGTCGCCTTGAGCCACATGCCGAGCCGGTGGCCCCGGTGCGCCTCGATGACGGTGGTGTCCTCCTGCATCGCCATCCCGGGCGAATGTTCGTCGACGCAGACGATCGTGTGTCCGGCCCACTCGCCTGTCGGGCGGTGCCGGGCGATCAACCGGTAGAGGTGCTGGCGCCGGTGCGACATCGCGGCGTCGTACGCCCGCAAGCGCTCGACCGGGTAGACGTCAGGCGTGGTGTCCATGTCGTCCTGGGGCGCGTCGTTCATGGCCTCGAACAGGCTCACCAGCCCGGGCAGCCACTCGTCCGGCGCTGGACCGTCGAGCCGGATGAGCTCGTAGTCTCCGGCCTTGCCGGCGGCGTCGTCGGCCAGCAGCTGGATCTGGTCGTAGTCGACGCGCTGGGGATAGAGCCGCCGCTGGGCCATCGGCTGCGCCACCTCGAAGCCGTACTCCAGCAGCAGGTCCTCACCGGCCGTGCCTCGGTGGCAGAACGTCAGCAGCAGGCTTCGCTCCTGGTCCCGGCAATAGGCGGCCTGGGCGCGCAGCAGCTGGGTGCCGATGCCGCGGCGGCGCACGTTCGGGTGCACCGAGCAGAAGCCCAACGCCAGGTGCGGGTTGTCCCAGCGCGACAGCTCGAGCGACGCCATCGCGACCGCGTCGCCGTCCTCGTCTTCGCGCACGAGCCACATGCGCGTCATACGGCCGGTCGTCGTGGGTGTAGCGCGCCTCCGCGGCGATGCTGGCGGCGTTGATCGGCAGGACGCTGATGCCGGCGGCCTGGGCGCTGGCGTTCTTCACCTCGGCAAGCTGCTCGGCCGTGCGCGCGTCGAGGCTCAGCGGGTCGACGCGCTGCAGGTTCATGACTGACATCAAACGTCCAAACCGGAACTCCGGCAACATGACCTGGACACTCACCAGCGGTTCAAGGGGCCACAACTCACGGTTCGAGGGGCGACAACTCACGGTTCAAGGGGCGACAACTCACGGTTCAAGGGGCGACAACTCACGGTTCAAGGGGCGACAACTCACGGTTCAAGGGGCCACAACTCACGGTTCAACGAGAAGGGCCGGTGGGGACCAGTGCTAGCCTTGCCTCACCATGATGGACATGCCAGGGACCTACGCAGGCTTGAGCCTGCTTCTTCCGTGCCGCGGCGAGGTTCGATAGCCGGACCCCTCGCCGCGGAGACGTGCTGCTGTCCCGCCGGCATCCTCTCGAGCTTCCGAAAGCAGCCCTCATGGCCATCCAACCCCAGCAACCCAGCGGTATGCCGTTCCACCGCTACCGCGCCTTCCCGCCGATCGACCTGCCTGACCGCAGCTGGCCGACCCGCACGATCACCCACGCCCCGCGCTGGCTCTCGACCGACCTGCGTGACGGAAACCAGGCGCTCATCGACCCGATGACGCCGGCCCGCAAGCAGCGCATGTTCGAGCTGCTCGTCTCGATGGGCTACAAGGAGATCGAGGTCGGGTTCCCCTCGGCCAGCCAGTTCGACTTCGACTTCGTACGCCAGCTCATCGAGCAGGACAAGATCCCCGACGACGTGACGATCTCCGTCCTGACGCAGGCCCGTGAGGACCTCATCGAGCGCACCGTGCAGAGCCTGGTCGGCGCCGACCGCGCCAACGTCCACCTCTACAACGCGACCGCCCCGCTGTTCCGGCGGGTGGTGTTCGGGGTCGACCGTGACGAGTGCCGCGCGATCGCGACCCGCGGCACCGAGATCGTGATGAAGTACGCCGACGAGCACCTCCAGGACACCGAGTTCGGTTACCAGTACAGCCCGGAGATCTTCACCGACACCGAGCTCGACTTCGCCGTCGAGGTGTGCGAGTCGGTCACCGATGTCTGGCAGGCCGGGCCGGGTCGCGAGATCATCCTCAACCTGCCCGCCACCGTCGAGATGGCGACGCCGAACGTCTACGCCGACCAGATCGAGTGGTTCAGCCGGCAGCTCACCCGCCGCGAGCACTCGGTCGTCTCGCTGCACCCGCACAACGACCGCGGCACGGCCGTGGCCGCGACCGAGCAGGCGATCATGGCCGGTGCGGACCGGGTCGAGGGCTGCCTGTTCGGGCACGGCGAGCGCACCGGCAACGTGTGTCTGGTGACGCTGGGCATGAACCTGTTCAGCCAGGGCATCGACCCGATGATCAACTTCAGCGACATCGACGAGATCCGCCGCACCGTCGAGTACTGCACGCAGCTGCCCGTGCACCCACGACACCCGTACGCCGGCGACCTGGTCTACACCGCCTTCTCCGGCTCGCACCAGGACGCGATCAAGAAGGGCCTCGAGGCGCTCGACATCCAGGCCAGCGAGGAGGGGCGGCCGGTCGGCGAGATCGACTGGAAGGCGCCCTACCTGCCGATCGACCCCAAGGACGTGGGGCGTTCGTACGAGGCCGTGATCCGGGTCAACTCGCAGTCCGGCAAGGGCGGCGTCGCCTACATCCTCAAGGCCGAGCACAAGCTCGAGCTGCCGCGTCGGCTGCAGATCGAGTTCAGCCGGATCGTGCAGGGGCTGACCGACGAGGAAGGCGGCGAGATCTCGGGTGAGGAGATCTGGGCTGCGTTCCGCGCGGAGTACCTCGACCGTCGTACGCCGCTCGAGCTCAACTCGGTGCACACGTCATCGGCGGCAGGGGAGCACGACCAGCTCGCGGTGAACGTGTACGTCGAGGGCACGCTCCACTCCTTGAAGGGGTCGGGCAACGGGCCGATCGCGGCGTTCGTCTCGGCGCTCGGTGAGGTCGGGTATGACGTCCGGGTTCTCGACTATGCGGAGCACGCGTTGTCCGCGGGTGGCGACGCGACCGCGGCGGCGTACGTGGAGTGCGCGGTGGGCGACCAGATCCTGTGGGGCGTCGGGTTCGACCCCAACATCGTGACCGCCTCCCTCAAAGCCGTCACCTCCGCCGTCAACCGCGTCCTGTAGCCCAGCCGAGTTGTTCGGAGTCCGCCGCGGCAATCGGCGCTGCCCGGGCGGTCAGCGGCATTAGGCTCCGGGCATGTCGGTGTGCGGGACGTGCGGCCAGGAGAACCCGGAGGGGTTCCGGTTCTGCGGTGCCTGCGGGGCTGAGCTGCTCACGGCTGTCCCGAAGCGTGAGGTGCGCAAGACCGTGACGGTGGTGTTCACCGACATCTCGGGGTCGACGGCGCTGGGGGAGCAGCTGGACCCGGAGGCGTTGCGGCACACGATGGCGGAGTACTTCGCGGAGATCCGGCGGATCATCCAGCGCCATGGCGGGACGGTGGAGAAGTTCATCGGTGATGCGGCGATGGCGATCTTCGGTGTTCCGGTCGCCCAGGAGGACGACGCCTTGCGCGCGGTCCGGGCGGTGGCCGAGATCCGGGACCGGCTGACCGCGCTGGGACAGGAGCGTTCGCTGGCGTTGTCGTTCCGCACCGGGGTCAACACCGGTCAGGTGGTGACGGGTGAAGGCGAGACGTTGGCGACCGGCGACGCCGTCAACGTGGCCGCCCGTCTCGAACAGGCCGCCACGCCCGGGGAGATCCTGATCGGCGCGGACACCCTGACGCTGGTGCGCGATGCCGTCCGGGTGGAAGCCGGTGGAGCCGTTGGAGCTGAAGGGCAAGCGCGACAAGGTGGCGGCGTACCGGCTGATCTCGGTCGACCCCGACGCCGCGGCGATCGCCCGCCATCTGGATGCGCCGCTGGTGGGTCGGGTCCGTGAGCTGACGCGGCTGCTGGGCGACTTCGAGGACGTGGTTTCGGAGCAGTCGTGTCACCTGTTCACGATGCTGGGACCGGCCGGGGTGGGGAAGTCGCGGCTGGTGGCGGAGTTCCTGGCTCAGGTCGGCGACCGGGCCGACGTGTTGTCGGCGCGGTGCCTGCACTACGGCGACGACATCACGTACTGGCCGCTCGTCGAGATCCTGATGCAGCTCGGTGTCGAGCCGGAGCGCGGTGATCGGCGGGTCACCGGCCGAGACCCAGCTGACGTTCCGCAGGCTGCTCGAGTCACGGGCGGCGACCAGACCACAGGTGGTGTTCTTCGACGACATCCAGTGGGCCGAGCCGGGGTTCCTCGACCTGATCGAGCACGTGGCGGACTGGTCCCGGGGTGCGCCGATCCTGCTGCTCTGCGCGGCCCGACGCGAGCTGCTCGACATCCGTGACAACTGGGGCGGCGGCAAGGTCAACGCGACCACCATCCTGCTGGAGGCGCTGTCGACGCAGGACTGCGGGCTGCTGCTCCAGCAGCTGGCGGGCGGTCTGGACATCTCCGACGGCGCTGGCGGCGACGCATCCTCGACACCGCCGACGGCAACCCGCTCTTCATCGAGGAGATGGTCGCGATGGTCGGGGAGTCCGGCGGCACCGACGACGTCACGGTGCCGCCGACGATCCAGGCGCTGTTGCAGGCGCAGGTTGGAGGGGTTGGGCGCGGAGGAGCGGGCGGTGATCGGGCGAGGCGCGGTCGGAGGGACAGGTGTTCCACCGCAGCGCCGTGCTCGAGCTGGCTCCCGAGCTGGAACGCCTCGAGGTCCCGACCCGGCTGCTCTCGCTCATCCGCAAGGAGCTGATCAGGCCCGAGCAGGCTCAGCTGCCCGACGAGGAGGCGTTCCGGTTTCGCCACCTGCTGATCCGCGACGCGGCGTACGACTCCCTGCCCAAGGAGATTCGCTCCGACCTGCACGAAAGTTCGCGACCTGGCTGCAGGCGCGCGGAGGGCTGTTCGAGCTGGAGGAGATCGTCGGCTACCACCTCGAGCAGGCGTACCGGAACCTGGCCGACCTCGACCCCCATGACCCTCGGCTCGCTTCCTTGCGGGCGCGCGCGGGAGACATGCTGTTCAAGGCCGCCACCGGAGCGACCGAACGCAACGACTGGGGCGCTGCCGCCGGGCTGCTCGAAAGGTCGGTGGCCCTCCTGCCCGAGGAGGACGACCGACGGGTCGAGGCGCTGATCCGCCTGGTCTGGGCTCTCAACAACGGCGGTCGCGCCTCCGAGGCGATGCAGGTCGTGGCGCTGCTCGCCGCCTCGGACCAGCCGCGCGCGCAGGCTTTCGCCGGGCTGGCGATGAGTCTGGTGGAGCTGTACGCCGGCACGTTCGAGCCGGTGCGCAGCCCGCCACCGGGTCGAGTCGGCGGAAGCGTTCTTCCGCGCCTCCGCCGATGACCTGGGCCTGGTGTGGACTGCGCTGTTGCGTTGGTGGGGCGAGTGGACATTCTGTCGCGCGACAACCGCCCTGGGGCGGCCATCGAGGGTCGCGAGCTCGCGCGCGCCGTCGGTGACCAGGCGCTGACCACGGTGATGGACATGTCGATGCTGGGCGCCATCGTTCTACGGTCCAGGCCACTTCGCCGACACCATCAGAACGGCCGAGCAGATGAGGGTCCAGCACGCCAAACACGAGGTGACCTACGCGTCCATCAACGGCATCTACGGCGAAGCCATCGGCATGACCGGCGACACGGACCGCGGGCGCTCGATGGTCTTGCAGTCGATCGCCGTCCAGCGAGAGGCCGGGCTGCTGGTGATGGCGGCCTCGACGTCGATGGGCCTGGCGTACGTCGAGCTGGCGGCCGGTGACCTGGAGGCGGCTGAACGGGCGGTCGCGCGAGGGCGCCGAGAGCTGGAGCGGCTTGGGCGACCGCGCCTACTACGCGACCGTGGTGCTCGTGCTGGCGCTGGTGCTGCAAGCAGCAGGGCCGGTATGACGAGTCGCGCGTGCTTCTGTGCAGGTGGTGCGTGAGACCACCGGGTCCAGCGACCTGGTCAACCTCATCGGCGCCGACGCCCTGGAGGGATACCTGACGGCACGCTCAGGCGATCTCGAGGGTGGCGAAGCGTCTGATCCGGCGGGCTGTCGCAGCGGGCCGACCAGGTCGACTTCTTCTGGATCAGGGGTGTCACGTTCGAGCTGGCGGGGGAGACGTTCGTGCTTGATCGGCAAGCGGGACGAGGCGGTCGAGGCCTTCGAGACCGCGTTGGGATTCATGAGGGCAAGGGCGATGTGGCAGGGATCGCCCGGATGCGCGCACGCCTGGCCTCCCTCACCCCCTGACCCTGGTGCAAGCCCCCACGATTGGAACGTTCTTGCACCCGAAACGGCGTACGACGGTGCAAGAACGTTCCAATCGTTGGATCGGTCACCTCAGGCTCCAGAGGTCGCGACGGCGGTCTCTGGCCAGGCCTCGTCGACGGGTACGGATCATCCGGTCGACGAGCGCGCCGCGAGGCCCTGAGAGGTCGAGACGTGTGACGCGTACGCCGACCAGGCCGTGTTCCTCGAGCAGTTCTTCACGGATGTTGTCGGCGGTGTGGTTGGCCAGGTCTCTGTGGTCGTCTCCGTCGTACTCGAGGAAGGTGGCGGCCGCCGGGTCGAGTGCGTCCGGGATCCCCAGGAGGTGACCGCCAGGTCCGTAGACCCGAGGATTGATGAGCGGCATCGGGCAGCCTGGCGTCCAGCATCCAGACCAGCCGCATGCGAGTCTCCGGTGGGCTGCGCGAGCCCTCGACCGCAAGTGAGAGCGCCCGCCGTGCCTGTTGGATGCCGGGCCGGCCAGCGTGTGCGGCCAGTGCCTCGTCGAGTTCGCTGAGCCTGATCACCCCCGCCGTCAGCATCATGTCGAGGTGGATGACTGCATCACGCACGCTCGGGGCCGTACGCGCTCCGTCAACGGCAGTGCGAAGGGCCGACGTACACCTGATGCCACGGATCGTGACGACGTCGGAGTCAGGCAGCCGCTCCCGCATCACGCTGATGCCTGGGCGGGTCCGGATCTTTCCGTCGGGGCCGCAGTGGACCGGGACCGGCAGGAGCTCCTGGCCCGAGCGCCCGCCACCGTCGAGCAGCCGGACACCCATCCAGTAGGCCGCGGCCCAGCCGCCGATGGCGGCGTACGGGGGCAAGATGCCGGCGACTTCGGTGATGCGCTGGTGAGGAGTGGCCGCGGTGCCCTCGGGGACATAGAGCCCTTGGCTGGACCGGCGCCAGCTCGGACCGCGGAGTTGTCCGCGGGACGGCCCGGCCGCGGCGTCGATCTGATCTTGCGCGTCCCGCCACCTGACCGGTTCGATGCCCGCAGGCGGCGGCCGCAACCTGCTGTCCCACCGATGCATCGAGGGAGCGAACCACGTCTGCCCCACCTGCGGCGGCGCTCATCCACAGCCCTCGGGGTTGGGACGTTCTGGCATTCGCTCAGGGAAGTGAATGCCAGAACGTTCCAACAGGGAGGGAGGTCAGTGGTCCGGGGAGGAGGTGGTGGCGGGTTCGCGGGGCGGGGCGGGGCGGCGACGTATCGGGCGCCAGACCCAGACCAGCAGTGCCACCAGCAGAGCGAGTGTGACGAGGTCGGAGACGTGTACTCCGTGCTGACTGTCGAACTTCAACACGACCGGCCCCTCGAGCGGCCACTCGATCAGCGCCTCGACGAAGAACAGGGCGATGCCGACGACGGAGATGGCAATCGCCTTTGACCTGGTCACTTGACCATTCAAACAAGTCCTCGACCGGCACCACCGGCGCTGCGGGAAATCCCCAGCAAATTCTTCGGTACGACGCAGCGACCCCTCAGGACTCGGGCAGCTCGGCGATGCAGGCGGTCGCCACCCGCCGGAAGCCGACCGCCTCATAGACCCGCGCCACGTCGTCACTCTGCGCCGAGCAGAACACCGTGGTCACCCCGTGGGCCAACGCGTGCGACGCCAGCGCATGCGTCAGCTGGCCGGCCAGACCACGTCGCCGGTACGCCGGCAGCACCGCCACCCCAGCGATCTCGGCCACGCCGCCAACGGGGGAGTAGCTCCCACCACCGACCGGCCCGACCGCAGGCATCGCCCTCGTCATACACCGCGGCCTGGACCAGCCGCCCGGCACGCATCGAGTCGAGCAGCGAGTCAGCGACGACCGCGTACTTCGACGTCAGGGCCGCCTCGCGTTCTGCCACGCCGGCCTCGCCGACCGCAGTCCCCGAGTTGGCGAACCCCACCGACACGGCGGCTCGTGACGCCGCCACGTCGGCCACGTCGGCATCCACCGCGACGTCGAGCACCCGCGCCGTACCGGAGTCACCGCTGGGCCGCCCGTCGAGCACGAGGAGCGGGCACCGTTCGACCGGCACACCGGCCGCCACCACGGCGTCATACAGACCCGGCGTGGTGTCGTCGACCCACTCGATCGCCTGGGGTACGCCGAGCTCGCGCTGCCGCGCCAGGACGACGTGCACGTCGTCGGCCGAGAAAGGCCCGCTCCACGCCCAACCGGGGCCGCGCGTAGTACGGCCAACCGGACGTCGCGACGAACAGCGTGAAGGGCCCCACCTCCTCGGCGCGGGCCCGGCCACGCGGCACCCCGTCGTAGTACCGCTCGAGCCGCGCGAGCAGGTCAGCCGGAGCGCCCGCAGAGGGGTCAGGAGAGGTCGTCATCGAGCGGAGCATGCCACGGAGCAGCGCCGCCGTCCACGACGTGGCCAGGACGACCAGATGTGGCTATTGCCCCCGCGTACGGCTTCCCGGCTGAGCCTGTCGGCGGCGCGCGTGCTCCGGTCAGTGGAGCGGCCACCCGACCGTTCGGATGATAGCGACCGATTCCGGTGATTTGGGACGCTTGATGTGACACGTTGAGTCCACGTTGTGACTGTGTGTGCAACGTGTGCTTTCAGTGCGCGAGAGAGGCGGGAGCGTGGAGCGCTCGCAAGGGACAGCGGACCGCCAGTGGCGGTCCCATCCTGTGCGCGCGGCTGCCCTGCGGACCCTGGCCTTCGCGGTGCCCCTGGTGTTCTCGATCATCGTCGGCATCGTCGTCGGCGCGTTGATGCCGGCACCCCACTCCAAGACCAGCCTGGTGTTGTGGTGGGCCGCGGTGCTCGGGTCGTCGACGCTGGCGGTGTACGCCGCAGACCGAGTCACCCGCAAGGTGCTGCCGCTGGCGACGCTGATGCGGCTGTCCATCCTCTTCCCCGACCGCGCGCCTTCGCGCGTCAAGCTGGCCCGCAAGGTGTCGGGCAGCCGGGCCATCGCCGCCGAGCTGGCCAAGGCCGGGATGGCGTCGGACCGCCAGGAAGCAGCCGAGACGATCCTCGCTCTCGTCGGCGCCCTCGGCGACTACGACACCCGCACCCGCGGCCACTCCGAGCGCACCCAGCTGTTCGTCACGATGCTCGCCGACGAGCTCAAGCTCAACGCCGAGGACAAGGGCAAGCTGATGTGGGCGGCCCTCGTCCACGACATCGGCAAGCTCAAGGTCCCGCACGACGTGCTCAACAAGCCGGCCAAGCCGACCGAGGAGGAGTGGGAGCTGCTCCACAGCCACCCGCACCACGGCGCGGAGATCTGCGAACCGCTGCGGGAGTGGCTGGGCCCGTGGTGGCTGGCGATCGAGCAGCACCACGAGAAGTACGACGGCAGCGGCTACCCGCACGGGCTGGCCGGTCACGAGATCAGCTACGGCGCCCGCATCGTCGCGGTCGCCGACAGCTATGAGGTCATGACGGCGGCCCGTCCTTACAAGCGTCCGATGACCGCGCTGGCGGCGCGTGAGGAGCTCACCGCCTGCGCCGGCAGCCACTTCGACCCCGAGATCGTGCGCGCGTTCCTCAACATCTCTCTCGGCGGCATGCGCCGCTCGTCCGGTCCGCTCGCGTGGCTGGCGCAGATCTTCATGGTCCGTCCCGGTCCGATCCTGGGACAGGTCATCGGTGCCTCCGCTGGTGCGGTCGGTGCGGCCGCAACGGTCGTCGCGCTGAACATGTCACCCGGTATCGCCCACGCGGAGACGACCAAGATCCCGCAGGCGAAGCCTCCGGTCACGGCGCCGACCCCGGCTCCGCAGTCGCCGACCCCGACCCCGACCCCGAGCCCGCCGCCGTTCATCCCCAACCCCCCGGTGCTGCCGCCGCCCACCAAGCCGACGCCGCGGCCCACCCCGACCACGCCGCCTCCGCCGCCCGCGACCGGCCAGCTGACCCTGGTCGACGACGTCGAGTCGACGATCGAGGACACCGCCCGCACGTATGACGTGCTGGCCAACGACACGCTGGACGGCGTCGTCGAGATCTTCGGCGTCACCAACCCGGCCCACGGTGCCACGAGCATCGTGGACAACAACGTCCTCTTCACGCCCGGCCCCCAACTTCAACGGCACCGAGAGCTTCGCCTACACCGTGCGGGACGCCGATGGCCGGCTGCGCACCGCGCACGTCACGGTGAACGTCAACCCGGTCAACGACCCGCCCGTGGCCAACAACGACTCCCAGGTCGTGGACGAGGACGCCGTCAAAGCTCCGCTCCGCCTGCTCGGCAACGACACCGACGTCGACGGTGACACGCTTACCGTCACGTCGGTGACCGGTGCGACCAACGGCACTGTCGTTCGCCTGCTGAACGGCGACTACGCCTACACCCCCAACTCGAACTACAACGGGCCCGAGACGCTCACCTACACGATCTCCGACGGCAACGGCGGCACGAGTACGGCGACCGCGACGCTGACGGTCGCGCCCGTCAATGACGCGCCGGTTGCGAACCCCGACATCGCGTCGATGGCCGAGGACTCGGGCACGATCACGCTGAGCAACCTGCTCAGCAACGACACCGACGCCGAGAGCGACCCCCTGTCGTGACGAGCGTGACCGGCGCTGTGCACGGCACGATCGCGCAGCCCTCGAGCGGCGTCTTCACCTACACGCCGGATCTCAACTTCAACGGCGTCGAGATGCTGAACTACACGATCTCGGACTTCCACGGCGGCACGGGCTCGTCCACGGTCAAGGTCACGGTCACGCCGGTCAACGACCCGCCGGTCGCCAACGATGGCGCTGTCACTGACGTCGAGGACGCCGTCGACGTACCGCTGCACCTGGTGGCCAACGACACTGACGTCGACGGTGACACGCTGACCGCGACCTCGGTGTCGACGCCGGCACACGGCACGGTCACCCAGCAGCCGGGCGGCGCGCTGGACCTACACGCCGGACCCGAACTGGAACGGCGTCGAGGTGCTCTCGTACACGATCTCCGACGGCAACGGTGGTACGGCGTCGGCCAACGTCACCGTGACGATCACTCCGGTGAACGACCCGCCGGTGGCGAACCCCAACGCGTTCACGATCGCCGAGGATTCCGGTCCGCTGGCGCTCAACGTGACCGGCAACGACACCGACGCCGACGGCGACACGCTGACCGTCACCTCCGTGACGGGCGCGGCCCACGGCACGATCGCCAACCTGGGCGGCGGCGCGTTCACCTACGACCCCGACCCGAACTGGTTCGGCCTGGAGTCGCTGACCTACACGGTGTCGGACGGCAACGGCGGCACGGACACGGCGAGCATCACCGTGACGGTCACGTCGGTCAACGACCCGCCGGTCGCCAATGCCGACACCTTGACGATCGCGGAGGACTCCGGCGCCGCGGCACTCGACCTGCTCAGCAACGACACCGACATCGAGGGCGACACCCTCACGGTCACCGCGGTCACCGCGCGGCCAACGGCACGATCACCTCGCCAGGCGGCGTCTGGACCTACACGCCGAACGCGAACTTCAACGGGACCGACACGTTGACTACACGGTGTCGGACGGCAACGGCGGCACGGACACCGGCACCATGACGGTGACGGTGACCCCGGTCAACGACCCGCCGGTGGCGAACAACGACACGATCTCGATGCCCGAGGACACGATCGACGGGGCCCTCAACCTGCTCGGCAACGACACCGACGTCGACGGTGACACGCTCACGGTCACCGCGGTGACGGGTGCGGTCAACGGCACGCTCACCGAGCAGTCTCCTGGCGTGTGGACCTACACGCCGGACCCGGACTGGAACGGCACCGAGACGTTGAGCTACGACATCTCCGACGGCAACGGCGGTACGGCCACGGCCACCGCCACGGTGACCGTGACCCCGGTCAACGACCCGCCGGTCGCCGGTCCCGACGCCTACGCCACGACGACGCTGGGGATCCTGAACGTCAACGCCGCCAACGGCGTGCTCTCCAACGACAGCGACGTCGACGGCGACACCCTGACTGTGACTGGCGATGACAGCCCGACGGTGACCATCAACGCCGACGGGTCGTTCACCTACATCCCGGTCCTGCCGACGACCGAGGTCGTGCACTACACGGTCTCCGACGGCAAGGGCGGTACGACGACCGGGACGCTGACGATCACGGTGACCCTGCTGCCGACGTCGATCATCCAGCTCTTCATGCAGCCGGCGGACACGGTCACCACCGGTCGCTCTGACGACCACGCCGCCGGTCAACGGCATCGCGGACTACGACCTCGACGGCAACCCCGGGCTCACGATCAAGTCGAGCGACCTGAAGCCGACGGAGACCGACCCGCTCAAGTACCAGAACTGGAGCTACCTGGTGCCCGCCGGCGGTGTCAGTTTGAACGGGCCGATCACGATGGACCTGTGGTCGTCGCACGAAGAACCAGACCAACAAGGATCTCGACTACGCCGCCTGGGTCTATGACTGCAACGGGTTCTTCGGGTGTTCGCTGATCGCCTCGACGGTGAACGTCCACGTGAACAACTGGAGCACGACGACGACCTGGGAGAAGCGCACCGTCACTGTCGGCAGCGCGAACCGGACCGTCGCGGCCGGCCACACCATCCAGGTGCGGCTGGCGTTCAACCACACCGACGTGTGGCTCCCGCTCGACAGCGCCCACCCCAGCTCCCTGAACTACACCCAGTAGTGCCACCCCCGGGCCGTCCGGTTCCTGACACGCGGACGCCGTGGCTGCCGGTGACCAAGGCTTCCTGGTGTCGTGCCGAGGGCGTTAGCGTTCGGCTGTGCAGAGACGGTCGGGCTCTCGTACCGCGGCTGCCACGGGACGCTTGGGTGGTTCTCGGCGGGGACGCCTTGTCGGCCGTCGGCAGCGGGCTCACCCTGCCGTTCCTGCTGGTCTACCTGAGCCGCATTCGCGACATCGATCTGGTAACAGCCGGGCTGGCCGTGTCAACGGTCGCGCTGGCAGGCTTCGCCGGCAACCCGTTCGGGGGCTGGTTGACAGACAGGTGGGGATCGAGGTGGTCTCTGGTGTGCGGCCTCACCTTGGCTGCGGCAGGCGCGTTCCTCATCGCTGGTGTGCGCTCGCCGTGGCAGGCCTTCGTCGCGGTGTCGGTCGCGGGGTTCGGAGTGGCGATCGTCGTGCCTTCTCAAGACTCGTTGCTCGCAGTTGTCGTGGAGCCCCGGCATCGGTCGGCGGTCTTCGCGGTTCGCAACGCAACCCTGAACGCCGGTTACGGCATCGGCGCCGTCCTCGCGTCTCTCATCGTCGACCTGACGTCCTCGGCGAGCTTTGTGCTGCTGTACGTCGTTGATGGCTTGACCTTTCTCGTGTTTGTCCCGGTCCTCTGGCTGCTGCTACCGGGCGCGGGGGCGCGACCTGCCGAGCTGGGACGACCCAGTCAGGCCCAGGCGACGTCCGGGTACGCGCTCGTGCTCCGGGACCGCACGTTCCTGCGCACCTGGGTGCTCATCGCCTTGTTGGTGACCGTGGGGTTCTCGCAGACTCTGGCCGCCTTCCCGGTGTTCGCGACCGGCGATGGCGGCATCAGCGCGGCAGCCCTCAGCATCGCCTTCGCCATCAACACCGTCATCGTCGTCGTCGCACAGCTGCCTGTCCTGCGGCTCATGGACGGCCACCGGCGTACGACAGGCATCGTTGTGGCGTGCCTGCTCTGGGCCGCGGCCTGGGCAGTGACGTTCCTCGCGGGGCAGTTCGACGGAGTGAGCGCGGTGGCCGGTTTCTGCTTGGCACTGGGGGTGTTCGGCGTCGGTGAGACGTTCTTGGCACCCAGTCAGGCCGCGTTGGTCAACGACCTCGCCCCCGACGATCTGCGCGGCCGCTACAACGGGCTCTACACACTGGCTTGGACGGCCGGCTTTTTGGTCGGACCGGCTGTTGCCGCGAGCGCTCTCGCCGCCGGCAGGGCAGGGTTGCTGTTCGCCGGACTCATCCTTGCATGCGGCATCGCGGCGCTGGGGGCTGTGCGCTTGCGCAGCCACCTACCGGCGGGCACCGACCTGGTGTCGATGCAGACGAGCGACGACCGGATCTCGTGAGGGTGGCGTGACCGTCGTCGACGGCGAAGACTTCGTGGCGGCGGTCGAGCCACCTTCCGCCGCGTCGAGCTTGTCGAGACCCCGGACGTAGCCGGCCCCGCTCGTTAGACTCGCGGGCGCTGCGGCCACCGGGGTCGAGCGTGGGGCGAGGGGCTTGGGATGGTCGAGGGATCCACGTTCCGCATCCTCACCGTGTGCACCGCGAACATCTGCCGCTCACCCCTCATGGAACGCCTCCTGCGCCTCGCTGGCGTCTCACCCCGGCCCACAAGAGTTCGTCGTCGAGTCCGCCGGCGTACGCGGGTGGGAGGGCGCACCGATGGACGCGTCAGCGGCGGCCCAGCTGCGGCGCCTCGGCGGTGACCCGGACGGGTTCACGGGTCGCGCGCTCCAGGACGAGTACGTCGCGCGGGCCGACCTGGTCCTCACCGCCACGACCCTCCACCGGGTCGCGGTCCTGCGCGAGGTGCCGCAGGCGTTGCGCCGGACGTTCACCCTGCTCGAGTTCGCGCACCTCGTCGAGGCGGTGCCGGCGGTACGAGCGCAGTGGGGGAGACCCGCCGACCTGGTCGCCGCGGCGTCGGCCGCGCGCGGGTCAGCCACCTTGACGGAGTACGACGTGGAGGACCCGTACGGGCGGGACGAGGTGGTCCAGCCAGCGGGTGGCCGACGTGATCGAGCAAGCCGTGGACGTGATCAGTGCGTCACTGCGGTAGTCACCCTGTGTCAGCAGGCGATTCATAGTCTGAAATGTGGCGGCGTGCCGGCGCTTGCGTGATAGTTTGCTGTCTTGCCGTCCCGCGTCCTGTTGCGTATGGTCGCGACGGATACGGGGCACGTATTAGGCACCGCTTCAGGGGAGACAGCATGTTGTACAAGAAGACCATCGTCGGCGCGATACTCGCCGCCCTGACGCTAGTGGGCGGTGCAGCCGCTCAAGCTCAGATGACGCAGCCTGCTCGGGTTTCCCAGGGCAAGGCGCCCGTCGTCGCCAAGGCGGCGATCCAGCCGCAAGCTGACCGCAAGCATGATGACGACGACGAGACGACGGCCACCACAAGCCTTGCCACTACCCGGGCCAGGTCTACACGCAGACGCACGCTCACCCTGCGGAAGTACGTGCAGGAGCGGGGCAGATACAACGCCGCCGACGTCACGGTCGAGTCGCAGTCCGGCACCCCCACGGGCGTCGTCCGCGTGTTCATGACCGCGCTCGACGGCCAGGGCCGCGACTACGTCCTGTACGGCAAGGTCTACCACGGCCACGCCTACGTCAAGCTGCCGAAGTGGCCGGCGATCGGCGACTACTCCCTCTACGCGCACTACTACCCCAAGAAGTGCGCCAAGTGGATGGCCAGCGACTCCGACACCAAGACGCTCACGGTCGAGCCGCGGCAGCACCACAAGCACAAGAACAAGCACGTCGCCGCCCGCCAGTAACCAGCTGGTCCCATCGCTGAGCGCCGTGACGGCGTTGAGCCGTCACGACGAGAAGGCCCGGCCCGTTGTCGCACCCCGAAACCCGGAGGCCTTCGCGCCGTGGATCACGTCGCCGCCGAAGGATCCAGCGCCGCGTGCTGCTCGGGCTGCTCGTCGCGGTCGGGCTGCTCATCGTGGTGGGCGCGTTCACGACCTACCAGGCGTTCAAGGCGCGGTCCGCCATGCAGGCCGCGGCTCAGGACCTCAGCCTGCTCAGCGACCGCGCAGCCGCGGGAGATCCGGGCGGGGCCAGACAGGCCCTGTTCGACGCGCAGGCGGCCACCATCTCGGCCAAGCGCAACACCAGCGGTCCCGTCTGGTGGCTGGCCGGCAAGCTCCCTGTCGTCGGTGACGACGTCACCGCGGCCCGCACGGTCATCGACGTGGCTGACACGGTCACCCAGGGCATCCTCCCCGACCTGATCGACGCCAGCGAGTCACTTGCACCCGGCGATCTCCAGCCCAGGGGTGGCCGAATCCCGCTGGCCGGG
>CAVQJX010000011.1:0-62311 GCA_963712935.1 uncultured Actinomycetota bacterium
ACGAACGTGACGAGCGAGAACGACCCCACGGGTGGCAATGACACCAACGGTGTGCCCGGATTCGACAACCAGAACCCTGAGCTCAACGGTGTCCTGACCGGCACGATCGTCAACGCCTCCAACGGCCGGCCGGTCGAGGGCGCCCGGATCATGCTCGGCGAGTTCGAAGCACGCAGCACGCCGGTCGTGATCACGGGACCGTCCGGGACATTCCGGATCGTCGCGACCAACGGGACCTACCCGGTCACGGTGCAGTCGCGTGGCTTCGGCAGCAAGACGTTCGAGGGTGTCGTCGTCACGAGCGGCAAGACGACCTCGAAGAACTTCGTGATGGCTCCGAACCTGGCTTCCCGGGCCAACGGTGCCGAAGCGCTGACCGGTGACGCGGGCAAGGCTCTCGACGACACCGAGGCCAGCTCGTGGAAGACCACGAAGAACGCCAACACGGTGGTCAAGCTGGCTCGCCGAGCCAAGATCACCTCAGTCCAGGTGAGCGCCTACACGTCCAAGCGTTTCCAGGGGCTGAAGTCCTTCACGCTGCAGACCAGCACGGACGGGATCAACTGGCAGACGCAGCCGATCGGGCAGAACGCGTTCGGCTACCAGACGCCTCGCCCCGTTGTTCCGGACCTGCACTACAAGATGTTCACGCTGCCCAAGGCGGTCTCGGCCGGGTACATCCGGTTCTGGGCGGACGCACCGCAGGGTGACTCGGTGACCAAGGTCCAGGTCGGTGACATCCAGGTCTTCGGCCCGGTCAGCAACCTGAACCCCGGTCCGCCGCCGCCGCCGGACGCTCCCGTGAGCGAGTCGTTCACGATCGCCGTGGGTAACCCCAACAACGTGGTGTCTCCCGGAGTCACGGGCACGGAGTTGGAGAACCTGTGCATCGTGCCGCCGGCCAGCCAGGACGTGGACGGGCACGTCACGGTGTTGAAGGGTGACCAGGACGATGGTCAGCACGCGTTCAGCATGACCTCGGGTCCGACGAACGTCGACTCCGATGTCTACCTGTACGACGAGGACTGTGGCCTCATCAGCTCCTACGGCACGTCCGCCGCCAAC
Organism: uncultured Actinomycetota bacterium; assembly: GCA_963712935.1. Lineage (GTDB taxonomy): Bacteria > Actinomycetota > Actinomycetes > Propionibacteriales > Nocardioidaceae > JANLYC01. The sequence continues at coordinate 1,066 of CAVQJX010000011.1, forward strand.
GAGGCCGGGTCGATCCCGTCCGGGACGGCGTACATCCTCACTGCGCTCTACGCCGGCGCCGCTGCGGACATCACGCTGACGATCACCGACACCCAGTAGGGATCGCCCAGTCCAGTGCGAGGCCCCGACCGCCGTGGTCGGGGCCTTGCCTGTGTCACGGGCCGCAGCGAGTCGTCGAGGGTGGGGCAGACTGGTAGGTTCCGGACCTCGACACGATGGCCCGACCCGCTGAACGGAGGCTGAAGCGATGGCCGGCGCGCCCAAGGGTGAGCACATGGCGGTGGAGATCGCCGCCCAGCCAGACGTATGGGGCGCAGTGCTGGCGACGAGTCGGACCACCGCCGACCCCGTGGCGGAGGTGGCCCAGCAGATCCTGGCCAGACGACCGCGGTTCGTGCTGCTGGCGGCTCGAGGGACGTCCGACCATGCCGCGCTCTACGCGAAGTACCTCATCGAGATCTGGCTCGGTCTCCCGGCCGGACTCGTGTCGCCGTCGACGACGACGGTCTACGGCGCGCGACCGGACCTTCGCGACGTCCTGGTGATCGCGATCAGCCAGTCGGGCGGCTCGCCTGACCTGGTGCGCACCCTTGAAGCGGCGCGCTCGCACGGCGCCATCACGGTCGCTGTCACGAACAACCCGGCCTCGGCGCTCAACCAGGCCGCCGAGCTCGAGCTGGACGTGGCGGCGGGACTGGAACGTTCTGTCGCGGCGACGAAGTCCTACACGGCCGAGCTCCTGACGCTCTACCTGCTCCTGGCCCGGCTGGCAGCGCGCGACACCACTGTCACAGACCGGCTGCCCGAGTGGGGTGCTCAGGTGCTGGACGAGGAGCCCACCGTCCGTGACCTGGTGATGCGGTACCGGTCAACCGAGCGGCTCGTCGTCACCGGTCGCGGGTACTCCTACGCCACCGCGAGGGAGGCTGCGCTCAAGCTCATGGAGACGAGCTATGTGTCGGCTCAGGCCTTCTCGGGCGCCGACCTCCTGCACGGACCGCTCGCGTTGGTCGAGGCGCAGGTGCCGGTGCTGGCGATCACGGCTGCGGGTCGTGGGGGAGAGGCACTGCAGCCCACCCTGGAGCGACTCGTGGCCACCGGTGCTGACCTGGTGTGCGTCGGCGCGCACGGTGCGTCGGCGTACTCCGCTCCCGATGTCCTGCTGCCGGGCGACGTCCCCGAAGAGCTGTCACCACTGCTGGAGATCCTGCCGTTCCAGCAGTTGTCGCTGCAGCTCGCACTGGCCAAGGGAGCGGATCCCGACGCACCCCGCGGCCTCCGTAAGGTCACCGAAACTCTCTAGGGAGCTCGCAACCTCGCCGTCAGGTGCGGTCAGGCACGCTGGGTAGGGTGCGGGTGTGACGACCCATCCGACCGTGGCGCAGCTGGTCGACGTGATCGAACGGCGCTATCCGACCGCGTGGGCCGCCGAAGGCGATGCGATCGGGCTGGTGGTCGGCGATCCGGCGGCGACGGTCGAACGGGTCCTGTTCGCGGTGGACCCCGTCCGAGCGGTGGTCGACGAGGCGATCAGCCAGCGGGCGCAGGCCCTGGTCGTTCACCACCCGCTGCTCTACCGAGCCGTTCAGTCCGTCGCTGCCGACACTCCCAAGGGCCGGGTCATCCACGACCTCATCCAGCACGGGGTTGCGCTGTACGTGGCCCATACGAACGCCGACTCTCCCCGCCACGGCGTGTCGGAGTCGATGGCGCTCGCGCTGGGCCTCTCCGAGCTCAGCCCCTTGCACGCCGACCCGTCCGACCCGCTCGACAAGCTGGTCACGTTCGTGCCGGTCGCCGACGCGCAGCAGGTGATCGACGCCCTCGCCCGGATCGGCGCCGGTCACGTCGGCGACTACGACCGCTGTGCCTTCCTGACCGCTGGGGAGGGCACCTTCCGCCCCGGAACCCACGCGAACCCGACCATCGGGTCCGTCGGCCGGATCGAGGTCGTCGCTGAGACCCGGATCGAGATGGTGCTCGCCCGGAGCCTGCGCCGCGACGTCGTGGCAGCCCTGCGCGCGGTGCATCCGTATGAGGAGCCCGCCTTCGACGTCGTGGAACTGGCGCCCTGGCCCGGCGCCAGCGGCGACGGACGGATCGGACGCCTCGACGCCCCGCGGACCCTCCGCGCCTTCGCTGCCCAGGTAGCGGCCGCTCTGCCCGCGACTGCTGTCGGAGCCCGGGTCTCTGGTGACCTCGATCGGCAGGTGGAGACCGTCGCCGTGCTCGGGGGGTCGGGTGACTTCCGCCTCGACGACGCCCGTCACGCCGGAGTCGATGTCTACGTCACCTCCGATCTCCGGCACCACCCGGCGTCGGAGTTCCGCGAGCACGACGGACCGGCCCTGATCGACGTACCGCACTGGGCTGCCGAGTGGACCTGGCTGCCGGTCGCCGAGCAGGTACTGGGAGCAGATCTGGCTGCTCAGAGCCTGGACGTCACGACGACCGTGTCGCGGATCTGCACCGATCCGTGGAACCATCGAGCCGCACGTCCCGAAACACCTGTCACCCACGCATGAGGAGAAGACGCTGAAAGCCGATCCGTTCGCCCAGCTCAAGCTGCTCGACCTGCAGACGGTCGACCGACGGCTCGATCAGCTCGCCCACCGGTTGAAGAACCTGCCGGAGCATGCTGCTCTGGTCGCGCTCGCCGAGCGTCGCACCGACGTGTCCTCGAAACTCGGCCGAGCCGAGACCGAGGTGGCTGACCTCGGCCGCGAGCAGCGCAAGGCAGATGCCGACGTCGAGCAGGTCAAAGCCCGGCGCACCCGTGACCGGGAACGGATCGATGGCGGCGCGGTCAGCGACCCCAAGCAGCTGCAGGCCATGCAGCACGAGGTCATCGCTCTCGACAAACGCATCAGCGACCTCGAGGACGAAGAGCTGATCGTCATGGAGCGGCTCGAGTCGGCCCAGCGGGAGTACGACGACCTCGCGGCGGAGCTCGCCGAGATCGAGAAGTCCGGAGCCGACCAGCTGGCCGCCCGGGATGCGGCAGCCACTGACATCGCGAGCGACCAGAAGGAGGCTCAGGCGGAGCGGGACGCACTGGTCAGCGAGCTGCCGGCTGATCTGCTCGCGCTGTACGAGAAGCTTCGTGCGCAGCTCGGTGGGGTCGGTGTCGGCGCACTGCACCAGAAGCGGTGTGGCGGATGTCAGCTGAATGTGGGCGCTGCCGACCTGGCGCGGATGGCGGCGGCGCCGTCCGACGAGGTCCTGCGCTGCGAGGAGTGCAATCGGATCCTCGTACGGACACCCGAGTCAGGAATCTGAGTACGACCGTGGCACGGACGAGCGATCACGCCCACGTCGTCATCGAGGCGGACGGTGGCTCGCGCGGCAACCCCGGCCCGGCTGGCTTCGGTGCTCTCATCCGCGACGTTGACACCGGCGAGGTGATCGCCGAGGCCGCCGAGTCGATCGGTCGGGCCACCAACAACGTCGCGGAGTACCGCGGGCTCATCGCGGGCCTCGAGCTCTTCCTCGAACACACCCCGGACGCAGAGCTCGAGGTCCGGATGGACTCCAAGCTGGTGGTCGAGCAGATGGCCGGTCGGTGGAAGGTGAAGCACCCTGACATGCGTCCGCTGGCCATCCAGGCGCAACGGCTCGCGCCCTTCGGGACGGTGTGGACCTGGGTGCCGCGTGAGCGCAACAAGGCGGCCGACCGGTTGGCCAACCTTGCGATGGATGCGGCGGCACGCGGCGAGACCTTTCACGTCGAGGGCGTGCATGACGGCCGTGATCCGGCGGCGTCCTCCGACAACAGGCCCGGCGACCCCACGCCGGCCGCGATGGAACCGTTGTGGGACGACAACGCCTCCGCCGAGACGACGCCTGCAGCGTCGCCGGTGCACAGTCCGGTCCTGGGTTGGACCGGTCACGAAGGCGCTGCGACCACCCTGATCTTCCTGCGCCACGGGGTGACGGTGCACACTGCCGAGCGGAAGTTCTCCGGGCCCGGCGGGGACGACCCCGGCCTCACCGAGGAAGGCTGGACCCAGGCCCATCGTGCGGCCAAGGCGTTGCTGGCCGACGGCGGTGTCGACACGATCCTGGCTTCGCCGTTGCAGCGCACCCAGGACACCGCCTCCGCGGTGGCGAAAGCGTTGGGGATCGAACCCGTCACCGAGGACGACTTCCGCGAGTGTGCCTTCGGCGACTGGGACGGGCTGACATTGCAGGAAGTTCGCGAACGGTGGCCCGAAGAGCTCTCGGCGTGGCTGTCATCCTTCGACGTCGCGCCGCCAGGGGGTGAACCGGTCACGGCCGTGCAGCGACGGGTCGAGGACGCGTTGGTGAGGACGTTGGCCGCGTACGCCGGCCAGACCGTGCTCGTGGTCAGCCACGTCACGCCGATCAAGCTGGCCGTCCGGTATTGCCTGGACGCACCTCTCGCGTCAGTGAACCGGATGCTGCTGGCGCCGGCGTCGTTCACAACGCTGTCGTTCTATGAGTCAGGTGCCTGCTCCCTGCGACAGTTCTCCGCGCTGCCCTAGCCTCCGCTGGTCCGAGTGGTCGCGTCGCGGATTGTCGTCCGTCGGCATACGGTTGCGCGCGCCGACCCGTCGCCGGCGCCCCTGCGGTCAGACTCGGTGAGCATCGCCGCGTTGTCAGCCGAAGCCTGCGCCCGGGGCCGGGCCACACACCTGTGGATGCCGGGCCGAGTTGCGGATCAGCGACGGACGCCGCCATCCCACTGCCACACGGTCTGCCGCGGCCGGGCACCGAGCGCCGTGCGCCCGCAGCACCAGAGGAGTACGTCCGTCGGGTCTCCGTCGGGAGCGTCGGGAAAGAGCCGCTCGAGCACGACCGCGCTCAGCTCGCCGGGCGGCCGCCGGGCGAGGCCGAAGGCCTGGGACATGTCGTAGGCGTGCACCAGCGTCTCGACCACGCCCATGGCTGCGAAGCCTTCGGCGTCCGAAACGCCGTAGGTGTGGAACCCGCGGTCGTCAGGGCCGGCGGTTGTCACGACCCGAGCGAGGATCTCCGCACAGACCTCGATCGTGCGCACCAGGCCGTCGTTGTCCGCGCCACCCTCGCTCCCACCCCACATGGCGACCTCGAACGGTGTGTACCCCGCCCGGTCGATCGGCTGGGCGATCAGTTGCGCGGCGTAGAAGACCAGGTCGTCGGCCACGTGGACGCCGGTGTCCCAGACCGACCAGTCGAGGTCCGCCGCGCGGATCGTCCACTCCGCATCGATGACGGGCGCGAGGGTGTGACGTAGCTCGGTGGCCGACGCACGGACGTGATCGGGCGTTACCGGCATGGGAGGCTCCACGGGAATCGTCGGCGCAAGGGGGACCGGGCAAAGCCTGCCAGCAGGGCGGGCGGCCCGGCCACCCCCGTGTCCGATCAGGCAGCCGGCACGGGACGGCGCCGAATCGCCAGCGCGACCACCGCGAGCGTCGCGAGCAGCAGCGCAGCCGCGACCAGGAACGCGCGATCCGCACCGGACACGAACAGATACTGAGCGCGGTCGGCCAGCGTCGACCCGCGAGGAACGCTCGAGGCGGCCTGGCGGCTGGCGGACCCGAAGACCGTCACCAGGACGGCCAGGCCCAAGGAGGCTCCGACCTGCTGCATCACGTTGACCAGTCCGGACGCGGCACCGGCGTGATGGGGCGGCACGCCGTGCAGGGCTGCCCCGGTGAGCGGGACGAAGGCGCTGCCGTTACCCATGCCGACCAGGACCAGGGGTCCGAGGACGCTGAGGTAGCCGCTGCCCGCGCTGAGCTGGGTCAACCAGAGCAGCCCCGTCGTCGACAGGGCGACCCCCGCCATCATCACCGTGCGCTCGCCGAACCGCTCGACGAGGACCCGCGCACTGGTCTGGCTCGCTGCGAAGAGAGAGATGGTGATCGGGAGGAAGCCGAAGCCGGTCGCGAGCGCCGAATACCCGAGGACGTCCTGCATGAACTGGGTGAGGAAGAAGAACATGCCCGTCATACCGGCCACGAGAAACATGCGCGCCAGGTAGGCGCCCGCGCGACTCCGGTCGGCGAACAGGCTGAGCGGCGTGATCGGTGCCTCGGCCCGGCTCTCGGCCAGCACGAAGGCGGCGAGCAGCACGACGCCGAGACCGAACGCGACCAGGGTCTCGCTGTTGCTCCAGCCGTGGGCGGCGGCGTGCACGAAGCCATAGACGAGCGACGTCATCCCCAGCGTGGACGTGACGGCGCCGGCGATGTCGAACTGCACGCGTTGACGAGGGGTCTCGTCGAGGAACCACCGTCCGGCGGCGAACACCGCGACACCGATCGGGACGTTGACGAACATGACCCACCGCCAGGACGCCCACTCCGTCAACATGCCGCCGGCCACGAGGCCGACCGCGGCACCACCGATGGAGACGGCGGTGTAGAGGCCGAGGGCACGGGTGCGCTCGCGGCCTTCGGCGAACCGGGAGGTCAACAGTGCCAGCGTGGCGGGGGCGATCAAGGCACCACCGACTCCCTGCGCCGTCCGCGCAGCCAGCAATACCCCTGATGAGGTGGCCAGGCCGCCGATGAACGAGGCGATGGTGAACAGGGTCATCCCGCTCAGGAAGGCGCGTCGGCGACCGACGAGGTCACCAACCCGAGCCCCCAGGAGCAGCAGCCCGCCGAAGGCGAGGCTGTAGGCGTTGAGGACCCACGACAGGTTGGAGGGGGAGAAGTCCAGTGCGGTCTGGATCTTCGGTAGGGCGACGTTGACGATGCTCATGTCGAGCATCACCATGAGCTGCGCCACCAGGATGACGGCGAGCATGACGGTCGGGTGGCCACGGTCGGGCAGTCGGCGCCGACGGACCTGGGTCGGGTCGTCGGGGAGGACGGCCGTCGAGGTGAGTGTCACGGATTGAATCCTTCGGGTACGATGTTGAGTGGAAACGGAGGGCCCTCCGGAAACAATACGGAGGTCTCCTCCGGTTAGCAAGACAATAACGGAGGCAATCTCCGTTTCCCGTCCTGTGGTTCGCCGTGACCTCGGCGTCGTGGGCGAAGGCAAGATCGAAGGAGTTCGCGTGGCATCGACGGAGACATCCGGCCGCCGGCTACGTGCGGACGCCCAGCGCAACTACGACGCCCTGGTCGAGGCGGCGCGGGCCGCTTTCCGCGAGTCCGAGGCGGACACCTCCTTGGAAGAGATCGCCCGACGTGCGGGGGTGGGCATCGGCACGTTGTACCGCCACTTCCCGACCCGACTGGCCTTGCTCGAGGGTGTCTATCGCGACGAGGTCGACGAGCTCGAGCGCAGGAGTCGCGACCTCAGCACGGTCGAGGACGCCGGGGCAGCGCTGCACAGGTGGCTGGAGGTCTTCCTCGACTACGCCGCGACCAAGCGCGTGCTGTTCCAGGAACTCGTGGACGCGATCGGCAGGGACTCCGAGCTCCTCACTCATTCCCGAGATGTGATGACGCGATCAGCCGAGTCGGTGCTCACCAGGGCGCAGCAGGCGGGGGAGGTGCGGACCGATATCGACGTGAACGACATGCTCCGGCTGGTCGGCGGATGCACGATGATGCCCGGATCGACGCCCGAGCAGCGCGACCGCATCCTCGGCGTGGTCCACGACGGTCTGCGGGTCCGGTCCGGCAGCTGACCCGAGCACGCGACCGCAGCCATGGGGTTTCGCAGCTACACCTCGCTCTATACCTCGCTCTATACCTCGCCGACGATGACGTCGTAGCTGGACCGGCGATCCGGCGTCGGCTCCAGCTGCCAGCCGAGCCGGGTCAGGGCCGTGACCAGGGCCGCCGGCGTCCGCGGATCCGCTCCGTCCTCGAGCAGCGCGCGCACCAGCCGGCCCTTGGTGGCCTTGTTGAAGTGGCTCACCACGGACCGGGTGCCGTTCGCCTCGTGCAGGACACGCAGGGAGACGACGCGACGTTCCTGACCCGGGTTCGGCCGCCAGAACCCGCCATACGTCCCTGACCGCAGGTCGATGACCAGATGGCGCGCCAGCAGCGGGCCCAGCACGTCGTCAGTCACCTGGCGCCAGACCGAGGCGACGGTGCCGAGGCCCGGCAGTGAGGCGTTGCCGGAGAGCCGGTAGGCCGGGATGCGGTCGCTGGGCCGGAGCAGACCGAACAGCGAGCTCACCACGAGAAGCCGCGACGAGGCGCGCCGTTTGGCGGCGGTGGACATCGAGTCGAGACCGAGCGCGTCGTACAGCACGCCGGTGTAGAGCCGTCCGGCGGCGGCTGTGGGTGCCTCGGGGAGCCGCGCGTTGCGGGAGACCTCGCCGGACAGACCCGGAGGCAGGTCGAGGGTCCGCCGGGCCACGTCGACGTCCGCCCGGCACAGCGCCACGAGGGCCTCCAGGACCTGTCGGCGCGCGGTCGACAGCTCAGGAAAGCTCAGCGTCGCCAGGTCCAGCCGGCGACCGCGCGACGGGTCGAGCTTGCCTTCGGACGGCGGAAGCAGGACGAGCACGCTGGCAGCATAGGTGCGCTGCTCCGGCGGTACGACGACGGCCGCTGGCCACCAGCAGACCCGGCACTTTCCAGGACCGGGCTCATCATGATAGATCTGGACATTCCGACCCAGACCTCGCCGGCATTCTTCGACTCTCACCTTGAGCAGACAGGTTTCGATGCGCTACCGCCAGTTGTTCGGCCACCGGGAGTTCCGGGGGCTGTTTGCTGCAGACGTGCTCTCGATCAGCCGGCACGTATCTGGCGCGGGTGGCGGTAGCCAGCCTGGTGTTCGAGCGAACCGGTTCGGCAGCCCTGACCGCGCTGACGTTCGCCGTCAGCTATCTCCCCTTCGTGTTCAGTCCATGGCTGGCCTCGTTGGCGGACCTCTTCGCACGCCGGTCGCTCCTCATCGGCTGCGACCTGGCCCGCGCGGTGTGTATCGCCCTCATCCTCGTCCCCGGCATCCACCTGATGGCGATCTGGGCGCTGCTCTTCGCCGAGGCGATCTGGCGGATTCCGTGGGGCGCCGCCCGACTCGCGCTGCTGTCGGACATCCTGCACGACGATCTCTTCCCGGCTGGCAACGCGCTGGTCGCCTCGAGCCGGCAGGCGCTGCAGGTCGGTGGCTTCGCCATCGGTGGCGTCGCCGTGGCGGTGATCGGCGTGCGCGTGACTCTCGCGGTCGACGCGGCCAGCTACGTCGTCTCGGCCGCGATCGTCGCCGCTGCGGTGGGGCGTCGACCCGCCGCCTGGCGATCCGTGGATGCCGGTCAGGCCACGCGGCCCGGCACTTGGCAGTCCACCCGGCAGGGCATTCACACCGTGGTCCGCTCGGCCCAGCTTCGTCGGCTGTACCTGCTTCTCGCCCTCGGCCCGGCCGTGCTGGTCATCACCGAGGGGCTGGCCGTACCGTTCGCGGCCGAGCTCGGCGGCCACGTCACGCTCGCCGGCCTGATCATGGCCGCACCACCACTGGGCACCGTCGTCGGACTGGTTCTGCTCGGGCGACTCCCACTGGGACGACAACGACGACTCGTGACCCCGCTCGCTCTCGGTTGCGGACTCACGGTCGCGCTGACCGGCTTCGCCGCGATGCTGCCGGGCGCGCGCGTCCTGGTCCTGCTGCTCCTGATCGTGGCCGGCGGCTGTGTGTCGTACATCAGCGCGATCCAGGCCGAGATCAGCGCCCTGATCCCGAGTGCCCTCCGAGGCAGGCTTTTCGGGCTCGCCAACGCGGTCCTGCAGCTGGCGCAGGGCGGTGCCATCGTGCTCGGCGGCGTCCTGGCCGGCAGCCTGCAGGTCGACGAGGCTGTGGTCCTGCTGGCGGTGGTGGGAACTGCAGGGATCGCGCTCGCGCTGCGCTCAGTTCCGCAGCCGCAGGCGGTCGTCCGCTCCAGCGCCTGACGGCGGGTCAGCCGACGCCGGCCGGCAGCTTCTCCAAGGCGGCCGCAACCGCGTCGCGCAGCTCGGCGTCGCTCCAGTCGTGGTCGACGATGGAGCCGGACAGGTAGGCGTCGTACGCCGGCAGGTCGAGGTGTCCGTGTCCGCACAGCGCCGTCAGGATGACCTTCTCCTCGCCGGTCTCCTTGCACCGCACCGCCTCTTCGACGGCGGCGGCCAGTGCGTGTGTCGGCTCAGGTGCCGGGACGATTCCCTCGGTGCGCGCGAAGAGCACGCCCGCGGCGAAGCACTCCGTCTGCCGCTTGGCGACCGCCTCGAGGTGACCCTCTTCGTAGAGATGGCTGATGAGCGGACTCATGCCGTGGTAGCGCAGACCGCCGGCGTGGATCGGGTCGGGCACGAAGTCGTGGCCGAGGGTGTGCATCTTCATCAGCGGCGTCATCCCGATCGTGTCGCCGAAGTCGTAGGCGTAGGTGCCTTGCGTCAGTGACGGGCAGGCGGCCGGCTCGACGGCACGGACCACCGGGTCCATCCGGCCCGCCCACTTCTCGCGCAGGAACGGGAACATCAGGCCACCGAAGTTCGATCCACCACCGGTGCACCCGACCAGCAGATCCGGCGTCTCGCCGATCTTCGCCAGCTGGAGCAGGGCTTCTTCGCCGATGATCGTCTGGTGCAGCAGTACGTGGTTGAGCACGCTGCCGAGCGCGTAGTTGATCGTCGGGTCCTGTGCGGCGACCTCGACCGCCTCGCTGATCGCGATGCCCAGCGACCCGGTGGAGTCAGGATGCTCGGCCAGGATCGAGCGACCTGCCTCGGTCAGGTCGGACGGGCTCGGATGGACGGTGCCCCCGAAGGTCTCGATCATGATCCGGCGATACGGCTTCTGGTCGTACGACGCCCGCACCTGCCACACCTCACAGGCCAGGTCGAACTGCGCACACGCGAACGCCAGTGCGGTGCCCCACTGACCGGCGCCTGTCTCGGTGGTCAGCTTCTTGATGCCCGCCTTGGCGTTGTAGAACGCCTGAGGTACGGCGGTGTTCGGCTTGTGCGACCCGGCCGGCGAGACGCCCTCGTACTTGTAGTAGATCCGGGCCGGTGTTCCGAGCGCCTTCTCCAGGCGATGGGCACGGAAGAGCGGGCTCGGGCGCCACAGCCGATACACGTCGAGCACCTCGTCGGGGATGTCGATGTACTGGTCGGTGCTGACCTCCTGCATGATCAGGTCCATGGGGAAGAGCGGCGCCAGGTCGTCGGGCCCGACCGGCTGCCCGGTGCCCGGGTGGAGGACCGGTGGCGGCGGCGTCGGGAGGTCGTGCAGGACGTTGTACCAGCGGGTCGGCATCTCGTCCTCATCGAGCAGGATCTTGTGGCGCAGCGCTTCTGGACCGGGCGAAGGGTTCACGTGGTTCTCCTGATCAGCTCGAGGGCCGGGACCTCAGCCTCGCATCACGCCAGCCGACTCGTCCAGGGTCGGAGGTGACGATCCGTGAGCACCGGGTCCAGTAAGCCCCGGTTGCCCACTAAGGTGGTGCAACGCCGCCGATCACCAGTCAGGAAGGGGCTCCATCCGTGCCTCGACGCCGCGTCAATCTGCACGACGTGGACGGAGCCGCGTTCACGGACGGGATGGCCACCATTGCCGACGGAGCAGGACATCCCGAACGACTTCCCGGCCGAGGTGCTGGCTGCCGCTCACCACGCCGCATCGAACCCGACGCTTCCTGATCTCGACCGCACTGACGTCCCGCTGGTCACCATCGACCCCGAGGACTCGATGGACCTGGACCAGGCCCTGCACATCGAGCGCCGCGGCAACGGCTACCGGGTCTACTACGCCATCGCCGATGTCGCGGCGTTCGTCGAACCCGGTGGCGTCATCGACGAGGAGGCGCACCGCCGCGGCCAGACCCTCTACGCGCCGGACCGTCGCATTCCGCTGCACCCGCCGATCCTGTCCGAAGGAGCCGCGAGCCTGCTGCCGGGGGAGATGCGCCCGGCCCTGCTGTGGATGATCGACCTCGACGAGGCAGGAGAAGGGACCGACGTCGACGTGACCCGGGCCAGGGTCCGGAGCCGAGGACGCTGGGACTACGCCGGCGTCCAGCGCGCGCTCGATGACGGCACCGCCGACGAGGTCTTCATGCTTCTTCGAGACGTCGGCCGGCTCCGGCTTCGTCGCGAGCAGGAGCGAGGCGGGGTGAGCCTCCCGCTGCCGGAGCAGGAAGTCGACGTGAACGGTGACGGCTGGTCGCTCGTCTACCGGCAGCTGCTCGACGTCGAACAGTGGAATGCGCAGATCTCGTTGCTCACCGGGATGGGAGCTGCTGAGATCATGCTGTACGGCGAGATCGGCATCGTCCGAACGCTGCCACAGCCTCCCGAGCACGCCGTGAAGAGGCTGCGTCGTACGGCCGCCGCGTTACACCTGGAGTGGGACCCCGACGTCGACTATCCCGACTTCGTGCGCTCCTTGGAGCCCAACACGCCCGCCGGGGCAGCCATGCTCAACGCCTGCACGAGTCTGCTGCGGGGCGCGGGTTATGCCGCCTTCGATGGCGGGGTTCCGGAGCACGTCGAACACGCGGCCCTGGCGTCGGAGTACTCCCATGTCACGGCGCCGCTGCGACGGCTCGTCGACCGGTACGCCGGCGAGGTAGCCGTCGCCCTGTGCGCCGACGCCGAGGTGCCGGCCTGGGTGCGGAGCCGGTTGCGCGACCTCCCGAAGGTGATGGAGGACTCCGACCGGCGGGCGCACCAGTACGAGCGCGCGGTCATCAACCTGGTCGAGGCAGGTGTCCTCGCGAGCAGCAAGGGTGAGACGTTCACCGGCGTGATCGTCGACGTCGATCACGACCAGCCCACGACAGGTTCAGTGGTGCTGCAGGAGCCGGCGGTCGAGGCGAAGGTGGTGTCCGAGGACGCCACGCTCCCGCTCGGCGAGGAAGTGCGGGTGCGGCTGGTCGAGGCAGACCCGCGGTCGCGTGAGGTGCGATTCGAGCTCATCACCGACTAGTACCTCGACCGGGCAAGTCCTAGGACCAAGGTTCCATACCAGAGCAGACCACATCTCCGCGACCGTAGTGGTGAGCCCGCAGCCCGGGCCAGTCGAGCCGAGGAGAACCGTCATGAGAATCGTCACCACCACTGTCCGCAACATCTTCATTACCGTGTCGGCGGTGGCCGCCCTGGCGGGCGCAGGGCTCGCCGGCCCTCCCATCGTGGCGGCGGTGGTGCACGACGGTGCGTCGTCCGGTCAGATCGTCCACGAGCCGGGTGATGACGATGGCAACCACGCCCAGCCGGGTGATGACGATGGCAACCACGCCGAGCCCGGTGATGACGATGGCAACCACGCCGAGCCCGGTGATGACGATGGCAACCACGCCGAGCCCGGTGATGACGATGGCAACCACGCCGAGCCCGGTGATGACGATGGCAACCACGCCGAGCCCGGTGATGACGATGGCAACCACGCCGAGCCCGGTGATGACGATGGCAACCACGCCGAGCCCGGTGATGACGATGGCAACCACGCCGAGCCCGGTGATGACGATGGCAACCACGCCGAGCCGGGCGATGACCGACGGCAACCACGCCGAGCCGGGCGATGACCGATGGCAACCACGCCGAGCCGGGCGATGACCGCGGCAACCACGCCGAGCCGGGCGATGACCGCGGTGGGGACACCTCCGGCCACGGTGGCGACGACGGCCCGGGTCACGGTGGCGACGACGGGCACGACAACTGAGCTGGCGGGCTGGGGATTCGCTTCCCCCTGTTGTCGACCCCAGCCGGCGTCAGCTGAGGCTCGAGGGGAACCGCCGCCCTTCGAGCGATCCGGGTCTGGCAGCGCTCACGCGCTGCCAGACCCGGTATTTGCCGACTGCCGTGGCGTTCGACGGCGGCACGGGCGACCGGATGATCCACCTCTTGTGCGGGCCAGGACGACATGAGGCTCAGATCCAGGCGCCGCGATACGCTGGTGCCGCGGGCGAGCCGACCGGGCGGCCGCGGGACCTGACCGTCGTACGACGGACTGGTCTCGAGGAAGGTCCGGACTCCGCAGGGCAAGGTGGTGGGTAACACCCACCCGAGGTGACTCGCGGGACAGTGCCACAGAGACAGACCGCCAGCGGCCACGATTCGTGCGGACCACGCGTTCGTCACGGTCGAGGTGCGGGTAAGGGTGAAACGGTGGTGTAAGAGACCACCAGCGCTCCGGGTGACCGGAGCGGCTGGGTAAACCCCACCTGGAGCAAGACCAAGAAGGGCTGCCGGCCTCTCGCCGGCGGTCCGCGCAGACGCACCGACCGTTCGCGGTCGGGCCGGGCGGCCCGCCCGAGTCTGCGGGTAGGTCGCACGAGCGTGCCGGTGACGGCGCGCCCAGATGGATGGCTGCTCAGGACCCGACCGAGAGGTCGGGCCCCCAACAGAATCCGGCCTATGAGTCGGCTCGCCCGCACCTATGCCTCCCGACGGCGGCCCATCCCGCGGTCCTGCCGCGAACGAGAGCGCGGCCGCCTATCCTTGGCGGACCGGGCGCATACCCGATCCCCACCAGCCGCGCGTCCATCCCACTGTCTCCGAAGGGACATCTCTCGTGAGGACCTCGCGACCACTGGCGGGCGTCGTGACCGTCGCCGTGGCGGCATTGTTGGCCACGAGTGGCGCGCAGGCGATCCCAGCCTCGCCGACCGCGCCGCCCACCTACAAGCTGCAGAAGGCGAAGCTGCCGGACGGTACGCACCGCCTCACCCGTTGGAATCCGTGCCAGCCGACCGTCACCGTCCGGGTCAACCCGGTAGCCGTGCGAGGCAAAGCCGCCAAGAACTCCGCCGTCAGGGACGTGAAGAAGGCGTTCGCCAAGGTGCACGCCGCCACCGGCATCGACTTCACGGTGAAGGGACGCACGAAGAAGGTGCCACGTTCGACCAACATCAACCAGCTTCCCGCGGAGATCGTGGTGGCGTTCGTGCGGCCGCGCAATACCGACTTCCCGTTGGCGGGATCGACAGCCGGCCAGGGCGGCAGCCAGTGGCGGTACTGGAAGGCCGGGAACCGCTGGAGGCTGGCGGCCACTCGCGGCTATGTCGTCATCGATGCTCCGCAGACGGCGTCGTGGTCCAAAGGCTTCGGCTCCGGGGTCACCCGCGGCAACTTGCTGCTGCACGAGCTCGGCCACGTCATGGGACTGCTCCATGTGACGAACCGCCACCAGCTGATGTACCCGAGCCTGAGCGACGCGACCCCCAACGGGTACGCCAAGGGGGACCGGATCGGATTGAAGAAGATGGGCCGGTCTGCCGGCTGCATCAAGGTGCCTGCCTGGGTGAGCCGCGACCTGAACTGAGCTGCGCGCCGGGTGTCTGGCGCCCGACGCCCGACGCGAGAGTTTTGCCCGCCATTGGGTACTACTACCGCGTGAGGTTGCGCACGGTGTCACCGAACCAGCCCGGCTGGACGCGTCAGCGTGCCGGCAGGGGGTTCGTCTACCGCGACGAGTCGGGCGCCCGCCTCAACGGTCAGCACGTGGAGCGGATCAGGTCGCTGGTGATCCCACCCGCCTGGCGTGAGGTGTGGATCTGTCCGCACCCCAACGGGCACATCCAGGCGGTCGGCGTCGATGACGCCGGCCGTCGTCAGTACCTCTACCATCCGGTCTGGCGGCAACAGCGCGACGCGGCGAAGTTCGACCGGATCCTCCAGATGGCCAGGAAGCTGCCGAAGGCGAGAGCCGTCGTGGCGGCCCACCTGATGGAGCAGGATGGCGACTCGATGGTGACCCGCGAACGTGTCATGGCATGTGCGGTGCGGCTCATCGACATCGGCTACTTCCGCATCGGCAGCGACGCGTACGCCGAGGAGCACGGCAGCTACGGACTCACCACGCTGCTGAAGTCTCACGTCCGGAGGCGGGACAACGCGCTCGTGTTCGCCTTCACCGGCAAGTCGGGGATCGCCCACGAGATCGCGGTCGACGACCCAGACGTGAGCCGCGTGATCGACCTGCTGCGGCGTCGGCGAGGGGGCGGCGAGGAGCTGCTCGCGTTCAAGGACGGGCGCGTCTGGCGCGACGTGAATGCCGAGGGCGTCAATGCCTACCTGCTCGAGCTCTTCGGCGGTGACGTCACAGCCAAGGACTTTCGCACCTGGCACGCCACCGTCATCGCCGCGACGGCGCTGGCCGAGGCCCCTAACCCGGGCACCACCAAGACGGCCCGCCGCAAGGCGATCCGGCAGGCCGTCGTCGAGGTGTCGGAGTACCTCGGCAACACCCCTGCGATCGCCCGGAACTCCTACGTCGACCCGCGCGTGCTCGACCTCTACGAGGACGGCACCACGATCGCTCCCGCGCTCCGCGGTGCGCCGAAGCAGCCGCAACGACGGCAGGAGCACATCGAGCGGGCCGTGCTGCGGATGCTGTCCCGCGCGCCGAGCTCAAGCGACCGCGCGGCGCGCTCACGGCGGGCCGCATGACGCCGGCACGGGGAACGGCTCGACGGTGACCCCGCCGTCGGAGTACGCCGCCGCGTGGCGTCGGCAGGCCGCTGATCTCGCCGGTCTCTCACCGCTCACGGCGCTGGGTCTGCGACGCGGGGGACGTGGCCGTCGTGCTCGGTGCCCACCCCGATGACGAGACGTTCGGACTGGGAGCCACCATCGCTGAGCTGGCATCTGAAGGGGTGGAGGTGCACATCGTGACGATGACTGCCGGAGAGGCGGCCCTGAGCCACCTCGGCAAGCAGGTGCCCGGGCTGCCGGCCCGCCGTCAGGCGGAGTTCACCCGGGCGTGTTCGCTGCTCGGCGCCGCCAGCAGCACGATCGTCGGCCTGCCCGACGCGGGGCTGGCCGCCAGGGCGGACGACGTCTCCGACGCCGTGACCGCTCACGTTCGCGAACATGCTCCCGCGCAGCTGCTCACCACCTGGTGGCATGACCCGCATGACGACCACGCCATCCTCGGGCAGGTCGCGTGCCGTGTCGCAGCCAACACCGGCTGTGGCGTTTTCGGATACCCGATCTGGGCACAGCACTGGTCCGACCCAGCAACCCTTCTCACGGAAGCCACCTCAGTGACCTTGTCGATCACCACGCCGGCCGCCCGCGACGCGCGCGCGACCGCCACCACCTACTACTCCTCGCAGACTCAGCCGCTGGCCGACGACGTGGAGGCCATCCTCCCCGCCGACGTGCTGGCCTGGGACCTCGAGCTGCTGGTGGCGCCATGAGTCTCGTCGACCAGCCGTCGCCGCGTCTTCCCGACTTCGACGCCCTGTACCGCGCGGACCCGGATCCCTGGCAGGTCTCCTCGACGTGGTACGAGCAACGCAAGCTGGCGATCCTGCTCGCCTCGCTTCCGCGGCGCCAGTACGCGCGGGTCTGGGAGCCAGGCTGCGGACCTGGCATCACGACGATGGCGTTGGCGGACCGAGCGGGCGAGCTCGTCGCCACCGACAGCTCGCAGGCGGCAGTCCGACTCGCTGCCGAGCGGTGCGCAGACCTGAGTCACGTCACCGTGGAGCACTCGACCCTGCCCGAGGTGCCGGTGACGCCTCCCGTCGACCTCGTCGTGGTCGCGGAGTTCCTGTACTACGTCGAAGACCTGAAGGCGGCTCTCGAGTCGCTGTGGTCGGTGACGGCGCCGGGTGCGCACGTGGTGTTCATGCACTGGGCACACCGTCCCGACGACGCCTTCCGGTCCGGACCCGACATGCACGCCCAGATCGCCATCGACGCCGTCGACCGCGACGCGCTGCGGCTGGTGTCGCATGCCGACCGGGACTTCACCCTCGACATCTACGAGGCGACCGCGTGATCGAGCATGGTCCCGGACTCTCCGACGGCGTCTCCGTGGACAAGATCCGCACCTCTGCGGCCGCCATGGGCGCCTGCGTCGCCGACCTCGCCGACCGCGGACACGACCTGTGGACAGGGTCGCTGACCGGTCTGGTCGAGGCCCTGGTCGAGCTGGGTCGTACCGACCTCTGCCTGGCGCGGCTGCTCGAGGGCCACAGCGACGGGCTTCGCATCCTGGACCAGGCCGGTCTGGCGCCGGAACCCGGCGTGTACGGCGTCTGGGCGTCCCGCTCGGTCGGGACCGGTCTGCAGGCTGACCCGGTCGCCGCGGCCGACGCGGCGCAGGGTGGCTGGCAGCTGAGTGGCGAGCTGCGGTTCGCGTCCGGCGTCGACCTCATCGACCGTGCGCTCGTACCCGCCCAGGTGGGGGAGCAGCGCCTGCTGCTCGACGTGCCCGCCGACCTGGGCAAGCCGGACCCTGACGCCTGGCGCGCCGCCGGGATGGATGCCGCCAGGACCTTCACCGTCCACGTCGACCGGCAGGTCCTGGACGCCCGTCAGGTGGGCGGCGACGGCTTCTACGTCGACCGGCCTGGGTTCGCGGTGGGCGGCCTGTGTGTCGCCGCGGTGTGGGCCGGTGGTGCTCAGCAGGTGCTCGATGTCGTCTCGACGAGCCTGCGCGACTTCACCACGACACCGCATCAACTCCGTCGACTCGGCCTGATCGAGCAGCTGGTCTGGGAGGTGCGCAGCCTGCTCACCCGGACGGTCGCGAGGCTCGACGACCTGCCCCAGGACGCGGTCGCTCGCGAGTGCGGGCTGACCCGGACCGCGGTCGTGCGGGCGTGCGACAGCATCCTCGACGAGGCTCGCCAGGTGGTGGGGCCAGCAGGACTGAGCCGCAACGCCCGGTTGGCTCGGGTGCTCGACGACCTGACCATCTATGTCCGTCAGCACCATGTCGATGCCGCCCTGGCCGCGCTCGGCGAGTCCGCGCTCACAGGCCACGAAACGTTGGCGGGTTGATCCCGCCGGCGTCCGTCGTCGTGGTCGTCCCCGCACACGACGAGCGCGACACCATCGGTCCGACGGTCGACAGCGTGGTCAGGGCGCTGCGGCACGCTCGTCGACACCGGGTGGTGGGGCCCTCTTCGGTTCGAGTGGTGGCGCATCGGTGCACGGACGACACGGCGTAGCGGGCGCGGGCGAGGCTGCGCCTCGTCCGTGGCGCACAGGTGCTGGTCGACGACACCTCGTCCACGATCGGGCAGGTCCGTGACCGCGGGGCGCGGGAAGGCCTGGCCCGGCTGCCGTGGTCCCCGCACTCGAGCTGGGTCTTCTCCACCGACGCCGACACGTGCGTACCACGGGACTGGGTGGTGCGCGTCCTGACGGCGGCAGGCCGCCACGACGCGGCTGCCGTGGTGGGTCTTGCCGCGCTGGACCGGTTCCGCGGTACGCCGGCTGCGCTGACGTCGTACGACGAGCTGGTCGCCGCCAAGATGCGGCTCGGGTGACCCCCTGCACCAGCACGACCACGTGTACGGCGCCAACCTCGCGGTGCGGGCAGACGCCTATCTCGGGATCGGCGGATTCCCCCACCTACCGCACGGCGAGGACCAGCAGCTGGTCGAACGGCTCGTCGCGGCCGGCGCACGGGTGCTCCGGACTCGCGAGATCACGGTCAGCACCAGCGGTCGACTCGAGGGCCGCGCCGTGGACGGGTTGGCCGACCTGCTGCGGCGGCTGGAGGAGAAGACGCCTGTTTCCGACAGCCCAAACTTGGGCACGACCACAGGAGCACGTGATTCCCCGGACTCTGCCGCCTAACGTGAAGGGATGACCCCCATGAATGACAGCACGTACACCGTCCCCGGACTCTCGCTCCGGGACGGGCACAAGGTCGCGACGGCCCTGCAGGACCGGCTGCACGCGCTCAACGATCTGCAGCTGACCCTCAAGCACGCGCACTGGAACGTCGTCGGCCGTGACTTCATCGGCGTGCACGAGATGCTCGACCCGCAGATCGACATCGTGCGCGCGGCGGTCGACGCCGTGGCCGAGCGGATGGCCACGATGGGGATCGCTCCGATGGGTACGCCGGGTGCGATCGTCCGCGACCGCAGCTGGGACGACTACTCGCTGGGTCGGGCCAGCACCGCTGAGCACCTGGCCGCGCTCGACCAGGTCTACTCCGGTGTCATCAGCGACCATCGCAAGGCACTCGACATGGTGGGCGAGATCGACCCGATCACCGAGGACATGCTGATCGGGCAGACCGCCGCGCTCGAGCAGTTCCAGTGGTTCCTGCGTGCGCACCTGGAGTCGAAGAGCGGCGACCTCGCGACGCGTGGGGCGACCACCGAGAAGGGTGCCGCCCGCAAGGTCACCAGCGCGAGGAGCAAGCGCAGCAAGAAGTCCGCCTAGCGGCCCCGGCCCTGCAGCAGGTGCGGGGCTGACGGGCTACGGGAGGGTCAGGATCTCAGCGCCCGTGTCCGTCACGACGAGCGTGTGCTCGAACTGCGCGCTGCGTCGACGGTCCTTCGTGACCACGGTCCAGCCGTCGTCCCACATGTCCCAGTCGATCGTGCCGAGGGTGAGCATCGGCTCGATCGTGAACGTCATACCGCGCTCGATCACGGTGTCGAAGCGCGGGTCGTCGTAGTGGGGGATGACGAGTCCGGAGTGGAACGTCGTACTGATCCCGTGCCCGGTGAAGTCGGTGACGACGCCGTAGCCGAAGCGTTTGGCGTAGGACTCGATCACCCGGCCGATCACGTTGACCTGCCGCCCCGGCTTGACCGCGTTGATCGCGCGCCGCAAGGACTCCTGGGTGCGCTCGACGAGCAGGCGGCTCTCGTCGTCGACGTCGCCGACCAGGTAGGTCGCGTTGGTGTCGCCGTGGACGCCGTTGATGTACGCCGTCAGGTCGATGTTGCAGATGTCGCCGTCCTCGAGCCGGCGAGCGTCCGGGATGCCGTGACAGATGCACTCGTTGACCGAGGTGCACAACGACTTCGGGAAATTCTTGTAGCCCAGCGTCGAAGGGTAGGCGCCGTGGTCGCACAGGAACTCGTGGCCGACCCGGTCGACCTCGTCGGTGGTGACGCCTGGGGCGATCACCGACGCCGCCTCGCGCATGGCCTGGGCGGCGATCCGGCCGGCGATCCGCATCTTCTCGATGGTCTCGGGCGTCTGCACGTCGCCGCCACGGTGCGGTGCCGGTCGCGGCTTGTCGACGTACTCCGGTCGTTCGATCTCCGCAGGCACCGAGCGGCGGGGCGAGATGGGTGCGGCAGTCAGGACACTCACGCAGGCGAGTCTAGTTGTGTAGGTTTCGTGGCATGGCAGACCGCTACTACTACTGCGTCAAGCACCACGCCGTCGAAGGGGCCGACGGCTGTACGGCGATCGACCGACTCGGCCCCTATCCGACGCGTGAGGCGGCCGAGCACGCGTTGGAGACCGCCAAGAAACGCAACGAGGAGTGGGACAGCGACCCCAACTGGAACGACGACTAGTGCCGTCACGGGCACAGCGGCCGTGAACCTCCCGGCGCTGCCGGCAGCCACCGGGTGGCGGCGGTGGGGTCCCTGGGCGGCGACCGCGGGGATGCTGGTCGCGCTGTGGTTCTACGCGTTCGTGGCACTGGTGGCTCCGTGGTGGGTCGTGCCGCTCATGTTGTTGCTGTGGGTGGCACTGCTCGTGGTGGCGGTGCGCAGCTTTTCCCGCCGGCCGCTCGTGGCACTGCTGACCCCGGTCGCGGCGATGCTCGCGTGGTTCGGGATCGTCAGTGCCGGTGGCGCGTGGTGGGGCTGGTCGGCCTGAGCCGCTGGTACGGAGCCGCTAGAACGTGTGCTCGTCGCCTGGGAAGGTGCCGGCCGCTACGTCGGCGGCGAAGTCCTCGGCAGCCTTGAGCAGGACCCCGTGCAGGTCGGCGTACTGCTTGACGAACCGAGGCATGCGGCCGGTGCGCAGGCCGGCCATGTCGGCCCACACGAGCACCTGCGCGTCGCAGTTCACCCCGGCACCGATGCCGATCGTCGGGATCTCGAGACGTTTGGTCACCTCGGCCGCCACGTCGCCAGGCACCATCTCCATGACGACAGCGAAGGCACCGGCGGACTGGAGGGCGAGCGCCTCCTCGATGACGTGCTCGCCCGCGTCGCCGCGGCCCTGCACGCGATAGCCGCCGAGGTTGTGCTCGGACTGCGGGGTGAAGCCGATATGGGCCATCACCGGGATCCCCGACTCGGTCAGCTTCTCGACCTGGGGCACGACCGGCAGGCCGCCTTCGAGCTTGACCGCGTGGGCGTTGGCCTCCTTCATGAACCGGACCGACGTGTGGAAGGCCTGCTCGGGGCTGGCCTGGTAGGACCCGAACGGGAGGTCGGCCACCACGAGCGCTCGTCGGGCAGAGCGGGTGACTGCGCGGACGAGCGGGATCAGCTCGTCGACCGTGACGGGCAGCGAGGTCTCGTTGCCGTAGACGTTGTTGCTGGCGGAGTCGCCGACGAGGAGGACGGGGATGCCTGCTTCGTCGAACGTCTGGGCGGCGTACTGCTCGTAGGCGGTGAGCATGGCCCACTTCTCGCCACGGCGCTTCATCTCGAGCAAGTGGTTGATGCGGACCCGTTTGGTGCCGGCCGGGCTGCCGGCGGGCTGCGGGCCGGTGCCGTAGGGCGCAGGCGTCTCGCTCATGTCGACCTCGTTGTCTGCTCTCGAGGCTCCCTGATGAAGTCCCCGGACCAGTCTTCAGCCTGACACGCCGCTGACCCACCCCGCGACTCTTCCCGCCTGTCTCGTCCGTCACATTCTGGCCGCGGCGTTTGCCTAGTCCACAAGCCACCCGCCTTCTCACCTAGGCACAGCTGCCTACCTACGAAGGCACCTGGCTTGTGAACTAGGCAAACGCCTACGGCCAGGGGAGGAACAACGGTGGGGTCAGAGGTGTTCGCGCCAGGCGTTGGTGATGGGGAGGCGGCGGTCCCGCCCGAAGTTGCGGGCCGAGATCTTGGGGCCTGGCGGATACTGGCGGCGCTTGTACTCCGCCCGGTCGACCAGCCGCTGCACCTGCTCGACCATTTCGGGGGCGAACCCCTGCGCGACCAGGTCGGGCGCGCTGCGGTCCGCCTCGACGTAGTCGTCGAGGATGTCGTCGAGCAGGTGGTAGTCCGGCAGCGAGTCACTGTCGAGCTGGCCCGGACGTAGTTCTGCCGAGGGAGCCTTGGTGATCGCGTTCTCCGGGATCGGCGGCTCCTCCCCGCGCCGTTCGGCGTCCGCGTTGCGCCAGCGGGCCAGCTCCCAGACGAGCGTCTTCGGCACGTCCATGATCGGAGCGAACCCGCCCACGGCGTCACCGTAGATCGTGGAGTACCCCACCGCGATCTCGCTCTTGTTGCCACAGGCGAGCACCAGGTGGCCGTGCTGGTTGGACAGGGCCATCCACACGACGGCGCGGATCCGGGCCTGGAGGTTCTCCTCGGCCAGACCGTCGACCTTGACCGCCGCCCGGAAGGCATCGACCATCGGCGCGATCGGCACGGTGTCGAGGTTCAGCCCGGTACGCCGGGCCAGTTCGGCGGCGTCGGTCCGGGAGTGCTCGGTGGACCACTCGCTGGGGTTGGAGACGCCGAAGACGTTCTCCGCACCCAACGCGTCACACGCGATGGCACCGACCAGCGTCGAGTCGATGCCGCCCGAGAGGCCCAGCAGCACCGTGCGGAAACCGTTCTTGCGGACGTAGTCGCGCAGGCCCAGCACCAGCGCCTGGTAGATCTCGGCGAGGTCGTCGAGATGCGGGGCGATCGGCGCGGCCACAGCGTCGTACGCCGGCACCGGCTCCGGCGACAGCACGAAGCGGCGCACGGCCAGACCATCGAAGCGCGTCTCCGCATCGGGCATGGTCTCGGTCGCCGCCGGCAGGTCCAGATCGACGACGAGCAGCTCCGGCACGAACTGCTGCGCCCGCGCCACCAGCTCCCCGGAAGCGTCGACCACGAGCGAGTCGCCGTCGAAGACGAGCTCGTCCTGGCCGCCGACCAGGTTGACGTAGGCGAGCGCGCACGCCCCCTCCCGTGCTCGCCGCGAGCAGAGCTCGAGGCGGACGTCGTCCTTGTTGCGCTCGTACGGCGACCCGTTGGGGACGATGAGCAGTCCCGCCTCGGCGGCATCGGCCACGGCGGACGGGCCGTCCTGCCACAGGTCCTCGCAGATCGCGATCGCCACATCGACGCCGCGTACCTGGATGACCGACATCGTGTCGCCGGGGACGAAGTTGCGGATCTCGTCTCCCACGCCGTAGTTCCAGAGATGGTGCTTGGCCTGGGTGGTGACGATCTCACCGCCGTACAGCACGGCGACGGCATTCTGCGGAGAGCCCTTCGGGCTACCCAGTCGGGTCACGGGTGGGTCGGCCCGGTCGAGGAAGCCGGCGACGACCGCGACCTCGCCGTGGCCCTCCTCGGCCAGGCGGCGGGCGAGCGCCTTCATCGCCGTCCGCGACGCGGTCACGAACGACGGGCGGAAGGCCAGGTCCTCGATCGGGTATCCCGTCAGGCACATCTCGGGGGCGACGACCAGGTGGGCGCCGGCGTCCGCAGCCCGGCCCACCGCCGCCGCGATGAGGTCGGCGTTCCCGGTCAGGTCACCCACGGTCGGGTTCACCTGAGCGAGGGCGACACGCAGCTGGGGCACGACCTCAGCCTAGGCCCGGCGCCGCCTCCCGTTCCGTCCGGACGCCTCCAGTCGACCGAATGGCGGCTCTGACGGGGTCAAGACGGGGGACATGGGGTGTCCGGAGGGGGGAGGGCCTGCCGGTTAACCCACCGGAAACATCGACGGGGCAGAATGCCCGTATGGGTAAACAGGAAGACTTCGTGCTCCGTGCGCTCGAGGAGCGCGACGTCCGCTTCGTGCGGCTGTGGTTCACCGACGTGCTGGGCTCGTTGAAGTCCGTCGCGGTGGCGCCGGCAGAGCTCGAGGGAGCGTTCTCCGAGGGCATCGGCTTCGACGGTTCGGCGATCGAGGGCTTCGCCCGGGTCTACGAGGCCGACATGCTGGCCAAGCCCGACCCGTCGACGTTCCAGATCCTGCCGTGGCGCGGCGAGGGCCCGTCGACGGCGCGGATGTTCTGCGACATCGTGATGCCCGACGGTGCCCAGTCGTACGCCGATCCTCGCTTCGTGCTCAAGCGCATCCTCAGCAAGGCGGCCGACCAGGGCTACACCTTCTACACCCACCCCGAGATCGAGTTCTACCTGCTCAAGGATCGGCCCCGCGACGGGACGGCGCCCGAACCGGTCGACCGCAGCGGCTACTTCGACCACACCAGCCAGAGCATCGCGCACGACTTCCGCCGCGAGGCCATCACCATGCTCGAGTCGATGGGCATCTCCGTGGAGTTCAGCCATCACGAGGGCGGACCCGGCCAGCAGGAGATCGACCTGCGGTACGCCGATGCGCTCTCCACGGCCGACAACATCATGACGTTCCGCGTCGTGATCAAGGAGGTCGCGCTCAGCCAGGACATCCATGCCTCGTTCATGCCGAAGCCGTTCACGGAGTTCCCCGGCTCGGCCATGCACACCCACCTCTCGCTGTTCGAGGGTGACCGCAACGCGTTCTTCGAGGTCGGGGCCGACTACCACCTGTCCAAGACGGGCCGCGCCTTCATCGCCGGGCTGCTCGAACACGCCGCCGAGATCACCGCAGTGACCAACCAGTGGGTCAACTCCTACAAGCGGCTCGCCGGCGGGGGAGAGGCACCGTCGTACGTGTGCTGGGGGCACAACAACCGCTCCGCGCTGGTGCGGGTCCCCATGTACAAGCCCACCAAGGGCCAGTCGACCCGCATCGAGCTCCGGTCGGTCGACAGTGCGGCCAACCCCTACCTGGCGTTCGCGGTGATGCTGGCAGCCGGGATGAAGGGCATCGAGGAGAACTACGAGCTGCCGCCCGGTGCCGAGGATGACGTCTGGAGCCTCACCGAGGCCGAGCGCCGGTCCCTCGGAATCGAGCCGCTGCCACAGAACCTGCACGACGCCATCCGGGTGATGGAGCGTTCCGAGCTGGTGGCCGAGACGCTGGGCGAGCACGTCTACGACTTCTTCCTGCGCAACAAGCGCGCGGAGTGGGATGACTACCGCCGGCAGGTGACTCCCTTCGAGCGCGCCATGATGCTGCCGATCATGTGATGGACGGTGCCCAGCGGCGAAGCCGCGGGCACCGGCTCAACAAGCCACCTGCTGATCATGTGATGGACGGTGCCCAGCGGCGAAGCCGCGGGCACCGGCTCAACAAGCCGCGGTAGCCTCCCTTCGTGACCAAGGCGTTGGTGATCCAGCACGAGGACGACTGTCCTCCGGCGTGGTTCGGCACGTGGTTTCGCGAGGGTGGCCTCGACTACGACGTCGTACTCGGACATCACGACGAACCGGTGCCGGACGACCTCGGGTCGTACGACGCCCTGGTGGTGCTCGGCGGCGACATGGGCGCCAACGATGACGCGACCTGCCCCTGGCTGACGCCGACCAAGGCGTTGATCCGCCACACGGTCCGAGCGGGTCGGCCGTTCCTCGGCATCTGCCTCGGCCACCAGCTGGCGGGCGCTGCGCTCGGCGGCGACGTGGTGCCGAATCCCCACGGTCGGGCTCAGGGCCTCACGCCGGTGCGGCTCACCGCGGCCGGAGCGGCCGACGACCTCCTGAAGGTGGTCCGCAGCGACGCACCCGCGGTGCAGTGGAACGACGACGTGGTCTGGCGGCTTCCCGAGGGTGCGACCGAGCTGGCCACCTCACCGGACGGGACCGCCCAGGCGGTGCGGTTCGGTGCGGCGGCGTGGGGCGTGCAGTTCCACCCGGAGGCGCGGACCGGAGGTGTTCGACGACTGGATCACGGTCGCTAGGGGCAACGACGAGGAGCGTGCACACGGCGCTCGAGACGGCCGAGCTCATCCGGGCAGCCGACGAGCAGCTGCGTCGCGACTGGCGTCCGCTGGCAGTCCGGTTCGCCGAGCTCGTCTCGGCGCACCGGACATCGTGAGCGCTCCGTCCCCTTCCGCGAACGGCGCCGGCCGGGGGAGCGAGGGCGGCCGGATGGCCCGACTCGGGTTCGCCGACGCCAGTGCGGCGACCCGGAACTGGGTGGCTCATGGGCTGTCACGACAACGACGAGCTGCTGACCAACGTGGCGTCGGCGGCCAACCCGGACCAGGCGCTGTCCTCCTTGGCTGACCTGATCGCCAAGGTGCCCGACGCAGCTGCCATGCGCGTGACCCTCAACGAGCAGCCCGAGGTGGGCCGCCGACTGGCGCTGGTCATGGGGGCTTCTACGGCTCTCGCGGCCCACCTGATGCGGCATCCGGACGACTGGTCGCAGCTCGCCGACCCGGACCTGGACGTCATACGGCCGACGGCAGCCGGGCTCGCTGCCGAGCTGGCCAAGGCGCGGGACCGCGACGAGCTGCGGCGGATCTATCGTCGGTTGCTCCTGCGGCTGGCCGCCCGCGACCTGTCGTTGGACCTGCGTATGGAGGACGCAGCCGCCGAGCTGGCCGATCTCGCGGGCGGGACCATCGACGCCGCGCTGGCGATCGCCGCCGGCGAGGTACGCGAGCCCACCGAGACCTTCCGGCTCAGCGTGATCGGCATGGGCAAGTGCGGTGCGCGCGAGCTCAACTATGTGAGCGACGTCGACGTGATCTTCGTGTACGAGGCGGTCGACGGCGCGGACGAGCTCGTCGCGATGCGTGGTGCCACCGCGGTGGCCGCGGCCATGATGCGGATCTGCTCCGACCACACCCGCGAAGGCACCCTGTGGCCTGTCGACGCTGCACTGCGTCCCGAAGGGAAGTCCGGACCGCTGGTGCGTACCTTGGCGAGCCATGCGGTGTACTACGAGCGCTGGGCCAAGACGTGGGAGTTCCAGGCCCTGCTGAAGGCGCGGCCGATCGCCGGCGACGTCGAGCTGGGGCAGCGCTACATGGACACCATCGCCCCGCTCGTGTGGTCAGCCGCGGAACGACCGGGGTTCGTCGCCGACGTACGGGCGATGCGGCGCCGAGTCCTCGACCACATCCCATCGGCCGAGGCGGACCGGCAGATCAAGCTCGGACCGGGCGGTCTCAGGGACATCGAGTTCGCCGTCCAGCTGCTCCAGCTCGTGCACGGACGGACCGATCCCAGCCTCCGCTCGCCGAACACGTTGGTCGCCCTCGCGGCGCTCACCGCCGGCGGGTATGTCGGACGGGACGACGGAGCGGCGCTGGCCGACGCCTACCGTTTCCTGCGTACCCTCGAACACCGGCTGCAGCTGATCCACCTGCGCCGGACTCACACGATGCCGTCAGACGAGGAGTCCCTGCGGGCTCTGGGTCGCTCCCTGGGTCGGATGAGCGACCCTGTCGCCGCGCTGACCCGTCAGTGGAAGGCGCACGCGCGAGAGGTCCGGCGCCTGCACGAGAAGCTCTTCTACCGACCGCTGCTCGAAGCGGTGGCCGCCCTCCCGGGTACCGAGGCGCGGCTCACGACCGACGCGGCCCGGCAGCGACTCGAGGCGCTCGGGTACGTCGACCCCGGTGCCGCGCTCCGCCACCTCGAGGCGCTCACTTCGGGGATCTCGCGACGCGCCGCCATCCAGCGGACGCTGCTCCCCGCGATGCTCGGGTGGTTCGCCGATGCCCCGAACCCCGACATCGGACTGCTGGGATTCCACCAGCTGAGCGACGCCCTCGGGTCATCACACTGGTACCTGCGGATGCTACGGGACGAAGGCGCCGCGGCCGAGCGACTGGCGACCTTGCTGGCGACGAGCCGCTACGCCACCGACCTGCTGATGCGTGCTCCCGAGGTGAGCGGCCTGCTCGCTCACGACGCCGACCTCACGATCGCCGACACGGCTGCCCTGGTCAACGAGTGCCGTAGAGCAGCCCTGCGTCAGGACGACCCGGTCGAAGCGATCACCGCGATCCGTGCCGTCCGGCGGCGTGAGCTCTTCCGCGTCGCGGCCGCAGACATCTTCGGGCTGGTCGATGTCGAGACGGTGGGTCGGACGCTCTCAGGCATCGCCCGGGCGACGCTCGAGGGTGGGCTGGCCGCGGCACAGGCAGCCATCGCCTCCGAACGACGCGGCGACCTGCCGACCCGGATCGCGGTGATCGCGATGGGCCGGCTCGGTGGCCTGGAGATGTCGTACGCGAGTGACGCCGACGTCTTGTTCGTCCATGACCCGCTGCCCGGTGCGGATGAGCAGGAGGCGTCGGAGCTGGCGTTCGCGGTGGCCAACGAGATGCGTCGACTGCTTGCGCTACCGGGGCCGGACCCGGCCCTCGACATCGATGCCGACCTGCGCCCGGAGGGTCGCCAGGGACCGCTGGTCCGGACCCTGGCGTCGTACGCCGCCTACTACGAGCGCTGGTCGAAGGTCTGGGAGGCGCAGGCGCTGCTCCGGGCCACGCCGGTGGCCGGCGATGCGGCACTGGGGGAGGAGTTCATCGCCCTCGTCGACCCGCTGCGTTACCCCGCCGGTGGGCTCAGCGCCGCCGGAGTGGCCGAGGTCCGGCGGATCAAGGCCCGGGTCGAAGCCGAACGCCTCCCACGAGGAGCGGATCGGTCGACCCACCTCAAGCTCGGCTCGGGCGGGTTGGCTGACGTCGAGTGGACTGTGCAGCTGCTCCAGCTGCGGCACGGTCACGACCACCCCGGCCTCCGGACTGCGCAGACGCTGCCGGCGCTGGAGGCCGCCATCGACGACGAGCTGATCTCTCGCGCGGACGCCACCGAACTGGCGGCGGCGTGGCGGTCTGCCAGCAAGATCCGCAACGCGGCCATGCTGGTCCGCGGCCGCCCTTCGGACAGCCTCCCGGCGCAGGCGGCGGACCGTCGCGGGGTCGCGTTCCTCTGCGGGTATGCCGTGGACGACGCCGGTCGGCTCAGTGAGGACTACCGGCGGGTCGCCCGGCGGGCCAAGGGCGCGGTCGACCGGGTGTTCTGGGCCTGAGACCGGCCCCCTCGTCAGGTCTTGGTGACGTGCTTGATCACGCGCTGCCCCGGTGCCGGGGTCTTGGGAGCGTGAATCAGTCGGTCGCGTTCACGGGGAGTGAGCCCGCCCCAGACGCCGTAGGGCTCCTGGACCATGAGGGCGTGCTCGCGGCACCGCGCCAGGACCGGGCAGTGCTCGCAGTACTGCTTGGCCTGGAGCTCGCGCCGCTGCCGCACCGGGCCGCGCTCGGAGTCAGGGGGGAAGAACACCTCGGGGTCGATCTGACGACATACCCCGTCGTACTGCCACTCCCAGTTGTCGATGACCGGAGTGGGGAGACGGCTGAGGTTCGCCATGTCACATCTCCCTTCGAACGAGCCGGAGCTCTTGAGGAAATGCCTTCATAGCCGGCGGAGTACCCACGGTCGGCCGGGCTAAACCCGTGGTCAGCGGCTGGGATCGCCCTGCGGAGGTTTTTCGGGCGTGGGCGGCTGCCGGGACACCAGAAGAGCCCGAGACCACAACCCCCCATGGCCTCGGGCCCCACTCCCTCTGGGGGGTGTGGCTGCAGCCCGGGTACGGGGCTGCAACGACCTGACGGTGCCTCGGTCCGCCACCACCGAGACGGTGGCGGAACCGGATCCGCCGAGGCGGTCGAGCACCTGAGAATCAACTTAGAGGCGGGGCATCTGTTTGCGGATCGGTCAAAAGCACCGGCTCCCCGACCAATCGGCTGATCCCACCTAGTCATTCGGTTCGAAGCGGCGAAAAGGGGTTCCGCGGCGCATCTGGGGATGGAACCCTCGACTGCATGAGAGCGAACGAAGGGGAACGATGACACTTCGCGACGTCGCCGGTGACGTGATCCGCCGTCAGGAACCAGCCCGCGCACACCAGCAGGTCTGGGCCGAGCGCGCCAAGCTGCTCCGTACGGATCGCCTGACGGGTCTGAACAACCGTGTCGGCTGGGACGAAGCCCTCGACGACGCCATGTTCGGCGCCGCCCGATCCGGAGGCCCGCTGGTGGTCGCACGCATCGAGCTCGACCAGAGCGCCAGCGAGCTGCGCTCGTCGACATTACCCCGTCACCGCGTTCGCCAGCCGCGCACGCCGCGTGGTCCGCAACGCCGATGTCTTCGCCCGCCTCGACGGACACACACTGGTCGTCGCACTCGCCCGGTGCCCACGTCCGGTCGCTGCCCGCATCCTCGAGCGCATCCGGACGTCGGTGGGCGAGGGCGAGACCTGCTCCGTCGGTTGGGCCAGCTGGGACCGCCACGAGGCGGCCGACTCGCTGCTGGCGCGAGCCGAAGAGGCTCTGGCACTGGCGCTGGCCGCCGGCGGCGACCAGGTCGTTGCTGCCTGACCGGCCAGGAGCCGTCTGAGTCACACCTCTCGTACGACGCACGTGTCTGTCGCCGACGCGGCACTCACCCTCCACACGACTCCGTGCTGAGTGCTGACTGATGTCAGGAGTGGTCGGGGATCTGCAACGCGAAGCTCACCAGCGCGAGCAGCAGGGCCTGCGCGTGGTGCAGCTCAGGCGTCAACGCGTCCCCGAAGACCTCGACCAGCCAGCGTGTGCCGCTGGGGTCGACTCCTCCGGAGGCGATGCCCACCCGAAATCCTGTTTGGACGAGGAACCGGCGCTCGGCGTCGTCTCCCTGCAGAGCATCCGCCACGTAGGAACCGCCGTGGATGGCCTGCGCGCTCGCGGGGAAGTCGGTGAGCCGATAGCCCTGGGAGTCGAGGGTCGTGGGTTGCCACTGGCCGTCCCTGGTCTCCTCGTCACGCGGCGTACCGCAGAAGCGGTCCTGGATCAGATCCCCGTCGACCTCGCTGACCCACCAGGCAGCACCGTTCGACGTCTCACAGACGGTCGCTGCCACCCGCGACAGGCGTTGCCCCATGTGACCAGGCTCGGCCAGGATGCCCTGAGTCAGCGCCGTAACGGCGTCAGCCAGCTCACGGAAGTCGGTCGCGGTTCGGCGTGAACCCGGCACCCGGGCTCGGGTCGGCAGCGTGGTGTCGCGCCCGGCCAGCTTGTGCCGGTACTGCTCGGCGTCGGCGAGACGGAGCAGCGCCCGGACCTGCTCAGCGGGGTCGAGATCGAGCCGGTTGAGCTCCGCGCGGCTTGCGACGCCGCACGAAAGGCCGTCGCCCTGACCGAGCAAGGACGCCGCCTGGAGGAGGTGCCCCATCGCTTCTTCGACATCCTCAGGCGCCGCATCGGGGATGGCGAGCACGAACTCGTCACCGCCGATCCGGCCCGCCAGGGCTCCCGGGAAGCGGCTCGCCGACGTCGACACCAGGACCCCGATCTCGCGCAGCAACCGGTCACCGGCGGGGTGACCGAGCTGGTCGTTGACCGCCTTCAGGTTGTTGACGTCACACAGCACCACCGTGAGACGGGGGGCGAGGACCGGGTCGATCGCCCAGGTCAGGAGCTGTTCGTCGACGGCGCGTCGGTTGGCCATCTCGGTCAGCGGGTCGGTGTAGGCCAGCGTGTGCAGCTGGCGGTGGTAGTCCACGCGGGAGATGCCGGCGGCCAGGTACTCACCGACGAGCGCGCTCATCGTCAGGCCGACGTCGTCGAAACCGTCCTCGCTCTTCCGGGTGAGGTACAGAGCCCCCCACAGCCGATCGGCCACGACGATGGGAAAGCTGGCAGCCGACCCCTGACCCGAGGCCGTGAGGAGGTTGCGGTCGAAGTCCTGCAGCTCATCGGAGAGGCTCCCGGTCCACAATGGCGCCTCTTCGGAGACCGCCTGGGTGCGAGTCTGCTCGGCGACGGCGAACGATGCGCGCCCGTCCCAGGGGTCCTGGGAGGCCAGGGCGCCCATGCGGGCGATGACGTCGACCCGGCCGTGCCGATGGTCGATCCGGCCGACGTACGCGCCGTCGGCAGGCAGCTCGGTCTCGACATACTCCATGACCACGGAGAGGAGGGTTCCGAGGTCGCCGGCGGCACGCGTGGCATGCGCCAGCGCGTGCAACTGATCCGGGACGTCGCCCATAGCCCAATTCTGCCGTCTCCGGCGGCCGAAAACCGCGATGACCTCCGGATATGGACCGTTGGGATGGTGGGGATGGGCCGTTCGGCGGCCCCACCATCGATTAACCTCGGGAGCCCACGCCGGCCCGCGATCGTGGCCGCAGACTCTGGAGGCTCGCACTGTGACCATCCTCTGCTACCACGCGGTCGACCCGGGGTGGGAGTCCCCGCTGTCGATCCGGCCGGAGGAGCTCGAGGCGCACTGCCGGTGGATCGCGCGTCGCCGTACGGTGCTCCCGCTGGCCGAGGCCGTGGGCAGGATGGACAGGCAGGGACGGCTGCCGCGGGGGACGGCGGCTCTCACGTTCGACGACGGCTTCGTCGACAACCTGTCCCGCGGCTGGCCCATCCTGCAGCGGCATGGGCTGCCGATGACCGTGTTCCTCGTGGCGCAGACGTTGACCGACGAGGGCCTTGGTGTCCACTGGGTGAGGACGCCACCCGCGTGGCCTCTCGAGACCTTGACCACCGACCAGGTGCTCGAGATGCAGGAGGCCGGCGTCGACTTCCAGTCGCACAGCTGGGCGCACCGCGATCTTCCCGAGCTCGGGTTCTCCGAGTGCGTCGACGACCTGCGCCGGAGCCGCGAGTTCCTCGAGGACCTCCTGCACAAGCCGATTCCGTTCCTCGCCTACCCCCGCGGGCTGCACGACGAGCGGGTGCGCCAGGCGGCCGAGCAGGCGGGCTACTCACATGCGTTCGCGCTGCCGGAAGGGCCGGAAGATCCTGGACCGTTTGCCGTGCCGCGGGTCGGCATCCACCGGGGGAACAAAGCTGCCGTGCTGGCCGTGAAATCGTCGCGCGCCTACCTCACGATCCGGCACGGTCGCGTCGGCGCGGGCGCCAGATCGGTGCTGCGGCGGTTGCGGCAACGAGCGTGACGGCCTTTGGGCGTCATCACCCAAGGTGAGCGCCGCAGGCCAATCGGGTGATCACACCATCAATCGGTCACTCGGATCTCTATTGTTCCCTCAGTGCTTGTTCATACTCGGAGGGGTTCTGCCATGAAGCTTTGTCGGTCGCTGGCTGTCATCAGCGGATTGGCGATGTCGGTGGTCGCTACGGTTGGCCTGGCTATGCCGGCTTCGGCTGCTTACACGAACGAACCGCTTTCGCGGGCCTGGGTAGCGGATGGTCCAGTGCACAGCTCGTTGGGGACCAGCACGTCGCTGTTCGTCGGGGGGCTGTTCGCCGGCAGTGGCGGTGTTGCCATGGTCGACCCGGCGACCGGTGGTGCGAACTGGATCCTCCCGACCAACGGTGATGTCCGCGCACTGGCGCTGTCGTCCGACGGCAACACCCTGTTCGCCGGCGGAAACTTCACGACAGTCGCCGGTGCGAAGCACCTCCACCTCGTCGCGATCAATGTGTCGGACGGATCGGTGATCCCGACCTGGAAGGCCAGCGCGAGCGGATCGGTCCGCGATCTCGTCGTCTCGGGCGACACGTTGTACGTCGCAGGCACGTTCAAGACCATCAACGGTTTCACCGAGAAGGGTCTCGGCGCGTTGACCGCGTCGACCGGTGTGCGCATCAGTGGTTTCACGCACTTCACTGACAAGAATGTGTGGGGGCTCGCCCTCACGCCGACCTCGCTGATCGCGGTCGGCAACTTCACCACCGTCGACGGAGTGGGGCGCAGCTCGATGGCCTCGTTCAACCTGTGCGACCTACGCCATGACCTCGTGGGCTCCCTACCGTCTCTGTTCCGGGTGCACGTCGTACTGGGACATCGTCGTCGACGGGACCAACGCCTATGTCGGCACGTCAGGCAACGTGCGTCGGCGCCTACAACCTCGTGACGGGGTCGAACCCCTGGCGCTACGTCGCACCGACGGGGACGTCCAGGCGCTGGCCCTGACGGGCGACGGCCTGCTGTACATCGGCGGCCACTTCGGCCAGTACGTCGGCTCCTCCAGCAACTCCGCGCACCGTCTTGGCGGCGATCAACGCGAGCCAACGGCGCGGTCGACCCGAACTTCCACCCGCGCTTCTACGCGACGTACCCCGGTATCTGGACCCTCACCTCGACGCCCGGACGGCTGTACGGCGGCGGGGACTTCAACGGCGTCGGGACGGGCCGAACGAGGCGAACAACAAGGTGCCTTACCTCACCGCCTTCGGCACCATCTGAGCCAGCAGGACCCCTCCTGCAGTCGAGCACCCGATCGGCACCTGCCGGTCGGGTGCCCGGCTGTCGGGGACACGTCTGACCGTCCGGGGCCTCGTCCGATGAATGAAGTTGCGTCGTCGGGGTCTGTGAAGTCAGGCTCGGAGGGTGAAGGTTCGAGCTCTCACCGTCGATGACCTGGACGCGCTCTTGACCGTCCAGGAACGCGGAGCGGTTGCAGGCTTGGCTCACATCTTTCCGCAGGACGCGCATCCGTTCCCGCGAGAAGTGGTGAGACGCCGGTGGCTCGAGGAAATCCGAGACCCCGCTGTGCATGCCTATGTGGGCATCGATGACGGCGCGGTCATCGGCTTCGCCGCAACGCGAGCTTGCGAGTTGCTCCACTTCGGCACGGCACTCGACACGTGGGGCAGTGGTCTGGCTCAGCAGCTGCACGATGCGGTGCTCGAGCACCTCGCGAAGACGCTTCCCACCGGCACAACGCACCTGCGACTACGCGTCTTCGAGGACAACCTCAGAGCGCGGCGCTTCTACGAAAAACTGGGATGGCGTTTGACCGGCGAGCGCAGCCAGACGTCGTTCCCGCCTCACCCTGTGCTCGTCGAGTACCACCTCCCGTGGCCAAACTCACGGGGTCGAGCCTGTCGACCAGCGGGCGTTCGGCGACCGGGCGCGCTGCCTTGACAGCTCTCGCGCCTTCGCTTCGCTCTTGACGGCGCTTCGAGTCCGCCACGGCCGCGTGCCCTGCGCCAGCACCGGTACAGGGCGGGCTGCCGGTGACCGGATCGGTCGGCGTGGATGGGCCTGGCCGCCGAGTGAGGAACGAGCGAGGCTGGTCGCCGCGCCGATCTGGTCCCCGAGTGCCGACCGGAACCGGTGACCTCCGACATCACAGCACTTTCTCGGAATTCCCTTGTGGATAACGGGTTCTGGGGTCGGCTGATGGTCCGAAAGTGTCGGTGGTGGGTTCTAGGTTTGTCCTATGAGTACGACGCAGGAGCCGCCACCGACCGTGGGCATCGACGATGCCTTCGGCCGTGGTTTCGCGGGCGTGCGTCGTGAGCTCGCCGACCTGGTCGACACTCCGACCTGGTCGTTGGACGACACCCGGCTCGACCGTCGGATCGGTGACGTGCTGGCGGCTGAAGGCGCAGGTCGATGAGCTCGCGGCCCGGCTGGTCGCCGAGGCTGATGACCGCAACCTGCCCCACCGCTACGGTGCCTCTTCGACCCGGGCGCATCTGATGACGGCGCACCGGATGTCGGCCGGTGAAGCGTCCCGGACGGTGCGGACCGCCAAGCAGCTGCACGGCACGACGCGGCTGACCGAACCGACCCGTCGCGCCGTCGCCGCCGGTGACGGTGTCGGCCGAGCAAGGCGTGGTGGTCGCGGCCGCGGTCAACCGGCTCTCACCCACCGTCGAACCGGACCGGGTCGAGGCCGCCCAGGCCGACCTGTTGGCGCATGCGCAAGACGTTGTCGTTCACGCAGCTGCAGGTGGCGGCGAACCACCTGGTCGAGGTCGATCGACCCCGACACCGTCGACGCAGACCCTGGAGCAGCAGCTCGCCGCACAGGAACGCAAAGCGTTGGCGTCGGCCTGGTTCACCGGCCAGTTCGGTGCCGACGGGATCGCCCGGGGCCGGTTCGCCCTGCCGAACCTGGTCTTCGGCATGCTCACGAAACATCTCGACGCCCTGTCCTCACCCCGCCGGGCCGCGACCGGCACCGGCACCACACACCAACGAGGCGCCGGCGGACCCACCAGCTGACACGACCGTCGAGGAGCTGCCGTATGGCAACCGGCTCGGCCGGGCGTTGTGTGAGCTGATCGAACACCTCCCCACCGACGGACACCCCCAGCACGGGGTCGCGAACGCCACCATCGTGGTCACCGTCGACGAGACCAGACTCCGTAACCGGTGCCGGGGAAGCCATCCTGGACACCGGCGGCGCGATCTCCATCGGGGAGACCCGACGGCTGGCCTGCAACGCCGGCCTCCTCCCGATCGTCCTGTCCGGTGAGTCCAAGATCCTCGACCTCGGCACCAGCCGCCGCCTGTTCGACCGCCACCAACGCCTCGCGCTCGCCACCCGCGACCAAGGCTGTGTCTTCCCCGGCTGCGAACGACCACCCGCCTGGACCGAAGCACATCACCGGATCCCCTGGAGCGAAGGCGGACGCCACCGACATCGACAACGGCTGCCTGTTGTGCAGCTTCCACCACCACCTCATCCACCAAGGCGAATGGGACCTGACCCTCGCCCCCGACGGGATCACCGAAGTCATCCCACCAGCCCGGATCGACCCCCAACGAAGACCCATCCGCCACCAACGCTTCAAACCCCGACCCGGCTAACCCCGCCCGACGATCAACCTCGATCGCGACCCCTCGATCGCGACAGCTCGATCAGCGGGGCGTAGCGGCGGTCGGATCGCGCGGTGAAGGCACCCGCTGGGAGTTGACGTCTCGCAGAGAATTGCACTGATGGAGATACAGCTGCGGGACTACCGGATCAAGCCCGGCCACCTCGACGATTGGATCGCAGGCTGGCAGAACGGCATCGTCCCCCTTCGGGAGCGAGAAGGCTTTCTCATCGTCGGTGCCTGGGTGGACCGGGCGCATGAGCGGTTCGTGTGGGTGGTCGCCTACTCCGGAGAGGACGGTTTCGCGTCGGCCGAGGCGAGATATCACGCACTGCCTGAGCGACTGTCCCAGGACCCCAACCCCTCAGACTTCGTCGAGAATGCAACCTTGGACATGGTCGACAGCCTGATGTAGGGCCCTGCGCCTCGAGGGGCGGAGAACCTGGCTCGTCCCCGGCGTCAGACGATGAAGTAGCCGAGCAGGGGGACCTTGCGAAGTTCGGGGAACATGGTGGTCAGCTCGAGCGCATTGCGCGTCAGCCGGAGCACCACCAGGCCACCCAGCGTGCAGGCGACCGCCGCGACGATGAAGCCGGGGCGCAGCGCCACCTCCAGCAGGATCAGAGGCACCAGCACGACGGCGATCACGAGATAGGGCTGCAGGAACTTCATCCGATGCCCGCTCACCTTCATCGTGCGACCCAGCACGAACTGGTTCACGATGTTCTGCGCGGCCATGGTGGCTCCGTTCGCGACGGCAGCTCCGGTGGCTCCGTACCGCGGCGTCAGGGCAAACGCCAGGCCGAGGCTCACGACGGCCACCCCTACGTTGGAGAACACCAGGAAACGCAACTTGCCGTACACCTGGAGCACGTACGTGTTGAAGCCGAGCGCGATGCTCACGTAGTAACCGATCGAGAGCGCGAGCAGCACCGAGGCCGCTGACGCGTACCGATGGCCGAACAAGGTCACGGTGGTCGTGTGCGCGAACACCGACGTCATGACGAAGACGGGGAACGTCGACACCGCCAGGAAGTGAGAGGTGTGCCAGTAGGTGTCCCGCACACCGTCGTGGTCGTCCCGGGCGTGCAGCCGCGCGGTCATCGGTAGGAACATCGTCACAAACGTCTGGTAGACGACCTGGTTCAGCCGCGCAGCAGGCAGCACCGCCCGGAAGTCGGCGACTTGTCGAGCTCCCCAGTACGCCCCGAGGATCAGGACGCTGCCGAGGTTCGTGGCGATGTAGACGAGCTCGCTCGTCAGCGTGGGGATCGAGAAGGAGAAGACCTCGCGGAACGGGATGATGATGTTGTCGCGACGCAGGTGGTGAGCGATCCCGCGTTCGATCAGCACGCGTCTCAGCAGCACGACATAGATACCGATCCCGAGCGCGCTCGTGAGGACGTAGCCCACCGCCAGCAGGTGCACGTCCTTCGTCGTCATCGCAATGATGACGACGACGCCGAGGCGCAGTGCCGGCGTGATGATGTACTTCCGGAAGAAGATCGCGGTGGGCTTGGAAAAGACCGCGAACAGTGAGACGAACACCTGGTCCAGCGCGTCCAACGGAGCCAGGAACATGAGCACCAACAACACGTGCACGGCTCGCGGTTCGTCGAAAGCGGCCCCCAGCATCGGACGGGAGAACAGCGCCAGCGACCCCAGCAGCAGGGTGCTCGTGATCGCGATGGTGACGCCCGCCAGCAGCATGGCGCCGAACATCCGGGCGTAGTCCTTCTTCTCCTCGTACGTCGACATGAACCGGCTGAGCAGCTTGCCCTGCCCCAGACTGAGCAGGATCCGACCGGACGCGGTGAGCGTGAATGCATACGCGAACACGCCGTAGTCGGCCTTGCTCAGCGCGCGCACGATGACGACCTGCGTGGCCACGGTGAAGACGAGGGAGAGCAGCCGACCGATCAGCAGCAACATCGAGCCGCGGACGTGGCGCTTGTTCATCTTGGTCGCGTCGGCTTGTCGACGCGCGCTGTCCGCGGACGCGTCGTCGTCCGGCGGATCCTCGTTCGGTTGCTCGGGCTGGTCGTGCATGAGGTGACACGGACCGACGTAGGTCGGCCGAACGCTTCCTTCCTTCGTGACGCGTGGACGCTGCGGCCTGAGCCGCTGCGTCGTCTGGTGGTTCCCCCCTACGGCACCGGACCATGCCGGCTGCCGTACCGATCCAGCATAGGTCTCTGGTGCCCTGATCGATGCCGATTTGCCTCAGTGCAGCGCGGAGTAGCCGTACCTCCGCAGCAAGGGCAACGTCGTCATGGCGACGGCGCGCTGGTCGCGCTTGCTCATCGCCGTGCGCCACTCCTCGTCGACCCGGATCTTGACCGAGCCGACGGTGAACCGGCTGGGGTTGCCCGCGACGATGTGCCCTGGATGCAGCCGTACGGTGTCGGCGCTCTCGAACGGGGACTGCCCGTGCTCATCGAGAAGGCCCATGATGGCGCCGAACGCCTCCTCCGGGGCTGCGCAGAAGTCTTCGTAGCGGAGCCGCAGCCAGCGCTCGTCGGGCACCTGCCTGCGCAGGTATTCGGTACCGAGGCCGCTCGCGTACCACCGGCGGACGGTCGAGGGCAGCCGCCGCGTGCCCATCGTGTGCGTCTCGCCGCCGACCGTGAAGGTCTTGGCCCTGCGCCAGGAGTGGGCGACAGCGCGCGGGTCCCGCACGACATGAAGGACGAAGTGGGAGACGTCCGGCAGGCCGGCGATGACCGCAGCGTCGTGCGGGCGCTTGGAGGTGTCGATGACGACCCGGGCGTCGGTGACGGCAGCAAAGGACCGGCAGGCGAGGCCTGTGGCCGCGCGCACGGTCTGGAGTGCCTGCCAGCGTGTCGGACCGCCTGCGGCGCTGCTGAGCACCCGCGCGCGGCGAGAAACGGCCGCGATCTCGGCCTGCGCCGCGATGATCTCGTCGACCGAGTGACCGCCAGGTTGGCTGGCCGCCTCGAGCTGCTGAGCCACGACGGGACCCCAGATGGGGCAGTCAGCGGGAGCCGAGCCACACGCGCAGGGTCGCCGCTCGACGATTCCGCGCTGCCACAGCCAGCGCAGCTCGCCCGCACTGGCGAAATCGGTCACCTCACCCAGGATGCTGGCCAGGACCGTCGTGCCGCTCCGACCCGCCCCCACCACGGACAGCACCTTGATCGGACCTTCAGGTTGGCCCACCTGGCTGCCTCCTCGTGCACTCGTTTGTGTCCCTGGGGGACGCTGACTAGCCCCTGTCCGGGCCAGGCTGGTCGTGGCCGGACGTCGACCAGCCTTTCAGATTTGGCTGCGCCACGACCGACGATCTATATCATGGCTGAGTGGTGAAGGTCCCCGGCATGCTTGCTGAACGTTCCGGCGAGACTGCTCGCTCCGACGGCTCCCATCGCAAACGGCGACGGTTCCGGCTCGGCGCGTTGGCGGTCGTCCTGACGGTGGGCCTCATTGTCACTCTGAGTTTTATTCTGTTTCCGGACAGTAAGACTCCGGTCACGCTTCCGCCGGTCAAGCCCACCCCCAGCAACGGGTACCAGACCGCTCCGACCGACCCGACCGGTCAGCCCTACCGTGCCTTCGAGCCGAACTCCTGGTGGAACACCCCGGTTCCGCTCAACGCGCCGCACAATCCGTACGAGACGCAGATACTCGACTACCTGCGCACCGGTCCGCAGAGCGGCGAGGGGTGCCTCCGGCTCGCGGGTGCCGACCACAACCCCTGGGGCCAGCCGGTCTACTGGGCGAAGCCGGGGGACACCCGCTACAACGTGTCCGGGCTACCGCCCAGCCGGCCCCCCGAGCTCTCGTCGCTCAGGATCCCGGCCAAGGCCGAGCCGGCGAACAACTCCGACGGCAGCATGAGCGTCTTCGACCTCAAGGCCGGCTACGTCACGCTGCTGACCGACGCCAAGTACGACGCTCGCACGGACACGTGGTCAGCCAGCGGCGCCAGCGTGGCGTATCTCGACTCCAACGGACTCATCGCCGCGACCGGACAGTCCGACGACCCGCGCAACCTCGGCAGCCACCGGGGAAACAACGGCGCAACCTCGGTCGTGCGCCTCGACATGGTCAAGGCCGGTCTCGTCAACAATGTGCTCAAGATCGCGTCCGGCCCGGAGCTGGCCAACAAATGGGTGTTCCCGATGACGGGCTCCGACGGCGACTACGTCGGCAACGACCCGGCAGTGCCGCCCCAGGGGCTGCGGCTGCGGATCAAGCCCGATATCAATCTCGACCGGATGGGACTGCATCCACAGGCACTCGTGATCGCCAAGGCGCTGCAGCAGTACGGCATGTACCTCGGCGACTCCGGCGGCACGACCGCGCTCAAGCTCGAGAACACGGTCAAGGAGGGTCGGGGACAGCTGTGGGACGTGACGGCGGAAGACCTGTGCGGCCTGCCCTTCACCCCGCGGTACTGGGACGTGCTCCCGGGAGGTTATGACCCCAGTGGCAACTGACGCACCCGGGCCCAACTTCCTGTACATCGGGACCAGCAAGGCCGGCTCCACCTGGCTGTTCAACGCACTGGCCCTGCACCCCGATGTCTACCTGGCCTCGAACAAGGGGCTCTACTACTTCGACCAGCACTTCGACCGCGGCCAGAGCTGGTATCTCGACCAGTTCGAGGCTGCCGACGGAGCGACCGCGGCCGGCGAGATCTCCCACAGCTACCTGTCGTCTCCTGAGGCCGCGCCGCGGATCGCCGAGCTCAACGCCGCCATGCGCCTGCTCGTCTGCCTGCGTGAACCGGTCGACCGCGCCTTCTCCGACTACCTCGACCTGGTGAAGAACGGCCAGTTCGACGGCACCTTCGAAGCCGCCCTCGAGGCGTACCCGCGGTTGGTCCAGCGAGGCAGATACGCCACCCACCTGGAGCGCTACCTCGAGTTCTTCCCGGTCGACCAGCTCCACGTCGGGCTGTTCGACGAGCTGCGTGCCGACGCCCAGCAGTACGCTGACGACGTCTTCGCCTTTCTGGGGGTGGCTCAGTTGCCCTTGCCCCAGACCGCGCTGCGCAGCCGTATGCCGGCCGGGAAGGCGCGCAACAAGGCGGTCGCCTCGGCCGCGAAGTCGGCATCCCAGGCCGTCAAGAAGCTGGGTCTGCGCCGCTTGCGGTCGCGGGTCAAGCGGTCGGTCGTGCTGCGGTCTGCGCTCTACCGGTCCTACACCGACGACCGTCCCACGCTCGACCCGGCCATCGCGGCCGAGCTGCGGAGTGAGTTCGCCCCCGAAGTGGCGCGGCTCGACTCGTTGCTCGGTCACCAGGTGAGCCAGCGTTGGGGTTACGTCTCGACCTGATCGTGGCTCGGTCGACCTGACGCCAGCAACACCGGAGCGATGTCAGGTCCGGGCCGCTGACCCCGCCGGCAGCAGGAGCTCGCGCTGACGGCTGGTGCCGTCGACTCCCGTGGGGTCTTCGACGATGCTGAGGCTGCGCGCCATGGCCACCATGATGAGGGCCATCCAGAAGAACTTGAACTCCAGGTTGGACAAGAACATGGCCGAGAAGTAGGTGCCGCTCAGCGCGGCGAGCGGTGGACCTCGCAACCATCGGGGCAGGCGGAACGCCTCCACGAACGTCACACCGAGGACAGCGAACAGCAGGATCAAGCCCGGCAGTCCCAGCTCGATAGCGACCAGCAGGATCACGTTGTGGGGTTGGTATGACCCTCCCTTGCCGACCAGCACAGCCGCGTCGGGCACCGTGGGCTGCGTCTCGGCGTAGACCAGCGGGAAGGACTCCCAACCGGCGCCGAGCGGGCAGTACTTGGGGCAGGCGGCGGCTCCGACGCGCCAGATGTCCGTCCGGCCCGACGACGAGGAGGTGGTCACGGCACGTTCAGCAAGACCGAACGGATGCAGGAAGAACGCGATCGCACCAAAGGCAATGGCGGCGGCCGTGTAGGTCAACAGCCGGGCCCGACCCTGCGGGCTGGTGACGGCCATCATCAGCGCACCCACCACGGCCGCCAGGATCCCGCCACGCGATCCGGTCATGACGACGCCCATCAGCATCAGAGCCGCCATGCCGGAGTACATCGCTCGCGTCCGGGCTTCCGGGCGCGTCAGTGAGCGGAAGACCGCGATGAAGAGCGGCAGGAGGAGCGCGATGGCCTCGTTGTTGGGGCCGAGCATGTCGTTGCCGAAGCGTCCACCGAGACCAGCAGCCTTGCTCACCGCGTCGTTCGGGAAGCCACCGAGCAGGAACAGCTGGACCAGGCCGTAGCAAGTCACGGTCACGCCACCGATGAGCAGACCGTTCTCGGTGCGGGTGAAGATCCTGCGGTCGATGGGACTCAACGAGATCAGCAGGTAGACGAGCAGCAGGCTTCCCAGCGACAGGAACCCGTTGGCCGAGTGAACGGGGTCAAGACTCCACAACGTGGTGGCGCCGGCCACGCCCAGCATCAGCAACCACAACGGGATTGTCGGAGACAGGGGAACGGACACCTTGCGCCCGGCGATGAGCGACAGCAGCAGACCGATCACGAGCAGCACGCCGACGATCGAGGACAGCGTGCCGAAGCGGGTCCACATGGAGGCGTTGTTGCCCTTGGTCACGTGCGTCAGGGCGATGAGAGGCCCGTAGGGGATCAGCGCTGCATACAGCGGGAGGGTGATGTCGAGAGGGCGCCGAAGGCAGATGATGACGGGACCCAGTGCCAGCAGACCCACGACGAAGGCCAGCACATACGGTGACACCAGTAACGTCCTTCCCCCCGGGGTGGCGAGGCCGTGACGACGTCCTGTCTGCCGCCCGACATGTTCCCCTGCATGTTACTGTGACCGCCCGCGAGCCGCGGGCTTTATGTGCAGGCTTTCAGGTACCGAGCCCGGTGCCGGGTGGTGAGTGGGGACGATGGGCAACATGGCCGATGCGGAGCGTCACGAGTCCTTCGTGCGGTCCGCGGTCGACCAAACCCGCGCCCGCGTCCAGGCGCATGCGGCCACCTGGTTCCCCGACCGCCCAGCCGCCGCCCGAGACGTCCAGGTACGGGTCCTCAGCAGCCGTCCGCGGTGCCTGCTCCTGACGGCGACGCTGGACGGCGACACCGAGCCCGCTGTGTTGGCCAAGGTGCGCCGCGAGGGTGCCGACCTGGTCCGGACCTCCGCGCGGCCGCGATTGCGTTCTGACGCGGTCACCGCCGCTGAACTGACGACGCTCGAGTACGGCGGTCTCCGCTTGATCGAGGACGTGGTCGGTCCGGACCGTAGCTCGTTCGGTGTCGTGCGGCCGTTGGACCATCAAGAGGGCGAGACGACACTTCTCATGGACTTTGTCCGTGCCCCGACCCTCCGACAGGTAGTGCTGGACACGAGTCGGCTCCCGCGACGACGAAAAGCCGTCACGACGACGATCGACCCCGCGAGAGCGTGCCAGCTGGCCGGCGAGTGGCTGCGCATCTTCCAAGGGGCGGCACCGGCCGGCAGAGTCCCAGCACGCCAGGCGCACCGCGACGACGTCGTGAGGCAGTTCCATGCCTACGACGAGTTCCTGCGGCCCTTGGTGGGTGACCGCGCCCTCGGACGGTTGGCCGTTCGGGCCGCCGAGCTCGCTGCCGCCGTACTGCCGGAGCAGCTACCCCTGGCACTCGGGCACGGCGACTACGCGCCCCGCAACATGTTCGTCGACTCCGGGCGCCTCGTCGTGTTCGATCCGATGCCTCGGTGGTCGGTCCCGGTGTACGAAGACCTGTGCAGGTTCCTGGTGGGTCTTCGACTGCTGGGGGTGCAGGTGCACACCCACGGCCTTGCCTTCGCCCCCGGGACCATCGCACAGTGGGAAG
Organism: uncultured Actinomycetota bacterium; assembly: GCA_963712935.1. Classification (GTDB taxonomy): domain Bacteria; phylum Actinomycetota; class Actinomycetes; order Propionibacteriales; family Nocardioidaceae; genus JANLYC01. The sequence continues at coordinate 46,005 of CAVQJX010000011.1, forward strand.
AGCGCGCGATCCGGGGCTACGTCGGCGAGGCGGGGTCGGACCGGGTGCAGCTGGCCGCCGTACGCAGCTATGAAGTGCTGATCATGCTCGACAAGTGGTCAGCGCTCGTCGACGCCGGGGGGAGTGGGTGGCGCTCCCGGGCCGAGCAGGCGTCCCTGCGGTTGGCCGCCGGCTACGTGCGTGGGCAGGTCGCCCAGGTGCTCCAGATGGCCGAGGACGCGGCCCGCTGACGTCGGGCATCGCGCCCCGTCTCAGCGAGCCGGAGCCTTCCCCGGCTGCTGTTTGCCTTGCTTCTTGTCGGGCTTCTGGCCGGACTTCCTGGCCTCCGCACTGGGCTTCGTCGACCCGTCGCCGCGGTGCTGGCGGTGTTGGGCCACCAGGACGACCCCGGCCGGTGTTCCGGTGAAGTGCTCATCGGCGAGGTTGCGCAGGGTGCGGGTCGTGATGCCCTCGGGCACGGCGAGCAGCGTCATGGACGACTCGTCGGGTACCCGTGCCCACTGCTCGAGTGACGGTCCGTTCAGGACGACGATCTCAGCGGTCCGTGGCGAGGCGCCCGCGGCTGTGTCGTGGCTGGCCCCGTTCGTCTCGGGTCGTTCGGAGGCGGTGCTCCGCACGCGCTCCATGAACTCCGTCATGCTGTCGCTCAGCTGCTCGACATGGGCCCGCGCCGGGCCGGCGACGTACACGACGCGGTGACCAGCAGAAAGAATGCGGCGGCACAGGAGCCCGATACCCATCAGGTCGCTCGCGTCGAGCTCGCCCCCGCTGCGGGGCAGCCGGACCCGACCCAGCACCGGCACGCCGGTGGCGTCCTCGGCAGCGGCCGCGTCGACGACCGGGCGTCGAAGCACGAGCAGGAGCGCGACCGCGCCGATGCCGGCCACGAGCCCGGCGACCAACCCGACAGCGATCGACAGGTAGCCACCGGCGATCTTGGCGGAGGGCTTCGAGCTCACGACAGCCTTGTGAGTGACGGCAAAGGTGCCCACCGAGAACTGGTGTACTTGTTGAGCTCGATAGACAAACTGTCGGCGGCGACGTCGGCGACCAGTACCGCAGTCCTCTGGTTTCGACTGGCCCGGCCGACGACCTCCATGATGGGGTTGTCCTGCGCGGTCACGAGCTGGACCGTGCCGGGGATGACGTCCTTGCTGGAAGAGACCTGCAGTGCGTCGCGGACAGCGTTGGCTACCGAGCCGTTCGTGAACGCGCTGTCGCCGAGCTTCGGCAGCGGATTGAGGTTGGAGTAGAGCACGGGCTTGATCGGTCCGACCTGAGCGCGCGCTTCATACACCGCTGGTGCGCGGCTCTGGATGGCTGGGACCAGGACGCCGATGCCCGCCACGAAGAGCACGACCAGCCAGGCATACCGACGCAGCCCCCACATCAACGTCGTCAAGACGTCGCTTCCCCGATTCATGTTGTTTCCTTCCCAGGTGTGATCAGCGTAGGCTCCCCGGCCGGTTTGCGGAGGCGAACTCGTGACTCTGTCATGTTCGAATTACTCACAGCGCGTCCCGACCGTAGGGGAGGGCTGCTGGCAGGTCGGTGTGGAACCCGTCGCAGCTGTCGGTGGACGAGAAGACCGGCGGCGACGTGGCTGCTGTCGACGTCGGTGTCGTCGAACCCGTCGGCCCGGTCGGCGCCGTGCGTCTGTCCCGGGGGACCGGACCCATCGAGGAGGACGTTGCCGCTCCCGTGGAGCACTTGTCTGTGCGCGGTCGCAGCAGCCGGTCGGCATCCACAGCGAAGTTCTGGAAGAGCCGCGTGCCGCGCGAGTAAGCTGTTCGTCGAACAGCACCAGCACGTCGGAGCTCGCGCCCCCGATCAGGTTGCGGGTGATGCGGATCTTGCGCGGCGAGCCAGCCAACCGTGATCGCGAACCGGCCGCCGTAGATGGTGTTGTAGCGCAGCAGGACGTTGCGTGGAGCACGATCGGCGGAGCCGAGCGCGATGTTGTCCTGGTTCTGGTGGTTGAAGAAGAGGTTGCGTTCGATCGTGCCGAGACTTCGGATGGTGCATCGCGCCCAGCACGAGGTTGGCGGCGTTGCCGGCGGTGGCAGCCGGGCGCAGGTCGTGGAAGCAGTTGCCGGCAAGGGTCCACTGCTTCGGGTCGAACCGGTTTGAGCGCCTTGCCGCAAATGCACCAGGCGGCGTAGCCCCACGAACATGTTTCCGGCTGACAACGAGCCGCTGAACTCGCTGTTGCGCCAGCTCCAGCCGATCCCACCGCCGATCTTCACCATGAAGCTCGGCGGGTTGCTCATGTCGGGGTCCCAGGTGACGTTGAGACCGCTGAAGTTCCAGTAGTCCGGCCGCGTCAGAGCGAGATCGCACCCTTGAGCACGGGCCGCTCACCGGGCACGTTCGTGACGTAGATCGGCTGGTTCGCGGTGCCGCTAGTGGGTGGTCAACTTCTCGTACGTTTTCCTTGTACGTCCCCCCATGCACGTACAGCACATCACCTTGCCAGATGCGTGACAGTGCGAATGCGAGCGTCTTCCATGGCTTGATCTGCTGTGCCTGGCCCGACGTCGTCACCGGTCAGGCTGACGTAATGGGTGTCTTTCGGGCGCACGGTCGGGACGCTGAACGACTGCGTGGAAACGTCGGTCGATGGATCGACTGGTCCGGGTCCGCTGCAACTGGTCAACGACATCGTGAGGGCGATGACGGCGGCCAACGAACCGCAGGCCAGCAGACGTGCTCGGGCACGGGTACTCACGGCCGGGGTCCTGCCGGCTCGTCCTGCTCCGCGGCGACGTCGGCCTGGCGACGGGACGAGACGAGCCGTCGACCGGCTCCGACGGCATGCAACAGGTCGACCGCGAACGGTCGAGGGTCCTTGGCGGACCAGATCGCATGGGACTTGGGCCCTTTGATCGAGCGGGCCCAGGCGAGGGGGGTCAGCTCGTGGCGACGCCAGGCGACGACCGCAGCCTGGAGGTCGCGGCGCAGATCGAGCCACTTGGCGCCAACGTACAGCTGGGTCCGCGCGGCGGGCAGCGGCAGCCCAGCAGCGTCGCAGTACGCCGTGTAGACGAGCTCGACTCCGCCGCCTTCGGAGATCGCTGACCGCCCGGTGGGTCGCCCGACATTGGGCTCAATGATCATCATCTGGCCGGTGCGGGAGTCGCGCTTCATCTCCAGGTAGGCCAGTCCCTGGAAGCCGACGCCGCCGAAGACCCGCAACGTCTCCTTGGCCACGTCGTCGTTGCGGCACTCCTCGCCGGATGCGCTCGTGCCCACGTTGGGCGGCCACTGGCGGAGCTTGCGAGCCACGAACGTGACGAGGGCTTCACCATCGGCGTCGAAATAGGCGTTGCACGAGTAGAGCTCGTCCTCGCCACCCTCGACCCACTCCTGGGCCAGCAGCACGGGCGACCAGTCCCGCACGCGGTCGTAAGTCGCGAGCAGCTCGTCTGCATCGCGGACGGGAAGGCCCTTTGCGCTCGTGTGGGCCAGCCAGGTGGGCGCCTTCACCGGCGGTTTGACGACCGCAGGGAACGTCAGGGACTCGGCCGCGCGGACGGCGTCCGTCCGATCCCGCAGCACCTCGGTACGTGGGATCGACAGCCCAGCCCCCTGGGCGTGCTCGGCAAACCGCACCTTGTCCATCAGCAGGTCGACCGTGTCGTGGTCGGCCAGTGACAGCTGGTAGGTCGGCAGCTCGTCGCGGCGCTCCGACAGCGCCCACACCGCGCCGTCGGTGCATGGGATCAGGACCGCGGTGCGGCCGAGCCGAGCCGACAGCGCCTGCAGTGTCGAGATGAGGCCGCTGCCGGACAACGGGCTCTCGATGACCTCGACGCACGCGTTGGTCCGGGCGCCGAAGTGGCTGCTGTTCGCAGCCACTCCGACAACCGGCACGCCGCGGTCGGCGAGGATTCGCGCCGTCTGAAGCCCGGTGATGTTGTCCAGGCCCACCACGACCGCAGGGGGGGTCGTGGAGCTCGTCAGGAGGGCACGGCGGTCACGCCGGTTCATCTGCCTCCTCTGCCTGGATGGTCTCGGTCGTGTGCACGAGGTCGAAGATGTGGTCGACCTTGGCGATGTGCGGGTCGGCAGCTGCCGGCTTGCCCTCGACGCGCAGCAGCTTGAGGGTCTCCTCCATGGCCTGGACCGAGGCCCGCATCGGCTGGTTGGCGAGGATCACCATCGAGAAGCCCTTGGCGTGCAGCTCGTCGGCTGTGTAGTCCGGGAACAACGTCGGGACGGCGACCAGCGGCGTCGTGATGCCGGTCTTCTCCCACGCCTCGAGGAAGCTGGTGATCTCGGTCAGGCTCTTGTCCTTGCTGTGGATCAGGATCGCGTCGGAACCTGCTTCGGCGTACGCCGTCGCGCGCTCGATCGCTGCCTCCACACCGTGACCGGCGATCAGCGCCTCCACCCGCGCGATGATCACGAACAGCGGTGACTCCTGGGCCGCCTTGGCGGCCTTGAGCCGACGAGCCTGCTCCTTCATGTCGATCAGTTCGCGGCGCGAGTCGCCCTGGTAGAGGCTGTTGCGCTTCGGAAACAGGTTGTCCTCGATGCAGATCGCGGCGACACCCGCACGGTCGAAGTCGACCGCTGTGCGGACGACGTTGCTGAACCCGCCGAAGCCGTTGTCGCAGTCGACGACGACGGGCAGCTCCACGATGCCCTCGATGTTGCGGGTTACGGCCAGCGTCTCGCTCATCGTGACGAGGTTGAGGTCGGGCAGGCCGTAGGCCATCGCCGAGACCCCGAAGCCGCTCACCCAGACGGCGTCGAAACCGTAGTTCTCGATGAGTCGGGCGCTCATCGCGTCGTGTGCGCCGACGGCGACGACCGGCGAGGAGCCGGCCAGTCCCGCTCGAAGCCGAGCTCGCTTCTCATCCGCCCGGCTCAGCGCCGGGCGGCGTTCAGATGACGTGTTCTCCATCGCGTATCTCCTGGTCTAGTTGTCCTTGTTGGTACGCGTGGAGCAGTTCCACCACGCGATCCCCGATCAGCCGTTGGGAGTCCAAGGCCATCGCGCCGATGTGGGGCGTGAGCACCACGTTGTCAAGATCGGCAAACCGAGAGATCGTCCCCTCACCCTCGGTCTCGTGCACGTCCATGGCGGCCCCCACCACCGTCGTTCCGGACGCAAGCGCGTCGTACAGGGCGGCCTCGTCGACCACTCCGCCGCGCGCCACGTTGATGAGCATCGAGCCGGGCTTCATCCGCGACAGCTCCGCTGCGCCGATCATGTAGCGCGTCGACTCGTCGAGCGGCACGTGCAGGCACAAGAAGTCCGACTCGGTCAGCACCTGCTCATGTCCGGCCATCGTAATGCCACGTCCCAGCAGGTTCTGCGCCACGGCGTCGTTCGGGTTGCCGACACAGCCGATGACACGCATGCCCCAGGCCGCGCCCATCTGGCCCACCAGGCCGCCGATGTTGCCGGCGCCCATGATGCCGAGCGTCTTGCCGTGCAGCAGCGCTCCACCGAGCTGGGGCTTGGGCCAGTGACCTTCACGCAGCAACCGGTCGGCCACCGTCACCTTGCGCGCCAGAGACAGCAGCAGGGCGAAGGTGAACTCTGCCACCGGGGGAGCGGACATACCCGGGATGCGGACGACGCGGATGCCCTCGGCGGCGGCGTAGTCGAGGTCGATGTTGTCGAGACCGGCACCGGCCCGGACCAGCAGGCGCAGCCCCGGCGCCGCGGCCATCGCGTCGGCCGTGAGCTGGACGCCGCTGCGCAGCACGACCGACTCGCGGTCGGCGATGGCGTCCTTGAGGCCGTCCGGATCGACCTTGATGGCCTGCTTGACGTCGTACACGCTCTCGAGCGCGGCGACGGTGCCGGGGTCGATGGGGCTCGCAAGAAGAATTTTCACGCGGTCTTCGCCTTCCAGGACGTACGTATGGCTTCGACGGTGTCGGCCACCGCCGCCTCGATCGGTCGGTCGACATCGACGACCACGAACTCAGGAACGACGTGGGCCAGTTCCAGATACTGCAGGCGGCGCCGCTCGAGCCACTCGACCGTTGCCTCCGGCTTGCGTGCGAACAGCACCTCGGCCGGCGCATCGAGCATGATGACCAGGTCCGGTTTCGGATAGGCGTGCTCCAGCATCCACCCGTGCAGGCGTCGGAACGGGCCTCGTCTCACCGGTCGGTCCTCGACGTCGGCGTGGTAGTAGTCGACGAAGAAGTGCCGGTCGAACACCACGATGTTGCCTCGCATGCCGTACGACGTCGCGACGAGCTGCCGGAACCATTCCTCGAGCATCCACGCGCTCAGCCGTGCGCCCTCCTTGAGGGAGCCCTTCACCGTGGTGGGTTCGGCCGGCGAGTCGCTTGCGCTGTCGCGAAGACTGCTGGCCACGAGGTCGGGGCGGCCGCCGCGAAGCTTCTTGGCCGCGAGCAGCAGACGCGTCGTCGGCAGCATCAGGGAGCTCGCGTCGAGGTTGACGCCCATGTAGATCGTCTTGACAGGTCGCGGCAGGTCCGCCTCCGCGAGGCGCGCGCTGATCGTGCTCTTGCCCGCGCCGTCCGGCCCGACCAGGGCGACCGTCAGCCGCGGACGCCGCCATCGGGACCTGCGCGGCGTCGGCGGTGGGGAAGAAAACACGTGATCGGCCTGTCTGTTCGGAGCGGTCACCTTAACCTGCCTCTCCGTCACTGGACTGGCCAATGGATTGATGTGGTCAGGTTCACGACAGGTCCCGGGACGTCTCTGGATCGTTGGCGGCGACATGGGAGCGTCCTACAGCGTCCCGGGCCGCACGCAGAACGGTGCGTCCCAGCACTCCCATGTCGCACGGGTGCGGGTGGGCAACCTTGGCGGCCGGGCGGTCATCGAGCAGCGAGGCCAGCAGCTTCGCCTCGAGTTCGCCGGCGGTCTCGAGGATCGGGTTGACCCGGTCGGGGAAGGCGTAGCGGAAGTGGCGGTAGTGCGTCATCAGCGGGGCTCGCTCCTCTTCGAGTGAGGCTCGCATCCGCTGCGCGATCTCTCCAGGCCCGACCGGCTGGGCCTCGGTCTCGGGCGCATCGTGGCTCACCACCAGCACGACGGCGTCGAGGCTGCCGTGCAACGCGATGGACTCCGGACCGAACAGCTCTGCGGGCGGCACCTGGAGGTAGGCCTGCCGACCCAGCATCGGAGCTGCTCGCCGGACGATTCCAGCGCCTGGCAGTCCGGATCCAGCCGTGCGGTCCGCGAGCCGCGCGATGTTCTTCCAGGTGGCCAGCCGGCGCCGATCTCTGGCAGGTCGCGCGCCGAGCAGAGCCGGCATCTGCTCGAGCTGCCACGACCAGAGCCTGATCGGCTCGGGAAGTCCGTGCATCTGACCGTCGGGGGTCAGGAAGACCCACTCGTCGCCGACGTAGCGGGCGCCTTCACTCATGCAGGCCAGCAGCGTCTCGGTCTTGCCGCCCTTTGACCAGCCGGCGACCAGCACACCTGTCGTCGCGGTTCCTGAGCCTGTGGTGAACGCCGTGGCGTGCAGCGGCAGCACGCCCTTGGTCAACGCTGTCAGGTTGATGATCGCGAGCAGGTGGGGCACTGCAGGCATGCGGCGTTCGCAGACGATCTCGACGGGGCCCCCGAAGAGGTCGAACGGCAACGAGACCCTGGCCCGGACCCCGCCCTTGCCTTGGAGGAGGAAGAAGCCGTCGTCGTTGAACCCGCTCTCCCCGACACCGACGAGAGTCATCGGAAGCGAGGTGGCGGAGTCGACGAAACGGATCGTGATGTCGGGCTCGCGCTCGAGCGTGGCGTCGATCGGACCGAGCTGCCGACGCACGGTAGCGATGTCGTGTGGTGTCCCGTCTACGACGCGCACTCCGACCACGCCATGCAGATCAAAATCGTGCACGAGTGGGGAAGTGGGCGCCGACCGAGAAGACGGCGCCGGGATCATCGCCCTCGGCCGCCGAAGACCTGGCTCACAGTTCGCAACATGATCTTGATATCAGACCACATCGACCAGTTCTCGATGTAGTAGTTGTCGAAGGCCGCCCGGTCCGCAATGTCGGTGTCGCCACGGAGGCCGTGAACCTGGGCCCACCCGGTCAGGCCGGCGGGAACACGGTGCCGGGCGACGTAGCGCGGGAACTGCAGTGAGAACTCCTCGACGAACGACGGGCGTTCGGGCCGCGGACCCACGAGACTCATGTCGCCGCGCACGATGTTCCAGAGCTGAGGAAGCTCGTCGAGAGACAGCTTGCGGAGAATCCGACCCACCGGACCCAGGCGGGGGTCGTCCCCGATGTTCCAGCAGTTGGCTGACTCTTCGTCATCGACCGGCTTGAGGGACCGGAACTTCAGGATCTGGAAGTGACGTCCGTCCAGACCAACCCGCTCCTGCCGGAAGATCACGCCGGGTCCGCCCTCGATGCGCACCGCGATCGCGCAGGCGAGCATGACCGGGCTGAGCACGACGAGCGCCAGAGCGGCCAGGACGAAGTCGAAGACGCGCTTGCAGCGCCAGGTCCAGCTCCGGTACGACGCCCGGCTCAGCCGCGTCAGCGGCAGACCCCAGACTGCTTCGGTCGCCGGACCTGCACCGTGCAGCTCGTACAGCCGGGGAACGAAGAAGATCTCGCAGGCCATCCGGTCACAGGTGCGCAGCGCCTCGACCATGCTGGACTCGCGGCTCGTCGTGAACGCGACGATCACGTTGCGGATCCGGTGCTGGCGGAGCAGGCTGGCCAGCTGGTCGATGCCACCGATCACCGGAATGCGCCGGTCTCTCGGGTGGATCAAGGGGTCGTCGTCCACGTAGCCGATGGGGTAGAGGCCGTACTCCGGGTGGTCGAGCAAGGTGTCGGCGAGCTGGCTGCCGACCTGGCCACAACCCACGATGATCGTCGGGTCGCCCAGGCCGCCACCGCGTCGGTACTCGCGCAGGAGCGGGTAGGCCAGTGCACGGCCGAACAGAGCCAGCAGGACGAAGACCATGGAGGCGTAGACGAGGCCGTCTCGAACGGGCAGGGTGAGGAAGACTCGAAGCGATGTGGCGATCGCGCCGGCCACGAGGGCACGAGCGACCAGCTTCGGCATCTCGTCGAGGAGGGCGGGAGCGATCCGGGCCCGGTAGTGTCCGCCGCTGGCGTTGAGCACCAGCACGAGCCCGGTCAGCAGGATCGTGGAACGCCGGCTCAGATCCATGGCCTGCGAAGCGAGGATGACGGCGACGAAGTCGATGACAAGGCTGACCGGAACGAGGCCGAAACCGGCTCGGCGCCACCCATCCTTGTGCATGTTGGGTGCGCCGGGGCCCAGGATCACGGGGGCCTGAGTCTCAGTACTGGGCTTCCGCTGGAGATGCCTGGCACTGACGATCGCGGACCGCGCGACGATGTTCTCGGACGACACCCCGGTTCCTCCCCGAACTCGGGCGGCGGGGTTCGAGCTTCACCCCCCAAAGGTGAACGTCACATGAACCACATGTGGGCATCCGTCCGCCGCCGCGTGAATGAAGTAATACAACCACGCGTACGGGGTCGTTTGCATGCAGTTAGAAAACACTCACTGTTGGTCATTCCCGCCTTACCCTGCGCTTAACAAATAAGGCCAGAAAATGACATTAAGTAATGGCGCGATAACGCTATGGAATATCGATTCCGACACCCTGGACCAAAGCCGTTCAAGCTGATCAGGGTGGCAGGGCGATTCCAGGGCATTACGGGCCCGGGCGTGTCACGACGATTTGCCCCGGGCGATGCGCCAGACGCGCTTGACCTCCTGCCAGGACCGCTGCCGTTGCGCCTTCCGAATGGCGTCGACGAGCTGGACGGCGCGCCGTGACCGGGTGCGAGACAGGGCAGCCTCGACCTGCGTGAGCCGCCTGGCCAGCTCCTCGGGGTCTGCATCGATCGCCAGCGTCGGCGGCCGGCTCTCGAAATCGACCCGGTCGGCAAACTCCTTGCGCCGCCGGGCCAGGTCGTCGCCGGTCCAGGTCCAGCGACGTCCGCTCGATCCCTCGATCGGTGCGCGCTCGGCGGACGAAGCGGCCGCGTAGCCGAAGAAGTCGGCCAGGTCCCGCGTGGACTCCAAGGCGACGCGGTCCGCGTCGGAGGCCTCGTCGGCCCACCGGTCGGCCCGGGTGGCATCGATCGCGTCCCGCGTGCTCGTGCTGCCGTCGACGACACGGGGGGCACCCTGATCGCGTTGGACGACGTGGTGCTGCAAAAGGTTGGGGGAGAACTCCTCGCCGATCGTCTCCATCAGCTCGCGCAGCACGGGCTCGCCCGACGTGACGAGATCTTCGTAACGGCACATGGCGAAACGATCCCCGAGTGTGCTGGCGGCCCGCACCATGTCGAGGTTGGTCGCCGACCAGTACGAAAGCGCGTCCTCGAACGTGTAGTGGAAGCTCTTGCGCAAGGACGTCGCCACTGCGCCGGGATGCCGGACGATCCCGACGAACGTGCTGGTCGGGAACACGTCGGCCATCGCCGCGATGTGGGAGGTGTGGAACGGTGTCTTCTCGCCCCACCGGGCCTTGCCCCGTGCCGCGGCATACCGCGAGAACATGCCGTCGTAGAACGCCCGGATCCGGTCATCGAGCTCGGCGTCGGACCACTCGATCCGCTGGTGCCACTCGTCGCCGTACTTCCAGTTCGGGATGCGCTTGGTCGCCAACACCGCGCCCATGAACCCGGTCTCGGCGCCGATCGCGATGCGCGGGTGGCTGTCCACGATCAACCGCAGCATCGTCGAGCCCGATCGCATGGAGCCGACCACGAAGACGGGTCCGTCGGGACGTGTCGGCTCGGTGGACTCCTGCGCTCCGTTCGTCGTCACGGCCCCCATTATGGTGTCCGCGTCCGGTGGCGTGCCCGGAATGCGAAGACCCGGGCAGCCAGGCTGCCCGGGTCTTCGTTCGGCCGTGGCCGAGATGGATCGGCTTCGTCAGGGGCGGTAGCCGCGCTTGACGAACACGTAGTCGTTCCACTTGATCTTGCGGAGCGAATCCTTGTTGAGGACACCGCCCCACTTGGCGTTGCCCTGGATCTTGATGCTGTTGCCCTGGCCGGAGTTGTCACCGACGACGGCGCCGTAGCGCTGCAGGGCGCGCGCGATGATGTACGCACCTCGGGACAGTTTCAGGGCCTTGAGGTTCACCGACGGCTTGATCCTGATGACCATGCCCTCAGGGACGACGCCGTTCTTGCCGGATTCCGACTGGGTCATCGGGAAGTACGCGCGACCGCTCTTGGTCTCGTGCCAGTAGACCTCGAGCCGGTGCCGGATCACTCCACGGCGGATCTCGTCGCGCGTGACGGCCTGGACGGAACCGGGGATGCCCCGGTGGCCGTAGTTGGCCTTGAGCCCGCCGGGCAGACCGCCCGCGATGCCGTTGCTGCGGGACAGGTACCGCGAGACACCGGACGCCGACCAACCGGCCTTCTTCGAGAAGCGTGCCCCGCCGAGGCCGATGACCTGATGCGTGGCTTTGTCGATCACCACCATGGCGGCGTCCGAGGTAGGCATGTGCCGGGCGCCGTTGGGGATGTGCACCCGAACCCAGCCAGGCCCGCTCTTGATCCGGTACAAGGGGTCGCCCGCTCCGGAGTGGTAGACCGGCATGCCCCAGTCGCCGAGCACGAGGTTCATGTAGGCCCTTCCGCCCTTGTAGGCGTCGGCGATGAACTGGCGGTTGCTTGAGTCGCGGGGAGCGCGTCCGAGTGGCTTGTTCCAGTACGACGTGCTCCGGAAGGGACGGGAGGAACCCGCCTTGGCGGAACTGCTCTGTGCGGTGCTCTGTGTGGTGCTCGTGGTGGTGCTGGTCGTGGCTTTCTGGTCGGCCTTGGCGCTGTCTGCGTTGGCCGTCGTGGTCGCGGGGGCGAGAAGCGCCGCTCCGGCGAGGAGGGAAATTGCTGAGATGGTGGCGATGCGTGCAGCTCGCCTCGGTTGGCTCAGGTGCATATCAAGTCCTGGATTGGGGGTAAGGACCCTGGCACGTTAACGGCGTCCCCTCGTCCTGTCAGGCATTGGGAGAGTTGTCGTGACTGGGACCATCGCCCGTTATGTCAGGACTTCGGCGTACAGGTCTGCGATGGCCTTGTCCGTCGCCGCGCTCGAGAATGTCGATAGCGCCCGAGCGCGAGCCGCGGTGCCCATCCGACGCCGTTCGTCGACGTTCTCGAGCAGCTTGCGCAGGGCATCGGCGATGCGGTCGGGCGACTTGACCGGGACCACGTAGCCGCAGTCCTCGCTGACCAGCCGCGAGACGTCACCGACGTCGCTGGCGACGATGGGGAGGCCGGCAGCCATGGCCTCGAGCACGGACAGCGGCATGGCCTCCCACCACGAAGGGAGGCAGAAGATGTCGGCCTCGGCGTACGCCGCGGGCATCTCCTCCGGAGGCCGTGTCCCGAGCAGCGTGGCGACACCCTCGGCGGCCGCGATGACGGGTTCGGCGGCAGCCGGACCTTCGTCCGGTGTCCCACCCAGTAGGCGGAGCTCGTGCTCCAGCCCGTCGGCCTGCAGCATGCGGGACGCCTCGATGAGGTCGAGGACGCCCTTGCGTGGTGTGAGCAGACCGACGTAGAGGACTCGGGGCGGTTCGTGGGGCGGCTCGGGATCGGAGTAGCGCCCGCAGTCGACGCCGTTGTCGATCAGCCTGACCTTGTCGGCCCCGATCGAGGACGCCAGGGCACGTTCGCCGGCCGTCCAGACCGCGACAACGCGGTTGGCCGGAAGCATCGCGAGCCGCATGAGGGCGCGGCGCAGGGGAGTGGTCAGCCAGGTCTCGATGTTGCCGCCGTGTGCGTGCATGATCACCGCGCTCCCGCGAAGCCGCCCGGCCAGTGCGAGTAGCCCGGCGCGAGCCACCGTCACAGCAGGAGCAAGCGCAGAGTGGATGTGCACGATGTCGTGATGCTTGGCCTGGGCAAAGACCGACCGAGCGTCGCGCAGGGTGCGGACGATGTTCCCGGTCGTCACCTCTCCGCCCTCGGGGGCGGCCGAGTGGGCCACGTTGAGGAACGTCAGCTCGTACTGCTTCGCCAGGTCGCCGGACTGCATCATGGTGAGGAACGTTGGGATCCCCCCACGGTCGGGAAAGCCCTTGCCCACCAGGAGAACGCGCTTCATGCCGCGCCCTTGTCAGGGGTCGAGCGACCTTGCGGACCGTGGCTCTGCCGCGCCAGCTCGGCGTAGCGGCGATACCAGCTGTCAGCGTGCGCGAGCAGTCCTACGGTCTTCGGTGTCTTCATCAACGTGGCGATCTCCTGTTTGCGTTCGTCGCGTTGCGCGGACGGTCGTCCGACGTGTGTCTCGACAAGCTCGCCGCGGCACTCGAGTCGGTTCATCTGCTCAACCAGCTCGAAGGCCTTGGCGTCGTTGTCCGGTGTGGGTTCGTACGGTCGGAAGTCCGTAGCGAACCGCTCGTTGACGGCGTTGACGACTCGACCGAAGTCCTCCACCACGTCATCGAACAGGCCGACGACGAAGTGCTCCCTGACGCGCCAGCAGGTCCGGTAGAAGTCCAGGTACTCCAACAGTGCGTCGTTCGGCGTCAGGGACGGTCGTCTGATCAGGTATGACGCGACGGCGTCGGCCGGTCGTCGGATCAGGACCACGGTCGGCACCCCGAGGCGGGCCGCGCGCAGGATGTGCGGAGCTCCGTGCAGGTGTCGCCCGACGTGCAGCTGGTCGCCGTTGGCGATGGCGAACGCAGCAACACTGAACGTGTTTCCGGACCGGAGGAACCCGTCCATGACCAGTGCCGTGCCGGGACGCGCCAGGGTCGAGCGCTTGCTGCTGCGCACGATCATGGCCGCGTCCCACACGTACGGCGTCTTCGCGAGCGGGCGACGTAGGTGGTGACGAAGCCGGTCGAGCTGGTTCCGGGCGTTCACCGGGCCACGGTATCTGCAACCCCTGGTACACGTGGGGACACTCGCGAAATGCTGACCATTCACCCGATGTCCATGGCCGTCAGGATGGCTGGCCCGCGTGGGTCGTCGGTCAGGTCCCCTGGCGGCTGATCACCACGAAGTGATCCCAGCGCAATCCAGCCAGGCTGTCGCGCGTGAGCAGCTTGTTCCAGACCGGGTGAGACGGGCTCTCCTGCTCCGCCTTGAGCGCCGACGACGAGCCGGAGTTGTCACCGAAGTAGCAGCCGTAGTTCTGCAGCGTCCGGGCGATGACGAGGCCAGCCTTGCTGAGCCCGAGACTCGTGACATCGACGGAAGGGTCGATCGCGATCCGCTCGCCCTCGGCGCCGAAGCCGTTCTTGCCGCCTTCGCAGCCGACCATCGGATGACAGAAGCCGTCGCTGGTGTTCGTCTCGACCAGGAACATGTGCAGCACGTGACCGAGGTCGGTGTCGTTGGCAATGCCGTAGCTGACCAGGTCGGCCCGGATCACCATCGCCTCGGAGATCCGACCGCGGCTGGTGAAGTTGCGTTTGTCGTTGGACAACGGATCGCTGCGGTGCAGCCCGTTGCTGCCGTGGAACGTGATGCCCGCCGATGAGACCGAGATCGTGTGCGGGGCGACGACTCGGGCCTTCGTACCGAACACCGTGAAGCCCGAGGCCTGGTCGATCACGCAGAACGGGCTGTCGGAGGTGCCGGTCAGGACCGCGCCGAGCCACTCGGGTGCGTGGAATCCGGTCGTGGCCAGGGTCGCGCAGAACGGATTGACGGAGCCGGTCAGCTTCCACACGGGGTCGGAGGCGGTCCCCATCGCGTACGTCGTTCCCCAACGGTTCGTGTCCGTGCCGTTGATCCGGGGGTGGGGGAAAGAGCGCTGGTCGGGGTGCTTGCTCATGAAGTCCCGGAACTGCTTCGTGCGGGTCGCGTCGACCGGCAGACCGAGGGCCGGGGCGCGGAAGTACGAGGTGTCGGTGTAGGCCAGGAACGGCGCCGACGCCGAGCGGGGTGGGATGCGCGGGGTGGGAACAGGCGGCTTCGGGACGGGTTTGCGGCGGCGCTTCTTGGCTCCCAGCGCGGGTCCCGCGATGACGGTGCCGGCCCCGAGGGCGGCGGCGGCGACTCCTGCGCTGAGGATGTCGCGACGCGACATCGTGCGTGTGGTCCGGTGGCCTGGCTCGTGTCGGTGCTGTGAGTTCATCGCGTTCCTCCGGGTAGGGGCCGGGTGCTGGCCGGTGGCAGGCAGATGACACTACGTAATCAATTCGTTACCGTAAGCCACGTCCTTCTCGCATGGGTCTTCTGGCGCGGCACTCTGGCCGAAGGGACGATGGAGGTACGTCATGAACCCGCGCAATCTGGCCAGGCTGAGCTCCTGGATGTGCCATCGACGTGCCGGGGATGACCTCAACCGCCGTTCGGAGGAGTCGCCACCAATGTCGAAGACTGGGCCGATCGGTCCACCCTGGTGCGCTAACTTGTCTGTTTCGTGACTCCGCGCGCCGACAAAAGGTGGGGATGTGGCCAAGGCAGCGGCACCAGACGATCGCGTTGACGACCTCGGGCAGGACCTGGTCACCGTGATCATCCCGGCACGCAACGAGGAGGCGTCGATCGGTGCGGCCCTCGATTCGGTCAGCGGCCAGACCTACCGCAATCTCCAGATCGTCGTCGTCGAGGGCGGCTCGACCGACCGCACGGCCCAGATCATCGAGGCCCGGATCGCAGCCGATCCGCGCATCGAGATGCTGTCCAACCCGCGCCCCCACATCCCGTCTTCGCTCAACCTTGCACTGGCCGCGGCCCGGGGCGACTGGCTCGTGCGTGTCGATGCCCACTGCACGATCCGACCGACGTATGTCGCCCAACTCGTGGCCCATCTCCAGGAGGGTGAGTGGGGCGGCGTCGGCGGACGCAAGGACGGTGTCGGCGTGACGGCTGCGGGTCGGGCCATCGCCGCCGTGATGGCAAGCCGCTTCGGCGTGGGCAACTCGAAGTACCACTACGCAACGGCCGTCGAGGAGGTCGACCACCTGCCGTTCGGGGCGTACCCGGTCGATCTCGTTCGCAAGCTCGGCGGCTGGGATGAGCGGTTGGTCGCCAACGAGGACTACGAGCTCGACTACCGCGTGCGTCAGGCCGGCGAGCGACTGCTGCTCGATCCCCAGATCGTGATCGAGTGGGAGTGCCGTCAGTCGGTCCCGGATCTCTACCGACAGTACGTGCGTTACGGCCGGGGCAAGGCCGACGTCGCCGTGCTCCACCCGACGTCGATGAAGGCCCGGCACGCGGCTGCACCCGCCTTGGTGGCGTGGCTCGGGCTGGCAGGGCTGGTGGCCATGCGCCGACCACGGCGAGGCTTGGTGATGGCGAGTCCCTACGTCGCTGCGCTCACGGCCGCATCCGTGCGCGTCGGGGGCAGGTTGGATGCTGGGCAGGATGCTGTCCATGTCCCGGGG
>CAVQJX010000012.1:0-59934 GCA_963712935.1 uncultured Actinomycetota bacterium
GGTGCGGACCCACGGCTGCCAGATGAACGTGCACGACTCCGAGCGGCTGTCCGGCCTGCTCGAGGACGCCGGCTACCTGCGGGCCACGCCGGGCACCGACGCCGATGTCGTCGTCTTCAACACCTGCGCCGTGCGCGAGAACGCCGACAACAAGCTGTACGGCAACCTCGGGCAGCTCGCCCCGCGCAAGACCGCCGACAAGCACATGCAGATCGCCGTCGGTGGCTGCCTGGCGCAGAAGGACCGCTCTGAGATCACGCGCCGGGCGCCCTGGGTCGACGTCGTCTTCGGCACGCACAACATCGGCTCGCTGCCGGCCTTGCTCGAGCGGTCCCGGGTCAACCGCGAGGCGCAGGTCGAGATCCTCGAGTCACTCGAAGTGTTCCCCTCGACGCTGCCCACCCGGCGCGAGTCCGCGTACGCCGCCTGGGTGGCGATCAGCGTGGGCTGCAACAACACCTGCACGTTCTGCATCGTGCCATCGCTGCGCGGGACCGAGAAGGACCGGCGGCCGGGTGACGTGCTCGCCGAGGTCGAGGCGCTGGTGGCGGAGGGCGTCGTCGAGGTCACCCTGCTCGGGCAGAACGTCAACTCCTACGGTGTCGAGTTCGGCGACCGGCAGGCGTTCGGCAAGCTGTTGCGGGCCTGCGGTGAGATCGAGGGGCTCGAGCGCGTACGGTTCACCTCGCCGCACCCGCGCGACTTCACCGACGACGTCATCGCGGCGATGGCCGAGACGCCCAATGTGATGCCGTCCCTGCACATGCCACTGCAGTCCGGGTCTGACACGGTGCTCAAGGCGATGCGCCGGTCCTACCGCCGCGACCGTTACCTCGGCATCCTCGACCGCGTGCGTGAGCAGATCCCCGAGGCCGCCATCACGACGGACATCATCGTCGGCTTCCCTGGTGAGACCGAAGATGACTTCCAGCAGACGCTGTCGCTCGTGCGCGAGGCGCGGTTCAGCGGAGCGTTCACGTTCCTGTACTCCCAGCGGCCCGGCACGCCAGCCGCCGCTATGGACGACCAGCTCCCGCATGACGTAGTGCAGGAGCGGTACGAGCGGCTGGTCGACCTCGTCAACGAGATCGCGTGGGACGAGAACAAGCGGTTGGTCGGCCGCCGCCTCGAGGTGTTGGTCGCCGAGGGGGAGGGTCGCAAGGACACCGCGAAGGAGCGGCTGTCCGGCCGGGCGCGCGACAACAGGCTCGTGCACTTCCGGCCTGACCCGTCGGTGTCGGTGCGGCCCGGAGACGTGGTCGAGGTCGAAGTGACGTACGGCGCTCCGCACCACCTGGTGAGCGACACCCCCGTGACAGCGGTGCGTCGTACCCGGGCGGGTGACGCCTGGGAGGCCCGCACCTCGGGGGCGACCGCTGGACCCGGAGGCGGTGCAGCCACGTCCGGTGGGGGCGGCTCGCGATCCGGCGGTGGAGTCTCGCTCGGCATGCCGTCGGTCGGCGTACCCGCGCCGCTCCCGAGCCTCGACACGCCCGCCTGCGCCACCTCCTAGCCCGCGCCCGCATCTGCCCATGGTGGCCGTGGCGTTTGCCTAGTTAACAAGGCAAAGGCCCTGTCCCCGACCCGGATTTGCCTAGTTCCGCAGCCACCTGGCTTGTGAACTAGGCAAACGCCTACGGCCCGGTCGGGCAGGATGGAGGCATGGGTGGACGTAGGGGCAGCGATCGTGGAGGTCGGGCTGCGGGTGCGCAGGCGACCCCGTGGCGGGGGACCAGTGGTACGCCGTTCTGGCTGGACGACGCCAGCCGGCCGCCCGAACGCCCACACCTCGACCGGGCCACCACGACCGACCTGGCCATCGTCGGCGCGGGGTACTCCGGCCTGTGGGCCGCCCTCCTCGCCAAGCAACAGGACCCGGACCGTGACGTCGTCGTGGTCGACGCCTGCCGCGTCGGCTGGGCCGCGAGCGGACGTAACGGCGGCTTCTGCGACGCCAGCATCACCCACGGCGACGCCAACGGCCGCGACCGTTTCCCCGACGAGTACGACACCCTGAAGCGGCTCGGCGACGAGAACCTCGACGGTTTGCTGGCCGACCTCGACAAGTACGACATCGACTGCGACCTGGAGCGCACCGGCGAGCTCAACGTCGCCACCGAGGAGTACCAGGTGGCCGACCTGCGCGAAGCGGCGGAGGCCGGCGAGGGCCGCTTCCTCGACCGCGACGAGGTACGCGGCGAGGTCGCCTCCCCGACCTACCAGGCCGGACTCTGGGACGAGCACGGCACGGTCATGGTGCACCCCGGCAAGCTCGCCTGGGGCCTGGCACGCGCCGCCGAAGACCTCGGCGTCCGCATCTTCGAAGGCACCTACGTCAAAGGGATCAAACGCGAACCGGACGGGATCCGGCTGCAGACCAAGCACGCATCACTCACGTCGCGTCAGGTCGTCCTGGCCACCAACGCGTTCCCGGCCCTGGTCAAGCGCGTGCGACCGTTCATCGCCCCCGTGTACGACTACGCCCTCGTCACCGAGCCGCTCTCGGCCGAGCAGCTCGCCGCCATCGGCTGGCGCAACCGGCAGGGCATCGGCGACACGGCCAACCAGTTCCACTACTACCGGCTGACCCCCGACAACCGGATCCTGTTCGGCGGCTACGACGCGATCTACCATTTCGGCGGCAAGATCAGCCCCGCGCTCGACTCACGGCCGGCCACCTTCGACCTGCTGTCAGACCATTTCTTCACGACGTTCCCCCAGCTGGAGGGACTGAGCTTCAGCCACGCCTGGGGTGGCGCGATCGACCTGTGCAGCCGCTTCTGCGCATTCTTCGGTACGGCGCACGGCGGGCAGACGGCGTACGCCGCAGGCTTCACCGGCCTCGGGGTCGGCGCGACCCGGTTCGGTGCCCAGGTGATGCTCGACCTGCTGTCGGGGGAGGAGACCGAGCGGACCGCGACGAAGCTGGTCCGGACCAAACCGGTGCCGTTCCCGCCCGAGCCGTTCGCGTACGCCGGAGTGCAGATCACCCGGGCCTCGATCGCGCGGGCCGACCGCAACGAGGGGAAGCGCGACCTGTGGTTGCGCACGCTGGACCGGCTGGGACTCGGCTTCGACTCCTGACCCCAGGCTGCCGGCAGGACGAGCCGCGGTCAGGGGTGCGGACCGCCGGCGAAGCCGAAGGCCACGACCGGGGCCAGCGTTCCTGCCCGCAGCTGCTCGTAGACGTACCGCTCGTGCGGCACGACCGGCTCCGGCAACGCGTCGAGCGCGAACCACCGCAGGTCAGCGGTCTTGTGCGGCTCGACCACGCGCGGCTCGCCCTGCCAGCGCCGGCAGGCGAAGAACCAGTCGACCCGTTCGTCGATCGGGCGGCCGTTGGCACCGGTCCGGTGCATGCCGCACAGCGGTTCGAGGTCGGTCACGTCGATCCGCACCCCGAGCTCTTCGGCCGCCTCGCGGACCGCTGCCTCGTGCACCGCCTCGCCCGACTCCACGTGACCGGCCGCCGCCGTTGCCCAGTGCCCGTCCATGAAGCCGGTGCCCTCGCGCAGCTGGAGCAGAACCTGATCGTCACGGCGCAGGATCACGTAGGCGGCGGGTACGACCCGGAAGCGTTCTGGCACGAGGCAGAGCCTAGGCCGCCGCTCCCCGCGACCACCGCGCCGCCTAGGGTCGCTGCATGCTCGTCGCCGCTGCGATCTGCCCCCACCCGCCGCTGCTGGTGCCCGCCGTGGCGTCCGGTGCGGCAGGGGAGACCGCAGACCTGCGGTCCTGCTGCCAGGACGCCGTACGACGACTGGCCCGCGCGGCTTCGGGCACCGAAGCAGGGGCCACCTCGAGTCATCGTGGTCGGAGCGGCCGCCACGGCGGGCGACTGGAATGGCGGCGCCGGCGGCGACTTGCAGGCCTTCGGTTGCGACGTCTCGTTCGGGGGGCCGGAGATCCTGCTGCCGTTGTCGCTGACGATCGGCGCCTATCTGCTCGACGAGGCCGGCTGGCCCGCGTCTGGTCGGCGCTACGTTGCTGTGGCGGGTGAGACCGTGCCGTCCACGTCTGCCCAGCTCGGGCGTGCCCTCGTCGGCTCGCCGGAACCGGTGGCCGTGCTCGCCATGGCCGACGGCAGCGCCCGTCGCACAACGGCGTCACCGGGCTATCTCGACGAGCGCGCGATCGGTTACGACGAGGCCGTGGTGACGGCGCTGGCCCAGGGGGATGTCGAAAGACTGCTCGCCCTCGACCCGGATCTCGACGCAGCGTTGTGGTCGACCGGCCGTCCGGTGTGGCAGGTCTTGGCCGGTGCCGCCCAGGCGACGTACGAGGCAGGCGGCAGCATCGGCGCGACCGTGCTGTACGACGCAGCGCCTTATGGCGTCGGCTATGCCGTGGTCGAGTGGGCCCTCACCTACACCGTGACCTGAGCGGGTCTACTTCGGCGGGGTGTCGGGCAGGTCGTCGTTCTTGCCGTCGAGCTTGTCGAGGGCGTCGGCCGCCTTCTCCTTGGCCGACTCGATCTTGTCGTGGTGCTTGCCGCCGGTCTTCTTGTCGACGAACTCGCCGGCCTTGCCGAGTCCTGAACTGATCTTGTCGCCGTGCTTGTCGACGGCCTCGGTCGCCTTGGTCTTGAACTTGTCCAGGAACCCCATGCGTGTCCTCCTCAGCGTGCCCCGTAGGACCATTGTGGTCTGCCGGGGGCTCATACCCAACCGAGGTGTCAGAACCAGGTCGCGCCAGAGGCCGACTGGGTTCTGACAACTCGGTGCGATCATGGGCGGATGTCCACGCCACCCGTCGTCGCCGTGGTCGGGCCTACAGCCGCGGGCAAGAGCGACCTGGCGGTCGACCTGGCGCTGGAGCTGGGAGGCGAGGTCGTCAACGGCGACTCGATGCAGCTCTACCGCGGGATGGACATCGGCACCGCCAAGCTCACCCCGGCCGAACGCCGCGGCGTCCCGCACCACCTGCTCGACCGGCTCGACGTGGCGGAGCCGGCGACGGTCGCGGAGTTCCAGGGGTGGGCGCGCCGCGCCATCGAGGACAGTCGAGTGCGGGGCCGGCTGCCGGTGCTCGTCGGTGGCTCGGCCCTGTACCTG
Organism: uncultured Actinomycetota bacterium; assembly: GCA_963712935.1. Taxonomy (GTDB): domain Bacteria; phylum Actinomycetota; class Actinomycetes; order Propionibacteriales; family Nocardioidaceae; genus JANLYC01. The sequence continues at coordinate 5,055 of CAVQJX010000012.1, forward strand.
CGGGCGGTGCTGGACCAGTTCGACTTCCCCGGGGCCGACCCGGACGTGCGGGCGCGGCTGGAGAGCGAGCTGGCCGCAGTGGGCGCCCCGGCCATGCACGAACGGCTGCGGTCGGTCGACGCCGCCGCCGCCGAGGTGATCCTGCCGGGCAACGGGCGGCGGATCGTCCGGGCCCTGGAGGTGCTGGAGATCACCGGGCGTCCCTTCCAGGCACGGCTACCCGACCACCGCTACGCCTTCGACCGGGTGGTCCAGATCGGTATCGACGTACCCCGGGAGGTCCTCGACGAGCGCATCGAACGTCGGGTCGGGCAGATGTGGGACGCCGGGTTGGTCGACGAGGTACGTCGGTTGGAGTCACAGGGGCTGCGCGAGGGGCGCACGGCCAGCCGGGCGCTCGGGTACGCCCAGGTGCTGCGCTTCCTCGCCGGCGAGTGCTCGGAGGCGGAAGCCCGCGACGACACGGTGCGGGGGACCCGGAAGTTCGCGCGCCGCCAGGACACCTGGTTCCGCCGTGACCCGCGGATCAGCTGGCTGCCGTACGATGCCGCTGACCTGGCTGCCCGCGCGTCGGCGCTCGTGACGGGACTCACCTGAGCCGGGGGCAGGCGTTGGGGCCGTACGATCGAGGGGTGAACTTCCCGTTCGTCAAGGGTCACGGCACCCACAACGACTTCGTCGTGCTGCCCGATCTCGACGGCACCGTGCATGGCGACCTGGCGCCGGACGTGGTGGCCGCACTGTGTGACCGCCGCGGCGGGATCGGCGCCGACGGGGTGCTCCGCGTGCTCCGCGGGGACGTCGACGGGGGAGCGGACTGGTTCATGGACTACCGCAACGCCGACGGCTCCGTGTCGGAGATGTGCGGCAACGGCATCCGCGTCTTCGCGCGCTATCTCGCCGAGGCCGGCCTGGTCGACGTGGCCGGCCTGACCGCTCCGCTGCCGATCGACACGCGAGACGGGATCAAGCTCGTCACGTTCTGCGACGACGGCGAGATCAGCGTCGACATGGGCAACCCGAAGGTGGCCGGTGACGTCACCGTGTCGCTGAACGGTCATGCGATGCCGGGTCGCAAGGTCGACATGGGCAACCCCCATGCCGTGCTCGCCGTGGACGACCTTGCCTCGCTGGGCGAGCTCTCACATTCGCCGATCTTCTGCAGTGCGGAGTATCCCGACGGCGTCAATGTCGAGTTCGTGGTCCGCCGCGGCGACCGCCATCTGGCGATGCGGGTGTTCGAGCGCGGGTCGGGCGAGACCTGGTCGTGCGGAACCGGTGCCTGCGCCGTCGTTGCGGCAGCCATCAGCGCCGACCCCGGGGCCGACCTGCCGCAGTCCTACCGTCTCGACGTGCCCGGCGGGACGCTCACCGTGACCTGGGACAACGACGACCACATCCACCTCAAGGGCGATGCCGTCCTCGTCGCCTCCGGCACCTGGACCCCCTCGTAGCTCCCTGCCCCCTGGCCCTCCGCGTTTGCCTAGTTCACAAGCCAGCTGGCTTGTGAACTAGGCAAATCTGCCGCGGTCACAGGGTGCCTGCCTCGTTCACTGGTACCCCGGACCACCGGTAGACCGTTCACTGGTGCGCCTCATCCACCGATAGACCGTGCCACCAGTACGCCGCTCACCGGTACGCCGCCCGACCAGCGGCCGTACCCCGCCGCGTCAGGGGACGACCAACTCCTCGCGGGCCCGCATCGGGAGCAGGAACACGACCGCGAACGACGCCACCCAACAGCCGATCGCCACCCCGAGCACGCTCCCGAACGCATCAGCGAAGCCGTCGGTCGGCAGCAGCTGGAAGAAGACGGTCCCGAGCACCGCCACACCAGCCGCAGCGCCGAACTGCTGGACGGCGTTGAGCAGCCCAGCACCGGTGCCGACTTCGTTCTCGTCGAGGTCGGCCAGGATCAGGTCGAACATGGGCGGGAAGATCAACCCGGTGCCGACGCCGGCGACCAGGGTGCCGGGCGCGAGCTGCCAGCCGGTGACGTCGACGTCCCACTGCTCGATCGTGAGTCCCAACATGATGATGCCGAGAAGGATGCCGATGAGGCCGACGTGCATGATGGGACGTCCCAGCTTCGGGCCCAGCCAGGCGCCCGACAGCGCCGAGCCCAGCGCGATCCCGAACGCGAACGGCGTCAGGGCGAGTCCGGCATACAGCGGCTTGAAGCCCAACCCGAGCTGGACGAACAGGTTGAACGCCAGCATGAACCCCGCCAGCCCGGCGAAGAACGTCAACAACAACAGCAGCCCTGCGACGTACCCCCGGTGCTTGAAGAGCGACGGCTCGATCACCGGGTACGACGAGCGACGCTCGTTCCAGATGAAGAGGGCGAAGAGCACGACAGACGCGCCCATCAGCGCAAAGGTCCATCCAGGCCAACCCGCCTCCCGACCCTGCACCAATGGGTAGATGAGGGCCGCCGAGGCCGCCGTGATGAGCGCGCTGCCGACCAGGTCGAGCCGGTGGCGACGCGGAGCTGCCGGCATCTCCGGCAGGTACCGGAAAGCCAACAGCGTTGCCACCACGCCGACCGGCAGGTTGATCAGGAACACCATCCGCCAGCCGCTCCCGAAGAGATCAGCGTCGATGAGGATGCCGGCGATGATCGGCCCGCCCGCCGCCGCCAGCCCCATCACCGGCCCGAACGGGATGAACGCCTTCGCCAGGTCCCGAGGTGGGAACGCCTGCTTCACCATCGCCAGACCTTGCGGGATCATCGTCGCCCCGAACAACCCCTGCGCCACCCGGGCGCCGATGAGCAGCCCCGCCGACGGCGCCAGCCCGCACGCCAGCGACGCCGCGGTGAAGCCGACCATGCCGATGAGGAACATCTCACGGCGGCCCACCAGGTCGCCGAGCCGTCCGGACGTGACCAGGCCGATCGCGAAGGCCAGTGTGTACGCCGCCAGCACCCACTGCAGCGTGCTGTCGCCTCCACCGAGGTCGGCTCGGATGGACGGTCCGGCCAGGTTGGCGATCGTGGCGTCGAGCAGATCCATCACGTCGGCCACCAAGACGATGGCCAGCACCATCCAGCGGTAGCGGTAGCCGGCGGGGGCGCCGGCAGTGATTTCGGGTTCTTCAGCCGCTGAGTGCTGCAGGCTGGTCATGGGTCCCCCTGAGTCCAACGATGACGCGGCCACCCGCGAACGCCCGGCATCAACTGATGATAGTGCCGCCGCGTTGCGCGCCTCCTTCGAGTGGCTGCCGCCCGACCGGTTCCCGCACCTGGCGGTGTCCGACTCCTGGCCGCCGGGTCCCGCGAACTGACGTAAACCGTTCGTGGCCGGGCGCCGCAGCGCCGTACAGTGGAAGCACGATGACAGTGAACAAACGTGCGTATGCCGACGAGCCGGACTTCACGGGCGACAACCTCGACACCGACAGCGCAGCCATCGAGTTGCGTGACGACTTCTTCACTGACGGGAGTGTCCAGCAGCGGCGAGGCCGCCGGAACAACCGAGACAAGCCACCTCCCCCGCGGGTCCGACGACGACCTCGACTGGGGCGCCGACGGCGAGGACGCCTTCGGGGGCTCTGACGATCGGCGGGGTGGCGATGACAGCCAGGGCGACTACGAGCTCGAGGAGCGGCACGCACTCCGCCGGGTCGCGGGACTCTCCACCGAGCTCGAGGACATCTCCGAGGTCGAGTACCGCCAGCTGCGGCTCGAACGAGTGGTGCTCGTCGGCGTCTGGACCGAAGGCAGCGTCCAGGACGCCGACAACTCCCTGGCCGAGCTCAAGCTGCTGGCCGAGACAGCCGGCTCGGAGGTGCTCGATGCCTTGTCGCAGCGCCGCCAGAAGCCCGACCCGGCCACCTACATCGGACCGGGCAAGGTCGACCATCTCCGCATGGTCGTGGCCGAGACGGGGGCCGACACCGTCATCTGTGACGGCGAGCTGAGCCCGTCGCAGCTGCGCAACCTCGAGGACAAGGTCAAGGTCAAGGTCGTCGACCGGACGGCGCTGATCCTCGACATCTTCGCCCAGCACGCGCGCTCCAAGGAGGGCAAGGCGCAGGTCGAGCTCGCCCAGCTCGAGTACCTGAAGCAGCGCCTCCGTGGCTGGGGTGGCAACCTGTCCCGTCAGGCGGGTGGACGCGTCGGCGTCCAGGGTGGCGGTATCGGCGGCCGCGGTCCCGGTGAGACCAAGCTCGAGACCGACCGCCGCCGGATCACCACCCGGATGGCCAAGCTGCGGCGCGAGCTCAAGCACATGGCGACCGCCCGGGTGACGAAGAAGGCCGAGCGCGTACGCCGCGAGATCCCGGCCGTTGCGATCGCGGGCTACACCAACGCCGGCAAGTCGTCGCTCCTCAACCGGCTCACCGGTGCGGGCGTGCTCGTCGAGGATGCGCTGTTCGCCACCCTCGACCCGACCACGCGGCGTACGACGACCACGGACGGGCGGGTCTACACGCTGTCCGACACCGTCGGCTTCGTCCGCCACCTGCCGCACCAGATCGTCGAGGCGTTCCGTTCCACGCTCGAGGAGGTCGCCGACTCCGACCTCGTCATCCACGTGGTCGACGGCTCGCACGCCGACCCCGAAGGCCAGCTCGCCGCCGTCCGTGAGGTCTTCGCCGAGATCGGCGCCGACCAGGTGCCCGAGCTGGTGGTGATCAACAAGTCCGACGCGGCCGACCCGCACGTCATCCAGCGGCTGCTCGCGCGCGAACCGCACGCCGTGGTCGTCTCCGCCCGCACCGGTGAAGGCATCGAGGACGCGCTGGTCGCGATCGAGGCCGACCTGCCTCGTCCGTCGGTCGAGGTCGACGCGTTGCTGCCCTACGAGCGCGGCGACCTGATGAACAAGATCCACGAGCACGGCGAGGTGCTGAGCGTCGACCACACCGGCGACGGCACGCGCGTGCGCGCACGCGTCAACCCCAGCCTCGCCGGTGAGCTGGCGCAGTACGGAGCGGCTCCCGCCTGAGGCGTGGCGGCACGAAGTCGTGCGACCTATGCAACCCGGATACCCCTGAGCGGCGTACTCATCAAAACGGCCCATGATCGCAAGGGGGAGCGGTGGACGAAGGCGAGTTCGACCAGTTCTATGCCGCGACGGCGCCGAGGCTCGTCGGGCAGCTCACCGCGATGCTCGGCAGCTTCAGTGAGGCGCAGGACTGTGTCCAGGAGGCGTTCGTCCGGGCCTGGCTGCACCGGCGCAGGCTCGACCTGGCCGAGCGACCCGACGCCTGGGTACGCCGCGTGGCCTGGAACATCGGCGTCAGCCGCTGGCGCCAGTCCACCTCCCGGCTGCGGGCTCATCGGCGCCGTGGTCCGGACCCTGACGTGCGACCTCCGACGGAGGACCATGCCGTCCTCGTCGCCGCGCTCAGCCGGATCGGCGCCGACCAACGACGCGCGATCGTCCTGCACCACCTGTGCGACCTGTCGGTCGAACAGGTAGCCGCCGAGGTCGGTGCGCCGGTCGGCACCGTCAAAGCTCGGCTGTCCCGCGGTCGCGCTGCCCTGGCCGAGGTGCTCGGCCCCTTGACCGCACCGGCTTCTGAGCCCTACGGGGAGACCCACCATGCCTGAACTGACTGACCAGACGCCTGATGGCTTCGATGATGAGCTGAGCACCCAGCTGGCTGCGCTGGCGCGTGACGCCGCGCAACAGTCGCGCGTCACGACCGCACCGGACATCCGCAGGCGGGCCACCCACCGCCGCAGCGGCCAGGTGGCCGCCGTGGCTGCAGTCACCGCGGCCGTCGTGGTCGGCGTCGGCTGGTCCCTGTCGGCGGGCGCCGACCGGGTCGGTCGCGAGCCCCTCCAGCCGGTCGGTCCGGTGCCAACGACGAGCTCGGCTCCGACGAGCCCCGCCGAGACCACGCCCGCTACCGCGCCGACGGATCCGCCCACGCTGCCTGCACTGCCGGCCGCGGCGGTGCCTGGCCCGACCCCGTCCGGAGGGTGGGTCACGACGATCCCGGCTGACCTCAAGCTCCCCTTCGAGGGAGTGAAGTCGAGCAACTCCGATGTCTCGGACTGGAAGCCACTGTCAGTCGACACCTGGTTGCTGACTCCGTGCAGCCGTGCCGCGCGCGCCGGTTACCCCAGTGATGACACGCGTACAGACCTACGCAGCATCGGGTCACACATGGTCGAGCATGCCGACTCCGAGCAGCTCGCGGCCTACTCCAGCGACACGGGCGCGATTGCGGCGATGGCCGAGCTGCGGCAGGCGGTGGTCGACTGCTCCGCCGTGCGAACCATCGACCGCAAGGCCGGCACCTACCACGATTCCTACTGGAACTTCGCCGACGCGGTCGATCGCACCTCGACGCCGTCGGGGCAGCACTCCGACGAGGCCTTCGCCGCGTGGAACTGGAACCGGACCTATGACCTGAAGGGCAACCCGCAGTACGGGCTCGGCGGTGGGTTCTTCGTCGTGACCCGGGTGGGGAACGCGATCTTCCTGACCGTCAGCGACGGCGAGACCGACTACGGGGAGCGCAGCCAGGTGCACAGGGCGTCCGCGGAGTACTCGCCGACCACGCGAGGGTTCCTGCCCACACTGTGCACGACGTTTGCCGACGGCAACGGCTGCTGAGCCGCCGGTCCTCAGACTGCGAGGGTGCCGCGCCAGGACGTGAGGTCGAGGACCACGTCGGCCCGCTGGGCGCCCGCGGCGATCAACCGGGCGTTCGGCTCGTCCACCCTCTCGACCCAGGCGATGGCCGCGGCGAGCGTCTTTCCGGAGGCTACGTGGCGGGCGACCAGCCGGTCTCGCCGCAGCGCCTCGTCGGTCTGCACGAACCAGACCTGGTCGAGCTGGGCGGCCACCGCTTGCCACTCGGGACCCGGCAGCAGCAGGTAGTTCCCGTCGGTGACGATCAAGCCGGTCCCGGGTTCGACCACGAGCGCGGCGGCCAGCGGTTGCTCGAGGTCGCGCTCGAAGCCGGGGACGTACACCTGGTGGTCCGGGCGACCGCGAACACGTGCGAGCGCAGCGGTGTACCCCCAAGCGTCGAAGGTCTCCGGGGCGCCCTTGCGCTGGAGCAGGGACAGGCGCCGGAGCTGGGCGTCGCCGAGGTGGAAACCGTCCATCGGGACGAGCGCGGCACGGCGGCCGACAGTGCCGACCAGTGCGCTGGCGAGCAACGACTTCCCCGAGCCAGGGGCGCCGGTGATGCCGAGGATGGTCCGGCCGTCGCTGAGCAGAGACGTGGCGAGCCCGACCAGCTCGGCCCCCTGGGACGACACGGTCACGAGCTCGGGCGCCATCACCCCATGGTGTCAGCCGAGGCTGTCCTTGGGCGATCGGCTGGCGGTGCCGTGGCGGAGGGTTAGCATCAGGTTATGGACGATCGCGACGAGTACGTCGAGATGACGGCGCACGTCCGCTCCACGCACGGGATCCCGGACGACGCGAAGCAGATGGGCCTGGACCGCAACACCGAGGAGGGCGCGCTGGTGGCCATGGCGGGGTCGCTCAGCGCCGCGAAGTTCTCACACCGGGTCGTTGCCTGGTTCGTGCTGGCCAGCTTCCTCGGTCCACCGTTCTTCGGGCTGGTGCACTCCCTCTTCTGAGCTCGTCTGAGCGCAGGTCCTGGGTCGCTCACGGCCAGCCCGTCGCTGGGGTCGTGACCTCGATCGCCAGCACCTGACCCGTACGCGACCCGTCGGACATGTGGTCGGCGCCCTTCCACTCGTTCGCGGTGACGTACAGCGTCTGGCCGGTTGGTCCGCCGAGCGTGCAGGCGAAGCAGCCCCGATCGACGTCGACCGTCTGCAGCACCTTCCCGCCTTCGGCCACCCGGACGCAGCGCTGGTGGGGCACATCGGCGTACCAGACGGCGCCCTCGGCGTCGAGGCAGATGCCGTCCGGTACGCCATCACCGAGGTCGGCCCACACACGCTGACCGGACAGCGACCCGTCGTCGGCGATGTCGAACGCCGTCAGCCGCGCGGCGTACGACTCGGCGACGATCAGCGTCGCGTTGTCCGGCATCACGGACATGCCGTTGGGGAACATGACGCCGTCGGCGACCTGGCGCACCTGTCCGTCGGGTGTCGCGAGCGCGATGAGCCCCGGCACCGGGTCCCCGCCCGGGAAGTCGAAGTTCACGTTGTTGACGTAGGCGTTGCCACGGCCGTCGATGACGATGTCGTTCCACGGGCGCGTGGCGATGTCGGCCAGCTCGGCGTACGACACCAGCGAACCGTCGAGCTCGCGACGCAGCAGCCGCGGTCCCTCCGAGGCGACGACGATCAGCCGGCCGTCGGGGAGGAAGTCGATGCACAGGGGGAACGACGGGACGGACGCGATGACCTCGTCGACCCCGTCGTCGTCGACGGCGATGACCTGGCCGGTACCCCAGTCGGAGAACCACAGCCTGCCGTCGTGCCAGCGTGGTGACTCACCCATCGCGATGCCCGCCATGACCAGGCGCGGTGTGCCGCTGCGTCCAACCCGTGGTGTGCCGTCGTGTCCAACCCGTGGTGTGCCGTCGGGTCCAACCATGGAGACCTCCTGCCCTCACCCTGACAGACCTGCGCGGGGCCGCGTTTTCAGCGCGCTCGACCTCAGCGCGCTCGACCGCCATACCCGGTGCCCCCAAGGCAAGCTCCCAGTCCGAGCCGCACGTTTGCCTAGTTCACAAGCCAGCTGGCTTGTGAACTAGGCAAACGCGGGTCAGGGACTGGGGACCTGCCTTGGGCACATACAGGTCGAGGGCATACAGCGGGGGGCGCTGGATCGGAGGGAGTACGCCCGGGAGGTCATCGTCGCCCGGCTGGCTGTGGAGCGTCGCCGCGCGCGGTGGGAGGAGTCGGGTAGCGTTCCCGCGGTGAGTGAGGCGGCGACTGAGGGCGGTACGTGAGCAGGCGGGACCCTCGGTCGACGAGGTCCTGCACGCCGCCGTCAGCAACGTCGGCGGCGAGGACCGCCCCGGGCAGGTCCAGATGGCCCACGCGGTCCGTGACGCGATGCGCCGCCGCGAACACCTCGTGGTCCAGGCCGGCACCGGCACGGGCAAGTCCCTCGGCTACCTCGTCCCGGCGGTCCTGCACGACTCACGCGTCGTCGTGGCGACGGCGACACTCGCCCTGCAGCACCAGCTCGTCGAACGCGACATCCCGGCCCTGCTGGACGCGGCCGCCGACGTCCTCGGTGAGCGACCCGCCTATGCCGTCCTGAAGGGCCGCTCCAACTACGCCTGCCTGCACCGCATCCGCGACGGCGTCCCCGACGACCAGGGCGCGCTGGTCGAGCTTCCGGAGGGGACCCTCGGTGCTGAGGTGCTGCGGCTGCGCGAGTGGGCCGAGGAGGAGTCCAAGGCGGGCGGTCTCGGCGACCGCGACAGCGCTCCGGCCCACACCGAGAAGGTGTGGCAGCAGGTGTCGGTCAGCCACCGCGAGTGCCTGGGCGCGAGCAAGTGCCCGTACGCCGTGGAGTGTTTCGCCGAGCGTGGCCGCGAGCGCGCACATGCCGCCCAGCTCATCGTCACCAACCACTCCCTGCTGGCGATCGACGCCATCGAGGGCGTGCCGATGATCCCGGAGTACGACGTCGTGGTGGTCGACGAGGCGCACGAGCTGTCCTCACGCGTCACGCAGGCGGCGACCGACGAGCTGTCCGTCCCGGCCATCGAACGCGCGGCCCGTCGGGCCCGGAACTTCCTCGACGGCAGCGAGGCCGACGACATGTCCGATGCGGGTGACGCGTTGCGTGCCGCCATGGACGACGTGGCGCCGGGGCGGATCGACGACGTACCCGAGGCGCTGGCGGATGCCCTGACGATGCTGCGGGCGGCGGCTGCCGCCGCGTTCTCGGCGTTCCCGAAGGAGTCCCAGGTCGCGGAGGCGGATGCCGCGCGGCAACAGGCACGCGGCATGGTCGACGAGATCCGCCAGGTGGCCGAGCGGCTGGTGGCGCACACCGAGCAGGACGTGACCTGGCTGGCCGAGCGCGAGCGGCATCGTGGCGGCAACCAGCTGTGCGTCGCGCCCCTCCAGGTCTGGGGGCAGCTGCGCGACCGGTTGCTGACGGAGAAGACGGTCATCTTCACCTCGGCCACGCTCAAGCTCGGGGGTGACTTCACCTCGATCGCCAGCTCGATCGGGCTCAAGCCGACCGAGCGGGTCGACCACTCCATCGACGACCCGGCTGACGAGTCGGCGGTGGCCGTCGTACCGCTGGAGGGTGCCTCGGCGAGCGCAAAGCCCGGGGCGCAGTCGGAGGAGGACGAACAGGGAGTTGCCCATGACGACCCGGTAGCCCTGCCCTGGCGCGGGGTCGACGTGGGGTCGCCGTTCGACTACCCGAAGCAGGCCATCCTGTATGTCGCGCGCCACCTGCCCCCACCGGGCCGCGACGGGCTCGGCGCGGCGCAGATCGACGAGATCGGCGAGCTGCTCGAAGCGGCGGGTGGTCGCACTCTGGGGCTCTTCTCGAGCCGCCGCGCGGCAGAGGCCGCCAGCGAGGCGTTGCGCGAGGCACTGCCGCACATGCCGATCCTGTGTCAGGGCGACGGCCAGCTGTCCCACCTCCAGGCCGAGTTCGTGGCCAACCCGGCGGTGAGCCTGTTCGGGACGCTGTCGCTCTGGCAGGGCCTCGACGTGCCGGGGGAGACGTGCCAGCTCGTGATCATCGACCGGGTGCCGTTTCCCCGGCCCGACGACCCACTGATGTCGGCCCGCGCCATGGCGGCAGAGCGCGCCGGCGGCAACGGGTTCATGGCCGTGTCCGCGACTCATGCCGCGCTGTTGCTCGCCCAAGGGGCGGGCCGGCTGATCCGGACCCAGCTCGACCGCGGCGTGGTGGCCATCCTCGATCCGCGGCTCGCCACGGCCCGCTACGGCAGCTACCTCCGGGCATCGCTGCCGCCGATGTGGACCACCTACGACCCCGACGTCGCCCGCGCCGCCCTCCGCCGCCTCCGTTGAGCCGTCGAGGTTGTTGGCTGTCCGTTGAGCCGTGAGTTGTTGTGCGTTGAGCCGTGAGTTGTGGCGCGTCCGACCTCAGGGGTCGAGCCGATAGCCGAACCCGCGCAACGTCGTGATCGTCGGTACTGTCACAGCCGTCCCGAAGGCATCGGCGGCCTCCTTCAGCGCGTGGCGGAGGGCAGCGACATGGACGTCGAGCGTCTTGGTCGAGCCGAACCAGTTCTCGTCCCACACCTCGGCCATCAGTACGTCGCGAGCCACAGCGCTGCCGGGAGTCTGGATCAGCCGGGCCAGCAGATCGAACTCCTTGGGTCGCAGGATCACCTCGCGTTCCCGGACGAAGCACTGACGGCTGCCGGGATCGACGCGAAGGTCACCCACGACGCTGGCCGCCACGGGCGGATCAGTGGTCGGCGATCGGCGCAGATGCGCTCGTACCCGCGCCAACAATTCCGTCATCCGGAACGGTTTCGTCAGATAGTCGTCGGCCCCTGACTCGAGCCCGACGATCACGTCCATCTCGTCAGCCCGGGCGGTGAGGATCACGATGATCGCCAACGGCGCGATGCCACGCAGATCTCGACAGACGTCGACCCCATCGAGGTCGGGCAGGCCGAGGTCGAGCAGCACCAGGTCCGGAGGCTGGATCCGGGCCGTCTCGAGCGCACTGGCCCCGGTGCGCTGCCACGACACCTGGTGGCCGTTCGCGCTCAGGCCGTTGGTCAGCATGGCGCCGATCGTGGGGTCGTCCTCGACGATCATGACGGCGTGCATGACTCGATGCTACGAGTCACAGCTCGCGCAGCTGATCCCGAACGTGACCGGCGACGTGCTTGCCGACGCCTACCGCTGCTCCGACAACGGCGGTCACCGTGCCCAGAACAGCCAGTGTGAGGTAGAGCCACGGCCACGCGAGATGCGCCGGTGGTGGGTCGAAGACGCCGGTGAGTATCTTGACCAGCAGGTAGGACAAGGCACCGCCGACGACAGCGCCGACGACCAGGCCGATGGTGACGACGAACGCTGGCTCTCCCACGCTGAGGCGTCGGAGCTGTCGCCGCGAGGCGCCCAGGGCGCTCACGATCGCCATACTGCGTCTGCGTTCGGTGAGCCCGAGTCCGGTCACCAGCCCGCCGGCGGCCGCCACGAGCACGAGGGCGAAGCCCAGCTCGATCTTCGACAGACCCGACAGGTCGACCGACGTGAGGCTGGATCCCACCAGCCCTCGTGCCTGTGAGATGTCGGTGACCGTCGCCGACGTGCCCACCAGCTGCCTGACCGACGCGGCCACCGCACGTCGTGTTGCTGCCTCCGGTGTTGACGAGGAAGGTGCCGACCGCGTTCGAGCCGGTCTGCGCAGCGACGTACGACGCATTGGCCACCAAGAAGCTGTCGCGCGGCGCGGTCGGGAACTCGTTGACGATCCCCACATAGTGGAACGGCACCGTCACGGCTTGCCCGGACTGGCTGTTCACGAGGCGTAGACGCACCAGGTCACCGAGCTTGAGCTGGTAGTCCAGGACGGTCTCGGCACTGACCAGCACACCGTTGGGGGTGGACGACAGCCGACTCAGCACCGTGGCCGCCGAAGCCCCCTGGAAGTACGCGTCCTGCAGCGAGGTCGCCTGGCCGATCGTCGAGGCGTTGATTCCGTACAGGTCCTGGAGGTCAGCACCGACGTAGGCAAATCGGTGCTGGAGCGGTTCGACGGAACGCACGCCGGGCAGGCCGGCGAGCTTCGTGGCGTACGACGGTGGGACCGCGTTGCCCGGGGACTCCGTGACCGTCACGTCAGCCCCGTTCGTGAGCTGGGCGTCCGCCTCGGCCTGCTGGCGGTACGTCGAGTTGAAGGTCGCGGTGGAGGCGGCGAAGGCCAGTGACAAGCCCGATCAGGACGACCGAACGCGTGATCACCGTGCGCTGCCGGCTCATCATCGAGGCCGAGATGCCGGCCAGGTTGCCTGCCGCCGGGCGAAGAACGCGTGCGACGAGACCACGCCCACGCGAGAGCAGCGCATCGCTGAGCCGCCAGGCCAACAAGGTCGCGCCCAGCCAGCCGAGGGCAGGGGCCAGGAACGCCCAGTAGTTGACCGAGATCGTCGGCACACCCTCGGGGGCCAGCACTAGCGCGTAGTTGTTGTTGCGACCCGTGAGCCAGAAGATCAGCGCGGCGGTCGCGAGCAGCACGAGATCGAGCCCGTAGCCCAGCCAGCGCGGACGCGAGCGGCGCGGCACCGTCACGAGAGCCGACACCGTCGACGTGGCGGCCAGGTCACGACGTGCCGGCCACCAGATCACGGCGACGGCGATGACTGCTCCCAGCGCCACCGCCACAGCCGCCCAGAAGAGCGAGGACGAGCCGGCACCGAAGCTAGCGCTGCCGAACGTGGTCAGGCCGATCAGTGCGGCCACGCCGAGACCGACGATGCCTCCCAGGCTGGCCGTCAGCGCCGTCTCGACGGCGATGAGGCGTCGCAGCTGGCGTGCACTGGCGCCCCGGATGCGGAGGATCGCCTGTTCGCGGCGGCGGCGCGTGGCCCCCGACGAGCTCACGGCAGCGCTGAGGGCACCCGCGAGGACAGCGCCGGGACCGCCGAGGAAGAGGAACAGGACCTGTGAGTAGGCGGCATCCTCCCGTGCGGCGCCCAGAGCGGTGCCGAGGTTGTCGCCGACCACACCCGCGCCCGCGGTGGTCGCCTCCAGGTTGTGAGCCTGTCCGGACTCGCTCGTGTACGCCGAGGCCGGGTCGTTCGGCAGCGCATCGCTGCGACCGACGTGGATCTGCGTGTGGATCAGGTCCGGCCGAGACGAGGCCAGGCCGGCGTACTTCGTCGAGAACGTGTCTGAGGGCAACAGCACGACGTTGTCGGGCGGCGCGGTCGGCTGGGACTGCGGCGGCGCCCCCACCGTCTGGAAGAACGAGTCGGCCTGGGGCATCTCCACGACGCCGGACACGACCACCGTGAACGGTTTCGACCCGGGGCGCGCGATGCGGACCTGGTCTCCGGGTTGCACGTGCAGGTTGGCGGCCGTCTGTTGAGCGACTACGACACCGTGGTCGGTTCCGGCGAGCGTACGCAGGCTGCCGGGGAACAGCTGTGCGTAGTTCGACGGGATTCCGACCACGGTGCCGGAGCCGGTCTGTTGGGTGGTGCCGCCGGTGTGGGCGGTCAGGCCGGAGGTGGGGGCGAACCCGACGACGGCGGTCGCCGTCGTATCGGGATCTGACTTCAGGACCTTCAGCACCTTCGTCGCGTCGGCGGGGTGCGCGACGGCCACCTGCCAGTCGACGGCGACCGAGCGGGCCGCGCGCTGGGTCATCGTCGCCTTGGACGCGGTGAGAAATGCGCCGAGGCTGGCGAACAACGCGACAGCGATCGCGATGCCCGTCGCTGTCGCGATCAGACGTCCACTCCGTCGGGCCAGCAGCCCCTTCAACCACAGGAGCGTCATCGGTGTCCCACGGCCGAGGCCGGCGCGTGCAGACGGCCCGAGTCCATGGTCCAGCCGGTCTTCAATCGCTCCGCGATGGCCTGGTCATGGGTCGCAACCACCAGCGCAGCCGACAGCGCGTCCGCAGCCTCGAGGAGAACGTCGATGACGATCGTGGCGGCCTGGTGGTCCAACTTGCCCGTCGGCTCGTCAGCAAGCAGCAGGCGTGGGCTGCTCGCGACTGCGCGCGCGACGGAGGCCCGCTGTGCTTGGCCCCCCGACAGCTCCTCGGGGAGCGCCTGGGCGAGTTCGCCGATGGCGAGCTGGGACAGCGCCACGTTGGCCGCGTCGTGGGCCTCCGCCGCGGTCTTGCCGGCGAGCAGCAAGGGGAGGCCGACGTTTTCCAGCACCGTCAACGAGGGAACGAGGCTGCCGCCCTGGAACACGGTCGCGACCTCGCTGCCGCCAGGCGTGCCTTCGTGGTCGAGGGCCGGCCAGCGGACCGTACCGGAGGTGGGTATGTCGAGCCCGCCCAGGAGATGGAGCAGCGTCGACTTGCCCGACCCGGACGGCCCGACCAGAGCGATCCGGTCGCCCGCCCAGATGGTGCAAGAGGCGTCGTGGACCGCGACCGTCGCCCGCCGTCCGGAGCCGAAGGTCCGGCCGGCTCGGTCGCAGACCGCGAGTGGCGTTGACGTGGATGGGTGGTCAGGTCGGCTCGGTTGGAGCGGGGGTGAGTGGTCCACGAAGCTGGTCATCGGCGTACCCGTCCGTCGAGGAGCTCCACAACCCGGTCAGCCAGGTGATGAACCGCGGGGCTGTGGCTGGCGACGAGGACCGCAACACCCTGGGTGGCCTGATGGCGGAGCAGCTCCAGCACGACGTCCTCGGTGTCTCCGTCGAGCTCTCCTGTCGGCTCGTCTGCCAGCAGGACGGGCGGACTTCCGACCATGGCAACGGCGAGCCCGGCTCGGGCCAGCTCGCCACCTGACAGCTGGTGCGGCAGCGACGTCGCCTGGCCGGCGATGCCAAGCGACTCGAGGAGCTCGTCCTCGTGACCGTCGACTCCCCGGATGCTGGCCAGGATGGTCAGGTTCGCGCGGACACTGAGGTGGGGGAGCAGGTTGTCCGCTTGCCGGAGGACGCCCAGCTGCCGAGACCTCAACTGTGCTTTCACGGTCTCGGGCTGGTGGCTCATCCGCAGGCCGCCGAGCCAGACGGTGCCGCCTGAAGGTTCGTCGAGCCCAGCCAACAGGTTCAGGAGTGTCGATTTCCCCGATCCTGACGGACCGATCACGGCGACGAGCTCGCCCCGACTCAGCTCGAGCGAGACGCCTTGCAACGCCAGCGTCTCTTCTTCACCCGCTCGGAAGAACCGGTACAGCTCGCGAGCTCGCAGGGGCGCTTCGGTGTCGAGCGGCGTCAGGTCGGGCAGTGTCATGACCATGCGAGTGACTCGCTCACGGTGCGCCACGGGTCCACGTTGTCGGCCCCCGAAGGTCCGGTCAGGGTGAGCACGGCCTCGTGGCCCTGATGGAAGAACTCATAGACCTGGACGGCATCGACCACGACCTTGTTGGTGACCGGATCTGGTGTGGAGTCGGCTTGGTAGGTGATGAGCACCGCGTGCTGGCCCGCGCGCGTGATCATCGAGACTTGGACCGCCTGGACACTCGCCTGGGCAGCCTTGATCGCGGGAACGTCCTGCTGCATGGCCGACTGGACGGTTGGGGCCGTTGACGTTTGTCGCTCGGAGATCCCGACCGAGTTGAAGTGGTCGGTGAACGTCACGGTGCCCGCCTGGGTCGACCTCGCCCAACCTTCCGGAACCTCGATGGTGACCGTGCTGCCCGGCGGCCGGTACTTCACGAACACCTGGTTGTCAGGGATGTCGCCAGGTGGGTTGAACTCCGTGGCCGGCGCCGGGCCGCTCGGCGTCGTCGGGGACGACGATGGTGGGGTTCGCGGTGCGAGCGTCCCGCTGGTTGATCCACCGGCGGTCGGTGCGGTGGTCAGGGTCGGTGTCGCTTGTGATGCCGTACTCGAGCATGCCGCCAGGGCCAGGGCCAGGAGCAGGGTCGCGGCGAGAGCGCCGGTCGCGGTCGACAGACGGGGTGCGGTCATCGTTGCTCCTGTGGTCTCTGAGTGGTGCCGGGTGCTCCTCTTCGACGCTAGGACGACGTCGGCCAGCGGCTTGCCACCTGCAGGTAAGAGGAGGGCAAAATCCCGTTCTGGTCGGCATCGATGGCGCTGCGGGGCACAGCGCGAGGGACACAATGAGGTCAGTCGAGCGGGCGGAGGGCGCCAGATGCGGAGAAGGATCGTCACGGTGGCGTTGGCGGCTGTGGCGCTGGCGGTGACCGTGTTCGGCATTCCGCTCGCGATCCTGGTCCAGCGGATGGTGCTGTCGGACGAACAAGGCGAGCTCGAGCGCTTGGCTTTGCGGGCTGCGGTCGACGTTGGGCCGACCTATGCGTCCGGCGACCCGATCGAGCTGCCGAGCACCGAAGCGGCGGTGCAGCTCGCGGTCTACGACACCGCGGGAGCGCGGATCACGGGTCGTGGCCCTGTGCAGCTCGATCAGCCGCTCGAGGATGCGCTGAACGGCGTACCGGTGGACAGCCGCAACGGGTTGCTGGCGGCAGCTGTCCCCGTCAACTCGGGGGAGCAGGTCATCGCCGTCGTACGCGCGTCATCGCCATCGTCGGTGGTCCAGCATCGCGTGTGGTGGTTGTGGGCGGGCATGGCAGGGATCGCGACCATCGCAGCGGCCTCGGCGTTCCTGCTCGCCCGGCGGCTCAGCACGGTCCTCGTGCGGCCGCTGATCGAGCTCGAGCAGGTGTCGACGGAGCTCGGGGAGGGCAACCTCGGCGCCCGCGCCGGTCCGAGCGGCGTTGCGGAGATCGATCACGCCGGCGCCGCGCTGAACCGTACGGCTGATCGGCTGTCCGCGCTGATCGCTCGGCAACGGTCGTTCACGGCCGACGCATCTCATCAGTTGCGTACGCCGCTCACCAGACTTCGGCTCGAGCTCGAGAAGGGTCTCGAGGGCGACCCCGATGACCTTCGACTGGCCGTCCAGGAGGCGCTGGCGTCCGCCGACGTCCTGGGGCAGACCGTCGACGACGTCCTGGCGCTCGCCCGCGGCGACGGCGGCGGTGGATCATTCTCCGTCGAGGCGCTCCTCGACGGAGTACGGGAGGCGTGGCACGGCACGTTGGCGGCTCAGGATCGCCCCCTTCGCCTGCGCGGGGATCCGGGCGTCATGGTGGTCGCGTCGCTGCCGGCCGCCCGCCAGATCGTGCAGACCTTGGTCGACAACGCCTATCGACACGGCAGTGGTGTGGTGGAGATCCAGGCCCGTGACGTCGGCGGTGCGGTTGCCATCGATGTCCTCGACGAAGGAGCCGCCGATGGGAGCGGCGCTGTCCGGGTCGAGGTCACCCATACCCAACGACCGCGCGAAGGACGCGGACTGGCCCTGGCCCGCTCACTCGCCGAGGCGGAGGGTGGGCGGCTGACGACCGGGATCCAGGACGGGCTGACCAGGGTCAGCGTCTACCTGCCGACCTTGCCCGAGGACACTCCGGAGCGAGATCGGGGCGCCCGTGCGGGTTGATCGTCGCGGTCAGTGGTTGCGGAGGGCGTCGATGAGCTGGGGTTTGGACATGGACGACCGGCCGTCGATGCCAACCTTCTTCGCGCGGTCGTAGAGCTGTTGCTTGCTCATGTCCTCGTAGTCACCGGCCTTGCCGCCCCGTCTGCTCACCGTAGAGCGGCCCTGGTTGGCGGAGGCATTCGCGATCCGAGCGGCCTTCTCCTTGCTGGCACCTTCGTCGCGCAACGCTTCGTACGTCTTGTCGTCCTTGACGGACGGTCCCGGCTTCTTGCGTCCCGGCATGTGCACCTCCTGTGGCAGCGGTCGTCGCCCTAGGAGGTGCCCGCTCACGCGGGGGCGCAAACGTGTGAGGTGTCAGACCCTGCGCATGACGGTGACGACCTTGCCGAGGATCGAGGCGTCGGTGCCGTCGATCGGCTCGTAGGCGTCGTTGTGCGGCATCAGCCAGATCTTGCCGGCCTTTTTCTGCAGCGTCTTGACGGTGGCCTCGCCGTCGATCATCGCCGCCACGATCTCGCCGTTCTCGGCCGTGGGTTGCTGACGGATGACCACGAAGTCGCCGTCGCAGATGGCCGCGTCGACCATGGAGTCACCGACCACCTCGAGCAGGAACAAGGTGCCGTCGCCGACGAGCTGACGGGGCATCGGGTACATCTCGTCGACGCGCTCCTCGGCCAGGATCGGCCCGCCGGCCGCGATCCGGCCGACCATGGGCACGAAGACGGCCTCGGGCCTGGCGTCGCCACTGCCGGTCTCGTCGTACGACGACTCGGTGGCTGAGCCGCCGGAGCGTCGGGGCTGGCTGTCGGGCAAGAGCACCTCGACCGCCCGCGGACGGTTGGGGTCACGACGGAGGTAGCCCTTGGTCTCCAGGACGCGCAACTGGTGGGCCACCGACGACGAGCTGGTGAGGCCGACGGACTGGCCGATCTCACGCATGCTCGGGGGGTAGCCGCGCGCCTCGACCGAGTCACGAATGACGGCGAGCACGCGGCGTTGCCGCGGCGTCAGCCCGGTGGCGTCCGGTGGTCCGTCAGGCAGCTCGCGCACCGAGGTGCCGGCAGCCTCATCAGTGGCCGGGTTTGCCGTCTTCGCCGTCTTGGCCATGTCGTCACGCCCTCAAGTCGCCCGGCCGCAGCCGGATCGTGGTCGATTCTCGAGGACGTCAAGCGCCTGCCTGGGGAGGGGTGCCAGGCGCTTGACGTCTCGCTACAGACGTTAAACCCGCCGGCCGACGCTTTCAAACATTTGTTCGAATCGGCGTGTTGCGACCTGGTCGGCCCAGAGCGGCGTCGTCCCGCCGTTTCGGCGGTCCTCAGAGCTTCTGCAGCGCTTGCTGCAAGCTGGCCTGGGCGTCGTCGCCGAAGCGCTTCATCGGCAGGGTGAGGAGTGGCTCGAGGTACTTGACGAACCCCTGGAACTCGAACTGGGCTGTGTAGACGACCTGGGTGTGGTGCTCGTCGCCGGACAGCACGATGGTGTCGTTGGCGACCACGGTCTTGTTCTCGCCGCGCAGCGCGATCTTGGTCTCGGGCTCGAGCGCGGTGATGACGTAGGTGAGGTCGCTCTCGCGGCCGAAGAACCGGGAGGTGTTGGCGTAGGTGGTCCCGACGCTGCCGTCACCGCTGACGCGGGTGGTCCGTACGGTGCCGGCATCCCACTCCTCGCTCGTCGTGAAGTCGCTGAGGTAGGCGTAGACGCTACTGATGGGCTTGTCGACTTGGACGGTCCGCGAAAGGGTCATCACACGTCCACGCTACCCGGCGCTCCAGACGACACGCCCATCGAACACGCGTTCGACCACCTCCCGGGAAATGTCTCACCAGGCTGCTACGGTTCAAACATGTGTTCGATCGAACGTGTATTCGATTCCCTCGGCGTACGCCGCCAGGGTGCGACGCGGGCGACCCGAGCACGTGGCCGCCGACTGTCGGTGGCGACCGATACACCTTGGATCAGACGAGAGACCAGCCAGATCGCCTTCCCCGGAGGTCAACGATGAGCACCGCCACCCTCACTGCACCGCACCAGAGCGATGTCAGGATCGCCCGGCCGCGAGCCGCGCGTCCGGCGTCCCCGGCACGGTCGACACCTCGTGCCGTGTCGCGCGAGGTCGCGCCTGTGCGGTTGACCCGCCGAGGCCGGCTGCTCCTGCTGATGGTGGTGCTGGCCCTGGCTTTCGCTGCGTTCACGCTGCTGTCGAGCCCGGCGGTTTCGACCGATCAGACTCACCACGCCACCCAGCACACCGTCGTGGTCGGGGCCGGACAGACGTTGTGGGACATCGCCACCCGCATCGCTCCCGGCGAGGACCCGCGCACCGTGATTGCCGACATCGTCGATCTCAACGAGCTGCCCGACGCGGGCTCGATCCGGATCGGCCAGCAGCTCTTCGTTCCGCAGTACTGACCCGGGGAGGCGTCAAGATCCGAGTGTTACGCGGCCCTGGCCAGGTAACACTCGGATCCTTGGCGTCGGTTACAGGATGTGGCGGTCCTCGAACGCGGTCTTGACCGCAGCCACCAGGGCGGGGTTGGTGCCCGGGAGCTCCTTGGCGGTGTTGATGATGCGCTTGGCCGCGGCCGGCATCGAGATGCTCGGGGTGAAGTTGAACTGCGCCTCGACGATGATGCGGGTGGCGACGTCGTCGCCAGGGGTGGTGTTGATGTCGGGGCTCAGGTACATGTCCCACAGTGCCCGCGACCAGATCTGCCCGTCATGGTGCACCTCGCCGTTGCGGTTCGTGCGGAAGTCGAGATTCAGGTCGGTGCGCCGGATGCAGTGCGGCGCGTTCGGGGTGTAGGACGTCGAGTCCCAGTCCATCAGGCAGGCAGCGGGGGTGATGGGCGTGTCGTTGGGCGTGGCCGCCGCCTGGCTCATCACCGCGGCCATGTAGTCACCGAACCCCTCACCGATCGCGCCGGACTGTTGCGTGGTGCCGAAGCCGGGGATCTGGTCGTCCTGGATCGCGTGGCCGTACTCGTGCCAGATGACCTCGGGGTCTTCGGCATCGTCGACGCCGCCGCTGCCGAGCGAGATCCGGTCGACCGAGGGGTCGTAGTACGAGTTGTCGTCGGCGAAGGCGTCGGTCTTGAGCTGCTGCGATTCGGCGTTCACCTGCTTGAGCCCGAGCAGCCCGCAGGTACTCCTGCTCGGCGTTGACGGCGTAGTAGGCGTTGACCTGCTCGAAGTAGTCGCTCGCCCGCTTGAAGAAGTAGGTGTCACTGCCGGTGCCGGAATCCGGAGTGGGCGTGGCCGCGTTGTTGTTGACGATCTGAGCCCACTTGCCGACCAGCGTGTGGTTGCCGCGGAGGTTGCGCAGGTCGACGGTCTGGTAGGCGGCGGCCGGCACGGCGCGGTTGGCGTCGTTGTCGTCCGTCAGCCCCTCGTCCTGCTGGCGAGACGACCGGGTTCGGGTCGAACACCTGGCCTTGAGGCAGGGGCGTGGTCGTACCGCGTGCCGTGCGATCGTGACCCGTCCGGACGGGCCGACTTGGCGAGCTGGACGGTGCGCAACGTGTGGCCGTCGGCGGCATCGACGTACGACGCCGTGACGCCCGAACCGGAGGTGGTGAGGACACGCCAGACGAGCCGGGCGGGGGCTCCGGCTCGACCCGGCAGGACCAGGAGGCCGGGGGTTGTCCTCGGCGCCGCCGCCTGCTTGTCGCGTACGTCGACGTTGGCCGCCGCGGTGGCGGGGGAGACCTGCTGGCGATGTCTTGGCAAGCTTGCGGACCTTGAGGCGGTGGTCCCAGATCGTGGCGCGGCGGTTGTTCCAGTCGTGCACGGCATACCAGCCACCGATGACGACGTGGTGCTGATACCGCTGCTGGTACCACGTGTGCGTGCCCAGCAGGGACACCCGGCGCTGGTAGAAGCGAACGTTGTCCGGGATCTTGACCGCGGCGGTCGAGCTGTTCAGGAACGTGCCGAGCCGCAGGCGTCGACCGACTGGCCCGCCGGGCTGGGCCTGCGCGCTCGCGACGGTGGTGGGCGCCCAGGCGATCGCGGCCGCAGCGAGGAGGCCGACGCTGCGGCGACGTGAGAGGACGGACATGCGTGGCACGCTCCAGAGACAGTGAGCGCGGCGGAACCTCCACCGCATCGAAGGTCAAGGTACCCCGGCACACAGGCGCGACGACGTCCGCCTCACGATCTGTGGACGAGAAAGGCCGGGGCGTCGCCGCCCCGGCCTTCCGTGTCGCTACGGCAACGGGTAAGCCTTGCCGTCCAGTCGCTGGCTCGGCGTGATGCCCAGTTCGCGGAGGATGGTCGGCGTGATGTCCACCGACCGCAGCTGGATTCCCGGCTTCTTCCCCGCTTTGATGCCGGGGCCGCTGAAGATGATCGGGATCCGTTGCACGGACTCCTGGGCACCACCGTGGTCACCCTTGACGCCGTAGCTGGTGTTGTTCGCGAGCAGCCCGATGACGTCCGGGCCGTACGGTGCGGCCGCGGTGTTGACGATCTCCTGACCGTGCTTCTTGTACCACTGCCACGCGTCGTTGCCCCACTGTGAGCGTGGTGCCGCCCAGCGCAGCTTGTACCGGTTGCCGTCCAGGTAGTACGACGCCCGTACGCCGCCGAGGGTGGCCATCACATCGGCGGCCTGCTGCTTCTTCGCCTTGGACCTGATCGACGAGCCAGGTTCGGATCGCGGAGTCCTGCATGCTCATCTGCACGTTGTCGGTGCCGTCGATCAGCTTTTGGATCTCCGGCTGTGGCGATCAGGTAGTTCTCGCCCGTGCCGGTGGCCGTGCCGTAGTACCAGTTGAAGTTGCCCTGCCCGGCCTTGTCGACGCCGTAGTAGTGTCTCGCCGGTGAGCTGGGCGTGGTCGGTGGTCAGCACCACGAGCGTGTCGTCGCGGATCCCGAGCTGGTCGAGCTTGTCCATGATCCGACCGACCTGGTCGTCGGCGGTCTTCGCCACGCTGGCCATGTGGACGTCGTCGTCACCGCCGGGGTACGGCGGCACGTCGTTGAGGCCACCCCACATGTGACCGGCCTTGTCGATGCCGCCCATGGTGATGAGCAGTCCGCTCCAGTTCTCGTTGTCCATGATCGCCATGGCGGCATCGGCGGTCCAGACGTCTCCGCCATAGTGCGCGGGGTCTGACCCGGAACGTCCCGGTTGCCCTCGAGCGGGTACATCCACGCCGGCGAGGTGGTGAGCGTGCCGTGGTTGTTCAGGTACTTGTTGGAGTTGATGTAGAAGCGGCTGCACTCGGTGTTGGCGCACGTAGGTGCCGGTGATGTAAGCCGGTACGTTGGTGCCGGCGGGCCGCGCCAGTTGGTGGCGGTTGACCCGTCCACGTCACAGTCCTTGTCGCGGCTGCCCATCGTCACGCGGATGTCGGCACCAGGCCCACCCATCGAGTTGGTCGCGTACGACTTCTGGCCGACCGTGGCGACGATCGTGCCGGGGAACTTCTCGTGCAGGTAGTCGGGCAGCTTCTTGTACCCACCGTGTTTGATGAGCAGGTCGAACTGGGCGGCGGACAGCGAGCCGCTCACGTAGGTCTTGCCGGCGTCTCCCAGGACTCCGTCGACGTCGCGGAACCACTCGTCGGACCAGCCCATGTGCTTGGGCAGGATGCCGCTGGTCATCACGTTGTGGCTGACCACGGTCTCCGACGCCATGTGGCCGAGGTAGGCCTTGGGGAAGCTCGTGCCGTCCTTCATCAGGTGCTTGACGTTCTGCATGTCGAAGGCGTCGATGAACTCGGGGCGGAGCTGGTCGAGCACGATGAAGACCACGTGGTGGGGGGTCGAGTCGGGCGCTGACTTGGCTGGGGAGCCAGCGTCCGTTCGTGGACTTTGCGCACCGTTGCTGGTGACGGGACGGCGACGAGCGCGGCGGTGAGGACGCACGCTGCCCAGCGCGGCCCGAGTACGCCGTCGGGGCCTGCCGCGACTGGTGATCGAACGATGATGGATGAGCCTCATGCGTACCTCCTGGTCGGGACGGACGGGGTGCGCCTCGTGCGACCGTATCGGTGGCCGGTGACGGCTGACAAGGTTCGTCGACCGGCAGGGCTGCCTGTGGAGAAGTTCGTGCGATCGGTGGACGCTGGGGCAGTTGTGGTGGATGAACGAGCGACTTCTGTGGGTAACTCTGAGGACTCGAAGAAATAGCTGAACTTCTTTGTGAGAAGGGGTTGTGCGACGTCTCCGGACCCGTGTAGAAATCTCTCACGCCCTCCTGAGAGGGAAGGCGGGATCGGACGGAAACCGAGGATCCACACGGTGAGGCGACTCACTGCGACAGCCGGTGACGAGGCTGGCGGGATTCAACGGAACGACTGATCGGTCGGAGACGTCACTTCACTTCGATCGACCCGTGGGGTCCCTCAAACTCATACTTTGAGGGGCCCCACACCCATGTCTGCGGTGGTCTCCCTGCGCGGGTCACTCGCCGGCCACGAGCACCGCCGCCGCCTGCTTGACCGGCAGCCGCGTCGTCGGGCCGGCGATGGTGAGTCGGCTGGGGATCTGTTGCCAGCCGCCGCCGTCGATGCGGTACTTCGCGGTGTAGGTCGTGTCGACGCGAAGCAAGATCCGGTGGCCATGGGTGGCGTGCTCGTAGGTGTGCGTGACGTCGGTCGACGGGTACGGGTGGCCGGGCGTGCTGCTGGTCGACGTGGTCCCGTCGCCCCAGTGCCAGGTGTACGACGTCGGCGTCGCCTGCGCGTCCACGTCGAACCCGACCAGGTGCAGCGAGCGCGTCACCGTCTGGGGCGACGTGTAGAACGTCGTCTTCAGGTTGACCAGCGTGTACGGGGGCGCGTGCACCTCGTTCGCCGGGACGCCGACACGTCGGATCGCGGTCAGCACGGTCTGCCACGTCAGCGTGCGCCGCCGGACCGGCCCGAGATCCCCCGGATCCCGACATTCAGACCTGCAGAGCCGCTCCATCCAGCCTGCCTGAGCGCCGGCCCTCGTCGACTTTGCGTGCCCAGAGGCGTCAACTGTCACCAGAGCCTCGGGTCGGTGCAGTGAGCCGGCGGCGCAGTCGAGCATTGCATGGCCTGAGATGCTGGAAGAGCGCTCGGGACACGGCAGGTAGCCAGATGTATTCGAACGTGGTGCTCTGATCGAGCTTCGATGCGAAGTTGCCGGATCACCGGAGCCGTCGTCATCACGTCGTATGAGCAGTTAACTGATCGACCTGCGTCGCACCGGATGTGCCACGACAGCCCGGCTCGAGCCTGAGGCGGTCACGGCACGAACGGCTGACCTGACACGACGAGTGCATAGGCCGCAACCCGAAATCAGTCTCATGTACGACCTTCACGTCCACGGCGTCTGCCAGCCGTAGCTGGCCACGACGAGTCGACTGATCGGCAACGCTTGCGAGCGCGATCTTCGTCTAGTCGTGCCGGATCTCGAACGTGCCACGCGCGATGGATCCCGTGGATGATGTGGACCTTCGCGAGCATTCGGTGGGTAGAGGAAAAGTCCGCGAGCTCAGCGACACGCAGCAATGACCAGGCTCCACCTACTTGATGGCCTCCTTGCTCTGACATGGAACGCACGTTCTTCATGAGGAGTCGACACACGTCGCAGTTGGTGCGGCGAGCTCTCTTCGAGAGCCCCTCGCGTCCAGGCGCGAATACGAGTAGTTGAGGACGTCGACGTAGTAGGTGACGAAGGCTTTGGCGCCGGCGGTGGTCTTCGCCTTGGCCGCCTCGGGGAGCTCAGGCGGCCCCTCCGTGGGTCCGGACGTGGTCGGCGGATCAGCGGTGGCGGTGCTGCCCGGCGTACTGGGCGGTGCGGCGCCGGAGTCGTCGGTGCACGAGGTGCCGGCCAGGCACACCCCGACCACCACGGCGGCGGCAACTGCTCGACGCATGACGAGACCTCCGGGTGCGAGACGACGTACATCTCAAACTAGGCGATCTCGGGCAGCACCACCACCCCACCCGGCAGGATCTGTGGACAACCGCCGTCCCCGCCCGCACCGCCTCGGCCGCAGTCCCCGGGTCAGGACTCGGTTGACCCCGGGGCGGATGGTCGACCGGACATGCATCTTCTCGCCTGCCCGCCCGAAGAGGCTGAGGACTTCGGCTGGTTCGTCGCCGGTGCTGCCGAACCAGTGCGGCACCTGGGTGTCGAACTCGGCCACTTCCCCGGGGCCGAGGACGAGGTCGTGTTCCCCGAGCAGGAGTCGCATGCGACCCGACAGCACGTACAGCCATTCGTGTCCGTCGTGCGTGCGCAGCTCGGGCGTGTGCTTCGACGTCGGGATCACGATCTTCCACGCCTGCATCCCGGCGGGGTGCCGGGTCAGCGGGATGACGGTTCGGCCCTTGACCCGCCGAGGCTTGAGCCGGATACGGGGATCCCCGACGTCGGGAGCGCCGACCAGGTCGTCGAGCGGGACGCCGTACGCCTGCGCGAGCGGGAGCAGCAGCTCGAGGCTGGGGCGCCGCTGCCCGGTCTCCAGGCGAGACAAGGTGCTCTTCGAGATCCCCGTGCCGGCCGCCAGCGAGGTCAACGTGATGCCTCGCTGGGTTCGCAGCCGTTTCAGGCGAGGTCCGACCTGGTCGAGGGCGGCACTGATGGCGGTCATCGAGTCATGCACGTGACCATCACACCGGCTCTTCCCGAAAACAGCAACAAACATTGTCGATACCGGGAAAGTCCGCGAGTCTCGACGGTATGAGCGAGTACGACGTAGTGGTCATCGGTGGCGGCGCCGCCGGGTTGTCTGCGGCCTTGGTGCTGACCCGGGCCGGCCGACGGGTTCTGGTGGTGGACTCAGGTTCTCCGCGCAACGGCCCGGCCGAACACATGCACGGCTACCTGTCCCGGGACGGCCTGGCGCCGACCGAACTGCTTGCCATCGGACGTGACGAGGTGACCGGCTACGGCGGCGAGATCGCCAACGGCTCGGTCGTCGACGTCCAGCCGCAAGGGCGCATCGGGCTTCTGGGTGCGTGTTGGCCGACGGTCGACGTGTCGTTGCACGACGGCTGCTCGTGGCCACCGGCCTGCGTGACGAGCTCCCCGACATACCCGGTCTCGCCGAACGGTGGGCGCGCGACGTCCTGCACTGCCCGTACTGCCACGGCCACGAGGTGCGCGACCAGCAGCTCGGCGTCATCGGCGGCTCGTCGGAGGCGGTTCAGTACGCACAGATCGTGCGACAGTGGAGCCACGACGTCGTCTACTTCACCCCGCCGGACATGCTCAGCAGGTCTGAGCGCGAGCAGCTGACCGCACGGGCCATCGGCATCGTCGAGGGCACCGTCGAACGGATCATCGTCGACGACGACCGGTTGACCGGTGTTGCGCTCGACGGAAACCGCACGGTGCCGCGGGACGCAGTGTTCGTTCCCCCGCGATTCATCCCCAACAACGACCTCCTCATCGCCCTGGGCTGCCAGGTCGACGAGCACGGGTGGGTGGTCAAGGACGCAACCGGCGCCACCACCGTGCCCGGTGTGTGGGTGGCCGGCAACGTCGCCAACCCACGCGCCCAGGTCATCACTGCCGCGGGCGAAGGCTCGACGGCGGCTGTCGCGATCAACGCCGACCTCGTCGAGGACGACGTCCGCGATGCCGTGCAGCACTTCAACCAGGACCTCGTGCCCTGACTCGGTCCGTTGCGGGACCGCCGGCGAGCACCACACCTATCCAGTTCTTGTCTCGAGAGACACCAAGGAGTAACCCATGTCCAACCCCACTGCCCACACGACCACTTCGACGACTGCGACCGGTCCGGCCGTCAGCGCGGCGGCCCGGCCCGGGCCGCCCACCAAGCACCAGCTGGCCCTGATGATCTGGATCGCCGTCTTCCCGACGCTCACGGTCCTCAACCTCGCCCTGGGCGACTGGCTCGGGACGATGTCAGCCCTGCTGCGAACTTTTGTGCTGGCGACGATCGCAGTCCCCGTCGTCATCTACGGCCTCATGCCCCAGCTGCATCGGCTGCGCGGCCGCCTGCTGGCCCGCTAGGCCCCGCCGGCGTACGGTGCGCCGGCAGCGCGCGCACCGGCATACCCCTTCGAGCTCAGGTCGACCTGGGGTCGCTGCCCCGGCAGGCCTCGACGAGCGCTTGGAACAGGCGCGGATCGGCTCCCACCTCCGGATGCCATTGCACGGCGACCCGGAACCGGGCCCCCGCCTCCTCGAACGCCTCGACCACGCCGTCGGTCGACCAGCCGGTAGCCGTATAGCCGGGGAAGGTCACGACCCCTTGGTGATGGTAGGTCGCCACGCTCACGTGGTCGCCCAGGATCGCGTGCAGCCGGCTGCCCGGTGCGAGCTCGACCGGGTGCTCGCCGTACAGGCCCGGTGCGGGGGAGTGCCCCTCGTGCCCGAGCCGGTCGGGCAGGTGCTGCTCGAGCTCACCGCCGGCCGCGACGGCCATCACCTGCATCCCACGGCAGACACCGAGCAGCGGCACGTCGTACGCCGCCGTCACCTTTGCCAGCAGGAGCTCCGAGGCGTCGCGATCCGGCCGGGGCAGCTGCACGGTCGGGTGCGAGTCCTGTCCGTAACGAGCGGGTTCGACGTCGACGCCACCGGCCAGGATCAGCCCGTCCAGCCGCGAGAGCACCTCGTGCGCGTCGTCGTCGGTCGCGTCGTCCGGCAGCGGCGGCACGATGACCGCCAGGCCGCCGGCCTCGTGCACGTGCCGGACGTACCCGTGAGGGATCAGCGCGGCTGGTACGTCCTTCCACGCCGCCCAGGACGCCGGTTCGACGTACGACGTGATGCCGATGACCGGCCGTGCACTCGTCATCTCGCCCTCCCCGGAATTGCGGGACACGTGCAGGTCGACACGCCGGTGGCGGCCGGCACCTTCCCGCAATTCGCGGGCGCGATCAGCTCCTCACAGCGGAGTGACGTACGCGCCGGCGATGCCGCCGTCGACGAGGAACTGCGACGCCGTGATGAAGCTCGAGTCGTCGCTGGCCAGGAACGCGACCGCGGCCGCGATCTCCTCGGGCTCGGCGAAGCGCCCGACCGGGATGTGGACGAGACGACGCGCCGCGCGCTCGGGGTCCTTGGCGAACAGCTCGCGCAACAGCGGGGTGTTGACCGGTCCGGGGCACAGCGCGTTGACCCGGATGCCCTCGCGGGCGAACTGGACGCCCAGCTCACGCGACATCGCGAGGACCCCACCCTTGCTGGCGGTGTACGAGATCTGCGACGTCGCGGCGCCCATGACCGCCACGAACGACGCGGTGTTGATGATCGAGCCTCGCTGCTGCTGCTGCATGTAGGGGATGACCGCCTTGCAGCACAGGTAGACGCTGGTGAGGTTGACCTCCTGCACGCGCCGCCACGCCTCGATCCCCGTGTCGAGGATCGAGTCGTCGTCGGGCGGTGAGATGCCGGCGTTGTTGAACGCCACGTCGACCGAGCCGTAGGTGCTCTGGGCGGCGGCGAACATCGCGTCGACCTCCTCGGCGTTCGGTCACGTCGCAGTGGACGTAGGTGCCGCCGACCTCGTCGGCGATGCCGGGGCCGTGCGCGTCGTCGAGGTCACCGATGACGACCTTCGCGCCCTCGGAGGCGAACCGTCGTACGGTCGCCAGCCCAATGCCACTGCAGCCTCCGGTGACGACGGCGGTCCGTCCGTCCAGCCGCCCTGATCCAGCCATGCGTGGGTCCTCGTTTCGTGAAGGGAGTGTGCGGGTGAGGTGGTCGCGGTGTCTACTGGTCGGAAATAAAGACGTTCTTCAGCTCGGTGAAGGGGTCGAGGGCGTCCGGGCCGAGCTCACGGCCGATGCCGGACTGCTTGAACCCACCGAACGGCGTCGAGTAGCGCACCGACGCGTGCGAGTTCACGCTGAGGTTGCCGGTCTCGACGCCGCGTGAGACGCGGATCGCGCGGCCGACGTCGCGGGTCCAGATCGAACCGGACAGGCCGTACTCCGTGTCGTTGGCCTTGGCGATCGCGTCAGCCTCGTCGTCGAACGGCAGCACCGCCACGACCGGACCGAAGACCTCCTCGCGCCATACGCGGTCCTGGTCGGTCTTGGGGAGCACCACCGTGGGCGGGTACCAGAAGCCGGCGCCATCGGGGGCGTGGCCGCGGAACGCCACGTCGACCCCGTCGCCCTCGACGTACGACGTGACCGTCTCGCGCTGCTTGGCGCTGATCAGCGGACCCATCTCGGCGGCGTCGTCGCCGGGCGACATCACCTTGACGCCCTGGACGGCCGGTTCGAGCAGCTCCAGGAACCGGTCGTAGACGCTGCGCTCGACCAGGATGCGGCTGCGCGCGCAGCAGTCCTGGCCGGCATTGTCGAAGACGCCGTAGGGCGCGCTGGCGGCGGCCTGCTCGAGGTCGGAGTCGGCGAAGACGATGTTGGCGCTCTTGCCGCCGAGCTCGAGCGTGATCCGCTTGACCTGGTCGGCGGCGCCGCGCATGATCTGCTGGCCGACCGCGGTCGAGCCGGTGAAGCACACCTTGCGGACGTCGGGGTGGGTGACGAACCGCTCTCCGACGACCGAGCCCTTGCCGGAGATGACCGTGAAGACGCCCTCGGGCAGGCCGGCCTCCAGCGCCAGCTCGCCGAGGCGGAGCGCGGTGAGCGGTGTCAGCTCGGCGGGCTTGAGCACGACACAGTTGCCGGCCGCCAGCGCGGGCGCGAAGCCCCAGCCGGCGATCGGCATGGGGAAGTTCCACGGCACGATGACGCCGACCACGCCCAGCGGCTCCTTGAACGTCACGTTGAGGCCGCCTGCGACCGGGATCTGGCGACCGAACAGCCGCTCCGGTGCGGCGGAGTAGTAGTTGAGCACGTCGCGGACGTTGCCGGCCTCCCATCGGGCGTTGCCGATCGTGTGGCCGGCGTTGCGCACCTCGAGCCGGGCGAGCTCCTCGATCGCGCCGTCGACGGCTTCGGAGAAGCGCCGCAGGAGGCGGCCGCGGTCAGCCGGGCTGACGTGGCGCCATTCCTCGTACGCCGCCGACGCCTTCGCGATGTGCGCGTCGGTCTCCTCGACGGAAGCCAGGTGGACCTCGGTGACCTCCTCCTCCGTCGCCGGGTCGATCACCACATACGTCGTACTCACGTGCTCCCTCACTCGTCGTCGTGCTGCCGTTCTGATCCGGTCGTCCGCTTTCATCGGGCCGTACGCGTTTGCCTAGTGCACAAGCCAGGTGCCCTGGTCACTAGGCGGATTCGCCTACGTAAGAGTGCAGGTGGCTTGTTCACTAGGCAAACACCTACGGCCACCCGGTCGGATTGCTGCACCTACATGCGTTCGCTGACCTGGATGGCTTCTCACATGCGTTCGAAGCTGCGGAAGCGTTCCCAGTCGGTGACGGCTGAGTTGAACGCGGCGAGCTCGACGTCGGCGTTGTTGAGGTAGTGGTTGACCACCTCGTCGCCGAAGGCGTCGCGGGCGAACTCCGAGGCAGCGAACGCGTCGCGCGCTTCCTGAAGCGTCACGGGTACGTGCCGTTTGTCCGACTCGTAGGCGTTGCCCTCGAAGGGCGCCTCGAGCTCGATCTCGTTCTCGATCCCGTACAGACCACCGGCCAGCATGCCCGCCAACCCGAGGTAGGGGTTCACGTCGCCACCCGGCAGCCGGTTCTCGACCCGCAGGCCGGCGCCGTGACCCACCACCCGCAACGCGCACGTGCGGTTGTCATGGCCCCACGCGATGGCCGTCGGCGCGAACGAACCCGGCGCGAAGCGCTTGTAGGAGTTGATGTTCGGCGCGTAGAGCAGCGTGAAGTCGTACAGCGTCGCCTGTACTCCCGCGACGAAGTGCTCGAACGTCTTGGTCGGCCCCGACCCCTCGTCGAAGACGATCTTCCCGTCGTCACCACGCACGCTCATGTGGATGTGGCACGAGTTGCCCTCGCGCTCGTCGTACTTGGCCATGAACGTGATGGCCTGACCGAGCTGGGAGGCGATCTCCTTCGCCCCGTTCTTGTACACCGAGTGCTGGTCGGCCGTACGGACCACCTCTTCGTACTTGAACGCGATCTCGTGCTGCCCGAGGTTGCACTCGCCCTTGGCGGACTCGACGATGAGGCCTGCGGAGTACATGTGGTTGCGGATGTCGCGCAGCAACGGCTCGACCCGGCTCGTGCCGAGCAGGGAGTAGTCGACGTTGTACTGGTTGCCGGGGATCAGGTTCTGGTAGCCCTTGTTCCACGCCTCCTCGAACGTGTCGTTGTAGACGTTGAACTCGAGCTCCGTGCCGGCAAAGGCCCGCAAACCGTGACCAGCCGCCCGCTCGGCCTGCTTCTTCAGGATCGTGCGCGGTGACTGCAGCACAGGGGAGTGGCCCTCGTCGAGCCACGCCAGGTCGCACTGCACCATCGCGGTGCCGGGCAGCCACGGCGTCAGCCGGAACGTCGCCAGGTCGAGCACGAACTCCATGTCGCCGTACCCGCGGGCCCACGAGCTGATCTCGTAGCCGTCGACCGTGTTCATGTCGATGTCGACCGCGAGCAGGTAGTTGCACCCCTCGGTGCCATGGGCCAGGACGGTGTCGAGGAAGAACTGCGCGTGCAGCCGCTTGCCCTGCAGGCGTCCCTGCATGTCGGTGAAGGCGACGATGACGGTGTCGACCTCCCCTTCGTCGACCAGGACTCGAAGCTTCTCGACCGTCAGGGGAAACGTCGGTTTGGGCATGTGGGAGCTCGCTTCCGATGGGTCGGCATGACTGCGGAATGAGTCTAGACCTGATAGCTGCTTTGGCACTAGCATCCACCCACGGGGATGTCGGAAGGGGAGGAGTCGTCGATGCCCGATGCCATGGCACCGGACGAGCTCGACGCAATTCTCGACCACCTCGCCTCCGTCCGCTACGAGCCGCGCGAGGTCAGCTTCCTCGAGGGCGGGCTGACCAACATCAACGTCCACGTCAAGACCGTCGACCTCGACGTCGTCGTGCGCATCTCCAACGAGGACTCGACGATGCTGTCGATCGACCGCGAGGCCGAGTACCTCAACTCCCGCGCCGCCGCCGCGTCCGGCGCCTCACCCCGCGTGGTCGAGTTCGTGCCCGAGCACCACCTGCTCGTCGTCGACTTCATCACCGGCACGACGTACACGCCATCGGACGTGGCCGACCCCACCAAGCTGCGGCGCATCGCCGACGCGGTCCGGACGCTCCACAACGGTCCGCGCTTCGTCAGCGAGTTCGACATGTTCGACGTCCAGCAGGCCTACCTCAAGACCGTGCAGCAGCGCGGCTACCGGCTGCCCGACCGTTACCTCGAGTTCGTGCCGCAGATCGACCGGATGCGAAAGGCGCTGTCTGTCATCGAGGTCGGAACCGTGCCGTGCAACAACGATCTGCTCGCGGCGAACTTCATCGACGACGGCGAGCGCGTCTGGATCATCGACTTCGAGTACGCCGGCAACAACGACCCGTGCTTCGAGCTCGGCAACATCTGGAGCGAGTCAACCCTCGACCCGCCACTGCTCGACGAACTCGTCACGGCGTACTTCGGACGCGAGTGGCCGAGCATGGTCGCCCGTTCGCGTCTTCT
This sequence comes from uncultured Actinomycetota bacterium, assembly GCA_963712935.1. Taxonomy (GTDB): domain Bacteria; phylum Actinomycetota; class Actinomycetes; order Propionibacteriales; family Nocardioidaceae; genus JANLYC01. Next base: position 38,493 of record CAVQJX010000012.1, read on the forward strand.
CGGACTGCTGTCGAAGTACGGCTGGATGCTCTGGGCCTCGATCCAGGACGGCAACTCCGACCTCGACTTCGACTTCTGGTCCTGGGGCCTGGAGAAGTACGACCGGGCCGTCGAAGAGTTCGACAGCCCCGAGTTCGAATCCTGGCTCACCGCTGCCGCAGCGCCCGATTGACAGCTTACCGCTTGACCCCACCCGTCCCTACTCAACCCTGTCCCTACTCACGCTCACTCGTCCCCTCACCACTACCTACCCCTGCAGCATCTCGCAACACCCTCGCTTCCCAGCCTGCGCACCGATCCCCGTCCAACCGCCCGTCCGGGCGCATACCTCTCCGGAGGATTCGATGTCACAGACCCACCTCAACGACGACGAGCGAAGGCTTGCCGAACTCGGGTACAAACAGGAGCTGTCCCGTAACTGGTCCGGCTTCTCGAACTTCGCCATCTCGTTCTCGATCATCTCGATCCTGGCCGGCTGTTTCACGACGTTCGGCCAGGCCTGGAACAACGGCGGCCCGATCGCGATCTCCTGGGGCTGGCCGATCATCGCCGGCTTCATCCTCATCATCGGCTTCACGATGTCCGAGCTGGTGTCGGCGTACCCCACCTCGGGCGGCATCTACTGGTGGGCCTCGAAGATGGGTGGACCGAAGGCGGGGTTCTTCACCGGCTGGCTCAACCTGATCGGTCTGCTGGCGGTCGTCGCCTCGGTGGCGTACGGCTGTGCGACCTTCACGGACCTGACGCTGAGCACGTTCAGCTCCTCGTGGGCCGACAGCTACTCCCTCGAGCGGGTCTTCGTCATCTTCGTCATCATCCTGGTGGCCGCCTCCCTGCTCAACATCGTCAGCGGACACCTGATGGCCGTGATGAACAACATCTCGGTGTGGTGGCACGTCGCCGGCGCCTCGATCGTCGTCCTCATCCTGGTTCTCGTCCCGGACAAGCACCAGGACATGGGCTTCGTCTTCACCGAGCGCATCAACAACTCCGGGTACGCCGACGGCAAGTACTGGTTCCTCGTGCTCCCGCTGGGATTCCTGCTGACGCAGTACACGATCACCGGCTTCGACGCCTCGGCACACCTGTCGGAGGAGACCGAGGCCGCGTCGAAGTCGGCCGCGCGCGGCATGTGGCAGTCGATCTTCTACTCCGGCATCGGCGGCTGGATCCTGTTGCTGTCGTTCCTCTTCGCCGTCCAGGACCCGGAGAAGGTCACCGAAGGTGGAGGCGGCGTGGCCGTGATCTTCAGTCAGGCACTGTCGAGCAACTGGGCCGGTCTCATCCTGCTCATCTCGGCCACGGGCCAGTTCTACTGCGCGACCTCGTGTATGACGAGTGCGTCCCGGATGACGTTCGCCTTCAGCCGGGACGGCGCGATCCCCGGCTCGCAGCTGTGGTCGAAGCTGTCCGCCTCGAAGGTGCCGGCCAACGCCGTCATGCTCGTCGGCGTCATCAGCGTGATCATCACCCTGCCGTCGCTCGTCAAGGTCGACATCGGCGGGGCACCCGTGCCGGTGGCGTTCTACGCGGTGACGTCGGTGGCCGTGATCGGGCTGTACCTCGCGTTCCTGATCCCGATCTGGCAGCGGTGGAGGATGGGCGACGCGTTCGAGCCCGGCAGCTGGAACAACGGCCAGAAGTACAAGTGGATGAACCTGGTGGCCTGCGCCGAGATCGTGATCATCTCGATCTACTTCATCATGCCGTTCACACCGGCCGCGATCCCGTGGAACAAGGACTTCTCGTGGAAGTTCGTCAACTACGCACCGATCCTCACGATCGGGTCGTTGCTCGTGCTGCTCATCTGGTGGGAGCTCTCGGCCAAGCGCTGGTTCACCGGGCCGAAGCACACGATCGACCCCACCGTCGTGGAGGTCTTTGACGCATGACCGTCGTGGAGGTGTTCGACGCCACGTGATCACGACATGACAACGTAGGGATCACCAGGAACCGGAGGGGGCCTCGTTGACCAACGAACCGATCGCGCTGCCGAGCATGGCTGACCTGCCAGCCACGGCGCCCGACCTGTCGTCGTCGACGGGGCCCCCTGCGCACGTCCAGATCGAGCAGTGGCTCATGTCGCTGATCGACGGGGCGGTGCTGCTCGCGGGCGACAAGCTGCCCAAGGAGAAGGACCTGGCGGCTGCACTCGGGGTCAGCCGGATGACGCTGCGCCAGTCGCTCGGCTCGCTGGAGGCCCGCGGGGTCGTCGAGCGGATCCCGGGTCGACAGGGTGGCACCTTCATCCGGCAGCCGCGCATCGAGTGCGACATCACGGGTCTGGCCGGCTTCACCGAGCAGCTACGCCAGGGGCATGTCCGGGCCAGCGCTCGCGTGATCAGCTCGACCGTCGTACCGGCGTCGCGGGCGGTGGCGAAGGCGCTCGAGCTGCCGGTCGAGGCCGACGTCTACGAGATCGTCCGGGTCCGGTCGGCCAACCGCGAACCGGTCGCGCTCGAACGGTCCTACCTGCCGGCCGAGCTGTTCCCGGGGCTGCTCGAGAAGCGGCTGACCGGGTCGCTGTACGCCCGGATGCGGCGCGACTACGGGCTGGCCCCGCAGGCGGCGACGGAGTTCCTCGAGCCGTTCATCGCCACCGACCGGGTGGCGGCGTTGCTGGCCGTCGAAGCAGGCTCGCCGCTGCTGCTGATCGAGCGGACCGCGCGTACGACGTCGGGACAGCCCGTCGAGTACGCCCGCGACCTGTTCCGGTCGGACAAGATCCGCGTCTCGGTGCAGACCGTGGCCGGTGAGTCCGGCGCCCTGCGCACCGCCGCCCCCCACCCGCAGACCGGTTGACTCCTACATCACGGGACCGAACAGCGCGCACGTCTGCACCGGCCGCCACGTGAGCAAGGGTGGCGGGTCATGCAGTGTGTGGGTGGGAGGGAGAGGGGAGCGCAAGCACATAGACGTGCTCATGGTCGAGCATGCCGCCCGTAGGGCTGAAACCGTAGCGCTCGTAGAACGTCATCGGTGATCCGTCGCCGGGGACTGCGCTCGTGACGAGTTCGACGGCGCCCGGCCGCCCCCGGACGTAGTCGACCACGAGGTTCAGTGCGGCCGTCCCATAGCCGCGCCGTTGGTGGCGGGCGTCGATGATCAGCCGCCAGAGGAAGTACGGCCACTCGTACTCCGGATGACCTGCGGGAACGCCGTCGGTGATCATGACGAACCCGACCGGAGTTTCGTCGGCATAGATGGCTCGAAACCACGGGTACGCGTCGGGTGTCTGGGCTGCCTCCTCCAACGAGTCTGCGACGCCGTCGACGAAGGCGGACTGCTCGGGAGTCACGGCCAGGCGCAGGACTTCGGCACGGTTGGCGTCAGTGATCTCGCGCAACGTCACGGTCGGCCGCCTGCTCACGGCGTCAATGCCGCGCGCGTATCGAGACGAGACGTGGCCGGTGCACGAAGCCATCGTCCCCGCCCCGGTCGTGGTTGTCGACATTCGCACTGCACCCCAACGCCGGCCAGACCTGGCGACGTCCGTTCCGGAACGGCGTGTGTTGGCTGAGCGCTGTCGGCTGTCCCCGACCCACCCCCGCCGGCAACAGTGCCCGGCTGGGAATCAAACGCCCGCTTCGTCCGTTCAACTGGGTGCCCCGCCAGTGCGAGACCCCCGGGCCCCACCCCATAAGCCGCTACGAGCGGCCACTCGCCGAGAGGCGTCCGCTGGCGGGGCCACAGCATCGAGCCGCAGGAGTCCTCCTCCTGCGGCTCGTCGCTCGTCCGGAGCGCTAGCCCAGCAGGGTGCGGCCGTCGGTGACGACGGCCTTGACGGGCTCGCCGAAGAGGTTGATGCTCGCCTCGGTCCCGGCCTTGGCGAGGTCGACGGGCAGGTAGGCGTAGGCCAGCGACTGCTCACAGGTGTAGCCGAAGCCACCCGAGGTGACCCGGCCGACGACGTCGGTACCCACCCGCACCGGCTCCGAGCCGAGCACGACGGCCCGCGGGTCGTCGAGCACCAGCAGACAGAGCCGACGCGAGAGCCCGGCCTCCTTGGCCGTTCGCAGCGCGGTGTCGCCGACGAACCCGCCAGGTTTGTCGAGCTTCACGCAGAAACCCAACCCGGCCTCGTACGGCGTCGTCTCCGGCGTGATGTCGGTGCTCCAGACGCGGTAGCCCATCTCCAGGCGGAGGCTGTCGATGGCCCGGTAGCCACACGGCACCAGGTCGTGGTCGGCGCCCGCCGCCATCAGCCGCGGCCACAGTCCGGCGGCGTACTCGCTCGACGTGTAGAGCTCCCAGCCGTGCTCACCGGTGAACGTCACCCGCAGCGCCCGCACCGGTACGTCGGCCACGCTGATCAGCTGGGACGTCATGAACGGGAACGCCTCGTCGGACACGTCGGACGGCGTCAGCGACCCAAGGATGGCCCGCGCGTTCGGCCCCCACAGGGCGAAGCACGCGAAGGCGCCGGTCACGTCGGTCAGCGCGACGTCGTACCCCCCGAGGCGCGCCTGTTTGCGCAGCCAGGCCATGTCGTGGGTGCCGTAGGCCGTGCCGGTGACGATGCGGAAGCGGTCGTCGGCCAGTCGCGTCACGGTGACGTCGGCCTCGATGCCACCGTGCGGGTTCAGTGCCTGCGTGTAGGTGACGTCGCCGACGCCGCGGGCGACGGTGTTGTCGCAGACCCGGTCGAGGAAGGTCGCCGCGTCCGGTCCGCGCACCTCGAGCTTCGCGAACGACGTCTCGTCGAACAGCCCCGCTGATGGTCCGGGTGGCCCGGTGCTCGACCGCCGTCGCCGACGACCAGTCCCGCCCGGCCCAGCCGCGCGGGCGCAGGCTCTCGAGCTCCGCAGACTCGTTGGACGTGTAGTAGTTGACCCGCTCCCAGCCGGCCTTCTCCCCGAACACCGCGCCGCGCTCGCCGTGCCAGCCGTACACCGGCGAGGTGCGCAGGGGCCGGCCGCTCTGACGCTCGAGTCCGGGGTAGCTGATGTCGTAGTAGGTCTGGTAGTTCTCCAGGGTCCGGGCCAGCGTGTACGACGGCGACGCGAACGCCTCGCCGAACCGGCCGATGTCCATGTGCCACAGGTCGAACTCCGGCTCGCCTTCGACGATCCACTCCGCCATCACCTTGCCGATGCCGCCGGCACCAGCGATGCCGTGCGCACAGAACCCGGCGGCGACGAAGAACCCCGCCACCGCGGTCTCGCCGAGGCAGAACTCGTTGTCGGGCGTGAACCCCTCCGGCCCGTTGATCACCGACCGCATCCCCACCTCGGCCATCAACGGCACCCGGACCATCGCGTTGGTCGCGATCTCCTCGAGCCGCTCCCACGCCTCCGGCAGCAGCCGGCCGTTGAAGTCGGCAGGGATCGCGTCGTACGACGTCGCGCTGGCGGACCACGGCGCCGGGTTGCGCTCGTACCCGCCCATGACCAGGCCTTCGACCTCCTGGCGGTAGTAGACGAGCAGGTCGGGGTCGCGCAGCGAGGGGAGCGGTGGGTGGCCGGGTGCGAGCCCCGCGTCGGCCAGACAGGGCTCGGTCACGACGTACTGGTGCGACATCGGCACGATCGGCACCCTGACCCCGACCATCCGGGCGATCTCCGCGGCGAACATGCCACCGGCGTCGACGACCACCTCGCACTCGATGTCGCCCTTGTCGGTGCGCACGCGGCTGACCCGACGTTGACCGTGGCCGGCATCGGTGGTGTCGATCGCGGTCACCCGGGTGTGGGTGCGGATGGTGACGCCGGCTCGCCGCGCCAGGGTGGCCAGCGCCATGCAGAGCTGGGACGGGTCGACCTGGCCGTCCGACTCGAGCAGGCAGGCGCCGACGACGCCGTCGGTCGACATCAGCGGGAACCGCTCCTTCGCCTCGGTGGGGGAGATCTCGTGCAACGGCAGGTCGTAGGTCTGCGCCCAGCTGATCTGGCGGCGGATCTCGTCGAGGCGTTCCGGGCTCGACGCCAGCTTGATGCCGCCGCTCTCGACCCACGCCGGCGCGAGGTCGGTCTGCTGCAGCCGCCGGTAGAGGTCGACGGAGTACATGTTCATCCGCGTCAGGGTCGGGTCGGCACGCAGCTGGCCGACCAGACCGGCGGAGTGGAACGTCGAGCCACTGGTGAGCTCGCTGCGCTCGACCAGGACGACGTCGGTCTCCCCGAGCTCGGCGAGGTGGTAGGCGATGCTGGCGCCTCCGACGCCGCCGCCGATCACGACCACACGGGCCCGGGAGGGCAGCGACGACGAGGGTTCGCTCACCCGGTCAGCCTAGGGAGTTGACGCACTAAGGTCTAGACCTAAAGCGCGGCAACTCAGTCGACGTACGCCGAGGACGCCGGCGGCGCTACTCGCCTGATCTGCGACACTTGCGCCATGGATCTCGAGGGACGCTGCGTCCTGGTGACCGGCGCCCCGCGGCGTACGACATCGCCCACCATGTCCGGCAGTGCACCGCAGCGGGGCCGGTGAGCGGCAGGACGCCCGGCGTGATCGGGCGACGCCGTCCCGGTCAGCTGCGGAGGCGGCTCGCGGTGGCGACCTGGCGCCCGTCGAAGGACGGCCGGATCTACGCGCGGATGGCGGTCGACGCGACGCCGATGCTCGAGTACGTCGAGCGGGTCCGCGCCGAGACCGGAGAGCGTGTCACGTTGACGCACGTGGTCGGAACAGCTCTCGGTCATGCGATCAGTGAGGTGCCGGAGGTCCGGGCGCGGATCGTGCTGGGTCAGATCGTGCCCTTCAAGACCGTGGACGTGGCGTTCGCGGTCGACATCGACACCGGTAACGACCTTGCCTCGGCCCCGGTGCGGTCGGTCGACGAGAAGTCGCCGCTCGAGGTGGCCCGCGCCCTGACGCCGTCGGTGCACGGTCTGCGGGACGGCTCGGACCGGGGACAGCGCATCGCCTTGCGGATCGTCCACCACATGCCGTGGTGGTCGCTGCGAGCGGTGCTGAGCTTCGCGGGCCTGCTGGTCAGCGGGTTCGGGTGGAACGCGTTCGGGCAGAAGGGCTTCCCGCTGGGGGTGGCGTTCGTGTCCAACGTGGGCACGCTCGGCCTGGACGAGGCGTTCCTCGCACCGCTGGCGTTCGCACGCGTGCCGGTGTACCTCGCCGTGGGCGCGGTGCGTGACGCGGCGCTGGTCGTCGACGGAGAGGTGGCGGTCAGGCCGCAGGTGGTGCTCGTAGCCACTGCTGACCACCGGCTCGTCGATGGCGCGCACGCCGGGATGATCGTGGCGCGGCTGCGCGAGATCCTGGCCGAACCATCCGTCATGGACCGTTCTCGTCATACCTGAGGGGTGGCAGGGCCACTGCTGACGGTTGACCGGGTCATGCCGACCGGTTGACCGGGCCATTGTTTCTCGATCGACCGGGAGTGGAGACTGGCGGCATCTAGATGGGGGCCGAGCAACATCGAGTTGATCCCGGAAGGATGAATCATGCCGAGATACCTGTTCAAGGCGACCTACACGATCGAGGGCGCCAAGGGCCTGCTCGCCGAGGGCGGCAAGGCACGGCGCGATGTCATCGCCCGTGCGGCTGAGAGCGTCGGCGGCAGGATGGAGACCTTCGACTTCGCCTTCGGTGAGCACGATGTCTACCTCATCTGCGAGGTACCTGATCACGCCGCTGCGGCCAAGGTGGCGCTGACCGTCAAGGCAGCTGGTGGAGCAACCGTCGAGACCGTCGTGCTGATCAGCCCCGAGGAGATCGCGAGCACTGCGGACGACGTCGCCTACACACCACCCGGCGGCTGATCCGGCGCCGCGCTCGGCCGCTGAGGGGCTTGCCATGGAGGAGCACACTCGCATGGAGATCGGTGAGCTTGTCACCGGAAGGGAATGACCATGGCGAGATACCTCTACAAGGCCGACTACACCGTCACGGGTGCCAAGGGACTCCTCAAGGACGGAGGCAAGTCACGTGTCGACGTGGTGGCCGCGACTGCTGAGAGCGTCGGTGGTTCGTTGGTGAGCTTCGACTTCGCGTTCGGGAACCACGATGCCTTCATCATCGTCGACCTGCCCGACCACCACGCTGCGGCCAAGGTCGCGCTGACGGTCAAGGCTTCGGGCGGAGCGAGCGTCGAGACCGTCGTCCTGATCAGTCCAGAAGACATCGGCAACGGCTACTTCGGCGACGTCGCCTACACGCCGCCTGGCGGCTGAACCAGCAAACCAGCGCACGTGCGCCTGACCGCCCGGGCGGCCAGGCGTCGCGTTGTTGCGTGTCAGTCCGGGGCTGTCGCTGCGGCGCGGATCCCGCTGTCCAGCTCGAACCTCAGCGTGACGGTGTGCTCGGCCGTGACGTCGGCCGACTTCGTGTCCGACGACTTGATACCGGTGAGCAACGTGGCCGTCACCTCGACACTGCCGACCGAGATGGGCAGGCTGAACCGGCCGGCACCGTCGGTGAGCGCCTGCCCGAGCAGCACGCCATCGCGTCGTACTTCGACCTGGGCCTCCGACGCCGGAGCGGGCGGGCACGGCGTACCCCGCTCGACGGGGCAGGTGGGGCCCACGACGACGACGCCCGAAACCGTGCCGGTGGCGGCGTCCCCTGCTGAGCTCTGACCGCATCCGGTCAGTCCGAAGACGACGCCGAGCAGCCAGCAGAAAGCGGTCATGCGGGTCGTGGTGCGCATGCCGGTGAGACGTGCCGGGGACGCCTACGGTTCCCCACGAAGGGCCTCTGCGGCGCGACGTTGCGGTCGGCTGCCGCGGGACCGTCACTCAAATGACCGTTCCCGGTCACACAACCGGGTGGCAGGATGCCTCGGATGGGACTGTTCACCCTAGAGCAGGCGCGTGAGCAGCTGGCGAAACTACGCCCGCTGCTGGATGAGTTCGTGGCCTTGCGAGCCGACGCCACCGAGCTCGGCGCTGCGGTGGCCGGCGCAGGTCCGAGCCCGTTGGGTGGCATTCCCGAGCTCAAGGCCGTCCAGGCCCGGATGGACCAGGTGCTGACAGAGCTCGTCGCGACAGGTGTGGAGTTCAAGGGCTTCGCGCCGCTGCTGATGGACTTTCCCGCGGAGGTGAACGGCGAGGACGTGCACCTGTGCTGGCTCGAGGGTGACGAGGAGCTCTCGTGGTACCACCGCGTCGACCTCGGCTTCGCCGGCCGTCGCCGGCTGCCGTAGCCCTTCCGATCGCGCAAAGATCCGAGTCTTGCCTGGCTATGACCAGGTAAGACTCGGATCTTGGCAGCCCGCCGTGCTGGGCATCGGCCGTTCGGCTGGGGTGAGGCACCGAACAGGCTGTTCTCGGCCGATCCGAGCCTGCACACGGCAGGCTCCGCCCTAGCATCGGGAAATGCTTGTGCCCGCGACTGCGCAGCCGTCGAGCTGACCTGCCATGCGCCGGGCCCCTTTCCTTGCCCTGCTCGTCGGCGTCGTGCTCCTGTCGGCAGGGCTCCTCGCCATGACCGGCGCGATCGCGCAGGAACGGCAGCGGGACAAGACCCTGCAGCATGACGCCTCCCAGGTGGCCTCGGCCTTTTCGTCGTACTTCGAACGAGCTCGCAGCTTGGATCTCCTGCTGGCTCAGAGCCCGGCCTTCCGGCCACCGCCTCGAGAGGACATCGACAACGCCGCTGCCAACACAGCACTGGTCTATCTCGAACGGCTCTACCCGGGCGCCATCAGCGAGGCCTGCCTGATCGATGAGCAGGGGCGCGAGCTCGCCCGCGTCACCGAAGGCGTGCCTGCCCCCGTCGGCGACCTGTCCAGCGCCGAGTCGGAGAACGCCTTCTTCGTGCACACGCTGGCGTTGAAGCCAGGGGAGGTCTACCAGGCACCGCCGTACGTCTCGTCGGACACGCACGAATGGGTGATCTCCAACTCCACGCGGATCCGGCAGCCGAACGGGCGTCTGCTCCTCGTTCACTTCGAGGTGTCACTGGCCAGCTTCATGCACCTGGTCACGCCCAGCTCAGCCGGTGGCCACGTCGCCGTGGTCGATCGGGCCAGCGGGCGCACGATCCTCGAGGACGGCGTCGACCTGCCCGCCACGGCAGGTAACGGCTTCCCACTGTCGCCGGCAGCCGCGGCACTCAGTGCGCAGGTGCCGGAGTCGCGTCTGATCACGGTCAGCGGTCAGCGGCTGGCCGTTGGCGCCGTCTCTCGTACCCCGGGCAACGCCAACGACTGGGTGGTCGTCGAGTGGCCGACCGGCCGATCGAGCTTCCTGCCCCCGTGGGCCGGCGGCGCTGCCGCAGCAGCCGGGGCTGCGCTGATCCTGCTGTTCCTGTTCGTCCTGCACCGCCAGCACAGCGCACTGCGCAAGGCATCGAGGCTGGACCACCTCACCGGCCTGTGCAACCGCAAGGCGCTGGAGGAGGCGTTGAACGAAGCGGTTGCCGCCGCATCCCAGCCTGGCGGCGGCTCGGTGGCCGTCCTCATGCTCGACCTCGACGGCTTCAAGCAGGTCAACGACACCCTCGGGCACGACAAGGGAGACCTGGTCCTTCAAGAGATCGGCCGGCGGCTGCACGCGAACACGTTCGAGTACGACACCGCAGCGCGGATGGGTGGTGACGAGTTCGCTGTCGTCCTGCGCAAGCTGCGCGAGGCCGATGCGGTCGCGACCGTCGCACACCGGTTGCGCGAGGCCCTGGTCCGTCCGATCGAGATCGACGGGGTATCGCGCTTCATCGGCGTGAGCATCGGTGCCGCTGTCTACGGTGAGCACGGCACCTCCTCCGCAGACCTGCTGCGCTCCGCGGACGCCGCCATGTACGAGGCCAAGCGCGGCCGCGAGGGCGTCCGCGTCTACGACGCGGGTACGACGGCAGGCGCCAACGCGTCCTGGCTGGCTGCCGAGCTCCTCATCGCCATCGAGAACGAGGAGATCACCCTGGCCTACCAGCCGGAGTTCGACCTCACGACCGGGCGCGTGGTCGGCATCGAGGCGCTGGCGCGGTGGAACCGCGGTGGTGTGACGCCGGTACCGCCGTCAGAGTTCGTCGTGCTGGCTGAACAGGTCGGGCTGATCCGGCAACTCACCTTGCTGACGCTGCGCTCCGCCCTGGACGAAGTGCTGGTGTGGCGCGAGGCCGGCACACCGGTCCCGGTCAGCGTCAACCTCTCAGCGCAGCTGGTCTCCGACCTGTCGCTGCCCGCTGACATCGACGTCATGCTGGCTGAGCGTGGGCTGGACGGCAATGCGCTCACCCTGGAGATCACCGAGACGACGGTCGTGACGGGACGTGCGCACGGCGACGGAGGTACTGGGGGCGCTGCGTGCGATCGGCATCCGCATCGAGCTGGACGACTTCGGCAGCGGGTACGCCTCGTTCAAGGCGCTCCAGGAGCTGCCGCTGGACGGCGTCAAGATCGACAGGTCCATCGGTGAGGACTTCGGCGAAGGCGGGCAGACCCTGCTGGCGGCCGCTATCGACATCGGCCGCCGCCTCGGCCTCACCGTCGTGGCGGAGGGCATCGAGGACGAGGCCGGACTGGACGTCGTACGCCGCCTCGGCGCCGATCGGGGACAGGGCTATCTCCTGGCCCGGCCCATGAGCCCCGAAGCTGTTCGGGACGTGCTGAGGCAGGACTCGACCGACCCGGATCGAACGCTGACGCCTGACCCGTTCTGACCCCTGTGCGTCGTGCCGCGCAAGGATCCGAGCCTTACCTGGCTGTGACCACGTAAGACTCGGATCTTTCGGTGGGTGGGGCAGGTAGTCAGTCGGAGGTGTTGGCGTTGACCTCTTCGCAGTTGGGGTTGATGACGTCACGGGGGTCGATCGCGCCGAGGTAGTTGACGATGTCGTGGCCGGAGCCGCAGTTGATGAACGCGCGCTTGCCGTCGCTGTCGAGGAAGCTGAGCTCGTCGTTGCCGGGACCGGTGAAGATGCGGTCGTTGCCGTCGATGGTCTCGACCATGTCGTTGCCCGCGCCGCCGAAGAACGTGTCGCGCCCGGCACCACCACTGAAGAAGTCAGCGCCCGGCCCGCCCCGTCCCACGTCGCGGCCGGGTCCGCCGGACAAGTAGTCGCGTCCGGTGTCACCGCCGCCGAAGAGTCGGTCGTTGCCGGGCCCGCCGTGGAGGCTGTCGTTGCCGCCGCGGCCCTGGATCACGTCGTTGCCGCCTCGTCCGTAGATCGTGTCGCGCGTCGACGTCCCGTGCAGCCGGTCGTTCCCGGGCGTGCCGTCGATCCGCTGGGCCAGGGCAGGTCCGGCCAGGGCGGCCGTCATCGCTGCCACGGCAGCTGTGCTGGTCGTGATGGTCATGATGGTGCGGAGTCGCATGAGATCCCCTCATCGATGGGTGTCGTGGTCACCGACCGGTGCGGATCGGTTTGTGTAGGACGCACGGTGCCAGCGAGAAGGTGTGAGTCCCGCTGAGCACCGCGCGCTTACCACCGGAGGAGTCGCCGGTCGCGCGGGTGATACCGCCGAGGTCGTGCGGAGTGCTCAGTCCTCGGCGTCCGCGGCGGTGTCGGGGTAGGTCGCGCCCGTGGTGTCAGCGCCGGCCTCGTCCTCGACAGCGAGGTCGTCGAGGTCCTCTTCGGAGTAGGCGTCGAGCTCGTCGGGGTCGGCGGCTGGTTCCTCTGCGCGCGCCAGCTGCTCGTGGCTCCAGTCGTCGTCGTCGGTGGGCGGGTCGTTCGGCAGCGTGGTCATGCCTCCACCACTACCCACTATCGCCGCGTCCTACAAGTGCCATCGGTCCCGCGCATCAACCGCACAGAAGTAGCAAAACAGGACTGGTCGAGCTCTTGTACACGGGCGTACGCTCACCGAAATCATGGATTCACGGAGGAGCCCCCATGACCGACCTGGTCGAACAGCAGACCGAGCAGACCGAAGTGACCGCCGACGCCCTGGCCGAGCGCCTGTTCATGTCGACGCTGGGCGCGATGGAGATCCTGAGCGTGTACGTCGGGGACCGGCTCGGCTGGTACAAGTCGCTCGCCGCCGACGGGTCGGCGACCTACACCGAGCTCGCCGAACGGACGTCGACGCATCCCCGCTACGCCCAGGAGTGGCTGGAGGGCCAGGCGGTGCTCGGCATCGTGACCACGGATGCTTCGCAGTCGGCAGCTTCCCGTCGCTACCAGTTGCCGGCTGCGGCCGCCGAGGTGTTCACCCACGAGACCAGCCTGGCCTACCTGGCACCGGTGGGCCGCGCGGTCGCCGCCATCGGACGGCAGCTGCCGAACCTGCTCGACGCGTACCGCGGCGGCGGCGGGGTCAGCTGGGAACAGCTCGGTGACGACATGCGCGGCGCCCAGGCGGCGTTCAACCGGCCGTGGTTCGAGCACCAGCTCGGTGAGGCGCTCGCGGGCGTGCCGGAGGTGCACGACCTGCTCAGCCGGCCAGGCGCCAAGGTGCTGGACGTGGGGGCGGGCGGCGGCTGGTCGTCGATCGCGCTGGCGTTGGCCTACCCGGACGCGGCGATCATGGGGGTCGACGTGGACGCGCCGTCGGTCGAGATGGCGCAGCGCAACGCCGAGCAGGCCGGGGTCGGCGACCGGGTGAGCTTCCGGCTGGCCGACGCGAGCGGGCTGGGGGAGTCGGGGGAGTACGACGCGGCGTTCTTCTTCGAGTGCGTGCACGACATGCCGCGGCCGGTCGAGGTGCTCGCCGGCGTACGCGCGGCGGTCAAACCAGGCGGTGCGGTGATCGTGATGGACGAGGGCGTGGCCGACGAGTTCACGGCGCCGGGCGACGAGCTCGAGCGCTTCATGTACGGGTTCAGCATGTTCGTCTGCCTGCCCGACGGGATGTCGTCACAACCCTCGGTGGGCACCGGCACCGTGATGCGCCGGTCGACGTTGGAGAAGTACGCCGCGGAGGCGGGCTTCACGCGGGTGGACGTGCTGCCGATCGAGGAGTTCAGCTTCTTCCGCTTCTACCACCTGCACCCCTGACGCCTGAGGCGCGCTGGCTGCCAGGCCTGATTCGGAACCTGGTTGCGGTCTGAACCCCGTCCGGACCGCAACCCCGTTCCGAACTGTGCCTTCGACCGGAGGGTCACTCCTCGTCGAGGTCCTCGCCGGGGAACGTGACCCGGTGGCCGTCGACCTTGTCGTAGATGTCCTCGTCGGCGAACACCTCGAGCTCTTCCTCGTCGTACCCGGCCAGCTCTTCGACCTCTTCGACGTCGTGCGGCCCAGTCGTCATGCCTCCACGGTCCTCGCGTCAGCGGCCGCTTTCAAGGGCCTTCCGACCCACGCGGCGGTTGGGGCACGTAGTCGAGCAGCACCAGCCGGCTGTCGAGGACCTGGGTGTCGACCAGGCGGAGGTCGAGGTCGGGGAGGCCGGCGAAGATGGGGGCGGTCCCGGTGGTGCCGAGGACCTGCGGGAACACGACAAGCTTGAGCCGGTCGACCAGTCCGGCCGTGAGCAGGGCGGGCAGCATCGACAGCGACCCGACCACGCGAAACGGGTCGCCGGGCTCTGCCTTCATCGTGGCCAGTGCGGTCGCCGCGTCCTCGCGGACGAGCGTGGAGTTCTCCCAGGAGAGCGGCTCCTCGAGCGTCGAGCTGAAGACCAGCTTGGGCAGCTCGTTCATGCGCGCGAACCACGGGTCGCCGCCGCCGGCGACGATCCCGGCGAGCTCGACGTAGGTCTTGCGGCCCATGACCATCACGTGCGCCGGGGTGGCCACGTCGCCGATCCAGGCCTCCAGGTCGGGGCCGTAGAGGCCGAAGTACCCCTCCGACTCGGTGCCGGAGGCGAAGCCGTCCAGCGTGCTGAACAGCTCCACCGACAGTGTTCTCGTCTGGGTGCTCATGCCGTCCTCTCCGTCGGGTGTGGGTGTGTATGTCGACCCGCGCCGAGACGCAGACTCATCGTTGCCGGTCGTTTCGAGCAGCGCGACCGGCGAATGGCCGACGACACGCCCGGGGGACACGCCCGAACGGCGTACCAAACCCTGCTCTGACCTGGGCTGATGCAAATTCTTGCGGCGATCTCGTCATTTTGATTGCACGTCGTCGCGCCTTGAGCGTACGGTTACCCCCAGATATAGTAGTTACAGGGATGTAGTTCTCCACAGGTTGTGGTTGTCAGTCTCCGACCGTCATCCACATGTGGCCCCGCTCACATCCTCGCTTCACCCACAGGACACCGCAGTTCATCCCCAGCACATCCACAGGTCGGTCCCCAGCTGAGTCATTCAGTCCGGGTCCCCGAAACTGTCGGACCGCCGGAGTAGAACCACCGGTATGAGCGCCGTTCTAGCACCGGAAGGATCCCGTCGCAGATGCACTGCCCGTACTGCCGCCACACCGACACCCGCGTGCTCGACAGCCGCGTGTCCGAGGACGGCACGTCGATCCGGCGCCGCCGGTCGTGCTCGGAGTGCGAGAAGCGGTTCACCACGGTCGAGGCCATGCAGCTCACGGTGGTGAAGCGGTCCGGCGCGACCGAGCCGTTCAGCCGCGAGAAGGCCATCGGCGGCGTCCGCAAGGCGTGCAAGGGCCGCCCGGTCAGCGACGACGACCTGGCCGTGCTCGGCTCGCAGGTCGAGGACGCGCTGCGCAGCTCCGGCTGGGCCGAGGTGCCGGCGCACGAGGTCGGCCTGGCCATCCTGGGGCCGCTGCGCGAGCTCGACGAGGTGGCCTACCTGCGGTTCGCGAGCGTCTACCGCTCGTTCGAGTCCGCCGACGACTTCGAGACCGAGATCGCCATCCTCCGGGCCGAGCGACAACCCACCGGCGAGGAGCCCGAGCTCGTCAGCCGCGGCGCCCCACCGGGCCAGGACCCCTCCGGCTGACCGGCCACCCCAGACGCGAAGCAGCACCCGCACCACCTGATCGACGTACATGCACCAGACCAGCAGCAGACCACCCGCATCTGCGTGATGCACCCCCGCCACCGGCGGAGACGAGGCAGGAGAAGCCATGACCGAGACCGACAGCCGGCGCCAGCAGACCACCCGGCGGGGCAAGGGGCTGAAGATCGAGCGGATCTTCACCACTGCAGGCACCCACCCCTACGACGAGGTGACGTGGGAGCGTCGCGACGTCGTGCAGCAGAACTGGAAGACCGGCGAGACCGTCTTCGAGCAGCGCGGGGTGGAGTTCCCGGACTTCTGGTCGGTCAACGCGTCGCACGATCGTCACGACGAAGTACTTCCGCGGCGCGGTCGGCACCGACGTGCGCGAGTGGAGCCTGCGCCAGCTGATCGACCGCGTGGTCCAGACCTACCGCAAGAGTGGTGAGGACGAGGGCTACTTCGCCACGCCCGAGGACGCCGAGGCGTTCGACCACGAGCTGACCTACATGCTGTCTGCACCAGGTGTTCGCGTTCAACTCCCCGGTCTGGTTCAACGTCGGCACCGCAGTCGCCGCAGCAGGTCTCGGCGTGCTTCATCCTGTCCGTCGACGACTCGATGGACTCGATCCTGAACTGGTACAAGGAAGAGGGCTTCATCTTCAAGGGCGGGTCAGGTGCCGGCCTCAACCTGTCGCGCATCCGGTCGTCCAAGGAGCTGCTGTCCTCCGGCGGGACCGCGTCGGGTCCGGTGTCGTTCATGCGTGGCGCCGACGCGTCCGCGGGCACGATCAAGTCCGGCGGGGCGACCCGGCGGGCGGCCAAGATGGTCGTGCTCGACGTCGACCACCCCGACATCGTCGAGTTCGTCGAGACCAAGGCGCGCGAAGAAGACAAGATCCGCGCGCTGCGGGACGCCGGCTTCGACATGGACCTCGGCGGCGCCGACATCCACTCCGTGCAGTACCAGAACGCCAACAACTCCGTGCGCGTCACCGACGAGTTCATGCGGGCGGTCGAGGGCGACACCGAGTTCGGGCTGCGGGCGCGCGGCACCGGTGAGGTCATCGAGACCGTCGACGCCCGTGAGCTGTGGGGCAAGATCTCCAAGGCCGCGTGGGAGTGCGCCGACCCGGGCATCCAGTACGACGACACGATCAACGACTGGCACACCAACCCCGAGACGGGCCGGATCACCGCGTCCAACCCGTGCTCCGAATACATGTCGCTCGACAACTCCTCGTGCAACCTCGCCTCGCTCAACCTGCTGAAGTTCCTGCGCGACGACGGCTCGTTCGACGCGCCGCTGTTCGCCCGCTGTGTCGAGCTGATCATCACCGCGATGGACATCTCGATCTGCTTCGCCGACTTCCCGACCGAGGCGATCGGCGACACCACGCGTGACTACCGCCAGCTCGGCATCGGGTACGCCAACCTGGGTGCGCTGCTGATGGCGATGGGCCTGGGCTACGACTCCGAGGGCGGTCGCACGCTGGCGGCGGCGATCACGTCGCTGATGACCGGGACGTCGTACAAGCGCTCGGCCGAGATCGCCGCCGTGGTCGGACCGTATGCCGGGTACGCCCGCAACGCCGACGCCCACAAGCGGGTCATGCGCAAGCACGCGGCCGCCAACGACGCGGTCCGGTCGGTGCACAGCCACGACCGTGAGGTGCTCGACGTCGCGACGAAGGCGTGGGACCAGGTCATCAAGCTGGGGGAGAAGAACGGGTTCCGCAACGCGCAGGCGTCGGTGCTCGCGCCGACCGGCACGATCGGCTTCATGATGGACTGCGACACGACCGGCATCGAGCCGGACTTCTCGCTGGTCAAGTTCAAGAAGCTCGTCGGTGGCGGGTCGATGCAGATCGTCAACCAGACGATCCCGCGGGCGCTGAAGAAGCTCGGCTACGAGGACGAGACGATCGAGGCGATCGTGGAGTTCATCGCCGAGCACGGTCACGTCATCGACGCGCCGGGTCTCAAGACCGGAGCACTACGAGGTGTTCGACACCGCCATGGGGGCGCGGGCGATCGCGCCGATGGGTCACGTGCGGATGATGGCGGCCACGCAGCCGTTCCTGTCCGGCGCGATCTCCAAGACGGTCAACCTGCCCGAGACCGCGACGGTCGAGGAGATCGCCGACGTCTACCTGCAGGGCTGGAAGCTCGGCCTCAAGGCGCTGGCGGTCTACCGCGACAACTGCAAGGTCGGCCAGCCGCTGTCCGACGCGAAGGCCAAGGGTGCCGACAAGGCGTTCTCCGCCTCCGACGCCGCCGAGGTCGTGAAGGTGATCGAGCGGCCGGTGCGCAAGCGGCTGCCGAAGTCGCGTCCGTCGCGGACCACGTCGTTCACGGTCGGTGGCGCCGAGGGCTACATGACGGCCGGGTCGTACCCCGACGACGGTCTGGGCGAGGTGTTCCTCAAGCTCGGCAAGCAGGGCTCGACCCTGGCCGGGGTGATGGACGCCTTCTCGATGGCGATCTCGATCTCGCTGCAGTACGGCGTCCCGCTCGAGACCTATGTTTCCAAGTTCACCAACATGAAGTTCGAGCCGGCCGGCATGACCGACGACCCGGACGTGCGGATGAGCCAGTCGATCATGGACTACATCTTCCGTCGGCTGGCGCTGGACTACCTGCCCTTCGAGAAGCGCTCCGCCCTCGGCATCTACACCGCCGAAGAGCGCCAGCGCCAGCTCGACACGGGCTCGTACGAGGCGTCGTCCGACGAGAGCGACGAGCTGCCGGAGGCGGAGTCGCTGAAGTCGACGGATGCCGGTGCCGGCGCGAGCGCCACGGCGCCTGCGGTGGAGTCCGACGCCTCAGTGGCAGCCGACGCTCCGGCTGCAGCGGCCGACGTGGTCACCTCGACCGCCAAGCCCGCAGCCGGCGGCGCCCACACCACGGCCGAGCTGATGGAGGCCATCTCCGGCCGCGAGGTCGACAGCCCGCTCTGCTTCACCTGCGGCACCAAGATGCGCCCAGCAGGCAGCTGCTACGTCTGCGAAGGCTGCGGCTCCACCTCCGGCTGCAGCTGAGCGCCGAGATTGCCGATGGGGCGGCGCGGGAGGGGCCCTGGTTTAGTCCGCGTCGCCTCGCCCCTTGGTCTCGACGTCCGCGCGAAGTTCCCAGTACTGGGAGATAATTCGGTCGGCAGCTTTGGTTGGGTCCTCGTGCTCCCAGACCCGCAGCACATGAAAGCCCAGATCTCGCAGGCGAGCGCCGCTGTCCGCATCTCGGTCCCGGTTGCCGACCACCTTGTTGCGCCAGAACTCGGAGTTCGTCTTCGGGGCCTGGTAATGCTGGGGGCAGCCATGCCAGAAACAACCGTCGATAAAGACAAAGAGTCCTACGCGGCTGAATGTGATGTCCGCCCGTCGCCTTCGATCGAATGGCAGCGGCGCGCAGACACGAAACCTCAGGCCGCGCGCGTGGAGCAGCGATCGCACCAGCGTTTCAGGGCTGGTGTCGCGGCCACGATTGGCCTGCATGTTCCTGCGCCGGGCATCAGAGACCGCTGGCGGTCCGATCGATGAGGCACGAGGTTGTGTCGGTGGCATCTGGTGGGCTTGTCGTGAATGAGAATAGGAAAACGAGACAGTCGTACCCGCGTCGAACTCAGGGTAGTTCAGGAGGAGTCGCAGCATGTCACGAGTAGTGGTTCAGGAGGTCGCCCCGTCAGCCGCTCGTCTCACCGGCTCTCTTCGCGACATCGGGTACGACTTCCAGACGGCCGTAGCAGACTTGGTTGACAACTGCGTGGCTGCGGGGGCACGGCATGTGGACGTCGAGCTGAATTACGTCGCCGGCGGATCGTACGTGCTCGTCTCGGACGACGGCGTAGGCATGTCGTCAAATCAGCTCCTCGAAGCGCTGCGCTTCGGTAGCCGCCGAAGTTATAGCAGGAACGAACTAGGTCGCTTCGGCCTGGGGCTGAAGACGGGATCGTTCTCGCAATGCCGACGACTGACGGTGGTGAGCCGTCATGCGAAGCATCAGCAGCGGATCCATACGCGCACCCTCGACCTCGATGACATTGAACGTCGTGACGCATGGAGCGTCCTCGTGGACGAGCGGAGCGACGCCGTCGATCGGGCTGTGTCCATCCTCCGGCAGGGCCCTGGAACCGTAGTCGTCTGGGAGAAGCTGGACAGGGTGCTTCCCGAGAAGTACGCAGAATCCGGGTGGGGGCGACGGCGGTTGTCGTCGCTGGCTGTCAAGACATCAGAGCACCTCAGCATGGTGTTCCATCGGTTCATCGCGGGTCTGCCCGATCGTGATGAACTCATCTTGTCGGTCAATGGGGAGAAGCTACGTCCCTGGGATCCCTTTGCACAGTCGGAACCGTTAACCCAGGTCCTTTCCGGCCAGGTCTTCGAGATTGAGACGGACAGAGGTTCATCCGACGTCAGAGTTCAAGGTTATGTTCTACCTCCCCGTGACAAGTTCAGCTCTCCGGAGGAGTTCGAGCGGATGTCAGGGCCGTTGAAGTGGAACAGGCACCAGGGGCTTTACATCTACCGTGCTGACCGTTTGGTGCAGTACGGCGGCTGGAACGGCATCCGAGGAATTGACGAGCACACGAAACTAGCGAGGATGTCGATTGACTTCGACACCGATCTTGACGAGGCATTTCAGATTAACGTGGCAAAGATGCGCGTCATCCTGCCGCCGTCGCTGAAGCAGATGCTCGAGCGCCCCATTCATGAGGCGTGCGTGCACGCGGATGATGCCTATCGAAAAGCTGCCTTGGACAGTGGCCGGGATGTTCGAAAGCCGTCGTCTGGCGCTGATTCGGTCGCAGCTCACGAGATAGGAATCGCTCTGAAGGCAGCCTTGCTGGAGTCTTCCTCCTTCTCTGTCTTTGGCCCGGCCCTGGACATTATGCGAACACGTAACCCTGAGCTTGCAGCGACCCTCGGCCTGTAGACACCGGACGCGTCAGTCCTTGGCTGAGAGGCACCACTTGGTCAGCGGGCACTGTCCGCACCGGGGCCGCACGGGCGTACACGTCGACTCACCGAGCTCGATGAGGGCCAGGTGAGCGGTGCGACTGTCGGGTCCGTATCCGATGAGCTTTGCTACGGAGATCCGCCCATCTGAGTTCCGGTTCTGCCGGCCACGAGGATTCTTGTTGAACCGGGCCGCAACCCGGAGCACTCCCGCGGTGGCCAGGACGGGCTCCTCCGTCTGGGGGAGTACCAACATGACGAGGTCGCTGGTTCCAGGTCCGATCTTGCCCGCGCTTGTCAGGTCTTCTAGCTCATCATCGCTGATCGCTGACGAGTGCGGGTCCTGAAGCGTCGACGCTATGTCGAAGACAACCATGGCTCGTTCGCTCCGCTGCATCCAACTGGCAATCTCATTGAACTCATCGACCTGATTCAAAAGATCTCCAGGAGTGACGAACTTCTCAAGCACTGGCCAGACGGCGTTGGCCACGAGGCTTGAGGTCCGATCCAACATGATCTCCCCAAGCAGTGCATGCCAGCGAGAATTGGCGTTCAACCAGGGCAGCGACCGATGTCTCGGCTGCCGGAACCACTTTGCAAGCGTTATCCCTACCTGCTCGCTCGAGGGCGGGGGAGAGCCCGACGTCTTCAGCGCCTCTAGGACCGCTCGACCAACCGCAAGCCCGAGGCGTGGCGGCACGGCGTTGCCATCTGCTTGAAGGCTGCCGAGGGCGGACCTGCGAACCTGAAGTAGTCGGGGAAAGGATGTTCAGGCGCGCTGCCTCACGAACCGTTAGGGTCCGG
>CAVQJX010000013.1:0-64905 GCA_963712935.1 uncultured Actinomycetota bacterium
AGCAGGGGATCACAGCACTGCCGCAGCAGGTCGCCACGATCGAACTGGCGCTCGACACGGCCGACCTGGCCGCGGTCGGTCCCTTCTGGGCAGCCCTCCTCACCGGTGACAGCGGCGCGTTCGCCGGTGACGACATACGCGACCCGTCGGGACAGCTGCCGAACCTGTGGTTCCAGGAGACCGACGCGCACGAGACCCCGCGACAGCGCTTCCACTGCGACGTGTGGCTGCCGCACGACGTGGCCGAGCAGCGCATTGCGGCCGCCGTCGCCGCCGGTGGCCGGGTGGTCGACGATGCCAACGCCCCGGCGTACGTCGTGCTGGCCGACGCCGACGGCAACCGCGCCTGCGTCTGCTGCTTCCTCCGCTGACGTTGGGTCAGGCGACGCAGAACTCGTTGCCTTCGGGGTCGAGCATCACGATGTGCCCGAGGACCTCACCGTGGGGATCCTCGCGGACCATCGTGGCCCCGGCAGTGACCAGCTCGGCCGTCTTCGCCCGGATGAGCTGCTCGCGCTCGACCATGTCCCAGGGCGGCTCGCCGGCCACGCGAATGTCGATGTGCAGCTTGTTCTTGGCCGTCTTGCCCTCGGGCACCCGCAGGAACCCGATCGCCGGACCTTTGCCGTCCGGGTCGACGAGTGAGGCACCGTCGGGGTCGTCATACCCAGGCTCAGGGACGTAGCCGAGCGCGCTCGCCCAGAAGGCAGCAAGCCGGTGCGGATCAGCGGCGTCGCCACCCAGAGTCCAATGTGTCGCCATGCCAGCAAGGTACTGCCCCGCGGTTGGAACGTTCTTGCACCGCCACCCGGGTTCTGGATGCAAGAACGTTCCAACCGCGGGGTGGCTGTGCCGTCAGGCGACGAAGAGGCAGAACGGATGGCCGGACGGGTCCGCCAGGACGTAGAGCGCCTCGTCGGGATCGTCGGTCCGGTCCAGCAGCACCTTCGCGCCGAGTGACTCGGCCCGTTCGCGATGCCGCTCGAGCTCCTCGGCGCTCTGCACCGTGAAGTCGACGTGCAGCTGCATCGGGACGTCATGCGTGGGCCAGGTGGTCCGCTCCAGCCGCTCGACCTCCTGGAACGCCAGCTTGCGGGCGCCGGTGGAGTCCACGAGCACGAGCCAGTCGGCGTCATCGACCGTGCCGTCCGCGGGCGGTTCGTCGCCCGGCCGGTACTGCAGGCCCAGCAGCTCGCGATAGAACTCGGCCAGCCCTCGGACGTCGGTGGTGTCGATGGCGGTGTGCAGCAGTTGCGGGTAGTCAGTCATGGTCGCCTCCTGTGCGCGGCATCCTTGCACGCACCAGGGTCACCCCTGCAAGGCCATTTCGGAACGGTACTGCGGTGAAAGCGGCCTCCTGACCGCAACCACGTTCCGAATCGGCGCAGCGGGTTAGCGCGGTTGGGCGCAGGTGTGGCAGGTGCCGAAGATCTCCAAGGTGTGCTCCACCTCGGCGAAGCCGTGCGCATGGGCGGTCCTGGTGGCCCACGTCTCGACGGCCGGGCCTTCGATCTCGACGGTCAGCCCGCAGCCCCGGCAGACGAGGTGGTGGTGGTGGCCGGTACTGCACTGGCGGTAGACCGACTCGCCATCCGGCGTACGCAGCACGTCGATGTCACCACCGTCGGCCAGCGCCTGCAGGGTGCGGTAGACGGTGGTGAGGCCGACGTCGTCGCCGCGTTCGCGCAAAGCCGCGTGGATGTCCTGCGCACTGCGGAACACATCGCTGTCACCGAGCGCCGCCACCACGGCCTTGCGCTGCCGGGTCGGACGGGCGCCGACCGTGACGCTGCCGTGGGAGCCGCCGTGCTTGTCCATGCCCGGTCTCCTCAGTGCTCGTCGTAGTGGTCGCCGTGCATGGCGTGCCGATGGCCGTCGTGGACGTAGTCGATGTGGTCGCCGTGCTCGACCGCCTGGTGACCACAGTCGTCGCCGTGCTGGTGCTCGTGCGCCTGCTCCGGTATGACGTCGTGCGGCATCGCCTCGTCGCTGACGGGGAACGGTTCGGCCAGTCGCCGGCGTCGCCGTAGCAGCGCCCCGACCGGCCACGCCGCCACGAAGCCCGCCAGCGCAAGCAGCACGATCGTCGAACCCGGCGCCACGTTGGCGTAGAAGCTGGTGACCACCCCGGCCACCGACGCCAACGTGCCGAGCAGCATGGCCACGACGATCGTCACCTTGAACCCGCGCGCCACCTGCTGCGCCGTCGCCACCGGCACCACCATCAACGCGCTGACCAGCAGCAGCCCGACCGTCCGCATCGCCACGGTGACGGTCACGGCCGCCATCACCGAGGTCGTGATCGTGTAGACCCGCACACGCATGCCCGTGACACGAGCGAACTCCTCGTCCTGGCAGACCGCGAACAGCTGCGGCGAGAAGCCGATCGCCACGAAGATCACGATCGCGGCGAGGACGACGACCGTCCAGACGTCCGAGGGGGACACCGTGGTGATCGAGCCGAACAGATAGTTCTGCAGGGTCTGCGCGCTGCCGCCGGCCAGGCCGGTCACCATGACACCGCCGGCGATACCGCCGTAGAAGATCAGCGCCAGCGCCACGTCGCCGCTGGTGTTGCCGCGCTCGCGGACCAGCTCGATGAGGACGGCGCCGAGGATCGCCACGATGACCGCGGTCCAGACGGGGGAGTGGCCGGTGAGCAGGCCGAGCCCGACTCCGGTCACGGCGATGTGGCCGATGCCGTCGCCCATCAGGGCGAGTCGGCGCTGCACCAGGTAGGTGCCGACCGCCGGAGCGGCGAAGCCGGTGAACGCCGCGGCCAGGAGGGCGCGGACCATGAAGTCGTAGTCGAGCAGGTTCACAGGTCCCACCCGCTCTTCAGCGGGACGTGGTCGGAGTGCAGCCGCGGCCGGTGGTGGTCGTGGAAGGACTCCAGCGTCTCTTCGTCAGGGGGCGGGCCGTCATAGACGACCCGGCCTTCACGGAGTACGACGGTGCGGTCGATCAGCGGTGCCAACGGGCCGAGCTCGTGCAGCACGAAGAGCACGGTGGCGCCGGCGTCGACCATGGGGCGCAGGGTGTCGGCCAGTCCGATCTGGTTGTGGTGGTCGACGCCGGCGTTGGGTTCGTCGAGGACGAGCAAGTCTGGTTCGCCGGCCAGTGCCCGGGCAATCAGGACCCGCTGCTGCTGACCGCCGGACAGCTGACCGACCGCGTCGTGCGTGCGGTCGGTCAGCTCAACGGCGGCGATGGCGCGGCGGACGGCGTCACGGTCGCGCCGACCCATCGGCATGAGCAGGCGTCGTCGCGACAGTCGACCCGACCCGACGACCTCGGCCACGGTGGCGGGGACGCCGCCGGCCGCGGTGATGCGCTGGGGCACGTAGCCGACCCGCTGCCACTGCCGGAACGCCGACAAGGGCTCACCGAACAGGCGTATGTCGCCCGAGGTCCACGGCGTCAGGCCCATCAGGCCCCGCACGAGCGTCGACTTGCCCGAGCCGTTGGCGCCGAGGATCGCGACGACCTCGCCGGGCCGGACGGTCAGGTCGATGCCGCGCAGGATGGGCCGACCGCCGAGGGAGATGTTGCCCTCGTGGACGCTGACGACAGCGTTGGTGGCCCGGCTGGGAGCAGGGCCCGGGGTCTGTCCTGCGGACTGGCTGGCGGACTGTCCTGCGGACTGGCTGGCGGCCTGGCTGGCGGCCTGGCTGGGGGTGGTCATGAGCAGCCGTTCGCCTTCTCCAGAGCCGTCAGGTTCTGGCGCATGAGGGACAGGTAGGTGGCGTCGGGGTCGGAGCTGGTCAGGCCCTCGATGGGGTCGAGCACGGCGGCGGTGATGCCGAGGTCACCGGCGAGTGTATCGGCGTACTTCTTGCTGCCGAGCACCTCGGAGAACACGGTCGTGATGCCGTCGGACTTGATCAGGTCCTGGATCTGGGCGATGTGTTGCGGGCTGGGCTCGACGTCGGGGGACAGGCCCGCGATCGGGATCATCGTGAGGCCGTAGCGCTCGGCAAGATAGCCGAACGCGGCATGGCTGGTCACGAACGCGGTGCGCTGGCAGCTGCTCAGGCCCTGCTTGAACTCGGCGTCGAGCCGCGTGAGGTCGGCATCGAGGGCCTCGGCGTTGCGGCGGTAGTCGGCCGCGTGCTTGGGGTCGATCTGCACCATCTCGGCGGCGATCTTGTCGGTGACCTTCACCAGCAAGGTCGGGTCGAGCCAGATGTGTGGATCGCCGGCGAGGTTGGTGCCTGTCTCGTCAGGCGCGCCGGTGTTCTGGAGGGGTACGACGGAGGTGACGTCGAGGGTGTCGCCGGAGGCGTTCTGCTCGACGGCCTGGTCGACGGAGGGTTGGAACCCCTTCTCGTAGATGACGAGGTCGGCGACGCTCAGGTCGGCCACCTGGCGGGGAGTCAGCTCGAGGTCGTGCGGCTCGAGGCCGGGCGTGGTGAGGTTCGTGACGGTGGCGTGGCTGCCGACGACGCGCTGGGCGACATACGCGTAGGGATAGAACGCGGCCTCGACCTCGATCCCCGTCTTGCCCGAGTCGGTCAGCGCACCACACCCGGACAGGGCCGGGAGGAGGGAGGCGGCGGCGACCGCACCGATGACACGCTTCATGAAAACGATTATCAACTCATATGAAAACCATTGTCAACTCGGGGGAGTCTGCCTTGCCGCGAACTGCGGGAAGGTGCAGGCGTCGTACGGCGTGTCGGCCTGTGCTTTCCCGCAATTCGCGGAGAGCGCCTCGAGTGAGACGATGACCGGTGATGAGTTCGCACCCGATCACCCGACACCTCCTGCGGGCCAAGGACCTGGCGGACGCGCGGTACGCCGACCCGCTCACCGTGTCCGACCTCGCGGCCGCCGCGCGCCTGTCACCGGCGCACTTCAGCCGGGAGTTCCGGCGCGCCTTCGGTGAGACGCCGCACGCTTACCTCCTCACCCGGCGCCTCGAACGAGCGGCCGCGCTGCTCCGCATGACCGACCACTCCGTCGCCGACATCTGTACGGCGGTCGGGTTGTCGAGTGTCGGGTCGTTCACGACGACCTTCACGCGGGTCTACGGCAAGACGCCGACGGCATACCGTGCGAGCCTGCCACCGGCGTCGGCGTACGCCGTCCTTCCGGCCTGCGTCGTCCGGGCCCATGGCCGTCCGCAGAACCGCACGTTTCGAGAAGACACCCGGCTGGACTGATCCCTAGTGTCGTCGACACCAGAGAACGTCAAAGCACACGAAGGAGATCAGCATGCGAGTCGCGAGTACGCAGGTATGGGTGCACGACCAGGACGAGGCCCTGGAGTTCTACACGAAGAAGCTCGGGATGGAAGTCCGGCAGGACGTCACCGTCCCGGAGATGGGCAACTTTCGCTGGCTGACGGTGGCGCCTCCCGGTCAGGAGGACTTCTCGATCGTCCTGATGGCGATCATGGGGCCACCCATGTTCGACGCCGAGATGGAGCGGCAGATCCGCGACCTGCTCGCCAAGGGCGGCACCAGCACGGTCTTCCTCACCACCGATGACTGCCAGAAGTCGTACGAGTCTCTGTCGTCGAGAGGCGTCGAGTTCCAGGAGGAGCCGACCGAGCGCCCGTACGGTATCGACGCCGGCTTCCGTGACCCGTCCGGCAACAACTTCCGCCTCACCGAGGTCCGCGACCTCGTCTGACCCTCCGCCCCCCGCCTTTCCCGGAATTGCGGGAAGGTGCAGCCGGCGCTCGGCGTGTCGGCCTGCACTTTCCCGCAATTCGCGCGGGGGGGCAGCGGGGCGGGGGCAGCGGGGCGGGGCGGGGCCTGGCTAGGGCCTGAGGTGGTGGCGGAGGAACGTGATGGCGGCCGGATAGGCGTCCAGCCGGTTGGCCCGCTTGGCCAGGCCGTGACCCTCGTCGTCGTACACGCGGAGCTCACACGGCACGCCCTTGTCGTCGAGCGCCGCCTTGATCTGCTGCGCCTCGGACAACGGCACGCGCGGATCGTTGGCGCCGTGGATGACGAACAGTGGCGCCCTGATGTCGGCCAGGTACGTGATCGGGCTGGCCTTCTCGAGGAACTCGCGGTCGTGTTCGAGGCTGCCGTACTCGCGCTCGCGATAGGCGCGCCGGTAGGCCGAGGTGTTCTCCAGGAACGTCACCAGCGAGCTCATCCCCACGATGTCCACGCCGGCTGCCCACAGGTCGGGCTGCATCGCGACACCGGCCAGCACCATGTAGCCGCCGTAAGAGCCGCCCCACAGCGCACTCCGGGCCGGGTCGAGTCCGAGCTCGGGGAGGTGCGCGTGGATCGCGGCGAGGTCGGCAACGGAGTCGAGGCGCAGGTCGACGTCGTCCAGGCCGACCCAGCGCTTGCCGTAGTGGCTGGAGCCCCGCACGTTCGGCACCAGCACCGTGAACCCGGCCGCCGTGAGGGCAGCGATCGTCGGGTTGAACAGGCGCATCGCGGACGCCTCCGGACCGCCGTGAACGTTGATGACCGAAGCGCCCGCCACGTCGGCGGAGGCGCCGTCGGCCGGCGGGAAGACGAAGCACGGGATCTCCTCGCCGTCCGGCGTCGGGATCCGGTGGACCGTCGCGTCACCGAGCAGTCCGATCGCCGTGGGGTCTCCGTCCTGGCGCGAGTCCGCCACGACGCGCGCGTCACCCGACACCGCGTCGACGGTGTAGATGCTGCCCGGCACCTCGGGTCCCAGCACGGTCACCGCCAGCCGGGTCGAGTCGGGGGACCAGGCCACGATGGGTGCTCCGTTCGGGGGCAGCGGTAGGTCGCAGCGGTGTTGCCCGTCGATCTCGTGCACGGCAAGCGCGAACACGCCGTCCTCATGGCGCCCCACCACCATCGCCGATGCGTCCGGTGAGACCCAGACGTTGAGCTCGTGGGCCGCGTCCTCCACCAGCCAGGTCCAGGACAGACCGTCGAGATCGATCCGTGCGATGCCCTTGTACTCCCGGTCGTGGTTGGACGACACGATGAGCGACCGGCCGTCCGCGGACCAGGCCGTGTCGCCGTGCTCGGCCAGCTCGTCGTGCGAGGTCACCGCGAGCGCGCCGCCCGGGACGGCCGGGCCGGTCACCGTGATCTGAGTGGAGGAGGGCCGCAACGTCAGCTGGGTGACCGCCGCCGAGCGCAGGTCGGGCGAGATCGTGGTCTCGATGACGTAGCCGCCGGCGTCGTACACCCTGGTCTCTTCGCCGGTGGCGAGGTCGCGCACGACCACGTCGAAGTCGACGCCGTTGCGCCGGTTGGTGTTGTAGACGAGCGACGTGGCGGTGACGTCCATGAGCGTGTGGATGTACGCCGGGTCGGCGACCAGCGGGGTCAGCCCGTCGAGGCCGACCGGGATCGCCGGCGGAGGGGAGAGGTCGAGGACCGAGAGCTGCATGTTCTCGTCGCCGCCGCGGTCGTGCTGGACGATGACCTGGCGGCGGCCGGGGACGTAGCGGCCCTGGCAGGCGCCCGGCAGCGCCGTGAGCGGAGTCCTGGTCCCGTCGGTGTCGATCTCGACGAGCTGGATGCTGCCGAGGTCGTCCCACCCGGCCAGCACGCGGCCGTCGTCGTCGATGTCGAACGCCCGCCAGGTCCGGACGTCGTACAGCCGGCTGATGATCGAGGCGATGGGGTCGGGGGAGGCGGGATCGGGGGAGGAGGAGAGGGGCGCTGCCGAGTCAGGGTGCATGCCCAGGAATCTACGCCGCCCTACGCCTCGTCGCGCCGGACAACCCGCCGGGTGGCCTCCCCCGGAATTGCGGGAAAGCCCAGCCGCTGCGGCGTGTCGGCCTGCACCTTCCCGCAATTCGCGGGGGAGAGGGGCGCGCCTAGGCTTGGGGGTGTGAGAGACACGATGGGGGACCGGCTGTTCCGCGAGCCGGGGCTGGACTGGAGGCCGGTGTCACCACGGCTGGTCACCGAACGTCGGGTCCCGGTGGCCGTCGTTGGCCTGATCGGGGTCGCCCTCGTGGCCGGCGCCGTGGTGCTGGCATCGCAGGGGTCGTCCTATCTCGGGCTGCTGATGCCGGGAGTCGCCGTCCTCGCAGTGGCGGGGCTGAGCTGGTTCTGGGTGATCCCGCGCATCGTGTCCTCGTGGATGTATGCCGAGCGGGAGCAAGACCTGCTGGTCACGCACGGACGGTTGCGCCGGTCGCTCTCAGTCGTGCCGTACGGCCGCATGCAGGTCATCGAGGTCTCGGCCAACCTCATCGCCCAGCGACTCGGCATCGCCACCGTCAAGCTCGTCACCGCCTCGGCGTCCACCGATGCGACCATTCCGGGCCTGCCGGTCGAGGACGCCCACGCCCTGCGTGACCGGCTCTCGGCCAAGGGCGAAGCGCTGTCGGCGGGGCTGTGAGCGTCGACGCCACCGCCTTCGAGCCGGCCGAACGCGCACACGTCGACCTGCGTCGCCTGCACCCACTGACGCCGCTGTTCAAGTCGTGGCGACTGGTCGGGCTTGCGGGTGCGCTCGGACTCGGTGCGTTCCGCGACGACGCCGCCAAGCTCGTGTGGATCTGGCACGCCCTGCACGGGGATGCCGAGGTGGGCGTGATGGTGCGGGCGTTCCTCGTCGTGGCCGCCGCTGCTGCGGTGTCGGTCGCGATCGGCTGGGTGGCCTGGCGGACCACCGGGTTCGCGATCGTGGCCGAGCCGGGCGAACCCGGCACGTTGCTCTATCACCGCGGCGTCATCAACCGGCAACGCAGCCAGGTCCGGCTCAAGCGCGTGCAGTCCGTCGACGTCAACCAGCCGTTCGTGCCGCGCTTGCTCGGCCTGGCCGCGGTCAAGCTCGACATGGCCGCCGGCGAAGGCGCATCGGTCAACCTGGCGTACTTGGGGCTCTCGGACGCGTGGGCGTTGCGCGAGGAGATCCTGCGGCATACGTCGGTGACCGCTGTGGCGGACGCGCAGACGGCTACGGGCGAGCCGGCAGTCGTCGTCCCGGATCAGGTCATCGGGCACGTCGATACCGGACACCTCGTCAAGGCGAGCCTGCTCGACGGCGCGTGGGTCTGGCTGCTGCTGATCGCGTGGTTGGTGGCCGTCGTCGTGCTCGGCGCGGTCTTCGGGTGGCAGGCCCTGGCAGCGGGTGCCGCCGGCATCATCCCGGTGTCGATCGCGATCCTGGTCCAGCTGCGCCAGCAGGTGGCGACGATCCTGCGCGACGCCGACTTCACCGTGATGCGTACGCCGACCGGGATCCGCACCCGCGCCGGCCTCACCTCCACAACCAACCGGACGATCGACGTCGACCGGGTGCAGGCGCTGCGGGTGGAGCGGCCGCTGCTGTGGCGGCGGTTCGGCTGGGCGCGGGTGAGTGTCGACGTGGCCGGCGCCGACGAGGCCACGGGCGCCTCGCTGATGCCGGTGGCCGGTGATGCCGTGGCTGTACGGCTCGCCAGCGACGTCGCCGGGGAGGCGATCGAGTCCGGTGACGTGGTCGGCCCCGGGGAGCGGGCGCGCCGGCTGGACCCGTGGGCATGGCGCTGGTTCGGAGTCGCGCTGCTCGACCACGGTGCGGTCAGCCGCACCGGCTGGTTGACGCGGACGGTGAGCTACGTTCCGTACGCGCGAGTTCAGAGCGTGTCCGTACGGCAAGGCTGGGTGCAACGTCGTCTCGGCCTCGCTACCGTGTTCCTCGACATGCCGAACGGCGCCCAACGCTGGCTCGGACCGCACCGGGACGTCGGTGAGGCGGCCGAGCTCGTGGGGCGGCTCAGTGAGGCGGCCCGCCAACACCGGTTGGCCCGGGGGCACGGGTCGACCACATCAGGGGGGAACACCGATGAGCGGAGGCCCCGCGAAGCCGAGGGACTTTGAGCGGGAGCAGCGGCGCAAGAGGCTGCTGTTGGGTGTCGGCCTGCTTGTCGTCCTGCTGGCGGTGATCGCCTACTTCGCGTTCCGCTCCGATGGAGAGGACACCCGGGCGGCGTACTGCACCAAGCTCAAGGCGTTCGACACCGAATCGGGACTCGAACAGACTCTCCGGAAGGCGAAGCGACCTCAGCTCGACGCGATCACCGCGGTGGCCCCGCGTGCGGTCAAGACGGCGTGGTCCAACGCCTCGAGTTTCGTGCTGCTCAAGAATCCGACGTCAACGGAACTGTCGATTGGTGAGCCGAAGCTGACGAGCGACGTGAATGTCATCGTCGCGGACGCTGCCGACAACTGTTCGATGCGGATCGCCCGCTGACTCGCGGTTGGAACGTTCTTGCAGCCGACGGCCCGGATGGAGCGCAAGAACGTTCCAACCGCGGCGGCGTACGCCGTCAGAGCCAGCCGCTGACCCGCCCCACGACGGTCAACGCGACCGCGGCCAGCAGGATGGCCCGGATCGTGCGACTCCTCGGATCAAGGACCGGCCACGACAGATAGGCCAGCCACGACACGAAGCCGGCGATCACGATCAGCGCCGGAAGTGCCAGGTAGAGCGGGGCCATGAGGCCCACCAGCATCAGCACGAGCATCGTCGACGGGACCACCAACGTCGGGAGCTGAGACAGCCGGACGAGAGGCTGGCGACTGAGCTCGCTCACCCGTTCGCGCGTCGGTGAGGCCGGCGGCGTGGGCGCGCTTTGAGGTCGCCGAGCGGGATTGCCGGAGCGCTTCGGACGGGGTTTGGACACGGTGGCCATGCTAGTCGGGCGAGGTCGGTCCGCCGAACGTCAGCCGTCGTCGTCCGCCCTTCGCCTCGATTGGGAGGGTGTGCAGGTCAGGCGCAGTCGCAGCCCTGCACAACCTCCCAGCCGAGGGACGCGCTCGAGGCATTGGTGCGCGGTCTCCCCGAAGGCTGACGCCATCGCCTGCTCCGTGGGCTTGCGCCGGAGGACGAGACTTGATGTATGTGGTTCCTCTTCCTGGTGCCGTGTCCGACCCCCGATGGCCGGACCGCCCGCGACCTGTACGACAAGCGGGTGCGGTGGATCTCGCCGGAGATGCAGGCGAGCGCTCGCGCACACGGGTGCTCATTCCACCAGGCCTGGTACGCCGAGGACGGCTCCGCGTTCTATGCGCTCGCGCAGTGGGAGTCATCCGAAGATGCGCACGAGTTCTTCGTCGAGTGGGACATCACCGATGAACCGGGTGAGGTGGCGGTGCGACTTGCCGGCGACGTGGGGCTGGTGCCGTTGAGCGCTGTCGGCGCCCGGTCCGGCCCCTGATCGGGAGGTCGGGCTTGTCGAGATCGGGGGTCTCGACAAACCCGACCACCGGTGGCTGGCTACTTGACTTCCGAGCGGAGCAAGAGAGCCAGGCCGACGGCCAGGGGGAGGAGCAGCCAGATCGTGCCGGACACCCCGATGTTGGCCCACTGCTCGCCGGTCACGTCACCGTTGAACAGCGCGCTCTGGGCGAAGTTGAAGTCGACCCAGGGCTGCAGGTCACGGAACCAGGTCTGGAGCTCCGCCAGCAGTCCGAAGATCGTGGGGAACACGAGTGAGTAGACGAAGTACGACACGATCGCGCCGGCCGAGTTGCGGATCAGGACGCCGAGCATGAACCCGATCAACATCCCGAGCACGTTGCCGATCACGATGTAGAGCAGGTCGGTCGCAGACACGTCCCACACCCGGTCGGTGCCGGTGATCGCCGTACCGACGACATTGCCCACGGCGCCGACGGCGAAGGCGATGAGCATCGAGAAGACGCCGACGATGACTGCGGACAGCGCCTTGGCCCAGACCACCAGTCCGCGGCGCGGCACCATCGTGAACGTCGACAGCCCGCTGCGCTGACTCCACTCACTCGTCACCGACAAGATCGCGATCATCGGCAGGATGACCGCCATGGGAAAGCCGATCGCCGTCGCGAACGTCGCGAACGTCAGCTCGCTGTCGGGCGCGAACGCGATGACCGCGCCTGTGGCCAGCACGGAGGCGATCACGATGCTCGCCATCAGCCAGAAACCTGACCGCGTGTCGAACATCTTGCGCAGCTCGACCCCGATGACTCGCCTCAGCGGTACGCGGGGCCGGGCGGCTGGAAGTGCTGGTGCTTCGTGTACGGCGATGGCGCTCATGCCATGGCTCCTTCTCGTTGAGTGTCGGCGGTGAGGTCGAGGAACATCTCCTCGAGCCCGGCGCCATCGGCGGGGCGAAGCTCAGCAAGGGCGACGCCGGCCGCGAGTGCGATCTTGCCGACGAGATCGGGGTCGGCGTCTGTACGCAGGGCGTCGTGGCCGGACACGACGGCGCTGATGCCGGAGGCCTCGAGGGCCCGGGCCAGCTCGCCGGCGTCGGCCGCGCGTACGTAGGTGCCGGCCGCCTGCAGCAGCTCGGCCTTGGTGCCCTGGGCGACGATCCGGCCGTTGCCGATCACCACGATGTCGTCGGCGATGACCTCGATCTCGTGCAGCAGGTGCGACGACAGCAGGACAGTCCCGCCGCGGTTGGCGTAGTCGCGCAGCAGGTCGCGCATCCACCGGATGCCGGCCGGGTCGAGACCGTTGGCGGGCTCGTCGAGGATCAGCACCCGGGGGTCGCCGATGAGGGCCGCGGCGATGCCGAGCCGCTGACGCATGCCGAGGGAGTAGTTGCGCACCCGGCGGCCGGCTTCGGTGCCGGTCAGGCTGACCAGGTCGAGCATCTCGTCGACGCGTCGCGCCGGCAGGCCCATCGTGCGCTGGGCCAGGGTCAGGATCTCGCGACCCGTCCGGCCGGCGTGCTGCGCGGACGCGTCGAGCAGGACGCCGACGTCGAGGCCAGGGTTGGGGAGGTCCGTGAACCGCTGGCCGTCGATCGTCGCGGAACCTGAGGAGGGCGGGGTCAGTCCGACCATGATGCGCATGGTGGTGGACTTGCCGGCGCCGTTGGGACCGAGGAACCCGGTCACGCGACCGGACCCTGCGGTGAAGCTGATGTCGTCGACGGCGGTGAAGCCGGCGTACTTCTTCGTGAGTGACTCGACCGTGATCATGTCCATCAGCGTCGCGGTCAGGGCACCCCCACCACATCGGGGAACTCGCTGAGTCGACCCGAGCCCGACCCTGGCTCGCCGTCGGGGTCGCCTCGGGGGTCGGGCCGGGGTCTCGACAGGCTCGAGCGGCCAGCCCTCCGGCGGTGGGGCACAATCACGATCGTGTTGGTGATCTCGCGGTTCCGGTATGACGACGACCTGGCCGACCGCGCGACGTCCGAGCTCGAGACGTGTCTCGAAGCCCTCGGCCGCCAGGCCGGCTTCGTGGACGGGTCGGTCGGCCGGGCGATGGACGACCCGACTCTTTGGGTGCTGACGACGTCGTGGCGAGACGTGGGGTCCTACCGTCGGGCCTTGTCGT
The DNA here is from genome assembly GCA_963712935.1 of uncultured Actinomycetota bacterium. Taxonomy (GTDB): domain Bacteria; phylum Actinomycetota; class Actinomycetes; order Propionibacteriales; family Nocardioidaceae; genus JANLYC01. Next base: position 13,228 of record CAVQJX010000013.1, read on the forward strand.
CCTATGAGATCAAGGCGACCGTCGTGCCGCTGCTGTCGAACGCGGTCGACGAGCCGTCGGCGTACGAGGTGATCGTGGGGGAGGGCGCCACGGAGCCCAACCAGCCGCTGCCGCGCAGCACTTAGGTCGTCGCCTCAGCTGTGCGGCTGGGCCGTACCGGCCCGGGCCGCGCGACGTCGACGCCACACGAGCGGGGCCCGCCACAGCCGGCCGATGAGGATCGTCGCAACGATCCAGAGCGCCCAGGCCAGCGGGGTCCAGGCGCCGCCGACAAACGTGCCCTGGCCGTCGGTGTAGGTGTAGGTGACGCTGGACTGGACGAAGTCGAGGCCACCCCACGTGTACGTGCCGGTGACGTGCGGATCGGCAGCCGTCAGACCGTCGCCGAACGATACCGCCGCCTCGCGCAGCCATTCGGTGAAGAAGAGCTGCGAGGTGAGCAAGAAAGCCGCTGCCGCCCACCAGGACGGCCGCGGCTCGTCGCCGAAGTGCGCGGACAGGTACTCGGTCGCCAGCTGATGGCTGTTGCCGAGGCGGGCCAGCGCGGGACCGGTCCCCATGTCTGCGGCTGCCGTGCGCAAGTTGTCGCGGACCTCGCGGCGCGTGGCGATGCGCACCTGGCGCGGCAGGTCGTACAGACGCTGGTCGAGGGTCCAGACCACCCGCTCGATGCGGAGCCGGTCCAGCCAGGTGACGGGGTGAGCCATGTCAGACTCCTTCGATCGGTTCGGGTGGGACGGGACGGTCGAGCACCGCGCCGACGCTGTCGGCGAGCAACACCCAGCTGGCCTTGCCCGCGGCGAGGGCCGCGTAGCCGTCGGGGGTCGGGCGGTAGTACTTGCGGGCCGGGCCGGAGCTCGAGGCCACCAGGCGCGCGCTGATGCGACCCTCGCGCTCGAGGCGGGCCAGCGCCGGATAGACGGTGCCCTCGAGCACATCGGTGAGGCCGATCTCGTGGAGCCGTCGTACGGCCTCGTAGCCGTAGGACTCCTCCTCGGCGAGCAGCTGGAGCAGCAGCAACGACAGCACGCCCTTGAGGAGCTGGGAGTCGTGTGCCGTGGTCATAAGACCAGAGTATGCCGAGTACCTGGTTAAGTCTAGTAGTTCGTCGAAACCATGTCCTCGAGGGCAGGGGCTGGGCGGCGAGGCGCTGCTACGTTGGCGGAATGGGGGAGTCCACCTATGACGTGCGACCGCTCGATGAGTCCACGTGGCCGGCGTTCGCCGCTCTGGTGGAGGCCAACGGCGGCATCTTCGGCGGCTGCTGGTGCATGGGATTCCACCCGGAGGGCGTCGGGAAGGGAACCACCGCCGACGTCAACCGTGAGCGCAAGCTGAGCCGCGTACGCGCGGGTACCGCCCACGCGGCGCTGGTTTTCCAGGGCGAGGACTGCCTGGGCTGGTGCCAGTTCGGCCCACCCGACGAGCTGCCGCGGATCAAGAGCCGCGCCGCCTACGAGAAGGGCCAGACCGACGCGCCGGACTGGCGGATCGCGTGCTGCTACGTCGGGAAGGGGCATCGGCGTCAGGGCGTGGCCGGCGCCGCACTCGCCGGGGCACTCGACCTGATCAAGGGGCTCGGCGGGGGCACCGTCGAGGGATATCCCGAAGCCGCCGACGCGGTGGCCGCCGGTTTCCTGTACAACGGGGCGTTGTCGACGTACGAGCAGTTGGGGTTCACCCGCGCACGGCAGATCGGCAAGCATCGGTGGGTCGTCACGACAGTGGTCCCTGCCCGTCGTCGTGACCCGAGCCGCAAATCGGTGGACGCGGCCCGATAGGCTGCAGGCTGCTCCCTACATCGGGGAGTTGACCACCGACCACCAGCCGGATGGAGAAACCCATGGCTACCTCTGTCGTTGACGCCGTCGTCAGTCTGTGCAAGCGCAGGGGGTTCGTCTTCCCCTGTGGCGAGATCTACGGGGGCACCCGCTCCGCCTGGGACTACGGTCCCCTCGGCGTCGAGCTGAAAGAAAACATCAAGCGGCAGTGGTGGCGCTACATGGTCACCTCCCGCGACGACGTCGTCGGTCTCGACTCGTCGGTGATCCTGCCGACGAAGACGTGGGAGGCGTCGGGTCACCTCGCGACGTTCACCGACCCGCTCACCGAGTGCCAGAGCTGCCACAAGCGGTTCCGCGCCGACCATCTGCAGGAGGCGCAGGCGTCGAAGAAGGGCATCGACAACCCCGACGACGTACCGCTGTCCGACATCGCGTGCCCCAACTGCGGGACGCGGGGTGCGTGGACCGAGCCGCGGCCGTTCAACGGGATGCTCAAGACGTACCTCGGCGTCATCGAGGACGAGTCGGGTCTGCACTACCTGCGGCCCGAGACCGCCCAGGGCATCTTCCTCAACTTCGTCAACGTGATGAACTCCTCACGCAAGAAGCCGCCGTTCGGGATCGCCCAGACCGGCAAGGCGTTCCGCAACGAGATCACACCCGGGAACTTCATCTTCCGGACCCGCGAGTTCGAGCAGATGGAGATGGAGTTCTTCGTCGAGCCCGGCACCGACGAGGAGTGGCACCAGACCTGGATCGACCTGCGCACCGACTGGTATGTCGGGCTGGGCATCAACCGTGACAACCTGCGCCACCTCGAACACCCGGAGGAGAAGCGCTCGCACTACTCCACCCGCACCGTCGACATCGAGTACCGGTTCAACCTGCCGGGCCGTGAGTTCGACGAGCTCGAGGGCATCGCCAACCGCACCGACTTCGACCTGAAGGCACACAGTGCGGCGTCGGGGCAGGACCTGTCGTACTTCGACCAGGCCACGAACGAGCGTTGGACGCCGTACGTCATCGAGCCGGCGGCCGGTCTGACGCGGTCGCTGATGGCCTTCCTCATCGACGCGTACGGCGAGGACGAGGCGCCCAACGCCAAGGGCGGCGTGGACAAGCGGGTGCTGTTGCGGCTCGACCCCCGGCTGGCGCCGGTGAAGGCCGCCGTACTCCCGCTGTCGCGCAACGCCGACCTCTCGCCGAAGGCGCGCGACCTCGCCGCCGAGCTGCGGCAGAGCTGGAACGTCGACTTCGACGACGCGGGTGCCATCGGGCGTCGCTACCGGCGGCAGGACGAGATCGGTACGCCGTTCTGCATCACCGTCGACTTCGACACGCTGGACGACAACGCCGTGACGATCCGCGAACGCGACACCATGAAGCAGGAGCGGGTGGCGCTCGACCAGGTCCGTGGGTACGTCGCCGAACGTCTCATCGGCTGCTGACCAACCGAGTTGTCAGACTCAGGTAGCGCTATAGCGCTACTACGTTCTGACAAGTCGGCCAGAGAGAAGGGTTTCTGAGATGCGCGCACCGAGGTTTGTGGCGGTGACGGTGGTCGCCGTGGCTGCCCTCGCCGGTTGCAGCAGCGGCTCCGGGTCAGACAGTACGCCGACCGGGGGCTCGCCGGCGACGACGGCCGCCGACGGCACGACCGTGCCAGGCACCGCCCTCGAGCTCGGAGCGAAGGCGGTCGTGAAGTTCCAGGCCGACAAGAAGCACCGCAGCCAGATCAAGATCGCGGTCACCAAGGTCACCAAGGGCAAGGTCAAGGACCTCGCGCGATTCAAGCTCGGCAAGGCCGCACGCAACTCCAACGTCTTCTACGTGTCGACGACGGTGAAGAACCTCGGCCCTGACACGTTGACCGGTGCCCGGATCACCTTGTACGGCAAGGTTTCCGACACCCTGGTGGTGCCGCCGGTCAGGTTCGGCTCGACGTTCGCGAAGTGCAACCAGAAGCCGTTTCCCAAGAAGTTCGTCACCGGCAAGAGCGTGAACGGCTGCATGGTCATGCTGGCGCCCAAGCGTGGCACGGTGTCCGAGGTGCAGTGGCGGCCGGCCAACGGAGACCTGCCGATCTCATGGACGGTCACGTAACCACGGCTCCCGCGCTCAAGCTCGGGACGCTCGAGGTCGATCCGCCGGTCGTGCTGGCACCCATGGCCGGGGTCACCAACGCGGCGTACCGGTCGCTGTGCCGGGAGCAGGGTGCGGGACTGTATGTCTGCGAGATGATCACCAGCCGCGGCCTGGTCGAGCGCGACGAGGTGACCGAGTCGATGCTGGTCTTCGACCCGAACGAGGCGGTGCGCTCGGTCCAGCTGTATGGCGTCGACCCGTCGTACGTCGCGCGGGCGGCCACCATCCTCTGCGAGGAGTACGGCGTCTCGCACATCGACCTGAACTTCGGCTGCCCGGTGCCGAAGGTGACCCGCAAGGGCGGCGGCGCTGCGCTGCCGTGGAAGCGCCGGCTGCTGGCGGCGATCCTCGAGGCCACGGTGGCGGCGGCCGCGCCGTTCGGCGTGCCCGTCACGATGAAGACCCGCAAGGGCATCGACGGAGACCACGAGACGTACCTGGAGGCGGGGCGGATCGCGCAGGAGTCGGGATGCGCTGCGATCGCCCTGCACGGCCGGACGGCTGACCAGCACTACAGCGGTGAGGCGGACTGGGCTGCGATTGCCGCGCTGGTCGAGCACGTCGACATCCCGGTGCTCGGCAACGGCGACATCTGGGAGGCGTCCGACGCCTTGCGGCTGATGGACGAGACCGGGTGCGCCGGTGTGGTGGTGGGCCGGGGTTGTCTGGGACGGCCCTGGCTGTTCCGCGACCTGGCGGCAGCGTTCGCGGGGTCGCCGGCGCCGGCGCTGCCGACGCTGGGGGAGGTGGCGGCGATGATGCGCCGGCATGCCGAGCTGCTGGTGCAGTACATGGGGGAGGAGCGCGGCTGCAAGGAGTTCCGTAAGCACATCGCGTGGTACCTCAAGGGTTTCCGGGCCGGGGGCGAGCTGCGGCAGTCCCTCGGGCTGGTCGACACGTTGGCCACGCTCGACGGGCTGTTGAGCCGGCTCGACCCGACCGAGGCGTTCCCGGTGGCCGAGCTGGGGAGCCCGCGGGGACGTCAGGGCAGCCCGCGGCGGGTGGCGCTGCCGGAGGGGTGGTTGGCGGAGCGCGACGACCTGGTCATCGACGAGGCGGCCGAGCTCGGCGTTTCCGGCGGCTGAGGTGGGGCGTGGGCGGCGTACTCCGGCGGGGCGGTTGGGGCAGTCGGGGCGGGCGGCAGGTCGCGGAGGCAAGGACCTAGTTCCCGTGGCGAATCTGCCTAGTGGACAAGCCACCTGGCTTGTGAACTAGGCAAACGCGGAGGGCCAGGGCATCGCGTGCGGATGCGGAGAAGGCGTCTTATGTTTGTGACACTGATTCGTCGAGTGGCGTAACTCACGTCATGTCCAGTCGTTGAATCTTCGGTCGCCCGGCCTCTCCGGGCCGTCACGGAGGACGAAACCTTGATGCGCACCCGTCATACCCGCCCGCGCCATGTCCGCACCCGGCAGACCTGGGCCACCGCTGTCGGCCTCACTGCCATGGTCGGGCTGATCTTCGCCGGCATCACCTCAGGACCGGCCACCGCCTCCAACCCGAGCAGCGGCACGGTCTCCGACACCCAGACCAGCCAGTCCTGGTCCGGGGGACCCTTCGTCACCCCCAACGTCACCGCCCAGGCCGGCGACCAGCCGATCTGCGACGTCCCTGACTCCTGTGACGACTACAGCCTCACGGTCAGCACCCCCGCGGGGTACGGCAGCACCCACAACCTTCAGGTCAAGGTGTCCTGGCCGACGGCCGCCGCCGACTTCGACGTCTACCTGCTCGACCAGCAGGGCAACGTCGTCTCGACGGCCGCCTCCAGCGCCGACCCCGAGACGCTCGTCGTCCCGCCGGACTCCGGCACCTACACCGTGCGCGTGGTGCCGTTCGCCCCGCTCGGCCAGAGCTATTCGGCGACCGCCTCGATGGTCGCGAAGCCGACCAACCCGCCGCCGGGCACGTCGCCGGCACCCGGCTTCACCAACTACAAGGCGCCGTCCTCCTTCGCGGACGCCAACAACGCCGGTGAGCCCTCCATCGGCAACGACTGGAACACCAACTCGGCCTTCTACCAGGCCTACACGTCCACCTACAAGGTCAACTTCGACGACTCGGTGTCGCCGGCCGCGGCCACGTGGCAGGACGTCTCCGCCAGCGCCGCAAAGGGTTGCCCCAGCGGCAGCACGACCAGCCTCGACCCGATCCTCTACACCGACCACGAGACCGGTCGGACCTTCGAGTCCCAGCTGTCCGGCGTCGACTCGCTGACCTGCTTCACCGATGACGGCGGCACCACATGGCTGCCGAGCCAGGGCGGTGGCATCCCGAGCGGGGTCGACCACCAGACCCTCGGCGGTGGCCACTTCTCCGCCTCCGGCGTCGGCGGTACTCCGCTCTACCCGAACGCCGTCTACTACTGCAGCCAGGACATCGCCACGGCGTTCTGCGCGCTCTCACGCGACGGCGGCATGACGTTCGGCGCCGGTGTTCCGGTCTACAGCCTGCTCGAGTGCGGTGGCCTGCACGGACACGTCAAGGTCGCGGCGGACGGTACGGCGTACCTGCCGAACAAGGGTTGCGGCGATACCGCCGGCCTCGTGGTCTCGAAGGACAACGGCACGACCTGGACCGTCAACCACGTCACCGGCAGCACGCCCGGCGACTCCGACCCATCAGTCGGCATCGGGTCCAACGGCACGGTCTACTACGGCTACGTCGGGGCCGACGGGGCGCCCGGTGTGGCCACCAGCACCGACCAGGGCACCACGTGGAAGTACTCCCAGCAGGTCGGCACGGAGTTCGGCATCAAGAACGCCGTGTTCCCGGCGATGGTCGCCGGTGACGACAACCGCGCCGCGTTCGCCTTCCTCGGCACGCCGACGGGTGGCAACTACCAGGACGAGGCGAACTTCCACGGCATCTGGCACCTGTACGTCAGCTACACCTACGACGGCGGCCAGACCTGGGTGACGAGCGATGCCACGCCCAACGACCCTGTCCAGCGCGGCTCGATCTGCACCGGTGGCACCACGTGTGGCAACGACCGCAACCTGCTCGACTTCATGGACATCACGACCGATGACCACGGCCGTGTCGAGGTCGGGTACGCCGACGGGTGCATCAACGCCTGCGTGACCAGCTCCGCTCCGGCCGACAACGGGCGTGACGCCTACGCCACGATCGCCCGGCAGTCGTCGCAGCGGAGCCTGTTCGCGGCATACGACCCGGCGGCCAACCTGCGGTTCGCCTCGACGTCCGTCACGTCGACGAAGACGTCCCTGACGGACACGGTCAAGGTCGTCAACGACGGCGGGAAGGTGGCCAGGAACGTGCAGGTCCGCGTGCTCGACGGCGCCAAGGTGGTCGGCACTACGGCTGCGGTGACGTTGCAGCCCGGACAGAGCGTGACGCAGTCGGTGACGTGGGCGGCGAAGAAGGGCACGCACGCGGTGACCTCGATCATCGACCCGACCAACGCGATCGCTGAGTCCAACGAGAACGACAACAAGTCGGTCAGCTCCTACCGATTGCGCTGACCGGACGGCTTCGCACCCCGACGTCGGGTCCGGGCACATTCCCGGGCCCGACGTCGTGCGATCTCCCCCCACCCGTACGGGCACCGCACAGCTGCGGGCCATCTGACAGGAGCATCCGTGAAGACCCCATCCCTGGTCGGCGTCAGTAGTGCCGTCCTCACCCTCGTCCTCGCCGCTGGAGTCTCCGGCTGCGGCAGCTCGTCCTCGGCCGATGCCGGCACCGAGACGAGCTCGGCGGGAGAGCTCGACCAGGCGGCCGACGAGGGCACGTGCAGCAACGAGGCGACACCGCTGGACCAGTCGGCGTACGGCGACACGTTCCCGAGCGACTGGCCGTTCCCGCCGCAGACCGTGGTCTACGGGTTCGAGGATCGGGGCAGCTCCGGGTCCATCGTCACGGCCGTCACGGCCACCCCGTTCCAGGACGTGCTCGACTTCATGAACCGGGACGTGGTGTCAGCCGGCTTCGAGATCGAGCAGGGTGAGACGGAGGAGCACGACGCGGAAGCCGAGTGGCGCGGAACCGATTTCCACGGGCGGTGGGCGATCCGCGAGTCCAGCAGCTGTCCGGGCGAGACGGTCATCCAGGTGTTGGCCGGCCAGGGCTGACGGGGCCGACCTGACCGCCCTCGGGTCCGGCCCGGCTGGCATCTCGGCCGGGCCTCTCGGCTGGCATCCCGGCCGGGCCGCTGCCCAGTCCGCCGGAGGGGCAAGACGGGCATTCGGTGCTTGGAGGCGTGGCCGAGCGCCTACGCTTCACAAGTGCTGCTGACCTTCTTGACGACCGGTGTTCCGCTACTCGCGGGGATGTTGCTGGTCTCGTCCCTCGCCTGGCGCGGCAACACCGTGGCGCTGAGCGCGCTGGTCTTCCTGACGTTCGTCTGGTTGCGCGTCGACAAGCGCTTCGAGGGTCCCCACGTCATCCGCATCAACCAGGATCACGGCCTCGTCCTCAGCGACCTGGTCGGCCTGCTCATCCTGGCCAGCGCTGCGGGGGCCTGGTGGTACACCCGTCGGCGGTCCCGGCGTACCCCGGAGGACGTGCCCGAGCGAGCGGTCGCCGGCCGCTGACCCAGCGGCGTACGGGCGGGTCGGCGTACGGGCGGGTCGGCGTTCGGGGCGGCAGCGGGGTCGGCGTACGGGGCGGCAGCGGGGTCGGTGGAGAAGGCAAGTACCCAGTGCCAGAGGTGGATTTGCCTAGTTCACCATCCAGCTGGCTTGTGAACTAGGCAAACGCGGAGGGCCAGGGGGGCAGCAAGGGCAGTAAGGTCGTGCGCGATGGACACCGCCCGCCCGCCGTACGCTGCCTTCGACGTCGAGCGCTTTCTTCCCGAGCCGAGTGAGTCCGTCCGTACGCCGTTCGAGCGGGACCGTGCCCGCATCGTGCACTCCGCCGGACTGCGACGACTGGCCGCCAAGACGCAGGTGGTCGGCCCGTCGACCGACGACTTCACCCGCAACCGGCTGACCCACACGCTCGAGGTCGCCCAGGTCGGCCGCGACGTCGCCGTGGCGCTCGGCTGCGACCCCGACCTCGTCGAGGCCGCATGCCTCGCCCACGACCTCGGCCACCCGCCGTTCGGCCACAACGGTGAACGGGCCCTGGCCGAGCTGGCTGCCGACGTCGGAGGGTTCGAGGGCAACGCACAGACGTTCCGGCTGCTGACGAGGCTGGAGTCCAAGACTTTCCGCCCAGACGGTGTCGACGGCCGACCCGGTCAGAGCCTCGGCCTCAACCTCACCCGTGGCGTCCTCGACGCCGCCACCAAGTACCCCTGGCCCCTGGAGGACGCACCCGTGCCCGCCGGTCGGCACGCAGACGGCCTGCCCCGCGCGGTGCGCAAGTTCGGCGTCTACGACGACGACCGGCCGCTGTTCGACTGGATGCGCGGCGACGCCCCGAGCCGCAAGACGTGCATCGAGGCGCAGATCATGGACCTCGCCGACGACATCGCCTACAGCGTCCATGACGTCGAGGACGGGATCGTCGCGGGACGCATCGACCTCGCCACCCTGGCCGACCCGGGGCTGCGCGCCGAGGTCTGGGAGACCGTGCAGGACTGGTACGCCCCTGACACCACGGCCGACGAGCTCGAAGAGGCGTTCGGCCGGTTGACCAGCCTCGACCCGTGGCCGCAGGAGCTGTACGACGGGAGCCGCCGCCACCTGGCCGGGCTCAAGAACCTCACGAGCCGACTCATCAACCGCTTCTGCAGCGACGTGCAGCAGGCGGTCGAGCTGTCCGGTCTCGAGCGGCCGATCGTGCGGTACTCCGGCCGGATCCTGGTGCCCTGGGAGGTGGCGACCGAGATCGCGCTCCTCAAAGGGGTGGCCGCCCACCTGGTCATGAAGGCCGACGACCGGGTCGCCGCGCTGAACTACCAGCAGACCCTGATCGCCGAGCTCGTCGACGCGATCTGGGCCGGCGCCCCGAAGACGTTGGAGCCGATGTTCCGGGACGACTTCGCCGACGCCGCCGACGACGCGGCCCGGCGCCGCGTCGTCATCGACCAGGTCGCGTCGCTGACCGACCTCAGTGCTGTGGACAGGCATCGGGCCCTGACCACGGGTGCGTAGACTCGCGACGTGGCAGGCCGGATCAGGGAGGACGACATCGCGCAGGTGCGCGAGCGCGCCCGGATCGACGAGGTGATCTCCACGCACGTCACCCTCAAGAACGCGGGCTCCGGCTCGATGAAGGGCCTCTGCCCGTTCCACGACGAGAAGACCCCGTCGTTCAACGTCAACGTCGCGCGCGGGTTCTTCCACTGCTTCGGATGTGGCGAGGGCGGTGACGTCCTCACGTTCGTGCAGAAGGTCGAGGGCGTCGGGTTCACCGAAGCCGTCGAACGGCTCGCCGACCGCTACGGCGTCCAGCTGCGGTACGTCGACGAGGGTGTCACCGGGGCGCGCCGGGACCAGGGCCAGCGGGGCCAACGGGTCCGGCTGATCGAAGCGCACAAGGTGTCGGCGGCGTTCTACGTCGAGCAGCTCGGCACCCCCGACGCGTTGCCCGGCCGGCAGTTCCTGGCGGAGCGTGGGTTCGACAAGGACGCGGCCGACCTGTTCGGGATCGGCTTCGCCCCGCGTGGCGGCGAGGCGCTGCTCGGCCACCTGCGCGGCCGGGGCTTCTCCGACGACGAGCTGTTGGCGGCCGGGCTGGTCGCGCAGGGCAACCGCGGGCCCTACGACCGTTTCCGCGGCCGGCTGATGTGGCCCATCCGTGAGCTGTCCGGCGACGTCGTCGGCTTCGGCGCCCGTCGGCTCTTCGACGACGACCGCGTCGAGGCGAAGTACCTCAACACACCCGAGACCTCGATCTACAAGAAGAGCCAGCTGCTGTACGGCGTCGACCTGGCCCGCAAGGAGATCGCCCGCAGCAGCCAGGCCGTCGTGGTCGAGGGCTACACCGACGTGATGGCCTGCCATCTGGCCGGTGTGCAGACCGCGGTCGCCACCTGCGGAACTGCCTTCGGTGAGGACCACACGCGCATCCTGCGGCGGCTGCTGCTCGACCACGACGAGTTCCGGGGCGAGGTCATCTTTACCTTCGACGGCGACGAGGCCGGGCAGAAGGCGGCGCTGCGGGCGTTCCAGGGCGACCAGCAGTTCGTCGGCCAGACCTACGTCGCGATCGAGCCCGACGGTCGAGACCCGTGCGACCTGCGCCTGGCCGAAGGTGACGCCGCGGTCCGCGAGCTCGTGGCGCGCCGGGTCCCGCTGTACCGCTTCGTGCTCAGCAACGTCATCTCCAAGTACGACCTCGACCGGGCCGACTCCCGCGTCGACGCCACTCGCGAGGCGGCACGGTTGGTCGCGGCGATCCGTGACCGGTCGAAGGTGGAGGCGTTCATCCGCGAGCTCGCCGGCATGCTGGGCGTCGAGATCGACGAGGTCCGGACCGAGGTCAAGCGGGCGGCCGGACGGGCTTCTTCCGGGAGTAGTGGTCGCGGTGCGCCCGCTCAGCCGGCTGCGTCGACAGGCGAGTCGTCGGCCGACCCGGGTGGAGCGGCAGGGCGCGCCGCCTCCGCCGACGTACCCGACCCGCGGGAGCGGCGGTTCTCGATCGAGCGGGACGTGCTCAAGCTGGCCCTCCAACACCCGAAGGTCACCGCGACGTCATGGGACGACGTCGAGGCCGACGACTTCGTGCACCCCTACTACCGCCGCGTGTTCGACGTCGTCGTGAGCCAAGGCGGACCCGAGGCCTCGGGCCCGGACGCCCTGCTCGAAGCGCTGGCGCCGCCGTTGACGAGTCTGGTGTCCGCGTTGTCCGTCGAACCGCTCCACGTCAATGGCGACATCGACGAGACCGTCGTGTCGGCGTACGTCGTACGGCTGCGTGAGCTGACCGCGTTGCGCCGCATCGATCGGGTGAAGTCCACGCTCCAGCGGATGAACCCGGTGACCCAGACGGCCGACTACAACCGCATGTTCGGCGAGCTGGTAGCCCTCGAGAGTCATCGCAGGTCCCTGCGCGAGCAGGCCATTGGGACCGGTATCTGACACATTCGGTCTGACATTCGGGACGACTCGACCTCGTTTGCGAAAACCACATGCATACGTTCTCGAAGCGCAGGAGACTGACCCCCATGGCAGGGCCCGAGTTGGCCACACAGGGGACTCCTAGGGGAGCCGCCGTTGCCGCGCGTGTGCCGCGGCAACGCGACGCCGAGTCCCCTGATTCCGTCCGCCTGTACCTGCGCGAGATCGGCCGCATCCCCTTGCTCACCGCGGCAGACGAGGTGCGTCTGTCGCTGGCCATCGAGGTCGGGGTGCTGGCGGCCGAGGCGCTCGAATCCAGTCTTGATCTCGACTGGGAGACGCGCTTCGACCTCGCCTACCTGGCCGACGCGGGGGATCAGGCCAAGTCCACCTTGGTCCGGTCGAACCTGCGGCTCGTGGTCGCGGTGGCCAAGCGGTACGGGTCACCTGGTATCGGCCTGCTCGACCTGATCCAGGAGGGAAACATCGGGTTGATCCGCGCAGTCGAGAAGTTCGACTACCGGCGCGGCTACAAGTTCTCCACCTACGCGACCTGGTGGATCCGCCAGGCGATCTCGCGCGGCATCGCCGACCAGGGTCGGACGATCCGGATTCCCGTGCACGTGGTCGAGGCGATGCACCGCGCGATGCGGGTGCAGCGCGCCATGTTCCAGCGGATGGGGCGCAACCCGTCGATGGATGAGCTCGCCGAACAGCTCGAGTGCTCGGCCGATCGCACGCGCGAACTGCTCAAGCTCGCCGACGAACCGATGTCGCTGGACATCTCGGTAGGGGAGGGCGACTCGGGTCACCTCGCCGACCTCATCGTCGACGACAGTACGTCGATGCCGGTCGACGAGGTCGGCATGCTCATGCTGCACAGCGATGTCGAGCGGTTGCTCACGATGGTGTCGACGCGCGAGCGCAAGGTGCTGCGGCTGCGCTTCGGTCTGGAGGGCGGTCGTACGCACACGCTTGAGGAGGTCGGCCGCGCCTTGGGGGTCACCCGAGAGCGTGCCCGGCAGATCGAGGCGAAGGCGCTCGGCCGCATCCGGATGGCTCAAGGCCTCGAGAACTTCCGCGACTACCTCCACTGACTTACCCAAATACCGCGACCCACTGACTGCCCAACCCACTGACTGCCCAACCCACTGACTGCCCAACCCAAATACCCAGTGGCCGTAGCACGTTTGCCTAGTTCACAAGCCACCTAGCTTGTGAACTAGGCAAACGTGCGGCCAGGACTGCAGGGTTGCCTTGGGGACATCGCGTCCGGAAGGTGTAGCCCTGCCGTTGTAGCCCCGGCCGGGGTATGGCGTTCCACCTCCGGAGGGTATGGCGTTCCACCTCCGGAGGGTATGGCGTTCCACCTCCGGAGGGTATGGCGTTCCACCTCCGGAGGGTATGGCGTTTCAGCCCGGCTGGGAGGATGGAGTCATGCCTTCCAGTCGTCGCCGGACTCGGCTGCCCGCCGCCACTCGCGAGCAGCTCGTCCTCGACGACGGCGAGCGCCCCCTCGCGTGGGCCACCGACCGCGAGGGACGCTGGTACGTCGGCACCGACCGCGCCCTGCACCTCGCAACCGACCAGGGGTTCCGGCGCCTCGGGTGGGAGCAGGTCGAGCGCGCCGACTGGCAACAAGACGCGGGCCGACTCGCGGTGGTCGAAGTGAGCGCCTGGGGTGAACCGGAGCCCCGCACCGCGATCGAGGTCGACGATGCCGGCCAGCTGCTCGAGCTGCTCCGGGAGCGGATCACCAAGAGCGTGGTCGCGACCAGGTATGCCCGCGTCCGCGGGAAAGCCGGGCTCAGCGTGGTCGGCCGGCGCTCGCCCGCCGGGCAGGGTCCCATCGTCTGGTCCTACCTGTTGTCTGCGGGCCTTGACCCCGACGACCCCGAGGTGACCGCCGTCGCCGAGCGGACGCTGACCGAGGCGCAGCGCGAACTGTCCGGGTTGTGACGCGCTGCAGGCCGCGCCCCAAGGCGGCGCCGGTTTCGTCGTACGCCCGGAGGCTTGCTAACCTGTGCGGGCGCAATCCCGCGTAGCTCAATTGGCAGAGCAGCCGGCTGTTAACCGGCAGGTTATTGGTTCGAGTCCAATCGCGGGAGCCACTCCCTTCCCACTACCCCACCCGCCTAGGGCGCGACTCCGGCGTAGATCACGGAGTCGCCGGCCACCAGAGGCGAGGCGGCAGCGTCGTCGTAGCGCAGCATCGCGCCGTTGCGGATCACGGCCAGCACCGGGATCGCGAGCGCAGCGGGGTTCTTGCCGATCTCCTCGTCGCTGACCACGCGCTGGGTGAGGTCGAGACCCTGGCCGAACGACAACAGGTCCTCCACCACGGAGACGGTCTCGGGGTTGTCGCAGGCCAGCCCGAGCAACCGGCCGGTCGTCTCCGACGACACGATCACCGAACCCGCGCCGCTCTGGCGCATCAGCTCGGCGTTCTGCGCTTCCCGGGCGGACGCGATGACGGACGCGTGCGCATTCAGCCGCCGCACCGTCAGCGTCGCCAGCACCGCACTGTCGTCGCGGTCGAGCGCCACGATCACCACGCGTGCACGGGTGACGAGCGCACGTCGCAGGTCGTCCTCGCTGGTGGCGCTGCCCTGGACGGCCGTGTGGCCCGAGACGGTCGCTGCATCGACCGACGCCCGGTCGGTGTCGACCACGACGATCTGGTTGGCGGGAGTGCCGCGCAGCTCCAGGGCGCGCGCGGCGTTGCGTCCCTTGGTGCCGAATCCGAGCACCACGATGTGGTCATGCATCCGCTTCCTCCATCGAGCGACACGGAACTCATAGCGTGACTGCCTGGTCAGGGCGTTGAGCGTCGTACCCACCAGCAGGACCACGAACGCCACCCTCATGGGGGTGACGACCAGCGCGTTGACCAGTCGCGCACGGTCGGTGATGGGGACGATGTCGCCGTAGCCGGTCGTCGTCAGAGTCACCGTCGTGTAGTACAGCGCGTCGATCACCGACACGTTGCCGTCCGTTGCATCGGTGTAGCCGCCCCGTTCGAGCAGCACGATGGCCCAGTTGACGAGCACAATGCCAAGAGCAAGGCCTGCACGGATGAGAACGGCGACGAAAGGGTGGCGGTCTCGGGATTGATCCGGCAGCCGGACGGGTGCGAGCGGCTCGGGCACACCATGATGCTAGCGGGGCCCCCTTCAATAGCCCGTTCCGACTCTTGACGGCCCCTTCACCGTCCCCTATTGTCTCCCGCAAGACGGAACTAAATATCCACCATGCGGAAGTATGGGATAGGGGCTCCACCATGTCATCAAGTACTTCGCCGTCCCCCGCGGCATCCCGCCAGCGACGAGTCAAGCACCCCGTCGACGAAGTTCTGCCACCCCAGAAGCTGGCCATCTACGGCACCCAGCACGTGCTCGCCTTCTACGCAGGCGCGGTCATCGTGCCGATCCTCCTGGCCGGAGCCATCGGCCTCAGCGACGAGCAACTCATCCACCTGATCAACGCCGACCTGTTCACCTGTGGCATCGCGTCGATCATCCAGTCGGTGGGCTTCTGGAAGGTCGGCGTCCGGCTGCCCCTGCTGCAGGGCGTGACGTTCACCGCCGTCGCACCGATGATCGCCATCGGCACCGCAGCCGGCGGCGGCAAGGAAGGCCTGGTCACGATCTACGGCTCGGTCATCGTCGCCGGGATCTTCACGTTCTTCATGGCGCCGTACTTCGGTCGGATGATCCGCTTCTTCCCGCCGGTCGTGACCGGTTCCGTGATCGCGATCATCGGAATCTCGTTGCTGCCCGTTGCCATCAACGACGCGGTGGGCTTCGGGGATCCCGTCAAGAAGGACTTCTTCTACGCGATCGGGACGCTCGCACTCATCGTCATCATCCAGCGGGTCTTCAAGGGGTTCATGGCGACGATCGCCGTGCTCGCCGGCCTCGTGCTGGGTACAGCGGCTGCGTTCATCTTCGAGGGCAAGGACTACGCGAGCTTCAGCAGCGTCGGCTCGAGCGACTGGGTCGGCGTGACCACGCCGTTCTTCTTCGGCGCTCCGAAGTTCGCGATCACCGCGATCATCTCGATGATCGTCGTCATGCTGATCACCGCCGTCGAGACCACCGGAGACGTGTTCGCCACCGGTGAGATCGTGGAGAAGAAGGTCGGAGCAGAGGACGTCTCCGCCGCCCTGCGCGCGGACGGGCTGGCGACCACGCTGGGTGGGGTGCTGAACTCCTTCCCCTACACCTGCTTCGCCGAGAACGTCGGGCTGGTTCGACTCACGGGGGTCAAGAGCCGGTGGGTGGTGGCGACCGCCGGTGCGATCATGATGGTCATCGGGGTGATCCCCAAGGCCGGCGCCGTGGCGGCGAGTATTCCGCACTCCGTGCTGGGCGGGGCGGCCATCGCGATGTTCGCCACGGTCGCCGTGGTGGGCTTCCAGGTGCTCGGTCGCGTCGACTTCAACGACCACCGCAACGTCGTCATCGTCGCGACGAGCGTCGGGCTGGCCATGCTGGTGACGATGAAGCCCACGTTGTACACCGTGGTTCCTGGTGGCCGCTGGAGTGAGATGTTCTTCAACAGCGGCATCACGCTCGGCTCCATCACGGCGATCCTGCTCAACCTCGTCTTCTTCCACGTGGGCAAGAGCTTCGGACCCGCTGTTGCCGGCGCCCCCGGGACCGGCGTCATCCGCCTCGACCAGGTGAACAAGATGAGCCAGGACGAGTTCGCGAACACCTTCCAGGGGCTGTTCCAGGGCTCGCGGTGGGCCGTCGACGGCGCCTACGCCCAACGCCCGTTCGCCGACACGCAGGCACTACGGGCCGCGATGCAGGACGCCTTGTTCTCCGGGGACCCCGAGCAACGGAAGACGCTGCTGTCCTCGTTCCCCAACCTCGGTGCCGACCAGCTCGAGCGTGAGGAATCCACCAGGGACCAGTCGGTGCTCGGTCTCGACCGGCTCAACGACGAGGACTATGACGAGTTCGCGGATCTCAACGCCGCCTACCAGGAGAAGTTCGGGTTCCCGCTGATCATCTCGGTGCGCGATCTGGTCAAGCGTCATGAGGTGCTCGAACACGGTTGGGACCGGATGGATCACTCGATTCACCAGGAGCGGGCCACCGCTCTGATCGAGGTCGGCAAGATCGTCAACCACCGGTTCGACGACCTCGTGGCCGACGCCAACCCGATCCATTCGGCTCGCACCAACAGGTTCGACCAGTTGAGCCCGTGACATCAGGTCATGCGGTCGGTCGGTCGACCAGGTAGCCGAAGTGGAGGACGGCCAAGCCAGTACGGAGGAGGAGTGCAGCGGTGGACATCGAGGAGTTCAACAGGCTCAACGACCACGCCGCCGGTTCGCTCCTCATGACCTGTCTGGCCGTCCCCCGATGGGTGGACGAGGTGTTGAGCGGCCGGCCGTACGCAACGACACCGGCGCTCGTCACGGCGGCAGGGGAGCGGGCCTCGACGCTCACCGCCGAGGAGGTGGAGGCCGCGCTCGCACGGCACCCGCGGATCGGCGAACGGGCCGGCGACGGGCACGACGCCGAGTTCTCCGAGCGCGAGCAGGCGGGCTTCAACCGTGAGGACGCCGATCTTGCGTCGGCGATGGCGCTGGGAAACGTCGAGTACGAACGAAGGTTCGGCCGGGTCTTCCTGATCCGCGCGGCGGGGCGGTCGGCCGAGGAGATCCTCGCCGAGCTACGTCGTCGCCTGGCGAACACGCCAGCAGCCGAGGTGGGGGAGGTGGTCCAGGAGCTGGGCGCGATCGCGGTCCTGCGCCTCGAGCAGCTCGTCAGTCAGTCGGAGTACGCCGGGAAGGACGGTGAGGAGTGAGCGACAACCCGCATCTCGCCGACCCTTTCGCATTCTGCATCTACAGAGGAAGTTAGACGTATGAGCATCGTTTTGGGACAGAACCAATACGGCAAGGCCGAGAACCGCCTCGTTCGGATCTACCGCGACAACGACCGGCACGAGATCAAGGACCTCAACGTCTCCACCTCGCTGCGTGGCGACTTCGCGGACGCGCACCTGGCCGGCGACCAGGCCAAGGTCCTCCCGACCGATACGCAGAAGCAGACCGTCTATGCCTACGCGAAGGAAAAGGGGGTCGGCGAGATCGAGGAGTTCGCGCTCGAGCTGGCCCGCCACTTCGTCAACGACACCGAGCCCGTCGTGAGCGCCAAGATCGAGATCGAGGAGTTCTCCTGGGAGCGGATCACCGTCAACGGGGTCGAGCACGACCACAGCTGGGCGCGCAAGGGCCAGGAGACGCGCACGACCGCCGTCACGGTCGACGGCAAGGGAGGGGCGGAGTACGTCGTGTCCGGGCTGTCGGACCTCGTGCTGCTGAAGTCGACGGGGTCGGAGTTCCACGGGTTCCTCACGGACAAGTACACGACCCTCGTCCCGACGCACGACCGGATCATGTCCACGTCGCTGGTCTCCCGCTGGCGTTATCTCGGTACCGACGTGGACTTCGGGAAGACGTACGCGAGCATCCGGCAACTCCTGCTCGAGCAGTTCGCCGAGGTGCACAGCCTGGCGCTGCAGCAGACGCTGTACGAGATGGGACGCGCCGTGCTCGAGACCCACGACAGTGTCGCCGAGATCAAGTTCTCCGCGCCGAACAAGCACCACTACGTCTACGACCTGTCCCCGTTCGGGTTGGACAACCCGAACGAGGTCTTCCAGGTCGGGGACCGGCCGTACGGCCTCATCGAGGCCACCGTCCAGCGCGACGACGCGCCGCCCGCCGGAGCCGCCTGGGACACGGTCCCGGGCTTCTGCTGACCGGACCCCGCAGCGAGATTGAGGAGACGCGATGGAATTCCTGCAGCCCGGCACGATGGCCGAGGCGCTGAGTGCCCGGGCCGAACATCCCGGGGCGATCCCGATCGTCGGGGGCACCGACGTGATGGTCGAGATGAACTTCGACAAGCACCGTCCTCCGGCGCTGCTCGACCTGACCCGGGTCGGTGAGCTCGCCGAGTGGGACATGGTCGACGGCCGGGTCAGGCTCGGTGCAGGCGTGTCCTACACGCGGGTGATCACCGAGCTCGGCGACCGGTTGCCCGGGCTCGCCATGGCGTCCCGGACGGTCGGCTCCCCGCAGATCCGCAACCGCGGCACGGTGGGCGGCAACCTCGGTGCCGCGTCACCCGCCGGGGACTCGCACCCCGCGCTGCTCGCCGCCGAGGCCGAGATCGAGCTGACCTCGCTCGAGGGGACGCGCGTCGTCCGCGCCGAGGACTTCTACCTCGGGGTGAAACGGCATGCCGGTCGCCCCGACGAGCTGATCACCGCGATCTTCATCACCCCACCGTCGGGACCTCAACAGTTCAGCAAGATCGGTACGCGCAACGCGATGGTGATCTCGGTGGCGGCCTTCGGACTCGCGCTGCATCCCGACCGCAAGGTCGTCCGGACAGGGCTCGGGTCGGTCGCGCCGACGCCGCGTCGGGCCACGGCCGCCGAGGACTTTCTCAGCGGGGAGCTCGAGAGCGCGGGGCTGTGGGAGTCGCGCGGGACGATCCCCGACTCCGTGGTCGCCGAGTTCGGCGACCTCGTCAGCAGTGCCGGTACGCCGATCGACGACGTCCGTGGCACCGCGGCGTACCGGCTGCACGCCCTGAAAGTGATGGCGATGCGCGCACTGACGTGGGCCTGGAACGACTACAGCAGCACCAAGGAGGCGTGACATGCGCATCACGACGACGGTCAACGGACAGGAGCACAAGGTCGACGACGTGTGGGAGGGCGAGAGCCTGCTCTACATGCTCCGGGAGCGGATGGGGCTGCCAGGCTCGAAGAACGCCTGCGAGCAGGGCGAGTGCGGGTCGTGCACCGTCTACCTCGACGGCGTGACTGCCTGCGCCTGCCTCGTGGCGGCCGGACAGGCGGAGGGCCGCGACATCGTCACCGTCGAGGGGCTCGCCGACGAGAACGGGCTGCACCCGGTGCAGCAGGCGTTCCTCGAGAAGGGCGCGGTGCAGTGCGGCTTCTGCACGCCCGGGCTGCTCGTCCAGACCCACGACCTGCTCGAGCGCGTCGAGTCGCCCTCCGACCCGGAGATCCGGGAGGCGTTGGCAGGCAACCTATGCCGGTGCACCGGCTACGAGAAGATCCTGGACGCCGTACGGCTGGCCGCCGAGCGGACGGCCGGGAGCGCGACATGAGCCCCGGCAGCGACTCGAACACTGTCGTCATCGACCGCTGTCACGTGGCGACCGTCGACGGCGCCAGGACGGAGTACACCTCGGGCCACGTGGTCATCGAGGGCAACCGCATCACAGCGGTGGGGGAGGGCCGTGGCCCGGAGGGGCTGGAGGGCGCCCGGTACGTCGACGGGACCGGCTGTCTGCTGACGCCTGGTCTCGTCAACACCCATCACCACCTCTACCAGTGGACGACACGCGGGCACGCGGTGGACGGGACGTTGTTCGAGTGGCTGACCACTCTCTACCCGGTCTGGGGCAACATCGACGAGGACATCGTGCGAACTTCGGCGACCGGTGCGCTCGGCTGGTTGGCGCGCACCGGCTGCACGACGAGCACGGACCACCACTACGTGTTCCCGCACGACGGTGGCGACCTGCTCGGGGCCGAGATCGACGCGGCCCGCGACCATCGGCCTGCGTTTCCACCCCACCCGGGGTTCGATGGACCTCGGCAAGAGCAAGGGCGGGCTGCCGCCAGACCACGTGGTGGAGGACATCGACGCCATCCTGGCCGCGACCGAGACCGCGATCGACACCCATCACGACACGTCGTTCGACTCCATGCTGCGCATCGGCGTCGCTCCGTGCTCGCCGTTCTCGGTCACCGGAGACCTCCTCAAGCTGGCCGCGGAGCTGGCGCGCGCCAAGGGCGTCCGCATGCACACACACCTGTGCGAGACGCTCGACGAGGAGGACTACTGCCGCGAGCACTTCAACAGCACGCCGGTGGAGTACATGGAGAGCGTGGGATGGCTCGGGCCCGACGTCTGGTACGCCCATGCCGTCCACCTCGATGACGCCTCGATCGCCAAGATGGCGGCCACCGGCACCAGCGCCGCGCACTGCCCGTCCTCGAACGCCCGTCTCGGCTCCGGCATCGCCCGGGCGCGGGACATGAGGGATGCCGGGGTCGCCGTGGGACTCGGCGTCGACGGTGCGGCCTCCAACGAGGCCTGCGCACTGCTCGAGGAGGTGCGCCACGCCGTGCTCTTCGCGCGGGCCCGGGGTGGTCCGCGTGCGCTGACCGTCCGGGACGCGCTCGACATGGGGACGATGGGCGGCGCGACCGTCCTCGGCCGGCAGGACGAGATCGGCTCCCTCGAGGTCGGCAAGCTCGCCGATGTCGCGTTGTGGCGGCTCGACACCCTGCCGCACATCGACATCGCCGACCCCGTCGCCGCACTCGTCCTCGGCAGTCAGCCACCGCTGGAGCTGCTGCTCGTGAACGGCGCGCCCGTCGTCGAGCGCGACCAGCTGGTCAACGTCGACGAGGATGCCGTCGCCCAGGACGTCAAGCAGGCAGCCACCCGCCTTCTCTCCAAAGCAGGAGCACTGTGATGAGCAAGCTGAGCAGCATGAGCACGCCAACCGAGGCAACGCCGCGCACCCCGACCGGTGCGCCGGGTCGGCTCGAGAACGACGCCACTGGAGGCATCGGCGACAACCCGTTGCGCCCCGACGGGACACTGAAGGTCACCGGAGAGTTCGCGTACAGCAGCGACCTCTGGATGGACGACATGCTCTGGGGTGTCACGCTGCGCAGCCCGCACCCGTTCGCACGCATCCGCGCCATCAGCATCGGGGAGGCCCTGGCGACGCCGGGCGTCTTCGCGGTGCTCACGGCGGACGACGTACCGGGCAAGAACGTGTACGGCCTCGAGCTGTCCGACCAGCCGGTCCTCGCCAAGGACATCGTGCGCTACCAGGGCGAGGCCATCGCCCTGGTCGCTGCCGACCATCCGGAGATCGCTCGTCAGGCCGCGAAGAAGATCCGGGTCGACTTCGAGGTGTGGGAGCCCGTGACCGACGCTCGCGACGCCCTCGGTCATCCGAACTGGAACCGGCTGCACGACGACCCGGCGGAGTCGACCGAGATGAGCCGCTCGGCGGCGCCGATCCACCCCAAGGGCAACCTCGTCCGGCACCTCAAGATCCGCAAGGGCGATCCCGAGGCGGCCGCCGACATCGTGATCGAGAACCACTACTCGGTGGGCATGCAGGACCAGGCGTTCCTCGGACCGGAGTCCGGCCTTGCCGTGCCGGACGGGGTGGGCGGCGTCGACCTCTACGTCGCGACCCAGTGGCTGCACGTCGACCAGCGCCAGCTGTGCACGGCGCTGGGGCTCGGCCCCGACCAGGTACGGCTCGCGCTCGCCGGCGTCGGAGGCGCCTTCGGTGGCCGCGAGGACCTGTCGATGCACGTGCACGGCTGCATGTTGGCGCTGCACACGGGCAAGCCGATCAAGATGGTCTACAACCGGGAGGAGTCGTTCTTCGGCCACGTGCACCGCCATCCGGTCGAGATGCGCTACGAGCACGGCGTCAACAAGGACGGCACGCTCGTCTTCGTCAACTGCGACCTCTACTTCGACGGTGGCGCCTACGCGTCGAGCACGCCGGCCGTCGTCGGGAACGGCGGCACGATGGGCATCGGCCCGTACGTCGTACCGAACGTGCAGGTCGACGCGTACGGCGTCTACACCAACAACCCGCCCTGCGGTGCCATGCGCGGCTTCGGATCGGTGCAGACGGCCTTCGCCTACGAGGCGCAGATGGACCTGCTGGCCGTCGAGCTCGACATGGACCCGATCGACTTCCGCAAGCTCAACGCGATGAAGGAAGGCGAGATCACGCCGCACGGCCAGGTGATCGACAGCCCGGCGCCCGTGGCCGAGCTGCTCGACCGACTGCGGGCGCTCCCGCTCCCGCCGGAGCGCGACAGCAACGGCGGCCACGACCTGCGCATGCTGCCCGGCGGGGTGGCGAACTCCACGCACGGCGAAGGCGTCAAGCGCGGGGTCGGGTATGCCGTGACCTACAAGAACGTCGCGTTCTCCGAGGGCTTCGACGACTACTCGACGGCGCGCGTCCAGCTCGAGGTGGCGGGCGACCGGCCGGTCGCCGTGGTCCACACGGCCGCAGCCGAGGTCGGCCAGGGACTCATCACCATCGAACAGCAGATCTGCCGCACCGAGCTCGGCGTCGACAACGTGATCGTGCACCCGATCAACACCGACGTCGGCTCCGGCGGCTCGACCTCCGCGTCCCGGCAGACCTACATGACCGGTGGCGCCGTCAAACTGGCCTGCGAGGCGGTCCGCGACCGTCTCATCACACTCGCCAGCGAGAAGTCCGACGAGCCACTGGGTGACGACGTCAGGCTGGCGGGCGGCAACCTCGTCTCGGCCTCCGGTGCGGTGCTGATGTCGATCGTCGACGCGCTCGGTGACGAGGTGATCAACGAGACGCGCGAGCACCACCACCGCCCGACCGAGGAGATCGACGAGGAGACCGGCCAGGGCTTCGCCCACGTGCAGTACTCGTTCTCCGCCCACCGGGCCGTCGTCGATGTCGACGTCGACCTCGGGCTGCTCAAGGTGGTGGAGCTGGCCTGCGCGCAGGACGTCGGCAAGGCGATGAACCCCGATGCGGTCGTCGGCCAGATCCAGGGCGGGAGCACCCAAGGCATGGGCCTGGCGATCATGGAGGAGATCGTGGTGCGCGACGGGAAGATCAGGAACCCGTCGTTCACCGACTACCTGATCCCCACCATCCTCGACACTCCGCCGATGCCGATCGAGGTGCTGGAGTACGCCGACCCGCACGCGCCGTACGGGCTGCGCGGTGTCGGTGAGGCGCCGACGATCTCGTCGGGACCGGCCGTGGCGGCCGCGATCCGGCAGGCGACGGGACTGGCGCTCACCCGGGTCCCGGTCCGTCCGGAGCACATCACGGGGACGTGACGTCGTGGGGCTAGACGCCGGCGACGAAGCCGTCGCGCAGCTGCTTGGCCGTGGCCTGCAGCGCCTGCGCCATCGTCTCGGTCTGGTCGGCCGTCACCCGGCTGACCGGACCCGAGATCGACACGGCGGCCAGGAACGGGAGACCGGTGATCGGCGCGGCGACGCAGCGCACGCCCTGCTCCTGCTCCTCGTCGTCGACTGCGTACCCGCGCGCGCGGATCTCGACCATCGAGGCCAGCAGGGCGTCCGACGTGGTCAGTGTGTGTTCGGTGCGGGCCGGCATCCCGGTGCGAGCGACGATCGCGATGACCTCCTCGTCGCGCAGCATCGACAAGATGGCCTTGCCCACGCCCGTGCAGTGCAGCATCACGGCGTGACCGACCTCGGTGAACATCCGCATCGACTTCGTCGACGGCACCTGGGCGACATAGACCGCGGAGTCGCCGTCGAGCATCGCCATGTTGGTGGTCTCGCCGAACTCGTCGACGAGCCGGCCGAGCCGTGGTTCGGCCCACGACCCGAGCATCTTGCTCGCGACGTCGCCGAGCCGGATCATCCGGGGACCCAGCGCGTAGCGGCGGGAGGGCTCCTGGCGGACGTAGCCCTGGTTGACGAGGGACCGCATCAGGCGGTGGATCGTGGGCATCGGCAGCTCGGAGCGCGTGGCGAGGTCCGAGAGGGTCAGGCTGCCGCCGCCGTCGGCGAGGTGCTCGAGCAGGTTGAACGCCCGATCGACCGACTGCACGCGCTCGGTTGCCATCGAACCTCCATTGGGTGGAGAAGTACTTCCGGTGGACGGAACGGTTCCAGGATACGACGTCGCGCTCGCCCGAGGCGCACCTGGTCGCACCCGGAACTTGACGAGGACCTGACACCACTCCTAGTATTCCGTAAAACAGAATAGTTATTCCACAATATGGAAATAAGGATCGAGAGGCGGTCCCCGATGAGCCACCAGCTGCGCTACGCGGTGAACTGCTCGCTGCTGTTCACCGAGGTCGCGCTGCTCGACCGGCCGGCCGCGGCCAAGGCAGCCGGTTTCGACGCGGTGGAGTTCTGGTGGCCGTGGCCCGACGAGCCGGTGCCCGGGGACGCCGAGGTCGACGCCTTCGTGCGAGCCGTCCGCGACGCAGGGGTGCAGCTGATCGGCCTCAACTTCTTCGCCGCTCAGCTGACCGGCCCCGACTGCGGGGTGCTCTCGATCCCGTCGCGGTCGTCACAGTTCACCGACAACATCGACGTCACCGTCGGGATCGGCGAGCAGCTCGGGGTCGGCGCGTTCAACGCCCTGTACGGCAACCGCGTCGACGACGCCTCGCCGGAGGAGCAGGACGAGGTCGGGGCGGCGAACCTCGTCCGTGCGGCAGCAGCGGCCGGGACGATCGGCGCCACCGTCCTCGTCGAGCCGGTCAGTGGGCCCAAGCCCTACCCGCTGCGCACCGCCACTGACGTGGTCCGGGTCCTCGACCGGGTCCGCGCCCTCGGGGCCACCAACGTCGGGCTGCTGTTCGACGTGTTCCATCTCGCCAACAACGGCGACGACGTGGACGCCGCCATCGCGGCGTACGCCGACCAGGTGGCCCACGTGCAGATCGCCGACGCACCCGGCCGAGGCGAGCCCGGCAGCGGCGAGCTCGACCTCGACCGCTACCTCGACCAGCTCGAGACCGCCGGCTACGCCGGCTGGGTCGCCCTCGAGTACAACCCGACCACCACCACGACGGACAGCCTGGGCTGGCTCACCCGCGAGCGGCGTTCCAGCGCCGCCTCGGCGTGACGCGCCCGGCATCGACGAAGGAGACACCATGACCACCATCGCATTCATCGGCCTCGGCATCATGGGCGGACCGATGGCAGCCAACCTGGTGAAGGCGGGCCATGACGTCGTGGGCTACAACCTGCACCCGGAGCCCGTCGAGCGGCTCGTAGCGGCCGGCGGCCGCGGTGCCGGCAGCGTGGCCGAGGTCGTCGCAGGCGCCGACGTCGTCATCACGATGGTGCCCGACTCGGCCGACGTCGAGTCGGTCGCGCTGGGCGAGGACGGCATCTACGCCCACGCCAAGCCCGGCACCATCCACCTCGACATGAGCTCGATCCGGCCCGATGTCGCAGCCCACGTCGCCGAGCAGGCGCGCGAGCGCGGACTCCGGGCGCTCGACGCCCCCGTCAGCGGAGGAGAGGCAGGAGCGATCGAGGCCAACCTCTCGATCATGGTCGGCGGCGAGCCCGACGACTTCGAGGAGGTCAAGCCGATCCTCGAGGCGGTCGGCAAGACCGTCGTCCATGTCGGGCCCAGTGGTTCCGGCCAGACCGTCAAGGCTGCCAACCAGCTGATCGTCGCCGGCACGATCGAGCTCGTCGCCGAGGCGATCGTCTTCCTCGAGGCGTATGGCGTCGACACCGAGGCGGCCGTCACCGTGCTCGCCGGCGGACTGGCCGGCAACCGCATCCTCGACCGCAAGGCGGCCTCGATGCTGCGGCGTGAGTTCGAGCCCGGCTTCCGGATCGACCTGCACCACAAGGACATGGGCATCGTGACGGCTTCTGCTCGCGAGAAGGGCGTCGTGATCCCGCTCGGTGCCGTCGTCGCCCAGCTCATCGGGTCGCTGCGGGCCCAGGGGCACGGCGGCCTCGACCACTCGGCGCTGCTGAAGATCGTCGAGCAGCTGTCCGGTCGCGCCGGTGACAAGGACTCCTGATGGCGCGCATGAAGGCCGCTGACGCTGCGGTCAAGATCCTCGAGCTCGAGGGCGCCACGCAGGCGTTCGGCCTGCCCGGTGCCGCGATCAACCCGTTCTACGCCGCGATGCGACGGCACGGCGGCATCGCGCACGTGCTCGCCCGGCACGTCGAGGGCGCCTCGCACATGGCCGAGGGCTACACCCGCGCCAAAGCCGGCAACATCGGGATCTGCATCGGCACCTCCGGGCCTGCCGGCACCGACATGATCACCGGTCTGTACTCCGCCATCGCCGACTCGATCCCGATCCTGGCCATCACCGGGCAGGCACCCGTCGCTCGGCTGCACAAGGAGGACTTCCAGGCGGTCGACATCGCGTCGATCGCCGCACCCGTCACCAAGTGGGCGACCACCGTGCTCGAGCCGGCGCAGGTGCCGGGCGCGTTCCAGCAGGCGTTCCACCTGATGCGCTCCGGCCGTCCCGGGCCGGTCCTGCTGGACCTCCCGTTCGACGTGCAGATGACGGAGATCGACTTCGACCCCGACACCTACGAGCCGCTCCCGGTGTACAAGCCGAAAGCGAGCCGGGCGCAGATGGAGAAGGTGCTGGCGATGCTGGCGGCCGCCGAACGACCGTTGATCGTGGCCGGCGGCGGCATCGTCAACGCCGACGCCGCCGACCTCCTGGTCGAGTTCGCCGAGATCACCGGTGTCCCCGTGGTGCCGACGCTGATGGGCTGGGGGGTCCTGCCGGACGATCACGAGCTGATGGCCGGGATGGTCGGGCTGCAGACCTCACACCGCTACGGGAACGCGACGATGCTCGCGTCGGACTTCGTGCTCGGCATCGGCAACCGTTTCGCCAACCGTCATACGGGCGGCATCGACACCTACACCAAGGGCCGCACGTTCGTGCACATCGACATCGAGCCGACCCAGATCGGACGGGTGTTCGCGCCGGACTACGCGGTCGTCTCCGATGCGCGCGCGGCGCTCGAGCTGCTCGTCGAGGTGGGCCGTGAGCATGCCGACGCGCTGCGGCTGCCCGACCGGGGCGTCTGGGCCAAGGACTGTGCCCAGCGCAAGCAGACACTCCAGCGGCGTACCCACTTCGACAACGTGCCGATCAAGCCGCAGCGGGTGTACGAGGAGATGAACCGCGCCTTCGGTCGCGACACCCGCTACGTCAGCACGATCGGGCTGTCGCAGATCGCCGGTGCGCAGTTCCTGCACGTCTACCACCCGCGGCACTGGATCAACTGCGGTCAGGCCGGACCACTCGGCTGGACGATCCCGGCCACCCTGGGCGTGTGCGTCGCCGACCCGGACGCGACCGTGGTGGCCCTCTCGGGCGACTACGACTTCCAGTTCATGATCGAGGAGCTCGCCGTCGGTGCCCAGTTCCAGATCCCGTACATCCACGTCGTCGTCAACAATGCCTATCTCGGCCTGATCCGGCAGGCGCAGCGCGGCTTCGAGATGGACTTCCACGTGCAGCTGTCGTTCGAGAACGTCAACGCGCCCGAGCTCGGCGGGTACGGCGTCGACCACGTGAAGGTGGCCGAAGGGCTGGGCTGCAAGGCGATCCGGGTGTTCGAGCCCGACCAGCTCGCCCCAGCGTTCGAGGAGGCGAAGAAGATCATGGCCGACCT
This sequence comes from uncultured Actinomycetota bacterium, assembly GCA_963712935.1. Classification (GTDB taxonomy): domain Bacteria; phylum Actinomycetota; class Actinomycetes; order Propionibacteriales; family Nocardioidaceae; genus JANLYC01. The sequence goes on from CAVQJX010000013.1 coordinate 41,412, forward strand.
GCGGGTGCCGGTCGTGGTCGAGGTCATCCTCGAACGCGTCACGAACATCTCGATGGGCACCGAGCTCGACAACGTCACCGAGTTCGAGGAGCTGGCGATCTCAGCCGACGACGCGCCCACGGCCATCTCCATGCTGGACTGAGGGCGAGCCGGTGCGGGTGGTCATCGCTCCCGACAAGTTCAAGGGCTCGCTGACGGCCGCCGAGGTCGCGGCGGCGGTGAGCAGACGGGCTGGCTCGGGTCCGTCCCGACGTCGAGGTCGTCTCTCGTCCGGTGGCGGACGGCGGCGACGGCACGGTCGACGCCGTGGTGTCGGTGGGGTTCGAGCGGGTCGTCCTGGACTCGGTGGGTCCGACCGGGCAGCCGGTCACGACGTCGTACGCCGTGTCCGGCAACCGCGCAGTCGTCGAGCTCGCAGCGGTCGTCGGCCTCGACCTGCTGCCCGACCGCAGGCCGGACCCGTTGGGCAGCTCGACGTACGGCCTGGGTCTCGTCATCGCGCACGCCATCGACCAGGGAGCGGGCGAGATCGTGCTCGGGGTCGGGGGCAGCGCGTCGACCGACGGCGGCGCCGGGATGGTGGCGGCGCTCGGCGCCGACCCCCGCGACGAGGCCGGACAGCCTTTGACGCGCGGCGGCGGCGCGCTCGCGGACGTGGCCGGCCTCGACGTCGGGGCCTTGCGTCGACGTGTCGGCGAGACCCGTTTCGTCGTCGCCAGTGACGTCGACAACCCGCTGCTGGGGAGTCGGGGCGCGGCCGCGGTCTTCGGACCGCAGAAGGGCGCCACTCCCGATGACGTGGCGCGGCTCGAACGTGGTCTCCGGCAGTGGTCGGAGGTGGTCGGCGCCTCGACCGGCTCCGACTGCGCCGAAACGCCGGGGGCAGGGGCCGCCGGCGGGACGGCGTACGCCGCCCTCGCACTGCTCGACGCCGAGCTGCGGCCGGGCATCGGCCTGCTGCTCGACCTCGTCGGCTTCTCCGACGCGCTGGCGGGTGCCGACCTCGTGATCACGGGGGAGGGCTCGCTCGACGAGCAGTCGCTGGCCGGCAAGGCGCCGGTCGGCGTCTCCGCGGCCGCAGCCGCCGCCGGGATCACGGTCGTCGCCGTGGCCGGACGCTGCCTGCTGGACGAGGCGACGCTGGCTGCCCACGACATCACGGCGGCCTACCCGTTGACCGATCTCGAGACCGATGTCGACGTGAGCATGCGGGAGGCGGCGTCCCTGCTCCGTCAGGTCGGCGAACGTATTGCGGCAGAGTGGCTCACATGAGCGCCGAAGGCATCGACCGGGTCGATCTGGTCCTTCGCGGCGGGCAGGTGCTGGTCGGTGACCGGTTCGAGCCGCGCAGCGTTGCGGTCAACGACGGCCACGTCGTGGCGGTCGGGCCTCTCGACGCGGTGGTCGAGGCGACCGAGGAGGTCGTCCTCGCCGCAGACGAGGTGCTGATCCCGGGCGTCGTCGATACCCATGTGCACGTCAACGAACCCGGTCGTACCGAGTGGGAGGGCTTCGAGACGGCAACTCGCGCGGCCGCGGCCGGGGGAGTCACGACGATCCTCGACATGCCGCTGAACTCGATCCCGGCCACGCTCGACGCCGAGTCCCTGCACGTGAAGCAGAAGGCGGCCGCCGGGCAGTGCCACGTCGACGTCGGCTTCTGGGGTGGCGCGGTGCCGGCCAACCTGGGGCAGCTCCGCAGCCTCTACGAGGCCGGCGTGTTCGGGTTCAAGTGCTTCCTGCTCGACTCGGGGGTGCCGGAGTTCCCGCCGCTGCTCGGAGACCAGCTCGAGCAGGCGATGGACGGAGATCGCGGCTTTCGACGGTCTGCTGATCGTCCATGCCGAGGACGGCAACGTCATCGCGGCGGCGCCACCTCCGGCGGGAACCGACTACGCGAGCTTCCTCGGCTCTCGACCGAAGCAGTCCGAGAACGTCGCGATCGACCACGTCATCGACGCGGCCCGGCGGACCGGTTGCCGGGCGCACATCGTGCACCTGTCCAGCGCCGAGGCAGTGCCGCGGCTCCGGGCCGCCCGGGCCGAGGGGGTCCAGATCACGGTCGAGACCTGCCCGCACTACCTGACGCTGGACGCCGAGTCGGTGCCGGCCGGGCAGACGCAGTACAAGTGCTGTCCGCCGGTGCGCGAGGCGGCCAACCGGGACGCGCTGTGGGACGCGCTGGCCGAGGGCGTGATCGACGTGGTCGTGTCGGACCACTCGCCGTCGACCATCGACCTCAAGTGCCTCGACACCGGGGATTTCGGCAGCGCCTGGGGCGGTGTCTCGTCGCTGCAGCTCGGGCTGTCTCTCGTGTGGACCGAGGCCCGACGGCGGGGCCACGAGCTGCCCGACATCGTGCGGTGGATGTCGAGCGGGACGTCCTCGCTCGTCGGCCTGTCGGAGCAGGGCCGGATCGAGGTAGGTTCCCGGGCCGACCTCGTGGTGCTCGCGCCGGACGAGACGTTCGTCGTCGACCCTGCGACGCTCTACCATCGCAACGCGATCAGCCCGTACGCCGGGCGCGAGCTGAGCGGGGTCGTCCGGCGCACGTACCTGCGGGGCGCGCCGGTCACCGGCAAGCAGCCACGCGGCGACCTCATCGAACGAGAAGGAACCTGACATGGCAGATTTCACCGAGCTGACCGACCTGGCCTCCCGGGCCCTCGCAGGAAGCGTGGTGTGCGCCAACGACGAGCTGTTCGCCGAGCGGGAGAACCTGATCCTGCCCTCCGCCCCGACGCACGCCGTCGAGGACTTCGGCCACAAGGGCAAGGTGTACGACGGCTGGGAGACCCGCCGTCGCCGCGAGGCCGGACACGACTGGGCGATCGTCCGGTTCGGCGTGGCCGGGGTCGTGCACGGAGTGGTGGTCGACACGTCGTACTTCAAGGGCAACTACCCGCCCGAGATCTCCGTCGAGGGCACGTCCGTCGAGGGCTACCCGAGCCCGGCCGAGCTCGAGGCAGCGACCTGGGTGGCGCTCGTCGAGAAGACGGCAGCCCAGGGACACACGCAGAACAGCTATGAGGTCGCCGACCGGGGACGGTGGACCCACGTGCGGCTGTCGATCTATCCCGACGGTGGAGTCGCACGTTTTCGGGTGCACGGGGTGGCGGTGCCTGATCCTCGCTTCCTCGCCGGGACGATCGACCTCGCGGCCGCCGAGAACGGAGGTCGGCTCGTCGAGACGTCCGACGCGTTCTACTCCTCGCCGGCCAACATCATCCAGCCCGGCCGCGCCCGGATCATGGGGGAGGGGTGGGAGAACGCCCGCCGCCGTGGCGGTGGCAACGACTTCGCCGTCTTCGCCCTGGCCGCCAAGGGGATGCCGCGTGACCTCGAGGTCGACACGTCGTACTTCGTCGGCAACGCACCGGGCTGGGTCCGGGTGGCCGCCGCCGACGAGACCGCGGGTTCGCTCGACGACGAGGGCTCGTGGTGGGACGTGATCCCGCGGGTTCGCGTGCAACCGGACACCCGGCACCGCTTCCTGGCGGCCGACCGTCGGCCGGCGACCCACCTACGGCTGGACGTCTACCCCGACGGTGGGCTGACCCGGTTGCGCTGCAACGGAGAGGTCGAACCGGCGGCCCTCGCCGACCTCGGGCGCCGCTGGTGGGACTTGCTCACCGACGAGCACCGGGCGGCGATCGGAGCGTTCCCGCTCTAACGGGTGTGGCCCGATCGGCATGATGTCGGGCTCGCTCATCGGCACGGTCGTAGCCGATGAGCGGACCGCCCGGTCGGACTCACTCTTGGGGGCCGTCTCCCGTTCGAGCCAACCGCTCGCGACTCAGATACCGAACCGGCTTGCCGAGCGACTCTGCGTAGGCAATCTCCCGTCGGGTTGAGTCACCTACGTAGCCGCCCGGATCCACGATGTACACCTCGTCAGCCATGCGAATCTTCTGGAAGTGCAGGCTGCCGAGCTGTCCCTTCAGGTCCGAGCGGTCGGCTGGCCAGTCGTACTCCGGCAGATCGGGGAGGCTGAACATTCCGAGACTGATCACGACGCAACCTTCCAGCGTGAGCCGCTGGTTGACCTCCGCGAACTCAGCCTCAAACTTGGTCGAGCCGCACAGCGTGATGACCTTCGCCGCACCGTCGGCCGACTGCGGCGCCTGCTCGTCCTCCATGAGGTTCATGATCGGTGAACGGCAGGACGACTCTGTCGCCGCCCCCTGGACGTCTGCTGATGCCGCCGCCGTCCGCGGGGATCTGCCGATGAGCGTGCGGTCCGAGACGGCTGCCCAGCAGGTGCAGAGCGTCGATAGATGCAGGTGCGCTCAGGCAGCGAAGAGGCGCTCCCGGATGTGCCTGGCTAGTTCCTCCGCGGTAGCGAGGGACGTGTCGACCTCCACGTCGTACTCGATGCCCACGTGAACGAGATCGGCCTGCTTGTCGGCCATGCCGGTTGCACGGTCGGGGCGGGTCCGCTCCCGCTCGGCCGCCACCGCAGCCGGAGAATGAACGCCGATCCAGGCTACGGGAACCACGCCGAGTGCTGCTCTCCAGCGTTGCTGTGCAGACGGGCCACTGATGAAGTTGTCCTCGATGATCACCTGCGCCCCCGCCGCAGCCATCGCCGCGACGCCCGTCATCCATCTGCCCTCCACCTCGGCAAAAGCAGAACCCGGGCTAACGCTCCCATCGTGGCTCAGCCGGAGACCCTCGCCTACCGAGAGCAGTCGCGGGGGCGCCGCATCGATCAGCGTGTCGACCCCAAGTCGGAGCCAGTACCCGGATAGCTCTTCCTGCAGCCTCCTGGCCAACGTGGTCTTCCCCGAGCTGGAGCCGCCGTTCAACACAAGGACGCGAGGGGCCGTGTGCGGACTACTGTCGATCCAGCCGCTCATCGGTGCAGACCGTCCGCGTCAGACAAGAACACCCCGTTCATGTCGACAGGATGGCACGGTGAAACCGCAGCTGCCGCGTTGAGGGCGGTTACGCCCGCCCGATCATGCCGCCGACGGTGCGCGGTCGTGCCGCGTGTCGGGACCCGGGCGAACAGGAGCACCCGTCACTTGCTATCCGCTGCCCGTCTCGTCTTCGGGGTAAGCAGCTTGTCCGAAGAAGGGAGTCGTGCTCAGCGGGGCCAGGTGGGCTATCGGGGTCGGGGTTTGAAGCGTTGGTGGCGGATGGGTCTTCGTTGGGGGTCGATGCGGGTGGGTGGGATGACTTCGGTGATCCCGTCGGGGGCGAGGGAGAGGCCCCATTCGCCTTGGTGGATCAGGTGGTGGTGGAACGAACACAACAAACAGCCGTTGTCGATGTCGGTCGCCCCGCCCTCGCTCCAGGGGATGCGGTGATGTGCCTCAGTCCAGGCGGGTGGCCGTTCACAGCCGGGGAAAACGCAGCCTTGGTCCCGGGTGGCGAGGGCGAGGCGCTGGTGGCGGTCGAACAGGCGCCGGGTCATTCCGAGGTCGAGGATCTTCGACTCACCCGACAAGACGATCGGGAGGAGGCCGGCGTTGCAGGCCAGCCTCCGGGTCTCCCCGATGGAGATGGTGCCGCCGGTGTCCAAGACGGCCTCTCCGGCGCCGGCCCGGAGCTTGGCTTCGTCGATGGTGACCACGACCGTCGCGTTCGCGACGCCGTGTTGCGGGTGCCCATCGACGGGGAGGTGCTCGATCAGCTCACACAACGCCCGACCGAGCCGGTTCCCGTACGGCAGCTCGCCGGCCGTGGTCTCAGTCGGTGGGTCCGCTGGTGCCTGATCGGGGCCGGCGGCGACCCGCCGGGGAGCGGACAGGGCGTCGAGGTGCTTCTTGAGCATGCCGAAGGTCAGGTTCGGTAGTGCGAACCGGCCGCGGGCGATCCCGTCGGACCCGAACTGGCCGGTGAACCACGCCGACGCCAACGCCTTGCGTTCCTGTAGGGCGAGTTGCTGCTCGAGGGTCTGGTCGACGGTGTCGGGGTCGACGACCTCGACCAGGTGGTTCGCCGCGACCTGCAGCTGGCTGAACGACAGTGTCCGCGCATGCTGCAGGAGGTCGGCCTGGGCTGCGTCGACCCGGTCGGGTCCAACAGTCGGGGTGAGCCGGTTGATGGCAGCCGCGACCACGACTCCTTGCTCGGCCGACACGGCTCCGACAGCGACGGCGCGACGCGTCGGCTCGGTCACCGCAGAGGTGCCGTGCAGCTGCCGCGCCGTACGCACGGTGCGGGAGGCTTCACCGGCCGACATCCGGTGCGTGGTCATCAGGTGGGCACGGGTGGAGGAGGCACCGTGGCGGTGGGGCAGGTTGCGGTCGTCGGCTTCGGCGACCAGCCGGGCAACAACCTCATCGGCGGCCGCGCGGACCGCGAGAGCGTCACTGATCCGGCGGTCCAGACGGGCGTCGTCCAAGGACCACGTCGGGGTGTCGACCAGGTCGCCGAGGTCTCGACGCACACCGGCGAAGGTCCGGCCGAAGGCATCGTCGACGCCCACGGTCGGTGGCGGCTCCTGCGTCGTACTCATAGACCAAACCTAGAACCCGCCACCGACACTTTCGGATCAGCAGCCGACACCAGAACCCGTTATCCACAAGGGAATTCAAGAATTTTTCCGCAGCGGCCACGCGGTCCGCCGTTCACACGAACATGCAGAAAGCCTCGTCGATGCCGGAGACCTGGACTGCGATGTCATGGGTGCTCGCTGCCCATCGGTCAGCCGTCAGACGGAGCCGGTCAGAGACGAGGACCTCGTCACCGCGTCGGTCTCGCGAGATGCCGTCGGGCAGATAGCCGAGCTTGCGGGACACACCCTGCGACTTGTGGTTGTCCCGAAAGACCTCCGTCGTGGCGTCCGTGGCGCCGAGGTGGTCGAAGGCCAGCGTCAGGAGCGCCGTGCGGGTCTCGGTGCCGTATCCCTGCGACTGGTGGGCGAGGCCGAGCCAGGACGACGTTGTGACCTCTCGGTTCACGCGGAAGTCGCGAGCTCGCAGGGTCGCGATGCCAAGTGGCTGCCCGGTGTGGAGGAACACGCCAAGCCCCAGCTGCCAGTTCTCGGGGGTCCAGGACGAGAGCCTGGACCAGTGTCCGCGCAGCACGAAGCGCGCGCGCTCCTCCGGCGTGCCCTCTGCCCAGGGCGTGAGAAAGGGCCGGTCAGCGGGACCGTGCACGCCGGTAGCGGCCAGTCGGGCCAACGCCTCGAGCTCGGCATCTGATGGAAGCCGGAGAACGAGCCGAGGCGTGGTCAGGGAAAGTCCGAACGTAGGCCACAGGTCGGCGAGCATGGCGGACATACTGCCCGAAGATCGAAGTCGAACGCTTCTCGTTTTCCCCGACCGCGAACCGCTCTAGGTGCGCGGGCCGCGGCGGGCGAGCGACAGCAGCGCGGCCGGGTCGACGCCCACCAGCTCGGTGACCTCGGACTCGCTGACCGCGCCGCAGTCGAGCCCGCGCGCGAGGAATCCCGCCAGTGCGACGGCTGTGGCTGGCTCGTCGAGCACTGCCCCGGCGCGCTGCTCCAGGTAGGAGCGCAACCGCGTCGTGACCGCGTCGAGTCCGTCGCGGAAGAACGTGTACGTGGCGAGGTAGCGGGTCGGCAGGTGCCCGGGGTGCATGTCCCAGCCTTGGTAGTAGCCGCGCTCCAGCGATCGGCGTACGAGCCTGGCGTGCAGCCGCCACGCAGCCCACACCTGGTCAGTCGTGCCGATCGGGAGCACGTTGGTCGAGCCGTCGCTGAGCCGGACGCCGGTGCCGGCGGCGGCGAGCTGCATGACCGCCTTGGCATGGTCGGCCGCCGGGTGGTCCAGGCTCTGGTAGGCGGCGGCGATGCCGAGCGAGGCGCTGTAGTCGTAGGTGCCGTAGTGGAGGCCGCTGACCCGGCCACGACCCGCATGCACCATCGGTGCCACCAGCGCGCTGCCGTCGGCACCGAGGATCGCCTGCGGCGTCTCGACCTGGACCTCGAAGCGGAGCTGGCCGGAGGCCAGGCCGAGCGCCTGCTCGAGCCGTTCACAGGCCCAGACCATGGCGCTGACCTGCGCGACGGCCGTCACCTTCGGCAGCGTGAGCAGGAGTCGGTCGGAGATCGCGCCGGCGTCGGCCAGCGCGGTGACGAACAGGTCGAGGGTTCGCAGTCCGCGAGCGCGGGTCGGCCGCTCGAAGCACTTGAACCGGATACCGAAGTACGGCGGTGCCTCACCGGACTCCGCGGCGGTGGCGAGCGTGGCCGCCGCAGCGAGCACGGCGGCATCTTCCTCGTCGTCGGGCCGGGCACCGTAGCCGTCCTCGAAGTCGATCCGCAGGTCCTCGACCGGCTCGGCGGACAGCTTCGCCACCACCGCGTCGTAGACCGCGTCGACCGCATCGTGGGCCACGCCCGTAGCCTCGGCCAGGGCCGCACTGGTCGGCGCATGAGCAGCCAATGCCGCACGGGCTTCGTTGCCCCAGGTCGTGACGGTGCCGGCAGTGAACAGGTCACCGGGTACGTAGACGGTGTGCACGGGCTGGCGGCCCGCCTGGTCGCCGGGGTACAGGCGGGCGAGGTCGCCGTCGGTGTCGGCCAGCCGCGCGTCGATCTCGGCGAGATCCTCGGTGCTGAGAGCGCCAGTCGGGTCGGTCATGTCGCCCTGCCTCGTGATGGGGTGCGGTTTCCGCTTTCTCGTTGAGTGAACTCTATATTTCGTCTGACGAAATCGACAAGGCGGCTCGGCGTAGCGACGCACGCTGGTCGACCGGTCCGGTCCGGGGCCGTAGGGTCCCAGGATGGGCGACCCCGACGACGTACTGACGCTGCCTGATGGCAGGCAGGCCCAGTGGTGGGACGGCGGAGATCCGCGCGGGTCCGCTGTCTTCTTCTTCCACGGCTGTCCCGATACCCGCCACGCGGCTCGCAGTGGAGCAGCGGCGGCTCGTGAGCTCGGCATTCGCCTGGTCGCAGTCAACAGGCCGGGTTACGGACGCTCCACCTCCACCGAGTCCGACCACGTCTCGGTGGCGGACGACACCGTTGCGGTCGCGAACCTGCTCGGCATCGACACGTTCGCCGCGCTCGGCATGTCGGTCGGCGGGCCCTACGCGCTCGTCTGCGCCGCTCGCCACCCGGACCGGGTCCGGTCGCTAGCACTGGTGTCCGCCCCGGGCATGATCGTCGAGATGGATCCGCCGTGGCACCGTGACGACCTGACCACCGACGAGCAGGACTTCTTCCACACGGGCTGTCGAAGGGCAGCGTGGCGGAGGCAGTGGCCGTGATGCGGCCGGACTTCGAGAACTACCTCGACCAGCTAGACCCGGGTGATACCGACGACCCCGCCCTCATCCGGCGGTGGATGGTCGGCATCGATCCGGTCGACGCGGAGCTGCTGGTGTCCTTCTCCGACGCGGAGCTGGCTGAGTCCGTGCGCGAGGCGCTGGAGCAGCCGGAGGGCTACCTGCGCGATGCGGCCGTGACGTTCCGGACCTGGGAGTTCCGCCCGGAGACGGTGACGTGCCCGACCTCACTCTGGTACGGCGCGCTGGATCGCAATCACCCCGTCCGCAACGGCCGCTGGCTCGCTGACCGCATCCCTGGTGCGACGCTGACCGAGCTCGACGGGACCGCGCACCTGGGCGCGCTGCTCACCCGCTGGGAGGCGATCCTCGGGTTCGCTGCTCTGACGTCGCCGCGCTCGCCTCGACGACGCTCGGGCTGGTGCCACGGCATCGAGCGAGGCAGGCTTGTCGAATGGTGGCTCGTCGCGGGAAGAAGCATGAGGCCTCGCCGGGTTCCCCAGATGTGAGTACCCCGGTCGCTGCGGCGAGGACCTCGAGCCAGGAAGCCTTCGGTCGCTACGTCGAGCCGGAGATCGAGGTCATGCTCCGCGTCGCGCAGACGTTGACCGGCTCGTGGGCCGACGCCGAAGACCTCGTCCAGGAGACGCTCATCCGCGCGTACCGGGCCATCGACCGGTTCGACGGCGCCTACCCGCGAGCCTGGTTGCTCACGATCCTGCGTCGCGCGCACCTGAACTCCCATCGCAGGCGGCGCCCCGGTCTGCTCCTCGAACCGTCGACGCTCGACCACCACCCGCCCGCGTTCGGCGCCCGGTCGGCCGCGAGCGCCGAGGAGTCGGTGCTGGATCGCGTCCCGGACGAGGACCTGCAGAGCGCGGTCAACAGCCTCGACGACCGGTTCCGGGCCGTGCTGCTGCTCATCGACGTCGACCAGCTCACGTACGGCGAAGCGGCCGAGGCCCTCGGTATCCCGGTCGGCACAGTCATGTCACGGCTGAGCCGCGCCCGCCAGCGCGTCCGCGTCCGGCTCCAGAAGTCGGACTCCGTCCGTAGGAGGACCCCATGATCTCGACGGTCAAGACGATGCTGACGTGCCAGTGGTCGGCTCGCCACCTCCAGCGCTACCTGGACGCAGATCCCGCTGCCCAGCTGACGTCCGAAGAGGTCTCGCGGCTGGAGTCGCATCTGGCGATCTGCGAGAAGTGCGCCGAGCTGTCGGCCGACTACCAGGGTCTGCAGCGACGGCTGGTCCGCTGGTCGCCGAAGGGGGCGCCCGATCCTGCCATGGTGGCCCGCGTACGACTGGCCGCGCAGCGCGTGATGGCCCGGGACGACGCATGAGTCCGCGCCCGGCGCCGGCTGAGTTCGACGTCACCGACGGTCCGTGGGACCTGGTCGTCATCGGCGGTGGGACGGCCGGCATCGTGTCGGCCAAGACGGCAGTGGGCCTGGGCGCCCGGGTGTTGATGGTCGAGCGAGACCGCTTCGGAGGCGACTGTCTGTGGACCGGCTGCGTGCCGAGCAAGGCGCTGCTCGGTGCCGCGCACCTGGCTGCTGACGCCCGCGACGCCGCCAGGTTCGGCGTGCATGCCGACCAGCTCAGGATCGACTTCCGCGCGGTGATGACCTACGTCCACGACACGATCGAGGCCATCGAACCGGACGACTCTCCCGAAGCCATGAACGAAGCCGGTGTGCATGTCGCCTACGGCACCGCCCGCTTCACCGGACCCGATACCGTGCTGGTGGGCGGTGACGTGGTGCGCTTCCGGCAGGCGCTCATCGCCACCGGTTCGGCCCCGATCCTGCCCCCGGTTCCCGGCCTCACCGAGGCCGAGCCGTGGACGAGCGACACGATCTGGGACATCAAGGAGCTGCCCGACCGGCTGGTCGTCCTCGGCGGCGGCAGCATCGGTTGCGAGCTGGGGCAGGCCTTCGCGCGGCTAGGTGCCCAGGTCACCATCGTCGAAGGTGCCGATCGCCTGCTGCCTCGCGAGGACGTCGACGCGGCCCGCATCCTGACGTCGCAGCTGGCCGACGACGGCGTCGCGATCCGTACCGGCGCACAGGCGGTGGCCGTCACCACCGGCGCCGACGACATCGACGAGGGCGACGAGCGCGCGGACGAGGGTTCGCTGCGTCTCGACGACGGCACCGTGCTGGAGTACGACGAGCTGTTGGTGGCCGTCGGGCGTCGGCCACGGACGGCGGACCTCGGGCTCGAACGCGTCGACGTCAGGGTCGACGACCGCGGGTACGTCGCAGTCAACCGACGACTCCAGACCAGCAACCCCCGGATCTGGGCGGCCGGCGACGTGACGGCGTTCTCGCAGTTCACCCACACGGCGGGGATGCACGGGAGCATCGCGGCCGGCAACGCCGTCCTCGGGCTGCGCCGCACGATCGACGAGCACGGCGCCCCCCGGGTCACGTTCACCCAGCCAGAGGTCGCGGCGGTCGGAGTCACCGGAGACCAGGTCTCCGCTCACATGACGGTCGAGACGACGCACCACGACGACGTCGACCGGGCGACAGCGGAGGGACGGACGACCGGCTTCTCCCGGCTGGTGCTCGATCGCAAGGGGCGGGTGGTCGGCGGCACCATTGTCGGTCCGCGCGCGGGCGAGTCACTGGCCGAGGTCGTCCTGGCCACCCGGCTCGGCCTTCGGACGCGTGACATTGCCGGCGCGACCCACCCCTACCCGACGTACTCCGACGGCGTCTGGAACGCGAGCATCGCCCACGTCAGAAGCCAGCTGATGCGAACACCTGCCCGCCGCGTCGCGGCCGCGTTGTCGCGCGGACGGCGCTGGTGGGTCTCACGCTGAGGAACCCGACTCCGCGCAGTCCGCGTCGCCATGCGAAGACTGCCTCCGGCGGCGGTGGATCACGAGTGCGACCACGGTCAGCAGCAGGAGCCCGGCCAGTCCCACGATGAACGGCCACGACCCGGGCTGCGACCCGTAGGCGCCTAGCGTGACGTAGGCGGCTGTTCCCGGCAGCATGCCGGCGACCGTGCCGACCAGGAACGCGCCAGGACGCAGCGACGTCACCCCGAACAGATAGTTGACCGACGTGAACGGGACGACAGGCGCCAGCCGGAGGACGATCACAGCCCAGACCCCGTTGTCGCGCAGCCGGTCATCGAGGCGGTGGGCCCGTGCGCCGGACCTGCGTCGTACGACGTCTCGGCCCAGGATGCGACCCAACCAGAACGCCATCGTGGCACCGGCAGTGGCACCCACGAGCACGATGGCCACGCCCCACACCACGCCGAAGAGAGCTCCCGCGGCGAGCGAGAACACCGGTTTGGGCAGCGGCGAGAGGCTCACGGCGGCGTACAGGGCTGCGAAAGCACCAGCACCGGCCCAGCCAGAGCCGGAGAACGCCGAGCGCACCTGCTGCTGGTCAGGCGTACCGACCAGGACCAGGACGAGCACGGCAGCCAGCGCGAGCACCGCGACGCCGGCGAGCCGCGCAGCCAGCAGCGCGCGGTCGCTCATCGGTCGTCCCCGGCGCCGAACACGGTCGAGGCGTCAGCCGGTACGCGGAGGTGGACGGTCCCGCCGACGTTGATGCTGGTCCCGACCGGCACGTGGACGGTCAGCATCCGACCGGACTCGAGCTCGGCATCCACGGCGACGTGCGTTCCCGCGAACCGCGCTGCCGTGACGACGCCGCAAAGCGCGTCCGGGGCGGGATGATCCGTCAGGTTCACGCTTTCGGGGCGTACGACGAGGACCGCGTTCCGTCCGGCAGGTCCGTACGGCGGCGAAGGTCCCGGCCGAGCGAGAACACGCCTGACTCGATGCGGCCGGGAAGCTCGTTGGTGACGCCGAAGAAGCGGGCCGCGGCCAGTGACGGCGGTAACCGGTAGAACGTGTCCGGTGGATGATGACCGGCAAGTCGGCCGTCCAGCAACAACGCGATGCTGTCTGCGACCTCGACCGCCTCGGCCTGGTCATGGGTGACGAACAGCGTCGTCACGTCCGACTCGTCGTGCAGCGCGCGAACCAGTGACCGCATCTCGCCTCGAAGCTCGGGATCGAGCTGGGAGAACGGCTCATCGAGCAGCAGCACGCGAGGCTCGAGCACGAGGGCCCGAGCGAGCGCCACGCGTTGTTCCTGGCCGCCGGACAGCTCGCCGACCCGCCGGTCCCCGAGATCGGGGAGGCGCACCTTTTCGAGCATCTCCACGACCAGCTGACGAGTCCGGGCCCGCCCGGTGTGACGCATGCGCAGGCCGAAGGCGACGTTCTGGGCGACGGACAGGTGCGGGAACAGCAGCGGTCGCTGGAACACCAGCGCGACTGGTCGACGCTCAGCGGCCACCGCCAGCATCGAGGCGCCTGCGACCCGGATGTCGCCGGAGTCGGGGTGTTGGAGGCCGGCCAGCAACGCCAGGGTCGTGCTCTTGCCGCAGCCGGACGGACCGAGCAGCGCGGTCAGCGACTTCGGCCGGAGCTCGAGGTTCAGGCCGTCGACCGCGGTGACCGGTCCGAAGCGCTTCGTGACGTCGGTGAACAGCACGTCGGCGCCGGTCACAGCCGACTCACCCCTACGACGGCAGCGGACCGGCTGCTCAGGGCCGGGGCTGCGGCCGCGAGCAGGAGCAGCGGCGGAAGCACGACCAGCAGCGCCAGGGCTGCCGCGGCCGTGGTGTCTGAGGAGCCGATCGCCGCAAACAGCAGGATCGGCAGGGTCTTGACCTGGCCCCCGCCCACCAGCAGCGTCATCACGTACTCGCTCCAGGAGATCAGGAACGTGAGCAGCGCGGCCACGATGATCGCGGGTCGCATCAGCGGCACGGTGACGAAGAGCAGCGTCCGGACCGGACCCGCGCCGAGCGCGCGCGCCTGCCGTTCGTAGTCGACGTCGAGATTGGCGAACGCCGCGCCGAACACGATCGCGGCGTACGGGACCGTCGGCATGAGCTGCACCAGGACCACGCCGAGGACGGTGTCGGACAGCCCCAGGCGCACGAAGAACACCTGCAGGCCAAGCGCGACGGCCAGGCCCGGCACGATGACGGGTGCGAGCAGCAGGAAACGCACGGCACGTCGGCCGCGGAACCGGTACAGGCCGAGCGCCCTGCCGGCCGGGAATCCGATGAGGCAGGCCAGGACCGCCACGGTCGCGCCGATGACGGTCGAGGTGACGAGGGCGTGCAGGGCCGGGGTGCCCGGATCGCTCAGCAGGGTAAGACCACGGGTGGTCACGTCGGAGGGAAGCACGTCCGGGTAGCGCCAGTTCCCGCTCACCGCCCAGATCAGCAGCGGCGCCAGGGGAAGCAGCAGACCGGCGAGCATGACACCGAGCAATCCACGTCTCACAGCGCCCTCCCTGCCAACAACGAGGTCAGCCTGAGGTAGAGCGCCACGAGCAGGCACGACAGGCCCGTGATCAGCACCGCGACGGCCATGGCCTGGGGTCGGCTGGTCAGGTCGGTGTCCTGGTAGTACTGCAGCGCGACCACCGGAAGGGTGGCCGGGTAGGGGCGGCCGAGCAGGTACGGCACCTCGTACGACCCGGCGGCGAACGCCAGGACCAGCACCGAGGCACCGGACACTGCGGGCAACAACGCCGGGAGCGTCACGTGCCGCAGTCGCTGCCAGGCGCCGGCGCCGAGCACGCGGGCCGAGTTCTCGAGGTCGGCGACGCCGCGGTTGAGGGCTGCGAGGGCGATGACCCCGATGAACGGCGTCTCCTTCCAGACGTACTCGGCGATGATCCCCCAGCCGAAGCGGTCCGCGGTCAGCGGCGGGAAGTCGGCGGGGCTGGAGATCAGTCCGGCTGCGTGCGCCAGACGCGACAGCAGGCCCGTCTGGGACAGCAGCAGCACCATGCAGAGGGCGCCGACCAGATGCGGCACGGCCAGGTTGGTCTGGAAGATCGCGGTGGCCCACGGGCGCCGACCATGTCGCCGGAGCAGCAGCGCCGCACCGACGCCGAGAACAGCGGCGATGAGGGTGGACAGCACCGAGACCCGAAGCGTCAGCCAGAGGGAGGCCCGAACTGCTGGGTCGAACCAGAGCGAACGGTAGGCGTCGGCCGACCACTCGTACGTCGGCAGGAACGGCTGGTAGCCGAAGCTCTGGGCTACGGCCTGTGAGACACCTCCGACGAAGAAGACCGCCACGACGGCCATCGCCGGCGCCAGCAGCAGCGAAACGTGGAGTCCTGGTGATCTCCACACGCTACTTCTGGAGGACATTCGTCTTCCAGTCACGCTCCAGCCGCGTCACATAGCTGCTGGACAGCTCGGGTTGGGTGTTCTTCGTCAGCGTGGACAACGGCAGCACCGACCGGCTGCGTGGAACCCGCGCGAACGCCTGCTGGACCTCGGGCGTGGTCCGGGTGAGATCGATGACCGGATAGATCCCCTCGGCCGCGTAGAGCGCCAGCTGGGTCGCCGGGTCGAGCAGGACGTTGGCGAGGACCAGAGCGGCAGCCGAGTGTGCGGCATTGTCGGGGATGGCGAGGAAGCTGACGTTGCCGATGTTGCCGGGATCCGGCACGGCCTCGCGCGTCGAGGCCGGATAGAGACCCTTCTTGACCAGGTCACCCACGGCGCCGGGGCCGTAGGTGAAGTAGGCACTGAGCTGGCCGTCGCTGTACAGCTTCTCCACGGCGCCTTGGGTCTGCGGGTAGGTGCTACCGCCGCGCCACAGGCTGGGCGCGATCTCGTTGAGCCGCTGCCACAGCTGCGAGGAGACGCTCGAGTACGCCGCCTCGTCGAAGGTGGTCGGCAGCGCAGAAGGGCCGCCGATCAGGTCGTAAAGGATGGTCCGGACCACCATCGAACCGGTGAAGTCCGGGAGGGCCGGGTAGGTGAACCGGCCCGGGTGTTTCGCGGCCCAGCTGAGCAGCGAGCTCACCGAGCTGACGTCGGACTCGCTGAGGACCGAGCTGTCGTACACGAGCGCGGAGTCAGCCTCCTGCCAGGGCGCCTCGCAGCCCTTGACGGGAACACCGAAGTCGTGGCTGACCGCTGGTCGCGTGAAGTCGACGAAGCGGGAGTTCGGCAGGGTGGAGACCCATCCACAGGACCAGAGGTCGGCCTGCACGCCGGTCGCGAAGTTCTCGCCGTTGACCCAGATCGCATCGACTGCGCCGCCTGAGTCACGGCCGGCCTGCTTCTCACCCAGGACCTTGTTGACGGCGTCGGACGTATCGGTGATCGGCACCTGGTTGAGGGTGACTCCCAGCTTCTGCAATCGGTCCGCGACGAACCCGTTGACGAAGCGGTTGAGGGTGGCGTCGCCGCCGTACATGTACCAGTTCACGGTCTGGCCGCTCGCCTGGGAGAGCACGGAGTCCCAGGTGCTGGTGGACACCTCTTGGGCCGACCTGCTCGGCTGTCCCGGTCCGCACGCAGCGGTGACGAGAAGTGCCGCTGCGGCGCCGGCCAAGGCGAACCGTCGGGCGGTTCGACGCGGTGGCGGCATCACTGCTCCTGCAGCTCGGGGACGGGCTGGTCGCATGGGGTTTGGCGACCTCGCAGCACGTGGACGGCCATCGCGATGCGTTGGAGGGCGGTGACGGCGACCACGACGCTGAACGACCACGCGATCACCGCGGCCTGCGCGGGGAGGAGGCAGAACGCCACGTAGACGAGGATCGTCTCGGTCCCTTCGGCGAGTCCGCCGACGAAACGCAGCGACCGGCCGTCGTACCAGCGCCTCGAGTCCTCCTTGACCAGGCCGGACAGCGCCAGGAACGCAGTACCGGACAGGTAGTACGCCGCCAACAGGACCAGGCACGCGAGCCGCGCTTCCGGTACGGCGATCGCGACTCCCACGACGAAGCCGGCATAGATGCTGAAGTCGGCCACGATGTCGAGGAAACCGCCGAGATCGGTCTGGCCGCGACGTCGCGCGACCGGACCGTCCAAGCCGTCCAGCAGCCGGTTGAGCAGCCACAGGAGCAAGGCCGGGGTCCACGAGCCGGTCGCTGCGGAGACACAGGCAGCGACGCCGGCGACCCAGCCGGCACCGGTGATCGCCAACGGCGGCACGCCGGCGTCGGACAGCCGTGCGGCGAGCGACTCGAGGACGGGGGAGACGAGGCGCCGTGCCTTGGTGTCAAGCATCGGCACGCACCTGTGTCGAGCGGTCCGGGTTCCGCCGGGACGTCACGGTCAGGGGGAGCAGGCGTCGGAGCTCGATGTTCTCGACAGGGTCGAGCACGCTGTGCTGCACGCACGCAGGTACGAGCGTGCCGGTCTCGGGATGAGCCATGGCGTACGAACAGGCCCGCAGCCGGTCCTGGGTGGCGGCCAGCCGGGGGTCGGCGCAACGCTCGCCACGCTCGAGGGCGTCCCACGCGGGTGCGACGTCCTCGGCGTCCATGAACGAGTGCATGACGAACGTGACCGGCCTGATTCGGTGTCGCAGCAAGGGCAGCACCCCGGTACGCCGGACCATCCGTGCCAGGTAGGCGCCGAACGACGAGATCAACGACGGGTGCCGGATGACGGCGCGCAAAAGCTTGACCGACAGGGCAGGCAGGGGAGTGCCTGAGAAGCTCACCCCGCCGAGGTAGCAGAGGAATGCATCGCGCAGCCGGAGGTCGGCCGGGTCACGGTCGTCGAGGATCGGGTGCCAGCGCGGTCCGAGGTAGAAGCCGTACGAGGTGCGGTTGCAGCGCTCGTCCCCGATCTGGAGGGCACGGAAGGGCAGCCGGGTTCCGACGCCCTTCTCGATCTCCGCCCAGACATCGTCACCGGTCGTGTCGCCGTACGACTCGTGCCAGCGCCTGTCGTCACCGACGAAGGCAGCCGGCTGGAAGGAGAACAAGCCGTAGCCGTAGCCATGGCAGGTGCGGATGACGTCGGCGATCTGGCCCAGGTTCGTGGGGGTCACCGTCATGTTGTGGGCGAGGAAGCTGCGTACTCCGTGGTCGCGCTTGAGCCGGGCGAACTTGTTCGCGAAGTCCTTGCGGTACGGGTTGAGCGCTGCCTCGTCGGGTGGACGGGGGATGCCGCGTCGTCCGAACATGAGCATGTCGACGTGGGCTGCGAAGGAGATCCGGTCGAGCCGTCGCTGACCGTCGTCGTCGACCGCCAGTGCTTTCAGGTAGTCGTAGTCGACGTCTCCGTGCGTCATGCTCATCGGCTCGCGGCCGTGCTCACGCATCACCATCAACGTGGCGAAGTGGTCCGCAGGTGGCAGCAGGGTGACCTCGCCGCCGATCAGCTGCGCGTGCGCGCGCGGGCCTCGGAGCCTTCGTAGAAGGCGCATCTGCTTCGTGACCTCGACCCTGGTGTGGGCGCCGTCGACGGCGACGCGGTTGGCATCACGAGAGTGGTAGCAGGGCGTGCAAGCGAGGTTGCAGCGTGGGAACACACCGTGAGTGCCCTCACATCCGACCGCGTGGCGCCCCAGCGTCTGGCCGGGGGTCCGCGCCGAGTCGGGTAGCTCGGCCCAGCGGATCTCCAGGGCTGCCTGGGTCTCGGGGTGGACGGGACGGGTGGCCAGCTCGATCTCCCGCAGCCGACCCCACCATTCCGCGACCCGCCGCAGGCGTGTTGGTGCGGGCTGGGTGGGGGGCATGGGCGTTCTCCGGACATGTTGGGCTGCGGACGGGCGCAGTGGTCGCTGGCCAGGGAACCCGGTGGCCGGCTCAATTCATCCCGGCAGCGCCTATCGAGCCGGTCGCAGCTGGTGTCCCGCTGGTGCCTGGTGTCGCGTCCGGTCGTCCCTTCGGGTAGACCATCAGCTTCGCCAGCTGGACGGCGATGTAGGCGAGCAACAGCCCCGCGACGTCATCGGTGACGAAGTGCCAGCCGAAGTAGATGGTGGCCAGCATGGTGGCGACGAGGAAGACCGTCACGGCGTGCGCCAGGAGCCGAAGACCGTAGTACCGCAGCATCAGCAGCACCATGAACGTGTAACCGACGTGCAGGCTGGCGAAGGCAGAGATGCTCGCGAACCCCGTCGACCGGGAAGGATCCGCGAGCAGGTTGGTGCGTTGCAGCAGATACGTGTCCTGGGTGGAGGCGATCGACGTCTGTGCAAGCTGAGCGAACTCGTGCGGTGCGGACGCGAACGGGCCGAGGGAAGGCACGAGGTAGTAGGACGCGACACCGAGGATCCAAACCCACATCGCCGCCACCAGGAAGACGAAGCCGTCGCGCAGCCGGTTGGCGAAGACCAGGGCGGCGACGAAGGTGATCGAGACCAGGTTGGCGAACGACTCGTAGATCGCCGCGAGGACATGTGCGGAGACGTCGCGACCGAGCAGGTCGTGCAGCAGCACAGCAGGGCTGTGTCCGAAGAACAGCCACGAGTCGATGCGCAGCAGGTCGTGGTCGAGCGGCGTGTTGAAGACGTCCCAGCTCTTCAGGTTGCGATAGCAGACGTAGACGATGTGGTAGGCCAGCAGGCCGCTCAGCGCCAGTGCGAGTCGCGACCCCGGCCAGCGGCTGCGCAGCACGGCCACGGTCTTGCGAATGCTCCATCCGCGGCGCCCGACCCGCACCGCTGCGTCGACGAGCACGAAGATGGCGAAGAACATGGCCGTGCCGAGCAGTCGGTTGCGGAACAGCCGACCGCCGGGATCGCGCATCGGGATGTCGACCTGGTAGGACCGCAGGGCCGTGACGATCGCGAACGCCACGACCACGGCCCAGATCCCGATGATCCAGCCGTAGTCGCGGCGGCTGGTGGCCGCGGGCTCGGTAGCCACGGGTTCGTGGTCTGACAATGAGCGTGACGAGATGGTGTCCTACTTCGCGGGTCCTGGGTGCTTGGGCGGGCTCGACTTTAGCAGCCGGTCAGCAGTCTCCAGGGCCGGTGTCGGCGGCCAACCGGCCCTGGACGTGCAACGAGCGCCGTAGGTCCTGGGACAAAGACCTGCGACGCTCGTTGCCCCGCTGGGGGGGAGCGGGTCGGGGTGGAATTAGGTGACGAGGTTGACGATCTCGGTGCAACCGATCCTCGACCAGGAGACGTCCACCCCCTGGTTCCGGCAGCGTGGAGCACTGCCTTGACGTACGACCGCACGGGCCAGCAGGACGGCTCGAGCGGCGTACGGAAAGAGAGAATGCGCAGAACGCAACGGTCGGCGGACAGGAAAGCCGACGTCGCGGTGCACCACCGCGAGTGAGAAGCTCATCGGAGTCTCTTTCGGTAACTGGGCGACCTACGAGAGGCCCCTGGTTTTGCGTCCCCGCCTCGCGACGGGTTTGCCTTTGTCGGGTGAGAGCCCGGCAGCCCCGACTATGCCTCCCGGGGGACGCATTGTCACGTTTTTGGGCAAAGATCAGTCCGAAGAGTTGAGGGCAGCTCGCGCGCGCCGGCGCTGATGTCCCCGCGGCCATCGGAGGGGTGGCTCAGCGGTTGCTCAGCCGGAGGCCCTACCGTTCTCTCGTGCAAGCAGCGGGATGGTACCCAGACCCGACCGGTCGTCACGAGTTCCGGTACTGGCGTCCGGGCTGGAGCGACCTCGCCGGAGACGGACCGGTCGAGGTCGATGACCCCCTCCGACCGCGCTGGCAGAAGCTGCTGGGGTCGCCCTGGTGGCGCAGCTCGTGCTGGTGCCCGTCATCGGTCTGCTGTTCATCCTGCACGGCGACAAACCGCAGCCGAGGGCCGGCGTCACGCTCACCGCCGCGCAGCCGGCGGCTCCGGAGGTCGTCTATGCACCGTGTTCCGGAGAGCGCATCCAGCGCGTGGCAGTGAGCCGCGCGGCGACGAAGGATGCGCCGCAGGTGCTGCTCTGGTCTGCGCTGGGTGAGGCGTCGGCTGACCAGCCCATCACCATCGGGGTCGCCCCGCCCGGGATGACGGTGCGTCAGGACCTGGCGCGCCCGATCTCACCCCGTGCCGACCTGGTGGTGGTCGTGGCCACGACGCGGATGCCCGATCCCGCCGAGCTGCGGTTCAACATGCGGGACGTCGAGCCGGGCAACGTGCTGTCGTTCGACGGTACGTACGCCGCGTCGGCCTTCCCCGCAGCAGCGATGGCCGTGACGCCCTGCGGCGCGGAGAAGGACAAGCTCGAGTCGGTGCTGGCCAAGGTGCTGGTCGGTGAGGGGTTACTGGCGGTGGCGGTCTCCTCATGCTGAACCTGCCGCACTATCGCGGTCCCTCGTCGCCGTACGCCTGAGGCGTCGAGCGCCGGGCGTGAGACCGCGTAGGATCGTCGGTTCACGACCTGTGTAGGGATGCGCACGCGGGGTACGGTGTGCAGGACAACCGTCGAGACCCCGCGGAGTTCGATGGTTGAGGGCCCCAGTGTCGAGCCATGTGCGCTGGGGGCCGCCATCGACAGCATCGGCCCGACCGCAACGGCCGTGGCGTCCGCCCGGGTCCGTAGCCGCGGTCAGGGCGAGAGCATGTTGCGGGCGTGGGTGCCGAACTCGCGCATAGGCCCTACCGGTCCCACCTCGAGAAACACGACGGCTTCGTCGGTGTGTGCTGTGTGCCCGGCGGGCCAGTGATACACCTCGCCGGCCCGGGCGACCTCCTGGGACCCGTCCGCGTGGACCATCGTGATCGAGCCCTCGAGCACCATGCCCCAGTGCGGGCTCGGGCAGCGGTCGCCGGGAAGTCCTTGCAGGACGGGGGACAGGTCGGTGCCGGCCGGCACCCGAGCGTGGCGGATCGCCATGTCGCCGAGCTCGACGTAGCGGGTCTGGAGGTCGCCCTGGTCGATTTCGAGGGGCAGGTTGCTGATCGAAGTTGCCATGGTCTGCTGCTTTCTCGCGAAGGTTGGGAACGTGCAACAAGGGGATACGTGCAAAGGCGTGCTCAGGGATGGCGAACCCGGGCGACGACGGCGCGCCAGTGCGCGTCGTCCGCGTCGGTAGCTGCGGCCGCCTCCTCGACGGCGCGGATCTCCGCCTCCGTCAGGATCGTGATGAGGCAGAACTCGTTGCCGAAGGGGTCCTGCATGACTGCCCAGTCGATCGACACGGATTCGCCGGGGTAGGAGCCTGGTCGCGGGTAGAGCGCGGGGGGCTTCTTGAGCCGGCCTCCGATGGCTTCGATCCGGGGGACGGCCGAGTCGATGTCGCGGACGCCGATGTCGACGTGGGCGCGGTTGGCGGCCTCGCCCTTGCCGGTCGAGACGCGGTGCAGGATCAGCTCGTGTTGCCAGGGGTCGGCCTGGCCGAGGTAGGAGTAGCGCCCCGGGTAGACCGACTCGATCACGGGCAGACCGGTGACCTCTGACCAGAACGCCTCCGCGACCGCGAGGTCGTTGACGTCGATCACGGCCGTGCGCAAGGTGCCGATGCCCATCTTTGGCTCCTTCATGAGGTGTCCTGTGGGTGAGCCTACTCCTCAAGTACTCGCAATGCGAGTAGCCTGGAGAGGTGGCTTCTTCCCCGATCACCTACGGGCTCCTGGGCATGTTGGCGGTGCGCCCGCTCACGGGCTACGAGCTCACCCAGCAGGTACGTCGTAGCCTCCGGTTCGTCTGGCCCGCCTCCGAGGGGCACCTGTACCGGGAGCAGAAGCGGCTCGTCGACCTGGGCTGGGCCTCCGTCGAGCAGGAGCCGGCCGGCCAGCGGTCACGCAAGCGGTACTCGATCACCGAGGCCGGGCGTGCTGCACTCAGCGCCTGGCTGGACACGGAGCCGGAGGAGCCGCACTTCCAGGTCGAAGGCGCGCTGCGTGTCTTCTTCGGCGACCAGGGGAGCGGTGACCAGCTCGTCGCATCGATGCGGACGACGGCGGACAAGGCCCGGTCGATGCTGGCGGAGATGCACGGGTTCGTGGATGACTACCTGGCGGACGGTGGTCCACTGGACATGCTCGAGCAAGGTGTGAGCGGTCCCGGCCATCGGCTGGAGCTCCACGGGCGGCCGGTGTTTCCGGAGCGGCTGCCCGTCGTCGCGCTCGCGATCGATGTGACCACACAGCTGCTCGAGACCATCGATGCCTTCTTCAGCGCGGGCGCCGAAGACGTGTCGACGTGGCCGGACGCCTCGGCCGCTGCGGTCGCGGCGGAGACTCGCGAAAGGCTCGAACGGATCAGGTCGCGGGCGGCCAACAGTTCTTGAGGCTCAACCCGAGACGGCTTCGGAGATCTCGACGAGGTGTCCGTCAGGGTCTCGCAGGAAAGCCCGGATCTCTGCGCCCCAGTCGTGAGGTGGCGTCAGGAAGGTCGCGCCTCTGGCCACGAGGGTTTCGTATACCGATCGGCAGTCCCGGACGCGCAGGGTCATGGCGTGGCTCACCTGGTCGGGATCGGCCGGCGGAGCAAAGCTGACTGTGGGCTTGTCGGCCGTCGGGTCGCCGCCCGTGACCAGCAGGATCCAGGTGCCCGCGAACGT
>CAVQJX010000014.1:0-32081 GCA_963712935.1 uncultured Actinomycetota bacterium
GGCGGCGGTGGTGGCTGGTTCTGGAAGACCTGCACGGTCAGCCACAAGGCCAACGTCGCGATGGCACAGGCGAGGGCGAACGACGCCACGAATGTCCATCGACCTGCCGACGTCAGGCTGGCCGGCCAGGGCAGCGGCCACAGGCGCCACCGCCCGACGCCGACCCGTTGCCACCAGTGCGGTCGGTAGGACGGGCCGCGGGCGACCCCGACAGGGGGGCGGTCCTCGAGGGTGACCGCAGCCAGCAGAAGACCGCTCAGCCCGCGACCGGCTGCAGGGGACGCTGACAGCGCCACCCAGGGGGCCAGCTCGTCATCGTCGTCGCCGGCAACGACCGCGTCGGGCTCGGTCTCGGCCAGTGTGGCTGCGGCCTCGCGGAAACGCGCGCGGGCATACGAGTCGGTCTCAGCCCCGTCGCTGAGCATCACGACCGTGACCTCGCGGCCGGCCAACAGTCCGGCGTAGACGAGGCCGGCATCGTGGTCGGTGGAGAGCCGCCCTGTCAGCGTGACATCGCCGAGCGCAGGCGGGTCGCGACGCAGCAGCGGACCCGCCTCGACGGCGTCCGAGCGATCCGTGCTGTCCGCGCTGTCCGACATCGCCCTCCTGCCCGTTTGATCCTGACATCACCAGGCACGCCGTGCTCGCGCACCTGCGCCCGTCGGTGCGCTTGGAGTGGTCTGTAACACTGGCTCGCACGAGCAAACCTCGCCCGCGCCGCACGACGAGCCTACGACGTCACCAAACCCCCGAGGGGACACCACCATGACCACCAGCACGACCCGTCCGAGCGGGTCTGCGGAGTCACCGTCCCACAACGCGGGCTACGACCCCCCTGAGCTTGCCCGCCTGGCCCAGCTCACGCAGCAGTCGATCAGCGAGGTCAAGCGGGTCATCGTCGGCCAGGAGCACATGGTCGAGCAGCTGATGGTGTCGCTGATCGCCCGCGGGCACTGCCTGCTCGAAGGCGTGCCGGGAACGGCGAAGACCCTCGCTGTACGGACGTTCGCCGACGTGGTCGGTGGCTCGTTCACCCGCATCCAGTTCACGCCGGACCTGGTGCCGTCCGACATCGTCGGCACCCGCATCTACCGGCCGAGCAAGGAGGCCTTCGACGTCGAGCTGGGTCCGGTATTCGTCAACTTCGTCATCGCCGACGAGATCAACCGCGCGCCCGCCAAGGTCCAGTCGGCGATGCTCGAGCTGATGGCCGAGCATCAGGTGTCGATCGGCGGCCAGACGTTTACGCTGCCGGAGCCCTTCATCGTCATCGCGACCCAGAACCCCATCGAGTCCGAAGGCGTCTACCCGCTCCCCGAGGCGCAGCGCGACCGCTTCCTCTTCAAGGTCGACATCAAGCACCCGCGCGGTCACGAGGAGTTCGAGATCTTGCGGCGGATGAGTGTCGACCCGCCCCGGGCCGTCGGGGTGCTCGACCCAGCCACGATCCTCGAGCTGCGCGCGGCCGCCGACCGGGTCTTCCTCCACAACCTCGTCTCGGAGTACATCGTGCGGCTCGTCCTCGCCACGCGTTCTCCGGCTGAGTTCCGCCTGCCTGAGCTCGACGGCGTCATCGAGATCGGCGCCTCGTCGCGTGCCACGCTTGGCCTGGCCGCCGCCGCCCGGGCGATCGCGGTCATCCACGGGCGCAGCTACGTTCTCCCGCAGGACGTGGCGGGCGTCGCCAGGGATGTCATGGCGCACCGGCTCGTGCTGAGCTTCGACGCCGTCGCCGACGAGGTCGACCCCGGCGACATCATCGACCGCATCGTCGCGGCCATCCCCCCGCCGCAGCCCGTGTGGAGCGGCACGGACCGGTTGGAGTTTCGCTGATCGTGGCGAAGCCCGACCCCGCACCGGCGCTGTCGCTGTCCGAACTCGCGCCGGAGGCAGCCCTGCGGCGGCTCGAGCTGCAGATCGTCCGGCGGCTCGACGGGTTCCTGCACGGTGACCACCTGGGGCTGCTGCCCGGACCCGGCACCGACCTCGCCGAAGCGCGCAGCTACGTGCCCGGCGAGGACGACGTACGCCGGATGGACTGGGCCGTGACCGCGCGCACGACCGTTCCGCACGTCCGCGACGTCATCGCCGACCGGGAGCTCGAGACCTGGAGCCTGGTGGACCTGTCTGCCTCGATGCACTTCGGCACCGCGTCGTTGCAGAAGCGCGATCTCGCGGTCGCCGCCGTGGCCACGATGGGCTTGCTGACGTTCCGGGTGGGGGACCGGTTCGGGGCGCTCGTGCTGCGGGACGGTCAGCTGCGACGGTGGCCGGCGCGCTCGGGGCGGCCTGCGTTGTTCGCCCTGCTGCGGTCGCTGTTGCGCGAGCCGGTGGCCCGCGACGCCGCCGCGCCGATGAGTCTTGCCGAGGGCCTCCAGACCATGGCCCGGACGCCACGTCGCCGTGGACTGCGCGTCGTGGTCTCCGACTTCCTCGAGCGGGCCGACACCGGCGACGGTGCCACCGACCTGGACCGGCCGCCGAGCTGGGAGCGCCCGCTGCGACAGCTCGCCAGCCGGCACCATGTGATCGCCGTCGAGATCATCGACCCACGCGAGCTCGACATCCCCGACGTCGGCACGATCCTGCTGCGGGACGCGGAGACCGGGCAGGTGCGTGAGCTGCGCACCTCCAGCCGTCGGGTCCGGCAGGCGTACGCCGTCGCGGCACGACAGCAACGCGAACGCACCGCGAGAGCCATGCGGCGTACGGGCGTTGGCCACCTCGTGCTCCGTACCGACGAACCGTGGCTGACGGCGTTTGCGCGGTTCGCACTGACGCACCGACGGGTCGCAGCCGACCTCCGTCGTCGCCGGGTCGGCGTACGCCGATGAACTTCTTCGACACTGCCGACTACCTGGCGCCGGGGCGGCTGTGGTTCCTGCTCGTCGTGCCGCTGCTCGTCGCCGTCTACATCGTGCTGCAACGGCGCAAGAGTCGGCTGGCGGTGCGCTTCACGAACGTCGCCCTCATCGACGTCGTCGTCAAGCGGCAGGTCAACTGGGTGCAGCAGGTCGCAGTGGTACTGGCCCTGCTCACGCTGGCGTTCGGGATCGTGCTGTTCGCGAGACCCACGAAGGTCCTCCAGGTGCCGCTCAGCCTCGACAGCGAGGTGACCGTGGTGCTGACGATCGACACGTCGCTCTCGATGTCGGCCACCGACGTGCCGCCGGACCGCATCGGGGCGGCCAAGCAGACGGCCAGGGACTTCATCCAGCAGCTGCCGCCGAACTTCAAGGTGGGGATCGTCAGCTTCTCCCGGGTGGCCAGCGTCGAGATCCCGCCGACGAAGGACCACGCGGCCGCGGTCCGGGCGGTCCAGGGGTTGTCGCTGTCGGAGTACACCGCGACGGGTGAGGGCATCTACAGCGCGCTGGCCGTCATCGAGCAGGACCTCTCGTCGATCGGTCAGCAGAACGACACCAGGCCGCCGGCGTTCATGGTGCTCATCAGTGACGGCGCCCGGACGATCGGTCGGTCGCAGGCCAGCGCGGCGGAGGCGGCCAGGGCCGACCGCATCCCGATCTACACGGTCGCGCTCGGGACGCCGACGGCCACGATCAGGACGCAGGGACAGACGATCGCCGTGCCGGTCGAGATAGCTCAGCTGCAGCAGGTCGCTGAGATCAGCGGCGGCCGGGCGTACGTTGCGGAGACACCGAAGGACCTCGTCAAGGCGTACTCCTCCGTGGGCAGGCAGACCAGCTACGTGACCCGGCGCGGTGATGCCACCTCTGAGTACATGGGGGTGCTGGTGGTGCTGGCGCTGCTGTCGACCGGGGCAGGGCTGAGCGTCGCGGCCCGCTGGCCCTGACACCTTCGCGTCGGATGTCGCGTTTTGCGACACGCGCATCGGGCCGTGGGGCCGAAGATGTGGTGCCGGTGGGACGAATGAGGCACAATGAAGCCTGAGTTCACAAGATCCTCGTGAGTCGAGCTAGCTGGGGAAGGCGACGCTCGAGCCTTGAGGAGGATCGGTGAACCGGAGTACACACACGGAAGGCTCAGCGGCCGCAGTGGCCCGTGGAGTCCTGTTCGTTCATGCATCGCCGTCGGCGCTGTGCCCGCACATCGAGTGGGCGGTCGGCGGCGTTCTCGGCGTGGGTGTCGACCTCTCCTGGACCCCCCAGCCCGCCCGGGCCGGCAGCTACCGGGCGGAGTACTCGTGGAGCGGACCGGTAGGCACAGGCGCCAAGATCGCCTCCGCACTGCGCGGCTGGCAGAAGCTGCTCTTCGAGGTCACCGAGGACGCGACGTCGACGAGTGAGGGCGCCCGCTACTCCTGCACGCCCGAGCTCGGGCTCTTCCACGCGGTGACCGGCTTGCACGGCGACATCATGATCCCGGAGGACCGGTTGAAGGCGGCCGTGGTGAAGTCGGCCATCGGCGACCTTCCACTGCTCGTCGAGATCGACAAACTGCTCGGCAAGGCGTGGGACGAGGCGCTCGAACCCTTCCGCCACGCCGGTGACGGCGCCCCCGTCCGCTGGCTCCACCACGTCGTCTGACCGTCTTCGTTGAGCCGCGGGTTGTGGTGTGTTGAGCCGCGGGTTGTGGTGTGTTGAGCCGCGGGTTGTGGTGTGTTGAGCCGCGGGTTGTGGTGTGGCTTGAACCGAAGGGAACGGTTAAGAATCCGCGGGTCAAGGGTCAAGAATCCGCGGGTCAAGGGTCAGGAATCCGCGGTTCAAGGGTCAACGATCCGCGGGTGAACGAGCTAGAGGGGGATGTTGCCGTGGTGGCCGCGGGAGCTGGTGTCGGCGGCGGCCAGGGCGGCGGCGAGGGCAGACCGGGTCGCTGACGGCTCGACCACCTCGTCGATCACGCCGATCTCGACGGCCTTCTCCACCCCGCCGGCGATCTTCTCGTGCTCAGCGGCCAGCTCGGCCTCGACCGTCGGTCGCAGGTCGGCAGCCACCGCGGCGATCTTGCGCCGGTGCAGCACACGGACCGCGGCGATCGCGCCCATCACCGCCACCTCGGCGCCAGGCCACGCGAACACCCTGGTCGCGCCGAGCGACCGGGCGTTCATCGCGATGTAGGCGCCGCCGTACGCCTTGCGGGTCACCAACGTCACCCGAGGTACCTGCGCCTCACCGAAGGCGTGCAGCAGCTTCGCACCACGGCGCACGACGCCGTCCCACTCCTGGCCGACACCAGGCAGGTAGCCCGGCACGTCGACGACGACGATCAACGGCACGCCGTACGCGTCGCACATCCGCACGAATCGCGCCGCCTTCTCAGCGGACGGCGAGTCGAGACACCCACCGAGCCGTAGCGGGTTGTTGGCGATGACGCCGACCGTGCGACCGCCGAAGCGGCCCAGCGCAGTCACGATGTTGGGCGCCCACTTGTGGTGCAGCTCGAGCATCGAGTCGGCATCGAGCAGCGTCGCCACGAACGGGTGCACGTCATACGCACGCTTCTTCGACTCCGGCATCTGGTCGGACAGGTCGACGTCCTCCACAGCCCCGACGTCCAACGTGCGTTGGTCACCGAGCAGGCACACGAGCCGACGCGCCTCCCCGAGCGCGTGCGCCTCGGACTCCGCCAGCACGTGGACGACGCCGGAGCGGCGACCGTGCGGCTCGGGCCCGCCCAGCCGGAGCATGTCGACGTCCTCGCCGGTCACGGACCGTACGACGTCCGGCCCCGTCACGAAGATGCGCCCCTCAGGGCCGAGGATGACCACGTCCGTCAACGCCGGACCGTACGCGGCGCCACCGGCAGCGGGGCCGAGCACGACGGAGATCTGAGGGATCTTGCCCGACGCCTTCGTCATGGCCTGGAAGATCAGCCCCACCGCATGCAGCGACAGCACGCCCTCGGCCAGCCGCGCGCCGCCGG
The DNA here is from genome assembly GCA_963712935.1 of uncultured Actinomycetota bacterium. Taxonomy (GTDB): domain Bacteria; phylum Actinomycetota; class Actinomycetes; order Propionibacteriales; family Nocardioidaceae; genus JANLYC01. The sequence continues at coordinate 5,845 of CAVQJX010000014.1, forward strand.
AGTGCCACAGGCCGACGATCGGGAGCCGGTCGGCCATCGCGCGCTGGTAGGCGTTGACCACGACCTTGCAGCCCTCGTTGCCCATCGCGCCACCCATGGTGGTGGCATCGGAGCAGAAGGCCACGGTGCGGACGCTGTCGATCATGCCGACCGCTGCGAGCATGCCCGAGTCGTCGTCGGCGCTGATCAGCTCCAGGGTGCCCTCGTCGAACAACGCGGCGAGCCGCTTGTTCGGGTTGCGCGGGTCCTGGTCGCGAGGCAGCTTCGGCGCCTTCTGCTCCGGCGTCGTCTGCGCCGGCGGACCGGCCTGCTGCGGAGCGTTGGCGGGAGCGTTGTCGGTCGTGGTCATGGTGACCCCTTAAACGGAGCGGAAGGCGATGGCGACGTTGTGGCCGCCGAAGCCGAAGGAGTTGTTCAGCGCCGCAATGTCACCGGCGGGCAGCGTGCGCTGCTCGGTGGCGACATCGAGCTTGACGCTCGGGTCGAGGTTGTCGAGGTTGATGGTCGGAGGTACGACGCGGTGGTGGAGGGCGAGCACCGTGGCCACGGACTCGAGGGCCCCCGCGGCACCCAACAAGTGCCCGGTCATCGACTTCGTGGAGGTCACGACGACGTGGTCGATCTCGCCGCCCAGTGCGTTCGTGATGGCCAGACACTCGGCCACGTCACCCTGCGGGGTCGACGTGGCGTGGGCGTTGATGTGGACGACGTCACGGGCGGTGAGGCCGCTCACGGTCAGGGCCTGCTTCATGGCCCGCGTTGCTCCCAGGCCTGCGGGATCGGGCTGCGCGATGTCGTGCGAGTCGGCGGTGACGCCGGCGCCGGTGACCTCGGCGTAGATGCGGGCACCGCGACGCTCGGCGTGCTCGGCGCTCTCGATGACCAGCGCCGCACTGCCCTCCCCGAGCACGAAGCCGTCCCGGTCGATGTCCCACGGGCGGGAAGCCTTCTCGGGATCGTCGTTGCGCTTGGACAACGCCATCATCTGGGAGAACGCCGCAAGAGGCAGCGGATGGATCGCCGCCTCCGTGCCGCCCACGACCACGACGTCGGCACGTCCGAGCCGGATCATGTCGATGCCCTGGGCGATGGCTTCGTTGCCGGAGGCGCACGCCGAGACCGGCGTGTGGACGCCGGCTTTGGCGCCGATGGCCAGACCGATGTTGGCGGCCGGGCTGTTGGGCATGAGCATCGGGATCGCCAGCGGCGAGACGCGCCGCGGCCCCTTCTCCAGCAGCAGGTCGTAGTTCGCGAGCAGGGTGGTCACCCCACCGATGCCGGACGCCATCGCGACGCCGAGACGTTCACCGTCGACGTCGCCGGACTCTGCGGCCTCGGCGAGCCCGGAGTCACGCCAGGCCTCCAGCGCCGCGACCAGTGCGAACTGCCCGGACCGGTCGAGGCGGCGCGCCTTGACACGGTCGAGCACCTCGATCGGCTCGACGGCGACACGGGCGGCGATGTGTACGGGCAGCGGCTCGACCCAGTCCTCGGTGAGGGGGCGTACTCCGGAAGTTCCTGCCAGCAGGGCGGCCCAGGTCGTGGGCACGTCACCTCCGACAGGGGACGTCGCACCAAGTCCGGTTACGACGACGCGCTGGGAAGTCATCAGGTGGTCACCTCGTAGGTTTCGGCCGACCGGTCAGTCGGATGGGCCGCAGGTGGACGGTCGCGATCAGTCTCGCGAGTCGCCACTGCGAACCATCCGCCTGACATGCCGGTGGGTGATTCAGGAGTTCTGGGCGTTCTCGATGTACGCGACGGCGTCGCCGACGGTCTTGAGGTTCTTGACCTCGTCGTCGGGGATCTTGACGCCGAAGTTCTCCTCGGCGGCGACGACCACCTCGACCATCGACAAAGAGTCCACATCGAGGTCGTCGGTGAACGACTTGTCGAGCTGGACGTCTTCGGCCGGGATGCCCGCGACTTCGTTGACGATCTCGGCGAGACCGGCGCGGATCTCCTCAGTGCTGGCCATGGGTGTGGCTCCTTCGTGGTTGGGGTCGTGATGATGCAGGGTGGTCCCCGACGGTTCGGGGGCGTCCGCAGCGACGCTGCGGAAACTCGTGTTGGTGGCAGCTGACCGGAGGTGTCACGGCAGCGTGACCACCTGGGCGGCATACGCGAGGCCGGCGCCGAAAGCGATGAACAGCGCGAGGTCACCGGACTTGGCTTCGCCCGACTCGAGCAGCGCCTCGGTGGCAAGGGGAATCGAGGCAGCGGAGGTGTTGCCCTGGTAGGCGATGTCGCGCGCGATCACGACGTCCTTGGGCAGCTTCAGTGCGCGGGCCATTGCATCGGTGATGCGCATGTTGGCCTGGTGCGGCACGAACACGTCGAGGTCGTCGACGGTGACGCCGGCGCGGTCCATGGCCTCGGTCGCGATCTTGGCCATCTCGAACGACGCCCAGCGGAAGACCGGGTTGCCGTCCATGCGCAACGTCGGCATCGCGGGTCGCTCGGACGCCAGCACGTCGTTCCACTTCTCGTTCTGCCGGATGTGGTCGAACTTCGACCCGTCGGCGCCCCAGACGACCGGGCTGATCCCCTCGACGTCGGACGGGCCGACCACGGCTGCCCCTGCGCCGTCGGCGAAGATGAACGCGGTACCGCGGTCGGTGGGGTCGGTGATGTCCGACAGACGCTCGACCCCGATCGCGAGGACATACTTGGCGCTTCCGGACCGCACCATGTCAGAGGCCAGTGCGACCCCGTGGCAGAAGCCGGCGCAGGCCGCCGAGATGTCGAACGCAGCGGCCGGCGTGCACCCGAGCTCATCGGCGATCAATGTCGCCACGGCCGGCGTCTGCAGCAGGTGCGACACCGTCGCGACGATGACGCAGTCGATCTGGGCCGGGGCGATACCCGCTCTCGACAGCGCCTTCCGGGACGCGGCGACGCTCATCATCTGCACGGTCTCGTGCGGCTCGGCCCACTTGCGCTCGATGATCCCCGACCGGGTGCGGATCCACTCGTCGCTGGAGTCGATGTGCTGGCAGATCTCCTCGTTGGTCACGACGCGGCTCGGTCGGTAGCCCCCGATGCCCTGGATGCGGGCGTGGGCGGCGCCTGTTCCGGTGCGGATCTGTGCGGTCATGGTCACTCGCTTTCGGGGTGCAGCCGTACCAGCGGCTGACCTGGGGAGACGAGGTCGCCGTCCTCGACGATCCATTCGACGATGGTGCCCCCGTACGGCGCCTCGACAGGTGTCTTGCCTCGCAGGTTCTCGACGTGTCCCACGTTCACACCGGCGTGCAGCAGCGTGCCCAGCGGGATGTCGGCCGACTGGTGGAACGTGCCCTTGGATGGCGAGACGAGCATCCGCCAGGTCGGCGTGGAGTCCATGGGGGAGGCGTCGCCGTGCTTGTCGGCGAAGGCCCGGGCGTCGTCGAGCTGCTCGGGTGACTTGAAGGCAAAGGTCTCGACCCCCTTGAGCTGCCGCTTCGCGATGCCCGTCAGGGTGCCGGCCGGCGGCATCTCGAGGATGCCGGTGACGCCGAGGTCGGCCATCGACTGCATGCACAGGTCCCACCGCACCGGCGAGCTGACCTGGCTCACGAGCCGGCCGAGCACTTCACGGCCGGAGTGGATGACCTGTCCGTCTCGGTTGGAGATGAGGCGGGTGCGGGTGTCGTGGGTGGACATCGCGCGAGCCAGCCTGGCCAACACGTCGACGGCCGGGCGCATGTGCTCGGTGTGGAAGGCGCCGGCAACGCTGAGCGGGATGAGGCGGGCCTTCTCGGGCGGGTTGACGGCGAACTTCTCGAGCTGCTCCAGGGTGCCGGCCGCCACGATCTGGCCGGCGCCGTTGTCGTTGGCGGCGACGAGACCTTCGCGGTCCAGCGCGCCGAGGACCTCGTCACGATCACCCCCGAGCACGGCCGTCATACCCGTGGGGGTCTGTGCCGACGCAGCCGCCATGGCGCGACCCCGCTCGCGGACGAACACCATGGCCTGCTCGGCGCTGATGACACCGGCGCCGGTGGCGGCTGCGATCTCGCCGACGCTGTGGCCGGCGACCGCGCCGATGCGTCCGAACGCGTCAGCCGGATGGGGGTAGAGCGCGAGGGCGGCCAGCAGGCTGGACGCCACGAGCAGCGGCTGGGCGACGGCCGTGTCACGGATGGTCTCGGCGTCGGCCTCCGTGCCGTAGTGGGCCAGGTCGACGCCACTGACGGCGGACAGCCAGTTCAAGCGGTCGGCAAAGTCGGGGTCCTCGAGCCAGGGCTTGAGGTAACCGGGGGACTGGGCACCTTGTCCAGGAGCAACGATGACGAGCACACCCCCATCTTGCCGTGTCGCACGGCAGGGTCCGCGGTCATGTCGACACGAAAGTTGCCGGTGTGTTTTTGTTGGGTTCCTACAAAAGTCGCTCTACTCGGCCAGCAGGCGGCCCAGGGTCAGCGACAGGCGCAAGGTGTAGGCGTCGCGTGCCTCCGAGGCGGACAGGCCGGTCACGTCCGCGATCCGCTTCAGCCGGTACCGCACCGTGTTCGGGTGGACGAACAGCGCCCGGCCGGTCGCCTCGATCGAGCCGGAGCTGTCCAGGTACGCCGTGAGGGTTTCCAGCAGTCCGGAGCCGGCCTCGACGAGCGGCTGGTAGACCGTGGACACCAGCTGGCGCCGCGCGTGTCCGTCACCGGCCAGCGACCGCTCGGGCAGCAGGTCGTCGCTCGACACCGGGCGGGGTGCTTCCGGCCAGGCCGGCGCGGCCCGCAGCCCGGCGATGGCCGCCCGCGCTGAGAGGTTCGCGCCCAGCAGGTCGCCGACGACGGGCCCGGTGACGACCGGACCTTCGCCGAAGTGGTCCGCGATCGGACTCGCTGCCTTGTCGGGGTCGTCGACGCCGCCGAGCACCACGACCAGGCGGTCCCCCTGGACGGCGCAGAGCGCGTCGAGGTGATGGGCCCGGGCCGAGCGTTTGATGGCGTCCACCGCGATGGCGGAGTCGCCCTCGGGGGTCAGTCCCAGCACGACACAGACGCCACTGGTGGACGCCCAGCCCAGCGCGGTGGCTCGCGAGCGCACCGCTTCGTCGGCTTCCCCACGCAGCACCGAGTCCACGATGAGCGCCTCGAGCCGGGCGTCCCAGGCGCCGCGCTGCTCGGCCGCCCGCGCATAGACCTCTGCCGCGGCGAACGCGATCTCGCGCGAGTAGAGCATCACGGCCTCGCGCACGCGCGGTGCGTCCTTGGCGCTGACGACCTGGTCGACGTGGGTCTCGACCACGCCGATCGTCGTACGCACCATCTCGACGGTCTGCTGCAGCGTGACGACGCCCGTCAGCTCCTGCGGGGCGGTGCCGAAGACGTCGGCGGTGACGGCGTGGCCAGACGTCGGGTCGCGGAACCAGTCGACGAACGACGAGATGCCGGCGCCGGCAATCAGACCGATCCAGGATCGGTCCTCGGCAGCCAGCGCGCGGAACCAGGGAAGATCGTCGTTCATCTTGGCAATGGCGGCATTCGTCAGCGTGCCGACGGACTGCTCGAGTCGCCGGATCGCTGTCGCGCTGCCCTGAGCCATGATGTGAGCGTACTCACCCCCTTTGTGAGCCTTCAACAATCTCCCACCGGATGGCCTACCTGCTGTGACGGCTGCCGGATGAGGCTGTGGCGCCGTAGGACGGGTTCGCGGCCGTGGTGACCGTGGTGGTGGTGGGGCAGGATGGCAGCCATGGACGGGATCGAGGCGCTGTCGGAGATCGCCTACTGGAAGGAACGGGGGCGAGAGGAGACGCGTCGGGTCGAGGCCTATCGCAAGGCCGCCTGGGCGCTGGCCGACCTGCCTGCCGGCGAGCTCGAGGAGCGGATCGCAGCCAAGACGCTGACCGAGGTGCCGAGCGTGGGGCCGTCGACGTCGGCGGTGGTCATGGAGGCGGCGTCCGGCAAGGTACCGGCCAAGCTCGCCGAGCTGCGCAAGAAGGGGGAGCGGCCCCTCGCGGAGGGAGGCGAGGACCTGCGCGCGGTGATCCGGGGCGATCTGCATGCCCACTCCAACTGGTCCGACGGGGGCTCGCCCATCGAGGAGATGGTGCGCGCCGCCCGCGGGCTCGGCCACGACTACCAGGCGCTGACCGACCACTCGCCGCGGTTGACGGTGGCGCGCGGGCTCACCGCCGAGCGGTTGACCGAGCAGCTCGCGGTCGTCGCCGACATCAACGCCCAGGTCAAGGCCGAGGGCGACGAGTTCCGGCTGCTGCCGGGCATCGAGGTCGACATCCTCGAGAGCGGCAAGCTCGACCAGTCTGCCGCGATGCTGGGCCAGCTCGACGTGGTCGTGGCGAGCGTCCACTCCAAGCTGCGGGCGGACTCCGAGACCATGACCGCGCGGATGGTCGGCGGGATCGCCAACCGCTTCACGAATGTGCTCGGACACTGCACGGGCAGGCTCGTGGAGGGTGGGCGCGGAACCCGGCCGGAGTCGACCTTCGACGCGGAGGTCGTGTTCGCGGCCTGCGAGCAGTTCGACGTCGCGGTCGAGATCAACTCCCGGCCCGAGCGGCGCGATCCACCGTCACGGCTGATCCAGCTGGCGCTGGAGGCCGGCTGCTTGTTCTCGATCGACACGGACGCGCATGCGCCGGGCCAGCTCGCGTTCCAGGACTACGGCTGCGCCCGGGCCGTGGCCAACGGCGTACCGGCCGAGCGCATCGTCAACACCTGGCCCCTCGACCGCCTCCTCGAATGGACCCACGCCAAACGTTGAGCCGTGAGTTGTGGTTCCTTGAGCCGCGGGTGCGCGGCTACCCCTTGAGTCCGGAGAAGCTCATCGTGGCGACGAAGTGTCGTTGAGCCAGCAGGAACGCGATCAGGAGCGGCGCGGTCGCCATCACGTTGCCGCTCATCAGCAGGGACCAGTCCGTACGCCGGGCGCCCTGGAAGTTCGCCAGGCCGAGCTGGACCGTGTAGTGGTCCTCGTTGCTGATCGCGATGAGCGGCCACACCAGGTCATTCCACGAGCCGAGCAAGGTGAACACCGTCAACGTCGCAAGCGCAGGCTTGGCCAGCGGAAGCACGATGCGCCACAGGACCCCGAACGAGGAGCAGCCGTCGATTCGCGCCGCATCCTCGAGCTCGGAGGGCAGCGACAGGAAGAACTGCCGCATCAAGAACACGCCGAAGGCAGAGGCGAGCCAGGGCACGATCGCAGCCCCCAGCGTGTCGATCAGCCCAACCTTCGCAAACATGATGAAGGTCGGGATCATCAGCAGCTGCGTCGGAATCATGATCGTCGACACCATGAGGAAGAACCCGACGGTCCGGCCGCGGAACGAGAGCCGCGCGAACCCGTACCCGGCCAGCGAGCACAGCACGAGGTGCGACACCACCGCGACCGTGCTGACGATCGTGGAGTTGATCAACCAGCGCACGATCGACGACTGGTCGAACAGCTGGGTGTAGCCGTGCAGGGTGAGCGTCCGTGGGAAGAAGCGCGGCGGGAAGCGGTTGAGGTCCTGGTCAGACATGAACGAGGCCAGGATCATCTGCGCGAGGGGAAGGAGGAACAGCAGGGCCGTCGGCATGAGCAGGAGGTGCCAGGGGCTGAAGGGGAGCCGCCGTCTCCGCGGTGGGCCGGCAGGCTTGTGCGCCGCGACGACACCTACCGCAGCATCGGTCGACCGCTCCACCGAGAGGGCCATCAGAACGCCTCCACCTGCACCCGGCGGGAGTACAGCACCACACCGATCGTGATCAGGAGCGTGAAGCCGAACAGGATGTACGCGACGGCCGACGCGTAGCCGTAGTGCGTGAGCTGGAAGGCCTGGTAGTAGACGTAGTACACCACCGTCTGGGTGGCCCCGAGAGGACCGCCCTTCGTCGTCGTATAGACCAGGTCGAAGAGCTGCAGAGCCGTGATCGTCTGCCACACAGACGCGAAGACCGTGACCGGAGCAAGATGCGGCACCTTGACGTGCCAGAAGGTGCGCAAGGGCGACGCCCCGTCGATGGCGGCCGCCTCGACGAGGTTCTGCGGAATGTCCTGCAGCGCCGCCAGGTAGACGACGACGGTGAACCCCACCTCACCCCACAGCGAGATCAGGCACAAGGTGAGCAGCGCCTGGTGGTCGCTCTCGAGGAACTGCTGCGGTGGCAGATGGAGACCGCGCAGCATGCCGTTGGCGATACCGAACTGCGGGCTGAAGACGTAGTTGGCCAGGATGCCGGTCGCTGCCGCGCTTGCCACGAAAGGCACGAAGATCGCCGTCCGATAGAACGCGATGAAGCGGATCGGCCGGTTCAAGGCCGTAGCCAGCAGCAGACCCAGCACGATCGATACCGGGACGAAGATGGCCGTGAAGACCAGGGTGTGGGCTACCGCCGAGCGCAGCTGCGGGTCGTCGACGAGGCGCTGGTAGTTGCTCCACCCGGCCGACGTGGACGGTGAGATGCCGTCCCAGTTGCGCCGGGACAGGTAGAACGCCCACAGGCTGGGGAAGATCGACAGGGCCAGGACGAAGGCGGTTGCGGGACCCGCGAACGCCCATCCGGTCAGCGACCTCCGCAGCTTCGTCATCCGAACGACAGCGCCTGGTCGGACTGTTCGGCTGCCTTGGCGAGCGCGTCCGACGAGGTCGACTTGCCCTGGAGCACCTGCGAGATCGCGTTCCCGACGTAGCGGGAGAGCTCGACATACTGCGGGATCGTCGGCCGGGCCGTGGTGGCGTTGTCGAGGTTCTGGACGAACACCTCGATGCCCGGGTACTCCTTGACGAACTTCTGGTATGCCGGTGACTGGGCCTCGACAGGTCGGAGCGGCAGGTTGCCGAGACCGAGGTTCCAGCGCTCGTCGATCGCGGGGGAGGTGAGCCACTTCAACAGTTCGGTCGACCAGTACGCGCGGTTCTCGTCGTTGTGGTCGAAGGCGACCCAGAGGTCCGGACCGGCCACGGTCTGGTGGCTCCCGTTGGTGCCGGGCAGGGGCACGACGGCGTACGGCGTCTTGGCCTTCACGAAGTCGTAGAGCTGCCAGGGACCGGTGATCACCATGCCGACCCGGCCGGAGGCGAACAGTGGCCCGTATCGCTCGTCGGTCTGGTCGAGGTAGACACTCTGATCCTCGACCGCCATCTGGCGCCAGAGCTCGAGTGCATCGACGCCCGCCTGGGAGTCGAACGCGGACGACTTCTGGTCGGCGGAGAGCACGTCCCCGCCGCCTTGCCACAGCTGCGGCCAGAGGTGCCAGGTGGTGTCCTCGCCGCCGCTGACCGGGTAGGCGGTCCCGTAGATGTCGTTGGCCGGGTCGGTCAGCGCCTTGGCGTTCGCCCGGAACTCGTCCCAGGTCCAGTCCGCTGACGGGGGAGCGAGGCCAGCCTTGGTGAACAGCTCGGTGTTGTAGACGACCGCGAGGTTGTCGACGATGGCCGGGAAACCGATGACGGTCCCGTTCGGGGTGGCGGTGTCGCGCGCTGCTTGGGCGAACTCGTCCCAGTTGACGTCCGGCGCCGCGACGGCCTTCGTCAGGTCGAGCGGCCGCTTCGACTTGGCCAGCTGGCCCGCCCAGCTTCCGTAGGCGTAGGAGATGTCGGGATAGGTGTTGCTCGCGAATGACGCGGACAGCTTCTGGAGCAGGTCATCCGTGGTCGGCGCGCCCGACGACACGTTGATCGAGACGTTGGGGTGAGCGGTCTCGAACTCCTTGGCGAGTCCCTCGATGACGGTCTCGGCGTCGTCGGACTGTCCGGTCCACCAGGTCAGCTTGACGTCAGCCTTCGTGTCGAGTGGTACCGCCTTGTCGCTTCCACCGCAGGCGACGACAGCGGGTGCAGCGAGGAGGACAGCGGTCACGGCAACGGTCAGCCGGCGGGTGCGTGTGGTCGGGGAACAACGGCGGTTCATGGACGACCTCCTGGAGTCGTGGACGCCGATGGGGTGCGCCGGCTTGGCTGGAGTGAGGAGCGCAGGGCAGGGGGAAGCAGGTCGCCGTGGGCCGCGACCATGTCGTCGACGAGATCCCACACGGCGGGCGGTGACAAGGTGGCGCTCGTATTGGGGTCCACCATCGCCGCCTCGCGCAACAGCAGCGGATCGCCGTCTGTAGCGGCGCGCACCGTGAGGTCGACGACGTTGAGGTAGGCCCGGTTGAGGGCGGCGCATTGCGGGGGCAGATCCCCGACCCACGTCGGGACCACGCCATGAGCGTCGACGAGGCACGGCACTTCCACGCACACGTCGCGCGGCAGGTTGGTCACCAGCCCCGTGTTGCCGACGTTGCCCACGATGCGTCGTGGCCGGCCGGTGACCATGCTGTGGATGACCTGAGGGGCGTACTCCGTCGCGGTCGCGTCGAGGTCGATGGGCTCGCCGGCCGCCAACTGGGCTCGCGTGCGCTCGTAGGTGGCGACGTTGTCCTCACTGATGCCGACGTAGGCGCCGATCTCGAGACGCAGTCGCGCCACCTCGTCGTCATGGGGTAGGTACCACCCGACGTACTCGGCCGAGTGCTCGCTCGTCTCGGTCGGGTAGTAGCCCAGCCGGCGGTACATGTCGACACGGACCCGGCGCCGCAGCTCGGGGTCGGCGTCGATCCGGTCGTCGAGCAGGGGGTAGAGGTCGCGCCCATCCTGCTCCCAGCGCAGCAGCCAGGCCTGATGGTTGACCCCGGCTGACCACCACTGTGTCTGCTCGAGCGGTACGCCGATGAGCTCGCACAGGTCGTGCACGGTCCAGTACACCGAGTGGCACAGCCCGACCGCTCGCAGGTTCGGCGCCGTACGGGACAGGTAGGTCAGGTTCATCGCCATCGGGTTGGTGTAGTTGAGCAGCCAGGCGTCGGGGCATACGGCGAGCATGTCGGCGGCGATGCCGTCGAGTGCCGGGAACGTGCGTAGCGCGCGGAAGATCCCGCCGATCCCGAGCGTGTCCGCGATCGTCTGCCGGACACCGTGACGGGCCGGCACGTCGAAGTCCACGCGCGTGGAAGCCAGGCCGCCGACCTGGATCATGTTCACGACGAAGTCGGCGCCGTCGAAGGATGCCTTCCGTTCGGCATGAGCGCTGACCTCTGCCTGTGAGCCGAACCGGTCGCGTACCTGCAGAGCGATTCCGTGGGCGGTCGCCAGTCGATCGGGGTCGATGTCGTGCAGGCGGATCGTCAGCGGGCCGAGGTCGGTGAACCCGAAGAGGTCGGCGAGCAGGTCGCGCGTGAACTCCACGCTGCCGGCTCCGACGAACGTGACGACGGTCATGAAGAGGCCTCCGAGCTCGGGTCCTTGTCCGGATGCTGCGGTGTCAGGTGCTCGGTCAGCCGGAGCAGGTCGCGGCCGATGTCGTCGAGCTCCTCGCGCGTGACCCGACTGGTGGGGGCCGTGACGCTCACCGCGGCGATCGGGGTGCCGGTGCCGAGGGTCACGGCTACCGCCGCACAGTGCACGCCGGGTTCGTTCTCCTCCAGGTCGAGGGAGTAGCCGCGGCTCCGGGTCAGCGCAAGCTCGCGGTCGAGTGCCGCGGCAGTGATCATGGTCTGGTCGGAGTGGCGCCGCAGGGGCCCGTGCTCGGCGACCCAGGCGTCTACGGCCTCACGGTCGGGCAACAGCTGCGCCAGCAGCGCCTTCCCGACTCCGGTGCAGAACGCGGGGTTGCGTCCCCCGATCGTGGACGACAACCGGAACGGGTGGGTGCCTTCGCGCTTGTCGATGTAGACGACCTCCGCGCCGGCCAGGACCGCGAGGTGGGTGGTCTCGTGGTGCCGTTCGACGAGTTCTTGGAGCAGGGGAGCGAGGAGCACGGGTACGTCGAGACGCGCGTGGAACCCGAAGGCCACCTCCAACGCAGTCGGTCCGAGCAGATAGGGACCCGAGGGCTGCGCCTGGACGGCGAAACCGCGTTGCTTGAGCGTGGTGAGCAGCCGGTGCAGCGAGCTCTTCGGCAGCCGGGTCTCGGCGGCGAGCTCCTCGAGCGTCCAACCGTCGCCGCGCTGGCCGAGCAGCATCAGCACGCGGAGCGCACGATCGACGCCTTCGAGTCCCGTCGTCACGATGAGCCTCCCGGACCGGTGGCCATGGATTCCGCTCAGCGGAACAATGGTTTGCTGACAGGAATCATGCTACGGTTCTGCCGACCCGCTGTAAACCCCATCCGCGAGGTGACCGTGCGAGCTCTGGTCTTCACCGCAGCGCACCAGGTGCAGGTGTTGGACGTGGACGCCCCCGAGGCAACCGACACCGATGTGGTCGTGGACGTCAAGGCGGTCGGCGTGTGTGGGAGCGACCTGCACGGCATCGCGGGCACCGGGTGGCGCCAGCCGCCGCTGGTGATGGGACATGAGGTCGCGGGTCTCGACCCCGAAGGTCGCCGCGTCGCCGTCAACCCGCTGATCCCCTGCGGAGCCTGCGACCTGTGCCTGCTCGGGCAGCAGAACCTCTGCCGGCACCGCCAGCTGCTGGGAGTCCAGCGTCCCGGCGGCTTCAGCCACCAGGTCGCCGTGCCCCGCACCGCGCTCCATGTCCTGCCGGAGTCGCTCGACTGGGCGGCGGCGGCGCTGATCGAACCCTTGGCGAACGCAGTGCACGCCTGCCGCCTGGCGGGCAACCTCGCGGGCGGACGCGTCGGCGTGATCGGAGCCGGTGCCCTCGGCCTGCTCACCACCGCCGTCGCTGCGCTCGAGGCGCCCGACGAGCTTTCCGTCGCCGACCCGTTCGAGCACCGCCTCGCGGTAGCGGACGGCTTGGGGGCGACAACGACCTCGGCACGGCTGGATGGCGAGTACGACGTCCTGATCGACGCGGTCGGATCGGCCCACACCCGGGCCGAGTCCTTGCGCCTGCTCCGCCCGGGCGGACAGGCTGTGTGGCTGGGTCTGGCCGAGCCCGAGGCACGACTGGACGGCAACGCCCTGGTGCGGGACGAGAAGCGCTTGACGGGCTCGTTCGCGTACTCCGACACCGAGTTCGCCGCGGCCGTCGCCCTGGCGGAGTCGGTCGACCTGTCCTGGACCACGAGCGTCGACCTGGAGGACTCCGCTGCCGTCTTCCTGGACCTCGCGGCCGGCCGGTCCGACATCGTCCGGGCCGTGATCCGGCCGTCCTGAGCACAACCGGAGGAGCCGAGCATGCGTGGACTGCGTGGGGCACACGTCCTGGTGACCGGGGGGACGCGCGGGATCGGGCATGCCACGGCGCGCCGGTTCCTCGAGGAGGGATCGCGCGTCCACATCTGCGGGCCTGTGCAGACCGAGGTCGATACAGCGGTGGCCGAGCTCTCGTCGGTCGGCGACGTGACGGGCTCGGTCTGCGACGTCGCGGACGAACACGCCGTGGTCGCGCTGGTCGACCAGGCCATCCGGAACGGCGGACCGCTCGACGTGTTGGCCAACAACGCCGGCATCTCCTGGCGCGAGCCGTTCCTGGAGATCACCGCCGAGCACTGGGACCAGATCGTGGCAGTCAACCTCCGCGGCATGTTCCTGGTCGGACAGACGGTGGCCAAGGCGATGGTGGACGCCGGTCGCGGCGGGCGAATCATCAACATGGCGTCGACCAACGCACTCGGCGGCGAGGCGGACTACGCCCACTACAACGCGTCCAAGGGCGGCGTGCTGCAGCTGACGCGCACGATGGCGATCGAGCTGGCGCCGTACGGCATCCGGGTGAACGCCTTGTGCCCGGGGTACATCGACACCCCGTTGAACCGCCAGATCGTCGAGGAGCTGGGCGATGCCGGTTTCGTCAGCCGCTACATCGAGAGCTCGATTCCGCTCGGGCGTGCGGGGACCGAGGAGGACGTGGCCGCGGCGTACGCGTTCCTGGCCTCGTCCGACTCGGCGTTCATCACCGGCTCAGCGCTCGTCGTCGACGGCGGGCAGACAGCGGTGATGTGACCGTGTGGACGCAAGCGCTCTCCGCCGACGATCAGGTGGCCGGCCCGGGCTGGCTGTACGAGTCCCCGGTGTGGGACCACCGTCGTGACCGCCTGGTGTGGGTCGACATCGATCCCGGCCAGGTCCACACCTTGCACCCGGCCAGCGGTGAGATGGCGCAGCACGACCTCGGCCGTCCGGTGACCGCGGTCGCCCTCCGCCGGACCGGAGGCTACGTCCTGGCCCTCGAACGGTCGTTGGTCGCCTGCGACGAGGAGTTCCACCTCACGGCTGAGCTCGCCGTTCCCGACGACATGGCTGCTGACGTGCGGTTCAACGACGGAGCCGCGGCGCCGGACGGGAGCCTGTGGATCGGGAGCCTGAGCCACGACCGGGACGGGGCGGGAGCGCTGTACCGGCTGCCTCCGGCAGGTGCCGAAGCAGCCGACCTGGGCCGAGGCACCGATGTCGTCATGCTGTCGCCGGTGATCGAGGGCGTCTCGATCTCCAACGGCATGGACTGGTCGCTCGACGGTCGTGACCACTACTACGTGGACAGTGGCGCCGGCACCGTCGACGTCCTGCACACCGGACCGACCGAGGGACCGAGCGGCTGGCGGGTGATCACACGAAGTCCGCTGGCGTCGTTCCCGTCGGGCACGAGTCCGGACGGGCTCACCGTGGATGCCAGAGGGAGGCATCTGGGTTGCTCTCTGGGGAGGTGGACGCGTCGTCCGGCTCTCGCGCGACGGATCGATCACGGCCGAGATCACGGTGCCGGCTCCGCACGTGTCGAGCGTGGCGTTCGGTGGAGCCGGCCTCTCCGACCTGTACATCACGACCGCCCGGGAGGATCTCGACGCGGAGGCGTTGGCCGCGGCGCCCCTGTCGGGCTCACTGTTCCGGTGCGCTGCCGGTGTACGCGGCCGACCTGCCTTCAGCTGGCTGGGCTGAGGTGCCGGCCGTGGGACCAGTGCCGGTCGCCGGGTCCGGAGACCGGTCAGAACCGCGTCCGGACGAGGCCTGTCACGCGGTAGTCGTCGTCGACCTCCAACAGCTGCGGCCACTTGTCGAAGGTCGTGCACGGGTGCGAGATCCCGAAGCCGATGAGGTCGCCGACCGCGACGTCGCGGTGGTCACCGAGGTCGACGAACGCGTGCTGGTCGCTGAGCCCCGACACGGTAGCGGTGCGCAAGCTCCGGCGGAGCCCCTCCCCGTCGGCGACGTGCCACAGGGGGACCGGCAGTCCCGCGTCGTGCGAGACGTCGCGGCGGCCAAGGTCTGCGAGGGCCAGCGACGGCTCGGGGCGAGAGAGCACGCGGCCCCAGACCTCGAGGGCCGGTGCGAAGGCGGAACCGTTCCATCCTGGTTCGGTGGAGGGCGTGCCCTGCGCGTAGAGGCCGTGATCATGCGTCAGGTAGCAGCCGCTGCGGAGTACGACGTCGGTGTGGTCGTCGACCTGCGAGCCGAGCACCCGCGCGACGACGTCGAAGTACAGGCTGCCCCCGGCCGTGACGACAGACCGACGTTCGGTGCTGAGAAGGTGCTCGGCACGGAGCCGCGCGAACACCTCACCCACCCTGCTGACGAAGCTCTCGACGTCGCCGAGGGTGGCCGGGTCGCGCCCGGTGCCGATCGTGCCTTCGTATCCGGCAACTCCGACGAGGTCGACCACGGGAGACGCCTGGACAGCACGTGCGAGGTCGATCGCTTCGGCATCGTTGCGCAGCCCGGTCCGCCCCCCGGTGTGGCCCAGCTCGACCAGCAGACCCGGACGTCGGACCGGTCCGGCTGTGTCGTGGCCGGCCGCCACCGCTGCGAGCTCCTGCTCCGCGCGGGCCAGACCGGCATGGGAGTCGACGTACCACAGCACGTCCAGGTCCTGAACCGTCTGCAGCTGCCGACCCAACCACCTCAGTGCTCCCCGGTCGACGACCTCGTTGGCCAGCAGGATGCGGCGTACGCCCGCGTCGAGCACCGTCGCGGCCTGGTGCGGGGTGGCGACCGTGATGCCCCAGGCTCCGGCTCGCAGCTGCCGGCTGATCAGCTCCGCCGACAGGGTGGTCTTGCCGTGTGGCGCCAGCCGGACCCCGGCGGCCTCGCAGAAGTGGGCCATGACGGCGATGTTGTGCTCGATCGCGCTCGTCTTGAGGACGGCCACGGGAGTGGGCAGATCTCCCGCCAGAAGGCGCCAACCTTGCTGCGCCACGAGCTCAGGTGCCACCGACCCGTCGAGGGGCATGCCCTTGCGGTGGCCGTCGAGCGGCGGCCCGGGTTGGTCCACGTGTCGTCCCCTCTTGCCAGGTCAGCGACCGACAGCGTATCCATCCAGCGACCAAGGAGAGAACCATGCCTCGTAGCACTTCACCCACCGACCAGGCGCCGGCCCCCGGCGGCCCCTACAGCCAGCATGCGCGGATCGGTGGCACCGTCATGGCCGCGGGTCAGGTGGGTCTCCGACCGGACGGCACCCTCGCCGAGGGCGTCGCGGCGCAGACGGAGCAAGCCTTGCAGAACGTCTTCGCGGTGCTCGCAGCTGGTGGCGCTGCTGAGACGGACATCCTCGGGGTGCGCGTCTTCTTGACCGACCAGGGACACTTCGAGGAGATGAACGCGGTCTACGAGACGAAGTTCTCCGCGCCGTACCCCGCTCGCACGACGGTGTATGTCGGTCTCCCCGCCGGACTGCTGGTCGAGATCGACGCCATGGCCGTCGTCGAGGCGGGCTCATGAGGCTGGTGCGCGTCGGAGCAGCCGGCGCAGAGACGCCTGGTCTGCTGCGCGGATCCGAGCTCGTTGACGCCTCCGGTTTCGTGCGTGACTACGACGGGGACTTCTTCGCCTCGGGCGGCGTCGCGGCACTGAAGGCGTGGGCCGACGAACGAGCCGGTTCGCTGCCGCTGCTGTCCGCGGAAGCGCGGATCGGGCCGCCGATAGCCCGGCCCGGCAAGGTCGTCTGCATCGGGCTGAACTACTCCGACCACGCGGAGGAGTCGGGGATGGCGGTGCCGACCGAGCCGGTCGTCTTCATGAAGGGCTCCGACACCGTGATCGGCCCGTACGACGACGTGCACATCCCGCGCAACAGCACCAAGACCGACTACGAGGTCGAGCTCGGCGTCGTCATCGGGAGTGCCGCGCGCTACCTGGACTCGCACGAGGCCGCCGCCGACGTGATTGCGGGGTACTGCGTGTCGCACGACGTCTCGGAGCGTGAGTTCCAGCTCGAGCGAGGTGGGCAGTGGGACAAGGGCAAGAGCTGCGAGACGTTCAACCCGCTCGGGCCGTGGCTGGTGACGCCGGACGAGGTGACGGACCCGCAGGCGCTGGAGCTCACCCTCGACGTGAACGGCGAAGCCCGCCAGCGCGGGACCACCGCCACGATGATCTTCTCCGTGCTCGAGGTGGTGCGGTACGTCAGCCAGTTCATGGTGCTCGAGCCGGGAGATCTGCTCAACACGGGGACTCCACCCGGCGTGGGGATGGGCCGGACCCCGACGGCGTACCTGCGGGCGGGCGACGTCGTCGACCTCTCCGTGACCGGTCTCGGCCAGCAGCGCCAACGGTTCGTCCCCGCCCCTTGAGCCGCGGGTTGTGGTCCGTTGAGCCGCGGGTTATGGCCCGTTGAGCCGCGGGTTGTGGTCCGTTGAGCCGCGGGTTGTGGTGCGTTGAGCCGTGAGTTGTGGCCCGTTGAGCCGTGAGTTGTGGTGCTGCGAACTTGGGCTGCGGGGTGGCAGAGTCGGTCGTATGACGATCAAGGCCGTCGCGTTCGACATCGGGGGAGTGCTCGAGCGAGTCGGCGACGTCGATGCCTGGTTGTCCAGCTGGCGAGAGCGGCTCGGCATGGACGGTGCTGATTTCGAGGCCCGGCTGGGCACGGTGGATCCACGCGGCCTGATCGGGACCGGAGGCATCTCGGAGGCCGAGTTCCGGCAGGGCTACATCGATGCGTTCGGCTTCGACGCGGACCAAGCCGATGAGTTCATGGCGGCGATGTGGGACTGGTACTGCGGGGAGCTCGACGCTGAGCTGGTCGAGTTCGCGAGAGGGCTCCGACCGGCATACACGACCGGCATCATCAGCAACTCCGCGGACGGCGCGCGACGAGAGGAGCAGGCGCGCTACGGCTTCGAGCAACTCGTCGACGTCATCGTGTACTCGCACGAAGTGGGCGCAGCGAAGCCGGACGCGCGGATCTACGAGCTTGCGTGTGACCGGCTCGGCGTCCAGCCGTCCGAACTCGTGTTCCTCGACGACGTGGAGCATTGCGTCGAGGGGGCTGAGACGCTGGGCATCCATGCCGTGCTGCACCGGTCGACGCCGGAGTCGATCGCCGCCATCCAGGCGCTGCTGGCCTGACGAGGGGCCACAACTCACGGCTGAAGGGGCCACAACTCACGGTTCAAGGGGCCACAACTCACGGTTCAACGGGGGGAGGGGGAGGTGATGAGCCAGTGGGCGGACCAGGGTGGGAGCCAGAGGCGGTCATCGTCGGACACCTCGAGGCGGGTCCCAGTCAGGGTGTCGTACGGCTCGGCCATGCCGTGTTGTCGGCCTGGACACCGCTCCGGCCCAGGCTGTCCTGCAGGTGGTCGAGGGGGTAGGGGCGCCACTGCGCGGTCACGTTGTACAGCCCCACCCACGGCCCGAGCGGATGGCGTCGCACCACGGGCAGGACGCCGGGGTCCAGGACCGCCAGCACCTCCGTCGCCACCGACGCGTGCAGCTGCGGCGTCTGGGCGCGTACGCCCACGAGGGACCTCAGCGCGGCGTACACCCGCCCTTCGAGCGTGGCCGCGTCGTGACGCCGGTCAGCCGCGGCCCAGTCCATCCGGGGCCGGTGCAGCCAGCGGTTGTCGGCCTCGTGCCCGGGTTCGGCCGCCCAGTCGTCGTCGTTCGGGAGGCCGATCTCGTCGCCCATCCACACCACGGGTATGCCACCCCAGCCGAGCACGACGGCGTACGCCAACCGAATCCGGGCGATCGCTGACGTGACCTGGTCGGGATCACCGGTGGCGACGGCGCGGGGGAGGCCCGCGAGGCTGGCCGTCATCCCGCTGATGCGACGGTCATGGGTGAGCGGGTTCTCCTGGAAGACGAGGCCCTCGGCGAACGAGACGGGGTAGTCGCCGCTGTAGAAGTCCGCGAGGAACTGCCGGTGGAGGTAGCCCGTCAGCCCCACCGCTGCCGCGTCGTCGTCGGACACGGCCCAGCCGATGTCGTCGTGGCAGCGCAGGTAGTTGATCCACGCGGTCGTGCTGGGGATCGGCGGGGCCCCGCCCAACGCGGTCGCCGTCAGCCTGACGTCCTGGCTGGCCAGCATCGACCACACCTGGACCATGAGGCTGTTGTGGTAGGCGAGGTCACTGACCTTCGCATGGTGACGGCCCTGCCCGAGGTAGCGCACGGCATCGCGGGGGGCCACGATCGCCTCGGCCTTGAAGAGCAGCGCCGGACACGCAATCCGGGCGAACGCCCGCAGCGCCTGCGTGATGTCGTGCACCTCGGGCTGGTTCTGGCAGTCGGTCCCCATGCGTTTCCAGAGGAACGCGATCGCATCGAGCCGCAGCACGTCGACCCCCGCGTTGGCCAGGTAGCCGACGATCGAGGCAAACTCGTAGAAGACCTCAGGGTTCGTCCAGTCGAGGTCCCACTGGTAGGAGTTGAACGTCGTCCAGACCCAGGCGCCGAGCTCCTCGTCCCAGCTGAACGAGCCTGGCGACGTGGCGGGGAAGACCTCCGGCAGGGTCTGCTCGTACTGGTCCGGCAGCTCGCGATCGGGGAAGGTCCAGAAGTAGTTGCGGTAGCCCTCGTTGCCCTGCCGGGCCCGCTGCGCCCACGGGTGTTCGCGGGCCACGTGGTTCAGCACCAGGTCGAGCACGAGCGAGATGCCGCGCCCGTGCAGATCGGCGGAAAGCGCCCGCAGGTCGTCCATCGAGCCGAGCTTCGGGGCCACCGTTCGGTAGTCGGTCACGGCGTACCCGCCGTCGTTCTCACCGGCACGAGACTCGAGCACCGGCATCAGGTGGAGGTAGGTGACCCCGAGATCGGTGAGGTGGTCGAGCCGATGGCGTACGCCGCCCAGCGTTCCCGCGTACCGGTCGGTGTAGGCGGCGTACCCGAGCATGCTGCTGTCCTGGAACCAGTCCGGGCGCAACGTTCGTTGCAGGTCGAGGCGGCGCAGGGCCGGGCTCCGGTCGGCGTACGTCTGCCGGGCGAGCGTCAGGAGTCGGACCACCAGGTCGTCGGCCGTGTCGGCCGGGTACACCGCGCGCAGCCCATCCTCCAGCTCGGCATGCCAGCGCTCGACGCGCAGCTCGAACCAGTCGTCGGACTCCACCTGCGCCACCCTAGTGACTCCGCCGCAAGGATCCGAGAGATGCCATGCCAGGGCCTGGCAACTCTCGGATCTTCGGGGGAACGTGCTCGTCCACAAGGACAGCGGGAACCGGCCGGCGTCCACAAAGCCACGCACCCGAACCCGGTCCCCTCGTCTTCGCGATCTGCTGCCTCCATGTCGACGAACCGGGAGCTCCAGTCGGGCGAGCCCTCGACCTCCGTGCTGGCGGCACGACGCTGCCAGGTGTGGCGCCGGCACGACCTGTGTCTTCGGTATGGCGAAGCGCACGTGCAGGCTCAGGTCGATGCGCGACGTTGGCAGGCTGCACTCCCGCACGTCATCGTCTTGCACAACGGCCCGCTGACCAACGACCAGCGGCTCTGGGCGGTTCTCACGAGCGGCCCACCCGGCACTCTCCTGCACGGGCTGTCCGGTCTGATGTTCGACGGACTGCGCGGTCTGTCACCGGACCGTCTTACCGTCGTGATCCCGGGTCCGTCTGCGGGGCGTGGGCGCAGACAGCTCGCGACGCCCCCCGGCTGGGACGTCGCCGTGCGATGGTCGACCAAGCTCGGTCCCGAAGACGTGAACCCACTGGTCGTCCCACCCCGTACCCGCGTCGCCCGGAGCGTGGTCGATGCTGCCAGTGAGCGGGTGTCGGTCCGCCGGGCCCGCGTCATCGTGCTGGCCGCGGTGCAGCAGCGCCTGGTGGTCACCCACCAACTCTGGGACGCCCTGAGTAGACGCGGGCGGTGCCGCAACCGTGCAGTGATCATGGAGTCCATCCACGACGCGGGGGGTGGAATCCAGTCACTGCCCGAGCACGAGTTCGACCTCCTGCGACGGCGGCTGCACCTTCCGGAGCCGAGGCGTCAGCGGGTGGTCCGGCGCCGAGACGGCCGCTACTTCCTCGATGTCGAGTGGCCCGAGTTCGGCATACGGGTGGAGATCCACGGTATTCCGCACTCGCATGTGGCCACTTGGGACGACGACCTGCTCCGACAGAACGACCTGATCGCGGAAGGCGGGTTGCTGATCTTCTCGTCGTACGCCGTGCGCCACCGCCAGGACCGGATCGCGTCGCAACTCCTGGCTCTTTTCAGGCGGCGGGGATGGCGCGGCTGACAGCAAGATCCGAGCGTTGCCATGCCGGGGGCTGGCAACGCTCGGATCTTGCGGGCGGGGAGCGCGGACGGCTAGGCGCCAGCGCCTTCTTGTTTGACGTCGGCCACCGCGGTCGGGTCGTCGATCCGGTAGCGGCGGATGGCCTCGGCTGCGCGGGACGCGTCCATTTCGCCACGCTGCGCGAGCGCCTCGAGCGCACCCACCACGATCGACTCGGCATCGACCTTGAAGAAGCGGCGCGCCGCTGCTCGCGTGTCCGCGAAGCCGAAGCCATCGGTCCCGAGCGCGTGCCACTCCGCCTTGACCCAGTGCGAGATCTGGTCCGGCACGGCCCGCATGTAGTCACTCACCGCCAGCACCGGTCCGCGCGTGTCAGCCAGCTTCGCGGTGACGTACGGCGTCCTCGGCTCCTGCGTCGGGTGCAGCATGTTGTAGTCGTCGACCGCCACCGCGTCGCGGGCAAGCTCGTTCCACGACGTCACCGACCAGACGTCGGCGCGGACCTGCCACTCC
Organism: uncultured Actinomycetota bacterium; assembly: GCA_963712935.1. GTDB lineage: Bacteria > Actinomycetota > Actinomycetes > Propionibacteriales > Nocardioidaceae > JANLYC01. The sequence continues at coordinate 27,620 of CAVQJX010000014.1, forward strand.
TCGGCCAGCAGCTGTTGGGCCTTGATGGCCCACGGCACCGCGACGCCCGACGCAAGCAGCTGGATCTGCGGCCGCGGGTCACCGAAGCCGCTCTCCGCCGGCCGTGCCAGGTGCATGCCGCGCAGGATCCCGTCGACGTCGACACCTTCGGGCTCCGGAAGCTGTACGGTCGGCTCGTTGTAGACGGTGATGTAGAAGAAGACGTTCTCACCGTGCGGGTGCTCGTCGCTCGAGCCGTACATACGGCTCAGGCCGTTCTGCACGATGTGGCTGATCTCGTACGCGAACGCCGGGTCGTAGTGGATGGCCGCCGGGTTGGTCGCTGCGATCAACGGCGAGTGCCCGTCGGCGTGCTGGAGCCCCTCGCCGGTCAGCGTCGTACGGCCGGCGGTGGCGCCGATCAGGAAGCCACGCCCCAGGTTGTCGGCGAAGGACCAGATCGAGTCCGCGGTCCGCTGGAAGCCGAACATCGAGTAGAAGATGTAGACGGGAATCATCGGCTCACCGTGCGTGGCGTACGCCGTACCGGCCGCGATCGTCGAACCCATCGCCCCGGCCTCGCTGATGCCCTCGTGCAGCATCTGGCCCTGTGCCGACTCGCGATAGGTCAGCAGCATCGCCCGGTCGACGCTCTCGTACTGCTGGCCGTGAGGCGAGTAGATCTTCGCCGACGGGAACATCGAGTCCATCCCGAACGTGCGGTACTCGTCCGGCGCGATCGGCACGATGCGATGTCCGATCTCCGGGTCCTTCATCAGGTCGCGCAGCAGCCGGACGAACGCCATGGTCGTGGCGATCGCCTGCTTGCCCGAGCCCTGCTTGAGCTCGGCGTACACCTCGTCGCCGGGCAGCTTGAGCGGTACCGGGTCGACGCGGCGTTGCGGAATCGGTCCGCCGAGCTGGCGTCGACGCTCGAGCATGTACTGGATCTCGGGTGAGTCGTTGCCAGGGTGGTAGAACGGTGCGACGTCGCTGTTGTCGATGTCCTCATCGCTGATCGGCAGGCGCAGCCGGTCGCGGAACTTCTTCAGGTCGTCGTTGGTCAGCTTCTTCATCTGGTGGGTCGCGTTGCGGCCCTCCAGCGCGTCGATCGTCCAGCCCTTGATCGTCTTGGCGAGGATCACGGTCGGCTGGCCGACGTGCTCGGTCGCCGCCTTGAACGCTGAATAGACCTTGCGGTAGTCGTGACCGCCGCGGGGCAGCAGCTGGATGTCCTCGTCGCTGAGGTCCTTGACCATGGCGCGCAACCGCGGGTCGCCGCCGAAGAACTTGTCGCGCACGTACGCGCCGGTCTCGACGGAGTACGTCTGGAACTGGCCGTCCGGAGTCGCGTTCATCTGGTTGACGAGTACGCCGTCGACGTCACGGGCCAGCAGCGCGTCCCACTGGCGGCCCCACACGACCTTGATGACGTTCCAGCCTGCGCCGCGGAACGTCGACTCGAGCTCCTGGATGATCTTGCCGTTGCCGCGGACGGGACCGTCGAGCTGCTGCAGGTTGCAGTTGATGACGAACGTGAGGTTGTCGAGCTCCTCGCGGGCCGCGACGCCGATCGCGCCCAGCGACTCGGGCTCGCCCATTTCGCCGTCACCCAGGAATGCCCACACATGCTGGTCGCTGGTGTCCTTGATGCCACGGTTCTGCAGGTAGCGGTTGAAGCGCGCCTGATAGATCGAGTGCAGGGCCGTCAGGCCCATCGACACGGTCGGGAACTCCCAGAAGTCCGGCATCAGCCGCGGGTGCGGGTAGGACGACAACCCCTTGCCCGGGCCCTTGGAGACCTCTTGGCGGAAGGCGTCGAGCTGGGACTCGCTCAGCCGGCCCTCGAGGAACGCCCGGGCGTAGATGCCGGGGGAGCCGTGGCCCTGGATGAAGACCTGGTCGCCGCCGCCGGGGTGGTCCTTGCCGCGGAAGAAGTGGTTGAAGCCGACCTCGTAGAGGCTGGCGGCGGACTGGTAGGTCGCGATGTGGCCACCGACCTCGAGTCCCTTGCGGTTCGCACGCGAGACCATCACGGCGGCGTTCCACCGGATGAACGCACGGATGCGGCGCTCGATGTCCTCGTCGCCGGGGAACCAGGGCTCACGCTCCGGCGGGATCGTGTTGATGTAGTCGGTGCTGCGCAGCGCCGGGACCCCGACGTTGCTCTCGCGGGCCCGCTCCAGGAGCTTGAGCATCACATAACGTGCCCGGGTACGACCCTTTTCGTCGAGCAGGGCGTCGAGCGAGTCGAGCCACTCCTGGGTCTCTTCGGGATCGATGTCGGGCAGCTGCGTCGGCAAACCCTCGTGGATCACCGGCGGACGGTCACTAGCCATGGCCACGTGTGTCCTCTTCGTCGTACGGCGGGCAGGGCAAGGGGCAGGGTCCCTGATGTTCCCTCATGCGTTCATCCTCGCAGGTTGGGAGGAGGACTCCTATCCCTGGTTCCAGCCTAGGCGCCTGGCCCATCTGGGCCAGATTGCCGGAATGACTTGCGCATGCGTCTCGTTCGCGGTGGACTACCCTGCGTCGAGGGTGCGCGCCAGTCAGGTGCAGCGCCCACGGGGCCAAGGAGGTTACAGGGGTGAGCGCGACCGCGGAAAACGCGGCCAGCGGACCGGTCAGCCGGTTCGGATTCGAGTCAGGCATGGTGGTCCAGGAACTGGGCTGGGATGAGGACATCGACGAGGATCTGCGGGCCTCCATCGAAAAGGCCATCGGCGGACAGCTCGTCGACGACCGGTACGGTGACGTCGTCGACGCGGTCATCCTCTGGTGGCGCCAGGACGACGGTGACCTGGTCGACGGGCTCGTCGACTCCCTGACCGACCTCGCCGACGGGGGCGCGATCTGGTTGCTCACGCCGAAGGTCGGGCGCGACAACTACGTCGACGCCAGTGACATCGCCGAGGCGGCGCCTACGGCCGGGTTATCGACCACGACAAGCCTCGCCGCCGGCCCCGAGTGGTCTGCGACGAAGCTCGTCTCTCCCAAGACCGACCGCTCCAACCGCCGCTGACGGGGAACTTCTGCACCAGGCGGGGCCACCTGGGGAAACGCGGCTCGAGGTGATTACGATCGAGTCGATCGAGTCCCGCACCACGTATTCGGAGCCCGCGACATGCCTCTCGAGATCGGCGCGCCCGCGCCCGACTTCAGCCTGAAGGACCAGCACGGCCAGACGGTCTCCCTGACGGACTTCCGTGGTGAGCGGAACGTTGTCCTCGTCTTCTACCCGTTCGCGTTCAGCGGCGTCTGCACGGGCGAGCTGCACGAGCTGCGCGACCACCTGGCCGACTTCTCCAACGAGCGGACAGCGCTCGTGGCCGTGTCGTGTGACCACATGTTCTCCCAGCGCGCCTACGCAGATCGAGACGGCTACACGTTCCCGCTGCTCAGCGACCACTGGCCGCACGGAGCGGTCTCGTCGGCGTACGGCATCTTCAACGAGAAGGCGGGCTGCTCCGGCCGCGCCACGTTCATCATCGACCGGGAGGGAATCCTCCGGTGGCAGGTCGAGAACGCCATCCCGAAAGCGCGTGATGTCGGTGAGTACCGGAAGGTGCTGGCCGAGCTCGGCTGACTCACCAAGAGGACAACTTCCGCTTTCCGGACACGCCCGGCAGGTCCGGCGATGCGGGGACGTAAGTTCTCGCTTCAAGTTTGGGCAAAGCGATAGCGGAAGGGGCCGCGTCAGTGTTCGATAGTCCATGACACGACCGCCAGCGAACCGAGACGTTGGCGGTCGTTGTCTTTTGTCCGCGGGCCGCTGAGGGCGTTAGGCTTTCCGCGCTTTCGGGGCGTATAGCTCAGCGGTAGAGCACCTGCCTTACAAGCAGGTGGTCGCAGGTTCGATCCCTGCTGCGCCCACCCCTGCTGGCTCCCACCCTGGTCTCAGGCGACTCCTTGTGTGTGCACTCCGTGCGACGGGCCCGGGATGTATCCGCGGATACCAGGTTTCTGCGATACAGCAGGGGCGCGCGACGTGCGATGCTCGGCCCATGAAGACACGAGTCATCCGCGCTGACGAAGGGGAGATCCTCGGCTCACCACTGGGGTGTCGAGACCGGTTCCTCATCGACTCCAAGGACTGGGGTGGCAATCTTGCGGTGGTCGAACACCTCTTGGCTCCCCGCGCCATCGCCGCCCCCCTGCATCGGCATACCAAGGAAGACGAGTTCAGCCTGATCTTGGAAGGTCAGGTCTGGTTCGTCGCCAACGACGAGGAGCATGTCGCCCAGGTCGGCGACCTGGTCTTCAAGCCACGCGGCGAGTGGCACACCTTCTTCAACGCCGCCGACGAGCCCGCCCGCATCCTCGAGCTGATCTCGCCAGGCGGGCTGGAGGAGGCGTTCCGCATCATCGACACCGCGACCGAAGACGTCGACCTCGGCCCGCTCGTAGCTCCCTACGGCTGCGAGGGCGACTTCGAAGCCACCCTGCCCATCATCGAGAAGTACGGACTCACCTTCGGCTGAAG